>NZ_JAFVMF010000009.1 GCF_017377715.1 Acetobacter sacchari | reverse complement strand
CTGTTGCTGTTGCTGTTGCTGTTGCTGTTGCTGTTGCTGTTGCTGTTGCTGTTGCTGTTGCGCAGCCAAGCGTATGATCCGGCGCGTCGGCGGATTTCCGGTGCATGTCAGCCCGGCCGCTCAAACCGCCGGAGTAGAAGATGCACGATCAGAACGCCTCGAAACTCGCGAAACTCCCGAGCGAAGCGTCGCCGGATGATCCGTTGGCGTTGGACGCCACCGAGATGGCGGCCGCGATCCGCAGCGGTGCGCTTTCGCCGGTGGTGTTGGTGGAACGGGCGTTGGAACGGGCTGAGGCAGTGCAGTCGCAGCTCAACGCCTTTGTCGTCATTCGCCGCGAAGAGGCGCTGGAAGCTGCTCGCGTCGCCGAGCGAGAGGCAGTGAAGGCGCGCGAGAGCGGAGCCGCGCTGGGGGCTCTGCACGGTGTTCCGGTGGCGTTAAAGGATATGACGCCGACGAAGGGCGATATCTGGACCGAGGGATCGCGCCTGTTCGACGGTCGTATCGCGGACCATGACGCGACAATCGCCAGCGCCCTGCTGGGAGCGGGCGCGATTCTCCTCGCCAAGACCACGACACCCGAGTTCGCGTGGTCAAGCCGCACGGATAGTCCGCTTTGGGGCGTAACCCGAAATCCGTACGACCCGTCCAGGACGTCTGGCGGAAGTTCCGGTGGGGCGGGAGTGGCTGTCGCCACCGGCTGCGTACCTCTGGCGGAAGGGTCGGACATGGGCGGGTCGATCCGGATTCCGGCGAGTTGCTGCGGCGTGATTGGCTTCAAGCCGAGTCTTGGGCGCATTCCCTACACCGGGTTGCCCAACGCGTTCGATCCGCTGTCGCACTGGGGACCGCTTGCGCGCACCTGCCGCGACGCCGCGCTTTTCCTCGACGTGACGCAGGGGGGATTCGGTCCCGATGGAGTGCCGCGCAATGGCGACGTGGGATATGACCTCGCGCCGATGGAGCGTTTCGCCGCACGAGTGGGGGCTCTCGATCCGGCGCGGCTGCGTGTCGGCGTCTCGGTCGATCTGGGGTGTTACGAGGTCGACGCCGTCATTGCCGATAACTTGCATGCGGCGGCAAACGCGCTCGCCCGTATGGGAGCGGACGTGGAGATGGTCGACGTCGCGTTTCCCGCTGACCATGCGGCGCTATGGGATCGTGAATGGGCCGTCTGGCAGGCGTTTTATTACGGCGAGGCCGCCGCCGGACGGGAGGACGAACTCGATCCCGAGATGCGCGCGCTGATCGAGGAAGGGCGTCAAATACGCGCGATTGATTACAGGCAGGGCGAGATCATGCGCACGATGATGTGGCGTTCCCTGGCGCCGATCCTGCGGCGTTGCGACGTTCTGCTCTGCCCGACTTTGGCGCGCGATGTCCCGTCCGCCGATGGGTTGCTGCCGCCGGGATATGTGACTGCTGATGGGCGACTACGGGAGGTGACGATGACGGGCGCGTTCAATCTGCTTGCGCGTCTGCCCGCATTGTCGGTTCCGAGCGGCGTTTCGGCGACCGGTTTGCCCACGGGTGTGCAGATCGTAGGGCGACCGGGGGATGACCTCACGGCGCTGCAGGTGGGAGCGCTGATCGAGGGCGCGGTCGGGGCGCAGAGATCGCCAGCAGGAAGCTTCGGGCAGTAATCGCGGAAAGGCGTGCGGGGGCGCCGGATCTATTGGCTGCGTGTCGCCCGCTTCCACGCGCCAGCCGGTAACGCGGGGCGCGCCAGCGTTTTTGGACGCGCATGATCAAGTTTTCACGGGGGCTTCTTGCGCCCTCTTGCGTTACGTTGAGATATAACCGGATAGTGCGCCCCTGTCCGTCGTTGAGTAAGGACGTCTCAAACAAGAACGTCAGCGACTTAGCCTGAAATAAAAAAACACAAGGGCTCAGGATGACATTGGTAGATATCAGCGCCCAGCCTGAACGGCACGGCGCAAAAATTCGGTCAGCGGTCGCAGCGGGCGACGGCGCGCGATCGCGGATAGCGGCATCGTGGCACAGATGCGCGTCATATTACGGACTTGCGCCGGAAAGCGTCGTCTCCCGACGTATTCTCACCGAACGGGAGTTGCGCGATTCCAAAGAGCAGCTGGGGAGTCTCAGCGACCGGATTTTTCCTGCGTTGTCGCGGCTGTCCAAAATCCTCTCCCCGTATAACGTGTGCACGAGCTTCGCTACGCCCGACGGCGTGATCGTGGCGCTTGAGACCTTCGTTGACGATGCCGATGCTCTCCGTAACTGGGGGCTGGCGCGTGGAGCGGACTGGAGCGAGCCAAGGGAAGGCACCAACGGCATCGGAACATGCCTTGTCGAGGAAACGCCCATCGCGATCCGCCATGACGAGCATTTTTTCCTGCGCGACACTGTGATGACCTGCCTCGCGGCTCCGGTTTTCGATCACCTCGGGCAGATCGGCGGGGCGTTTAACGTCTCGTTATGCGGTTCTGACGTGGACAGTCCGGCGCGAGCGCTGATCGCGTCTCTTGTGCTCTCCTCGACGCGGCAGATCGAGATTGATCATTTTCACGCGTGTTACGCCAATCGAAAAATCATCTCCCTCCCTCCGGCGAACGGGCAGTCCGGGGGCGTTCTTTTGGCGGTCGACGCCGACGGCGTGATATGCGGCGCGACACGGGCTGCGCGTACGCAATTCTCGCTGACCGATGCGCGCCTGCGGTCCGGCGTGTGCGCGTCCGACGTCGTCGCGCAGGAGGACGATGATTTCGGAACGTCGGAAAGATCCGTCATCCGCCGTGAACTCGTCCGGACCAATGGTAACGTGTCGGCGGCGGCCCGGAATCTGGGCGTCAGCCTGGCCACGCTCAAGCGGCGCATCGCCCGCTACGAACTGCGTAACGTCTTCCGGGGCGAGTGAGCCGCCCACGAGCGGGTAGTCGGGATGAAGTGGCTCTCTGGTGAGCCACTTCTCTGGCGGGGCCAGCCGGACGCCGACGACAAATCGATAAAACCCTCGCAAATATTCATCGTCCGACCAGTGAATGCGAGGAAGGCCCAATGGCCCACGACAAAGAAGACAAAAAACACGCTCAACCTCGATACAGCAACTTTATCAACGGCAAGTTTGTTGACGTAACAGGTGAAGCGCTCGAAGTTCGCAACCCGGCCAACGGGCGGCTGCTCGGGTACGTTCCCGCCAGTGATGCGAAAACCGTCGCGGATGCTGTCGCCGCTGCGAATGCGGCGCAGGGGGAGTGGGAAAAGCTCCCGGCCATACAGCGTGCAGGATATCTCAGGAAAATTTCGGCAGGCATCCGCGCCCGCCGTGATGAATTCGCGCGCACGATCGTCGAGGAGCAGGGCAAGGTCCAGCCGCTGGCGGAGGTCGAGGTCGATTTCGCAGCGGATTACTTCGACTACATTGCCGAATGGGCGCGTCGTCTGGAAGGGGAGGTGCTGACCAGCGACCGCGTAAACGAGACGATCCTGCTGCTGCGCAAACCCCTGGGCACGGTCGCAGGCATCCTTCCCTGGAATTTCCCGTTTTTCATGATCGCCCGCAAGGTGGGGCCGGCGCTTCTGACCGGCAACACGATCGTGATCAAGCCCAGCGAAGAAACGCCGATCAACGCGCACAAGTTTGCGGAACTGGTGGCCGAGACAGATCTCCCGCCCGGCGTCTTCAATCTGGTCAGCGGAACCGGCGCCGTCTGCGGGCAGGCTCTCACCGAGAGCCCGAAAGTCGACATGGTGACTTTCACGGGAAGCGTGCAGACCGGCATCAGGATTATGGAGACTGCGGCGCGCAATCTTACACGTGTCAATCTGGAGTTGGGTGGGAAAGCGCCCGCCATTGTCCTGGCGGATGCGGATCTCGACCTCGCCGCCAAGGCGATTCATGCGTCGCGCGTGATCAACGCCGGACAGGTCTGTAATTGTGCGGAGCGCGTCTATGTCGAAAAGTCAGTCTACGAAGCGCTTCTCGAGAAACTGAAGGTTCTTTTCGCAGCCACCCGCTATGGAGATCCTTCGGAAGATCGTACGCTGGATATGGGGCCGCTCATCAATCAGGCGGCGGTCGATCGTATAGCCAAAATGGTTGAGCAGGCGAAAACTGAGGGCGCGAATGTTGTCGTCGGCGGAAAAGTGAATGACCAGAAGACGGGGTTCCACTATACGCCGACGCTGCTCTCCGATGTGACATCCGATATGGATGTAATGAAACGTGAGACGTTCGGCGCCGTTTTGCCTGTTATGGCGGTGTCCGGGCTGGACGAGGCGATCGCCCTTTCGAATGATTCTGAATACGGGCTCACATCGTCCATTTACTCGACCAATATCAATTCCATCCTGAAAGCCACGAGGGAATTGAAGTTTGGCGAAACTTACGTGAATCGCGAAAATTTCGAAGCGATGCAGGGATTTCATGCTGGACGCCGGAAGTCCGGAATCGGCGGCGCCGATGGCAAGCATGGATTATATGAGTTCACCGAGACGCACGTTGTCTACATGCAGGGTCAAGTCTGACGAATCTTCCCGCCGTCAGAAACAAAAATAATAAGAGAGCCGCCGTTGGCGCGGTGGCTCATTCGGAGAAGAACAATGACCGTCGTCAATGCGGCATATTTGAAGTCTGATCGTAGATCATCCTTTCGTCTGAAACAGCTTGGCCTGTTCTGCGCAGCGTCCCTGTCGGCGCTGTGCGTTGCAGCGGGCTCCGCGCAGGCCGCCGCAGGGCCTGCTGACGTCGATGGTCAGAGGATCATCAACGCCGACAAGGAACCCGGTAACTGGATGTCCACAGGCCGGACATATGACGAGCAGCGGTTTAGCCCCCTGACTCAGATCACGAGCGACAACGTCGGCAAGCTGGGGCTTGCCTGGCAATACAAGCTCGATTTCGACCGTGGCGTCGAAGCCACGCCGATTGTCGTCGATGGTGTGATGTACACCACGGGTGCGTTTGCAGTCGTCTATGCGCTGGATGGAGCGACGGGAAAACTGCTCTGGAAGTTCGATCCGAAGGAAGATCGCGCCAAGTCGGGGCAATTCTGCTGCGACGCCGTGAACCGTGGTGTGGCGGTGTGGAAAGGCCGTGTCTATGTCGGAACAAATGACGGACGTCTGATCGCGATCGACGCAAAGACCGGGCAATCCGTGTGGGATGTTGACACGATCGCAGATCACGATCGCTCTTACGCCATTTCCGGCGCACCGCGTATCGTCCATGGCAAGGTGATCATTGGCAACGGCGGTGCGGAATACGGCGTTCGTGGCTATGTGACAGCTTACGACGCCGACAGTGGGAAGCAGGCGTGGCGCTTCTATACGGTGCCTGGCGATCCGGACAAACCGCAGGAAACGCCTGAACTGCAGATGGCCGTCAAGACCTGGACAGGAAAAGCATGGTTCGAGCAGGGCGGCGGCGGCACTGCGTGGGACTCCATGGCGTATGACCCTGATCTGAACCTGCTCTATATCGGCACAGGCAACGCGTCGATGTGGAATTACAAGCTGCGCTCGGAAGCCAAGGGCGATAATCTGTTCCTGTCGTCGATCGTCGCGATCAACCCCGATACCGGAAAATACGTGTGGCATTATCAGACCACGCCGGGCGATGCGTGGGACATGACGGCCACCCAGCATATGATTCTCGCGGATCTGAACATCAACGGGCAGACCCGCAAGGTCATCATGCAGGCGCCGAAGAACGGCTTCTTCTACGTTCTTGATCGCGCAACAGGAAAGTTCATTTCGGCGGAAAAATACGCGCCGGTGAACTGGGCCAGCAAGATCGACCCGAAAACCGGTCGCCCTGTCTTCACCGGGGATGCGAGTTACTGGGAAAAGAAGGGCCCTGTTCTGGTGCGTCCCGGTTTCTGGGGTGGTCATGACTGGCAGCCGATGTCGTATAATCCCGCGACCGGGCTGGTCTACATTCCGAAACACGTATTCGCTGTCGAATACGAAGATACGCCCGATTACAAATACATCCAGCATAAGCGGAATTTCTATCAGCTGGGCGTCGGCGCCGCCGCGATGAAGGACGATCCGGCGGATATGGAAAAATGGGCGAAGAGCTGGACCGGCGCTCTGCTTGCATGGGATCCGGTGCATCAGAAGAAAGTGTGGGAAGTTCCCTACACGACAATCTTTAATGGCGGCACGCTGTCGACTGCCGGAAATCTGGTCTTTGAAGGCACTGCCGACGGTCGTGTCGTCGCTTATAACGCCAAAGACGGGACCAAGCTGTGGGAGTCCCCGGCGCAATCCGGCGTTATCGCCGCGCCCGTCACGTATGAGGCAAATGGCGCTCAGTACGTCACATTCATGGTCGGCTGGGGCGGCGCTTTTCCGACATTTGCAGGTGGAGCGTCCCTGCGGGCTGGCGTGAAACCATGGGCGCAGGTCCTGACCTACAAGCTGGGCGGTACGGCTGAATTGGCGAAAGCTGAATACAAGGCGCTGCAAACGCCGGAGCCGCCCGCGCGTGCGGGGACGCCGGAGGATATCGCCATGGGCAAGGATACGTTCAATGGTCATTGCTCGCAGTGCCATGGCATCAACGCGGTTTCGGGTGGCGTCGTGCCGGATCTGCGTCGTTTGTCGGCGGCCCAGCATCAGATGTTCCCGATGATCGTTCAGGGCGCTTACCAGAGTCTTGGCATGCCGTCCTATAAGGATGTCCTGACCGAGACTCAGATTGGTCAGATCCACGACTACCTGATCAAACGCGCCTATGATCTTCAGGACGAATTGAAGAACGGACACAGCATAGCCGACTAAAGTTACCTGCCGTCTCCCTCCGGAGCCATATTGGTTTCGAAGGGGGACGGCGAAGTAAAACGATGTCGTCTTTGAGTTGTGACTGCGGGCTGAGCGCGTAGAGAAAGGACAAGATCAGCCGACGAAGGCGGAATCCTTTCCGAGATAAAAACAAAAACAATAACCGCTACGGGCCGCTACAGACGCTGTCGCAGCGGAGCCGTTGCTCGGAGACAGGTTTCAATGACCACGGTAACTATAAAACGTCGCACGATCTATGCGTGCGCTGGATTTGCTATTTCTGCGCTTGGCCCGAACGCGGCCCGGGCGTCAGACATAACCTTCGCGGTCATAGGTCCGCATGAGTACGATCTTCCTGTCGATTTCAAGCCTTTCAACGTGTTCGTCCAATATGGCGACGGGAACGCTGCTGGAAACACCTATGACGGCCAGGGAAGTCGTAGAGGGACAGGCGGAAGTCATACGTGGGTTGGCCTCAGCAAATACGTGCATTTTCGGAGTTTTGAGGCGATCCCCAAAGTAGGGTTCGCCTTTGAATTGATTCAGGCGGAGAGCTTCACGCTTGCAAACGGAACGAATTACGGCGGCTTAGGTACGACCATTCCCGGATTTGCGTCCTGGTTCAAGCCAAACAGTCACAGCACGTTCGGGTTTCAGACTTTCATGCAGTCACCGTCCGGTACGCGCGATGCAACGGCTTCACACTACTGGTCAAATATTTCCAGTTTTCTCTTTGACTATGAGTGGAAGCATTTCAGCTTCGACGGCGATCTTGGCGCCGTGACTTCCGTAACATCGAGGCATCTAAAAAATCAAAACTCCTATACCCCTGGAACGAGTTTTTTCACCAACCTTCGGTTTAGCTGGAAGGCGACGAAACTGCTTGAACCGTTCTTCGCTTTTGATTGGCAGAACGTCGCCGGAATTTACGACAAAACACAGAAAATGTACGTATCCGACAGCAGTTCGCGAGAGGTCGCCGGTGGAATGGGCGTTATGCTTAACCTGAGCAAGAGCGTGTCCCTTACCATGCGGTATTCGCATTCTATCGAAGGGAGAAACGTGCCGGAGACAAACGCCTATTATATGAAGTTCGTCTATTTGTGGTGATTTTCGGCCGAAGCCGCCGCCGCGCGGCGGCGTTATCTTGTTGTGCAGCCAAATAATTCGGCGCTTGTCGCCGTGTCTTGCGCGCCCAGTCGAGGCGCGCAAACTCGTGTGTGTTCTATCTCTCAGAATTCCAGGCAGATTTTTCCGAAATGTCGATTGCTTTCTTGATACCGAAATGCCGCGACAATTTCCTCCAGAGGGAAGCTTTTGTCGACGATGGGCTTCATGCCATTCGCGTCGATGGCCTTGATCATCTCTATCTGCTGTGAGCGATTGCCAACCAGAACGCCCTGCAAGCGGATTTGTTTGACCAGTACAGGCACGAACTGCAACGGAGCTTCGACGCCGCCCAGAATGCCAATAACCGAAATATGGCCCGCGGCGCGCACGGCCTCCATGGACTGCTGCAGCGTTGATGGGCCGCCAACGTCGACGACATGATCGACGCCCCGGCCTCCGGTCAGCGCGCGAGCGGTCTCTCCCCAAGCCGGATCTGAGCGGTAATTGATAACGTGGTCTGCGCCGAGAGAGCGCATGCGTTCAAGTTTCTCATCGCTTGACGAAGTCGCGATCACCGTCGCCCCCGCCATTTTTGCAAACTGCAGCGCGAAAATGGACACGCCGCCAGCACCCTGCACGAGCACGACGTCACCGGGTTTCACATTGTCGTCGGAAAACAGAGCCCGCCATGCAGTGAGGCCCGCCGTCGTCAGCGTTGCCGCCTCGGCGTGAGAGTAGCCTTTGGGAGCGTGGGTGAAGGCGGTGGTTGGCGCGGTCACTTCTTCGCGCGCATATCCGTCCACGCCGTCGCCCGGAACGGTTGCGAACCCCACGACCTCCGGCGCGCCAGATAGCCACGTCGGAAAAAACGTGCTGACCACCCGGTCGCCGACCGCGAACTCGTTTACGCCTTCACCGATTGCGATCACCTCTCCCGCGCCGTCCGCCATCGGGATACGCGGTTCCGTCGGTCCCCACACGCCGCTGACCACTACATAGTCATGGTAATTCAGGGAGTTGGCGTGCAACCTGACCGTTATTTCACGGGGACGCGGCGCAGGAGCCGGACGCTCGGCGACGGTGACGTGGTCGAAGCCGCCGCCTGGGCCGACGATAATTGCTTTAGGCATGTGATTCTCCAGTGGTCGCGAGCGAGCCTATGTCGCCTCGGGGGACGCGCCAAGCCGAGGGAGGCGGCTTCTGTCGATTGATGAACGCTCACCGAACAAGGTATGCGTGCGGCGCTCGAATTTTGGCTGGTCTTGAGAGTGGCGAGGATAGGATTGTTCAAAATATATCTCTGATCGCAAAAATGATTTTTCCATTATCGGATTGCTCAACATCCAGAGTCACCGGGTGAAGAAAATCGTCAAAACTTATAGTGTTGGGTGTTCATCCGCGAGTTCGTTGGAACACAAGGTTCAACACAGTAAATGACTTACAGGCGCACAGCGTCAAAGGCGCGCCCGCCCGGATGCCTCGCTTTCTAATACTGCGGTATCTTCCGACGGAAACAAGCGTTTTTCAAAATCGCGGACAAGCCTGCGTCCCGGCGTCTCAATGAACCGGTAAGATAGGGCTGATATGGGAAGAATGACAGCCCAACACGCGATGGTTCCAGCCGCGCGCGCAACATTGAACCCGACGCGCGCCTGAAGCAGCGCTTCGACGTGCCACATGATGAACAGAAGAGCCCCATGCCACAGGTAAATCGCGTAGGACCAAAGGCCTAAGGTGTGGGCTGGGCGGCTGCTCAGTATCGCCGCGAGCCGACCTCTCTGGCTGCTGAGTGCGATCATCAAAGGGGGGAGGAGAGCGGCAAATAGGATGTCTGAGGCGGGGATCACGGTGATACAGATCAGGGCGGCCCCGATTGCCACGTCCAGGTGCGTCCGCAGGGTAATGGCGGGCTCCTGGCTACTTCCGGAAAGCGGGCGTTCCACGGCCATGCGGTAGCTGGCGAGGCCAAGCGTGAATTCGGCTATGCACCGTAACAACGGCCAAAGTGGCGTCCCGGATGTTACGTCGAGAAGCCCATTACGGTCTCCCTGCGCGCCGACCGCCGGATGGTAGGCGACCGCCAGAACGCTCGCCCCGGCGAGGGTCGTGGCCAGTATCATGGGCGCGCGGCTTCGCGCGGTGACGATCATCAGGAGGAGCGGAAAGAGAAAATAGGCTGCGAATTCGGTCGATACTGACCAGGACGCCCCCAGAATTGACGGGCTTCCGACCCATGCCTGAATGAGTAATGTGTTGAGAAAGAAGTTTTCCAGAAGTTCGCGCATTGGGCTATGGGCGGACACGGCGACGCCGAGCAGTCGCGAAAAAAGCAGCAGCAGCACGAAAATATAAAGCGGGTATATTCGGGCGAGACGGCGGAGAATGAAGACAGCGAACACTTTCACTGTAAATGTTTGCGCGAAAATACGGCGATAGGACATCGCCATCACGAAACCGCTCAGAACAAAGAAGAGATCGACCGCGAGGTAACCGCGTCTGATGATCGCGTCGAGAATACCGCCTGCGGGATCGCGCATGGTCATGTGGTAGAGCACCACCCACACTGCAGCTATCCCGCGCAAACCGGTCAGTGAGCGGACTTCTGCTGTAACGGCGGCCTGAGGCGCCCCGTGGAGCTGATGCTGAGGCGTTTCAAAGTTGAGAGGCTTACGCAACTCGAAACTCCTCTTGTCGCGAGGCGGCTGGGCGTAACTGTCACCGTGACGAGAAATATCGTCGCACAAGAGCTTCACGGCGCGGTAGCATGTAGTGGGCGCACCTACGTGAATTTCGTATCAATAATGAACGCGCAATTACCTGTAGTAAGGACTTCCTCGCCGAGCCTTGCTCCAGTGGTCGAGAACGTTGGCGCTCAGCATGCGTCGCCGAGATTTTTGGCGACGAAACGCCCTCCGTCGTGCGTCGGCCTTGCCCTTCGGCCTCGCGGGGGGTAGAAGCCCGCCTCTGATCCCCCAGCTTCTTTCTTCCAGGGACGACTTATGAAACAGCAGGCGAACCTGATCCGCGCCGGACAGGTCATCGAGCATGACGGACGTCGGTGGACGGTCCTCAAGCAGCAGATCATTACTCCCGGAAAGGGTGGAGCCTTCATTCAGGTCGAGATGCGCGACCTGAAGACCGGCAACAAGACCAACGAGCGTTGGCGCACCGCCGATACGGTCGAGCGTCTGATGACCGAGGACAAGGAATACACCTATTCCTATTCCGACGGCGACACGCTCGTGCTGATGGACCCCGAGACGTTCGAGCAGTTCATGATCTCTGTGGAGCTTCTGGGCGAGCAGGCCCCGTTCCTGCAGGACAACATGGTCCTGAACGTGAATCTGGTCGAGGGCGACCCGGTGGCCGTCACGCTGCCGCCGCACGTCACGCTTGAGATCGTCGAGGCCGATCCGGTGGTGAAGGGACAGACTGCAAGCTCGTCCTACAAGCCTGCGGTTCTGTCCAATGGCGTGAAGACCATGGTGCCTCCGTTCATTGAGGCGGGCGAGCGCATCGTGGTCCGGACTGACGACGCGAGCTACGTGGAGCGTGCGAAGTCCTGAATTCAGGACTGACCAGACGCTTCATGCGCCGGACGGATGCCTGTCCGGCGTCTCTGACCAAGATTTTCCCAAGGATGTGACCTGTGGCCATGCGCCTCTCCCCCGTGATGACCGTCATGCAGAACGCGGCCCAGAAGGCTGCGAAGCGCCTGCTGCGCGACTTCAACGAGGTCGAGCAGTTGCAGGTCAGCATCAAAGGGCCCGGCGACTTCGTGTCGCAGGCCGATCTGCGCGCTGAAGCCACCATCCGTGAAGAGCTTGAGCGGGCGCGTCCCGGCTACGCCTTCCTGATGGAAGAGTCCGGGGCTTCTGGCGGCGATAACTGGACGTGGCGCTGGGTGGTCGACCCGCTCGACGGAACGACGAATTTTCTTCACGGCCTGCCGCACTGGGCCATCTCCATCGGATTGCAGCGGCGCTTGCCGGACGGTTCGATCGAACTGTCGGCCGGGTTGGTCTATAACCCGGCTGCCGGTGAGATGTTCTGGGCGGAAAAGGGTGTAGGCGCGTTCTTCAACGAGCGTCGTATGCGCGTATCCGCCCGCCGCGAAATGTCCGAGTCCCTCTTCGCGACCGGTATTCCCTTCGCCAAGGTGCCCGCGCGTCAGCGCCTGCCGTTCGCCCGCACGATGGGCGCGCTGATGCCGCAGGTGGCCGGAATCCGTCGCTTTGGCGCGGCGGCCCTCGATCTCGCGTGGGTGGCCGCCGGCCGCTATGAAGGTTACTGGGAGCTCGGCATTCGCCCGTGGGACTGCGCGGCGGGGGCGCTGCTTGTGCGTGAGGCCGGAGGCTATTGCACCGACCCGGCAGGCGTGGATATCAATGATCTCCCCGACGACGTGCTGCTTGTGGCCGGAAACGCGCAGCTCCACGGAAAGCTTCGTGAAATCGTCGCCGACAGCCTCGTCGAGCGCGACTGACCGCTCAGGACGCGATCTTGCGCGCCGTTGACGAAGCCGTCCGTGGGCGGACCGCTCTCCTGCGGGGGCGCAGCTTGACGTGCGGATTTTGCCGGGTGACATCGGCATATGGCTTTGTTTCCAATCGGGAGATGAAGCAGACTTCGCGCGATCTGGCTGGAGCGTACTATTCCGTGCCGCGGAACTGGTTGTCATGAAGCTGCATTTCTGCGCCGCCGTTTCGGTTGCGGCGGTTTTGACCGGCGGCGTCGCGCTTGTCGCGCCTTTGTCGGCCCGCGCCCAGGTGACTACCAATCCGGACGCGCTCGATTCGATAACGCCTGAGCAGAAACCGAGGCAGGAAGCCAGCGCCTCCGGGCACAAAGCCCACGCGCAGAGATCAGCGCGCGTCGGCTCCGACTCCAGCGCTACGGTTAAGCCTGCGGCTGCATCTCAGCTGACAGCGCCGGAAAAGCCTGTCGACGGCGCCGTAGCCGCAACGTCTGGAAAGAGCGAAGCGCAGCCGCAGGCCTCCGCGCCCGCGAAACCCGCGGCGCCGGGCAAACCACCACCGCCGCCAACTATTCCACCCGCGCCGCCCCCGATTCCGATCCTCACGCCGCCGCCGACGCCGGTCGATCTTCACCCGTTTCCAAATCCTGCAGTTCCTCCGGCAGTCAAGGATGCGCAGGGGGCGGCGACGCCGATAGACGGTGGCGTGCGCATCACCTTTGCTGCGAAATCGTCCGACCTGAACGCGGAAACCCGTGATGCGGTCCTGGCCTTCGTGAAAGCCCTTCAGGAAAAGCCAGACTCGCGCGCCCTGATCGACGCGATCGGCAGCGGCGCGCCTAACGATCCGTCCCGCCCACGTCGTATGGCGCTACAGCGTGGCCTCGCTGTTCGCGCAGTCCTGATGAACGCGGGCGTGCCGTCGACGCGTATTTATGTCCGGGTTCTTCCCGCGCCGGCCTCTCCCGGTCCTGAACCTGCCGACCGGGTGGACATAAGGCGTTCGGACGCGGTACCGTAACCCCCGGCTCCGTTACGCCTGCGTCCCGACCACATTCTCATAATCCAAGGCGCCCGATGACCAAACCCACGAGTTATCTCCTCAGGATGGTCGCGTTTCTCGCCGCCGTCATCGTCGTCTGCGGCTTGCTGTGGCGCCCGCTACGCGCGGCGTTCTTCAACAACCCGATGCTCGACGGCCTGATCCTGCTGATTCTCGCCATCGGCGTGGCGTGGAACATCCGTATGGTGCTGAGGCTTCAGCCCGAGGTCGAGTGGGTGGATGCGATGCGGCAAGGCCGCACCGCTCTGGCGCCGCCTGAGCCGCCGACTATGCTCGCGGCGGTTTCCACCGCGCTGGCGGGACAGTCGGGCAGGAGCCGGATCGCGCTGTCCACGCCCGCCATGCAATCTATGCTGGACAGCTTGTCCGGCCGTCTGGACGAAGGGCGCGAGGTGTCGCGCTATATGACCGGATTGCTGATTTTCCTTGGTTTGCTGGGGACGTTCTACGGCCTGCTGCTGACTGTCGGCGCCATCGCGGACGTGATCGGCAGCATGTCGATCGGCAACGGCGATCTCAACGCCATGTTCGACCAGTTGAAGGCGGGGCTGGCCAAGCCGCTTCATGGCATGGGCACGGCCTTCTCAGGCTCCCTGTTCGGTCTGGCGAGCGCGCTGGTTCTCGGTTTTCTCGATCTTACCGCCGGGCAGGCGCAAAACCGCTTCTTCAACGAGCTGGAAGAATGGCTGGCCAGCCTGACGCGCTTTTCCTCGACGATGGGCAATGTCGAAGGTGACGGCTCCATTCCGACCTATGTGCAGGCTCTGCTGGAGCAGACGGCGGATAACCTTGAAGGTTTGCAGCTCATGATCCGGGCGAGCGAGGAGCAGCGCACGCTTCAGACCCAGATGCTGGCGCGTCTGAGCGGTCATCTCGGCGCTATGGCGAATCAGAATGGCGACAACAACGAGTCCCGACAGGCCCATATCCACCTGCGCAACATCGAAACATTGCTAAACCAGCTTGTGTCCGACGCGGAGCGTGGTCGCCAACAGATCATAGCCGACGTCCGCAGCGATATTCGTCTTCTCGCCCGCACGGTCGCTGCGACCGGCGGCCAGACCCCGCAATAAGGCCCCCCGATGCGACCGGGGCGCCGCGGAAGAACCCACCAGGCAGGATTGGATGCGTGGCCGGGCTATGTGGACGCGTTGTCCACACTGCTGATGGTCGTCACCTTCGTTCTTCTGGTCTTTGTGCTCGGGCAGGCTTTCCTGTCCGTTGCATTGAACCGGCGCGAGCATGTGCTCGACAAGTTGCAGGTCCAGGCGGCTGAACTGGCGCGTATGCTGGCGCTTGAACAGAAGACGACGTCCGATCTGAAGGTGAACGTCGCGACGCTTTCAGCTCAGCATGACAAGGACGCGGCCAGCCTTGCCGCGATCGGCGGTCAGCTTGAGCAGGCGCGCGCAGATACGAAAAAGGCGTCCGACCTTGACCACGCGGCTGAAGACAAGGTCACGCAGCTCGACCAGCAACTGACGTCGTTAAACCAGCAGTTGACGGCGATATCGCAGGCTCTCGACATCGCCCACAAGGACGTGTCGGATCGCGATGCGAAAATCGCCGATCTGGGCAACAGGCTGAACATCGCGTTGGCTGACAAGGTGGAGCAGCTCAAGCGGTATCGCTCCGAATTCTTTGGCCGACTGCGCGATGTGATGAAAGATCAGAAGGGTGTGCAGATCGTCGGGGACCGCTTCGTGTTTCAGAGCGAGGTGTTGTTTCCGACCGGCAGCGCCGACCTGACCCCGAAGGGCGCTGCGGAGATCCGGACGCTAGCCAAAACCTTCCGGCAGGTGTCATCGCAGATTCCTGCTGACGTTCCATGGATTCTACGCATTGATGGTCACGCCGACCGGCAGCCTATCCACACGGCGTTCCCCAGTAACTGGGAGCTGTCGAGCGCCCGCGCCATCACAGTGGTCAAATTGCTTATCGCCGAGGGCGTGGACCCGCATCATCTGGCGGCGACCGGCTTCTCCGATTATCAGCCTCTGGTACAGGGTTCGACTTCCGAGGCTTTCGCACGCAATCGCCGCATCGAATTCCGGCTTACGGATCGCTGAGAAGACGCAGAGAGAGAGCGTCTCTGCGTTTAGCACTGCTCGTAATGCAAGGTTACGAGCAGCGCTGAGGCGAAGCCACGGGATTCCCTCGGTTTGGAGGCCGTGCTCCTGATGGCGCGGATAATTATTCGCTTGCCCACCGATGGTATTGGGCTATGTCGCGGCGCTTAGGCCCGATCTGCAGACGAGAGCGATAGGGCGCGGCAATAGGTAAGCGCCTTTCCGCTTCCAATCCTGATAGGGCAGCCTTCGCGGCGATGTGACGCTGAAAAGCCTGCAGAAGGCTGAAAGCGTGAAATGGCGTCCCGCCAAGCGACCGAGATATGGCGATAAAGCGTGTGAACTGAGGACTGTCGTAAAGTCAGATGTCCGGTTCGCGCCGGGCCGAGGAGATGGTTTCGGCTCCTCGCTCGATCAAACAATGTTATGCGAGCGGATACGTCCGTCCGGTCGGATACTGGGTTATCCTGCGACGTCGAGAAACCGCCGTAGACCGAACCCGGTCGCCTTCTCGGCGGCGATGGAAGGCTGCATCGCGACGCTGAAACGTTGCAACGCGGCGTTCCAGACGGAGATATCCGCGTTTTCCGGCACTTCCACAGTCGTCACGCCGCAGCGCATGAGAAATTCGTACTGGTCGGGCAGGATGTGGCCGACCGCGCGAACCTCGCCCTTAAAATGCAGATGCTCACGGAGCGCTCGTGCCTGACTGAAGGCGCGGCCGTCGCGGAAAATTGGAAAGCGCACGGCTACCAGAGATAGTTTTGCAAGCCCTGCGCGAAGCGTCTCAGCCGCCTCGTCAGGTGCGAGCAGGACTCCGAGTTCGCCCTCTGCGCGGCCGAGCCCTTCGCTGAGTCGCGAACTGGGTACGATAACGGCGCCTTCGCCCAGAGGTTCGCCCTCGACAGCGTAGGTCCAGCGATCAGAGACCACGCGGCCGTTTTCAAGCAGCGGCATAGACAACATCCTTGAAAGCTGCCGTCCCGAGACGACGGAAAGTGTCGAGAAACCGCTCAGAACCCTCGCGGCGCGCCAGGTAGAGATCGACCAGCCGGGAGACGGCGTCGACGGTGTCGTCTTCCGTCATGGCCGGACCAAGAATCTGGCCAACGGAAGCGTCCTGTTCACCGGATCCGCCCAGAGTGATCTGGAAAGCCTCTTCGCCACGCTTGTCCACACCAAGAATGCCGATATGTGCGGCATGGTGATGGCCACAGGCGTTGATGCACCCCGAAATATTGAGCCGCAGCTCACCAATTTCCCGTTGTAGGGTGATGTCGGCGAAACGTTGGCTCAGCTTCTGCGAAATAGGGATCGAACGCGCGTTGGCGAGTGCGCAGTAATCGAGGCCGGGGCAGGCGATGATGTCGCTGATGAAGTTGATGTTCGCGGTCCCGAGGCCGGCGGCGTCGAGACGGCGCCACAGTTCCTGTAGTCGATCCTGTCGGACATGACCGAGCACGACGTTCTGCAGATGCGTCACACGGATTTCGCCGAAGCTGAACTCGTCCGCCAGATCGGCCAGAAGATCGAGCTGCGCATCTGTCGCGTCGCCGGGAATTCCACCAGCTGGCTTCAGCGACACGACGACCGAAATATAACCTGGCGCACGGTGCGAGTGCGTATTGGTTCGGACCCATCCGTCGAACGCCCGGTCTGTGGCGCGCGCAGCTGCGAGCGCCGCGACTGCGCCATCTTCAGGCGCGAATTGTGGCGCGCCGAAACGTTCGCTGATCGCCGTGACGATGGAGGGATGCAGGCGGTAGCGCGCGCGGTCCATGGCGGCGAACTCCGCCTCGACTTTCTGACGGAAAACGTCCGGGCCAAGCGCCTGCACGAGAATCTTGATGCGCGCCTTGTAGATGTTATCGCGCCGACCGTACTCGTTATAGACGCGCAGGATCGCTTCCAGATACGCGATCAGGTCTTCCTCAGGTAGATCGTCGCGCAGGCTGACGCCCACGATAGGCGTGCGACCGAGACCGCCGCCGACGAACACTTCGAACAACGGCGCGCCGTTGTCGCCGGGACGCGCGATCAGCCCGATATCGTGGAAGCGCGCGGCGACGCGATCATTCGGGCTGCCGGAGATCGCGATCTTGAACTTGCGTGGCAGGAAGGTGAATTCCGGGTGCAGCGTAGACCACTGGCGCAGGATTTCTGCGTGAATGCGCGGGTCGAGCAACTCGTCTGCCGCCGCTCCTGCGAATTCGTCCGAGGTCACGTTGCGGATACAGTTGCCGCTTGTCTGGATGGCGTGCATGTCCGCTTCGGCCAGCACTTCCAGCGCGGCTGGCGTGTCCTCCAGCTTGATCCAGTTGAACTGGATGTTCTGTCGGGTGGTGAAATGGCCGTATCCGCGGTCGAACTCTCGCGCGATCCGCGCCAGCGCGCGCATCTGGCGCGAGTCCAGAGTTCCATAAGGGACCGCCACGCGGAGCATGTAGGCGTGGAGCTGGAGGTATAGCCCGTTCATCAGGCGCAGCGGCTTGAATTCGTCCTCGGTCAAGGCGCCGGAGATGCGGCGGCTCACCTGATCGCGGAACTGCTCGATCCGGTCGCGCAGGAAGTCACGGTCAACCTGATCGTAGGCGTAGCGCCCGACGGGAGGCGCCGCGCTGTCCTGCCTTACGAGGGTTTCGGTCGACATCCTTTTTCTCTCCTCCATGTGAAGCGATGCGCTTCATCTCAATCCCGCCGGGTCGCAAGACCTTAACGGGTGTGCCTCACGGTCATTATTTCGAAATCATCATCGAAGGCGCCCGGTTTTCACCGACGACTCTTCAGGCCCGCTCCGGAGCGAAGACGGTCGGCGCGAATTCAGGGTGCACAGACGGTCCGAACGCACGAATTCGTTCGCGGGTGGTGAGGGGCGTGATCTCCGCCTCGTCCTCACGGGTCTGCACACCGTAAACCCCCAGCACGCCCTGCGCTTGCGCCTGTCCCTGCAGCGTCTTCAGAAGCGCCTCGACTTCGTCGTTCGGGACAAGGGCTGCGTCGCTGATGCGTTCGCGCCATGCCCCGTCCGCCGCACGCCAGACAACGATTCCGTCAAGCAGCCGGTTGGCGGTGATCACGCTCCGACCATCGGTGTCGCGTCTGTTGCTTCTGATATCCACAGTGAGAAAACCCGTTACGCAAAATCTGTCTTACATTTACGACGCCATTTCAGAAAATACAAGGTCAGCGGCATATATCACTAAAAATAATAGTACAATATACGAAACCTTACACCGGCTCTGGAACAACGTCTGCTAAAACTGCTGGAGCGTCGCTCCACGGGTGATTGCCTTCTACAACGGGCTTTCCGTTCTGAAAGAGCCGAGCCTGCGCGATCTCGAGCACGACGGGGTCTGACGGCGGCGCCTCAACGGGGCGTTCGATCTCGACGCTACGCTCGCCCAGACTTACGGCTAACCTTTCCAGTGGGCCGCGCCGACCGACGCGTTTCACGGTTCCTCCAGAGGCGTCCGTAAGAAGCGTTACCTCGTGGGGACGAATCAGCGCTTCAGTGGCCCCTTCGGCGACGTTTGTTGAAAATGGCGCGACGTGGGTGTCTGCGGGAATGAAAAGCCCATCGGAAACAACGCCCGGAAAGCGCAGCGTCTCGCCCAGAAACTCCATGACGAAAGGCGTCGCTGGCGTTGCGTCCAGCGTCTCTCCATCCGCGTCCTGCACAATGCGCCCGTCCTGCATCACGACAAGTCGATCCGCGACGTCGAGCGCCTCTTCCTGATCGTGGGTGACGAGGATCGTCGTCAGGCCGAGTTGATCGTGCAGATCGCGCAGCCAGGTCCGGACGGCGCGGCGGACCATCGGGTCGAGCGCGCCGAATGGCTCGTCAAGCAGCAGCAGGCGCGGGCCGGTGGCCAAAGCGCGGGCCAGCGCCACGCGTTGCCGCTGGCCGCCGGACAGGCGTTGCGGATAGGCGTCTCCAAGATCAGGCAACTGGATCAACGCGAGAAGTTCCGCGACTTTCGCGTCGATCTCGGCGCGGGAAGGGCGGCTCGCGCGCGGACGAACGTCCAGCCCGAAAGAGATGTTGCGTGCGACGGTGAGGTGCCGGAACAGCGCGTAGTTCTGAAACACGAAGCCGACGTTGCGTTCGCGGGGAGGAAGACCTTCCATCGCGCGTCCGTCGATTTCGACATGGCCGGACGAGGCAGGATCAAGCCCGGCTATGGCGCGCAGCAGCGTCGTTTTTCCTGCGCCCGACGGTCCGACCAGCGCCACAAACGCTCCGTCGGGAACGTGCAGCGACACGTTGTCCAGCACAACTTTGCCACCGGCGACGTGGCGCGTGAGATTTTCGATCAGAACGCTCATGCGCCGCCTCCAGCGGTTTCAGCCTTGCGTGGTTCTTCGCGTCGCATCCGGGCTTCGAACAGCGAGCGCATGCCGACGGTCGCCATCGCCATGATGGCGAGAAGCGCCGCCATACTGAAGGCGGCGACGCTCTGGTAACCATTGTAAAGTGTTTCGATGTGCAGCGGCATCGTTTCCGTAAGGCCCGGTATATGGCCCGAGACCACCGAAACTGCGCCGAACTCGCCCATCGCGCGGGCGGTCGTCAGCAACCCCCCCGAAAGCAGCGCCCAGCGTGCTTCCGGCAGCGTGACGCCCCAAAGAATGCGCCAGAAAGACGCTCCCAGCAGCGTGGCGGCCTCCTCCGCGTCGCGGCCCTGTTGTTCCATCAACGGCAGCAGGGTGCGGGTCACAAAAGGGAAGGTGACGAACAGGGTCGCGAGAAGGATGCCCGGCGTAGCGAAGGCGATGGTGATTCCGACCCTGTTCAGGGCCTCTCCCCACCAACCCTGCGTCCCGAACAGCAGCAGCCATACCAGCCCCGCGACCACTGGCGACACGCTGATCGGAATTTCGATCAGCGCGACAAGAACGCTACGTCCCGGAAAGCGGTATTTCGCCAACAGCCATGCGGCGAGAACGCCGAAGCTGGTGTTGATGGCTACGGCGGCGACCGTCATTTCCAACGTCAGCTTGATGGCGGAGAGGGCGTCGGGATCCGTGATGCTCGCCAGCGCGGCGCCCAACCCGGAGCGCAGCGCCTCGGTGAAGACCAGGACGGGCGGCAGGACGAGCATCAGCCCCACGATCGCGTAGGCTGCGGCGATTAGCGCGATCTCGGCGGGCGAACGGCGAGCGTTGTCCGGTGAGGATGGTGCGAGCGCGTTCACGCCGCGCCCTCCGCGACCAGCCCGCGTGCGGCCCGCCTGCGCAGCATGGCTACCGCGGCGAGGCACGCCGATGAGGCTACAAGCAGAATGAAAGCGATCGAGGTCGCCCCTGCGTAGTCGAATTCCTGCAACCGCACGACGACAAGAAGCGGTGCGATTTCGCTGCGAAACGGCTGGTTGCCTGCGATGAAGATCACCGAGCCATATTCGCCGATACCACGGGCGAAGGCGAGGCCGAAGCCACTGATCAGCGAGGGAAGAAGAGCGGGCGTCAGCACCCGCGCCACGATTTGCCAGGGCCTGGCGCCCAATAGCGTCGCGGCTTCCTCAAGCTCCGACGGTAGATCGCGCAGCACGGGTTCGACGCTGCGAACGATGAAGGGCAACCCCACGAACATCAGGGCTGCGACGATGCCCGTCACGCTGTAGGCGACGCTGATTCCCAGCCGTGATAACGGCGCGCCTAACCAGCCTTGCGGGCTGTATAAGGTTGCGAGGGTAATGCCGGTGACTGCTGTGGGGATCGCGAACGGCAGGTCGATCAGCGCGTCGATCAGGCGTCGTCCCGGCAGGCGCGTTCGCACCAGCGCCCAGGCCAGAATCAGGCCGAGCGGCAGATCCAGAATGGCGGCGAGCACGGCGGACTGGAAGCTGACCCGAAGCGCTGCGAACATGCGCCCGTCGTTGAGCGCAGCGAGCATCGCCGATGCGCCTTCTTGCCAGGGTCGTACCGCCAGCGCGGCAAGTGGAAGGACGACGATCAGGCCCAGCCACAGCAGAGTCGCGCCCAGCGCAAGGCGAAACCCCGGCAATGGATCGCGCGCGCGTCGTCCCTTCGCGTGCAGCGTCGAAGGCTCACGCGTAGGAGAAAGCGTCGCGGACAGGTTCATTTACTGTAAATCTGATCGAAGACGCCGCTGCTTGCGAAATGCTTTTTCTGCACGGCGGTCCAGCCGCCGAGACTGGCGATGTCGAACGTCTTCACCGCAGGGAAGATCGACGCGCTTTCTGCCGCCGCAGTTGGGTCGACCGGGCGAAAGTAATGCTTGGCGCCGATTTTCTGGGCCTCGGGCGTATAAAGGAACTCGAGATAGGCCTGCGCCGCCTCCCGTGTGCCGTGGGCGTCCACATTCTTGTCGACCAGTGCGACCGGGGGCTCAGCAAGGATGGTCAGGTCGGGAACGACGATGTCGAATTTATCCGGCCCGAGGTCGCGCGCTGCGAGCAGCGCCTCGTCCTCCCACGCGAGAAGAACGTCGCCCAGTCCTCGCTGCACGAAGCTGTTGGTCGCGCCCCGCGCCCCGGCGTCGAGCACGGGCACATGAGCGAACAGTGATTTGAGGTAGGCGCGGGCCGTATCCTCGGTCCCGCCCGGTTGACGCAGCGCCCAGCCCCATGCGGCAAGGTAGTTCCAGCGTGCGCCGCCGGAAGTTTTCGGATTCGGGGTCACGACCTGCACGCCGTCACGGACCAGATCGGCCCAGCCGTGGATTCCCTTAGGGTTCCCTTTGCGCGTCAGGAACACGATCGTGCTGGTGAACGGCGTGGAATTGTGCGGCAGTCGCGTCTGCCAATTCGTCGCCAGAAGGCCGTGCGCCGCCAGCATGTCGACGTCATAAGCGAGGCCCAGCGTCACCACGTCGGCGGGCGAACCTTCAAGGACCGAGCGGGCCTGCGCGCCGGAACCGCCGTTGGATGTGCGGACCGCAAGGGCGCTGCCGCCATGCGTGGAGGCCCACTGGGCCGCGAATGCGCGGTTGATGTCGGCGTAAAGCTCGCGGGTCGGGTCATACGACACGTTGAGCAGCGCCTGAGCGGCGCTGGCTTTGCGTCCGCGTCCAATGGCGGCCAGAGCGGCGCATGCCGCCGCGGCGCCGAAGAGCGTGCGGCGGGTGAGGGTGAGCGGCGAGGATGACGTCATTGGCCCGGCTTCATAGGTTTCAATATTACCGTATTTTACGGTGGTATACGCAATATACCCTACTACGTGGCGCTAAATATCAGCAAGCCCCGTCGTTATCTCCGAAAACCACGATATAAAATCGTTTTTATTTAGCCACAGGAGGGGGGGCGGCGTGAAGCGCCTAAAATGACGTATAATGTAACACCTGCTCGTGTTGCGCAGGCGGATGAAACTTGGGAAAACGCGTTGGATTGCGCTCCGCACGGTAAATATGCGCAGCGTTTGGGAGATGGTTTACGAACATGGTCACGTCCAACAGGCTACGCGGATACGGACTCCGGACGCTTTCAACCCGCCTTGCTGCGGGCTTCGCGCTGGCTCTTCTCGCCGCTCCGTCGTTCGCGTCCGCGCAGGACGCTGATCCGGACGAACACAAGGGGCCGGACATGCATCAACTCGCCGCGCATCCATCAGCGCCGCCGGTCCACAAGGATTACAGTCACTACCTCTATCGCCCGCACGGTGATCGCGTGCAGGAGCAGCCGGATCTCGACCGGCTCCTGTTCTGGACGCCGGATGGAAAACCCGACGGTTACGCGCAGCGCCGGGGCGAGAGCGTCATCTATTACGACGCGGCAGGACGCGCGATCCGGGTGCAGCGCCTCGCTCCCGAGGATCTGCAATAAGCCGGATCGTCACCGGCTTGACGCGCCCTCCAGGTCGTCATCCTCCGGGCAAGCGCATTCTGGAAAGAAGGCGCTCATCAAAGTAACGCGCGAGAGGCGTTACACGCACCGAAGTGAGCGGATGCCTGCCTAGACCGTCGCGCCTGCGGCGAGGGGAGGGGGTAGCCCCTCCTCCCAGGGAGGGACCCCGCCGTATCGCTCGGCGCCGTATCGCTCCGCCAGATAATCGATCATCGCCCGGACCTTGAGGGACACGGTCGGGGTCGGCGCGTAAACCGCATGCAACTGCGACGCTTCAAGCAGTGGCGAGTCGAACGCCAGCGTCACAAGCGCGCCGGAGCGCAGAGCGTCTGCCACAATGAACGTTGGCTGGTAGATAATCCCCTGACCGACGATAGCGGCTTCTCGCAGGGCGTCGCCATTATTGGCCACCAGGGGGCAGCGGATCGGAGCCGTTCTTTCGCCTTTTTCCCCGAAGCTCCATCGCGTCGTGCCGACTGCGTCACTGAGCGTATACCCGAGGCAGGCATGGCGCTGCAGGTCGGCGACCGTCGTGGGTGTGCCGTGTCGCGCAAGGTACGACGGCGCGGCGCAGACGACCATGCGGATTGATGCGAGCTTGCGCGCCCGCAGGCTGCTCGGCGCCATACGCCGGATGCGCAGGGCAAGATCCCATCCATCTTCGATCAGATCCACAGTGCGGTCGTCCAGCCCAAGATCAACGGTCACGAGCGGATAACGCTCGCTAAATCCCGAGAGCAGCGGCGCAACGTAGCGAATGGCGAACGAGACCGGCGCGTTGAGTCTGAGCGTGCCGCGGGGCTCCTGCGCATCGACGGCGACTGCCTGTTCGACGTCGTCCAGTGCCGGGAGAATGCGCTGGCACCCATCAAGAAAGCGCCGTCCGGCCTCCGTCAGGGAAAGGCGACGCGTACTGCGCTGAAACAGGGCGACACCCAGGCGCGCCTCCAGCGCTGCAATGTGCTTCGTCACCATTGTCTGCGACATGCCGAGCGACCGAGCGGCTGCGGCGAAGCTGCCGTCAGCGACGACGCGAACGAATGTCTGCATTCCGGTGACGCGATCAAGCATCGGGGGAGTATCTCACACCAGGAGTGTTATATGAACGTCCTGAACAGGGGATTATCGTCTGGCGGTCGTAGCGGCAAGATCGCGCCGTGTTTCGACGACAAAAGGTGACGCCGATGACGGCTTCGACCACCACGCCAGCCCGGCAACCCGTTTTGTTTGCGCCCCATGGCGGGGGACCATGTTTCTTCATGGACCAGCCGGTCATATGGGATCGTATGGCGGCTTATCTGCGCGGGCTGGCTGCAACCCTGCCGCAGCGTCCGCGCGCGATACTGGTCGTCTCCGGGCATTGGGAAACCGAGCGGCCGACGGTGACCTCCAGCGCGGCGCCTCCGTTGATTTACGATTACTACGGATTTCCGGAGCATACGTATCATCTGCAATATCCCGCGCCGGGATCGCCCGAACTTGCAGCGCAGGTCCGGTCGCTTCTGTCCGCCGCCGGAATCGCAAATGACGAAGACCCCGAGAGGGGTTTCGATCACGGCGTGTTCATTCCTTTTTTGCTCGCCTTTGGCGATGCCGATATCCCCGTCGTCGAGCTGTCGCTTCGGGAGGATATGAGCGCCGCGGAAGAGGTTCGCATCGGCGCGGCGCTGCAATCCCTGCGTGACGATAATGTGCTGATCGTGGCTACCGGGATGACGTACCATAACCTGCGGCAGTTCCGGCAGTCGGATCCGTTGTCAGCGGACGCGTCGCAAGCCTTCGACGCCTGGCTGGCCAAGGCGGTCGAGGCGGAGCCGGAGGAACGGAATGCTGCGTTATTGCGTTGGGAGGCCGCGCCGGGCGCCCGGCAGTGCCACCCGCGTGAGGAACATCTGTTGCCGCTGATGTTCGCAGCTGGCGCTGCGGGCGCGGATCTTGGCAAGCGCGATTACAGCGACGTCGTCATGGGAAAGGCTATGTCCGGTTTTCGCTTCGGCTGAACAGTTTCCGTCGGCGCGAGGGCGCGCCGACGATCGCCCTGATCGGGCGACGCCACATTGGCAATGAAAGAGAGAGTTTATGAAAACGCGTCTTATGACTTCGACTGTCGCCGCTTTGGCCGCCGCTGCGTTCATTTCTTCGGCTCGGGCCGAAACGACGGCTCAGGGAATTCAGGCGGGCGAATATAAGGTCGAACCCGGCCACACGGAGGTCACGTTCTCGCTGCTGCATTTCGGGTTCACTCAGTATTCGGGAATGTTTTCAGGCGCTTCTGGCTCGTTGAAGATCGATCCGGCCCATTTGGCCGCTACGAAGCTGACGGTCAGCCTGCCGATCTCCAGCGTTGCGACGACCAGCGACGTGCTGACTGGCGAGTTGAAAGAACCCGACTGGTTCGACGCCGCGCGCTACCCGACCGCGACGTTCACCTCCAAAAGCGTCACCGCGACCGACGCAGGACACGCGACGATCAGCGGCGATCTTACCTTGCACGGCGTCACGAAGCCCGTCGTTTTGCAGGCGCAGTTCATCGGCGCCGGCGTAAACCCGATGGACAAGGCGTATACGATCGGATTCCAGGCGACCGGGGTTATCAAGCGCAGCGATTTCGGCGTGTCGAAATACGTTCCGATGGTTGGTGACGACGTGACCCTGTCCATCGCGGGCGCGTTCGAGAAGCAGAACTAATCTGATCCAGTCTCTCTAACGGGATATCGAGTGTGGAAGCGGCGGCCGACAGGTCGCCGTTTTTCTTTGTAGCTAGTGGAAATTCATCCTCAACCTAGCGCCTAAAGTTGCCATGTGCCTTTTTGGAAGCCGTCATTAGCCTCCCTGTGTCGGCAGTCGACCTGATACGTCATCGCCTCAGGGGGAATCATCACGACGAATCATGAAGCTCACTCAATACGCAGCGTCACCGCTTCTGTATGAGCAGAATTTATGTATTTATGAAATCAAATCATTTTCGTTCACTCGACTGATCGGGCATAAAATAAGCATGACCGCTTAACAGTTGATGTGACGAAGGCTTCGATGATTCAGGATTCATCTTTTTATGTAAGGCGACTTTGTTTTGATGAGGATTATTGTCCCTCTGACAACACGCGTCTCACGACCAACTTTGCTAATCTGGCTAGAGGGGACAGTCGTCAGGAGAATTTGCGTAACGTCCTGCGAATGATTGACAATCGTTTCAACGACTTGGCCCATTGGGATAATCCGAATGGAGATCGCTATTCCGTCGAGATTGAGATCGTCTCCGTTGAGATGGATATCGACTCGACGGACAAGGGTGATCGTTTTCCGTTGATCGAGATTTTGAATACGACGATTGTCGATAAAAAAGATAATAAACGTATTGCCGGCGTCGCAGGCAATAATTTTTCTTCCTACGTAAGGGATTACGATTTCAGTGTTTTGTTGTTGAAATACAATGAAAATAAAAAAGAATTTGTCGTTCCGGCCGATTATGGAGCTCTGCACGGAAATCTGTTTAAGTGCGCGGTGAATTCGTCGGCGTATAAAAAAAACTTTGGTAAGCGTCCTGTAATATGCCTCAGTGTTTCGAGCAACAAAACCTATTCCCGAACTGGAAATAAGCACCCTGTTCTGGGCGCGGAGTATCAGCAGAATGAATTTTCTCTGACGGATCAATATTTCAAGAAAATGGGAATGCAGGTTCGCTATTTTATGCCGACCGGTGGCGTTGCACCGCTGGCCTTCTACTTTTTTGGCGACCTTCTTTCTGATTATTCCGCTCTGGAGCTTATCGGCACCATCAGCACTATGGAGTCTTTTCAGAAGATTTATCGTCCTGAAATCTACAATGCCAACTCCGCGGCGTCTGATTGCTATCAGCCAAGCTTGAAGCATCAGGATTATTCCGTAACCCGCATCGTCTATGACCGGGAGGAGCGCAATCGACTGGCGGTAGCGCAGGGTAAATATACGGAACAAGGCCTTATCAAGCCGTACCGAGAAATTCTTGAGGCGTGGTCCGCAAATTATGCCGCTTGATTCCACGAACAGTACAAGGTCACCTCTTATGAAAAAATTGCTCCCAACCTCCACCGCTGGCAGTCTTCCGAAGCCGTCCTGGCTTGCTCAGCCTGAGACGCTCTGGTCGCCATGGAAATTGCAGGGGGAAGAACTGCACGAGGGCAAGCAGGACGCCTTGCGTCTGACACTGGATGATCAGGATCGTGCAGGAATTGATATCGTCAGCGACGGCGAACAGACGCGTCAGCATTTTGTGACGACATTCATCGAGCACCTTAGCGGCGTTGATTTTGAAAATCGACAGACGGTCAAAATTCGGAATCGCTACGATGCCAGCGTGCCGTCGGTTGTGAGCGCTGTGGTGCGCGAAAAGTCCGTTTTCGTCGAGGACGCGAAGTTTTTACGCGGGCTCACAAAAAAGCCAATCAAATGGGCGCTGCCTGGTCCGATGACCATGATCGATACTCTCTATGACGGTCACTATAAAAGTAGAGAAAAGCTGGCGTGGGAATTCGCCAAAATCCTTAATCAAGAGGCGAGAGAACTGGAGAGCGTCGGTGTCGATATTATTCAGTTTGATGAACCTGCATTCAATGTTTTTTTCGACGAGGTCAATGACTGGGGCATCGCCACGCTGGAGCGAGCCATTGAAGGACTTAAATGCGAAACGGCAGTTCATATCTGCTACGGTTACGGTATCAAGGCTAATATAGACTGGAAAGAGGGGCTGGGGGCAGAGTGGAGGCAGTATGAAGAAATTTTTCCGAAGCTGCAGAAATCCTCTATCGATTTGATTTCATTGGAATGCCAGAACTCTCGCGTTCCAATGGATCTGATAGAGCTTATCCGGGGTAAAAAAGTAATGGTCGGCGCCATTGATGTGGCGAAGAACGCCATTGAAACGCCGGAAAGGGTCGCTGATATCTTGAGAAAAGCATTGAAGTTTGTAGATGCTGACAAACTTTATCCTTGCACTAACTGCGGCATGGCTCCTTTGCCACGGAAGATAGCACGCGGCAAGCTTCATGCGCTAAGCGCTGGTGCTGAAATCGTTCGAAGAGAGCTTTCAGCCTGATCGAGCGCGTGGCCGGGACAGTGATCGATGATGAGTTGAGAAGACGGCGTCGGCAGAGCGCTCACGACGCGAGCGCTCACGTCGATTCTGTCCTATCTTTTGATGCCAGAGTCCTCGAGAAAGCGAACGACCTACCACTTTTGTTACTTTGAACGAAATATAACTACACGAGTATAGTGGGTTAATTTTTTTTTCCAGATCACGCGTGCGGTCGAGCGTCCATTTTACGCTTTCCAGATCGGAAATGCGTTGTGTGTTTGGGGCTATAAGCGCCAAAGGCATGCGCAAATGCGCACCTTCACTATAGAGGGTCGCTCAATATCCGTTGCCGCATCCATAATGAGAGTTGGTGAAGCAGTGGATATGTTCAAACGCTTCGACGTTTTGATCGTCCGTAGTTAAAAATTGTACATTTTCAAACAATGCAAAGTAGGGAGCGCCTTTTCTTCTTGGTGGGAACGGAAAGTGGTGTCGCGGAAGATGCTGCCGCTCGGGCTGCGTTGTATGCCGTGCAATCAATGCCTGAATTGAAGATTTTCTCGGTTACCGGAACCACGGCATTACACAGCACGGACATTCGAATCCGCTTTCAGGGTCAGGAATGCCGTCCTGAGGTGTGGTATCGCATGTCCGGGCCGACGCAGCGTGCTCTTTCTCAGCGCTGTTCTTCGAGACGGGAGTAACCGTCTCCTTGGGACCTCCAATCCCTTCGTCTTGCGTAAGATCAGGCATCATCGTTCGCTATCAAAGGTGAAAATCCGGATAATTTATGCTGGCGGCGACGATAGGAGCTTTGAAGAATGAGGTGAAATGATATATTTTAATGATCACATGAATTTTGTGCATTTTGGAGTCCCGCATGAGTGTTCTTGAGCGTAGTCATCTGATAATTATTCAGGAAGTTGCGCGAGAGGGATCACTGACGGCTGCCGGGGCGCGTCTGCATCTGACCCAGCCAGCTCTCAGCCATGCGATCCGCAAGATAGAACGCCAGCTTGGCGTGAAGATATGGCGGCGGGAAGGCCGATCTCTGGCGCTTACTCAAGCGGGGGAGTGGCTGCTGTCATTGGCGAATCGGTTGCTACCCCAGTTTGAACTGGCGGAAAATCGCTTAGAGCAATTCGCAAATGGTGAGCGTGGTACATTACGCATTGGGATGGAGTGTCATCCCTGCTACCAGTGGCTCCTCAAAGTCGTATCCCCTTATCTGGAGCGGTGGCCGAAAGTCGATGTTGATGTACGGCAAAAGTTTCAGTTTGGTGGAATTGGCGCGCTTTTCAGCAACGAAATTGATATTCTGGTTACGCCTGACCCACTTTATAAACCAGGCCTGAAATTTACTCCTGTCTTTGACTACGAGCTTGTGCTGGTTGTTGGGAGTGGACACCCGCTGGGGGATGAAAAATTTGTCTTGCCAGAGCAGTTGGCGGGCGAAACGTTAATAACTTACCCGGTTCCGACTGAACGCCTTGATATATATACACAATTTCTTCAGCCGGCGGGCATCGCCCCGCGACAGCAGAAGCAGATAGAGACGACTGATATTATGCTGGTGATGGTAGCGCATGGCCGGGGTGTCGCAGCGCTCCCCCGGTGGTTAGCAGAAGAATACGCATTACGTTTTGGACTTTGCACTATAAAACTCGGTAAAAATGGCATCGCGAAGCAAATATTTCTTGGCTGTCGTGAGACTGATGAAGAGATTCAATATGTGGGAGATTTTATCGAATTCGCGGGTTCATCCTTTTAGATAACTGAGGTCGGTTCTTTAGTTATTTTGTAGTAATAGAAATGCGAATTTTGGAAGAATTTTTAATTAAAACCTCGCGAGGTGAAAAAATGTGAGTGAACTACGCCGACTGACGAACTAACGAGTGAGCGTTTGTGGCGCTGTTGTAATGTACCGTGACGCGTCAGGGTTGGACGATTATCACCTTCTGAGCGACATCATATTTGTGAATCGATATACTTTACACAGTTCACGTTTCCAACGTTGAAACGTTATGGGGGTTTCGGCCCCAATGACGAACTGCATAGTTGAAGGAAGCTGTTTACCTAAAGTGAACATGATTGGAGGTCATATTTCAGAAATATCTCTATTTTTTTTTGGTATTTTTTAAACTATTGTCGTTTGTGCACGCATATAAATTCTCCTTTATTTTTAATGAACTTAGACAAGATGACTTATCACGAGATCCGTGAATTCAAGCGGCTTTTCAATATTCGAAAGATGCGCCGCCTCAAGCATTGCACATCTCGCACTGCGGATGCCGTCGCGCAATTCATAAGTCTGCTCGGGCGGCGTCGCTGGATCTTCGGTTCCACCAATAATGAGGGTCGGCGTCCTGATGAGAGGGAGCAACGGTCGCAAATCCATATCGCGGATTGCGGCGCAGCAACCTGCATATCCTGTCGCGTTCGTGTGTAACAGCATATCGAGGACGAATTTGGTGTTGTCGCGGTTATTGCGAAACTCTTGTGTGAACCAGCGCTCAACCACGGCCTCCGCGATCCGGCTCATTCCCGCATTCAGCACAGTACGAATGCGAGCATCCCAGGCTGATGGCGGCCCCATATACGGTGAGGAGTTTGCAATGACGATGCGCTTGAGCCGCTCAGGGGACCGAACGCCCAGCCATTGAGCTGTCATTCCGCCGAGTGATAAACCGCAAAAAGAGAACTGTTGAATCTCGAGCGCATCGGCGAGTTCAAGCACGTCCCGCCCCAGTCGATCGAGACTATAGGAGCCTACAGGAACGTCTGACTTGCCGTGCCCACGCGTATCATAGCGGATAACGTGAAATTGCTCCGAAAGTCGGGCTATTTGCGGGTTCCACATATCCAGGCTGGTGCCGAGAGAGTTCGATAAAAACAGAGGTTCCGCTTTTTGGTCCCCGTTCTGCGTGTACGCGATGCTGCAACCGTCGCCCATTGTGAGAAATTTACGGTTCATCCTAGGTCACCTCCAGCTACAGGCAGAACCGATCCCGTAATGTAGGATGCCTCGTCGGACGCCAAAAATAGAATTGGGGCCGCCTGCTCTTCAATCGTACTGTAACGTTTCAGAAATGTAGAGTCTTTGACTTGCTCGACGACTTCGTCCATCCAGACCTGCTCCTGCGGCGTGTCTCCACCCGGGTTACGCGGGATGCGGCGCGGCGGAGCTTCCGTGCCGCCCGGGGCGGCCGCGACGATGCGAATATTCGATTCTGCATATTCCATTGCCAGGCTCGCTGTCAGGGCATTAACTCCGCCTTTGGCTGCGGAGTAGGGGACGCGGTGAATGCCGCGCGTCGCATTAGAGGAGATATTCACGATGGTGCCCCCTCCGCCTTGAAGAAGATAAGGTAGAGCTGCGTGACACCCCCAGAGCGTTGGCATAAGGGAGCGTCGAATCTCGGCCTCGATCTGAATTGCTTCGAAGGCATGGAACGGGCGCATGCGAATAGCTCCGCCGACGCCGTTTATAACTATGTCGATTTTCCCAAAGGCGATGTGCGCTGCTTCCATAGCATCCTGCGCGCCTTTCCACGTTTCCATATCGACAGATATGGATGCTGTTCGTCCAGCCTGCCCTCTAGCGGCGGACCGTGCAACTTCGTCAACGAAATCTGCCCGATCGACAAACATTACCTGCCCGCCTTCAGCCACCGCCCGGGAAGCGACAGCGTGGCCGATGCCCTGCGCTGAGCCGGTTACTACCAGAACCTTGCCGGTAAAGCGTCCTTGAAAAATCATACTCATACAGCCTCACTGGCCGCGAATTTTTCATAATAAAAATGTCTTGGCTCGACGTTTTTCCTTTTAAGAAAAACGCGAACCGCTTCGACCATAGGCGGCGGCCCGCAAAGGTAGATGTCGCAATCTCCACCATTCAGTCGCGCGTCATCGAGATGATGCGTCACATATCCCCTCAGAGGGTTGTGGCTATTTTCGTCGGCGACAACACAATCCCACGTAAAACCGGGAATATTGGCGGCAAGCGTCTTAATTCGCTCCAGCTCGGCCAGATCGCCGTCGTGGTTGACGCCATAGATTAAATGGACAGGGTGATTACACTCACTCCGGGTAAGCACTTCCAGCATCGAGAGCATTGGCGCGAGCCCCGTGCCTCCCGCAAGGAGAATCACTGGTCGCTCCACTTTCCGCAGGAAGAAGCTTCCATTGGGACCAACAAAACGCATCTTCACGCCGGGCTTGGCTTCGTCAGTCAACCAGCGGCTCATCAGACCATCAGGCACATTGCGAATGAGAAAACTCACGCTGTCTGAACGAGGACGCGAACTGAAGGAATAAGCACGCGTTTCCGTTGTTCCAGGAACGTTGAGGTTGACGTATTGTCCAGGCAGAAAATCGAGCTCGCCTTTTCCGGCGAGGTCGAGCGTCAGAACAATAGTGCTGTCTGATACAAGGTCGACTGTCTTCAGCTCGGCTTCATATTCCTGAGCCTTGATTTTGCATGCGGATGACGGCGCCGGCACCGAAATTACGCAGTCAGACGAGATGAGCATCTGACAGGTGAGCACTAAACCCTCCGCCGCCTCATCTTCTGTCAACGCGTCTTCGATATACTCATCACCGAGTTCATATTCGCCCTCCTCACAACGACATTTACAGGTTCCACAGACGCCGTCTGAACAATCCATCGGGAGATTAATTTTATTACGGTAGGCTGCGTCGAGTACCCTCTCACCGTCTTTGCAGTCGATAATGCGCGTAGCACCATCTTCAAAATTCAGAGCGACACGATAGCTCATACGACCCTCCGCCAGAACCAAACAAAAATCGGTTCTCAGACATGATAAATATCGATAACCTGATGAATGTAATCATCCTTCAAAAAAATCGTTTTTTTTGATATGAGCGGCGAATTACCATCCATATCAATGGTGCAGGACGTCGAGCCAAAGAATCTGTCAGTTGTCTTGTACCGATGGCTCAACGTCTGCCAGTTATATCGCACATTCAATGATTTTTCGGATTTTTCGACAATTTCGATATTACTAATGAAATGGCAGGTCCTCGGCTCAGGTGTCGAGGCACTCGAGCGCTCCGTTTTGATGCGGAACACGCGATCTTCAAGTCCATCCCGGTTCGGATAATAAATTAGAGAGACTTCGCTTTGGGGATCCTCCACCAAAGTGTCATCGTCGTCCCACGCAGGCATCCAATAGGAAACTGTGGGTGAATAACACGTCAGCCATTCATCCCACTGCCGATCATCGAGAAGGCGGGCTTCCTTATAAAGAAAGGCGCAAACCTGTTCGTAATCACCGCTCATGTTACGCTTCCCACGACTTCTGCCCGCATGGTCGGATTGTATTCGCTATTACTTGTACGCAGTAGCCCCTCACGCAACACCTTCACCCAATTCTCGTGTTGCCGTACAAAAAGACCCTCGTCTTCGCTCTGCGTCCCGCTGAGGAGAGGCTTCAGACCCATTTCACGTGCGTTGTCGTCAGCGCCCTCGATCCAGCGTGTGGCGCCGCGGCTGAGATCATTCCAAAGGTTGCTACCTTTGGCATAAGAGGATTGACAGGATCGGAACTCCTCCAGATCGTCGGGAGTGCCCATACCGCTTACGTTGAAGAAGTCTTCATATTGCCTGATACGTGTGGCGCGATCCGCAGCGCTTTCACCTTTTGGAGCGAAGCAATAGATCGTTATCTCAGTTTTATCGACGCTGATTGGTCGAACGACCCTGATTTGGGTCGAAAACTGGTCCATAAGGTAGACGTTGGGATACAAGCACAGATTTCGCGTCTGCTCGATAATGAACTTCGCGCGTTCACCGCCAACGCGCTGCGCCAATTCGTCCCGGCGGCCATAAATTGGCCTTACTTCAGGATTCAGAAGCTTGGTCCAAAGCAGAATGTGTCCGTTTTCGAATCCGTACACTCCACCTACACTTCGCGACCAGCCATTGGCGTCAACAGCGCGTGTGCCCTCTGATTCATAGTTTCGGCGTCCCATGGTCGCGGCGTAATTCCAATGCACGGAACTGACGTGATAGCCGTCGGCGCCATTTTCGATCTGCAGCTTCCAGTTTCCGTCAAATACGTAAGAGGAACTGCCTCGGAGAACTTCGATTCCCTCAGGAGCCTGATCAACGATTTGGTCAATGATTACTTTTGTCGCGCCTAGATAATCTTCAAGTGGAGCTATATCGGCCTTCATGCTGCCAAATAGGAATCCGCGGTAGTTCTTGAACTGGGGTACTTTGGCGAGGTCGTGAGATCCAGCGGTATTAAACATCTCTGGATAGCCACCAGTTTTTCCGTCCTTTACTTTCAAAAGTTTCCCTGAGTTATTGAAGGTCCATCCATGGAATGGGCATGTGAAACTGGATTTGTTGCCATGCTTGCGTCGACAAAGCATGGCGCCACGGTGCGCGCATGCGTTGACATGAGCATGGAGTTCGCCTGTTTTGTCACGGGTAATCACGACCGGTTGGCGGCCAATTGTCGTGGTGAAATAGTCGTTTATGTCGGAAATCTGACTTTCGTGCGCAAGGTAAACCCAATTACCTTCGAAAATGTGCTCCATTTCAAGATTAAAAAAATCCTGGTCAGTGAAGATATCGCGACGGCACCGGGATATTCCAGACTCCTTGTCTTCCACGATAGATGTTTCTAACCGTTCGAGAAGGGAATGGCGCATGATTTTTCTCCCGCTAAATTCCACCAGAAATCAGAGTTTCTGGAGAGTATTATTATTGTTATTTTGGAGAATGGTTCAGTCAGCCATCACGCGCGGACGACTGGAGAAGTGCTCTTCCTCTTCGTTAAGCGCAGGAGTAAGGACGAAATCAAATTTGATTTCAGCATAGGGTTCGTTAAGTCCAGCAGCGCTGATATCTGCGGAGTTACTGTGCCGGATGATCGGCGGAATGAGTTCGTCCCGTGTCGCATAAGCGAAGTCATCGTTTATGTAAGGATCATTTTCGATATTTATCTGTGTCGTTAGCTGTCGATATCCTGGAGCTTCAACGAAAAGATGGATATGTGCGGGCCTTTCGCCATGTCGACCGATGGCGGACAGGATGGTATCCGTGCTGCCGCCGGGTGGACAGGCATAACCGGACGGCATGATGCTGTGAAACATGTAATCGCCGTTTTCATCCACTCTCAGGCGACGGCGCATATTAAAATCTGTCTGGGATTTATCGAAAAAGGAGTAATTTCCTTTGGTGTTGGCATGCCATACATGCACCAGCGCATTTGTAACCGGCTTTCCGTTGGTGTCGCTTACATGCCCATGCATAATTATCTGCTCACCTGGATCGCTGCCGTCATCAAGGCGGGAGCCGCTCTCAACGATGGGAGCCCCGGCGACATAAAGGGGGCCTTCGATCGTGCGCGGCGTGCCCGCTGGAATTCCAGCCGCGCGGTCCCTCCTGTCCGCACGCAGATCAAGAAAGTGCTCGAAACCCAGTCCTGCGGCCCACAGGCCGATTTCCCCCGAGCCCGCCGCAAGGAAGTTCAGAGCCAGCCAGAATTCGTCGTCGGTGACATCGAAAGTATCAATAGTGTCGTACAAATCTCCAACAATCTTACGGATAATTTTCTTCGTTCTCTCATCGCCTTTGGCGTCTGGATTTGTCAGGCCGGAAACCCGATCGAGGAACTCTGTGATTTCCACGGATTTTGTGAACTCTGTCATGGTCATGCCCTTTTTTTGTTATTGTTCAATTTTTGTGATTTTTATTTGCGAAGATATATTTTAACGATCATCATCGTGTAATGAAGATGGGTGGCGATTCAGTGGTGTTACCTTGATGGTCATAAATGGATAAAGCGGCAAACCTGTGAGAAGGTCGTGAAGTTCTGCATTATTATCAACATCGAAAATGCTCACATTTGCGTAGTGACCAGTTACGCGCCAGATATGTCGCCACTTTCCGGAACGCTGCAATTCCTGGAAGTGGTTTTTTTCTGTTAGCTTAAGACGTTCGAATTCTTTCTGATCGAACGTTAATGGGACTGAAAGGTCCATTTCCACCATAAAGAGCATTTGTTGGCCCTCACTGATTGTTACGTCTAAAGCGCGCGATGGCGCGTTCATCAAGAGAAACTCCGAGACCGGGACCTGTCGGAACGGAGAGGCAGAACTCCGAATACTGTAGAGGATTCTCAAGAATTTCTTCGGTAAGCAGAAGCGGTCCGAACAGTTCGGTGCCCCACTCAAGAGACTGAAGAGTTGCAAAGACGTGAGCGGAAGCTGCGGTGCCGACTCCTGCTTCGAGCATGGTTCCTCCGTAGAGGCCAATACCGGCCGCTATGGCGATACCCGCGACGTCTCGCGCAGCTTGCAAGCCGCCGGACTGAGCGATTTTCAGGGCGAAAACCCGCGCGCCCGCTGTGGAGGCGACGGCAAAGGCGGAAACAGGACCATTCAAGGCTTCATCCGCCATCAGAGGGATCGTATGCCGCGCGGTAAGGCGCATCATCGCTGGCAGGGCATGTCGTGGAACAGGTTGCTCAACAAGATCGATACCTGCGTCGGCCAGAAGCGCCATTCCGAGATCGGCCGAAGCTTCGTTCCAGGCCTGATTAACGTCAACGCGGACACTTGCCGAGTCGCCTAGCGCCTTTTTGATTGTCGCTACATGCCTGACATCGTCGCGAACCGAGCGCTTTCCGATCTTTAGCTTGAAAATGCGATGTCGCTTTGCCTCCAGCATTGCTTCGGCTTCTGCGATATCGCGGGAGGTGTCGCCACTGGCCAGCGTCCACGCTACCGGTAGTGTGTCACGCACACGCCCACCGCCAATCAAGTCAGAAACGGGCACGCCCAAACGCTTGCCCGCGGCGTCGAATAGCGCGGTCTCGAGAGCGCATTTCGCAATATGGTTGCCTGAAACATGGTGCTCAACGTGCTCCATGACCTTACCTATTTGGCTGATGTCATGGTTCTCGAGAAGCGGGAGAATGTAGGTTTCCAGTGCGCCTTTGATGCTTTCCGGACTTTCCGGGCCGTAGCTCAGGCCGCCGATGGTCGTGCCTTCACCAATCCCCTCAATACCGTCGGCGCCACGGAGCCGTAGCAGCACAATCGTCTGACTGCGCATCGTGGCCATCGACAGGACGTGAGGTCGGATCGTGGGCACATCAAGAATGATAACTTCAGCATGTTTGATGTGGACTGTCACAGGATCATGCCCGCTTGATATTTTGACTGAGCCGACGTTATGCCTCGCTCACAGGATCGCCCAAGACTATTATGGTCTCAATTACATACCGAAAGAGTATGGAGGACGTGGTGGATTTACGTGTTTTGCGGTCATTCGTGACAGTTGCCGAGGAGCGCAATTTCACTCGCGCAGCGGAAAGGCTGCATATCGCCCAACCGCCACTAAGCAGGCAAATTCAACAACTTGAAGCAGAAATCGGAGCGTTGCTGATTGACCGTTCCCAGAGGCCGCTTAGTCTGACGTCGGTCGGTTGGCTCGTTTATGAGCAAGCCCAGCGCCTTCTTGGTCAACTAAACACGATGCAGGAAGTGCTGTCGCGTGCAATTGGAGCCGAAAAGCGCCATTTTGCCTTGGGTTTCGTCTCATCAACCATGTTCGCGCGCTTGCCTACGCTCATTCGTGGGTTTCGACGGCGCGCACAAAGTGTTGAATTAACCATGTCCGAATTGGTGACCCTTGATCAGGTGGCGGCGCTGAAGGAAGGGCGGATCGACATCGGTTTCGGGCGCATTCGTGTCGAAGATAGCGCGATCCGACGTATTGTGCTGCGCGAAGAACGGCTGGTTGTCGCCATGCCTGAACTACACGCACCTGAAGACCCTGATGCGCGCGTTTCGCTTCAGGAACTGGCGAGGCTGCCACTGATTGCATATCCAAGATTTCCACGTCCGAGCTACGCTGATCAGGTTTTGGCCGTGTTTCATGACCACGATCTGGTCCCACGCGTAGCTCACGAAGCACGCGAACTTCAGAGCGCGATCGGATTGGTTGCGGCTGAGGAGGGAATTTGCATTGTGCCCGAGTCCGTTCGCCGGTCTCAGATGGACGGCGTCTGCTATCGCGAGTTGGTGGAAGAGGCGTCTTCTCCCATCATCATGAGCTATCGTTCAGGAGATCAGTCTCCCGAACTCGTCGTGATGGCGCATACGATCAAGGAGATATATTCCGATCTGGGTTATCCCATCCCCGACGGGATACAGACGCTGGCTGGAACTGGTCCGGCATTTACGTGAATTTCACCTCGTTCCATGGAAACTATCAGAAGCATGCCGTTGAAAAATAGGACTGACAAGGCAAGTCGTGACTTTGTCGATGCCCTGGCCCGCGGCCTGGATGTTCTGCTCACTTGCGCCGACGCCTCCGAAGGGCTGACCCTTGCTGAAGTGGCGCGTCGTACTGATACGACACGCGCCAGCGCGAGACGCTCCTTGCTGACACTCGTTGCGAAAGGGTATCTGGTCAGTGATGGGCGTTTGTTCTCCCTAACCCCCAAAGTTCTGGCCCTCGCGGCGCCAATGATTTCGGCGCCGCTCACGCGCAATGTGCAGCCTGTTTTGGATGAACTGAGTAACCGCTTTGACGAGAGTTTCTCGGTTGCGGTGCTCTCGGGTTCCGACATTATCTATCTGGCGCGGGCGGAGGCCCGTCGGATCGTCTCGCTCAATCTGGGACCCGGCACGCGCTTGCCCGCCTGGTGCACCTCGCTGGGGCGAGTCCTGCTTGCCGATTTGCCTCCCGCAGACTGGGCTTGCTTGATCCCTCCCGTTCTCGCGCAAAGGACAGCGACGACCAAAACAGATCGTACTCTGTTGATGCAGGAACTTCGGCGCGTGGCCGAGGATGGCTACAGCATTCTCGACGAGGAACTCGAGCCCGGTCTTCGTTCTCTCGCCGTCCCGATAAGGCGGCAAGGGGGACAGGTAGTCGCGGCGCTGAATGTAGGCACACAGAGCCACCGGACGAGCCGGGATGATTTGGAAAAGGTTTTCCTCCCGGCCCTGAAACAGGCTGCCGATATCATAGCGCCGGCTTTTTATTGATCGACTAATATTTCTGTTCTGCCCAAACGATTTTCGGATGGGCGGTGAACAGACCTATCCGCTTACAACGCGGTATGATCCCGTTTTTTTTACTTGCATCCTTTTGATTCGAGCAGAGTATGTGCGTATAGCGGATTTATGTGCGCCATACGCACATTTCTGTGGCATCTCGTTGTGCATGCAGGAGAGAAAATATGATCGACAAACGGGTACGTGATATCGCCGAAGGGCTGGAAGGCATCCAGGATGGATCGACAGTGATGGTCGGTGGCTTCGGCTCTGTCGGGCAGCCTGACTCTCTGATCGAAGGCCTGATTGAACAGGGCGCTCGTGAACTCGTTATCGTCGCGAATAACGCTGGTAGCGGCCATGTTGGTCTTGCGAAACTGATGGAAGCCGGTCGAGTGCGAAAAATCATATGCTCCTTTCCGCGTTCTGCCGGATCGGTCGTGTTTGAAGATTTGTTCAAGGCTGGAAAACTGGAGTTGGAAATTGTTCCTCAGGGAACCCTGGCTGAACGCATTCGGGCGGCGGGCGCCGGAATTCCTGCATTTTACACGGCGACGGGTGTCGGCACCAAGATTGCGGAAGGAAAAGAAACCCGTGAATTTGACGGTAAGACCTACCTGATGGAGCGTTGGCTTCCGGCCGACGTCGCCCTGGTCGAAGCGTGGCGTGTCGATCGCTGGGGCAACTGCGACTATCGCGGCAGCGGTCGGAATTTCAACGCGATCATGGCCACCGCCGCGAAGACGACAATCGTGCTTGCAAGAAAAATTGTCGAATTGGGCGAAATCCTTCCGGAAAACGTCGTGACGCCGGGCCTCTTCGTCAGTCGTGTCGTGCCATTTCAAAGCAATATTCCGGTTTGATAGAGAGTAATCTCAAGGAAAAGTCGCATGTCCGAATTTACGCCTCTTTCCCGTCGCGCAATGGCCGCGCGCGTCGCGCACGACATCCCGGAAGGCTGGGTCTGCAATCTTGGAATCGGGATTCCGACCCTCGTTGCAGATTGCCTGCCGATAGATCGGGAAGTTATCCTTCATTCGGAAAATGGCATTCTGGGTATGGGGCCTTCTCCGGCTCCAGAGGACATTGATCCGTGGGTGATCAACGCAGGCAAGCAGAATGTCACCTTGCTTGATGGCGCTTCGCTGTTTCATCACGCAGACAGTTTCGCGATGATTCGTGGCGGGCATATCGATCTGTGTATCCTCGGCGCGTTCGAGGTGGCGGAAAATGGAGATCTCGCGAACTGGGCTACATCCGCCGAAGACGCGGCGCCTGCTGTGGGCGGTGCGATGGATCTTGCCGTGGGCGCCAAACGGATATGGGTTGTGACAGAGCATACCACGAAGGATGGCGCCCCCAAGCTGGTGAGCCATTGCTCTTACCCGCTGACAGCGCCGGGCGTCGTAGACCGCATCTACACCAACCTTGCGGTCATTGATGTGACGTCACGAGGGTTTGAGGTGGCCGAAATTGTCCCCGGCCTGAGTTTTGAGGCATTGCAGGCGCAAACTGGCGCAGTGCTGCACAGGAAAGAGAACTGATATGCCTGAGGCATTTATCTGCGACTTTACTCGGACGCCAATCGGTCGCTTTGGCGGCGCGCTGAAGGATGTCCGTGCGGATGATCTCGCTGCGCATCCGCTGCGTGTCCTGCGTGAACGCAACACGTCCGTTGACTGGGATGCTGTGGATGATTGCTATCTTGGCTGCGCCAATCAGGCCGGCGAAGATAATCGTGACGTCGCACGCATGGCCGTTCTCCTCGCCGGATATCCTGTCACGACACCGGGTTCGACCATCAATCGCCTCTGCGGTTCCGGACTTGATGCAGTCGGCACTGCGGCAAGAATGATCCGTTCGGATGAGGGCGAGCTTTTGCTGGCCGGCGGCGTTGAAAGCATGACCCGCGCTCCCTTTGTGATGGGCAAAGCGAGCGAAGCGTTCAGCCGCAAGGCAGAGATGTTCGACACGACGATTGGCTGGCGTTTCGTCAATCCCGCCATGAAGGCCGCCTGGGGCGTGGATTCCATGCCGGAAACGGGAGAAAATGTCGCAGAACGGTATAGCATTTCGCGAGCGGATCAGGATTTGTTCGCGTTTAACTCACAACAACGCGCCGCCAAAGCTCAGGCCAATGGGTTCTTCGCAAAAGAAATTACGCCAATAACCGTTAAAACACGAAAAGCGGAGAGCGTTGTTTCACAAGATGAGCACCCACGAGCGGACACGACGCTTGAGGCGCTGAAAAAACTTCGCGCTCCATTCAAGGCTGAGGGCGGTACGGTGACGGCAGGCAACGCCTCCGGCGTTAACGATGGCGCGGCAGCGCTGGTGCTTGCAAGCGAGAAGGGCGCCTCACGCCACGGCCTTACGCCGCGAGCGCGTGTCGTCGCCATGGCGACCGCAGGAGTTGAGCCGGGTGTCATGGGCATTGGTCCCGCGCCCGCAGTGGCAAAGCTTCTCGCGCGGACATGCCTGTCGCTTGCAGACATTGATATTTTCGAATTGAACGAGGCGTTTGCCAGTCAGTCCCTCGCAGTGCTGCGTCAACTTGGCCTCCCGGACGACGCCGCTCACGTCAATCCGAATGGTGGAGCAATTGCTTTGGGCCATCCTTTGGGAATGTCGGGCGCACGTTTGGCTCTCACGGCTGTTAATGCGCTTGAGACCCTTGGTCTGAGACGTGCGATCGCGACCATGTGCGTCGGAGTCGGACAGGGCGTCGCGCTTTTGATCGAGCGTGTTTGAGGGGCGTTCTTTGGCGAACAGCGCCTGCTGCTTAAGCCGCAGGATCGAGCGTGGGCGATCAGGTGATGACGGTGCGTCGTCAGCTAACGGGCGATCATACTGAGTTTGTAGGTTGACGTGCTTCCGGCTCCGGTCAGTTCTTCGCTTTTAGTGAAGTCCACTCAACGTAAAGGAGTTTTGAGCCCGTCAGCTTTTCTTGTCCCCGGATATAGAGTGGCGCGAGTAGATCTCTAAGTGACACCAGTGAGTGTTGGAGAACGCAAGTCGCGATGCTATCCCGCTTCGAAAGTTGCTCCAGTAGGCTGAAGCGGCTGCAAGCTATCATTCTTGCGAAGCTGATCGGCCATGCTTTCCAGGAACACACGAACACGAGTGGGGACGAGGGTTCGTGTCGGTAGCAATGCGCAGATTGGCGCCGGAGGACTTTTCCATTCGGGCAGAACGTGAATAAGCCTTCCGGCGCGTACATCGTCGGCTACGTCGATCCACGATTTCATTGCGATGCCTGAGCCAGCCAACGCCCAATCGCGCCAGACTTCGCCATTGTTACAACGAAGTCTCGATCTGGCCTCGATTTCCGCGAGACGACCGTCAGGACCGATCAGTTTCCATACGGCGCCATGACCCTGATGTAGGCAATCGTGATCCACGAGAGCTTCTGGCGTCGTGGGTGTTCCTCGTGCGGCGAGATAGTCCTTTGACGCGACAACCACGCGGTGGCTGTCCGCCAACTTTCGTACAATAAGACCTGAATCACTTGGGCCTCCGATACGAATGACGACATCCAGGCCCTCGTCGATGACAGCTGTGACGCGGTCTGTCAGCAGGAGATCAATCGACATACTTGGATAGGCTGCGGCAAGCCGCCGGGAGACCGGGCTCACGTGCATTCGGCCAAGCGCAATTGGCGCACTGACTCTCAGAAGGCCCTGTGGCTCGAGCCGACCATGGGACAACATTTCCTCTGCTTCACTCACTTCTGCGAGGATACGCTGCGCCCGTTCCAGAAGCTTGCCGCCCTCGTCGGTCAGCGAAAGCTTGCGTGTGCTTCGTATCATCAGGCGAGTGCTCGACCCGAGCCTCCAACGCAGCAAGCCGCTTACTCACGACGCTGAGTGCAAGCCCCATTTCCCGCGCGGCGGCCGAGAGGCTGCCCTCGGCGGCTATACGGACGAAGGTGCGCAGTTCCTTGATATCGTCCAGCATAACTCTTTCCGAATGGTGGAGAATGTCTCCACAATTTCACGCATATCGCCGCGAGCGGAAAGAGCTCAAATCAATCTCCGTGCATTTTCGTTGGAGCCCACGCCATGACCTCCTTTCTGTTCACACCGATTTCGATTGGAGGCCAATATCCTCGGAACCGGATCGTGACGGCGCCGGTGACCCGCGCGCAGCATCCAGCCTGGCGATAGTCCAAGCGCGATGAATGCGACCCATTATGCGCAGCGGGCGTCTGCTGGTCTGATCGTCACCGAGACTGCTCAAACCTCCCCTCAGGGCAAGGGCTATTCTTTCGCCTCTGGTATCTACAGCAGTGAACAGGTCGCCGGTTGGCGCTTGGCAGCCGAAGCGGTCCATGCGGCGGGGGCAGGATCTTCAATCCCGATCTGGTTGCACGCCTTCTGGGGGAATCTCCTCTGTTCGGCGCCTGACGAAGATAGCTTCTTTGGCGGCGGCATGCAGGGCTACACAGATTATCCTGTCACTGCCGCGACGCCCTACCCGATGGAGAGATGAAACGATGCCTGATACTTTCGACGCTCTCCCGGCGATGACCCGACGAAGCGCCTTTACGCTGCCGCTCGCAACCGCAGCGCTGGCAACAGCGGCAGGGCGAGCAATGGCGGGGCCTCCTCAGCCAACTCCAACCGAAACCGCAGAGCCCCTTGGTATCGGGTTGGAGGGGTGGCCATATCCTGGTCCCGTGTCCTTCCTGCCGCTTGTGATGGGTGGGCAGTCTGTGCGTATGGCCTATATGGATTTCGCGCCGACGTCGGGGGCCAACGGCCGGGCGATCCTCTTGCTACATGGGAAAAACTTTGATGGCAGCTACTGGAGCGGACCGGTCGACTGGCTGCGAGGCGCCGGCTTTCGCGTGATCGTGCCCGACCAGATAGGCTTCAATAAATCGTCCAAACCCGATCTCGACTATTCTTTCGAAGCGCTGGCACGCAACACGTTGGCTTTGGCTGACGCCCTGTCGCTTGGCCGCATCACGTTGTTCGGGCACTCGACCGGCGGCGCACTCGCCGTGCGCATGGCCAGTATAGCGCCCGATCGGATTGAGCAACTCGTGCTCGAAGACCCGATCGGACTGGTCGATTACCGTGCTTTCATTCCCCCGCAGGAGACTGAAACGCTCGTTGCGGCCGAGCATGCATACACGATCGCCAGCTACCGGGCGTTCATTGCTCACTTCTTTCCATTGTTGCCCAAGAACTCATACGAGCCTTTTGTGACATGGCGAATGCGCACAACGCTATCAAGTGAGTTCGATCGCTTCGCCCGCGCTTCGGCGCTCACCTATCAGATGATTTATCGAGAACCAACTCGTCCGCTCTACGCTTCTCTTCCCATGCCTGTCCTGCTTACTGCGGGAACGAAGGATCATTCGGCGCCGCTCATATCCTACGCATCCGCCGCGGCGAGAGCGGCGATGCCGGGGATCCATCCGGCAGCGCAGCAGGCAGTAAACGAGTTGCGCAATGGTCGATTTATCTCTTTCTCAGATGCTGGCCATGTGCCGCATTTAGAGATGCCGGAGCGATTCCGCGCCGAGCTTCTTTCATTCGTGAAATCATAGGGCATTAAAATGTTTTTTAGAAAATCTCTCTGTCTTGTCTTTATGGCGATAACCGCCCCTGCCTTGGCCGCTCCGACCACAGATGCGTTTCATTCTATCGTGAATGTTGACTTGATGCCGAGCGATCAGGCCGAGGGAGAAAAGCTTCTGGTCAATTATCGGGATCAGCTAAGAAACGATCCGAATGTTCAGTCGATCGCCCTGATACAGCAGGCTGGCGATGCGTCGAATCATTTTATCCTGACTGAAACCTTCGCCAGCGAAACGGCCTATCGGCGTTTTATCGAATCAGAGGCGGTTCGTCGCTTTCGAACCGCGCTCTATCCACATTTAGGTAGCCCTTGGGATGAACGCCTAGGCAGCGAACAGTTGCGTTGAGTTTTAGGAATTGTGTGAAAGAAAAAATGTCTTCGCAGTAACCACAACTGCTGTCGTTTAGGGATAATTGGGGCGATCTGGCAGTCTATAGTGTCAGACCCTCTTCAAATACACATCTTAATCGCTACGCTGGCGCCTTGCCGCCGATTACGCGCTCAACAGGGCGGCAGTCGCGTTGCCGGTTTGATGGTTCACCTACGTGGAGCATCCAACGACATGTTGTTCGAAGCCTGTCACACAGGTCGGAGAGACATGCCGCATATGATGGAGTGTCAAAGTCCCGCTGCACGCTCAATAGCATCGCGACATTCTAGAAGCAGCCTCTCTGCGTCACCCGACTGGGCGTCGTAGCGTTGCCGTGTCTGAAGAATGGAGAGAGCGTAATTGCCGGTGATAATTCCGCGGATAGGGGCGGCTATTGCACACACGCCCTCTGAGTATTCCTCGACGTCTCGAAAAATCAAATCCTCTGGAGCCGAGTGCAGACTGGCGATTACAGCATTGGCGTCGGACAAAGTCTGCGACGTGTAGTTTCTCAAGGGCATAGTGAGAAGGGTCTTGCATTGCTCGACAGACAGCCGCGACAAATGAGCCTTGCCGCTTGCGGTGCAGTGCAGTGGGAGTGGCGTGCCGACATGGGTGACCACCTTTAACGTATGTGGGGCGTGTATTTGTTCGACAACTACAGCCGTCGAGCCTTGCAAGATGGTTAAGTCGATCGTGTCATTGACGTGCTTGTTGAGAATTTTCATATGGGGGCGACACATACCAATGACGTCACGATGAGCCGATCCGGCAATTCGGGCCAACTCAGCGCCAAGAGACACTCCGGGCGTCAGTGGGTTCGTTGTGACAAAGCCTTCTACTTCGAGCGCCCCGACAATCCTTTGAACTGTGGCGCGCACCAGCCCGGTTTCAGTCGCGATCTGACCGAGGCTAAGGCCGTCTCCATGGTCCGCAAGGGCGCGCAAGATAGCTGCGGCGCGCGAAATGAGACGCATTTCGCCTCGAACCGGCCCCGACTCAACGGTATTGTCTATGTCTGTCGCACAATTGCGACTGACAGTTGACCTGCTTGGCTTCATTTCCAGTCCGCTGCCCCTGAAGTCTTGGAAATCACTCATAGCTGTATCATTTGACGAACACAAAATCGGGTGTCCTGGACATTCGAGCCGTGAGGTTGTCCGACGGTCTCGTCGTCGCCGAGCATGTCTACCGGAGCGCCATTACTTTTTGGAGTAAGGCCTCTCTGTAGCAAGGCAGGCAACGAAGATGGTGAATTTTACGTAGGGCCAGAGCATGGGGCTGCGGCGCAGCATTCAGCGCGTGGTGGTATGGCGCACCTGCCCGAAACTCGCCGCCTGATCCAACATGACGATCCTGCCGCTACTGCGAGGCTTTTCTAAAAGCGATCAGGCGAGAGACGTCTGGCGCTCTCAGGTAGATCTCTCGGACAAGAGCAGGATGGCAAGCGACAGCCCGTCCCGGCTCTCAGAAACACACGCATCTGTGTAGTTCGTCTGTTTAAGCACAGATTTTTGATAAGTCCGACCCGGAAAGTACTGGCCGAACAGGCTCGGAGAGCATAAACATCATCAAACAACGATACATATGTATCGTCCAGCGATACATTTTTTGTCCGGAGGCGCCAGCCCGGCATGCCGCTTATCGTGAAACCGAATGCGGATGCTTCGTGTGGGCCGTAAATATAGGAGGGAAGCACGGTGAGTGATCTTCCTGCTCAAATTCTTCTGACGCTCAGTACGCTGGGCTATAGCGCGATTCCCGCGATTTTTGACTCAAACGAGACGCATATGACGAATCCGCACTGGGTTCCCCACGCGCGCTTTCATGTGGTCTGGCAAGTGTTGAGCTATATCGGCGTCGCTGCTCTCGCGCTCTACTTTATTTGGACGCCCGACGACGGGTCCGGTCGTAATCTGTGGTATGCATCATTTTTGTCGATAGCTGCTTACACAGGGTTCTTCAGTGCGTCCCTGACGACGAAGCTCTACGGTGGAGCTAATTACGATGAGAACGGCGTGGTGCCATACAGGCCGCCATTTCTGGGCCGCTATATGGCCTTTGAAGTAAATATCACGCTTTTTTCTGGCGCCGTGGCTATTCTGGTAATGGGCATGTTGTGCATCTTCATGTCACACTCAACTCATATTTCGAACACTCTCGCTACAGCGATATGGTCTTTCATGGCTGCTACGACAGCCATATTGCTGGTGCTGATCGTCGTGTTCGTCGGCGGGTTCATGCGACGTGGCAAGGGAATGGATGTCGGAATTTCTCAAGAGTCAGGCAAAATAAATAATTTTTCCTGAAAAACAGCACGCAAGGTGGAGAGCATGGATATTCATCAGGAAAGTGGCATTCGTGATGCTGCGGCTGCAATTGTTAGCGCTTTCGATAAACGGGTCCCCACAGATCCTGTGAAAACACTGATTGAGCCGCTGGGACTTGGCGCCGCATACAAGGTGCAGCGCGAAGTCGTCGCCCATCTTTCAAGAAGCGGCGCGCGTTTAACCGGGCGAAAGATTGGTCTGACAGCGCGATCCGTTCAATCGCAGCTCGGCGTTGACCAACCCGATTACGGTGCGCTGCTCGATACGATGGAATACGCGGACATGGATGAAATTCCATGGAACACGCTTATCCAGCCGAAGATTGAGGCGGAAGTCGCGTTCGTGCTTGAACACGATCTTGATCAGGAAGGGCTGTCGATGGCCGATGTCATTGGCGCAGTAGCTTACGCGTTGCCGGCCATTGAGGTCGTGGACAGCCGCATTCGTGACTGGAAAATATCTATATTTGATACAATCGCCGACAACGCCTCCAGCGCTGCCTATGTGCTAGGTGGCGAGCCTCGGAAAATCGACAAGCTTGATCTCCGGTTGTGCGGTATGCGCATCGATAACGCAGGAGAGCCGGTATCGACGGGCTGTGGCGCCGCATGTCTGGGCAATCCGTTGACTGCGCTGACCTGGCTCGCGCGCCAGATGGTGCGTCTGGAACAGCCTCTCAAGGCCGGACAAATAGTCCTTTCCGGGGCTTTGGGACCAATGGTGTCTGTGACGCCCGGGGAGGTTTACGAAGCGCAGGTCGCCGGCCTGGGCAGCGTGCGCGCCGTGTTCGGAAAATAAACCGATACCCCCAGAGGAAAAAGGAGGATATCATGTCATTCATTCAAAAATTTGCTGAGAGGGTCGATACGGCGGCCATCTCTGCGAGAGCCATTCCGCAGATCACGCAGGAGCAAGATTTCGGGGTAGATGAGGCGTATGCGATTCAGGCGGCGAGCATCGATCGTCGTGTGCAACGGGGCGATCCCATTGTGGGCATCAAGATGGGTTTCACCAGTCGAGCCAAAATGGTGCAGATGGGCGTCAGCGATTTGATCTGGGGTCGCCTGACGCGCTCCATGATTGTGGAAGACGGCGGATTTACCGAAATGTCGCGTTATATCCATCCACGAGCCGAGCCGGAGATAGCCTTTCTTCTGCGTAAGCCGCTGAGCGGCGTTGTCACGCCGTTGCAGGCCCTGGACGCCGTGGGTGGCGTAGCATGTGCAATCGAGTTGATCGATAGCCGCTACGAAAATTTCAAGTTCTCTTTAGCTGACGTGGTGGCTGATAACGCGTCGTCCTCCGGATTCGTGGTCGGAACCTGGCATGAGCCCGGGACGGACCTGAGCAATATCGGAATGATCATGAACGTTGACGGCCGTCCGGTGGGTTACGGATCAAGCGCCGCTATTTTGGGAGACCCGGTGCGGGCGCTGGTGTCCGCCGCGCGCGTTGCTGGTGAAGCGGGCCTCTCTCTGGAGCCCGGGATGGTCGTCATGGCGGGCGCTGCTACCGCAGCGATAGCATTGGAGGCAGGACAGCATGTCCGCCTCGAAGCCTCCGGGTTAGGCTTTTGCGAATTCCGAATTCGCTGACAAAAGGGAAATGCAATGCCGATTATACAAATTAATCTCGTTGAGGGGCGTGACGATAAGGTCGTCAGTGAATGCGTGCGCGAAGTCGCCCGCACCGTCAGCCGCACTTTGGATGCACCGCTGGCTTCGGTTCGTGTCATGGTCAACGTGATCAAGCCTCAGTTTTTTGCCGTTGGTGACGTGACGAAAGCCGAGTCGGCGGCTCAGAAAGACAAATCTTAATAATGATAAGATCTGCATAGAATTTCGTGCGCCGGATCTGACTGCATACATTCGGCCAGATATGAACATCGGAGAGAGAGAAATGAAAAATCCTGCAAATAGCTTTAAGAGAGCGCTGGCTTCCGGAGATCCACAATTGGGTATCTGGGCAAGTTTTGCTGATCCCTATGCCACCGAGGCGGTTGCGACAATCGGCGCTGATTGGCTACTGATTGACGGTGAGCACGGGCCAAATGACGTACGCAGCATCCTGGCGCAACTTCAAGCGGTGGCTCCCTACGCTTCTCATCCGGTCGTGCGGGTTGTGGACGCCAATCCCAGCGTCATCAAGCAGGTGCTGGACATTGGTGCGCAGACGCTGATGGTCCCCATGATCGATACTGTCGAACAGGCGCGTGCGGTCGTCGCGGCGACACGCTACCCACCGAAGGGCATACGCGGCGTGGGCGCAGCCTTGGGTCGCGCGTCGCGCTGGGCCAGTATACCAGATTACGCTGACTCTGGCGTGCAAGAGATCTGCGTGATAGTTCAGGTGGAAAGCGTAAAGGGGCTCGCAAACATAGATGAAATCGTCTCCGTTGAAGGGGTGGACGGCGTATTCTTCGGGCCGGTTGACCTTTCTGCATCTATGGACCTGATGGACCAACCGACGCATCCAGATGTCGTGAGGGCGATTGGACAAGGGGCATCCGTTGCCAGAGCGGCCGGAAAAGCGGCTGGCGTCCTAGCCACGGATGTTGAGCGGGCTAAGGGATATCTTGCCGCTGGCGTTCAATTTGTTGCTGTTGGTATCGACATTCTCATGCTCGTCAATTCGGGCAGAGCGCTTTTGCGCGAATTCAAAGGTGACCGAGATGAGAAAAGACCATCTTACGGATGACATTTGAAAATTCTATCGAACAAGAAACTTATTTCAAAGGGAAAATCTCTCCTGTTGTTGAATAGGGGAAACTATTGCAACGTCATGTAGAATCACTGACTAATCGGATGTTTTGCTGTATAGCGGCGCAAATTAAATGTTTTGTATTTGAGAGTAGAAAAATAAAATATAAATCTACATTTGATTGTATGGCCATAATGGCTCTGTATAACAATACCCGCATTATTTACCGTATATACGGGGGCGTGTGGCGGAAAGGCGGTCGTGTCCAGATAGTATGGAGGCTGGCGGCATCCTTTCGACAAAGGGGAGACTCATCTAGAGGGAGATAAAAACAGGAAATCCGCGAAATAATAGAAGATATAACAAAAATTATTCGGACTCCATCGCTCAATGGGGCGAAAAGGGCTTTGGCGTGTAGCTAGGCTCTTGCGGAGAAGAGTATGCGGCAGCGTACCTGGATGCTCCGTCAAGGTTCTTCGAAGATATGATCAACGCCGGTCAACCGTCGATGGCGACGGTCCCCAGGCTGTTGGTGCTGCAAGGCGGTGTGCCGGTCTAGTTCGAGGGAGCCGTCATTGGTACGGTCGGCGTCAGCGGCTCATCGGGTGAGAACGTTCAGGACACCGCGACGCGGAGCGCTGAGTGTTCCTTACTTGCGTTTATTGGCGCAATGAGACGCAAGTAAGCGCCACGTGTAAGAAAGGTTTTCATTATCATGAGTTTTAATAAGAAGGCGCTTGTCGTGATCGGTGGCACATCGGGCTTTGGGAAGGCCCTCGCTGAACAGGCCGCGGCGCTCGGGGCTTCTCTCGTGGTGACGGGCCGGGACGTCGTAAAGCTGACCCATGTAGTGGATGAATTCTCCGCGCGCGGTTTTCGCGTGGAAGGACACGTCGTTGATGCTGCGAATGACGATGACCTCGCATCCTTCTTTGAGAGTGTCCCTTCGTTTGACCATCTTGTTTCGATGGCCGGGGGATTTATGGGAGGCGGGTTTCTCAGCGCGGATTACGAGACGATCTGTCGCGCTATCGACGAAAAGCTCTTCGCGAATCTCCGTATTGCGCGTTATGCGGCGATGAAGGTTGCAGCAGGGGGCAGCATGGTATTTACCGCCGGGTCGGGTGGGAGGCCCGACAATGCTTCCGGCGCCATCGTTGGAAATGACGCCATTCGCCTGCTGGTGCAGGGACTGGCTGTGGAATTGGCGCCTAAGGCGCGCGTGAATGCGGTGGCTCCGACTTGGACCGAAACGCCGCTCTGGCGACACATGCCGCCGGCTGACGTCGAAGCTACCAGGGAGCGCTTTTCCAAAACGATCCCGATGGGGCGAACGGCTACGATTGACGAGGTTGTTCAGGTCTACCTTTTCCTGATGCAATGCGGTTTCATCACCGGACAGACTGTCATTGTCGATGGCGGGCTGACACTGGTGACATGATTCTGCATGACGGGGCAGCTTATGCTGGTGAGTCCGTGTGTCGCGGCGTTCTGAAAGATCGAATCGGGTTATTTGGGGAGCGACGGCCTAAGTTAGGCGCTGCCCAATTCATCGCGCGGCGAGTTCTCAATCGAACTTTGTGTTGAAGCAGGGTCTCCTTTGTAACTCCCGTAACATTCGATGTGCTTGCGAAAGCTGCCGTATGTTCCAGATAATCCTGAGGTTCGAGACGGCATAAGGATCGTCGAAAGGACGTGCGACTAGAGCCTTCTCGGCAGCAATTCGATGGTGCTTTCACCATCTCCAATCGGCTGGGCGCCCTCTTGATGAGATTTCCAATATTACTTGCAGTTTTTTAGATATGTGCGGGTATCCCCTAGGGGGAATCCTCAGATCGATTTGGCCGATGCCGACCAGACTACGCTCCAGGAATCGGATCATCGGCGTTGTTCTCCCAAAGAGTGCGTCTCTGACGGAGTGCGAGCAACTCCTAGTGGTTGAGGTCGAACCAGCCACAAACAGTCGTCTGTTTGGTATAAGACATCGATAATATATTTTTTTCATTTATAGGAGAAGGAATCGCATGTCCCCATGCTCGCGGCACAGGTCATAGAGCTTCGGGATAGAACTCTTGAGCTTTCAGGATCGCGACGGTCTGATCTTCCGTAAGGCAACTAGGTTTCGTCCGTCTGCAGTTCTATCGATCGGACTTTCCTTCAAAATGATCGCGATTTCGCAGGGTACAACCGTCGCGTCATGAAAGTCAGTGAATTTCTTAAAATTTTTTGTATTTTATGAGAAATGAATTGAATTGCATTATGAAGATAATTTTCACGTCATTTTGTATTTTTTATTGAGACTCTTCATCATCGATAGGTAGTTTTTGTCCAGATGGTGACACGATATGCAAGAATATTAAGGGAATGGCGTCTTCTCGTTTGTGCTTGATGAATGCCATAACCGATCCTATATTGTCAAACTTCTTTTTTTTGACCGCAGAGGTTGATTTTTTCTGATAAAATAAGGACCAATATTCGAACATTATCTACTGCTCCGGTTTGCATTTTAATCAAGTTTATAATAAATTCACTGTAATTAAATTCAGAAATTCACCACATTTCAACGAGATTCGCGTGATAATGAGAAACAATCGTGGGCTCTATCTTTCTCACGCGCCCAACCCATCCCGAAAGCAAAGAGTGGTTTGAGTTCCTGTCGAAAAATACAGCGAAACAACGTCGAAATCCTCTGGATTTGCAAATTGCATATCCTCCGATGTTGGCGTCTTCAAGAAGAATGGAATCTCCCAAATTCGGCAACATGCTTGAATTTCTAGAATAAGCAATAAATTTTACCACAACTTTTACTTTCGTCAAAAATTCAACACGTTTCGATCGCGACTTATGTCATGTCGTTGGTATTCGTAATCGCATATCCATTGTCCAGGAGGGATTTTATAATATCGTCCGCTAGATCCTCATATGAAGGTTCTTCATAATCCTTTTCCTGCAAACAGCGAGTGATAACGTCGCGCATCCGAAAATAAGCCTCATCTTTCGTTGTCATGCGCCTTTTTCCTTGTTTTCTTCAGAATACTCCCAGCCGCCTCCAAGTGATTTGTATAGCTGGACAAGTGTCGCTTCGGATTCAGCCTTGCTGCTCACCAGGCGGGAGCTCTCGTCGAGATACTCACGCTCGGTTGCGATGACATTCAGATAGTTTTCCGTGCCATCGGAGTAACGTTGCTGAGCGACATCCAGAGCGCGCCTCGCCTGCGCGACGGTGTTTTTAATTTCGTCATGAGTTTTCTGAACGTTTCTATACGATACCATGGCGTCATCTACTTCGTTCCATGCTTTTAAAACGACCTTCTGATACGCGATTGCGGCCTCCTTTTGCTCAGCCTTACGTAGATGCAATTCCGCGCGAAGCTGGCCCCCTTTAAAGATTGGGATATCGAGAGAGGGGCCAACTGCGCCTGCCCGTGAACTCAGATTGAACATTTTTGGAAATTGAATGGACTGTGTGCCGAAATTTCCACTCAAAGAAATGTCGGGGTAGAAGGCCGCGACCGCAGCGCCAGTCTGCGCTGTTGCCGCGTGGAGTTTGGCTTCGGCTTCGCGAATATCCGGACGCCGGCGCGCGAGTTCAGACGGCAGCCCGGTCGGTACGGACGGTGGAAGATCAGGTTGGTTTATTGAGGCCAGTAATTCATCATCAAGTGAATGCGGAGATTGGGCGAGGAGTAAAGTGATGGCGTTCAACAGGTGAGAGCGTAGAGATTCCATGGCTGGAAGCGTCGAGCGCATCGACGTTTCCAGCTCCAGAGACTCCGCCAGGTCCAGGTTGTTACCGGTTCCAAACATAATTTGGTTACGGACGAGCTTTGTATTTCGCTCCGCTATAGCGACGTTGCGTTTCACAATTTCAATTTTATTCTGCACGGCTCTTAATGAGAAATAATTGAGCGCAAGATCGGAAACAGTTTCCAGTGCGATCGCGTGTCGTGCCTCTTCAGCTGCAGCCGTATTGGCGCGTGCGGCCTCGACCCTACGTCTGATACGACCGAAAAGATCAGCCTCCCAGGACGCCATGATCGAGTTGGAGAAAAGATCGTATTCAGTTGGTGCGCCTGGCCTTGGTTGCACAAGTTGCAAAAAACCTTGGGGACTCATCATCGTACGCGAATAGCTGGCGGATGCGCCTAACTGCGGGAGCCCTTGAGACGCGGCCGCGTTTCGTTCCTGCCGCCCTTCCTCAACGCGCTGCTCCGCCATCGCCAGATCAAAGTTCTGGGCGGCAAGCCGTGAAACCAAAGAGGTTAGTTCGGTGTCATGGAAGCTGTTCCACCACATGGTGTCGACTGCACCGCCATAGGTTGTGCTCGCCACTGAATGAGGGCTGTCATTCCACCTGCTCGGCAGGTTGGCATGCGGTTCCTTGAAATCTCGTCCTACCGTGCACGCGCCCAACGTGGTCGCAATGCACAGCAGATACAACCGTCGAGTTTTTCTTCCAAACATGGTCATCTCATTCGTGTGCAAGCGTCACTGGTGCAGTCGAATTGGTCTGCGCGCCAACAACATCGTCAAAGTTTGTGTAAATCGTGGTCTCAACTGAATAACCAAGCCGCAACAGATGCGCTAAAGACTGATGAGGGCTGATGACGATCTTCACCGGGAGACGCTGAACGATCTTCGTGAAGTTTCCTGTCGCGTTCTCCGGAGCGATCGGCGCAAACTCTGCGCCAGTAGCAGGAGGCACACTGTCCACGACGCCGTTCAGGTCGACGTCATACGCATCCAGATGGATTTTGACCTTTTGCCCCGGGCGGACGTGACGCAAGGCGACTTCTCGGTAATTTGCCTCGATATAAATGTCGTTCATCGGAACGACTGCCATAATGGTTGCGCCCGGGCTTACGTAGTTGCCCGACTGCACCGTCTTGGCGCCCACCATGCCGTCCACGGGCGCGTGGATGCGGGTATAGGAGAGGTTTAGGCGAGCTTGTTCGACCCGCGCCTCATCCGCGCGCACCGCCTGCATCGCCGCGTCATGTTTGGCCTTCAGGATATCCAACTGGTGGCGCGCCGCTTCCAGTGCAGCTTGCGCTCCCATCAAATCGGCCTCATCCTGACGCCACTTTGTTGCTGACAGTTGTTTCTCCTGAGACGTGCCAGCGCCTGTACTGGCGAGGTGCTCGTATCGGTATGCGTCCTGCTTGGAAAAATTCATTTTGATTTCAAGCGCTTTAACACGGGCTTCGGCTTCTGAAATCAGGGACGGTTGCCGCGCGACGGTCGCCGCAGCGTCGTCCACCTCAGCACGGTCCCGGGCGAGAGTCGCTTCTGCGTCAGCCAGGGCGGTACGATAGTCCCGGTCGTCGAGCACGGCGAGAATATCGCCTCGCTTCACCATCTGGTTATCGTTGACATTGACTGTCTCGATCTGTCCCGCGATGCGCGGCGCAATTACAGCGTTATGAGCGTGAATATAAGCGTCATCTGTCCAGACATTTTTGGTCGGGATAAAAATGATTCCGAGGACTACTACAACGAAGCAAAGCGCTACTGCCAAACCCAGGAACAGAGGCCATCTGCTTTTTGGCGTTTCGTGGCCTGGGGGAGCGGAGTTGGGATTAGGATCAGCCATAAAAATTCACCTGTTACTTCTTCATCAGAGCTATGCGGGGGGCGTATGTGCGGATCGGGAGTGTCACGATCAGCAGCATCAAGCCGATTGATATTGCTGCGAACACAAGGTACGCGTCGCTGACAGTAAGAGTCGTCACCTCAGCTCGTACCGTATGGGAGAACCACTCAAGACTGCCGTCGAAGCGGGGCGCTCCGTCAGGAAGCAGCGGCGTGGGGTGTTGCGGAAGGTATCCGTTGGATTGCACGACTTCGAAGCGCCGACGTCCAAGCTGATCAGTAATTCGGGACGAATGCAGCCCTCCGCGCCAACGCTCAATAAGATCAAGCAGCCAGAGCCCTACCGCCTCCGATATTGCGCGCGGTGTGTTGACGATGCCGGCCGCGAAGGCTCCCTCTGGCGGCTGAATCGAATTCGTCGCCATTTGCAAAAGCGGCACCACAATCATCGCGAGCGCCAGACTGAAAACCAGTTGCCAGCCGTAAAACTGCTCTCTGTTCCACGAACTCGTGACGAATGATTCTCCAATGCAGGCGCAGAAGAAGAGTGAAACGCCAATGAAGGATACCACACGGGGGTCCACACGTTCACGGTTCAGAAGAACCGCCATCGACGGAAGAAAAATAAGCTGGGTCAAGCCAATTTCCAGCGTAATGAGATGTGCGTTAATAGGCCTGTAACCCTGAACTTCGGTAAGGTACATAACTGGCAGCGACGACGAAGCTGCGTTTATTAACAACAATGTGAATAACGCTATAACGCCGTAGAGGAGATTCGGCCGCTTAAGGAGAGGAAGTTTTACGAGAGGGAGTGGATGCCGATTTTCGTTTATGACAAAGAGCGGAAAACTCACCACCGTCAGGAGTATCAAAACGCAGATCAGCGGAGAGTTGAACCAGTCAAGGCGATCTCCCTGAATCAGAAAAGTCGACAGCGAACTCAAGCAAATGAACGCGAGAAGGGAGCCGCGCCAGTCGAATTGGCGTAGGCGTTCGAAATGCGTCGGGTCTCTCCACAGAAAAGTTGAGCACAAAGCTGCGGCGACTGAGCACAGAAAGATGGATTCATAGAAACCAAACTGCCATCCCACGACGTCGGACCATAATGCAGCAAGCGTCACGGACAGGTTCGGTGTAAACGTCGCAGTAAGCGCGTACACGGCCAACCCCCATAGCCTTATCGGCGGGGGTAGGGCGCGAAGAGCGGTGGCCATCAATAGAGGAATCGTCAATCCGCCGGACAAACCCTGAATCCATCGAAGAGAAAACAGTAAAGTCAGGTTTTCGCACTGCGGAATGCAGATAGATGTCAGGCAGTTCACAGACAGAACGGTGAGTACCAATTTTCGCAGCGATAGTGTATACATCCACCAGGGCGAGAAACACATCCCGAGAACTTCGCCCGATACATAAAGACTTTCCAGCCACGTTCCCGGATCGTGGCCAACGCCAAGAGCGCCACGCAAGTCTGGCATCACGACGCCGACAACCTGATCATTGAACTCGGCGCTAAGCGCCGCGATCAGAACTCCCAGAAGTCCCAATAACGGCTTGATATCAATTTTGCCGCTCATCAGGAATTTTTCCCGGATTTCTTCCGAGAACCTCCATCTTTTTTCTGAACGCCATAGGCGGCAAGCAATCCGTTGAATGTGAGACGCAGCAGTTGCCCTACGGTCGGGGACGCGGCAATTCCAGATAGGGGCGCGTGAGTCAATTCGAATACGAGCGCCCCCAGCATCTCATCATCGCCGGGAAACTCGCTATTAAACATCGTGCGTAAACGCTTGCCGACGGCCCACCAATTATCTCGAATCAATGCCGTTTGCAGTTCGCCGAAATCTGAATCAGCGCCAACATGGCGCGCGTACTCAAGCGCCAAAAAGGCCCAAATCCCGTTCTTGGCCAGATTGTCGGCCCATGCCGCCAGACGATCCACGATGACGTCGTGTGAGCTGTCATCGTCGAAAATGCTCATTACCGACGTGAGGCTCTCCTGTTGGTATCGCTTCATAACTTCAAGGAAAAGATGCTCTTTACTCTCAAAGTTCGAGTAAATTGCTCCTTTGCTGTAACCCGCTTCTGAAGCAATAGCTTCCAGACTTGCGCCTCCAAATCCTACTCGAGCGAACAGAGCGCCAGCGGTCGTCAGAATCTCTTGACGAGTTTCCGCTTGCTGTTCAGTGCGACTCAGGCGCTTGCGGGGTGCAATGTGTAGTTTCATGTGAGTTTCATATACCGATCGGTATGCGGCGTCCATACGGTATATCAACGTCGCGGGCGATTTCGTTTTCAGCTCCAGAAAAATGAGGTCTGCGTGGATTTCCTATATTTATACGGAAATTTCGAAAACGAACTTTTTGCCTCCGTGCGTTGCCGTTCCTCGCATTTCTTACCGACGCACTCGAGAGGGGGACGCCACGTTAATCGCGGCGGCTTGACGGACACGTGCCATGAGGGATTTTCGGGGCGGAGGCGGGGTGGAGGCTCGCCATCAAACAAATGCCACCTGAAGATGACGACTAAGGCCCGCAGATATCGACGCAGGACGACGAGTAAATGGCGCTGACTGGACAGCGTGATGGCTTGGTGCTGACATCCTCCTCGCGAACGGAGTGTCTGCATAAACTGAACAAGCTTTAAGAAGATCTGATCTGCGTGCCGCTCTTCTGTTAGGCTGCGGCGACCGCGATGTTCCAGAGTCGGTGCGGCCTGACTCTAACTTACCTGTAAACCTTTGGCCTATGGGTGATCGTCCACCTGCGGCTGCGTGCTGTTTTTTCGGCAGCCGAGGCAATAGACGCGTTGCGGCCATCGTATTGTGTAGCCATCCTGAGGAAACCCGTCCTGGTCAACGGCTCGACACGGTCAACGTAGACTGAGGCTACCGCGTTCATTGTGCCGTCGGGACGCTGCGCGCCTGTCGAGGCAGCTTATTGGCTACGACGAATTTCGCATTCCGCCGTCGGATCGGCTCATGTGATGCAACTATCTCATATTCGAGGGGCGCATCCCCGATCAGCCACAATCCCGGTGAAAGTCGAAAATTTAAGCCCCCGATTTGCCAGGTGATCGCGCGCCGGACATGGTTCAGCCTGAAGCTCGCAAAAGCAAGGATCGCGCCACAAAGACGCCCTCCGGTCAGTCATCGTGACAGCAAAGGTGCTGTATCGAATTTTTCTTTATTTCTTTTGAATATCTGCGCTTCGCGCCATGAGTTCCTTTAATCCAGAGTCTAACGCCGTCTGAAACGCCCGCAGCGTCTCCTCGCTCGCGTAATGCTCGATGCCTTCTGCGTCTATGCGGACATTCTCGGCGCTGATTCCCAATGCGGAGAGAAACGCCTCGACGATGCCATGGCGCCGCCGTGCGTTCATCGCGACGGCCTGTCCGGCTTCGGTCAGGAAAACTCCGCGATAGGGCTTCTGCGCCACCAAACCTTCGGAGGCGAGGCGAGCGAGCATTTTCGCGACGGTGGGCTGCGAGACGCCGAGCCGGGCTGCAATGTCGACCTGCCGAGCGTCCAATCCCTCGTCGATCAGGTCAGCGATCAGTTCCACGTAATCCTCGATCAGCACGTTGCGGCGCGCCTCTCGGTTGGCCCGAAAGCCCTCGCTCTGCGACTGCGCATCCACAAAACGCGGCGGGGCGACCGATTGCGTCTTCTTTCTCATGATATCCTGGCAAGCCGACAATATGCCCGAGGGAATAAAGCATTTCGCCTGCGGGGTCCAAGCTGTATCTCCATATGTATTGCGCGCGCCGTTTGGCTGCTTTCCTGACGGCTTAAGGGCGCCCATCCGGCGCATATCCCGGACGGGACCGCCCGGATCCCTCAACCCTCGATCGGCGACGCTTGCATTGAAGGGCGTCAGGGCGTGTTCTTCTCACTAGGAAAGTCAAACGTTGAAGGAGAAGCTGTCATGAAGAAACGCGCGCTGGGCAACACCGGATTCGAGATCGCCCCCATCGTGTTCGGTGGCAACGTGTTCGGCTGGACGATCGACGAGAAAACCAGTTTCGACGTTCTGGACGCCTTCGTGGATCATGGCTTTGACGCCATTGACACGGCGGACGTCTATTCCGTTTGGGTTCCAGGCAACAAAGGTGGCGAGTCCGAAGCGATCATCGGCCGCTGGCTCAAGGCTCGGCCCGGCATGCGGGACAGGGTCAAGCTCTTCACCAAGGTTGGTATGGATATGCGGCAACCGGGGCAGACGGGGCTGTCGGAAAAGTGGATTCTCACAGAGGTTGAAAACTCCCTTACCCGACTGGGCGTCGAGCGGATCGATCTCTATTTCTCGCACAGGTTCGACGACGCGACGCCGCAGGAGGTGACGCTGGCGGCATACGAACGCCTGCTCAAGGAGGGCAAGATTCGCTCTATAGGCGCTTCGAATTTCGATGCGACGCAACTGCAAGACGCTCTCGATGTCTCGAAGAAGGATGGTTTGCCCGCCTATCAGGTCCTTCAGCCGGAATATAATCTCTACGACCGCGGCGCCTATGACGGGGCGCTGCGGGACTTGTGTCTTAGAGAAAGAGTGGGCGTCGTCCCATACTATGCGCTCGCATCAGGATTCCTGTCCGGAAAATACCGTGACGAAGCGGATCTTGGCGTCAGCCAACGGGGCGGCAAGGTGAAAGGGTATCTGAACACGCGCGGGTTCGGGATCCTCAAGGCGTTGGATGTTGTAAGCGCGCGCCATGGCGCGAGCGATGCGGAAGTCGCTCTCGCATGGCTGATCGAGCGCGAGGGCGTGACTGCTCCGATCGCTAGCGCGACGAAAGTGTCTCAAGTCGAGAGCTTCGCGAAGGCGGCCAGCCTGCAACTGACGGCGGAAGACATGACTGAGCTTGAAGCTGCGGCCGCATAGCCATTTGCAGCAATATGTGGTCGGGAGGCGTTTTCCGGCGTCTCCCGCTGACGCGCTGAGGGGCTATTAAAGGCGCTCACGATCGCCATTCAACACGCAGCGGCTATTACCTGTTTGTCCACATGGCGGCGACGCGTGGATGCACGAGTGGTGGTGGGAAAACGTGCCCAAACGAACTGGCTTTGCATTAAGCTTGAGATCGTGAGCCGAGTGCGGGCGAAGGCACTCGTTCGCATGGGCGGAAACAGCCGAGGCTTCAATATCTGGCGCTAATCCCCACCAGGCGGCATCTGACGGAGGACGCGTTCAGCGAACCTGAAACGCTTGCGACGCATCGAGAAATTCCCTGTTAGCGTCCAACTCGTGTGAAACCACGATCAGATACGCCATCGCGCGTGTCAGTTCGATACGGGTGGAGACGTTGGCCTCCCGCGCCTCCAGTCGCCGCAACATCGCTGTTGCGCGTCGGGCGGTTGCGGCGGCGCGTCCGTAACGTCCTGTAAACTGGCTCATCCGCTGCATGGTGAGCAGCAGCGCGTCGCGGGCTCTGGGGGGAATCTGGTCGCGCTCCAGAACAGCCCGTAGACGGATAATGTTAAGGCCGATGGTCATCGCAGCCAGAGTGCCTTGCAGACACCCCTCGATAGTGGGGGAGGGGGTGGGTCCGGCGTGGCGGATCAGGCGCGCGAAACGATCGATGTTTCGACCGATCCAGTCCTGCGTCAGCGGTATCGGTTGCGCGGAGGCGAGGGCGCGCAGATCCTGCAGCATCGTTCTACGCATCCGCCAGCGTTCCGCCGCTGCGTCGAACGGCAGGATGACCTTGAAGATCAACACCGAGCAGGCGACGGACAGCAAGATGGCCCCGGTCGAATTGAACCAGGCGATTTCGTTTTCACGGGTATGATTCGTGGGGTGAACGAAATTTGGCAACAGAAGGGTAAAGGCGGCGGAATGCAGGGCGGTCGCCGGATTGCGGGCGGCGAGGCCGCCGGCGATCATCGGGACCGAAAGCGCTGCGATCAGCATTTCCGGATCGGAAAGACGCGGCACGATCAGGAAAACGAAGAAAAAGGAGACGATCGCCGCCCAGACGCTGCCCTTCAGGAAGTTGGTCGTCGCCAGAACCGGATTTTCACGCGTGGCGAAGAGCCCGCAAACCACCCCAACGAAGGTGATGAACCCTATCCCCGAGGACCACGCCGTGACTTCCCAGATCAGTGCGGCGGCCATCAGCGCGATTGCGGCGCGCACGCCGTTGTAGCCGGCCTCGCGCCAGTCACGGTGGGATTGGAGGCGAAAGCGGAAATGGTCGCCGCGAACCGCCGTATGGCTGGCTTCGAACTCCAGGATCGCTCGGTCGAGTTCTCCCAGCAGTTCGTCCAGGGCGTTGTGCAGGATACGCTGGTCGAGCAACGCCACGACCTGCTGGTTCTCTGACGGCAGGTTGAGAGAAATCTCTTCGGTCAGGGCGTCGACGATACGCTGCCGGCATTCACTGCGCAGAAGAGACAGGTCCTGCCTTAGGGCTGCGATGGATTCGTCGCTGTCCAGCGGTTCGGGAGCGCTCGTCAGAAATGCGCGCGTCTTTTCCGTCGTCGCCCGAAACACGGGCTGTTCGTGTTCCAGCGACTGTATCCGCACGGCCATGCCAAGCCCGCGCGACAGCAGCACCGAAACGGCGGCCAGAGCGGCGCGGGCGTGGTCGCCCTCATGCCCGTGCGGCCCCATCTCGACTTCGCTGAATTCGATCTGGTCGTTGATGGACAGCAACGGCCCGAAGAGTGCGCGCGAACGGACGAGGGCGGCCTTATTGCCCTCGAGAAGCGATGCGATGGCGTCGGTGACGCTGGCTAGCGCAGTGCGAAGTTTGGTGCGTATATTGGCGCGCGCGGCGTCGGCGAGATTGTGCGCGAACAAGCCCGCAATAAGACTCTCGCAGGCAATGCCGAGAAAGATGTAGGTCGCACGCGACATCGCGACCATGAAGATGTTTTCCGGATTGCTGACCGCGCCAAGCGCAATGATGGCGCATGTGTAGCCGGTGAGCACGAGAGCGTAGGAGCGAAAGTTGTGCACGACCGTAGCCAGCGCACAGCAAAGCCCCATCCAGATCGCAAGCGCCGGGAAAAACAGTCCGGGTTGCTGCGGAAACGCGGAAATCAGAGCCACGGCGGAAATGACGCCGAAAACAGTGCCGACGATGCGCCACCGCGCTTTCGACAGACTCTCGCCGCGCGAGCCCTGCGCCACGATCCAGACGGTCATGGGCGCCCATTGCGGGTCGTCCATTTCCATCCACATTGCGATGATCAGCGCCGACAATGCGGCGATAGTCGTGCGGACCGCGAACCCGAGGGCCGACATGGTGGGGAAGAAGAGCCAGCGTAATCGCGCGTTGCGGGCTTCGCCGGGCCGCCGCAATGGCGTCAGGTGCTGCAGGAACGCCATGCGGCGGGCGATGAAAAGGGGGATTCCCGGTAAGACCAGCACAGCTCTACTTGCGTCCGAGGCGAAGAACGTCGATCATTTAAAGCAATTCGAGCCATCCCGTGCATGGGACGCTCGCATATCTGTTATCGCGCCGCGCCGTTGAAGGCGCTTCGGGGACGTGGCGCGGACGTGCTTCATCGAGGGCGGAGACTCACTGATGTCTGGATTTTTTGGCGGACTTGTTGACAAGCTCGGTGGCGCGCTCGGCGTCGATCTGCATGCGAAACTGAACGAGGAGCTGGGCTCCTTGTTGCAGCCTGATACGATTCGTGATCTCGTCGCGAAGGCTGATCAGGCCGGACTCGGCGATCGCGTCCGCTCGTGGATCGGTTCAGGCGACAATCTGCCCATTTCGGCCGACGAAATCCGAAACGTCCTTGGCAGTTCGCAGGTTCAGGACCTCGTAGCGCGCACCGGGCTGCCCGCCGACACCCTGCTTCCCGCACTGGCGCACTTCCTCCCGGATGCGGTGGACAAAAACACCCCGGCCGGCACGGTCTGAGCGGCTCGGCCCGGGGCGGTCGAAGCGCGCGAGATTTGACGGCATGACGTTTGGAGAGCGAGTGAGCAAGGCCGATTTGTGGCTTCTGGACAAGGTGTTCCAGCCGGTCGCGAATCGCATGCCGGAGAAGCTGCCGGCAGTCGAACTGGGCATGAGTATGCTGTTTGGCGCGCTGATGCTGTCAGCGGCATCCATCGTCGCGATGGTCTTTCTGACTGGAATGGAGATCACCGACGCGATCTTCAACGTGTTGATCTGGGCGTTCGGTCTGTCGTTCTATATCGGCGTCGCCCGTATGAAGACGCTCGTGCGCCCGGGTCATCTCAACCCGCTTCGGGTCATGCTGACCGGCATGCGGCTTCTGTCGATCCCCTTCGCTATTTACGCTTTTTATCAGGGGGTCTCGGCGCCTGCGCCGTTCGTGATTCCGCTCTGGTTCAATGCGTTGGCGAATCTGGTTTTCGTCGTAGGTATTTACTTCGTCTCGTGCGAACCCCCGCCGCCGCCAATGCGGCAGTCCGTGTGGGACAGGGGATTCGGAGAGGCCTCTAACCGAACCTGACGCCTGTAGCGTCAGGACGTGATCGCTTCAGACGCTTTCTCTGTCGGCCAGCAGGGCGCGTGCCTCTTCGGCGTCCTTTGCGATCTGCCCCTTCAGGGCGTCCAAATTCTCAAACCTCTTCTCTGCACGAAGCAGCGCATGCAAGGCGACGGAGATCGTCTGTCCGTACAAATCGGCGCTGAAATCGAAGAGGTGAACCTCAAGTCGCGATTCCTGGCCGTCATTGATCGTCGGACGTCGTCCTATATTGGCGACGCCGTAGTATGTATGACCGTTCGAAAGACGCACCATGCAGGCATAAACGCCGCGCGCCGGTTCAATATGCCGCCCAAGGGCGACGTTCGCGGTGGGGAAGCCCAGCAGGCGGCCTCGCTTGTCGCCGTGCTGGACGACGCCGCGGATAGACCACGGACGTCCCAGTTCAATCGCTGCGCGCTCCGGGTAGCCATCCTGCAGCAGGCGACGGATGCGCGTCGAGGAGTAAGGGCCGTTCGCGTCGGTCAGGGCCTCGGCGACGGTGAACCCGAAGCCAAGCTCCGCTGCCCGTTCCGTTAGAAACGGCACGTCGCCGCCGCGTCTGTGGCCGAAGGCGAAATCGTGGCCGCAAGCGACGTGCCGCAGGCCGAGTGCGTTGTGCAGAACGTCTTCGACGAAGCGGTCGGCCCGCATCTGTGAAAACGCTTCATCGAACGGAATCTGGAAGATATGTTGCACGCCGAGGGCGCCAAGAGCCGCCGCGCGCTCATCAGGCAGGGTCAGTCTGAACGGCGGGTCCTGAGGGCGGAATAGCTCGCGCGGGTGGGGTTCGAACGTCACAACCGCCAGAGGCGCGTCCGGGCGCGCCAGCTGCACGGTGCGAACAAGATGAGCGTGCCCGAGATGGACGCCATCGAAATTGCCGAGCGCGGCGACTGCGCCGCGCGCTTCCGGGGGAATCGAACGCCAGTCTTCGTGCAGTCGGGGAGTCATGGAGCGTCGGCTGTCACGTCGTCCCCGGGAAGCCCGAACAGGACGCCGACTTCAGGCATGTCGTGCGCCACCGGATGGGCGTCTCCGGCTACCGTGCCGTCCTGAGCCCGCACCATGTGGCAGGTTTTCATTCCCGCTCCGCGCGCTGCGTCCAGCTCCGCCACGACGTCCGACACGAACAACACGTCTCCCGGAACCCAGCCCTCTGTCTCGGCGATTTTTGCATAGCTGGCGGCGTCTTTTTTGCCGCCCATCGCAAGATCGAGGAACGCGTCGAACAACGCCGTGGCGTCGCCCTCGGCCGTGTGGCCGTATATCAGTTTCTGCGCCGCGACCGAACCAGATGAGTAAACCGCGAGCTTCACGCCCGCCTGCCGCCATGCGCGGAGCGCCGGCAGAACGTCGGGGTACAGCGTGGCGACCAGTTCCCCGTCCGCGTAACCCTCCGCCCAGGCAAGTCCCTGCAACGCCTTTAGCGGCGCGACTTTCGCGTCCTCTTTCATCCACGCGTTCAGCCGGGCGAGCGGTTCCATGTCCGGCGCAAGGCGACGCGTCTCCTCCAGCGCCTCCGCCACGGCGGGCTCGGACGCGCGGCGAACGATCAGGTCAGGCAGCGCCTTGCGCGCATAAGGGAACAGGACGTCATGGACGAAAGAGACGGGCGTCGTGGTGCCTTCGATGTCCAGAAGGACGACTGTGGGTTTCATGCAGCGACGGCCGGAAAGCGTAACGCGATATCGTCGCCGGTGTAGTCCGCGATCCAGCCATCGGTGTTGGTGAACACGCGAAGCGCCACCACATCCGGGATTTCTCCAGCGTCAAACCAGTGCGGGATGCCTGCCGGCACCGAAATCAGGTCGTTCTGCGTGCAGCCGATATCGTAGACGGCGCCGTCTACGTGCAGGATGAAGTGCCCCGCGCCGTGCACGAAGAACCGCACCTCGTCCTCGGTGTGGCGGTGCTCCGACAGAAATTTGTCGCGCAGAGCAGCCCGGTTGGGCGTGTTCACGTCGATGCGGATGACGTCGGCCGATCCGGCGCCCGTCTCACCCATCAGCCTGTCCAGCCAGGGGCGATAGGTGTCCAGCACGCGCTCGGCCGAAGCGTCGCGGGGAGGGATATCGACGCCCAGCCAGCGTTCGAAGCGGACTCCGATGGTCTTCAGACGTTCGGCGATGGCCGTCGGGTCGCTGGTGGAGAAGCGCGCCGCGCCGGGCGTGCCGTCATCGAACACCACAAGACTGCTCATAGTCGTTCCTCCGCAATTCTCGTCGGGACGCCCAGCTTGACCCGTTCCAGTTCGCAGGCGAGCAGGAACTCCAGTCCCTCAAGCCGGGCAAGCGCGACGTCCATGGTCGGCCCCCATACGTACACGCCGTGGCCGCGAATGACGTACCCGGCTTTCATGTCGTCGAGATACAGCGCGACGCTGCGCGACAGGTGCGCGATGTCCTGATCGTTGTCGAACACTGGAACAGTGACGCGCGCTGCGTGGGTGGTTTGACCCTCGAAGACTTTCTGGACTTCGTAATCAGCCAGATAGAGCGCCGACGCCTTCGTAGCCATCGACAGCACTGTCGCTGCGACGGAATGGCCGTGCAAGACAGCCCCGGCGGTGGGAAAATGCCCGTATATCTGGCAATGCAGCAGCGTTTCGGCGCTCGGACGGTCGCCGTCGCGTAGCGGACGACCCTGCAGATCGACCTCAATCACGTCGTCCGCGTTCAGGAAGCCCTTGTGCCCGCCGGAACGCGTCAAGGCTATGCGGCCATCAGCCAATCGGACGCTGATATTGCCGGCGGTGGCCGGCACCCAGCCGCGTTGATCCATCCGTCGCCCGGCGCGTACGATCGCATCGGCGGCGGCGACCCAGGCCGGGTCCTCGACGGCCGCGTTGTGTCCTTCGCTCATGACCCCGCCCTGATGGATCAGTTGGGGCGCGCGTTCGTCGCGGCGCGGTCGGCCGTGTTGGCGTCGGTCGCAAATCCGGTCGAGGCGGCGGGCGGCGCGGGAATACGGCCATCCTGCTTGTTCGCCTGCTCCATGGATTCGTCGTCCTCCATGTTTTTCTTGAAGGACTTCAGACCCTTGGCGAAATCGCCCATCAGGGAGCTGATCTTGCCGCCCCCGCCGAAGACGACCAGCACGACCGCCAGAACGATCAGCCAATGCCAGATGCTCAAGCTACCCATCGCCTCAATCCCTGCTGTGTCGAGTTGCGCCCTGTCAGGACGGCCAGAGCGCAGGACGCGCTCCGTGCAATACTATCTGGACGGATGACATGGCCGCCCCGGGGCGATCATGCAAGCGTCGAGAGCGTCGTTCGCCATAAATTGCTTCGATAAAGCAGGCGCCGAGGCCTATGCGCCCCTCGATCATGACATCGGCCAAGGCGCCCCGTCAGGAGATCCACCCATTGGGCGGCTCAGGCAAAATGAAGCCATAGGTCGGAAAGACCGTGCGTCCCATGGATTCAGTCGGGGACCACCACACCCGCACACGGGACCAGTCGTTGCGCGCCGATACATCGACGACCGGGACCCGGCGATCGACATGTCCGGGACTCCAGTTCGCCTGATCCACCAGCACGGCGCGCGGCCCCTGGATCGATCGCACCACGGACACATGCCCGTCCGGTAGGCGCGAGGTCGATCTGAAAACCAGCACTGCGCCGGGTTTCGGCTGCGTTGCGTGCGCGTATTTTCCATTGGCCGATCGCCACCAGGACGCCGCCGGGCCGTAGAGGGCCACATTCGAATGTTCCCGCGCCCAGGGCGCGCATTGGACGCGTCCGTGAAATCCGTCGCCGCCGCACGCCGCGAGCAGCGTGGCGACAAAGAGCGCGAGTATGCTTCTGACACTGCGGGCGAAGCGCGCGTAACGTGGCGGTTGTTTGGCGACCATTTCGGCGCGGCGGAACCTATGCGGATGGGCCCTTTGTCGGATCATGCGGAGTTCCTGAGAGCGTGGATGCGCTCGTCGGCCTCGTCGCGCTCTGTCGTCAGAGCGCGCTCAGCGACGTCGCGGGAGAAACCGGCGCGAGCAAAGGCGGCGAGAATGCGGGGGGAGTCTTCATTCTCGTCGTCGCCTTCTCCATCAGGGCTAAAGGGACCGATGCGCCGCTTGCGGGCGAAGACAAGAGCTGCGGCGAGTTCCGCATCACGTCCGGCGTCGCCTTCGCCGAGGGCGTTCTCCAGGGCGTCGTCGATCACTGAGGTGTCCAGCCCTTTGGCTGCGAGTCTGGTCTGAACCGCCCGCCGCGAGCGGCCAGAACGGGTCAGCCTCGCTGCGCGCGCTTTTGCGAACGCAGCGTCATTGACAGCTCCCAGAGCCGTCATCTCGCACGCTATCTGTTCGGCCAAAGGGCGCAGTTCGGTGACGGCGGCGGATACCTCCCCCGCGTCGAGGCCTGCATCCGTCGCTCGCTGCGCCCAGCGCAGGATGCGACGCTCCAGAACCTGAGAGAGCGCCCGCTCTGTCGTGGCGAACCGCGAAAGATGCGTCAGCGCCGCCTCCCGCAGGCCGGGCCGGTCAGGTCGCTGCGGTGGAGCGGGCGTGGCGTTCGTGCGTGAGATTGATCGTCGGGAGGACATGATCCTGTAGCCTAGCACAATTCTTCGAATCGAGCGTGCTCGAGGCGAGAATGGCTCGCCCTGCTATAGCGGCGTGAGAGTGTCGGATAGGTCAGGGGAGGAGGCTCGTTCGATGAGGGCGAGCGAGAAATGCACAAATCGAAATTTAGTATGGTGCGCGTAGGGCGGTTGCTGAGTTGCTTATCGATTCCGCGCTTGACAGTGACCGTATCAGGGCGTAAGCGCCGCCCCTCCTACGGAACGCGGGAGGTCGCGGTGTGCGTCAGTGCATCGGCAGGCCGTCAGTACCGCGGTTCGGGTGAAACTTAACAGGAGTCCCCGGATATGGCCAAAAAGATCGTTGGCTACATCAAGCTGCAGATTCCCGCCGGCAAGGCTAACCCTTCGCCGCCGGTCGGCCCGGCGTTGGGTCAGCGCGGCCTGAACATCATGCAGTTCTGCAAAGAATTCAACGCGAAGACGCAGGGCCTCGAGCCCGGTATGCCGATCCCGGTCGTCATCACGGCGTTTGCTGACCGCACGTTCAGCTTCATCACCAAGACGCCCCCGAACACCTACTTCCTGCTGAAAGCGGCGAAGGTGTCCAAGGGCAGCCAGACAGTCGGCAAGTCAGCAGCTGTCGGCAAGGTGACGATGGCGCAGCTGCGCGAGATCGCCGCCGAGAAGCAGAAAGACATGAACGCGAACGACCTCGACGGCGCCGTGCGTATGCTCGTCGGTTCCGCCCGTTCGATGGGCCTGACGGTGGAGGGCTGAGATTATGGCGAAGAACAAGCGTCTTACGAAGGCCCAGGCCGCCGTTGACACCACGAAGGCCTATGGCCTCGACGAGGCGATCGCTCTGGTGAAGAGCAACGCTACGGCGAAGTTCGACGAGACGGTCGAAATTTCGCTGAACCTCGGCATCGACCCGCGTCACGCTGATCAGATGGTCCGCGGTCTGCTGTCCCTGCCGAATGGCACGGGCAAGACCCTGCGCGTCGGTGTTTTCGCTCGTGGCGCGAAGGCCGAGGAGGCTCTGGCCGCCGGCGCCGACGTGGTTGGCGCGGACGACCTGATGGAGAAGGTGCAGGCTGGCGAAATCGACTTCGACCGCTGCATCGCGACGCCGGACATGATGGGTCTGGTCGGTCGTCTCGGCAAGATCCTCGGCCCGCGTGGTCTGATGCCGAACCCGAAGCTCGGCACCGTCACGATGGACGTGAAGGGCGCTGTCACGGCGGCCAAGTCCGGTCAGGTCGAGTACCGCGCTGAAAAGGCTGGCATCATCCACGCCGGTATCGGCAAGGCCTCGTTCGACGGCGAGAAGCTGGCGGAAAACATCCGCGCGTTCGTCGATGCGGTGCAGAAGGCTCGTCCGACTGGCGCGAAGGGCACCTACCTGAAGAAGGCGGCTCTGTCTTCGACGATGGGCGCTGGCGTTCGCGTCGACGTGTCGGCTTTCTCGGTCTAACGGCCGAGTTCAAGACGTTGCCGTGTGGCGCGCTTCCGGGTGCGCCACGCGGCTTCCAGGGTGGCGCGCTCCTGCGCGCCATTCCGATCCTGTCCCAGACCGGGCGCGGCGCTCAGCCTTAATGCTTCTCCTGTAACACGGGAGGCGCGGCCGGAAGACGAGGATGCTGGTTATGCAGGCTCAGCCTGCGTCTCCGGGTGTTCCGTAAAAGGACAGGCGAACCGGATCGCCGGATATTTTTTCCGGTGGTTCTAGGGAAACCCGGTCTGTTCGAGTTTCTCGGGCAGGCCAAGACGGAGACGGGATTTGGACCGTACGGAGAAGCGCGAATTTGTCGCGTCCCTGGCCGCCGTGTTCGCCGAGACGTCGATGGTTGTCGTCACCCGCAATGAGGGTCTGACGGTCGCTGATGTGACGGATCTGCGGCGCAAGGTGCGCGCAGCGGGCGCGACCTACAAGGTCGCGAAGAACCGGCTGGCCACTCTCGCCCTGGATGGGACCCGATTCGAAGGCATCTCGCCGCTGCTGAAGGGACCGACCGCGCTTGCGTGGGCGGCCGACCCTGTGGCTGTGGCGAAGGTGATCGTCGAGTTCGCCAAGACCAATGACAAGCTTGTCGTGCTCGGTGGAGCCCTTGGAACCCAGACGCTCAATGCGGATGGCGTAAAGGCTCTGGCCGAACTTCCGTCCCTGGATACGCTCCGGGCGCAGCTGGTGGGGCTTATCTCCACGCCGGCCACGCGCATCGCGGGTGTCCTTCAGGCGCCGGCAGGACAGCTTGCGCGGGTCTTCGGGGCCTACGCCAAGACGGGCGAGGCGGACGCAGCCTGACCCTGTCCCCGCGCGCGGGGACAAGAAAATTCGCACGTCCGGCTTTCGCCGGGTTGTGTATCGATAACCGGTATCTATATTAGGAAGACTAACCATGGCCGATCTGAACAAGATTGTTGACGAGCTTTCCGCTCTTACCGTTCTCGAAGCCGCTGAGCTGTCCAAGCTGCTCGAAGAGAAGTGGGGCGTTTCCGCCGCTGCTCCGGTCGCTGTCGCCGCCGGTCCGGCTGCCGCTGCGGCTGCGCCTGCTGAAGAGCAGACCGAGTTCACCGTGATCCTCGCCAAGTCTGGCGACAAGAAGATCAACGTGATCAAGGAAATCCGCACCATCACGGGTCTGGGCCTGAAAGAGGCGAAGGATCTGGTCGAGGGCGCGCCGAAGACCGTCAAGGAAGGCGTCAACAAGGACGAAGCCGAGAAGATCAAGAAGGTTCTCGAAGAGAACGGCGCTTCCGTCGAAATCAAATAACGACGGGTGCTTTTGGCGGGACGGTGGTTTATGTCCCGTCGAGGTTTTTGAAAGAGTTTTTGGGCGGGGGTCGTCTTTGGCCTCCGCCCGTTCGTCTGTGGCGGTCTGTGTGAACGGATCGTCAGGCGCGGCGCCTTTTGGGGCGCTCCGCGCAGGCGAAGCGCGGATGGCGGCCGCGCGGCTGGTGTGAATTACGGCCGGACCGTCCGGCCGCCGGTGGTTGCGGGTATGCAGCTACGGGCGGCCGGATGGTCCGACGGCAGGGACGGGGCAGTAAAGACATGAACGCAATCTCGAAATCGTTCACAGGGCGCAAGCGGATACGCAAGAGCTTCGGGAAAATCCCCGAAATCGCCCCGATGCCTAACCTTATCGACGTGCAGCGCGCGTCCTACGAAGCCTTCCTGCAGGCGAACGTCTCGCCTGATGCGCGCACCCAGACGGGTCTGCAGGAAGTTTTCCGCTCGGTTTTCCCGATCAATGACTTCGCCGGTCGTGGGCGTCTCGAGTTCGTGCATTACGAATTTGAAGAGCCGAAATACGACGTCGAGGAATGCATCCAGCGTGGCCTGACCTTCGCCGCGCCGCTGAAGGTCATTCTCCGTCTGATCGTCTGGGACGTTGACGAGGACACCGGTTCGCGCTCGATCCGCGACATCAAGGAGCAGCCCGTTTACATGGGCGACATGCCCCTGATGACGGATAACGGCACCTTCATCATCAACGGCACAGAACGCGTCATCGTCAGCCAGATGCACCGTTCGCCCGGCGTGTTCTTCGATCACGACAAGGGCAAGACGCACTCGTCCGGCAAGTATCTGTTCACGGCTCGCGTGATCCCCTATCGCGGTTCGTGGCTCGACTTCGAATTCGACGCGAAGGACCTGATCTACGTCCGCATCGACCGCAAGCGTAAGCTGCCGGTGACGACGCTGCTGTACGCCCTTGAAGGCGTGCACTCCGAAGCCGCGCGCGCAAAGAAGCTGGAAGAGGGCGGCGACGTCGACTCGCTGGATATCCGTGGCATGGACGCGGATGAAATTCTCGGCTTCTTCTACGGCACGGTGACTTTCGCCAAGACCCCGAAGGGTTGGGCGCGCCCGTTCGACCCCGAGGCGTTCCGTGGACAGAAGCTGCTTTCGGACCTGGTTGACGCCGAGTCCGGCGAAGTCGTCGCCACCGCCGACACGAAGCTGACCGCTCGCTCTGTCCGCAAGATCGCCGAGACGACGAAGGAAGTGCTGGTCGGCGAGGCTGATCTGCTCGGCCGTTTCATTGCGCATGACATCGTCAACATGCAGACGGGCGAGATCTACGGCGAAGCCGGTGAAGAGCTGACGGAAGCCCGTCTGGCGGCGCTGGAGGAGGCTGGCCTTACCGAGCTGCCGACGCTCGCCGTCGACTCGGCCAATGGCCCGTGGATTCGCAACACGCTTACGGTCGACAAGAACGGCAGTCGCGACGAGGCGCTGATCGACATCTACCGCGTCATGCGCCCCGGCGAGCCGCCGACCGCCGAGACGGCGGAAGCGATGTTCCGTGGCCTGTTCTTTGATCCCGACCGTTACGACCTGTCGGCTGTTGGCCGCGTGAAGATGAACATGCGTCTGGGCGTCGATTGCCCGGACACGGTTCGCGTGCTTCGCAAGGAAGACATCCTTCGCTCCATCAAGATGATGTGCGACCTGAAGGACGGTCGCGGCCAGATCGACGACATCGACAACCTCGGCAACCGTCGTGTGCGGTCGGTCGGCGAACTGATGGAGAACCAGTACCGCGTCGGCCTGCTCCGCATGGAGCGCGCCATCCGCGAACGCATGGGCTCGGTCGATATCGACACTGTCATGCCGCACGACCTGATCAACGCGAAGCCGGCCGCAGCCGCTGTGCGTGAGTTCTTCGGCTCGTCGCAGCTCAGCCAGTTCATGGACCAGACCAACCCGCTTTCCGAAGTGACGCACAAGCGTCGTCTCTCGGCGCTTGGCCCGGGCGGTCTGACGCGTGAGCGCGCGGGCTTCGAGGTCCGTGACGTGCATCCGACCCATTACGGCCGTATTTGCCCGATCGAGACGCCGGAAGGTCCGAACATCGGTCTGATCAACTCGCTGGCGACGTACGCGAAGGTGAACAAGTACGGGTTCATCGAAACCCCGTACCGCCTGGTGAAGGACGGCGTCCTTCAGGATGGCTGGAAATATCTTTCCGCCATGGAGGAAGAGCGCCTCATCGTCGCGCAGGCTGACGCCAAGCAGGACGCCGAAGGTAAGCTGACCTCGGAGCTCGTTTCCGTGCGTCGTGGCGGCGACTTCCGTCTGGTGCCGCCAACCGACGTCACGGCCTGCGACGTCTCGCCGAAGCAGCTTGTGTCCGTCGCCGCCGCGCTGATTCCGTTCCTTGAGAACGATGACGCCAACCGCGCACTGATGGGCTCGAACATGCAGCGTCAGGCGGTGCCGCTGGTCCGCTCCGACGCGCCGCTGGTCGGCACGGGCATGGAAGCGGCGGTCGCGCACGACTCTGGCGCCACCATCGTTGCCCGCCGTGCCGGTATCGTCGATCAGATCGACGGCGCGCGTATCGTGGTGCGCGCAACGGGCGACACGGGTTCGACGCAGGGCGTGGACATCTATCGTCTGCGTAAGTACTCGCGCTCCAACCAGTCCACCTGCATCAACCAGCGTCCGCTGGTGCGCGTGGGCGATCAGGTCGCCGCCGGGGACATCATCGCCGACGGTCCGTCGACGGAGCTGGGTGAACTGGCTCTCGGCCGCAACGTGCTCGTCGCGTTCATGCCGTGGAACGGTTACAACTTCGAAGATTCGATCCTCATCTCCGAACGTATCGCCCGTGATGACGTGTTCACCTCGATCCACATCGAGGAATTCGAAGTCATGGCCCGCGACACGAAGCTGGGTCAGGAAGAAATCACGCGCGACATCCCGAATGTCGGTGAAGAAGCCCTGCGCAGCCTTGACGAGGCGGGCATCGTCTATGTCGGCGCGGAAGTGAACCCTGGCGACATTCTGGTCGGCAAGGTCACGCCGAAGGGCGAGAGCCCGATGACGCCGGAAGAGAAGCTTCTGCGCGCTATCTTCGGCGAGAAGGCGTCCGACGTGCGCGACACGTCGCTGCGTCTGCCGCCCGGCACGACCGGCACGATCGTCGACGTTCGCGTCTTCTCCCGCCGCGGCGTCGACAAGGACGAGCGTGCGATGGCGATCGAGCGCGCAGAAATTGAGCGTCTGGCGAAGGACCGCGACGACGAGCGCGGCATTCAGGAGCGTTCGTTCTACAACCGTCTGCGTGAGCGTCTGCTCGACCAGACTGCGGGAACGGGCTTCAAGGGCATCAAGTCCGGCACGGTCATCACGGAAGAAGTTCTCGCCGAGGTGCCTCGTGGCGCATGGCGCAACGTTTCCGTGGCCGATGACGCCGTCGTCGCCGAACTGGAGACCCTGCGTCGTGAGTTCGACGCGTCGGTGCAGAAGATTCAGGCGCGTTTCGACAGCAAGGTCGAGAAACTGCAGCGCGGCGACGAACTGCCTCCCGGCGTGATGAAGATGGTCAAGGTGTTCGTCGCGGTGAAGCGCAAGCTACAGCCGGGCGACAAGATGGCCGGTCGCCACGGAAACAAGGGCGTCGTCTCTCGCGTGGTGCCTGTCGAGGACATGCCGTTCCTTGAAGACGGAACCTCGGTCGATCTGGTGTTGAACCCGCTCGGCGTGCCGTCACGCATGAACGTCGGTCAGATTCTCGAGACCCATCTGGGCTGGGCCTGCGCCAACATCGGTCGCGGCATCGGCGATCTGGTGGATGAGTATCAGCGCACGGGCGAGAAGAAGCAGGCGCTTCTCGACGAGCTGAAGGACGTCTACGGCGAGAAAGTCTACGAAGACGATATCGCCACGATGAACCACGATCAGCTGGTCGAGCTGGCCGGGAACCTCCGCAAGGGCGTGCCGATCGCGACGCCGGTGTTCGACGGCGCGTCGATCCCCGACATCGAGGCGATGCTGACCAAGGCGGGTGTGGACAAGTCGGGTCAATCCCAGCTCATCGACGGCCGCACTGGCGAGCCGTTCGAGCGCAAGACGACCGTCGGCTACATCTACATGCTGAAGCTGCATCACTTGGTCGACGACAAGATCCATGCTCGTTCGATCGGTCCGTACTCGCTCGTCACCCAGCAGCCGCTGGGCGGTAAGGCGCAGTTCGGTGGACAGCGCTTCGGAGAGATGGAGGTTTGGGCGCTTGAGGCTTACGGCGCCGCCTACACGCTGCAGGAAATGCTGACCGTGAAGTCCGACGACGTGTCCGGCCGAACCAAGGTTTACGAGTCGATCGTGCGCGAGCAGGACGATTTCGAGGCAGGCATCCCGGAGAGCTTCAACGTTCTGATCAAGGAACTGAAGTCGCTCGGGCTGAACGTCGATCTGGAAAGCGGCGAAAAGTGATATCGCGGCGGGGGATTGTCCCGCCTTCGGGAGGACAGTCCTCCCGGTTCCGGCTTGTTTTTAATGAATTGGGGGCAGGGCGTAGCACCCTGTCAGGCGCGGGTTTCCCCCGCGCTTTTCCCGTCCTGGAGGTTTTCGGCGCATGAATGAACTCATGAAGATCCTTGGCCAGACCGGCCAGGCCGCCACATTCGATCAGATCAAGATTCAGCTCGCGTCCAGCGAGCAGATACGGTCCTGGTCGTACGGCGAGATCAAGAAGCCCGAGACGATCAATTATCGGACGTTCAAGCCGGAGCGCGACGGTCTGTTCTGCGCGCGCATATTTGGCCCGATCAAGGATTACGAGTGCCTGTGCGGCAAGTACAAGCGGATGAAGTTCCGCGGCATCATCTGCGAAAAGTGCGGCGTTGAAGTCACGCTTGCGAAGGTGCGTCGCGAGCGTATGGGCCACATCCAGCTCGCAAGCCCTGTCGCCCATATCTGGTTCCTGAAGTCTCTGCCGAGCCGCATCGGCCTGATGGTCGATCTGACGCTGAAGGATCTGGAAAAGATCCTGTATTTCGAAAACTACGTCGTTCTTGAGCCCGGCACGTCGCCGCTCAAGCAGTACAGCCTGCTGAGCGAGGACCAGTATCTGGATGTGCTTGACGAGCACGCGGAAGACGGCATCGAGATCGGCATCGGCGCGGAAGCGATCAAGAAGGTCCTTGAGCGCATCGACTGCGACGCCGAGAAGGTGAAGCTGCGTCAGGACCTCAAGGAGACGACCTCCGAGGCGAAGCGCAAGAAGCTGGTCAAGCGCCTGAAGCTGATCGAGGCGTTCTCTGAAAGCGGCTGCAAGCCGGAATGGATGATCCTGGACCTCGTGCCGGTCATTCCGCCGGAACTGCGTCCGCTGGTTCCGCTCGACGGCGGTCGTTTTGCGACGTCCGACCTGAACGACCTGTATCGCCGCGTCATCAACCGTAACAACCGTCTGAAGCGGCTCATGGAGCTGCGCGCGCCGGACATCATCGTCCGCAACGAAAAGCGCATGCTGCAGGAAGCCGTTGACGCGCTGTTCGACAACGGTCGCCGTGGCCGCGCCATCACGGGCGCCAACAAGCGCCCGCTGAAGTCGCTGTCCGACATGCTGAAAGGCAAGCAGGGCCGCTTCCGTCAGAACCTTCTCGGCAAGCGCGTCGACTACTCTGGCCGTTCGGTCATCGTGGTCGGCCCTGAGCTGAAGCTGCACCAGTGCGGCCTGCCGAAGAAGATGGCGCTCGAGTTGTTTAAGCCGTTCATCTATTCGAAGCTCGAGAAATACGGCCACGCGACGACCATCAAGGCCGCGAAGCGGATGGTGGAGAAAGAGCGTCCGGAAGTCTGGGATATCCTTGAAGAGGTTATCCGCGAGCATCCGGTCATGTTGAACCGTGCGCCGACGCTCCACCGTCTTGGCATTCAGGCGTTCGAGCCGATCCTCGTCGAGGGCAAGGCGATCCAGCTTCATCCGCTGGTCTGCACCGCCTTCAACGCGGATTTCGACGGCGATCAGATGGCCGTTCACGTGCCGCTGTCGCTGGAAGCGCAGCTTGAAGCGCGTGTGCTGATGATGTCGACTAACAACATCCTCAGCCCCGCGAACGGCAAGCCGATCATCGTGCCGTCGCAGGACATCGTGCTGGGCCTGTACTACCTCAGCCTGGAGACGCCGGAATTCGCGGCGACCCCGGACCGCAGCGAGTACGATCCGACGACCGGCAAGCTGACGAAGCAGGGCGCGTCCGCGTTCGGCGAGGTTGGCGAGGTCGAGTACGCCCTGACGGCTGGCGCGCTGAAGCTGCACGACAAGATCCGCACGCGTTTCGAGACAGTCGACGCGGACGGCAAGCCTGTCACCCAGAACGTCGTTACGACGCCGGGTCGCATGCTGATTGCGCAGATCCTGCCGAAGAACGCGATGATCCCGTTCTCGCTGATCAACAAGCAGCTGACGAAGAAGAACGTGTCGGACGTGATCGACGCGGTTTATCGTCACTGCGGTCAGAAAGAAGCGGTGATTTTCTGCGACCGGATGATGGCTCTCGGGTTCCGTCACGCGGCTAAGGCCGGCATTTCCTTCGGCAAGGATGACATGATCATCCCCGCCGAGAAGAAAGAGCTGGTCGATCGTACCGCCGCCGAGGTGAAGGAGTTCGAGCAGCAGTATCAGGACGGTCTGATCACGGCTGGCGAGCGTTACAACAAGGTGGTCGATGCGTGGTCGCGCTGCACGGACGAAGTGCAGGCCGCGATGACGAAGGAGATTTCGAAGGCCGAGATCGGCACGCCGATCAACTCGGTGTGGATGATGAGCCATTCCGGCGCCCGTGGGTCGCCGGCCCAGATGAAGCAGCTCGCAGGTATGCGCGGTCTGATGGCCAAGCCTTCGGGCGAGATCATCGAGCAGCCGATCATCGCGAACTTCAAGGAAGGTCTCTCGGTTCTCGATTACTTCACGTCCACCCACGGCGCCCGCAAGGGCCTCGCGGACACGGCTCTGAAGACCGCGAACTCGGGATATCTGACGCGTCGTCTGGTTGACGTGGCGCAGGACTGCATCATCGTCGAGAACGATTGTGGCACCGAGCGCGGCTTGACCGTGCGCGCTGTGATGGACGGCGGCGAAATCGTCTCATCGCTTTCCGAGCGCATCCTCGGGCGTACGCTTGCGGCTGACGTCGTGAACCCGGCGACGGGTGAGCTGGTGTTCAATCGCAACCATCTCGTCGACGAGGCTGACGCTGAGGCGATCGAGAAGGCGGGCGTCGAGACGGTGCAGATTCGCTCGGTTCTGACCTGCGATAGCCGCGTCGGCGTCTGTGGCCACTGCTATGGCCGCGATCTGGCTCGCGGCACGCCAGTCAATATTGGTGAGGCTGTCGGTGTTATCGCGGCGCAGTCCATCGGCGAGCCCGGCACGCAGCTGACGATGCGCACCTTCCACATCGGCGGCGCCGCGCAGCGTGGCGCGGAGCAGTCGATGGTCGAGGCGTCGCGTGACGGCAAGGTGATCATCCGCAACCGCAACGTGGTTCACAACAGCCAGAACGTGCCGATCGTCATGTCGCGTAACTGCGAAATTCTTCTGACGGACGACACCGGAGCAGAGCGTGCACGGTACCGTGTGCCTTACGGCGCCCGGTTGCTGATCGACGATGGCCAGGCGGTGACGCGCAACCAGAAGATGGCTGAGTGGGACCCCTACACCCTGCCGATCATCACCGAGAAGGCTGGTAAGGTTGAGTATCTCGACCTGATCGACTCCATCACGCTCGTCGAGCGTATGGACGAGGTGACCGGCCTGACGTCCAAGGTGGTGGTCGATTACAAGCAGGCGTCCAAGGGCGTTGATCTGCGGCCGCGTCTGCAGCTCAAGGACTCGAACAACGAGGTCATCAAGCTCGATAATGGCAACGATGCTCGCTACTTCCTGTCGCCGGACTCGCTGCTCTCGGTCGAGAACGGCGCGACGGTCCATGCAGGTGACGTGCTGGCGCGTATCCCGCGCGAAGGTTCCAAGACTCGCGACATTACCGGCGGTCTGCCGCGCGTGGCTGAACTGTTCGAGGCCCGTCGTCCGAAGGATCACGCGATCATCGCCGAAAACGAAGGTCGGGTGGAGTTCGGCAAGGACTACAAGTCGAAGCGTCGCATCATCGTGAAGAATGATGAGACAGGCGAAGAGACTGATTACCTGGTGCCGAAGGGCAAGCACGTGTCCGTGCAGGAGGGCGACTTCGTCCAGAAGGGCGATCCGCTGGTTGATGGTCCGCGTGTGCCCCACGACATTCTGAAGGTCATGGGCGTCGAGGCGCTGTCCGACTATCTCGTGAACGAGATTCAGGACGTGTACCGACTGCAGGGCGTGAAGATCAACGACAAGCACATCGAGGTGATCGTTCGCCAGATGCTGCAGAAGGTCGAGATTCTCGAACCCGGCGACACGACCTATCTGATCGGTGAGACGGTGGACCGAATCGAGTTCGAGACGGAGAACACCAAGCGTCTCAACGAGGGCGATCGTCCGGCGCTGGCGATGCCGGTGCTGCAGGGCATCACGAAGGCTTCTCTGCAGACCCAGTCGTTCATCTCCGCAGCGTCCTTCCAGGAGACGACTCGCGTGCTGACCGAAGCGGCCACGGCCGGAAAGGTCGATTCGCTGAACGGTCTCAAGGAGAACGTGATTGTGGGCCGCCTGATCCCGGCGGGCACGGGCAGCGTGATGAACAAGCTGCGCGCCGTTGCGGCCCGTCAGGACCGTCAACGCCTCGGGCAGGGCACGGAAGCGGCGGAATAAGCTGCCGTCCCTCTTGTAACTGGAGAAGGCCGGGGCTCGTCCCCGGCCTTTTTCATTAAAAGTCTGTTTTTCCGCCATGCGCTGCCGATTTTACTGGCGAAAGACGCTCATTAACGGTAAGAGCGCGGCAGTTCGTTGCGTTACGACCGAACGGCCCCTTTCTTCAGGGCGCATGTCAGAGTTTCGCAACAGGGAAATCGGCCGCGAATCGGGTGACTCTGCTTGACTCACGTCGCCAGCGACCGTAGGTTCCGCGCCCTCGGCTCCCCGTATTCCGAATGCTTTTCGGGCGTGGTTGCTGAATGTAGCAGAGCAAGCATGTGGCGCCGCACGTCCCGATTGGGGTGGGCCAAGGCCGGATGCAAACATAGGCTCCTCGGGCGTTCGCGCCTGAAGGAGTTCGTTTTGAATGACAGTCGGCAACCGGAAGGAAGGTTGGCCGGCCGAACTGTGTAAGGATCGGGAAGGGCGCATGCCGACCATCAACCAGCTGATCGCCAAGGGGCGCGAGCCCGCGGCCAAGCGCAACAAGGTGCCGGCCCTCCAGGGTTGCCCTCAGAAGCGCGGTGTCTGCACCCGCGTCTATACGACCACTCCGAAGAAGCCGAACTCGGCGCTGCGTAAGGTCGCCAAGGTGCGTCTGACGAACGGCTACGAGGTGGTGAGCTACATTCCGGGTGAAGGTCACAACCTTCAGGAGCATAGCGTCGTCCTTATCCGCGGCGGCCGCGTGAAGGATCTTCCGGGCGTGCGTTACCACATCCTGCGCGGCGTGCTCGATACGCAGGGCATCGCAAAGCGTCGTCAACGCCGTTCGCTGTACGGCGCGAAGCGTCCGAAGTAAGAGGAATATCGAGGCATGAGTCGCCGTCACCGCGCTGTAAAGCGCGAGATCCTTCCCGATCCGAAGTTCGGAGACATCGTGATCACGCGTTTCATGAACGCGCTGATGTACGATGGAAAGAAATCCACCGCCGAAGGCATCGTCTACGGCGCGCTCGAGACGATGCGTCGTCGCGGCGGCGCGTCTGCCGATCCTGTGGTCATGTTCCACAGCGCTCTGGACAACGTGAAGCCGGCCGTTGAGGTCCGTTCGCGCCGCGTTGGCGGTGCTACGTATCAGGTTCCGGTCGAAGTCCGGGCCGAGCGCCGTCAGGCGCTGGCGATCCGCTGGCTGATCGACGCTTCGCGCAAGCGCGGCGAAAACACGATGCAGGACCGCTTGTCCAACGAGCTGCTTGATGCTGTGAACAATCGCGGCGCCGCAGTGAAGAAGCGGGAAGACACGCACCGCATGGCGGAAGCGAACAAGGCCTTCAGTCACTACCGCTGGTAACTGACGGTTTTTCCTTCCTTGCGCCGCTGGTCGTGGCGCCGGACTACAGAGTAAACAACCGCATCCCGCAGATTTGCGGGTAACGGAGAGAGACGATGGCAAAGGCTAAATTCGAGCGTAACAAGCCGCACTGCAATATCGGCACGATCGGTCACGTCGACCACGGCAAGACCTCGCTGACTGCGGCTATCACCAAGACGCTGGCGAAGACCGGCGGCGCCGTTTTCAAGGCGTATGACCAGATCGACGCAGCGCCGGAAGAGCGCGCTCGCGGCATCACGATCTCGACGGCGCACGTTGAGTACGAGACTGCAGCGCGTCACTACGCTCACGTCGACTGCCCCGGCCACGCCGACTACGTGAAGAACATGATCACCGGCGCGGCGCAGATGGACGGCGCGATCCTGGTTGTGTCCGCAGCTGACGGCCCGATGCCGCAGACCCGTGAGCACATCCTGCTCGCTCGTCAGGTCGGCGTGCCGGCTCTGGTCGTGTTCCTGAACAAGGTCGATCAGGTTGACGATCCGGAGCTGCTTGAGCTGGTCGAGATGGAAGTGCGTGAGCTTCTTTCGTCCTACCAGTTCCCGGGCGACGATATCCCCATCGTCAAGGGTTCGGCTCTGGTCACCCTTGAAGATGGCGACGCGACGATCGGTGAAGATCGCGTTCTCGAGCTGATGACGCAGGTTGACGCCTACATCCCGCAGCCGGAGCGTCCGATCGATCGTCCGTTCCTGATGCCGATCGAAGACGTGTTCTCGATCTCGGGTCGTGGCACCGTCGTCACCGGCCGCGTCGAGCGCGGCGTCGTCAACACCGGCGACGAAGTCGAGATCGTTGGTCTGAAGGCCACCGTGAAGACGACCGTTACGGGTGTTGAGATGTTCCGCAAGCTGCTCGACCGCGGAGAGGCTGGCGACAACATCGGTGCGCTGCTGCGTGGCACGAAGCGTGAAGACGTGGAGCGTGGTCAAGTTCTGGCGAAGCCGGGCTCGATCACCCCGCACAAGAAGTTCAAGGCTGAGGCCTACATCCTGACGAAGGAAGAAGGCGGTCGTCACACGCCGTTCTTCACCAACTATCGTCCGCAGTTCTATTTCCGGACGACGGACGTCACGGGTGTTGTGCAGCTGCCGGAAGGCACCGAGATGGTGATGCCGGGCGACAACATCGCCATGGATGTCGAGCTGATCGCTCCGATCGCCATGGACGAAGGCCTGCGCTTCGCTATCCGCGAAGGCGGTCGCACTGTCGGCGCTGGCGTGGTGGCCTCCATCACCGAGTAATCGGGGCAGGCGCCCCAACGGGCCCTGAACTGAGTGGCCCCGGTCGGAGCGATCCGGCCGGGGTCTTACTTGGCGGCGGGAAATTTACGGGCAGACCCCGGCCGGTTGCTTACCTGGGCCGGACGAGAAAGTTGGACTGAACAAGACGATGGACAACCAGAACATCCGCATTCGCCTGAAGGCGTACGATCACCGCGTGCTCGACAACAGCACGAAGGAAATCGTCAACACGGCGAAGCGTACGGGTGCGCGGGTTCGGGGTCCTATCCCGCTGCCGACGCATATCGAACGGTTCACTGTGAACCGCTCACCCCACGTGGACAAGAAAAGCCGCGAGCAGTTCGAAATTCGGACTCATCGCCGGCTGCTCGACATTGTCGAGCCGACCCCGCAGACCGTGGACGCCCTCATGAAGCTCGACCTCGCCGCTGGCGTAGATGTCGAGATCAAACTCTAAGGTCCAGACGATGCGCACCGGATTGATCGCAAGAAAGCTGGGTATGACCCGGCTATTCAAGGAAGACGGGACACACGTCCCGGTCACTGTCCTGCACCTCGATGAGTTGCAGGTGGTTGAGTCGAAGACGATCGAGCGCGACGGGTACACCGCCGTGCAGCTCGGCCTCGGCAACGCCAAGGTAAAGAACGTCTCGCAGCCGAACCGTGGCCATTATGCCCGCGTGAAGGTCGAGCCCAAGAAGGTCGTGCGCGAATTCCGCGTCGACGCTGACGCCGTGCTTGAGTCAGGCGCACGCATTCTCGCTTCCCACTTCGTGGTGGGGCAGAAGGTTGACGTGACCGGCACCAGCAAGGGCAAGGGCTTCGCTGGCGCCATGAAGCGCTGGAACTTCCGCGGCCTTGAAGCCACACACGGCGTGTCCGTCTCTCACCGTTCTCATGGTTCTACCGGTAACCGTCAGGATCCCGGCAAGACCTTCAAGAACAAGAAGATGGCCGGTCACCTCGGTGACGAGCGCATTACGACGTTGAACCTTGAAGTGGCGGCGGTCGATCCGGAAAAGAACCTGCTGATGATTCGTGGTTCGATCCCGGGCGCCAAGAACGGACTGGTTATGGTCCGCGACGCGATCAAGAAGGCCCGTCATGCCGAGGCGCCGTATCCGGCAGCCCTCGCGACGGCGGAGGGCTGAGGACCATGGAACTCGACATCAAGACGCTCGATAACGGCAGCGCTGGCACAGCGACCCTGCCGGACGAGATTTTCGCAACCGCTCCCCGCGCCGACATTATGGCGCGCGTGGTTCACTGGCAGCTGGCCAAGCGCCGCGCCGGCACCCACAAGGTGAAGGGCATGGGCGAAGTCTCCGGCACGACCAAGAAGCCCTACAAGCAGAAGGGCACCGGCTCGGCTCGTCAGGGTTCGCTTCGTGCGCCGCAGTTCCGCACCGGCGGCGCCGTTCATGGTCCGGTCGTGCGCGATCACGGTTATGATCTGCCGAAGAAGGTTCGCCGCCTCGGTCTGATCTCCGCTCTGTCGCAGAAGGCGAAGGACGGCAAGCTGATCGTTCTCGACTCGACGGATGGCGTCAGCAAGACGGCCGAATTGGCTGCGAAGCTGAAGGTTCTCGGTTGGTCGTCGGCGCTCATCGTGGATGGCGCGTCGATCAACGAGGCGTTTGGTCGCGCTGCGCGCAACCTGCCGAAGATCGACGTCCTGCCGACCATCGGCGCGAACGTCTATGACATTCTCAACCACGACGTTCTGGCGATCACCCGCGCCGGCGTTGAGGGCCTGAAGGAGCGCCTGGCATGACCAACGTGCTTGCGATCCGCAAGAAAGCGGAGCGGATGTCCAAGGAGGCGATGTTCGACATCGTCCGGGCTCCGTTGATCACGGAAAAGGCGACTGCGCTCTCCGAGAAGAACCAGATGGTCTTCAAGGTTGCGCTGTCCGCGACGAAGCCGGAAATCAAGGCTGCGGTCGAGGGCCTGTTCGGCGTGAAGGTTCTGGGCGTGAACACGCTGGTCCAGAAAGGTAAGGCGAAGCGCTTCAAGGGTCGCCCCGGACAGCGCTCCGACATCAAGAAGGCGTTCGTGCAGCTCGCGGAAGGTCAGTCCATCGACCTGACCGCGAAGCTGGCGTGACGCGGGGTATCGACACATGGCACTGAAGCACTTTAGTCCCGTCACGCCGAGCCTTCGTGGCACGGTTCTGATTGATCGGTCCGACCTTTGGAAGGGCAAGCCGGTCAAGCAGTTGACCGAAGGCAAGAACAAATCGGGCGGCCGTAACAATCATGGCCGTACGACGTCTTTCTTCCGTGGCGGTGGACACAAGCAGTCTTATCGTTTCGTCGACTTCAAGCGTCGCAAGTTCGACGTCGTCGGCACGGTTGAGCGTCTGGAATATGACCCGAACCGCACCGCGTTCATCGCACTGATCAAGTACGAAGACGGTGAGCTGGCATATATTCTGGCCCCGCAGCGTCTGAAGGTTGGCGACCAGATCGTCGCTGGCGCGCGTGTGGACATCAAGCCAGGTAACGCGATGCCGCTGTCGGCCATTCCGGTCGGCACCATCGTGCACAACATCGAGCTGAAGCAGGGCGCCGGCGGCAAGCTGGCTCGCGCTGCGGGCACGTATGCGCAGCTGGTCGGCAAGGACGCCGGTTACGCGCAGATCAAGCTGCAGTCAGGCGAACTCCGCGTCGTACGTGGCGAATGTCTGGCGACGGTCGGCGCCGTGTCCAATCCGGACAACATGAACCAGCACATTGGTAAGGCGGGTCGCGCTCGCTGGCTGGGACGTCGTCCGCACAACCGTGGCGTCGTCATGAACCCGGTCGATCACCCGCATGGTGGTGGCGAAGGCCGCACCTCGGGCGGTCGTCATCCGGTTACGCCGTGGGGCAAGCCGACGAAGGGTTACAAGACCAGGGTCAACAAGCGTACGGACAGTCTGATCATCCGTCGCCGGAAGACCGGCAAGTAAGGGGCAATAAGAGATGGCACGTTCCGTCTGGAAAGGCCCGTTCGTGGACGGGTATCTACTGAATAAAGCCGACGCATCGCGCGCGTCCGGTCGTAACGAAGTGATCAAGATCTGGTCGCGTCGTTCCACGATCCTGCCGCAGTTCGTGGGGCTGACCTTCGGTGTTTATAATGGTCACAAGTTCCTGCCCGTGCAGGTGACGGAGAATATGGTCGGGCACAAGTTCGGCGAATTCTCTCCGACACGTACGTTCCATGGGCATGGCGCGGACAAGAAGTCGAAGAGGGGCTGAGATGAGCAAGCCAAAGCAACCTCGTCGACTGAGCGAGACAGAAGCGCAGGCGATTACGCGGAACATCCGCGTCAGCCCACGCAAGCTCAATCTCGTCGCTGGTCTGATTCGCAACAAGCCTGCTTCGCAGGCTGTCGCGACCCTTACCTTCTCGAAGCGTCGCATCGCCCAGCAGGTCAAGAAGACCCTGGAGAGCGCGATTGCAAACGCGGAGAACAACCACCAGCTCGACGTCGATCAGCTGGTGGTCAAGACCGCCGACGTCGGCAAGTCGATCGTCATGCGGCGCTTTCACGCCCGCGGTCGTGGTCGTTCGGCGCGTATCGAGAAGTTCTTCAGCCACCTGACGATCGTCGTGGCCGAGCGTGCGCCCGAGCCCGAGATCACCAAGGAAGAGAAGGCGGCCTGAGATGGGACATAAGGTCAATCCGGTCGGGCTTCGGCTCGGCATCAACCGCACCTGGGACAGCCGCTGGTACGCCGATGCGGACTACTCCCGTCTGCTGCACGACGATCTGAAGCTGCGTGCGTTTCTGCGCCGCAAGCTGGCTGGCGCAGGCGTTTCCCGCGTTGTGATCGAGCGCCCGGCGAAGAAGCCGCGCGTGACGATCTACGCGGCGCGTCCCGGCGTGGTCATCGGCAAGAAGGGTCAGGACATCGACGCGCTCCGCAAGGAGCTGACGAAGATGGCGAAGACGGACGTTGCGCTGAACATCGTCGAGATTCGCAAGCCCGAGATCGACGCGACCCTGGTCGCCGAGAACATCGCGCAGCAGCTCGAGCGTCGCGTCGCTTTCCGCCGCGCCATGAAGCGCGCGGTCCAGTCGGCGATGCGTCTCGGCGCGCAGGGCATCCGGATCAATTGCTCCGGACGTCTTGGCGGCGCTGAAATCGCTCGCATCGAGTGGTATCGCGAGGGGCGGGTGCCGTTGCACACGCTTCGCGCCGATATCGATTACGGGACCGCGACGGCGAAAACGACGTACGGCACCTGCGGCGTGAAGGTCTGGATTTTCAAGGGCGAAATCCTGGCTCACGACCCGCTGGCGCAGGACCGTCGCGCCGCCGAGCAGGCGCCGCAGCGCTGAGGGATAGACGACAATGCTTTCTCCCAAGCGGACTAAATTCCGCAAGGCCCACAAGGGCCGCATTCATGGTCTCGCCAAAGGCGGCACTCTGCTGAACTTCGGCGCCTATGGTCTGAAGGCGCTGGAGCCGGAGCGGATCACCGCTCGGCAGATCGAAGCGTCGCGCCGCGCCATCACGCGTGCGATGAAACGTGCCGGTCGGGTGTGGATTCGTATTTTTCCGGACCTTCCGGTCTCGACAAAGCCCGCCGAAGTGCGTATGGGCTCCGGCAAGGGATCTCCGGAATACTGGGTGGCCCGTGTGAAACCGGGTCGTATCCTGTTCGAGATCGAAGGCGTTCCGCCGGAAGTCGCGCGTGAAGCGCTGGCTCTCGGCGCGGCGAAGCTGCCGATCAAGACGAAGTTTGTGACCCGCATCGGGGAGGCGTGAGATGAGCAAGGCGCTCAAGCCGGCTGATCTGCGTGCGAAGTCCGTTGATGAGTTGCAGACGCTTCTTCTCGATCTGAAGCGCGAGCAATTCAATCTGCGGTTTCAGCAGGCGACCGGTCAGAACGAAGGGGTGAGCCGCGCGCGTACAGTGCGCCGCGACATCGCCCGCATTAAGACGATCGCGGCGCAAGCCGCGGCGAAGACTGTCGCGGGAGCCACTGCTTCTGCGGCTAAATCCTAAGGGGTCCGGCAATGCCGAAGCGCATCCTGAGCGGGCGCGTGACCAGCGACAAGATGGACAAGACGATCACCGTTCTTGTCGATCGTCGCGTCATGCATCCGCTTTATAAGAAGTTCATCCGTCGGTCGAAGAAGTATGCGGCCCACGATGAGCTCAACGAGTGCAAGATTGGCGATTCGGTCCGCATCGAAGAGTGCGCGCCGATCTCCAAGCGCAAGACCTGGACTGTGATTTCCCGCAACGGCGAGACCGTTGGCGAAGTCCAGTCCGGCGCTGTTGCGTAAGAGGGGTAAAGACCAATGATCCATCCCGAGACCAACCTTGAGGTCGCCGACAATTCCGGCGCCCGTCAGGTGCAGTGCATTAAGGTGCTGGGCGGCTCCAAGCGGAAGTCCGCCTCGGTCGGCGACGTGATCGTCGTTTCCGTCAAGGAAGCGATTCCCCGTGGTAAGGTAAAGAAGGGTGACGTCCATCAGGCCGTCATCGTTCGTACGTCTTACCCGGTGCGTCGTGCCGACGGCAGCGCGATCCGGTTCGACCGGAACGCGGCCGTGCTGATCAACAAGCAGCAGGAGCCGATTGGCACGCGTATCTTTGGCCCGGTCGTTCGTGAACTGCGCGCACGCAAGTTCATGAAGATCATCTCTCTGGCGCCGGAGGTGCTGTAATGGCTGCTCGCATCAGAAAGGGCGACACTGTCGTCGTGACGACCGGCTCCTCCAAAGGAACGCGTGGAGAAGTTCTCTCCGTGTTTCCTGCTGAGAACAAGGCGGTCGTGCGTGGCGTTGCTGTGGCGAAGCACCACAAGAAAGCCACCCGCATGGGCGAAGAAGGCGGGATCATCGCGCGTGAAGCCGCTGTTGACCTGTCCAACCTGGCCTTGATCGATCCGAAGAGCGACAAGGCGACGAAGGTCGGCTTCCGCGTTCTGGACGGCGGTCGCAAGGTTCGCGTCGCGAAGGCGACCGGCGAAGTGATCGAGGGCTGAGGAGGTAGACATGTCAGAGACAACGGATACTCGCCAGCTCCCGCGTATGCGGACGCGCTACGAGAACGAAATCGCTGCGAAGCTGCGTGAACAGTTTGGCTACAAGAACGTCATGCAGATTCCCCGCCTTGAGAAGATCGTTCTCAACATGGGCGTTGGCGAAGCTGCGGGCGATCAGAAGAAGCTGGACACGGCGCTCGCCGAGATGATGCTCATTGCTGGGCAACGTCCTGTGAAGACTGTCGCCAAGAAGGCGATCGCGGGTTTCAAGATTCGCGAAGGTCTGCCGATCGGTTGTAAGGTCACGCTGCGCAGCGCGCGGATGTACGAGTTCCTCGATCGTCTCGTGACGATCGCGATGCCGCGCATCCGCGACTTCCGCGGGCTGCCTGCGAACAAGGGTTTCGATGGTCGTGGAAACTTCGCGATGGGCTTGAAAGAGCAGATCGTGTTCCCCGAAATCGAATACGACAAAGTCGACCAGGTTCGTGGCATGGACATCATCTTCGTGACGACCGCGAAGACGGATGCGGAAGCCAAGGCGCTTCTGAAGGCGTTCGATCTGCCGTTCGCGGCGTAAGACGCGCGAGGCGAGCATGCTCCGCGGACGATCGCGTCTGCGGGGCTTTCGTTTTCGTCCTCCGGTCTGCGCCGGTGGGATGAAGAACTAAAAGTTTTTGGAAAACCGCTGGAATGGTCCAGCAGGTTCCGGAGGGTAGAATCAGGCATGGCCAAGATCTCCGCCGTCACTCGCAACGCCAAGCGCGCCCGTATGGCGCAGCGCGACAAGGCTAAGCGTATGGCTCTGAAAAATATCGTGATGGACCGCTCTCTGCCGGTTGAGGATCGCTTTGACGCGTCACTCAAGCTCGCTGAGCTTCCTCGTAATGGTTCGCGCGTTCGCGTGCGCCTTCGCTGCAAACTGACTGGTCGTTCGCGCGGTAACTACCGCAAGTTCGAACTGTGCCGTATCGCTCTGCGTGATCTGGCGTCGAATGGTCAGATTCCTGGCGTGGTCAAGGCGAGCTGGTAAGGGCGGGCTATGTCACTTTCTGATCCTTTGGGTGATATGCTCACCCGTATCCGCAACGCGCAGCGCGCTCGTCATGCTGCGTGCGTGGCTCCTGCGTCGAAGCTCCGCGCCAGCGTTCTCGAGGCTCTGAAGCGCGAAGGTTACATTCGCGGCTTCGCGGTGGAAGAGGTCCGCAAGGGCATCTCTCAGATCCGTATTGAGCTGAAATATACCGATGGCGATCCGGTCATCAAGGAGATCCACCGCGTGTCCCGTCCGGGTCGGCGCGTGTACTCCAAGATCAAGGAACTGCCGCGCGTTTATGCCGGTCTCGGCGTGTCGATTCTGTCGACCCCGCGTGGCGTGTTGTCCGATGCAGAGGCTCGCGCCGCCAATGTTGGCGGCGAAGTTCTCTGCCGCGTGTTCTGAGGAGGGATAGATGTCGCGTGTAGGCAAATATCCCGTCGACGTCCCAGCGGGCGTCACCGTCTCGATCGCCAACGGCGTTCTGACGGCCAAGGGCAAGCTCGGAGAGTTGAAGCTTCCCCTGTCCAAGCATGTCGAGACCACGGTCGACGATGGCAAGGTCACGGTGAAGCCGCTGGGTTCGGTGGCGCATGCTCGCATGATGTGGGGCACCACCCGTGCGCTCGTCGCGACGATGGTGAAGGGCGTTTCCGAGGGTTTCTCCAAGACCCTGGAAATTACCGGCACCGGTTATCGCGCCGCCGTGCAGGGTTCCAATCTGGTCCTGAACCTCGGTTACTCTCACGACGTGGTCTATCCGATTCCTGCGGGCATCAAGATCACCACGCCGCGTCCGACTGCGGTGGTGGTCGAGGGCATCGACAAGCAGCGTGTTGGCCAGGTCGCACTGGACATCCGCAGCTATCGCAAGCCAGAGCCGTATAAGGGCAAGGGCGTCCGCTACGACACCGAGACCATTCGTCGCAAGGAAGGCAAGAAGAAGTAATGAGCACGCAACAGGATCTGCGGGAGCGTCGCCGTCAGCGTCTGCGCTTCCAGCTCCGCCGCAAGGCCGGCGGACGTCCGCGCCTGTCGGTGTTTCGTTCAGGCAAGAACATCTACGCCCAGGTGATCGACGACGCTGCTGGCCGCACGCTGGCCGCCGCGTCTTCGCTGGACAAGGACATTCGTTCGGACGACGCCACGGGCGCGAACCGCGAAGCCGCTTCTGCCGTTGGCAAGCTCGTGGCGCAGCGCGCTCTTGCGGCCGGCGTGACTCAGGTCGTCTTCGACCGCGGCTCGTATCTGTATCATGGGCGCGTCAAGGCGCTGGCGGAGGCTGCCCGCGAGGGCGGTCTCTCCTTCTAAGAGAGGGGACACGTAATGGCACGTGAACCGAGAGACGGCGGTAGAGGCCGGGAGCGCGAGCGGGAGCGCGAGGGCGACGATCTGATCGACAAGCTCGTCACCATCAACCGCGTCGCAAAAGTTGTTAAGGGCGGTCGCCGCTTTGCCTTCGCTGCGCTGGTTGTCGTTGGCGACCAGAAAGGCCGCGTCGGTTATGGCGCTGGCAAGGCGCGTGAAGTGCCTGAGGCGATCCGTAAGGCGACTGAACGGGCCAAGCGCGGTATGATCCGCGTGCCGATGAAGGAGGGGCGTACGCTCCACCACGACGCGGCTGGTCATTTCGGCGCTGGTAAGGTGATCCTTCGTTCGGCGGAAGCCGGAACGGGAATCATCGCTGGTGGTCCGATGCGCGCTGTTTTCGAGAGCCTTGGCATTCACGACGTGGTCGCCAAGTCCCTTGGGACCCGTAACCCGCATAACATGGTCAAGGCCACGTTTGCGGCTCTTGAGCGTTGCGCGAGCCCTCGCGCTGTGGCGAACCGTCGCGGCAAGAAGGTTTCGGACATTCTCGGCAAGCGCGAGCAGGCTGTGGAGGGCGCAGATGCCTGATACAAAAACTGTCCGCGTGACGCAGATTGCGTCGGGTAACGGTCGCAAGCCCGGCCAGCAGGCGACGCTGGTTGGTCTCGGCCTGAACAAGATCGGCCGCACGCGCGAACTCCAGGACACCCCGTCCGTTCGTGGCATGCTGCGCAAGGTAGCCCACCTGGTGAAGGTGGAGGACTGACATGAATCTCAATGAGCTTCGTGATAACGATGGTGCGCGTTATCGCAAAAAGCGTCTCGGGCGCGGCATCGGGTCCGGTAAGGGCAAGACGTCGGGTAAGGGCGTAAAAGGTCAGAAGGCGCGTGAAGGCGTGTCGCTGAACGGCTTCGAGGGTGGTCAGCTTCCGCTGTATCGTCGTATGCCGAAGCGCGGATTCAAGAACATCTTCCGCAAGGAATATGCTCCGGTGAATCTCGCTGCGATCGAGAAGGCCATTACTGATGGCAAGCTCGACGCCGGCTCGGTGAATGAGGAGGCCCTGCGTAAGGCGGGCCTCGTCGGCACCGGCAAGTATGCAGGCGTGCGCCTGCTGGGCGTTGGCGAACTTACACGTGCCGTCACTATTGAGGTGGCTGGCGCTTCCGCCACGGCTATCGCTGCGGTGGAGAAGGCTGGCGGTTCTGTGAAGACCACGGTTGCCCCTAAGAAAGCTGCTGAGGCAGCATCGTAAGCCGTAGACGAAATTAAGGGACGCTCGACGAACGTGCGAACGTCCCTTATGACCTATTTCGGCTTTGCAGACGGAAACGTCTGCCGTGACAGCGTCCCGCTTTGCGGCGGCGCTGTTTTTTGTGAAAGGACAGGCGCATGGCTTCCGCGGCCGAACAGCTGGCAGCCAACTTCAACCTGGGATCGTTCGCGAAGGCGACCGAGCTTAAAAAGCGGATCTGGTTCACCCTTGGCGCGCTGATCATTTATCGACTCGGCACCTACATCCCGGTGCCGGGTGTCGACGCGACGGTTATGGGACAGCTTCTTGCCCAACATCAGGGCGGCATACTGGGCATGTTCGACATGTTCAGCGGCGGCGCTCTTGGCCGTATGACGGTCTTCGCGCTCAATATCATGCCGTATATCTCGGCGTCGATTATCGTGCAGCTGATGTCGACCGCGATTCCTTCTCTGGAGTCTCTCAAGAAAGAGGGCGAGCAGGGTCGAAAAAAGCTGAACCAGTACACACGCTATCTGACGGTCGCCATCGCGCTGTTTCAGGCATACGGCATCGCCATAGGTCTTGAGCGGATGAGCAGTCAGGCCGGATCGGCTGTGGTTAATCCTGGCTCATTTTTCATTCTCTCCTGCGTTGTGACGCTGGTCGGCGGCACGATGTTCCTTATGTGGCTCGGCGAACAGATTACATCGCGGGGAGTCGGTAATGGAATCTCGCTGATCATCTTCGCGGGCATCGTTGCGAATCTCCCGCACGCGTTGGCGAGCCTGTTCCAGCTTGGTTACACCGGCGCGCTTTCACCGTTTTTCGTGTTGGTGTTTCTGGTGCTCGCTGCAGCCACGATCACCTTCATTGTGTTCATGGAGCAGGCGCAACGCCGCGTCGTGATCCAGTATCCCAAGCGGCAGATGGGCAACCGCATGTTCGGCGGCGAGTCGACGCACATGCCTCTGAAGGTGAACACTGCGGGCGTGATCCCACCAATTTTCGCTTCTTCAGTGCTTCTGATCCCGGTGACGATTGCGGGCTTCATGAACGGCAAAGCCATGCCAGGTTGGCTGTCCTTCCTCGGGCAGCAGCTTGGGCAGGGACAGCCGCTTTACATGGCGTTCTACGCAGCGATGATCCTGTTCTTCTCCTACTTCTATGCTGCGGTGACATTTAACCCGGAAGAGACGGCGGATAATCTGCGTAAGCAGGGCGGCTTCATTCCCGGTATCAAGCCGGGTGCGTCGACGGCGACATACTTCGATCGGATTCTGACGAGGCTGACGACGATCGGAGCGCTGTATCTGGTGGCTGTCTGTCTGCTGCCGCAGATATTGATCAGCCACTACAACGTTCCGTTCTATTTTGGCGGCACGAGTCTCATCATCATCGTTTCCGTGACGATCGATACCGTGACGCAGGTACAGTCTCACCTGGTGGCGCACCAATATCAGGGGTTGATTCAGCGTAGCCGGCGCGGTGGGCAGAACCGGAGGATTATTCGTCGATGAACATCATCTTTCTTGGACCGCCTGGCGCCGGCAAAGGAACACAGTCGAAGCGTCTGGAGATTCGTTACGGCATCTCCCAGATTTCGACCGGCGACATGCTGCGCGCCGAGGTGAAGGCGGGTTCTGACATCGGGCGTGAAGCCAAGGCGCTGATGGATGCGGGGAAGCTTGTGTCCGACTCGATGATCGTAGCGATGCTTGAGGCGCGAATCCGGCAGCCCGACTGCGAGAAAGGTTTTATTCTCGACGGTTTTCCTCGGACGGTCGCGCAGGCTGAAGCGCTTGATGACATGCTTGCCCGTCTGCAGAGCAAGATCGATGTCGTTCTGGTGCTCCAGGTTGACGAAGAGGCGCTGGCGGATCGAATCGCGGGGCGGTTCTCGTGCGCGAAATGCGGTGCGAGCTACAACGATGCGTCGAATCCGACGCGTGAGCCCGGCGTCTGCGATATCTGCGGCTCACATGAGTTCGTGAGACGCGCGGATGACAACAGGGAGACAGTCACGTCTCGCCTGGCGTCCTATCGTCGCGAGACCATGCCGCTGCTGCCGTATTACGAGGCGAGCACCCGTGTGGCGTTTGTAGACGGGATGGCTCCGATCGATGGCGTGAGCGCGCAGATCGACGGGATCATGACTGAAGTGGAGAAGATCACGCAAAAGTGATCTGTTTTCGTTGACTCGTAGTCGCCGGTCGGTCTATTGCGCGCGCTCTAGACCGCATGGCCGCCTCTCGCGGCATTCACTGGCGGCAATCTGATTATCATACGCTTGCGCGGGACGCAGGCGGACAGGAGTGTGTGGCGTGGCGCGTATTGCCGGCGTGAATATCCCGACCAACAAGCGTGTTGTGATCGGTCTTCAGTATATCTACGGGATCGGACAGACGAAGGCTGAGCAGATCTGCAAGACCCTCGGTCTTCCGGACGCCAAGCGCGTCAACGAACTGAGCGACGACGAAATCTCGAAGCTGCGTGAGCTGATTGACGCAGACTACCGCGTCGAAGGCGACCTTCGTCGTGAAGTTGCGATGAACATCAAGCGTCTGATGGATCTCGGCTGCTATCGCGGCCTGCGGCATCGTCGCGGGCTTCCGGTTCGCGGTCAGCGGACCCACACCAATGCGCGTACGCGTAAGGGTAAGGCGGTTGCGATCGCCGGTAAGAAGAAGGTCACGCGCTAAGGTCGCGGCCCGGTTCGCCGGGCGCCTTTTGGAAATTGTGCGGCCTTGGCGGATTTCGTCAGGGCGCGTCCGGGGTTTTCCCGTGACGGTAGAGAGAAGCAGGACGAAGAAACATGGCGAAGGCCGCCGCTCCGCGTATCCGCAAAAAAGAGCGCAAGAACATTATCTCGGGCGTGGCGCATGTGCTCTCCACGTTCAACAACACCATGATCACGATCTCCGACGCGCAGGGCAACGCCATCGCGTGGTCGTCGGCTGGCGCTCAGGGCTTCAAGGGCTCGCGTAAGTCGACCCCGTATGCGGCTCAGGTCGCTGCCGAGGACGCAGGCCGCAAGGCGCGCGAGCATGGCATGGAGACGCTGGACATCGAAGTATCCGGTCCTGGTTCGGGACGTGAGAGCGCGCTGCGGGCTCTGCAGGCGGTTGGTTTCTCCATCGCTTCGATCCGCGATCTGACGCCGGTGCCGCACAACGGTTGCCGCCCACGCAAGCGTCGTCGCGTCTGATCTTCACATGATGCGGGCGGCGGGGCGTGCGTCTCGTCGCTCGGATTTGTGTGGTTTGAGTTTTGCCTCGGCTTGGTCGGGGTTTTTTCGCCGTCAGTTGGCGGTTCCCGTTTGTGAAAGGCCGATACCTTGGTCCTCCAGAAAAACTGGCAGTCCCTGATCAAGCCGGAAAAGCTGGAAGTCGAGTCCGGCGCCGTCCCGTCGCGCGTCGCGACCGTGGTCGCGGAGCCGCTTGAGCGCGGCTTCGGCATGACGCTTGGTAACGCGCTGCGCCGTATTCTGCTTTCCTCCCTGCAAGGCGCGGCCATCACGGCCATCCAGATTGATGGCGTCCTGCACGAATTCTCGTCGGTCCCCGGCGTTCGTGAAGACGTCACCGATATCGTCCTTAATATCAAGCAACTCGCCCTGAGCATGCATGGTGAAGGACCGAAGCGCATGGTCCTGACTGCGACCGGCCCGGGCGAAGTCCGCGCGGGTCAGATTCAGGCGGGTCATGGCATCGAGATCATGAATCCTGATCTGGTGATCTGCACGCTCGACGACGGCGTGAAGCTCAGCATGGAGTTCACGGTCAACATCGGTAAGGGTTATGTCCCTGCCGCCGCCAACCGTCCGGAAGATGCGCCTATCGGGTTGATCCCGATCGACGCGATTTATTCGCCGGTCAAGCGCGTGTCCTATAAGGTCGAGCCGACTCGCGTCGGGCAGGTGACCGATTATGACAAGCTGCTGCTCACGGTGGAGACGAACGGTGCGGTGACGCCTGAGGACGCGGTGGCTCTCGCTGCCCGCATTCTTCAGGACCAGCTCCAGCTCTTCATTAACTTTGACGAGCCGCGCCCTGTCGTGGCTCAGGAGCCGGAAGACGATCTTCCGTTCAACCGCAACCTGCTTCGCAAGGTTGACGAGCTTGAGCTGTCGGTCCGTTCGGCCAACTGCCTGAAGAACGACAACATCATCTATATCGGCGATCTGGTTCAGAAGACCGAGCAGGAGATGCTGCGCACGCCTAACTTCGGGCGTAAGTCTTTGAACGAAATCAAGGAAGTCCTCACGGCGATGGGGCTCTCCCTTGGTATGAACGTCCCGGCCTGGCCGCCGGAGAACATTGAGGATCTGGCGAAGCGGCTCGACGAGCCCTTCTGATCCGCAGCAACAGGAACCTTCACCATGCGTCACGGTGTTGCCGGTCGGAAGCTCGGCGTTACCTCCACTCATCGCGCGGCCATGTTTCGGAACATGGCTGTCGCTCTCATCAAGCACGAGCAGATCACGACGACTCTGCCCAAGGCGAAAGAACTTCGTCCGGTTGTCGAAAAGCTGATCTCTCTCGGCAAGCGCGGCGATCTGCATGCTCGTCGTCAGGCGTATGCGCAGCTTCGCGACGACGCGATCGTCAGCAAGCTGTTCTCCGCGGTGGCTGATCGCTACAAGGCGCGCACCGGTGGTTACACCCGCGTCCTGAAGGCTGGCGTCCGCTATGGCGATGCGGCTGACATGGCGGTGATCGAGTTGATCGATCGCGACGTCAACGCGAAGGGCCAGGACAGCGGCCCGAAGCCTGTTCATGAAGAACAGGACGATCTCGCAGCCTGATTCAGGCGTCACGCGCGTTCAAAAAAGCCGACCTTAGGGTCGGCTTTTTTTATGCGATCTCGCAACGCAATAGAGCTGCGGATAGTTGAAATCGCGGCTCTATTGCAGTTGCATCGAGTTTAGTCATATTCTGTCGCGGAAAATAAATAATACATATTTTAATAGTGATAAGGCTTGAAGCGGAATGAAGCTCAAAAGCGTGACGCGCCGTGTATTTTGTATCGGCGCCGCGGCGATAGGCTCGCTGGTGACTGTGGGCGCGAAGGCGGCGACACCGGTGCGGGTCGGCTATATCCCGGTTTTGGGGTCTTCAGCGCTTTTCGTTATCGATGGCTTGGGCTGGGCGAAAGAGGCAGGGCTGGAACTGGAACTTGTCCGGTTCACGTCAGGTCCGCAGGCCATTCAGGCGCTTGTTTCAGGACGCATCGACGCCTATGTTGCGGGCGTTCTACCTCTCTTGCAGGCGCGTGCGCACGGCGTGGACGTGAAAGTCGTCGCGACCGGGGCGATAGAGGAATTGTCGCTGGTTGTGCGTGGCCCGCTGGCGACTGGTCTGGATGCAGGAAAGCCCGGCGGTCTTGCTCATGACGCTGTTGCCGCGCGGTTCGCTGATTTTCAGAAGATGGTCGGGCGCAAGCCGAAAATTGCGGCGCAGCCGCAGGGTTCCGTGCCGGACACGCTGCTTCGTTACTGGCTTAAGGAACGCGAAGGCGTGGATGTGAGCGCAGTCGACATCGTCGGCCTCGATATCGACGGCGCGCAGCAGGCGTTGCTTGCTGGGGCGGTCGACGGCGCGGTATTGCGCGAGCCAGCGTTGACGGTCGTTCGCACGCGTCGTTCGGACGTACGGACACTGGCCACCGGGCATGATCTGATGCCCGATCAGCCAGGCTCGGTTCTGGCTGTTCTTAAACCTGATGCGCCAGATCGCAAGGTGTGGGCAAAAGCACTGACCGGCCTGTTCGTGCGGGCGACGTCTTTGCTTGCAGAGCACCCTGAGCAGGCGACGCCCTATGTCGCCAAAGCGCTGGGCGGCGGATTACTGCCTCCGGCGGTGATCGAGGGAGCGTTGAAGGCGTCGGCGCCGACGTTTGTGGCGGATCCTGCCCGCATTATGGCGAGCGTGAGCAGTCTGCAGAACTTTGAGGTGTCGCAGGGCCTGCTTAGTGCGCCGCAGCCAGTGGATGCTCTCTTTGATCTTCAGACCTGGCGTGGCGGCGCGCAGTGAGCAGCCGTCGCGTGGTTTTCCGTCGTCAGGTATAATTGATGAGACTTTTGGCGGGACGTCCCTCCTGGACGACGCGCGATCTTACGCCGGGCGTTCGCGTCGTTCTTGGCGCTGTCGGGCTGGTTGTGTTGCTTGCTACGTGGCAGGCCGTCGTTGCCTATGGGCTGGTTCCGCCAGGCGTTTTGCCCGCGCCGACGGAAATATGGCCCGCCTGGATCAACGAAGTGTCGGGCGGGTTCTGGTCGCAGGCCGTGTTGGACAGTCTGACCCATTACAGTCTCGGCTTGCTGATCGGCTCGGCGCTGGGCGTGGGCGCGGGATTGTTGTGCGGCTCTATGCCGGTGGTCGACGCGTTGACGGGCGGCGCGGTCCGTCTGTTACGTCCGATTCCCGGGCTGGCGTGGGCGCCGTTTGCAATCTTGTGGTTCGGGCTGAACACCGCAGGGGCGACGTTCATCATTGCGATATCCGTGTTCTGGATCAATTTCTATGCGGCTTACGGCGCGGTGCGCGCGATTGATCGCGACCTGTATGAAGTCGCGGCCGCGTTTGGTCACGGCGGCTTTGTCGGACGGATGCTGTATGTCGTGCTTCCGGCGTCCGCGCCGGGTGTGATGGCGGGCTTACGGACCGGGCTTGGCCAGGGCTGGATGTCCGTCGTGGCGGCGGAGCTGTTCGGCGCGCCCGGCGTGGGTGCGCGGATGTTGCAAGCGTCGAGCCTGCTCGCGACGGATGTCGTGGTGGTCTACATGGTGACCATGGCGTTGCTGTATGCGTTGACCGATGTTGCGTTCGGTTTTCTCAGCAAGCGCGCGCTGCGCTGGCAGGGCTGAGACATGGAGCCTTTGATTCGACTGGAGAACGTGGCTCTGTCGCATGACGGCGGCGGCTCGTTCGTTTTTCGGAATATCGATCTTTCCGTAGTGTCCGGCGAGTTTATCGCCATTCTCGGACCTTCCGGCGTCGGGAAATCGACTCTGCTGCGGGTGCTGATGGGGCTTGTGGAGGGGTCGGAAGGTCGTGTGATCCTGTCGTCCGGATCGGCCTCCAAGATGGGAGGGCGTGCGGCGCTGGTGTTCCAGGACGCGCGGCTCATGCCCTGGCGGACAGTTCGTCGTAACGTGGAGTTCGGGCTGGAAGGTATAGGTCTCTCCCGAACGGAACGTCGGCAGCGGGTGGAGCGGGCGTTGGCGCTGGTCGGACTGGCGGATGAGGCTGGGCGTTGGCCACGGCAATTGTCCGGCGGGCAGCGGCAGCGCGTCGGGGTGGCGCGCGCACTCGCGGTGGAGCCTGATCTTCTGCTTATGGATGAGCCCTTCGGCGCTCTGGACGCGATCACGCGGGGCGGATTGCAGGCCGAATTGCTCTCTATCTGGGAGAAGACCGGCAAAACGGTGATTTTTGTAACGCATGACCTCGATGAGGCGATCCTATTGGCGGATCGTATCATTGTTCTCGCGGGGAGCCCGGCGACCGTGCGTGGCGACCTTCGGGTGGGACCGCGTCCGCATGATCCGTCGTCACCGGCGATGAGGGCGTTGGCGGGCAGGCTCCGTGCGTTAATTGGTGGCGAGGAGGATCCTGGAGTGGGGCCTTACGCGCGCTTTGAGGGCATATGAAGGTTGGACCGTCCCGTTGACCGATGAGGGACGACGCCGCAGACTTGGCGCCTTCCAACGTGAGGGGAGGGTGTCATGACGACGGAAGAGAAGAAGCCGACGGAATTCGGACTTGATGGCGACGTGACGTCGATACAGACGGAAGAGGCCCGCAATAGGGGCGTTAGAGCGGGCGACGCAGTATCCGAGGCGCTCGATACGGTGCGAGATATTACTGCCGATCAGCCGCTTTTGATGGTTGCGATCGCTGCAGGGCTCGGCGTGCTGGCCGGCGGTTGTATCGCGCGACGCTGATTTGGCTGGAGAGCGCGTCGAGGCAAGTTTATTACGAGGGTGGAGTGTCGATAAGGAAACTTCATAGCCGGTAGTTAGTTTGTAGGATATTGGCGTTCTGCCCACAGGAGTTCGTTGAGATGCTTAAACTTGCCCTCTTGTTTCTGGTGATCTCTGTCATTGCAGGCCTCTTCGGCTTTGGAGGCATTTCAAGCGCCGCCGCAGGGATGGCGAAGATTCTGTTCTTTATCGCCATTGTCGTCTTCCTTGTTTTCCTCGTGCTGGCGCTGATCGGCGGTAGCGCTATTGCGGGAAGGTGACGCTCCTGCATCATGATTTCGTAGACTGAAAGTCGTTCTGACGATCGTTGTTGCGAGGTCAAAAGGCGAATAGGCGGTTGAGAGAAGCAAGACGCTCTCTCAACCGCCTATTTTTTTGCATACACCGTGAAAGACAGCGTTACTTTCTACGAACTGCCTGAGACAGCGCACGCACGCCCTGCAGCACGGTGGGAACCGTTTGCGTCGTCGCCTGATCGTTTGCGTCCAGCGTGTCGGCAAGAGTTGCGAGCAGCGCCGATGCAACAACAGCGCCGTCGGCGATACGGGATGCGGAGGCTGCCTGCTCCGGAGTGCGGATACCGAAACCGATCGCAACCGGCAGGTCGGTCGCTGCGCGCAGGCGCGTCAACGCCGCCGTGAGATCGTCGTCGCTGGCCGAGCGGGTTCCGGTGATGCCGGTGATGCTCACGTAATAGACAAAGCCGGATGCGTGGTTCAGCACCAGACGCAGGCGCTCGTCGTCCGTCGTGGGCGCGACGAGGCGGATAATGTCCAGCCCGTGCTCGCGCGTGGGTCCCTCCAGCGGCGCGGCTTCTTCAGGTGGTAGATCAACGATGATCAGGCCGTCGATGCCGGCCTTGCTGGCGTCGGCGCAGAAGCGTTCAAGTCCGTAGGACTCAATGGGGTTCAGATAGCCCATCAGGATCAGCGGCGTGTCCGCGTCGTTCTGGCGGAAGGCGGACACCATCTCCAGAACGCGGGGAAGCGTGGCTCCTGCTTTCAGTCCGCGCTGCGCCGCGCGCTGGATGATCGGGCCGTCGGCGGACGGGTCGGAGAACGGCATGCCAATCTCGATCAGGTCCGCGCCAGCTTCCGGCATCCCGCGCAGCAGGGCGAGGGCGGTGTCGAAATCCGGATCGCAGGCTTCGAGATACGGGATCAGGGCGCCGCGTCCCACTTTCTTGAGGGCGGCGAAACGGGCGGCGATGCGGCTCACAGGCTGACTCCGAGATGTTCGGCGACGGTGAAGATGTCCTTGTCCCCTCGGCCGGAGATGTTGACGACGACCAGAGTGTCGGGGCTCATCGACGGCGCGACCTTGATGGCGTGGGCGATGGCGTGCGCGCTTTCCAGCGCCGGGATGATCCCTTCGGTCCGGGTGCAGGTCTGGAAGGCGTCCAGAGCCTCGTCGTCCGTGACGCCGACATATTCGGCGCGCCCGATTTCATGCAGCCATGAGTGCTCAGGACCGACGCCGGGATAATCCAGCCCGGCGCTGATGGAGTGGGCCTCGTCGATCTGGCCGTTCTCGTCCTGCAGCAGATAGGTGCGGTTGCCGTGCAGCACGCCGCGTCGTCCACGCGAGATGGAAGCGGCGGTCTTGCCGCTGTCGAGGCCGTGGCCTGCTGCCTCGACGCCGATCAGGCGGACGGACGCGTCATCCAGGAACGGGTGGAAGATGCCCATGGCGTTCGATCCGCCGCCGATGGCCGCGATCACCACGTCCGGCAGACGGCCTTCGGCGTCCTGCATCTGCGTCTTCGTTTCCTCGCCGATCACGGTCTGGAAATCGCGCACCATTGCCGGATACGGGTGCGGCCCGGCGACCGTGCCGACAAGGAAATAGGTGTCGGCGACGTTTGCGACCCAGTCGCGCATCGCCTCGTTCATCGCATCCTTCAGCGTGCCCGCGCCGGACGTGACGGGAATGACCTCGGCGCCCAGAAGCTTCATGCGGAAGACATTGGGCTTCTGACGCTCCACGTCGGTGGCGCCCATGTAGATCACGCATTTCATGCCGAACAGGGCGCAGACCGTGGCCGTTGCGACGCCGTGCTGTCCGGCGCCGGTTTCGGCGACGATGCGGCTGCGTCCCATGCGGCGGGCGAGCAGGATCTGGCCCATCACGTTGTTCAGCTTGTGCGAGCCGGTGTGGTTCAGCTCTTCACGTTTCATGTAGATTTTGGCGCCGCCGAGTTGCTCGGTCAGGCGACGGGCGAACCAGAGTGGGGAGGGGCGACCGACGTAGTCACGGAGATAGAACTCGAACTCTTTTCGGAATTCCGGATCGGCTTTCGCGGTTTCGTAAGCCGCGTTCAGTTCCAGCAGCAGCGGCATGAGCGTCTCGGCCACGAAACGACCACCGAGGCCGTCGCCGAAATGCCCGGAAGGGCTGGGCCCGCTACGCAGGCTGTTGCTTCTAGTGCCGTCCGTCATCGCCAGTTCCCGCTTTCTTGGCCCCTGTCTGGAGCTGTCTCCGTGCCGTTCTCCTGTCGCGTGGGCAGGATCTTCAGGTCAGGGCGTATACCAGAGAGGGGGAAGGGGCGTCCAATTGGGGACCTTGCGGCCTTGTCGCTTGCGGCCACATACTATGTAGGACAGCGCGAGTTGATGAGTGACCTGATGAATTACGAACTAATTTCAGAGGAAGATTACGCCAATCTGCCAGATGACGATGATCGTTGTTTTGTCGAGTTTGAAGCGATCTGTAAGAGGAATATGTTGAGGCTGATTGACGAGAATACGTCTGGAGTTTTTGATCGGACCGTTCGTGAGCAGTATATGGTCTCGGTATCTGCCGTCGCTGAAGAGTGTTTAATCCCGAACATATTATATAATCCGGAATACTCTGTAGATTTTGACGAAATTTTTTCTCGATTTTGTTTGGATGTGCAAGGTGAGGTCGCTCGTATTCGGATCAAATTTCGTCGCGCAAGGCATGCTTACTCTGTGCATTTGACGGAAAATACGCGCACGAAGGTTGAACATTATATATCGCGTATTCGCGATGTAGTGGAAAATTCAAATTTGGATGAAAATCGTAAAAATAACTTATATAGAAGGCTGAATCATTTATCTGAAGAAATTTCTGGAAAAAGATTAAGTTTTGCAAAAACAATGAGTGTGTTGACCTCGGTTTTGGCCGCTACGTCTGCTGGAGTGACGATAATGGCAGACGGCCACAACGCCGTCACGCAAATTATGCAACTAATTGGTCATGACAAAGAGTCTGAAGAGTTGGCAGTTCAACGTTTGACGCCGCCCCTGCGGGCGCTGCCGGCACCTGTAGGTAAGCAGCCCAGTTTGCCGAAACCGCAGGAAGAGTTGGACGATAATATTCCATTCTGAATGTCAGGAGTGTCTACAATATTCTATCAGGCAGATTAACGCGAAAGTTTTGAAATTTATTGCGGGGATTGATTTTTTTAAAGCGCTGGCAACACCTTCCCTGGATTCATCAACCCCTGCGGGTCGATCGCGGTCTTGATGCGGCGCATCACGTCTAGTTCGGCGCCGCCGCGCCACTCCGGCATCATGTAGGTCTTGAGCTGACCCACGCCGTGCTCGGCGGAGAAAGAGCCGCCCAGTTCACGAACGATCCCGGCCACGGCGTCCATGATGTCGTGATCACGCGCCAGAAAAGCGGCGCCGTCCGCGCCTTCGGGCTGGACCAGATTGAAGTGGATATTTCCGTCGCCGATATGGCCGAAGGGCGCGACGCGCACGCCGGGGATCAGGGCTTCGCAGGCGGCGCTGGCGCGTTCGATGAACTCCGGTATGGCCGACAGCGGCACGGAGACGTCGTTCTTCACCGATGCGCCTGCGCGCTTCTGCGCTTCAGCATGCTCTTCGCGCAGTTTCCACAATGCGCCGCGCTGCGCTTCGCTTTCCGCAAGAACTGCGTCTGTCACCAGCCCGTTTTCCAGTGCGTCGCCGAGTGCTTCTTCCATCAGCTCTCGCAGCGCGCCGCCTTCTCGGGGGCTCGCCAGTTCGACGAGCACGTAAGCGGCAGCGGGCTCCGCTAGCGGCAGCTTCGCGTCGGGGATCAGCGTGTTGACCAGCCCCATGCTGACGCCGGACATGAACTCGAACGCCTGAATCGCGCTGGGTTCGCGGGAGCGGAAGGCGGCGAAAAGACGCAGGGCGGCGGCGGGACTTTCCACGGCGCACAAGGCAGCCTCAATGGAGCGCGGCGCTGGTTGCAGTTGCAGGATCGCTGCGGTGATCAGACCGAGCGTGCCCTCCGAGCCGATGAAGATCTGGCGCAGGGCGTATCCGGTGTTGTCCTTGCGCAGGCGGCGCATCAGATCGAGCTTGCGTCCGTCGGGCAGGGCGACTTCCAGGCCCAGCACCAGCTCGCGCGCATTGCCGTAGCGGACCGTGTTGTTGCCGCCAGCGTTCGTCGCCAGCACGCCGCCGATTTCGGCAGAACCTTCAGACGAGATCGACAGCGGAAGGAGCAGACCCGCTTCCTTCGCCGCGTCCTGCGCCGCTTTCAGTGTCACGCCAGCCTCGATGGTCATGGTCTGGTCGATCGGGTCGATCGCGCGCACACGGTTCATCCGGCTCGTGACCAGCACGAGCGCCCGTCCGCTTTCGTCAGGGGTCGCGCCGCCGACCATGCTGGTGTTGCCGCCTTGCGGCACCACGGCGATCTTGTGCTCGGCGCAGATGCGCAGCGTTTCGGCGCAGGCTTCAGCCGTCGCCGGGCGCGCCACAGCGCAGGCGCGGCCGTGAAACAGGTTCCGCCAGTCCGTGACGAATGGGGCCATGTCGGAGGCTTCGGTCAGCAGGCCGCCTGAACCCAGAGCGGTTCGAAGCTGCTCCAGAGCGTCCGCGGGAAGGCTGAGCGCGGCGTCGCTGGCGAAGGCGGTCATGGGTGTCCTCTCAAAGCTCTGCGGCGGGGCGTGGGCCGCGACGGCGGCGGCGTTGTAGCGCGATCTTACATCAGCCTGCCGCCCTGCGCCCACCCCGGCGAAACACTGCGGAGCGTGGGGCTAACGCAGATAGACTGCGTTCGGCGTATGGGTCGGGGCAGGACGCAACGCGTGGAACAATTCGCCGCCAGCGACTCCCGCCACGGCGCCAATGATGAACGTGACGATCAGCAGCGTCAGACGGAGCTGTCCTGCGGACTGCATTGAAGACAGCTGCGTCTGAGTCTCCGCGCGGGCCTGTTGGGTCAGGAACAACTCGGCGCGTAGCGCAGAGTTGTCTGCGCGGCACGTGCGAAGCTCCATGTCCAGTTTGGTGAGGCTTTCCGTCAGGTCGCGAACCTGCGCGCGAGCCTGCTGGGTTTCCGCGGATGTGGCGCCAGCGCGGGTGGAGGCGCGGGCGCGGGGCGCCGCGCGGGTTGGCGGGTTCGGTGCGATGGCGGTGAACAGGTTCTTCAGAGCGCCGCCGGTCATCTTGTTGCGCCGCGCCCGCGCCCGCAGCGCGTCGAGCGCGGAGCTTGCCTGTCCAGGCTGATCTTCCAGCACCAGAGCAAGAATGTCGCCGAGGACCTTGAGTTCCTTGGGATCCAGATTGTCGCTCATAAGGCCTCGTGACGACAGGTGGACGCCGCTTCGCGAGGAGACGCGTCAGATGGGGGAGGGGGCATATGCGGGTGAGCTGGGCGGGGCGCCGCCGCTCGGGCCAGACGGTCGCCAATAGCGGCCCCGAGGCCATGGCTGGGGACCGGGGCGACGGCGATGCGCTGCAGCCCGCGCTTCCGCCCTTCAGCGTCGAGGTGGCGCAGTCCTGCGAAAAGTCGGGCGGCGGCTTCTTCGAGATCGCCGCTTTCGCTGAGATTCCAGCAAAGATTCGAGGAACGCGACGCCGGCCCGAAGGCGAGCAGTGCTTCGTCTGGCTCTATGTCGGTCGCGTTTAGCCGCAGGGGCAGGGACGGAGCGTAATGCGAAGACAGCTGACCCGGTGAACGGGGGGTGGACGGCTCGTCGGGAGCGCCCAGGAGAACCGGGCCGATTTCGGCTTCGATCGCCTCCAGCGGAACGCCGCCATGGCGGAGCAGGACCGGGTTGGGTCCGGAAATATCCAGCACAGTGCTCTCCACGCCGACTGAGCAGGGGCCGCTGTCGAGCACAGCGTCGATGCGGCCTTCCAGTCCGTCCAGCACATGGTCCGCGTCCGAGGGGCTGACCGAGCCGGACAGGTTGGCGGACGGGGCTGCGACGGGGCGACCGACAGCCCGGAGAAGAGTTAACGCAGTTTCGTGCCCCGGCACGCGCACGGCAGCGGTCGGCAGACCGGACGTTGCAAGGTCGCAGATGGCGCCGTCAGCACGGCGCGTCATGACCAGGGTCAGCGGTCCGGGCATGAAGCGTCTGGCGAGGGTTTCCGCGATCGGCGTGGCCTGCACATGTGCGAACGCATCTGCGGCCGACGCGAAATGGCTGATGAGCGGGTTGAAGTCAGGGCGACCCTTGGCGGCGAAAATCCGCGCGACGGCATGGGAATCCGTTGCGTCCGCGCCCAGACCGTACACCGTTTCCGTTCCGAACGCGACAAGTCCGCCTGAGCGCAGCAATTCTGCGGCGCGGCTTAGTCCGGCTTCGGTTACGGGCAATCGTTCGGTCATGCTATTCCTGCAAGAGCGCGACGGCATAGCATGGAGCGCCGGGCAGCCGCCAGTCTCGGCGCATGAGACAGTGGATTGTCAGGCCGCGGCACCCTGCGCGCGCCGTCAATCAATCCGCACGAGCAACGTTACAGAGAGAGGGCGCCGAAGGTAAAGCGCGGTTTTCAGTCTGTCTTCAGTCGCGTTGCGCCCCGGCACACGAAAGGCGGGTTTTTCCAGCCGGGTTTGCCGTAACGGAGCGGCGCATGGTCTTCTGTGACGATCTCTCCGCCTGCGGCTTCGACGATCGCCTGCGGCGCCGCGGTGTCCCATTCCATAGTGGGGCCGAGGCGCGGGTACAAGTCGGCGACGCCTTCTGCGACGCGCACGAATTTTACCGCCGAACCGATATTGCCGAGCGACGCGATGGTGGAGCCATCCAGAAACGCCTTGAGGCGTGGATCGTCGCCGTAATGGCGCGACGCGAGAACGGCGAGGCCTTCGGCAGGCGGCGTGCGGACGTGAATATCGTGCACGCCAGCGCCGTCATGGCGGCGGGCACCGAGTCCGACGCCGCCTTCGTAGAACTGGCCGTAGGCTGGCAGCGCCATCGCGCCGAGGACGGCGCGATCACCCCTCACCAGCCCTATGTTAACGGTGAAATCATCGCGGCCCGCCGCGAATTCGCGCGTTCCGTCGAGGGGATCGACCAGCCAGTAGCTCTCCCCGGCTTCGGTCATGCGCCCGGCGGCGACTTCTTCCTCGGCGATGACGGGAATGCCGGGCGCTTCGCGTCGCAGGGCGGCGACGATATGGGCTTCGGCTGCTTCGTCGGCTTCGGTGACGGGGGAGCGGTCGGATTTCGTCTGGGTGACGAAGCCTCTGGCCCGAATCACGTTGATGATATCGGCGGCCTCACGGGCGAGGCGAAGGGCGAGGGCGAGCAGATCGTGATCGGAGGGCGTGCGTGCGAGCGTCGTCATGATCCTGTCATACTCCAAGGGAGCAGGCGCGCAATCGCAAACCCGCCATTTCGACGTCGCGTCAGGTCATGACACGGTGCATGTGTGGACCAAAGCCTCGCGTGGTTGCCAACGCCGTGGTGGCTCCGCTACGCCTGCCGCACATACGGCGGCGCTCGTGACGGCGCGCCCGGTCAGTTAAGGCAGGAGACGTGACGGTGACAGACATCGGATTTTCGGCGCTTGAGCTTCCGAAGAACGGGGCGCTCGCGCTCCTCGAATTTTCCGACTCGGACCGTTCAGCCCTGTTTCAGGCCGCCGATGCGGCCACCGACGGCGCTATCTCGCGCGCGGTGTCCGTCGCGGGCTTTTCTTTCAAGCGTGGCAAGACCTGCGTGATCCTGGCTCCGGCTGGCGGTCTGGACCGTATCGTTGTCGTTGGCCTCGGTGCGCGTGCCGAGGCGAATGAAGCTTTAGCCGAGCAGGTCGGCGGCGTGGCCGCGCAGGCCCTGTCGACGCATAAAGTCGCTGCGATCGCCGCTGGCGCCCTCGACGCCGCTCTGGCGCCTTCGGTGGCGCTGGGCGCAAGTCTCGGGCTGTATCGTTTTGACCGTTATCGCACGACGTCGGGCGACGAAGGTGCGAAGCTCGCCACGCTTTCCGTTCTGGTCGCTGATCCCGCCGCTGCTGGCGCTGCGTGGGCCGCATGGGAGCAGGTTGCGCGTGGCGTGACCTTCACGCGTGATCTTGTCACTGAACCCGCCAATGTCCTGTCGCCGGAAGTCTTCGCCGATCGGACGCTGGCGCTGCGGGATCTTGGCGTCGAAGTCGAAGTGCTCGACGGGCCTGCGATGGAGGCTCTGGGTTTCGGCGCTCTGCTGGGTGTTGCGCAGGGCAGCGCCAACGAGCCGCGCATGGTTGTGATGCGCTGGAACGGCGCGGGAGACGATTCCGCCCCCATAGCGTTTATCGGCAAGGGCGTGACCTTCGATTCCGGCGGCATTTCAATCAAGCCTGCCGCAGGCATGGAGGATATGAAGTGGGACATGGCGGGCGCAGGCGTCGTCGCGGGCTTGATGTCGGCATTGGCGGGCCGCAAGGCGCAGGTGAACGTCGTTGGTCTGATCGGACTGGTCGAGAACATGGTGTCCTCGACGGCGCAACGCCCCGGCGACGTGGTTCGTAGCGCCTCGGGTCAGACCATCGAGGTTCTGAACACCGATGCGGAGGGGCGTCTGGTTCTGGCCGATGTGCTCTGGTACGCCCGTGATCGTTTTGCGCCCCGGCTGATGGTTGACCTAGCCACGTTGACTGGCGCGATTATCGTAAGCCTTGGTCACGAGCATGCCGGTCTTTTCTCGAACGATGACGGTCTTGCGCGTCGTCTGGAGGACGCGGGTTTGCGCAGCGGCGAGAAACTCTGGCGGATGCCGCTCGGTGAAGAGTATGACGAGCTGCTGAAATCGGACATTGCCGACATGAAGAATATCGGCGGACGTCCGGGGGGATCGATCACCGCGGCGCAGTTCCTCAAGCGCTTCGTCGGCGATACGCCTTGGGCGCATCTCGACATCGCAGGCGTCGCCTGGGGCGCAAAGGCGAAGCCGGGTTCGCCGAAGGGCGCCACCGGCTTTGGCGTGCGCCTGCTCGACCGGTTCGTCCGCGAGATCGAGGCCGGCGCGCACGGCTGAGAGCTTGATGACGGCGCGTTGATGGAGGGATCGTGGCGGAGATTGGTTTCTACCATCTGACTCGCACCACGGCGGACGAGGCGTTGCCGCAGTTGTTGGGGCGCACGCTTGACGCCGGAAAGCGCGCTGTCGTGCGTTGTGGTGAAAGCGTCGACGTCGCTTCTCTTGATGAGGCGCTCTGGCGGGTTTCTGAGCCCGTGTGGTTGCCGCACGCGGCGATGGGCGCAAAATTTCCCGATCGTCAGCCGATCTGGATCACGTCCGGAGATGATACGCCGAACGCTGCTACGTATTTATTCCTTCTCGGAGCGCGTGAAGCTGAAAAGCTCGAGGCGTTCGAGAGAGTTTTTGACCTTTTTGATGGCCGCGACGATATGGCCGTAGCCGCCGCCCGGCGCCGCTGGTCGGCGCTGAAGGCGCAGGGCCATTCTTTGACGTATTGGCGTCAGGGTGAAAAAGGCTGGTCGAAAGCCGGATGAGCGGTTCCATCCCTCTCTGGAAACATCCCTATTTGGACGTTATTTATCCGCCAATCTTTGGCTCCCCAAGGTTGCCGGAGTGACGTTGTCAGAAACGAATTTCGAGAACTTCAACCGAACGGATCAGACCGGTGGGCCGGAGATAAGGTGCTCGTCAGATCAATCAGCTGGCGCCGTATTCGTCAGTTGATGCGGTATGGATGCACTGAGCATTAGAACGGTGCTATGGCGTCAAGAATTTGTTGTCCATATCATGGTGTTTGTAAAATTGTAAGTTGCCCGCGCCCACCGTAGGAGATTCGGGCTTCCGCCATGCGGTCATGGGTCACGGTGTTGTCGGCCGTGATATCCTGCGGCCTTACCACGCCAGTGACTTGCAGGTCGCGCAATTCGCTGTTCACGCGCACTTCCTGTCGCGCCACGACGACGAAATTGCCATTGGGCAGCACCTGCGTGATGGTGCCGGCGACACGCACGGTGACCACCTCGTTTCGGGCGATACTGCCCGTGGCGGCGTTGCCATGGCTGCTTGACGTTGAGAGCGCGCTGGAGCTTGTCAAATGCGATATCAGCTTGCCATGCAAGCCGAAAATACTCGGCATGCCCATTGCTTCGTTACCGCTTCCCGTTGTGGTGGTGTTGTCGACCATTGTCGCATTGTCAGTGATGTCGACGATCACGGTTATCAGGTCACCGACTTGGGCGGCTCTTTGGTCTTTGAAGAAGGCGCGACTTCCGGGGCGCCATAGGCTCGCCACCTCGACTGGCGGAGGTTGCGTAGGGGGCATGGGCATTGTGACGGGTTGGTAGCTCGTATCACGCGTCGGATCCTGAGTGCGCGTCAGGGCCGGTGGATGGCCTATTTCTGATAGACCCCCCACTCCGTTGCAGGACGTCAGGCAAAGAAAAAGGGACGTAACGGCAATTTTTTTCATGAAATGAAGTTTTTTCCGAAACAGAAGTCGAGTTGTCGTCAGATACTGCTACGGGTTCCCTGAGACGCTGCGCGCAACGTGCGTTGGTCAGCGGGCGCCGGAATGCTGCCGGGCAAGACATCGACGCGGGATTTGTCGATCACTTCCCCGATGACGACCATGTGCGAACTGGGATTGAGCACATGGATGCGTTCGCCAAGACCGCCGCCGTCCAATGCAACGCCGGAAGCTGTCACGCGCAGCCCGGCCGAAGATACAGCGAGTATGACGGGAGAGCCTTTTTCCACGACATCCTGTTTCACAAGAAGATCCGGAATTAGAGGCGTGTTCTTCGCAATGATCGCTCGGGCGGCGCGTCCGATCGCGTCCCGCGGGTCGACAAGCGACCGGGCCGGGATGCGCCGCGAATCTTCGGTGACGATATCGAGATCTTCACGTGTTACGATTTGCCCAGGCGGGATATCCCGTGCAGCCACAACGACTGTCGTGGAGGCGCTGACGACGCCGTCGACACGAAAGGATTGTGTGGCGCCGTCCCCTGCTGGAACGATGAAGAAGGCCGAGAGCCGACCGTGCGAAGCGTCATAGACAAGATTGCGGAGATGAGGGGGCGCGGACTCCTCCTCTGGTATGGCGGGGCTTTGAAAGGGGGCCAGGTCGATGTTCGGGAGGGAGGGCGCGCCGCGCTCTTGCAACGCAGTCGTTATCAACGGCAATAACTCGTTTGACGATATCGAGCGGCTGGCGCGCGTCAACGTTGTTTGCGCGGTGCCCGATGCGCCCGGCCAGTCGAGACCGTACTGTGCCGCGATGGCCTGTAATTGGGCGCCGCCGATAGTCACGCTTTGTCCTGCGGCGGGGGCAGGTCCGATATCACAATCCTGATCGACGGCGAGGTCCGTGAACAGGTCCGATAGATGGACGCGCGCCGTGTGCAGCGTAACATGCCCGCGTGGCGCCGAGGCGATTGCCGCCGCAGGGGCAAACAGGACTCTGCTACCCAGTGTGAAGGCGAGAGCGCAGATGTGGCTGCGCGCCTTGTGAATCACTTCAGCCCTGAAAGCGTCTGGAGCATCTGGTCGGAGGCGGTGATTACCTTGCTGTTCATCTCGTAAGCGCGTTGTGCGGTGATGAGATCAGTAATTTCCGTAACAACATTCACGTTTGATTCTTCCGTGTAGCCCTGGCGGATGCTGCCGAAGCCGACGCTCTGTCCAGTGCCGCTGATTGCGTTTCCGGATGATTGTGTCTCGGTGAACAGATTCTGCCCCATAGCGGCGAGACCGTTCTCGTTCTGAAATGTCGCGAGCTGCAACTGCCCCACGATCGTCGATGTTGTCTGCCCAGACACGGTTACTTGCACCTGCCCGGTCTGGTCGATGGTGATCGTCTGAGCGTTGCTCGGAACGGTGATGCCCGGGCTGACGGTGTAGCCGTCGGCAGTTACGATCGTTCCTGTATCAGACAGAGAAAAGGTACCGTCGCGCGTGTAAGCGTATTCCCCGGAGGGCAGCGTGACTTGAAAATACCCTTGCCCTTCGACGGCGAGGTCGAGGCTGTTACTCGTCTGTTCCAGCGTGCCTTGCTCGTTAATTCTGTAGATTCCAGCGGTACGTACGCCAAGGCCAACCTGCGCGCCTGCGGGAACGAGAGTGCCGGAATCGGAACTCATCGTGCCTGCGCGGCGGAGATCCTGATAGATCAGGTCCTGAAATTCTGCGCGCCGACGCTTATAGCCTGTCGTGGTCATGTTTGCGATATTATCAGATATTACTTCAACATTCGTCTGCTGGGCCTGCATCCCGGTGCCGGCGATGTCGAGTGCGCGCATCATGTCGTCAGGTTTCCGTTTCTGTGGTTCAGGATTGAAGTTGTGTGATCTTGTCGATAGCGTTCTGCTTACGGGTCGCTTCGCTTTCGATCAGGTTGGTATTGAATTCAAAATCACGTTGCAGCTGCACTAGCTGCGTCATTTCCGTCATGGAGTTGACGTTGCTGCCTTCGACCATGCCTTCACGGATATCGCGGTTTGTCATCTGACGCGTGGCGGTTGTGGCGCGGAACAGCTGTGAACCTTCGCCGACAAGCGTATAGGCGTTGTCGACGGTCACGACCCCTATTTCCGCAGCTACGCCGTTCTCGGTCGACACGGTTCCGTCTGAGGCGATGCTGACGGTGCGGTCCGTCGGCTGTAACGTCACAGGCTGCCCGGTGCGATCAAGCAAAGCATCCCCCGCTGAATCCGTGATGCGGCCGTCGGACAGGCGCTGGAACCGACCGTTGCGGGTCAACCGCACGCCGTCGCGGGTCATCACCGAGAAATACCCGTCCCCCGTGATCGCGGCGTCCAGCGAATTTCCGGTCTGTTGCAACGCGCCCTGGGCGAAATCGTGATAGGTCGCCTTATCCTGGTTATAGGCTTCGGTGGCGGCGCCGGGCGTCGTGTGTTCGCCCTTCATCTTGACCAGATAATCCGAAAACAGGACGTGGCTGGCCTTGAAACCGGGTGTCGAGGCGTTGGAGAGGTTGTTGGCCAGAACGCTCATCGCCCGCATTTCTGTGTCGATGCGCGAAAGCGCGATATACGTGGTGTTGTCCATCTGACGCAGCTCTCCTCTGCGAGAGACCCTGACGCTCAATGGTTGATAAAGCGTTGCTTTGCGCTATGTGGAGGGCATCGTGCGTTTTTAACGTCGCTGATTGCGCGGCGGGGAACGGCGAGATTGGCGTTGCTCGCGGTCTGGCGCGCGGCGCTTTCCGATGGGGCTGCTGATGTCCGGCGGAGCGCCCTTCCGCCTGAGTGTGTTTTTTGGCCGCGATTCGGATGCGCATCCTCCACTGTATTCTCACTCACGAATTCGCGGGCACCGAGCGCTATCTCAGCGAACTGGCGGCGATGCAGGCTGACATGCACGAGGTGGTCGTGCTGGTCGCCCGCGATACGTGCGACCGACGGACCAAAGGCGATCTCGTCCCGCGCCTGCCGCCGTCAGTGCGTGTCGTAAGATCCAGTTTCGACGGTTACCTGCTGTCGTTGCTGTCGCTCTGGCGGGGTTTCCGACCCGACGTAATTCATACTCATGTTGGCGCTGCGAGCATTCGCGCCGGGGTGCTCAACAGTCTTGGCCGGACGATGCGCCGGGAAGCGCAGGCGCGTTGCCCGGTCGTCGCCACGCTGCACAGGAAATACGTCGCGCGCGTTTACGAACGGCACGATGGGCTGATCTGCATCGCGGACTGGCAGCGCGCAGAAATTCCGACCTCTTTCACAGGTCCTGTGGAAACCATCTCGAATTGGACTCCCCCGTGTTCTTCGCTACCGGACGCTTCTGGTCGTCTGCGAGCCGAACTGGGCATCGCGGAAGGCGTCTTTTTGATCGGCGCCGCCGGAAGGATGATCCCCGAGAAGGGTTTTGACGTGCTACTGGAGGCTTTCGCTCTAGGCGCTCCGGAAAACGCGCGCCTCGTTGTGTTTGGCGACGGGCCTGAACGCGAGGCGCTGCAGGCCCGTGCGTGCGGCCATGTGCTGTTCCCCGGCTTTCGCTATGATCTGCGACGCGACCTTGCGGGGCTGGACGCATTCGTAATGCCGTCGCGTCACGAACCGTTCGGGCTTGTGTTGCTGGAGGCGATGGCGGCGGGGCTGCCGGTCCTCGCCACGAACGCAGGCGGCGTGCCGGACATTCTGGGTGAACATCCCTCCTGCATGACTCCGCCTGGAGATGCGCGCGCCATGGCGGAGGGAATTCGGGCGCTGCTCGGTCAGCCCAAAAGAATCTGGGATATGGAACGCTTCGCTCCGCTTCGACAGGCGGCGCGGATCGAAGCGTTTTATGAACGCTGCATTGACTGGAAGCGGCGCGCTCAGGCCGGAGAGTGACGGCGGTCCATCAGCGTCGCCGTGACGGCTGACTTGAAGGGCGGCACGGCGTCGGCAATTCTCAGTCCCAGCCCGCGCAGCGCCCGGAAAAGTGCGGCATCGCGCGTGTAGAGCGTGGCGATGCTGTTGGTCGCGGCGAACAGGGGCATGGTCGCAGCGCGATGTTTCGCTTCGAAACGCCGTAGAACAGCATGCTCGCCGATATCCCGGCCAGCACTGAATGCCGTCGCCACTTCGGTCGCCAGCGTATCGACGCCGCGCAGGCCGAGGTTGAAACCATGCGCCGTGATGGGGTGCATGCCGACGGCGGCGTCTCCCAACAGCGCCAGACGTCGGGCCGAGAAACGATGCGCATATACCGCTTTGAGCGGATAGGCATGACGGGAGCTGATCAGCCGCATGGCGCCGTGGCGGCGCCCGACCCGACGCATGATCTCGTCATTGAAGGCCGTCTGTTCGGCGCTCATCAGGCGGTGGATATCCTGTGGAGGCAGGGTGAGCACGAGAGACGACGCGCCCCCGTTTACGGGCAGCAAAGCCACCGTCTGCCCCTCGTCGAACCATTGCAGGGCGACATGGTGATGGGGTTCTTCATGCGCCATGCGGCAGACCATCATCACGCGCTTGAAGTCGTGAATGACGGCGCCGATTCCCGCGCGGCGGCGCGTAGGCGAGAAGCGACCATCGGCGCCGATCGTCAGGAGCGCCCGTAACGCACCGCCTTGGCCGCCAGAGTAATGCGTCACGGCGGAGGCGGCGTCCTGCCTGATTGAATCGACATCGACGCCCGACAGCAACGTGACGCCAGAGCGAGACGCCGCTTCGGCGAACAGGGCGCGGCGGATCTGGTTGTTGGAGACGAGCCAACCCAGCGGCGTATTCGGATCGCTGTTTTCTGTTTGGTCGGCCGGGGCGTCGAAAATGAGCGGATGGTTGCCCCGCCCGGTCTCCACGCGAGCCTCGCGCAAGGGGGAGATGGCGACGTGGGGAATATGACGCCACGCCCCGACGCGTTCGAGAAGGTCGCGCGCGTGGTAAGTGAGCGCGATCTCACGTCCGTCGAACCCCGGCTCTTCCCAGGCGGAACGCGGCGCCCGTTCCAGTACCGCGCAGGTCAGTCCAGCGTCGTCGAGGGCCAGCGCGGCAGCGAGGCCGACAGGGCCGCCGCCGATAATCGCTACGTCGTAATCGGTCGGGTGCGCCATGCCTGCAGCCTATTGCTTGTCTGCTTCAAACGACACGGGCGCCCCGGTCCAGTCCGCCACGTAAGGCGCGACGGACCGGCGCTTCGGCGTTTCACGGTCTTTCTCAGGGGTGCCGACGAAGATAAATCCTGCCAGCGCATGCGGCGGTGGAAAACCGAGTTCCGTCGCGAGTTCAGGGTCGTAGGCGATGTCGCCCGAGACCCACAGGCCGCCATATCCTTCTGCGTGCAGCGCATTGAGGATGTTCATCGCCGCCGCGCCGACGGCCAATTGCTGTTCGAGCAAGGGAATCTTGTCTTCCGGCCGAAGATGCATGCCAAGGACGATGGTCAGCGGCATGGTCGAGAAGCGGGTGCGGCGCTTTTCGATCTTCTGTTCAGGCACGTTCGGGTCCAGCCGCTTCATGCTGGCCACGACCCGTTCCGCCAGCGCCAGACGGGCCTCTCCGCGCACGAGCGCCATGCGCCAGGGGCGCAGCTTGCCGTGATCCGGGGCGCGCATGGCCGTGGAAAGAATCGCCTCCAGTTCCTCGCCTTTCGGCGCCGGTTTGACGAGAGTGTCCGCCGAGGCGCGCGAGAGCAGAGTCTCAAGCGCGGTGTGGTGGTGCTTGCTCACGGGGTCAGTCTCCGATCGTCGGGATGTTGGCGGGACCATGACCCAACTCGGCCGGAATGCCAACTCGACGCCGGAGGGCGCTCAGCCCTCTTCGGGCAGCTTCGCGTCGCCTCCCGGCAGCGTAAGAGCCGTCAGCAGCGTGCAGAACGCGCAGGCGGAGACATACCAGAAGAACCAGCTTTCGTGGCCAGCCTGCTTGCTCCAGAGCGCAACGTATTCAGCTGTACCGCCAAAGATCGACACGGTGACGGCATAGGGAAAGGCGACGCCAAGCGCGCGGATGCGTGTCGGGAAGAGTTCTGCTTTTACGACCGGATTGATCGCTGTGTACCCGGAAATCATGGCGAAAGCGACGATGATCAGCCCGAACGCTCCCCACGGAGAATGCGTGGCGGATAACGCGGACATCAGCGGGACTGTCCCGAGCGTGCCCAGAACACCGAATGCGACGAGCAGAGGCTTGCGTCCGATCCGGTCTGACAACGCGCCGAAAGCGGGCTGCATTGCGGCGAACACCAGCAGCGCGCCCGCGGAGATCAACGTCGCCGTGTCCTTTCCGAACCCGAGAGAGTTGGCGAGGAATTTCTGCATGTAGATCGTGAACGTGTAGAAGGAGACCGTCCCGCCGATGGTCAGTCCGATGACCGTGGCAACGGCGCGAGGGTGCTGAAGCAGGACGGCGAGGCCGCCCCGTTCGCCTTCATCCTGCTTCTTCTTGAAGGTCGCGCTTTCTTCCATATTCCGGCGAAGCCAGAAGATCAGCAGCGCTCCGGCGGCGCCGATGACGAACGGCACACGCCAGCCCCACGCGGTGATCTGCTCCGGCGTCAGCAACACGTATTGCATCAGCAGCAGCACGGCCATCGCGCCGAGTTGCCCCATGACCAGAGTCACATAGAGAAAGCCGGACCAGAAACCCCGGTGTTCAGGCTTCGACACTTCGGCGAGATAAGTGGCGGAGGCGCCGTATTCGCCGCCGAGGCTGAGCCCTTGCACCAGTCTGGCGAGAACCAGAACCGTTGGGGCGGCGAGTCCGATCTGCTCGTAGGTCGGGCAGAGGGCGATGATCAGGGAGGCCGCGCACATGGCGGAGACCGAGACCGTGAGCGCGGCGCGGCGACCGTATCGGTCCGCCATGACGCCCATAAGCCAACCACCGACAGGGCGCATCAGAAAGCCGACGGCGAAGACTGCTGCGGTGTTCAGCAACTCTGCGGTCGGAGAGCCGTGGGGAAAGAAAGCATGTGCGAAATACAACGCGAACGCGGAATAAACGTACCAGTCGTAATATTCCAGCAGGTTCCCGGCCGATCCGGAGAACACGCCCCGCAGGCGCTGGGCGTTGGTGAGTTCGTCCGGGGAACCTGCGGTCATCTCAGAAGGTTAGCTCCAGGTTGCTTTGAACGTATGCGCCGGAAGACGCGCCAGCGTTGATCATGGCCTTCGAGGCGAACACGTACTCGCCGTCGATACTGAGCGTTATATGACGCGTCGCGCGCCACGTGAAGCTGGCCTGCGGCATGGTGGCCGTGTAGCCGCCGTGTGGGCGGAATGCGTAGATGGCCGTCGGGTTGGCGTAAATCGCGTCGTTTGTACTATTTCTCCATATTACAGGAACTTTCATCAGGAGAGACGTGTTTTTACTTGTAGAGATCGTGGCGATCGGTCCAACGTCGATGATGTTCGAGTTGCCGATATAGGTGCTGATGTCGAGATAATAGGCGCTGGGCACCCATGGCGACAGGAAGTTGCCCCACGAACTGGTCTGGCTCTTTCTGGTGTCGCCGCCGGATATGTCGTCGGCCTGAATGCCCAGCAGGGGGCGGCCCCACACCTTGGCGAAGCGCCATGAAATCTGCGCATCGAACGCATAGGCGTCGACGGAGCGGCGCGGCCCGTTATTCGCGGCCTGAAAGTATCCCCCCTGCCACATGCCGCCGACAGAAAACTCGATCGGTCCGGCGTTGCCCCAGATTCTCATGCCCGGAGTGTCTCTGCGGGTCGATCCGGCGATGGTTCCGGTCGTCTTCGCAATCGGGTTGCTGGCGAGCAGATAGCCCATGAAGAAGGTGTCGACGAAGACCTGGCTCTTCATGTTCATGAACTTGAACGACGGCACGGCGTAGGATGTGTAGGCCCCATACCAGCGGGTTCGGTAGCCGACCTGATCGTGAAACGCGGTTGTCGGGGCGTTGTTGGTCAGGGTCAGATCGAAGAGATCGACGCGGAAGTTCTTCCAGAAGGAATAAGCCCGGACGCCATTCCACGAATAAGGCACGGTCGGATAGACGCTTCCTGCGGTGATATAAGGCGGCGCATCGAGGAACGTCATGCGCCCGACCATCACGCCCATGTTCGCGTGCAGCAGATGCCCCTTCACTTCTACGAAGGCCTGCTGGGCGTCCAGCTTGCTGCGCCAGCGGCCGCCAGCGTATCCGTAGTAGTTCATGCCGCCAGCTTGTGCGCTCATGAGTTCGCCGTACAGGCGCAGATGTTCGCCCAGATGCAGGTCGGCGCCCGCGTTCCAGCGCAGTGTCGAACGATAGGCCGGGTCTTTCTTGGTCGTGCCGAAACCGGCGCGCTGGTCGAAGAAGCCGTGATGGCGGAAATTTCCGCTCAGTGTCAGATAGATGGAGCCGCTCTCATTTAACGGAATGTATTTGAGCGGGTCCAGAAAATCGATGCGGTTGCGCTTGTCGCGGAGTTTTGACCAGTCTTCAGCCCAGCGAGACACGGCGTAATAACCGACGGTTCCGAAACCGGATGCCGCGCCGGTGTTTGCGTTGAAGACGCCCCAGGGCCCTTGGTGCAGGAGAGCGGATGGCTGGGGCGTCAGCTCCAGCGATTGAGGCTGTGCATAGAGTTCGGGACGGGAGTCCAGGGTCGGAAGAAGTTCGGAATCCCAGAATCCCTTCGTCGTGCGTCGTATTATAGGCAGCGCCTGCAAGGGGCCATTTGGTCCGTATTTATTTACGGTCGCTGGCGTCGTCGTGTGAGCGGTGTTCATGTAGGCGTCAGGGATCGGGGTATGTTGGTTTATGCCTGCGTTCGGTGCTGTTTCAGCGGCCGCAATGTGCGGCGAAAAAAGAAACAAACCAGTAAGAAAGCTGGAAGTTCTTAAGATTTTTGTGATGGAGACGGAGCGTCGACCGGGAAACGTCTTCGTGTCTGTGTGATTCATCTTCAGCACTTCGATTGTTTTTTTTGTTACTGGCGAAAATCCGGTGCGAGGTTTTTCTTCACCGGTTGTGCGATTGCAATGATGCACACTGCGCCCCCCGTCGTCATGTAGCTTTATTGTGTGCAGACGGGATCAAAGGCGTCTGTGTCATCTTTACAACGTGCGCGTGCATCGAGACGTCGCAAAGAGTTAAGTGCTTAATCTTTTGTATTTATGGAAAGTTCCATTTTTAAAAAGAAATTTCCATAAAACGTTTTTCGGGCGGAAGGAAAAAGTGAAAACAGTGGCGTCTGACGCGCCGCCGGGAAATTTTTGGTGAGCCTCTGCGCCGCAAAAATTTTTTTGATTCGTCTATTATGTTTGCAAATGTGTTTATTCGCTCAAGTAATCACTGTCATGCGACACGCGGAAGGAACTCCCTTGTACCCGTAGTGGAGTGAACGAAGGACTTCGATTCTTTGTTGCGGAGTGTGTCGTTACTCAGTCGAATTAATTTGCTTTTACGTCAGCAAGTAAAGGCGTATTTCACCCCCTCCATGTAATCCGGTCGTGGATGACGGGTGAGGTTCCATGGCCTCATCTCGTGTTTCCGACCATTCGGCATTGACGGGGATAGTGTTCGTTCTTTTGACAGGCATTTCGTGGGGGCCGCGCCCACGCGAGGCAGGATGCAGCTTCGCGATTACCTGCTGGCGTCAGGCGCGCGTATAGGCGCTTCGATGGTGAGTTGCTGACCCGTCTCCGTCAGGCCGATCGACTGAACGGGAGTCAGGCTTGCATGGACAGTGCGTCCATCGCGGCAAAAATTGGGGCGAAACGACAGGCTCCAATCCCATGGATTATGAGGGACGAAGCGGCGCATCGTCACGGATCGGCAGGGTATCCCGCTGACTGCTTGCTGTCCGGCGCGAGTGTCCACGACAGCCGGAGGATCGAACTCCTCCTGAGTGCACAGCCTTCCACCAGGAGGAAGAAAGGGCGGTCACGCCATAGCTTTGGAACGCCTCACGTCGGCAAGGGTTACGGCTATCGATCCTGCTGGGTGGCATGCTCCCGTCATGGCATCAGGCCCAGGATCGCCGGAAAAGGTATTGAAAGCAGCACCCACCCCGGAAAGCATTGCTGGGTCGTCGAACGCACCCTCTCATGGGTGCCCCGTTTCCGACGCCTGACCGTTCGCTACAAAAGAAGAGCCGATACCCACTTAGCCTGCACACTGATCACATGCTCGCTCATCTGCTTCTGCGGCCCCTGCGACATGGGCTTGAAGCGCGCGCTTAGTGAAAGCGGTGTACGGCCGCCTCGTCACGGGCCTCGTCTTCGATCGCCGCAGGGGTGAGCTCGGTCGGCGGCAGACGCCCGGCGAGCGCGTCTGACAGGCGCGCGCTATCGAGCTGGTTTTCCCACTTCGCCACCACGATTGTTGCGACTGCGTTACCGACGATATTGGTGAGGGAGCGACATTCGGACATGAATTTGTCGATGCCGAGAATAAGCGCCATGCCCGCGACGGGGACGCTGGGCACGACGGAGAGAGTCGCGGCGAGAGTGACGAATCCCGCGCCGGTGACGCCAGCGGCGCCTTTGGAGCTGACCATCGCCACCAGAAGCAGGGCGAGTTGTTCGCCGAAAGACAGATGGATGCCTGTCGCCTGTGCGATGAACAGAGCGGAGAGCGTCATGTAGATATTGGTGCCGTCCAGATTGAACGAATATCCCATGGGTACGACAAGGCCCACGATCGGTCGGGCGCAGCCTGCTGCTTCCAGCTTGGACATTAACGTCGGCAAAGCGGATTCAGATGAGCTGGTGCCGAGGACGATCAAAAGCTCTTCACGGATGTAGACAAGAAGGCGAAAGATCGAAAATCCACAGACTCTCGCCACGACGCCCAGCACAAGCACGATGAACAGGATGGAGGTCAGGTAGAACGTGCCGACCAGCCAGATCAGGCTGACTACAGAGCCGATGCCGAATTTTCCGATCGTGAAAGCCATCGCGCCAAATGCGCCTATCGGGGCGGCCAGCATCACAATGCGCACGACCCCGAACACGAGTTCGGTCAATTGACGGAACAGGTTGAGGACGGGTTCGCCGCGTGAGCCCATTTGCGACAGGCTGACGCCAAACACGACGGCTACGAACAGCACCTGGAGAATTTCGCCCGACGTGAAGGCGCTCGCGGTGGTGGTGGGGATGATCTGGAGGAGAAAATCCGTGAAGGAGTGATCGTGTGCGCGATCCACATAAGTGCTGACGCTGGCGGCGTCGAGGGAGTGGGGATCGACATGCATGCCCCCTCCAGGATGCACGACGTTGGCGACCACCATTCCGACTGCGAGAGCCAGCGTCGAGAAGACAAGAAAATACGCCATCGCCTTGGCGCCGATGCGACCAGCCTTGCCAAGGTCCCCCATGCCAGCGATGCCGGTGGAAACGGTGAGGAAGATCACCGGTGCGATGACCATCTTCACCAGCTTGATGAACGCGTCGCCCAATGGGCGCATGGCCGCGCCCAGCTGGGGGGCGAATTGACCCAGCAGGATGCCCGCCACGACGGCGACGACGACCTGCACGTACAGGCTCCTCCACAGAGGCGTGCGGGAACTGGGGTGGGGAGCGATCGCGTGCATGGATAAGGGTACCATCTGCAGGGGCGGTTATGGGGGCGCCGATCGTCTTTGTATTATCTGTTCGTTGTCGACCGGGCGTCGCGAAATTTCCGATAGCATCGTCCTCCGTCGACGCCAACCGCGGGGATTTCGTAGGCCGGCAGCAGAATTTCGATGGAAGGCGGATTGGTTTTCTATCGAGGAGAGAACGCCTTATCACGTATTGGCGGCTCTGAACGCATTGGTCAGCGGCGTTCTTGATGGCCGATCGCTTTCTCGGAACGCGTAAAGTTGATACGTCCGTTGGACGGAAGCGGGAGGTTTGACGGCGTATGGGGAGACTATGTCTGGCGGGGCAGGCGGGATGAGTCTCATACCGCCGGACGTAGGGACGGGAGCCGCGCTTCTCGCCGCATTGGCTCTGGGTGGCTGGATCGGCGCTACGCTCGTGCGTCGCAAGCCCGCTGGCGGAGGCCCCGACAGCGATCTCCTCGCCCGGTTATACGTGCTCGTGGAACGGGAAGGCGGCGCGCGGCGCGCCGAGACAGAGCATCATCTGGCCCGGCTCGGTGAGATGGAGCGCGCGCTGCTCGCCCGCGTGGAGCAGATGCGGGCCGAGACGGCTGAGCGTCTTGGGCATATCGGCGGCAGCCTCGGGCGTGAACAGGCGGAAGCGCGCGCTGCGTCCGCTGCGGCCCTCCGCGAAATGGCGGAAGCAAGTGCGGTGCAGTTGGCCGCCATCCGGGGAGCGGTGACGGAACAACTGCACGCTGCTGTCGAAAAGCAGATGCAGACATCGTTCCAGCGCGTTCTGGAACAGTTCTCCGCCATGCAGAAGGCGATGGGCGAAGTATCGGCCATGACGGCCCAGATCGGCGACCTCAAGCGCCTCTTCGGCAATGTGAAAACCCGGGGCGGCTGGGGCGAGGCGCAGCTTCGCGCCATTCTGGACGACATTCTTCCTCCCGGCGCCTACGAGGCCAACCGGCGGATCGGGCAGGGCGGGGAGGTCGTGGAGTTCGCTGTGCGGATGCCCGTGCGCGCCGCTGCGCCGCCGGTCCTCGCCATCGACAGCAAATTCCCTACGGAGGCGTATGAGCGCCTGCTTGACGCCTGCGCGCAGGATGATCGAGAGGCTGAGCGCGCGGCGCGACGTGCGCTTGAGACCGCGATCCGGTTCGAGGCGCGGAAGATTGCGGCGAAGTATATTTCGCCGCCCGAGACGGTTGAATTCGCTGTCCTCTATCTTCCGACCGATGGTCTATACGCAGAAGTCGCCCGTGCTCCGGGTCTGATTGACGAGATCGGCAGGACATGCAGGGTCATGATCATGGGGCCGTCCCTCACGCCGGCACTGCTGCGGACGATTCATCTCGGTTATGTCACGCTTTCTCTTGAAGACCGCACCGAGGCGATAGCCAGTCTGCTCGGCGCGACCCGGCAGGAAATGCTGAAGATGGACGGGGTTCTGGAGAAGCTTTCTCGAAATGCGCAGGCGATGTCATCATCAATTGAAGACGCGCGTCGCCGGACGAGGGTGGTCGCGCGGCAGTTGCGTTCTCTGGATTCTGCTGACGTGCCCGAAACAGAGGTCGGTGACGGCGCGTCATTAGAGTAGGAGTGCGAGACTGCAACAGCAGATTTCTCGTTCGTCTGGATGCCGGAAAATGAGAGGAGCGCCAGCCGTGCTCGTGGTCGAGTGGTCGGAGAACTGGACTAACCCGTTCAATGCCCCTCTTTGGCCACGATGGGGTGTTTGCGAGGCCATTCAGGCTTGCGTCTGGGGGGCTTGGCGCGAGGTGCGGACACGCTGACGCTCGCCATCAGAGGAATGCGCCGTAATGCTTGCATGAAAGCAACGGAGTATTCGGTAGGTGTTATGAAACCATATGACTGACTAGTTTTTTAAGGTGCTTCGGAGAACGCCAGAGGGTCGGCGGTCTGAGGCGTTCTCCGTCGCCCGTCTTATGTGTGACGGAGCAAGCGCGCGCCGGAGAACCCGGCGCGCGACATTCAGCGAAAGCGCGTCAGAACGACGTGCCAGCCTGCAGCCAGAAGCTGCGACCTTCGTAGAAGCTGCCGTACAGCGCGCCCATGCTGTTGTCCGAGCTGGACACGACATAAGGCGGGTTCTTGTTGTTGATGTTGTTGATGCCGCCCTGGAACGACCAGCGACCAACGTCATAGGTGAACGAGATATTGTTCATCACCATGCCCGGCGTCTTGTAACGTTGCGCGCCGTCGGCCGACAGGTAGTTGGTCGAGTTGTTCCAGCGCATGCCGCCCGTGAAGGACATCATGTAGGTCACGGAGAAAGGACCATGCCTCCAGGTCGCCGTGGCGTAGTCACGAACGCGCGGAATGCCCGCAGCAGGAAGCGATCCGGCCTGCGAGGTATAGATCAGCGCGCCAGTGTAATTGATCCACGAGCCGCCATTGGTGGTCTGCTGCTTGTAGTTCAGGATCTGCTGGTACTCGTTGCTGATGATCAGACGATCAACAGGCGACAGACGGATCTGGTAGTTCGTGCTCCAGTCGATGCCGCTCTGATGCAGGCCGCCCTGGTTGGTATAGAACGACGATACGTAGTCGATCTGATTGTTCGAGTTGTAACGCAGAATATCGCTGCAATAACCCGTGTTCTGACCTGTGTAGCACTGGTCGGCGATATACTGCGTCGACGTGGCCGAAATCAGGTTCGAGATATTGTAGTGCCAGTAGGTGACATCGACCGACAGGCCAGGAATCCAGCGCGGCGTCACCGTTGTTCCGACCGTCCATGTGCGGCCCGTCTCCGGACGCAGTTTCGAATTGCCGCCGGTAAGGGTCGGAATCTGGCCGGAGTTGGCGTCCTGAAACGTGCTTGGGTTAGGAATGCCGTTCGCGCGGCAGGTTGCGATCACGGTCGGTGTGAATGCACCATATGTGCTCGCCTGTGCGCAGGGATCAGTGCCGTTGGCGTAGTTCATTGTCTGACCGCCATACAGTTCGAACACGTTCGGCTGACGGAAAGAGGAACCGATGGTCGCACGGAACCGGATGTCGCGCGTCGGCGACCAGTTGATGGCGCCTTTCCAGTTCTTGGCTGAACCGAAGGTGTCATAGGACGAGAAACGTCCCTGACCGTCGATCGTCAGGTCGCGCGCAAGAAACGCGTTATGCAGCAGCGTCAGCTTGCCTTCGAGATAGGCTTCCGTGACGTTAAAGCCGCCGCCGGTGTAGGTGGACGTGCTGGTGAGGCTTTCGCCCGACGCGATCAACGGATCAGGGCTGTAGCTCAGCTGTTCGCCGCGGTGCTCCATGCCCAGCGCTACGGCGAATGCGCCGCCGTGCTTCCACGGCATCTTCACGATGTGATCGTTGTTGATGCGCACGTTAAGGTCGCGGAGCTGGTAGTGGTAGTGACTGTGCGACGTATAGTTTGAGTATGCGGCCGCAGAGTTCGAAAGCGGGCCGAACGGGCTGGACAGGACGCAACCGGCTGCGGCGTTACAGACGCTTGGGTTGTAGACCAGGGCGCTGTTGGTGTCGGACGGATTAACCTGCTGCAGGCCGTATGTCTGAAGCAGCTTGCGATAATCGCCGACGCCAGACATCTGCTCGGTCATCATGTTCGCGCCATAGGTATAGGACGCGTCGTACATCCACCCATGGGTGATCTCGCCGCGCATGCCAGCGATGGCCGTCACGGTGTCGGAAGCGTCTTCCGTGCGGCGCGGTCCATACTCGTTCATACGCTTGTACATCTGGAGGTCTTCTCCAGTCGTATTGTACGGATCGTTCGCCGGGATGATCACGGAGGCGGGCATGTCTGACGGCGGCACCGCGCCGGTGACCGGTTCGGCCGCCATCTGGGCGAGCGACGTGCGGTGGCTGTACAGCACGTTCGCGTAGGGGATGAAATGCTTGTTGATCTCGTAATGGAGATCGCCGCTCAGCGTCGAATTCTGCAAGGAATTCGAAAGCATCTGGTCACGACCGTAGTTGTAACGATCACTGGTCGACCAGGGTACGATCGTCCCGTTGGCGGAGCCGGAATATTCATTCTCCGAGCCGAAGAAATGGCCCATCGGAGAAATCGATGACCCGTAGGTCGGTGTGCCGGAGGTCGGGTTTGTCGCCGCTACCGGATTCGCCCACGAACGGTCTCGCTGATAGATGCCGCCCTGCGTCATATATGACGCGTAGAGCGTCAGGTTGCCCTTGTCGTGGTCGAAGTTCCAGCCCTTGTGGGCAGAGAGCTTGCCGGTCAGCGCATCGCCCTTGCCGGAGATGCCGCCGTAGGCGGTGAAGGCGGCGTCGGTGACGTTGTGTTTCAGCTTGATGTTGATGACGCCGGAGACCGCGTCAGCGCCGTAAAGTTCGGAGCCGCCGTCTTTCAGCATTTCGACGCTCTGCACCATGTCCGTAGGAATGGTGTTCATGTCGAAGCATTCGGAAGACGCGCCGCCGGCGGTCATGGTCGGACGCTTTCCGTCAATCAGCACCAGCACGCGCTGCTGCCCCATGTTGCGGAAATCGGTGCACGATAGGCCCGATGTGCCGTTGGTCTGGTTGTTGCTCGTACCGCTGGAGCCGATGGACGGCATACGCTGCAGGAAGTCGCCAAGCGTGGTGACGCCGGTCTGCTGAATCTGCTGCGAAGTGATCGTCTGAACCGGGTTCGGGCTGGAGTTGCGCGCGGTGCGCAGCATCGAGCCGGTCACCACCACGTCTTCCGTCTCGTTCGACTGGTAGTTTCTGTTGAGCGCGGTTGCAGCCGCGGCGCGCGACGGCGCACGGCCTGCGGGAGCCACGCCGCCAACTGGTGCGGCGTTCGTAGTAGCGTTGTGGATTGTTTTTGGACGGGAGACGGCGTGCCGCACATGCTTCGGCGCGGCGCTCGTCTGGCTCGAAGCGGCATCCGCGATTGTGACGAATTGAGTCGATGCAAGAACTGTGGCGGCGAGGAGAGACACGCGAACTGCGCTCTTTCCGCAACGTGCGTCCGACGTGGGATTGTTGGGCGCCTGAGCGGGATTCATGGCGTATGGCCCTATTTCTGCGTAGGTGTTCGACATTGTGTCGTAATGTTTTCGAACTCGCACAGAGTGTATTCGCATAGCAACCGGAGGTCTCGAACATCGTTCATTTGGGTTCATATAGTTGCAATATTGCCACCGGGGATGTCATTTTTGTTACAATCGAGCGTGCCCGGCTTATGAAATGAAAGCGATTTTAATGGTTCTGGTGCGAGCTTGAGGTCATCGGTCAATGTCATGAGCGAATCAGGCAGGACGTACAGGCCCCGCGTCCTTCTCGTCGAGGACGACGGGGGCATCGCCCGGGAGATTTCCGAGGAATTGGAAAGCCGGGGGTTCGATGTGCTGGCGATCGATGTCGGCGATCAGGGGCTGGAGCGCGCACTTTCCGGCGAGTTCGACGTCATGGTCGTCGATCGCATGCTTCCGGCTCTCGATGGGCTGACGATGATCGAGACGCTCCGTGCGCGCGATATACGAATTCCTGTGCTCGTTCTGTCCGCGCTTTCGGCGGTTGACGACCGCGTGAGTGGCCTGAAAGCCGGTGGCGACGATTACCTGACGAAACCTTTCGCAATGGAAGAGCTGGTCGCGCGGATCGAGGCGTTGCTGCGACGTCCGGACGACACGCGAGTGACGGTGCTCAGAGTCGGTCCGATAACAATGGATTTGATCGATCGCACGGTTACGCGAGGCGGGCGCGAGATAGAATTGCTGCCGCGCGAGTTCAGGTTGCTCGAATACCTGATGCGGCGCCCCGCGCAGGTGTTGACGCGCGCCATGATGCTGGAAGAGGTGTGGAACTATCGTTTCATACCCCAGACCAACCTGGTGGACGTGCATATAGGCAAGCTGCGCCGGAAGGTGGACGGTCCGGACGAGGAGCCGATGATACATAGTATCCGCGGGTCCGGCTTTTCTCTCCGCGTGCCAGACGCATCTGACGAATGAGCGGCGCCTCCGCGCCGAAGGATGCTTCATCGCGCGCGTTTTCCCGCAGGGAACTGACCCGAGCCGCGGGTTTCCGGCTGGCGCTGGGGTTCGCTCTCGCCATGCTCGGCGCCATGGTCCTGCAATTCGCCCTCGTCTACGTTCAGATGACGTCGCTGGAGCACAGCCGGTCGGATGCTCTGCTCCGCAGGGAGACGGCGCTGCTGCTGGCCATGCCGACGGAGCACATGAACTACGTCATCAGCGAGCGCTCTACGGACGACCTGCGCCTTATCATCAATGCGGAAGGCGTGTTCACGTCTTCGCGGGAGCGGGTCGTCGGCGATCTGAGGGCGTGGCCGGAGGGACTGGTCGAGGACGGCATTCCCCATGACGTCACGGTGCAGCCGGAAGAGGGCGCGCCTTACGTCCTGCGCTTTATCGCCACGCGTATGCCGGACGGGCGCATTCTTGTGCTTGGTCGAAGCCGTCATATGCTTGGCGAGCAAAAACTCATGCTCCGGCGCGCCTCGCTGATAGCGGCGACGCCGGTCTTGCTTTTCGCCCTGATGGCAGGGTTGTGGCTCAGTCACCGGGCGTTGTCGCGCGTCAAGGAGATGCATGAGGCGGTGGACCGCATCATGCAGGGCGACATCCACGAGCGCCTCCCGGCAGGGAGAGAACGAGACGACCTGCAACGTCTGGCGGGTAGTGTGAACCGAATGCTCGACCGGCTTGAGCAGTTGATGCACGACATGCGGGAGGTCGGGAACGATATCGCGCATGACCTTCGCACGCCGCTTGCGCGCGTGCGCGCACGCCTTGATCGCGCGTTGACGGGAGCGAACGCAAATTCTGTCGAGGAGCTGCACAAGGCGATAGGGCGGGCGATCGACGATCTCGATCAGTCTTTCGGCATCATTACAGCGCTGCTGCGTATGGCGGAGATCGACAATGGCCGTCGCCGCGACGGCTTCGCCGCCGTCGATCTGGATGATCTGGCCGGCGATATCATAGATTTGTACGAACCGATCGCCGAGAGCGAGGGGGTGGTGCTGCAGCGTGACGACATGGCGCCGCAGCGCAAGGGCGGCGTTGCGGAGGGTGGGCATGTCTGGGCCGCCGCCCGCGCTACGGAGCATAGGCAGAACGGTGTATCGCAGCCTCTTGTGGTGCATGGAGACCGGGATCTGCTGATCGAGGTTCTGGCCAATCTCGTCGATAACGCGATCAAGTTCACCAAGGCCGGTGGGGAGGTGCGAGTGTCGGTCGGCCTGTGGAATGATCACCCGGCGTTGTCAGTTACAGATACAGGGCCCGGTGTGGCTCCTGAGGAGCGCGAGGCCGTGCTGACCCGCTTTTATCGATCGGACAAGAGTCGCCACGTGCGCGGCAGCGGTTTGGGTCTGAGTCTTGTGTCATCTATACTGCGGCTGCATAACGCGCATGTGCGTATCGAAGATGCTCAGGCTGGACAGCCGGAGCGTGGAGCCCGGTTCATTGCGGTTTTTTCTGCGCCCGCCAGATAGTTGGGCGTCCGTCGAATTGAGCTCTAAATGCTAATTTACTCGCTGCAACACTCTGTGGCTGGCATAGGCCGAGGCATGTTGACTGTGAACGTTTCTGTAAGGCGCGTGTCCGAGGTGGCTGGATTATGAACGAAATCGTCGTAATCGCCCTCAAGCGACCCTATACTTTCGTCGTTCTCTCGATCCTGATCGTTGTGTTCGGCGTTCGCTCCATCCTGTCGACGCCGACGGACGTGTTCCCGAACATCAAGATTCCCGTCGTCGCCGTGGTCTGGAGTTACACCGGGCTGATGCCGGAGGATATGTCGGGTCGCGTCGTCTACTATTACGAACGGGCCCTGACCGCGACGGTCAACAATATCGAACATATTGAGAGCCAGTCGTATTACGGTCGCGGCATCGTCAAGATTTTCTTCCAGCCGGGCACAGATGCGACGGTTGCGCAGACTCAGATCACTTCCGTGTCGCAGACGGTCATCAAGCAGATGCCGACAGGAAGTACGCCGCCGCTCATCCTGACTTATAATGCGTCGTCCGTTCCGGTGATGACCCTGCAGGTGTCGTCGACGACGATGACCGCCTCGCAGATTTACAACATGGCGTCGAACCTGATCAGGCCGGCGCTCGTGTCGGTCGCAGGCGCCGCGATGCCGAATCCGTACGGCGGGCAGCCTTCAAACATCATGGTCGATCTGGATCCGACCAAGTTGCTGGCTCACGGATTGTCGCCCGTCGACGTGTCGGTGGCGCTGAACAAGCAGAATATTGTTCTTCCTGCCGGCGATCAGAAAATCGGCGCGATGGACTGGATGGTGCAGACCAACGCGACGCCAAGAGATATCGATACGTTTAACGAGATTCCGATCAAGCAGGTCGGCAATTCGGTGGTTTACCTGCGGGACGTGGCCTGGGTTCATCAGGGTGGACCACCGCAGACCAACCTGGTTCTGGTCAAGGGGCAGCAGGGCGTCATCATCGTCGTCATGAAAAGCGGCGACGCTTCGACGCTGGATGTGGTGGCGGGCGTCAAGAAACTCCTGCCGGACGTGGTGAAGACGTTGCCGCCCGGCGTCGGCGTGAAGATTCTCAGCGATGCTTCGATCTTCGTGAAAGACTCGGTGCGTGACGTCGTGCAGGAAATGGTCACTGCGGCGATCCTGACCGGTCTGGTCGTGCTGCTGTTCCTCGGATCCTGGCGCTCCACCGTTATCATCGCAACGTCCATTCCTCTCGCCATGCTTTGCTCGATCATCGGGCTGGGCTGGGCCGGGCAGACGATCAACGTGATGACGCTTGGCGGCCTCGCGCTCGCGGTTGGCATTCTGGTCGACGACGCTACGGTCATGATCGAAAATATCGACTCCCATCTTGAGCAGGATAAAGATCTCGAGACTGCGATCATCGACGCCGCCAATCAGATCGTCGTAGCGACTTTTGTCTCGACCTTGTGCATCTGTATCGTCTGGACGCCGCTGTTCCAGTTGAGCGGGGTCGCAGGGTGGCTGTTCATGCCGATGGCCGAGGCGATCATCTTCGCCATGCTTGCATCGTTCATTCTTTCGCGGACTCTGGTCCCGACGATGGCGAAGTATATGCTTGCAGCGCAGGTTGAAGCGCACAGGCAGGGGCATAAAGAGCCGACCAATGCGTTTGGCCGCTTCCAGCGTGGTTTCGAAAAACGGTTCGAGCAGTTCCGTATCAGATATCGGGATGTGCTGGTTGCCCTGGTTGCGCTGCGCAGCAAGTTCTTGCTGGGCTTCCTGGGCGCCGCAGTGTGTTCGCTCGGCCTCCTCTTCTTCGTCGGGCAGGATTTCTTTCCGGAAATCAATTCAAATGCGCTGGCCATCCATATGCGCGCGCCCCTGGGTTCACGCATCGAGGAAGCGGGAAAAATCTCGCAGCTGGTCAATGCAGAGATTTCACGCCTGCTGCCGGGACAGGTCGAGGACGTCGTTGACAATTGCGGTCTGCCGTTCAGTGCTCTCAATCAGGCGTTCATCCCCACGCCGACTGTGGGCGCGCAGGATTGCGACCTCAATATTACGCTGAAAGACGATGATTCGCCGGTTGCCGAATACCGCCAGATCCTGCGCGACGGTCTGTCCAAGGCGTTTCCGGGAACGCAGATTACGTTCATGCCAGCCGATTTGACCGCGAAGATTCTGAATTTTGGTCTTCCCGCTCCGATCGACGTGCAGGTCGTGGGACGAAACCTCACTGACAACTTCGCATTCGCAAACCGTCTGGCGGCCCGTCTGCGTCGTGTGACAGGTATAGCCGACGTCAGTGTCCAGCAGCCGATGACGACGCCGACGCTGAGGGTGAACACTCACCGCAGCTTCGCGTTGGGCACCGGCATTACGGAGAACGACGTCGCCAACAACGCGCTTGTCGCGCTCTCCGGAAGTTCGCAGGTCGGGCAGGTTTACTGGCTCGATACGACGAGCGGCGTGTCGCATCTGGTCGACATCATGACGCCGTCGAACTTCCTGCAGACCATGAATTCACTGGAGACCTTGCCGATCGACAAGGGCGATGGAAACCCGAAGGGCACGACGCCGCAGCTTCTCGGTGGATTGAGCAAGATCGTGCAAACCGGCACTCCCGGTGAAGTCGCGCATTACAACATCATGCCGGTGTTCGATATCTACGCCACGAACGAGGGTATCGATCTGGGCACGGTTGCGCGCGAAGTGAAGCGTATCGTGGCGCAGGAGCAGGGCAACCTGCCGCACGGGTCGTCCATGGTGGTCCGCGGGCAGGGCGTGACGATGAACGCGGCGTATGCGCAGCTCATCGGCGGTCTCGCGATGTCGATCCTGCTGGTCTACCTGATCATCGTTGTGAATTTTCAGTCCTGGCTTGATCCGTTCATCATCATCACTGCGCTTCCGGGCGCGCTGGGCGGCATCGCCTGGTCGTTGTTCCTGACGCATACGGCGCTATCAGTGCCAGCGCTGACCGGCGCGATCATGTGCATGGGAACGGCCACCGCGAACTCCATTCTCGTCGTGTCCTTCGCTCGTGACGAACTGGAGCGGCATGGGGATGCGATCAGGGCGGCGATTGACGCCGGGTTCGAGCGTATTCGGCCCGTGCTGATGACGGCGCTGGCCATGATTGTCGGGATGTTGCCGATGTCGATGAGCAATTCCCAGAATGCGCCTCTCGGTAAGGCGGTTATCGGCGGTCTTCTGATCGCCACAGTGGCTACATTGTTGTTCGTGCCATGCGTTTTCGCGATGATCCACGGTCGCCGGGCGCACGCAAAGCAGGGAGAGGCGGCATGAGCGGCCACCAGACGCAGCATTCGCCGGCTCATGGGGCGCCTGCCCCGACAGGGCAAGGTGGCGGGGGGCGAGGGCGGCTCGCCGTCATCGTGGTCATCGCGCTGGCGCTTGTCCTTGCCGTATGGGGGCTCGTGCAGCGGCACGGCGCCTACGTCGATCTCGCGAAAAAGACCACAGAGGCTTCTTTCCCTCGTGTGCAACTGATCAGTCCGTCGCCCGGGCCGACAAGCCGCAAGCTCGATCTGCCGTCGAACATATCGGCCTGGTATCTGGCGCCGATCTACGCGCAGGTCTCGGGCTACGTGAAGATGTGGTACAAGGATATCGGCGCGAAGGTGCATAAAGGCGACCTTCTGGCGGAGATTCAGACGCCAGGTCTGGACGCTCAGTATGCAGCCTCGAAAGCCAATCTCGACGTGGCTCTGGCGCGCTACAGGATTGCCGACGTCACTGCCAAGCGATGGAAGGCCCTGCAGGGTACGCAGGCGGTGTCGCAGCAGGAAGTGGACGTGCAGGCGGCGAACGCCGCTGCTCAGCAGGCGCAGGTTGAAGCCGCTCAACATGACGTTGAACAGTATCAGGCATTGGAAGCGTTCAAACGGATCGTGGCCCCGTTTGACGGTGTCGTAACCGCGCGTTTTGCCGACGTCGGCGATTACGTGAACGCGGGCCGTGGCGACGTTAATTCAAACGGCAATGCGACGGAGCTTTTCAGCGTGGCGGACGTCCATGCCATGCGCGTTTATGTGTCGGTGCCTCAGGATTATGCGGACATCGTCGGACCGGACTTGCAGGCGACGCTTACGCTGCCGCAGTTCCCTGACCGCGTGTTCCACGCTCGGTACCTGACGACTGCGGGCGCGTTCGACACCAATACGCGCACGGTCAGGACCGAGTTGATGGTCGACAACGACGATGGCGTTCTTTGGCCGGACTCCTATGCGACGGCGCATTTTGTCGCGCCGGGTGATCCAAACATTCTGACTCTTCCCGAAGGCGCTTTGATCTTTCGCGCGGAGGGGATGCAGGTGGCGATGGTCGACTCCACGAACCACGTCCATCTGGTCCCTGTGAAGGTTGGAACCAATTTAGGGACCGTGGTGCAGATCCTCTCCGGACTGAAGCGCGACGACAAAGTGATAAACAATCCGTCCGCCGGACTTTTGGATGGTGAGGAGGTCCGTGTCGTTCCCAGCACGCCGGGCTACAACGCCCCGTCTGTTCCGCAGAAGGCCCCGGATCAGGCTCATCAGGACAACGTTCGTGCGATGCCGAACGACAATGCGCCGGGGCCGGAGGCGGGTTCCAGGCAATGAGTGAGCGCACGTTTCCGCCGCGCGGGCGCATGGCGCGTCGCGTTCTGACGCGCGCAACGGCGCTGCTGGTGGCCTCTGGCCTGACGGCGTGTGATCTGGCCCCGACCTATGCGCCGACTAAACTGGTCTTCCCGGCAAATTGGGAGGGCCAGGGCGCCATCCGCTATGGTCAGCCGTCCGATGGCACGCCAAGGGCGGACTGGTGGAAGACTTTCGGAGACCCCGAACTGAATGCGCTTGAGGAGCAGGCGCTGAAGACGAACCCGGATCTGGAGGCGGCGGCCGAGGCGTTCACTCAATCGCGCGACGTCGCTGCGCAGGTGGCGTCCCATCTGTATCCGCAGGTCACGGGCACAGCCGGCGGTGAAAAATACAAAAGTTCGAAGCATCGGCTGTATCGAGGCGGCACTGCGACCGGCCCGATCTACATGTCTTCGGAGCAGTATTACGGCGCCGCGACATGGGAGCCGGATTTCTGGCGCGCGATCCGCAACCGGACGGCGATGGCAAAGGAAGCGGCGCAGCAGAAGGCTGCCGATTACGCGGTGGCCCGTCTAGGTCTTGAGGCGGAGCTGGCGCAGGATTACATCGCGTTGCGCGGATTTGACGCTCAGGACGCCGTCTATCGGGATTCCATCCGTTACTATCGCCTCGCCGTCCAGATCACGCAGATGCGCCTCGCCGGTTCGATCGCAGCGGGTCTGGACGTGTCGCGCGCCGAGACACAGCTCCATTCTACGGAAGCCGCAGAAACGGACATTCTGGCTCGTCGTGACGTTATGGAGCATGCAATCGCAGCCCTGGTCAACGTAGCGCCGGCAGCGTTTCACATAGCCCCTGTGCAGGCGTTGGCTTTTCGGGACGTTCACCCTTCTGCCGGGCTTCCTTCGGCGTTGCTTGAGCGGCGTCCCGACATCGCTGCGGCGGAACGCGAGATGGCGCAGGCCAACCGGGCGATCGGTGTGTCGCGAGCCGCGTTCTACCCGGAAGTCACGTTCAACGCGATGACGGGTTTCATGGATAACGGCTTCGATCTCGCGTCGTTGTCGAACTCGATGTACCAGTTTGGCGCACAGGCGGTTCTGCCCTTGTTTCAGGGTGGCCTGCGCAGGGCGGAGTTGCAGCGGACCTGGTCTTACTACCGGCAGTCCGAGGATGATTACAGATCGACCGTGCTCTCCGCGTTTCAGGAAGTTGAAGACGGTCTGACCAACGTCAACCGGTTGAAGACAGAAGGTGGCCAGCAGGCTGAGGCAGTCAGCGCCGCGCTGCGGACACAGACGATGACCATGCAGCTTTATACCGGGGGCCTGACCAATTACCTCGACGTTGTCGTTGCGCAGCAGGCCGCATTAACGGCGCGCGTCGCTCTGGTTCAGGTTCAGACACGGCAAATCCAGTCGGTGGTGGCGTTAACCCGCGCACTTGGCGGCGGATGGTCCGCGTCCGATCTTCCGAAGACAGGGCAGATAAGGCCGTTCTCGCCACTGCAGTATAGTGGATTGAGAAACCCGAAAGATGTCGGCGACGTGAAAACGTCGCCCAATCCCTCGAATGCGAATCTGACAGGGAAGCCTTGATTTCGAACGCTGCTCTCAGGACGCGCGATACGCCCTGAGCGCGCAGCTTTTTGGAATCCAATGCGCGTCGCCCTAGCTTGGGCGGTATCGCAGCAATAGTTATGTGGAAGCCCTTAAGTTGGTTCGAGGGGCGTCGGGAACATAAAAATTTCTCGTTTGCTCCGTTTGCTGAAAAAGGCCCGCTCAAGCGAAAGAGTTCGAGCAGGACCGTTTTTGCGCGACCATTGGCGACGCTAATCACCGCGTGACTTACGCACGAAGTAACGTCGCGCCACTGGTCATAAGATATCTTGGAGTGCGAGACGCGCGTCACGCGCCGATGGTGACGTGATTCGACATGTAAGCTTGCAGCTGTCCAATCGTATCATTGGCGACGGGCAGAACCGGGCCGTGCGCGACGCCGATAGTGGATGGCAGCTTGTCGAGCGCGCTTCCGGTCGGCGTGACGCCTAGAGCGGCGTATTCAGCCTTGGGAAAGTGAAACTCTGCGATCAAAGCGACAGCGCCAGCGAGACCTAATGCCGTCGTGAACGGATTCACAACGGCATGTGCGGCGAGCGACAGCGCCGTCTGGTCCGACGCAGCGCCGATCTGCAGGACCGAACCATAGTGCGGGTAGGCGCCTCCACCCTGGGACTGGGGCACGTAAGCGGGAGCGAACGGCTGCTCGCCAGCGACGTCGGAGCTATAGTTGGCGACAGGATCGCCCTGTGTCACCACAGAGATGAAATTCGAGCCTTTGCCAATGGCGTTGGGATCCTTGGGAATTCCACTGGCCTCGAAGCCGATGCCCGCCAGTCCGGTCTGCTGCGACACATATTCCGCCTCGATACCGCCCAGCGAGTGTCCCGTTACAAAAATTTGATCGGAGCTGTAGCCCTGTTGACCAGCGGCGGCGACGACTTGCTTGGCGAATGCAAGCGCTTCTTTCTGTGCGGGAGAAACCTGCCGGAGCAGGATGCCGAGATCGCTTAACAGGCCACCCGCAGTCGCCAGCGGATCGATCAGCAGGTTTTCGCCGCGTGTCGTCCCCGAGTAGGTAATGAGAACCTGATTTTCGGGCGTAATCCAGGCATGCCCGACGCCGCCAGTGAGGTCGTCATGAAACGACATCTGTTTCCCGTTCTGAAGAAGCGGTTTCATGCCCGCCGGCACGCCGCCGATTACATATTCGCTCATTGCCCCGTTTAGAAACTCTGTGACCGTAGGCGTGAGTTGAGCTGCGGGTATCGCGTTTTCAGGCGCGAGAAAGCTCATCGCTGTACTGGCGCCGGCGGATTTGGCGCTCAGGCTGGTAACTGACGACAATAATTCCGAATTCAGGAGCTGATTGCCGGCTCCGTTGAGTTTCAGGTAATTATCGGTTTGGGAAGTAACTGACATTGGCGGACCCTCGTGTGTTTTTCTCTGTGAGGCGGCCTAATGAGGTCTTTGACGCGTAAGCGCTGCTATTTTTTCGAATATTGTGCGCTACATTATTCCGCAGTGGAATCCGGCATTACGCTCGGTGCCCTGCTAAGTCAGCCGATATTAGGCCAAATCGGTTGACCTCGCCGCTGATCGTGGAAGCGCCGAATATATATGTCAATAAAGTAACTGAAATTCACCCAATGTTACGACGAAAACGCCTTCCGTCGCCATCAGGTATGCATTTTCTGAAAAAAGTCCTTGGAAAAAGAACAATAAATTATTCGCCTTTTTTCGAGAATTCCGTAAGGGAAGGTTGTCGTGGACGACCGGTTGGGCGCACGACCAATCGATCGTCGCGAACGAAGTCGGCGATACGGGTTTCTCGCAAATTTCCGCAAAAAAATACCCGACTCGCGGTCTTTTCGAGTGCTTGGATGAGAGGTGTTTCGAAAACCGTCTCCCTGAGTCGGGTGGGTGGCGGCAGGCGGGGTAAACCCGTTCTGGGTGGGAACGAAATACCCATGTCCGTGGCTGGAGGGGCGGGTTTACACGCATTCAAATGTCGTGCTGAAACCGAGACATTTATGATCGGAACTGAGCAGCTTTCCTGCATTCTGGCCAAACGCCGCTTATGCGAAGCGGTCGAGGCTATTGCTTTTCCCCTTGTGCGGGTTCGTTCAAACCACTCTTCCTGAACACGGAAGATTTCAGCGGCGACGTGCTCCGCTGGCCGCCCGGGCGGCGACGGCCGCGAGATGGCGGCGGCACAGAAGCGTGTCCATCGCGCCGGTCTGCTTGCAGGAAAGTTCGAATTCCTGCGTTCGGCGCGCGATTTCAGACAGTCCGTCCAGAGACCAGACTTCGAGAGCTCGGTTGAAGCTGGGGGCGCGTTTGAAAAACACCGGAGGTCGTAGCGTCTTTATGGCGTCGGCGCGATTGCGGCCTTGCTCCATCGTGGCTCGGACCAAACGAAGCCGTCCGATATGCGAGAGCATAACGCGTGCTATGGCGACCGGGCTTGCGCCTTCTTCCAACGCGCGCTCGAGCGCGAAATCGGAACCGGCGCGGTCGCCTTCAATAGCGGCGAAAACCGCGTCCTCCATGGAAGATGAGCCAGAGTCCCCAGCGCATTGCTGCACGTCGTGCAGCGAGAGTGTGCGTTCTGCTCCGGCGTAGAGCGTCAGTTTCTCGACCTCACCGCGCACGCTGACGCGATCAGGGCCGAGATGCGCTGTGAGCCACGCCAGAGCGTCCCCGTCGATTGCGACTCCCTGTTCCTGAAACATCCGTGACACGGAGGCCTCAAGGGCGCGCCCTTCTTCGGGGTAGCAACCAATGGAGGCCCCGTTCGGCGCGTTTTCCACCAGGGCGCGCAGCTTCGAGCGCGCAGCGAGGACCCCGCCTTCGACGATGATCAGGCTCTCTGCGGTCGCCTCAAGCAGGTTGCCGAGAGGAGCCGCCAGAGCGTCTGTCGCATCCCGAACCCAAACGACGCGGCGTCCCCCATCCAGGGACAGGGCGGTCGCTTCTTCCTCGAGCCGTTCGTGGCTCTCTTTGGAGAGCGTGGCGACACGAAACGGATCGTCGAGCGAACCGGCGACGGCGCGCGTCATGTTCGCCGCGTATTCGCGTATCAGCCCGGCATCCTCGCCATGAAGCAGTATGACGCGCCAGTCAGAAGGGGAGTGAAGGACCCTGCCAAGTGCGCGAGCGTCAATCTTTACCATGCGGCGGACCTCCAGCGAACTCTGTGGTCGCGTCGCTTCGTTGATCCGGGCCGACCGCCTGCGCGCGGGTCATTGCATGTCAGGGTCGTTCTCGTCCGCGTTCGGATCGTTACGCCCCGTCGCAAGTGCAGGCAGGCCGTCTTCGCCGACGCCTTGAACGGGTTGCTGCTGGCTGGAATTCGGGATCGCGTTCGGCATTTGATAGTAGACGGGCCGACGTTTCTGAGCGATGGGCGCAGGGGCGTGGGTTTCGAACCATATGGCGACCTGCTGCGTCACGATGTCAGCCAGCGTTCTGGCGACACGGTTCTGCAGTGTTTCCGTATTCAGGCTCTGGGCGAAATATTCTTCGAAGGTGTTGTTCATGCCATCGAGCGTGGTGGCGTCGCCCTCGGCGAGGAACTTCGGCGCCAGGCCGACGGTCCAGAGTTGCCAATGCGCATGGCCCGTAGCGCGTACACGACCAGATGTATTGTCAGAGTGGATGTCGATGGATTCTTGCGAAACGTAGCCGTTGGCTTTGAGCGTGTAGCCGGTGGGGTTCTCTGGTCCGGCGCCGCTCATCTGTTGCTGAAGGGCCAGACGCAGTACTTGCCCGAACCGGTCGGGAATACCGGCGACATAAATCTGCTTGAGCTTCTCCTGCACGTCGATATGACCCGCAGAAGTCTCGTAGAGCGGATGAAAGCCGCACGCCGGGAGCGGGAGACTGGCGGCGCCGAGGATCAGCGCGGTCAATGCTCTCGATCTCATGCGGCCAGCCATCGGTTAACCCGCCACCACGAAATTCACGATCCGATTCGGAACGTGGATACGCTTCACGATCTTCTTGCCTTCCAGCAACCGCGCCACGTTGGGCTCCGCTTCGGCGCGCGCCAGCACGGCGGCTCCATCCTCGTCCGGTTCCGCGTCGATGGTTCCGCGCAGCTTGCCCATGATCTGCACCGCGAGCTTGATCTGGGTAACGGCCAGCAACGCAGGCTCAGGCGTAGGCCATGGGCGCTGGGCGGCGAGAGCGGCGTTCGGCTCAAGCAGCGATAGCAGCTCCTCGCCAAGATGTGGCGTCATTGGAGCGCAGAGAAGGGCCAGCGTGAGCGCGGCTTCGCGGCGGGCGAAGGCCATGCCGGGCTCGTCAGCCGCGCGTTCGGCTTCGGCCAGCGCGGAGGTCAGTTCGTGCAGGCGGGCGACGGCCACGTTGACCGTGAAGGCTTCGAGCGCTTCGGTCACTGCGGCGATCGTCCGATGTGTAGCGCGGCGTAGCGCGTCCACAGCCGCAGGGATCTCTCCGGTCTGTTCCGGCGCGTCGGCGGGGCACGCAGTAGCGACGGCGCGGACAATGCGATAGAGGCGCTGGACGAACCTTGCGGCGCCTGCGACGCCAGCTTCGGTCCACTCCATGTCGCGTTCGGGCGGGCTGTCGGACAGGACGAACCACCGTGCGGTGTCAGCGCCGAAGCGTTCGATGATCGAAACTGGCGCGACGGTGTTGCGCTTCGATTTCGACATCTTCTCTACGCGGCCGACCGTGATCTCTTCTCCGGTCTCAGCGTGGAATGCGCCCGCGCCCGTGCGGCGCACTTCCTCCGGGTAGAGCCAGCCGCCCTTGGCGTCCCGATAGCTTTCGTGATTGACCATGCCTTGAGTGAACAGTCCGGCGAATGGCTCGCTAACGTCCAGATGTCCGGTCTCTCGCATGGCGCGGGTAAAGAAGCGCGCGTAGAGCAAGTGCAGGATCGCGTGCTCGATACCGCCGATATACTGGTCCACGGCGAGCCAGCCGTCCGCAGCCGATCGGACGGTCGGGGTCGCGGCGTGCGGTGCTGTGAAGCGTGCGAAATACCAGGAACTGTCGACGAACGTATCGAAAGTGTCGGTTTCGCGCGTCGCGGGCTTGCCACATTTCGGGCAGGCGACGTGTTTCCATGTCGGGTGATGGTCAAGCGGATTGCCAGGACGATCGAACGTGACGTCCTCTGGCAGAACTACCGGCAGCTGTTCGTCGGGAACGGGGACCGGGCCGCAACCCGCACAGTGAATGACCGGGATGGGGCAACCCCAGTAACGCTGACGCGAAACGCCCCAGTCGCGCAGACGCCAGTTGACTACGCCCGTTCCAACGCCGAGGCCTTCGAGGCGTGCGATTGCTTCCGTCCGCCCGGCTTCACAGCTCAGACCGTCGAGGAAGCCTGAATTGATCAGCGAGCCTTCTCCCGTCCAGGGGCCCTTGTCCGCTGTCCAGTCGTTCGCGTTTTCACCAGGTGGCAGGATCACGAGTGGGATGGGCAGGTCGTATTTGCGGGCGAAATCATAATCGCGCTGATCGCCGCAGGGACAGCCGAACAGGGCGCCTGAGCCATAGTCCATCAACACGAAATTCGCGATCCAGACGGGGAAGCTCTGGTCCGGCAGGAAGGGATGGCGTACGCGCAGGCCTGTGTCGAAACCGCGTTTCTCCGCCTTTTCAACGGCTTCGACCGAGGTTCCGAGGCGGCGGCATTCAGCGATGAAGTCGGCTGCGGCGACATTGCGCTCGGCCACCTTGGCGGCGAGCGGGTGATCGGGCGCGAGCGCGAGAAAGGACATGCCGAAGAGGGTTTCGGGGCGGGTCGTGAAGACTTCCACCGAATCAAGATTTTCGTCGAAACCCGCCGGAGGCTGGGCAAGGGAGAAGCGCAGGCGCGCGCCCTCGGATCGACCGATCCAGCGCTCCTGCATCAGCCGAACGCGCTCGGGCCAGCGGTCGAGAGAGTTCAGGCCATCAAGAAGGTCGGGTGCGAACTTCGTGATGCGCATGAACCACTGGGAAAGCTGCTTCTTCTCGATCGGCGCGCCGGAACGCCAGCCCTTGCCGTCGATCACCTGCTCGTTCGCCAGCACCGTTTCGTCCACGGGGTCCCAGTTGACCCAGGACTCGCGACGATCGACAAGGCCTGCCGCCAGGAAATCCAGGAACAGTTTCTGCTGCTTGCCATAATATTCCGGCAGGCAGGTGGCGATCTCGCGATCCCAGTTCAGCGAGAAGCCCAGCCGTTGCAGCGTCCCGCGCATGGCGGCGATGTTGTCGAGCGTCCATTGTCGAGGATGGACCCCGCGTTCCCGCGCCGCATTCTCGGCCGGAAGTCCAAAGGCGTCCCAGCCCATGGGATGCAGAACGGCGTACCCGCGGGCGCGTTTGTAGCGCGCCACGACGTCGCCGAGCGCATAGTTGCGGACATGCCCCATGTGGAGCTGGCCCGACGGGTAGGGGAACATCTCGAGCACATAGTATTTGGGCTTGTCGGCCGGAGGCGTATCGGGAACTGCAAAGACCCCGTCGCTTTCCCATCGCGCCTGCCAGCGCGGCTCCACAGTGTGGAAGTCATAGGTCGCAGGCATGTCGTGGGCAGTCATGAGCAATCAGTCCAGAGGGCGAGGCCGACAAGCGTAGACTTGAGCGGCATTGTGTCGGGCGATACGCGATCGCGCAGTAAGAAAATTCGAACGACGCCTGAATTAAGCCGTCACGCTCGGACGTCAGTCGTCGTGGCCGCCGTTCGCAGCGCGCAGCTGGCGCGCGCGGGCAAGGATTTTCGACGTGATGTCGGAAGCGGTGTTCGCTGCCGCCGGAGTGTCGGTCCACGCGCCGTCCTGAAATATCTGCCGGAACACGCTGACGCGCAACGCATCGGAGCGCAGGCGCTTGTCCAGAACATAGGCGGTGATCTTGAAACGTTCGCCATGCGCGCCGGGAGGGGCGTACCAGTCGGTGAGAATGAACCCGCCTACGGCGTCAGCTGAGGAAATCGGCATGAACGACAGCGTATCGAGCGCACCGCGCCAGAGATAGGCGTTCACTCCACCGCCAAGCTGATCGTCGCCGCCGGTGGCGCCGCGGTCTTCGCTCAGCAGGTGATTGCGGGGCGCGGTCAAATCGCTGGCCTTGTCGCCCTGTGAGCAGCCCGCCAATGGCAGCGCGAGCGCAGCCGCGCCTGCGATCAGGAGTCGAGAAAGGTCGGTGATCCTGGTCGAAAGCGTCCGGGTGGTGGGCATGGTGATGCTGCGACTCCTGTAGCCTGACTTGCCAAGCGTCACCGCCTCGTCTGCGAGGGAACTTACCGCATCTGTTGAGGCACGACGGCGCCAGCCTGTGAGGGGCCTTCATATCCTGTAGCCGTCACGCCGCCAAGCACCCTGGAGTCGGCCGCATCCGATTGAGTCAGTCCGGGCAGATCTAGGCCCATCGGGAGGCCGCTGCCCTGAAGGGCTTCTTTCAGAAAGCCGCGAGCCGCCTCAGGCAGATGCGTGTATCGTCTGACCGCTGCATTTATGCAGATATCCGGTTTGATAAGGAACAGGCGTTCCATGACGTCTTGCATCTCCCCAGAATCCGAGGCTCCGACAGCCGCGTTGAGGCGCGCGAGCGCAGCAAGGTGCAATAACAGGAGCGACGTTCGCGTCGGTGTAACGCTCAAACGCGCTCGTGCCCAGGACGCGGCTTCCTGGAAGCGCCCAGCCAACAGGTCGATCAGCAGAATGTCGCTGTCAATGAGTTCGGTGAACGGATGGGTCGCATGGCGGGTCTGAAACGCGGCCATGACGTCGAACGCTTCGGTGAACTGCCCCTGCGTCAGGCGCCGATAGGCTTCGCCGATAGCGACCAGATCGACGCCAGCAGCTTTTGCCGCCAGTTCTTCGAGTAGCGCTACCCCATAAGTCTGTTCCTTGGGCATAGTCAGGAGCAGACGGCCAAGAAGCATTTTGCCGCCAACGCTGTCAGGCGCAACCTGAAGCAGACGGCGCGTGACTTCTACACCGCGCTCGATGCTCTGCTCACGGATAGTGTCCCATTGCTCGCAAGACTGAAGCAAAGACGTCAAGCCAGACACCAGCAGCAGAAACGGGTGGTCTGGTTCATGCATCAACGCATAGTGCAACAGATTGCTGGCTTCGGTGTAAACCGAGGGATCGCCTCTCGTCATCAGCGCCAGCGCACGGAGTCCGGCTTGAAGAGGCTGCAACTCGTCGGCGTTGCGGCTTGCCACGCTTCTCGCCTCGGCCAACGCGACGCGCCAAAGTATCTCCGTGACTATGCCGCTCACGTGGGAGTCGATGGCGCTTTGGAGGAAATCGACTCGCGTCGCCCAAACGATGACGCCGCCTCGTCGCCGGTCGGTCACGCGCACGAGCAGCCGAAGCATGTCACTGGGCGCGCTGGCGGTTGCGGGCGCCGGCTGTAAACGGTGTTCGACAAGGAAATCCGCGTCGGAAGTATCTTGTCGCTTTGATTCCCTCGTTGAGTTCGCGTGAGGCGCAGGCCCCTCGTCCGCACTGGGCGGCACCACGCCCAGAAGGGAAAACTGGGCGAGGCCGGTGGCTATCGACTCCGCGATATCTTCAGACAACTCCCGTATGTCGTCGCCGTCTTGGCGAGGCTTCCCGGATGTAAAGGCGATCGAAGCTATGTAGGGAGGGGTAGGGGGCGATAATGTGGAGTCAGCGTTGGCCGAAGGGACGTTTGCGCCAGACGCAAGCGGGCTGGGGTGCGGCTGGGGTGAGCCGCCGCGCGCGGCCTTCAGCTCTGAGATTATCGCCATGGTCGCAGCGCCAGGCTCCGCGCCGAGGGCGTCGCGAAAAGCAGACAGACACTCTTCGGCGGCCACCAGCGCGCTACCGCCATCGTCGCGCCGCGCCAGTTCGCGCAGGACCGTTTTCCACGCGTTTTCGTTCAGTCGGTCGAATTTCAGGACCCGGGTCGCGGCGGTGAGGCGCAGTTCCGGGTCGGATTGATAGAGCATCGCCTGCTCGCAGGTGGCGATAAGGTGGTGATGCAGTCGGGTGCGCTGCTGCGACAGCCACTCATCAAGGGCCGGGTCCACGTTGCTGAGATCGGAGAGAAGCGTTCCGCTGATTTCAGGCAGCTTGAGGACATTTTGGGGTGTCGCATTCAGATAACGCTCGACGTCGACCGTCGTGAGTACTGGCTTGAGCGCCAGAGCGTGGCGCTGGACGTCGATTACATCTGCCCCGAGCGGGCTTAATGCATCGGCCAGCCGGTGAATCTCCTGACGAAGGGAAGCGCGCGCTTGCTCGTCCGAGCGCCTGCTCCATAGAAGATTCGCCAGAGCGCGTCGGGATACCGGGCGTCGATCAGACATCGCCAGAATAGCCAGAAGCCCTCTGGTTTTCGCGCCCGTTGGAGTGATGGTCGTTCCGTCAAGCATGTGGGCCGCAGTAGCCCCCAGAAGTTCGACCCTGAGGATGGCCGCGTCAGATTTACGCAATCCCGGTTTGGCCAGGTCAAACAAAGCCATGAACAGATACCTTTTCGCCAACGCACGAGCGATGTCTCGAATACTCGATCAGCGCCTGAAGTGTTTCCTTGTTGTCCAATGCGCCTAATAAAGTTTCAAACCAGAATTAGCTACATACTTTCATCGTAAAACTTACGACCAAATTGTTTCGCAGAGATGAACATGCCTTAAGGACATAAGATAGCCGAAATTGATAAAAATACTAAGCGCCTGAGCTGTGCGGATGAGAGGTCGCCTGAAACGTTCTCCCTGCAGCATTGGCAGTTAGTTGTGTGGGTCTTTACTTGATGGAAACCTATCGGGGGGTAAATTTTGGTATCTACGCCCGCGCTGCATGAGACTCTGATCATGATTTTTATGTCGATATAAAGGATTACGCGCGCATCGTTGCGTGCGGCGATAGAAATTTTCTATGCAAATTCAGTATAATAAAAATCCATTTACGCTTATTGGGATGTGGCGCCCTCCAATCTGCCATTTTGATCGGAAACTTTTGAGCCGATTTGCCGTTTTCGGCAGCGGAGCCGACCCTCGGAATTGTGATGCGCAGAAAGATTGCATTCGGTTTTTGTATGAGCGTACCGTCACGGCGAGAATAAAAAGTGCCTAAACAATAATCAGGGCGGGTAGAGTGGTGATCGACAAATCACTCGCGTACAGCATTAGACGGGAAGAGGTTCCACACGCCGAGCGGATTTATAACTCGCTGAGGGACGAATCCGCCTCCGGCAGATCCGCTCTTCTGGCGTCGTGGATGCGCTCCCTGAGGCACTATGGGCTTGAGCCTGACACCCAAAGACCCCCCAACCAGCTTTCGGGCGTCGAGTTTGATCAGGTTAGAGATCGAAACGCCGCATTGTTGCTGGCCAGCGCGCCGGTTCTCGACCGACTCGCCCTCGCCGTTCGACGCCCCGGATACTGCGTGCTCCTGACGGACCCACACGGCGTCACACTCGAAAAGCGTTGTGACGTTGGAGACGAAGATACGTTTGCGCGATGGGGTTTGACACCTGCGATGTTGTGGGACGAAGCGCATGAGGGCACCAACGGCATAGGAACCTGTCTGGCGGAAGATCGCGCCCTTACGATTCACCGCGATCAGCATTTTTACACGCGCAATACGCCGCTCAGTTGCACGATGGCGCCCATTCACGATCCGCAGGGGCGGGTGGCTGGCGGCGTCGACATATCGATCTGTGATCAGGAAAGCGACGGGCGGGCCATAGCCCTGTTGTCGCTCGTCGTGGAGGACGCAGCCCGTCGCATCGAGCGACGCCTGTTCAGCGAGTTGTTCTCCGAGCGGCGGATAGTTTCGTTCGGGGTCGACGGGCAGGCGTTGTTCGCCCTTGATGACGATGAGGTGATTGTTGGCGCGAACAAGGCTGCGCGGGTTATGTTTCGATGTTGTAATGATAGCGGTGTCACCCTGCCAGACCTTCTTTCCGTGTCTGGACATGAGAATCCCGCTCACGCCGCTCACGCTGCGATCCAACGCATGTTGAAGCGATGCGGCGGTAACGTGTCCGCAGCGGCAAGGGAGCTGGGAATCAGTCGCGCGACCCTGCACCGTAAGATCAAGCGTCATTCTTCGACGAGTGTCGTAGCGCCCTGATCTTGCGGCCCCGTAGGGCCTGCATAGAGGGTGTGTTCCCGTCATATCAGAACGTCACACGGATTCCGCCAAAGCCGCCGATGGGCGCAGATGGGCTATAGCTGCGGGGGTTGGTGGCATTCGGCGCCTGAGCCAGATAGACCGAACTGGTGGGCGAGAACGTGCCGTATGTATAATAGCGACGGTTGGTCAGGTTCGCGATGCTTCCAAACACCTGCAGGTGGGGAAGAACCTGCACAGCCGTGTGAAAATTCAGCACGAAGAAGCCTGGCAGCTTCGAGTTGAGATTTGCTTCGTCTCCGTAGAGATACTGGCCTGACTGTAGATCGAAGTCGAACCCGGCCGTCCAGATTGATGTGATGCGCATATCTACGCCGCCGGTCAACTTGCTGCTGGGAATGCCCGGCAGTCGGTTGCCGCGCCGCACGGTCACGTCTCCGTCGGCGTCTGCGGCGGGGTTGCTGCCTGCGTCCTCGGTGAAGCTGCTTCTATAAGTCGCCTTGGTGTATGTGTAGTTCAGGTAGGCTGACCACCGAGAAAGTTGCAGCGAGAGATGGACTTTAGCTCCCTGCCTGCGAGTGCCGCCAATATTGGCGAAATATGCGCGATTGAGAGTTTCGCTGTTAATAAAGACGATGTCGTTGTCGGCGTCTGTGCGGAACAAACCGAAGTCGTAGCTCAGGCTGTTATGTTTTTTGTTGAGCAGGAACCTGCCGCGCAATCCGGCCTCGTAAGTGCGTGCCACGACCTGTTTCAGGTCTGGGTCCCCGACGAAAAAATTCGCCAGACTGCAGGAGTTTTCTGGTCCGGCGCAAGACAGCTCTGCTGGCGTGGGCGCCCGGTTGGCTTCCGAGTAGCCGCCGTAGATGTTCGCCCAGTCCGTCAACCGATAGCTGAGGCCGGCGGCCGGGTTGACACGACCGTAGGCGTGGTTGCCCGAAAGGTCGCCGCCGTTTTGATCATGCAGGTTAATTTCAGCAAAGTTATAACGTGCGGAGCCAGTGAGTGAGAGACGCGGCGTAATGTCGATCGTGTCGGCCACGAATGCGCCGACATAGGTGTCGCTTACGGAAACGCGGACCGGAACATTGTCGCCCGGTTCGTCGATGACCACGCCTGGGCCGTAATAGACGCGCGTATAGGGCGTAAGGCCGCCGATCAGGCTGGTCGCGGAGAACATGGTCTGCGCGCCGTTATAACTTACGCCGGCGACTTCGTGATTTTTGAATCCGAAAATATTATGGGTGAAAGTCTCCTGCAACGAGGCGCCGTAACTATTGGTGTTCGTCGTCTGCTGATCCATTTCCGAATACATTCCGCCATTCAGAAAATCCGGTATGGTCCCGCCACCAACGGTCCTGGAAGGTGTGTCGTCGTCGGAACAGAGAAGACCTGCGTTTTCGCTATCGTCGCATGGCGTGTCGTTGGCGGCGTTGCCGTTCAGAACGCGCTGCTGGAAATAAGAATAAAAAGCCTGGCCCTGGATCGAAAGATGCTGGCTGAATTCGTGACGGCCGTTCAGGCCGAATTGTATGAATTTGTTCGCCATCAGGTTCGGCGCCGTGAACTGCGCCTTGGGATCGGCGCGGAGCAACTGGATTGGCGAAGTTCCGGGACCGTTGAGAACAGAGTTAGCCAGATCCAGATTTCCGTGGATTTCCGTTCGTTCGTCCTTCCAGCCCAGATCCGCGTAGAGAGACTGGATGTCGGAACTTTGCAGGTCACGCCATCCATCTTCGTGCACTTCACGTGCAGCGACGTAGAACGCTGTGTTTCCTCTGCGACCGGCGTATTCGCCTTCGGCCTGAATTTTTCCGAACGATCCGCCGGACATGTCGGCTTCGCCGCCTGCCCGGGTGTTGAACCCGTTCTTCATGTTGATGTTCAGCGCGCCGCCGAGTGCGTTCAGACCGAACATCGGGTTTGAGCCTTCGACCGCAACTCGGCTGATCGCCATATCAGGGATCAGGTCCCAGTTCACCGTGTCGCCGAACGCCTGATTGAAACGTATGCCGTCCATGTAAACCGCCACGCCCTGCGCCACGCCCTGCAGCGGGGACGCCTCGAAGCCGTTCATCATGACGGTCGGCTGGTAAGGGCTTCCAGAGGCATAGTTCAGACTTACACCCGCGAGCTGCGTGTCGAGAGCATGCAGAAGGTCTGGCGTCCCTTCGTTTGAGAGAGAGTTCTGGGTCAGGACGGATGTGCGTGCCGGCAGGCGGTTGCGATCGATGCTGGAGCCGGGGAGGGGAGACGTGCCGATGACGGTGATGTCTTCAGGATCCTGCGCATAGACGGGGGACGTCGTAGGCGTTGTCGCAGTCTGCGCGAATGCGACCGCAGGGCAGCCGAGGCAGACCGCGAACAATCCCCATCGTGTTTCGGTGCGTCGGTAGAGGTTCGAGAGCATGATCGTCGTTCTTGTTTTTCTGTATCGGTTGCCTCGCATCTCATCAGTCGGCACAGTGCATGTCGACGGGAATAATTCCCGATGAAGAAGAAAATCTCAGAATTTTACCGCAATTGTGAACGATTGATCGATCTGGCAGCTCAGGAGCGACGTGGTATGCCCATCCAGACTCTCCGTCAGAGGCTCCTGTTGGCCGTCGTCTCCGCGAGCGTCGTCTGCTTCAGTTTCGGCACAGCGATTGCGATGTTGCGGGCGACCCATTCGGTGCGTGTCGAGTTGTCGTCTGCGTTACGCGGCGCGCGTGACTCGGTTGCGGCCCTTCCGCCCGCGTCGGTGGATGAGAGGGACGGGCAGTCCGTATGCGCGATATTCAGGGACAATCGTCATGTGACGGCGCGCGTAGTGTCGCGGGAAGGGCGCGTGTTGTGCGAGACTGGCCCTCTTGCGTCATCATCGCCTCCATCGTGGTTTTTACGAACTGTCGCTCCGAAGATATCCGATGCTCTTCTCGCCGTCGGACGTGATGGGCGCACAGTCAATCTGTCCGCCGATCCCACCAATGAGGCTGCGGAGCGATGGTCGGATTTTCTACAGGAAATCGTGGTCGTTGGCGCGCTTTCGGCCCTTATGGCCGGGCTTTGCGGCGCTATTGTTTCCCGCGGACTGAAACCACTCGGCGCGTTGACATTTGGCTTGTCGCGTTTGGGAAAAGGCGAAACAGGGATTGTGCTTTCCGAGCGTGGACCAAGAGAGGTCTCCATAGCGGCGGCGGCGTTCAATCGCATGGCCCTGGCCTTGCGTGATGCCAACGAGCGAAACGCCCGATTGCAGGAGCAGCTTGCCTGCATCGCGGAGGAAGAACGCGCGGCGTTCGCTCGCGATCTTCATGACGAGGTTGGAGCTCTCCTGTTCGGCATAAACACGTTCGCGGCGGCGATCGAGCACTCGCTTGCCGGAGAGCGGATCGATACCGCGTCGGCCCAGATAAAAACCCTGAAGGAGACGACCCGGTCCGCGCAACAGGTTGTGCGAGAAATGCTTGATCGTCTCCATGGGAATCCGACGTGCGATGTTCCGCTGCGTATCGCGTTGGAAGATATGAAACTCTTCTGGAAGGCGGTCGCGCCGTCTGTCGCAATCGATACAAATATCCAGTGCGACATAGAAAGTCTTAACGAAGAGACGCGGGTCGTCCTTGCGCACGTTGCTCAGGAGGCTTTGAGCAACGCAATACGTCATGGCGCTCCGAAGAGGGTCTCGCTGTCGGTCGTGCAAGAGAGTTCCATGGTGCGGCTTGTGATTCACGACGACGGGAGTGCTCAGGCGGCGTCGACAGGCTTTGGTCTGCTCGGAATGAAGCGTCGCGCGGAAATTATCGGTGGAAGTCTGGAAATCCGGCAGGAGAGCGGATGGACTGTGATATTGTCAGTGCCGGACGATAGAGTGACTTCCCTGACTGGAGCGTACCCATGAAAATACTGCTGGTCGACGATCATGCGGTGGTGCGCGCAGGGCTTGCGCAATTACTGTCGGCGTCTCTGGGCGCGCAGGTCTTTGAAGCTTCAGATGAAAACTCTGCCCTGGACTGGCTTCGGCGTTGTCGCCCGGAACTGGTCATTGTCGATTTGGGCCTTCCGGGAGCGGGCGGCTTATGGCTACTGACCCGATTGCGCGATATGGGACTGCGCTGCCTGGTGCTGAGCATGCATGCCGAGGCGATTTACGCACGCCGCGCACTGGATGCGGGGGCTTGCGGGTATATATCGAAAAATATCGATGCGAGTGAGTTGCTGCACGCGGTGAAGCAGGCTTCCGAGGGGCGTATCTACGTCGAGAAGCCGATCGCGGAGCAACTGTCCCTGCATTCAGATGTTCTCGGTCGTGATTTCGGGAAACTCACAGCTCGTGATCTGGATCTGATACGCCTGCTTTCTGAGGGAAAGACACTGAGCGAAATCGCCGCGTGCGTCGACATCAGTTACAAGACGGTCGCAAATGCGATGAGCCTGATCAAGACTAAACTCGGTGTGTCGAGTACCGCCGATCTGTTGCGGTTTGCGATGTTGGCGAGACCCGAGCACTGAAAGAAAAAAGGTGATCGGGCTTCCTGACCCGATCACCCGAAGCGTCAAAAGAAGATGGCTGCGCCAGCGGAAATGGTGCTGTCGTCTTCCTTGAACGGACCACGCGCGGCGGAGCGCGTATGCGCATATTCCGCAACCAGCGTCAGCCAGTCAGTCAATGCGTAGTAACCTGCGCCGATCTCAGACTCATTGCGCCTTACAAGAGAGGGCGAATAATCACCGGGAGCCCGGTAGAGATTGCTCACGCCGTAGCTGCCGACGAGTTTGAATTTTTTCGTGAAGTTGTAGCCAAACTGAACGTAATAGCCTTCAGACGCGCGTTTGCGTCCGTTCGTCGCCACGCCGTCGAAGAACAGACCTGTCGTCCCGAGGCCGCTGCCACGGTAGTAGTATGCGACGAGCTGGGCGCCGCGCCATGTCAGCTTCGTTCCGATATCGCCAGCTTCCGCAACGACGCTACGCGGGCGTCCGCCCGTGTCGATGTCGCTGCCGGTCAGGCTTTGCTGGCGCTGCACGAGGAAGCTGGACCAGATTCGGCCCGTCAGCTTGTTGACGGTGAAATCGTAAGTGACTTTCCCCTGCACCATAGGCGAACTGTGGTGAATCGATGTCGCGGAAAGTCCAGATCCTGCGTAGTTGTATTCATCAAGAGGCTGAAAAACGCCAATGGTTCCCTGAAGGCCCTTGTAAATGGGGGAAGCGTAGGAAATCTGCGGGATCCAGTCCGCGTAGACATAACCGACGCCGATACGGCCGAGCGATGTGTTGCCGGGAGCAGCGGTGCCGCCCGTAGAGCCGACGCTCAGCAACGTCGCGTCGCTTAGAATCGCATCAGATCCGAACAGCGCCAGGTCGCGACCTATTTTCACGGTTCCGAAAGTCTTTGTTCCTGCCGTCATGAATACCTGACGGAAATCGATTCCAGGAGTTCCGAGCCCGACTGCGCTTCCGCCGGAATTAGCGTTGAAGGCGCCGCTCGCGGCGTTGTTCAGGCCAGGATACATGCCCAGCGTGCCGGCAAGGTCTATGCCCGATTGCGTCGTCGCGACTTTCAGGATCAGACCTGCAGGAAGCAGGCCGTTACGGACGCCCGACTGGTCGAATTTGCTGGACCCGGTGGATACGCCACCGGCTACGCCGTGCCCGCCGCCAGGAGAATTATAGCTATAGAAGCCATTGATAAATCCCGATAATGTGATGTCGACGGGACCGGCGGAGAACGTCAAACCCTTGCCTGGAACGTACGGAGCGACGCGTACGACGCTGGCGCTTTTCATGCTCATGCGCGTTTCGGCGAGCGCTTCCTGCGCTGAACGAGCGCTTCGAGCGGCGTCGTCGGCGGCTCGTTGCGCTTCGAACACGACCGGATCTTCGACCGTCGCTGTGGTCGTCCCGTGCCTCGCAGTCGCTGTCCGACGCCCTTTTACGGGCGTCGCGCTCCTGACTTCCGATGCTTGTCCTCTGTGCAAATGTTTAGCAAGCAGCGTGTTGTATTCAGAACCTGTCAGGCTGCCTTTTGCACGGAGAATGTCGAGCAGGTCGCTGTAATCGTCTGCGCGGGCGACGCGGGGCGATGTTGCGACCGCGCATCCGGCAGCGACTGTGAGCAGCAGCCCCAGTCGGATGCTGTGTCTTGTCTGCATCTTACGGACTCTTTCTTTTTGCATGTTGCTTTTGAGTCGTAACGATCAGTCGCCTTTGTAGACAAGAGGCGTCTTGGAGGATTTTGCGGCGTCGAAGGTCAGTGCGGTCGACCCGGCGGGCATTCCGTTCTGCTGAAGCAGGAACGCCATGATGTTGACGTACTGATCATGGGTCAGGCTGCCCGGCTGGGTGGCGGGCATGTTCTGGGATACGATCGTGAAGATATCGCTGACGTGGAAGTTGGCCTTGGGCGAGGCAAAGTTTTTGCCCTTGAGCGCGGGGCCAGCCATGCCTTCGAGATTATCGCCGTGGCATTGGGCGCAGTTGTCTGCGTATTCCTTCTTGCCTGCGTCCGCCTGGGCTGACGTGTAGAGCGCGGTGTCTCCTCCAGTCGGAGCTGCGGCGGCGGCCGGAGCCGGCGCGTCGGCAGAGGCGAGAATAATCCCCGATTTTTGCGGCGCCGTTGCGAAGGGCTGCACCAGGGAGGCCAGTTTCCCGTCATTCTGGAGATCTGCGACGCTTTTCATGAACGCTGCAGCCGCGCGCTCGTTCTGCGGCGCATACAGTGCGACGACGTTCCAGCGGGAGTACGGTTCGCTCAGCGCGTGCATGCAGTAATCCCGCGCGTGATTCTTGTCCGCAAGAGCGGACACCGCACTTGCGCGCCAGATCATGGCCGCCTGCACCTTGTGCTGGAAAAGCGATGCAAGCGTGTGTTCATCGTCCGGGCGAATGTCGGCCTGAATATTCGGGTGTTTTGCGAAATACAGGTTGGGCGGTGTCAGATAGGTGACGGCGACCGTGGTGCCCGCCGGAAGCTTGTCTAACGTGCTGGCGTCGTGCTGGCGCGGCGTCAGAAGGACGAAGCCGGTTTCTCCGTAAGGCGTCGTCGCCTTTGTGCCTTCCGGCGTCTCTCCGCTTGACGCCTCGACCGGGAAGCCGAGAACGAGTTCGCAACGAGACGAGGCAAGTTTCTTAAACTCTTTGACGTCGAAACCGTCATCGTCGCCCCCGGCGTTGCCGTCGAAGGGCACGACAGTCGCGGACGTGTGTTGCTCCTGGGCCACCGCGTCAATGACGCGATGGTCCATGGCCTGAGCCGGGCTGGACTTGTCGATACATACCGAAATGGCGGCGTTCGCAGCGTGCGGAGGGGCCGCGGCCATACCGAGAGCGGCGACGCAGGTCAGGCGGGTTGCGGCGAGGGCGGCGATTTTGAATGCATTCATGAAATCAACTCCTTAGAGGCCGAACACGTAGAGATGACCGCCGAGCGGGATCGAGCGGACCGCCTTGTCCTTCGCCATATCGCCGCCCCAGATCGGCACGCCGCCGCCCCAGCCCGCGTAAACGGCTACGTACTGCTTGTCGCCCACCTTCCATGTCGCAGGCACGCCGATCACGCCGGATGACATTTTCGGACTCTTCCATTTTACGTCGCCGGTTTTGGCGTCGAAAGCGTAGAGATAGCCGTCCGCGCTACCGGAGAACACCAGCCCACCCGCCGTTGCGAGCATGCCGCCGTTCCAGGGCAGGGTGGATTCGAACGACCAGGCCCGCTTGCCAGTGTTCAGGTCGATCGCCTGCACCGAACCCCAGTGATCGGGATTCTCGGGATCGTGCATGACGTTGAAGCTTTCGCCGAGGAACGGCAGCCCAGCCTTATAAGAGACCGGGTTGCCCTTCATCTTCATGCAGGTGTGCAGGGTTGGAACGAAAGCCAGATGGTTCTGCGGGTCGACCGCGATCGGCCACCAGTTCTTGCCGCCAAGGAAGCTTGGGCAGGTGAACACTTCCTTGCCGATATCCGGTCGCATCGCGGGATCGGTGATCGCCACGCCGTCCTTGAATCCGGAAACAGAAGTCGCATGCGCGAATTTTTCTGCGTAGATGAATTTTCCGTTTTGACGGTCGATGGCGTAGAACCAGCCGTTACGGCTTGCGCTGACAAGGGCCTTGTAGGGCTTTCCTTCATAGGTCAGGTCGACGAGAACGGGTTCGTTGGTGCCGTCGTAATCCCATGTGTCATGCGGCGTGTACTGATAATGCCATTTGATATGGCCATTATCCGGGTTCAGCGCGATGACGCTGTCGGTATAGAGGTTGTCGCCCGGCCGCAAGGTGGCGAGCCACGGACCCGGGTTGCCGACGCCCCAGATCAGGGAGTCTGTCTGGGCGTCGTAGCTGCCGGTCAGCCAGGTCGCGCCGCCGCCAGTCGTATAGGCGCCCTTCGGCCAGGTGTCGCCGCCGGGCTGGCCGGGTTCCGGAACAGTGAAGGTCTTCCAGTCCTGCTTGCCGGTCTTGGCGTCGAGCGCCGCGATAAATCCGCGCCCGCCATATTCGCCGCCGGAGATGCCGACCATGATCTTGCCCTTCACCACCAGCGGGGCGAGGGTCATGGCGTAGCCGAGATCGGCGGGTTCAAGCTGAACGTCCCAGACGATTTTCCCCGTCTTGGCGTCGAGCGCGAGCACATGGTTGTCGAGCGTGGCCATGTAGACGTTATCGCCGTACAGCGCCACGCCGCGGTTCACCACGTCGCAGCAGATCGTCTTCAACCCGACTTCGGAGAGGTCGCGCTCATATTTCCACAGGAGCTTGCCGGTGCTTGCCTGAAAAGCCAGCAGGTGGTTTTTGGGCGTGCTGACGAACATATAGTCGCCGTTGATGATCGGCGGGGCTTCGTGTCCGGTTTTGATCCCGGTTTCGTAGTCCCAGACGGGCTTCAGTTGCGCGACATTGCCGGTATTGATGTCGGTGAAGGGTGCATAGCCCGAGCTGGTGTAGTCGCGGCGGTACATCAGCCAGCCATTGTCCTTCGACGCATTGGCGAGGCGGCTGGTGGTGACGGGCGAATAGGGTCCCGCGTCTCCGTCCGCCTTGGCGTGCGAAGGGATGGACAGCGCTGTGGCGCACGCCAGCGCGGCCCCGAGGGCCAGCGACGGAATGGACTTTCGTGATCTTGTCGCGGCGGCGTTACGAAGAGCGACCTTCATTCCAAAATCTCCCGAGAGGAAGTTTCGTAAGTGAAACCATGAGTTAGAACGAGAGATCGATCGCGGCGTTCCGTCGTGTGTCCGGGGCTCGCTGTACCGGAGCGATGGCCATGGGCGGAGCGGCGAGAGCGATCAGGCGTTCCTGGAATCTGTTGACTAGGCGTGACGGATTTTCGTTGTTTTGCTTGTCACGTCCGATTGTCTGTGCCGTGACGTTACGAATATGTCACCACGCCGGAATTCGAACGCGCGCCGATATGTCGCAAATCTGCGACGGTTTGCCGTGTGACGCGATGGAGTTGTCGGGCATAATCATTCTGCGGCGCGGCAAACGCTTCTTTTAAGCTTCTACGTGGGTCAGGGCTGAGCCGTTTCGGTCGTTTCGGATTGGTTCCATAACCTTGTTTTTACCCCTTTTTTGCCCGATGATGCGGCGAGTGTTCGCTCCCGATGTCGCGATTCTGCGACAGGTAGGCTGCGTCAGCGTGATCTGACGCGGTGACAGGGCGGAAAGGTGACGTAAAGCTTCAGTGGCGGCGCAGAATGAAGAACGCAAAGAGCGCCAGCCGCCGGAAGACCTGTCAGGAGACCTGTATGTTTGGTTTGCGCGTCGAGGGTCGCGGTCGCGGACGTCCTCTCGTCGGACTTGTATTTTCTCTGGGCCTCGCCATGGCGGTCACTGCAGGTGTGTCTGCGCGCGCGGAGGCTCAGGACGTGGAGGCCGGACGCGCGATAGCGACGCAGGGCGTGCTGGCGGGCCACGCCGCCTGCGCGGCATGTCATCTGGAGAGCGGGGCCGGGCAGGCCGAGGCTGCCATCCCACGCATTGGCGGCGTGGCGGCGTCTTACATCAAGCAGCAGTTGACGTTCTTCGCATCAGGCCAGAGGCCCAGTGCGTGGATGACGCAATACGCGAAACAGCTGTCGCCAAAGCAAATCGATGACGTGGCGGCCTATTACGCTGCGCAGGCTCCGGCGGTGGAGGCGCCCCGGATCGCGACGTCCGCCGAGCAGATCGCGCACGGAAATGATCTTTACAAGAAAGGCAATATGTCGGCGCACGTCATGCCGTGCGCCGGTTGCCACGGTCCGGCAGGGCAGGGGCTTGGCGCCATGTTTCCGGCGATCGCCGGGCAGTCGCCATCCTATGTCGTTCAGCAGCTTTCAGGCTGGAAGGCCGGAAAGGACCGCGATCCGATGGGCAAGATGATGATGTCGGAAGTTCACGGCTTGACGGACGAGGAGATACAGGCGCTCGCCGCCTACATTTACACGCTGCCGCAATCGCCGGGCGTCGCGAAATGACAGTCGATATCACGCCGAAAGGCGGTCCCGAAGAACAGGTTGAGGCCATGCAGGAACACTCTTCCGCTGAGACGCAGATCATCCCGCAGGACTGGAGCCCGGAAGCGGTGCGTCCTGTCGGCGCATGGGTGGTCGCTGGCGTCGTGTTGAGCAGCATTCTGGTTATCTGGGTGCTGGTTTCGTTGATCTTCCTGCACCGGGCGTAGGGTGGGGCAAAAATCATGAGTGGAGATTCCGGGATGACCCCGTTCGATGAAGCCTTCCACGCTTCGGCCGAACGTCACGAGCGGGCGTTCATCGTCTGTGTGATCGTGATGATGGCGCTGCTGACCGTCGCGACGATGTTTTACGTCGTGCATGATTTCGGACTCGTCACCACGACGCAGTCATTTCATTCCGATCCGACGGCGGCGGAACGTGAAGTCGCCGCTGCTGATACAGGCAGGGTCGTCAAGACGGGCCCGAACAGCTACGCGGTGCACATCACCGGCAAGGCGTGGCGCTGGACGCCGGGCGTTATTCACGTTCCGGAAGGCGCGGAGGTCACGTTCTACGTCACCAGTTCCGACGTGCTGCATGGTTTTGAAATTCAGGGCACGCCGGTCAATCTGACTGCTGTTCCGGGCGTCGTCGGCACAGTGAAATATACGTTCCATCGGACGGGCGTGTTCCGCATCATCTGTAACGAATACTGCGGCATGATGCATCACGCCATGATCGGGCAGGTCATCGTTGACGCGAGGGCGGCGGAATGAGCGGACGCGCTTTTACTCCGGGTCCCGTGGTCTATCCTGTGGAAACCGACGAGGGCTGGCGCCCCGAGCGGCGTATGATGCTGCTTTTCCTGATCGCGGGGTTTTGCGCGCTGCTGATCGGCGCGTCGATCGGCCCGCTGCAGGCCTTGAACTATGACGGCGTGAACGCCTATCCAGCCCTTCGCTCGATCTTTCATACCTATTATCAGGGTTTGACGGTTCATGGGGTTCTGAACGGCTACGTCTTCACGTTTTTTGTGACATGTGGCCTTCTGGTTTACCTGCCCGCCCGGGAATTGGGACAGCGCCCAAGTATGGCGCTGTGGGGCGCGTGTTTCGGCCTGATGGCGGTTGGGGCGCTCAGCCTGATCTACGCGATGTTCGACAATTCATCGAGCGTCCTGTGGACGTTCTATCCCCCCTTGAAAGGCAGCCCGTTCTTCTATCTCGGAATGACGATCCTGACTCTGGGCAGCGTGCAGCCGCTGCCGGTCCTGCTGAAGATGCGGGCCGCGTGGAAGCGCGCGCATCCGGGCTGCGTCACGCCGCTGGTGACGTATATGAGCCTCGTCACCATGCTGATGTGGGCGCTGGCGGGCGTCGGGGCGTTGTCTGAACTTATCCTGCAACTTGACCCGTGGTCGCTCGGTTTGATCGGGACGATCGACCCGATGATCAACCGCACGCTGTTCTGGCTGACCGGCCATCCGATCGTCTATTTCTGGCTGATGCCTGCTTATATCTCCTGGTATGGCCTGCTGTCGCGGCAAGCGGGCGGTAAGCTGGCGTCCGACCCGATGGCGCGGATGACGTTTGCGCTGCTGCTGATCTTTTCGCTGCCGGTCGGTTCGCACCATCAATTCTCAGATCCCGGATTCTCCCAGATCTGGCGGGCGATTCTTGTTGTGCTGACCATGTCGGTGGCCATACCCAGCATCATCACGGCGTTCACTCTCGGGCTGAGTCTTGAATACGCCGGGCGCATGCGCGGCGGTTCGGGGCTGGTTGGCTGGTTCCGCGCTCTGCCCTGGAGCGATCCGAGTGTGGCGGCGCAGGTCCTCGGCGCGCTGACCTTCATCCTTGGCGGCGCCACCGGTATCGTCAACGGAAGCTGGGAGCTGGACGCGATCGTTCACAACACGACGTTTGTGCCGGGACATTTCCATGTGACGGTCGGCAGCGTGACCGCAATGACGTTCATGGGGCTGGCGTTCTGGATGATTCCGCATCTGACAGGACGAAAGCTGATCAGCCGACGCATCGCCCTTTTCTCAGTGTGGACGTGGTTTGTCGGCATGTCGATTTTCGCGATCGGCATGCAGTGGGCCGGCCTGTATGGCCTGCCGCGCCGCGCCTGGGTTTCGGCGCTACCGCACGACACCTATCACGCTCTCTATGGCGTCGCGGCGACGCCGACGACGCTGATCGCAGTGGGTGGCGTGATCCTGTGGGTCGCTACCTACAGCTTTTTCCTTGTGTTTTTCGGGACGCTGCTGTTCGGGCGTCGCGCCGATCGTCCGGCCGTTCCGTTTGCGCAGGCCCTGAGCGGACCGGTGAGCCACGAAACCGGCGTCGCCATTCCTGTGGCGACGGGGCATGGCGCGTCGGTTCTCGCCAACCGCCTTGAGCATGTGTGGGCGCTCGTCGGCCTTACCGCCGTCGCGACGGTCGCGGCTTACGTTCCGATCCTCTGGCCGTTCCTGCATAATGTCACCCATTCCCCCGGATGGGTTCTCTGGTGAGCGGCTCGGCGGACGCGCCCCGCTTCCGCCGATCGGTATTTCGGGGGTTTTGCGTCGGTGCGCTCGCCCTCGCCGGACTGGCGGCTTACGCCGGGCTCGGCGGCGGGTTCGGGCGTTTTTCAGGGTCGCCGCTCGCAGGAGATGCGGCTCCTGCCCTGTCGCTGGTGGACGATAAGGGACGCAGCTTCAGTCTTGCTTCCCTTCATGGCCGTGCGGCGCTGGTCTATTTCGGATATGTCCGTTGCCCTGATGTGTGCCCGATGGTTCTGGACTCATTGAAACCGGTGTTCTCTCAACTCGGCGCAGATGCGGACAAGGTTCGGGTCGTTTTCGTGACGCTTGATCCCAAGCACGACACGCCGCGCGAACTGCATGAGTTCCTCTCCAACTTTGATCCGACGCCCATCGGCGTGACGGGCGAGCCCGGCGCTGTTGCGCAGACGGCGAAGGCCTGGGGGATCGCCTGGTCGGCTTCTGGTGGCGCCGGACGGATCGACCATACATCCGTCCTCACCCTTGTCGGTCCGGCTGGTCGGGCTGTTGCGCGCTACGGGATGACGCAACTCAACGACCCGGCAGGCATGGCGTCGGACATCAGGGCGGCCTTGAGGGCGGGATGAGGGAATGGACGACCGGGGTCGCTCTTGTCTGGACGGCGGCCGCGATCATGGCGGCCTGCGCCGTGCTGTGGGCGGGACGCTCGCGCAGGCGCGGTCTGGCGCGTAGCGTCGCAGGCGCCCTCGGGTGCGGGCTCTGGATTGCGGCTGAATGGGGGCTGCACGATCCTCTGGCGTCGATGACGCAATATACGGCGGGCCTGATGGTCATGGGACAGGTGGTTCCGCCGTTTCTGCTTCTGGCGATGCCAGCGGGTGGCTTCATGCCGAGCAAGGGCGGGTGGCTGCGCGATCCGATGGTGGCGCTGGTGCTGTTCGCCGGGCTGGGCGTCGCGACCGGACTGCCGTCAGTGCTCGACAGATCTCTTGCCAACGCCCTGTTCAGCGCGCCCCTGGCGTTGCTGGGCCTGTTCGCGGGACTGTTGTTCTGGGCGCAGATTTTACCCGGCGTCCGGGTGTTGAAGAGCGATTTTCTGGTCGGGGTTCTGGTGCTGGTCGGATCTCTGCCGATGACCGTCATCGCGGTGATCTGGATGGTCTCCTCCCATGTGCTTTATGCGCCTTATCTCGACGTTTTGTGCCGTTGGGATCTGACGCCGTTGCAAGACCAGAGATGGGCGGGCTTCGTCATGCTGCTGGCGGGCATGCCGTTGCAGATCGTTGGGCTTTGTTCCTTGTTGCTGGGTGGCGGGCAACGGAACGGACAGGCGTCATGGTTGGCGGGTGGCAAGCCCGAGCGGGGCGCCTGAAGCCACTTGGCGGTTTCGTGCGGCTCGTCTGAATAATTCACTATTAAGTATAGTTTAATTTATGTCTTTTCGGATACACACGATAGGCAATGCGTATCTGCGGCGTATCGCATCGTGAAAAATCCTCTCAATCAGGTCTATGAAGAGTGCCTGACCCTGATTTGGTCGAATAGTGTGAGGATTTATTGTGGGTTCGAAACGTTCTGTGAGCTTTTCATTGCGTTCTGTACTTCGGGTGACGTTGCTCGGTACTACATCTGTAGTCTGTCTTGTCTCTCATCAGTCTTCCGGTAGCGCAACGACTACTCGCAAGGCGAGCGTCAAGCCCCACGCCTATACACGCCCGGCTGTGGCTCATGCGGCGCGTACGTCCGCCGCCCCAGTGCTGGGGCGTTCCGTCGCGCTGCCGTCGACGCCTCCGGTTCCTGCCGCGCGCGAGGCGGAGGGGACTGAAACCGTGATCGTCACCGGCACGCGGGAGACGGGCAAGAAGGCGCGAGACAGCATTTCCCCGATCGACGTCGTGTCCGCGAAGCAGTTGTCGGAAACAGGCATGCCGACATTGCGCGATGCGCTGACGCAGTTGCTGCCGTCGCTTACCATGCCGACAGGCGGCTTCGACACCGGCGCGCTGACGTCAGCGTTCAGCCTGCGGGGCCTGAGTCCCAACGAGACGCTGGTTCTTGTTGACGGAAAACGCCGCCACACCACAGCGAATATCTATGCCAACGCCGGTCCGCAGCAGGGAAGCACGCCGGTCGACGTCGACATGATTCCACTGGCGGCGATCGACCATGTTGAAATCCTGCGTGACGGCGCATCGGCGCAGTACGGGTCGGACGCGGTCGCGGGCGTGGTCAATATCATCCTCAAAAAGCAGGATCACGGTTTCCACGCGCAATCCATCACCGGCATCACTGCAGCCAAGGATGGCTTCGAACAGGGACTCTACCTCGACGGCGGCGCCAAGCTGACGGACCGGGGTTATATTCATATCAGCGGCGACTTCGATCACCAGGACCACACGTATCGCAGCGCGCCGGATCTTCGTACAGGCACGAAGATCAACAAGATTCTCGGTCAGCCGGAGCAGACGCGCGAGAGCGTGGCGGTCAATGCGGGCTACCACATCCTTGACGATCTCGAGGCGTATGTCGTCGCGACCTACGCCCATCGCCATGCGGAATCGTTCCAGAATTACCGGACGGCGTCATCTCTTGCGAAATACCCGGCGTATGCGGCGATCTATCCGGATGGATATTCGCCGATAGAAACTCTCGATGAGAACGATTGGGAAATTACTGCCGGACTGCGCGGCGAGATCGACAAGTGGCATTGGGATCTGTCGTCGGTTTATGGCCGTGACTACGATGATGTCGGCCTGAATAATTCAGTCAACCTGTCGCTGTCGACGGCTACGGGCCGCACGCCCCGGAATTTCGACGTTCAGGGCTTCACCAATGAGATGTGGAGCAACACGTTCGATATTTCGAAGTCATTGCGCACACGCTTCTGGCCGCACGCGATCAACGTCGCGGGTGGAGCGACCTATCGCTATGAAAGCTATGCGATCGGAACGGGGTCTCCGGATTCGACCTATGGCAGTGGTTCCGATGCGCTGGCAGGAACGGTCGCGGGCAATGCGGGGCATTACAACCGCGACGTGGTTGGCGGCTACCTCGACGTCGCCACGCATCTGACGCGCAATATCCAGCTCGATCTCGCCGGTCGCTACGAACACTACACCGATGTCGGCGACACCGAGACGGGAAAGGCGGCCCTGCGATACGACCCGACGCCGTGGCTGGGTTTCCGCGCCACGATCTCGAACGGCTTCCATGCGCCGACTCTGGCGCAGGAATATTACAGCGCGGTTTCTTTATCTCCGACGGCGGCGAACGGCATCATCGGCGCAAGCTCGCCGGGAGCGCTGGCCAACGGGGCGTCGCGCCTGAAGCCCGAGCGCTCTACGAACGCGTCAGGCGGCGTGGTCATCACGCCTGCGAAGAACCTGCACCTGACTGTCGACGTTTATCAGATCAACCTGCGCGACCAGATTTTGCCGGGCGGCAACGTCTACGGTACGCAGGCGCTGCAGGCTCTGGAGATGAACGGCTTCACTCTGCCGGACGCCGCGTCGACATGGGGCAATGCGCTGTCCACGCACTGGTTCGCCAACGTGGCCAGCACCCGTACGCAGGGGCTGGATCTCACCGCCACCTATATGAGCAGGCTAGGCGACGTTGGACGCATCGACTGGGATGTGACGATCAATCTCAACCGTACGCGCCTGACGCATGAGGGCGTGTCCGCGTCCGGCCAACCGTTGCTGACGGCGCAGAGCGTCGCCTACATCACGACAGCCTACCCGCGAAGCAAGATGATCTGGGGCGGCCGTTTCACGAGCGCGGACGGAAAGTGGTCCGTCGGCGTGCATGAAATACGTTGGGGACAGACGACGTCCGAACTCAGCGTCTATTCCGGCGCGACGAATAGCAGCGTCGCGAACGCCTATAATTTCCTGCAATTCCACAACACGCCGAAATTCGTCACGAATCTCGAAATTACTTACCGCGTCACGCCGAAACTTGCCTTCACTCTGGGGGCGAACAATCTGTTCGACGCGCGACCTTCTCGGGTGCCGGACGGCAACCGCTACCTCGGCGTTCCGCAGTACTACATGAGCACGTCGCAACTTGGCATGAATGGCGGGTTCTATTACCTCAAGGCCAATCTCAGCCTGTAACGTTACGGCTGCTCCGGATCGCGCGCCCGCCGCGGAACCGGAGCAGCGGGACGCTTTTCGTTAATCCGCAGATCAGAACTTTGTAGTCACTGTCAGCCGAGCGGAGATAGGTTCGATCGCATGCCCGGTGGCTCCGGTCGACTCCGATGAGGTTGGCGTGAGCCGATAGTCGTAGGCGTATTGCGCCGCGTATCCGTGGTTATTGAACATGTTGAAGATGCTGAGTTCAGCGTTGAAATACCGCGTAAAGCGATACCCGACGTTCATGTTTACTTCCTGATATCCTTTGGAACGCAGCGAGTCGTCCTCAATCAGGGTGTATCCGCCGAGCCAGCGGACCTGCAGCCCACCATACCAGGGGCCATGGGTGTCGACGATGGCTCCGAACGACCAGACGAAATCGGGAGCGTTCGTCACATACAAGCCGGGGATGCCGTATTCAGCCGGATCGTGCGTGCGATAGCGCGCTTTCGCGAAAGACAGGTCGGTGTTGAACTCAAGCCAGTTCCAGGGATTATACTGGGCGGAAAGTTCCACGCCCTGACGCCGACTTGCCGGGCCAGGCGAGTTGACGCCAGCGTCTCCGTCATATGTCAGTTCTGAATCAAAATCGATGATAAACGCCGCCGCCTGCACGTTGAGATGCGGCGCCAGCGTGGTCCTGACGCCGATTTCTCCGCTGGTCGCTGCGGTCATGATAGGGACATGGACAGATCCGGTCGCAAATTTTCCTACAGAGTAAGATCCGACGACGGAGCGAAAGTCGTTGGAGTGATAACCGCGTCCGGCGCTGAGGTAGAGTTCGGTCTTTCTCCACGGGCCGAAAATCAGGCTGCCTTTCGGTTGAAAGAGAAACTGGCGCCGCCGGGTGTGGCTCCCGTCGACAAGATTGTCGTCCGACCCGGCCTGATAATCCTCGCGCAGACCGACGACACTGCGAAACCAAGGCAGCCAGTGCGTGGTGTTCTGAACGAAGACTGCAGCCGAACCGATGTTGATATTGTCTGCGTTGCAACGATAGTCGTCGGAATCGTCCAGACTGCCGGGACAGTCCTTCAGCGTGACGCGATCATGCGTGTGTCGGCGATCGACATAGAGAATGTCGTATCGTCCCTGTACGCCAAACTGCGTTTCCGTGCGGAAGCCGCCGATGACGTCATGCCTTGAATAAGTGCTGGTCCCGCCAAGGGTCGTGCGCGTTTCGTCCTGCGAATGCTGGTCGCCGTTGACCGGATCGTCGAGATAATGGGTGAAGTCGTTCCATAACGTTAACCTGTCGTGCGAGACGAAGGCGCTCGTGACCCACCGCCAGTTCGACGCGGACAAGCGGTAGTGCCCGGACAGGCTGTAGCGTTCGGAGAAACCGCCATCGGTCGGGTCCAGCGAACCATATTTGCCGATCATTCCGTCCTGCATGGCCTCCAGTGGCTGATCATTGGTAGCCCGCCATTGCCCACGATAAAACATTGCGGTCGCATCGAAGCCGTTTGAGGCGTCTCCGTGCGTGTAGCGCGAGGTCGCCTTGATGCTGCGCGCATTGTCCGGGTAGCGCCAGGGACCGTCGGAATGCGAGACGGCGAACGCGCCGAGCCAGCGGTCGCCGTTGTGCATGTGCGCCGTGCCGCCGATATAGGCCCGATAATCGCCAAGCGTTCCGGCGCTGAGGGATATCTGGCGGGGGATATCCCCTGCCAGACGCATGTGGTCCGACCCCGCCACGCCGAAATCGCCGATCGCGGCGTGAAAAGGTCCTTTGGTGTAGTCGACGCTTTCCAACAGTTCCGGCATCAGGAAGTTAAGATCGGTATATCCCTGCCCGTGCGCGTTGGTCGCGCCGTTAATGGGGATGTCGTCGACGAAACTCGCCAGATCGGTTCCATGGTCGAGGTTGAACCCGCGCAGCAAAAACTGGTTCGCCTTGCCCTCGCCGGAGTGGCTGGTGACGACGAGGCCAGGAATGGCCTCCAGAATCTGTCCCACGCGATAGATCGGGCGCAGGTGCAATTCCTTGGAGGTCAACGATCCTTCGCTTGCGGTCCCGGCTCGTCCGAGAAGGTCGCGTCGAGACGCCGTGACCTGAATGCTCTCCGCATGACTCCCTGTTGCCGACTGTGCCGGGGATTGCGCGTCGCCGGAGATTTTCGCGGAAACGGCCTCGTCATCATGCCGGGTTTTTGCGTGCGCCGCCTTTCTGTCGCTGTCCTGCGACGCTGGTGACGCGGCTGAGGCGGAAAATGAGGGCGCGGCGAACGACGTGACGATCGCCGCAGCGGCGACGGGCAGACGTCGTGGCGAGGATGAGTGGCGTATGCGGCCGAGTGAAATTCGCGGCGGGGTGTTGGGGGGCATGGAAGTCCTGACGACGCGGAAACATGGTTTCCGCGAATCTTCTCCCGCCCGGACGTCGTCCTCGGCGGACGTGCGGCGCCGTTAAGTCGGCGCTTTGCGGAGCCGGGCGGGAAAAGTCGATGAAGTGCATGCGGCAGCGCCGTTCGGCGCGCGACGACCGTTCACCCTGTCAGCGTCCGGCGGCCGGGATGATTGTCCAGCCTCGCCGGGGAGCGGAGGAACAAACGACGTGCCTAGTCTGCGGGCGGCTTGCTGCGGCTCAACGTGATCGGAAGAGCGCGGCTATGGCTCCGTCCGGTAGCGGAGAAGCCTGGGGCGCGTCAGGCGCGGAGATGTCGACGTCATCGTCTGTCTTTCGATACGCTGGCCAACCCCGACCGGCTTTCGGTTGATCGCGACGATGGCAGGTCTCCTGACTCGCGGGTCATAGACGTCCGTTCGACCTTCCCGGCCCGGCAGGACCAGTGGCTCGTCCCCGAAAGGGCGACATGAACGGCGTCTCTCCGCCAACAGTTGCGGGGGCAGTCGCCGACTTGCCTGCGGATCGTAGTCTGCAAAGGCGCACGGCGTTCCCTTTTCATCCGCTCGCGCGGAACCATCGACAGCGTGTCTATAGGCAGGGTCAGGCCTCGCCAGCAATACGAAAGCGCTGCCAGTTCGATGCGCGTAATTGTTGACAGGGAAGGGGGGGCGATTAAATGTGCGGACATGCATCAGGGGAAGTCGGTGAAAATCCGACGCGGTCGCGCCACTGTAACCGCCGCCACATCATCGGCGGCGGAAGCCGGACCCTCTGTCACTTTTTTATCGTCCCAACACGGAACGCGCCTTTCCGAGCGGAGCAGGTCATGAGCCACAGTCTTTCCTCGTCCATTCCCGGTTTCGCTCCGGCGCCCGCCGCTATCCCGGTCCGCGCCGTCTTGCCGTGGGCTGCGTTCGGCGTGGTTCTCGCTCTCGCGCTGCTCTATTTCGTGGGCGCGGAGCAGGGCGCGACGTCGCTGATTTCCGGTCATGCAGTGCATGAGTTCGTTCATGACGGACGTCACCTTCTGGGCTTCCCCTGCCACTGACGGCGGGTCGTGTCTCATGGCTGGTCGTCTTCTCGCCCGCGGCATGGTTGCGGGCGTTATCGCCGCTTGCCTTGCTTTCCTGTTCGCCCGGATTTTCGGCGAGCCTCAGGTCAATCTGGCCATAGCGTTCGAAGCCGCGCAGGACGCGGCTGCCGGCATGGCGCCGGAGCCGGAACTCGTCAGCCGCGCGGTGCAGGCGTCGTTCGGGCTGCTTGTCGCTTCGCTGATGTATGGCGCTGCTTATGGCGGGATTTACGCCGTCGTCTTCGCGTTCGCCTATGGGCGGATGGGACGGATATCGCCGCGCGCACTCGCCCTGCTGCTTGCCGGGGCGGGTTTTCTCACGTTCGTGCTGATCCCCGGGCTGAAATATCCGCCTAACCCCCCGGGCATTGGACATCCTGACACGATACAACTGCGAACCGCGACCTATTTCGAGGTGATCGCTCTGTCCGTGTGCGTGATGGCGATCGCCATCCTTGTAGGGCGGCGTCTGGCTCTGCGGCTTGGCGCATGGAACGCGACGTTGTGCGGCGTCGGGCTGTTCGTAGTTCTGACGGCGCTCGTGCAGGCGACTGCGCCAGACATCAACGAAGTGCCGGCTAATTTTCCCGCCGTTGTGCTGTGGCGGTTTAGGGAGGCCGCCATCGGCATGCAGATCGTCCTGTGGGGGGCGCTCGGGTTGATCTTCGGGCCTCTCGCCGCCGCCGTGCTTGCTCCGAAAGAGGGCGGTCGGCGTCTGGCGGGTTGATCCCCGGGAGCGCCAGGCCTCAATCCAGAAGCGTGCCCATGCTTGCGACCCGCCAATGTGTGTGGCGGGTCATGACGCTAAGGCTCGACGGAGGAATATCGAGGCGCGCCGCCATCTCCACGCCGCCGCCGAGAGCGTGGATCAACAAAGTTCTCACAACCGATGGTTGCGCCACAACGACAACATCCACGCCCGTATGAGGCGCTTCGTCCAGCCACGCTGCGGCGCGCATGAAAGCGCCGCGGGCGGTTTCTCCTTCTGGCGGGGCGAAATCCGGGTCGGCTATCCACCGTGACAGATCGTCGGAGGGGAGGTCCCGTAAATTTCGCCCGTGCCACTGGCCATGATCCCGGTCGGACAACGCCGATTCACTGAAAATCTGGCGGGTTGGGGGGAATGAGTCGATCAAATTCATGTCGCGACCGGCGAATATTACGCTGTCGCCGGGGACGCGGCGTAACCACGCACGCGTGCCCGAGGCGAGGGTAGGGGGTACGCCCCGTGCCGGAATGCAGCCCATTTTTACGTCGTCGGCAATACTGGACGTAAGCATAAATATTTTCATTTCGTCACGCCTTCGCCGTACAATTTTCAAATTGATTTATAATTCTGCGTTTCCTTTGGCGTAGCGGTCCGTGGGCGACATTCGTGATCAGACCGATGTGGTTACGAGCAGTGGGAGGAAGGCTGAGGCGTATGCTGTTTCGCACGAATTTTCGACGGCCAATAGGGTTGCAGCGGCAAAGCGCCCCGCTCCGTTTTGCGCGTCAAAGCAGCCTCTGGCCGTGAAATTGCCATGCTTTCCTTGGCCGGGCATAATATTGAAGATGATTGAATCCAATAACGGCAACAGGTGACGGGAGTATTTATGGAACATCAGGTTAATTCGCTGTGGACGCAACTCAACGGCTGGCTGCCCACGGTTCTGGGATATGCCGGGCAGGTTGTGCTCGCGGTTATCGTGTTTCTTGTCGGCTGGACCATCATAAATATGGTGACCCGCGCGATGGGGCGGATGATGGCGGCAAGTCATATAGAGCCGACCCTGCGCGGGTTCCTGCTCAGCGTCGTCAGTCTGTTCCTGAAGGCGCTGCTGTTGATCAGCGTCGCCTCGATGGTGGGCATCGCCACGACCTCATTTGTCGCTGTGCTCGGCGCAGCCGGTCTGGCCGTCGGCATGGCGTTGCAGGGAAGTCTTGCGAATTTCGCAGGTGGCGTCCTGATACTTCTCTTCCGGCCCTTCAAGGTGGGAGACACCATTAATTCGGGCGGCAGCTCTGGCGTGGTGGTCTCGATCGAAATGTTTCGTACCGTGCTGCGTAGCGCCAGCAACGAGATCATCTATGTGCCGAACGGCGCTTTATCGAACAATGTGGTGGTGAATACTTCACAAGAAGACAAGGTGCTCGCGACGGTCTCCCTGCTGATCGACTATGCCGATGACACCGATAAGGCGCGGGCCACGCTGCTCGCTCTGCTGCAGGGGGATGCGCTTGTTCTGGATTCACCGGCGCCTGCGGTATCTTTCCTGCCGCAACCAGCCAATATCTCTGTGGGTCTTGGCTTTTGGTGCGCACCGGCGAACGTCACTCCGCTTGTTGGAAAATATTCGGAAGCTGCGATCAAGGCGCTGAAGCAGGAAGGTTTTCGTCTGGGCGTCAACACCCGCGCTGCGCAATAAGTTTTTTGACAGCCCGTCCGCGCGTTGCGGGCGGGAAGGGCGGGACACGGACATGCTCAGAAAAGCGCCCTGCGTGAGTGAGGCTCCTCGGTGCGTGCCTCGCGATGGCGGAGTGGAGGCGTCATGCGGGCGAGCAGGATAGACGGGAAAAACAGTCTCTTAGAGTGTGCCGCCAGTTAGCTTGTAGCGAAACTGACCTTGTACATTGACGCGCTTTAGGATGTTCTTGCCCGGTTTTTCTGGGGATACATAGATGGGTCAGTGTGGTCTAAGCGATGGTCAGTGGGAGCGGATGAAAGATATTCTCTTGGGCCGCGAAGGTCACGCTGGCGGGACCGCTGAGGATAATCGCCTGTATGTGGAAGCGGCCCTGTATCATTACCGTAGTGGCATTCCGTGACGTGACCACCCTGTCCGCTTTGGCGATTGGGGGAGTGTTCACAGACGATTACGGCGCTGGAGCGAAAGCGGCGTCATTGAGCGGGTTTCCCGGCGTCTGGCCACCGATCACAACGATGCGCATATGATGATCGGCAGTACGATTGTCCGAGTTCACTGACACAGCGCGGGCGCCTGTAAGAAAGAGGCGCAGATCAGGTCATCGAATAACCCCGTGGCGGACTGACCACCAAAATCCATACCATTTTCGATGCCGCGGGTAAGGCTGAGGCTCTTTCTCCGGCGGCCGGGCAACGGGCAGGCGCCACTGAAGCAGAGCATTGCTGGATGAAGTCCATCCCAAGGCCATCATCGTCGACAAGGCTTATGACCCTGCTTATCGAGCGCGCCTTCGCCAGACCGCAGCAGTTCAAAGGCGTAGCGATACATCACGACAAGCTGAAGTTAACTTTCCTCGCGGTAGTTCAACTCGCCTCCGCTATCGTCGAAATTAACCGACGACACATCCTACGCCAAGGTAATAGCCAGTGGCCGGCGCGTGTTTTTATTGCTCGCATTTTGATCTCGGTGTCGAGCATATTCAATATGCGCCTGATAGATCGTTCGTCGTTCGTGGCTAAGCTCTGACATATCACGAACAATCTGGCTCGGAGCGCGTCGCCTGACTTGGAATTTAAACCGACATTTATGGGAATTTCCTCTTAATCATCGCGTTTATTCGTCTTGGACGAAATCGCCGCATTGGAACATAAATTTCCGACTCTGAATACTTTCCCCATGAGCAGCACCGACTCACCGTTATTGGAGCATCACCATGGAGTTCACCGTAGCCGATTTAGTCGTACAAACTTTCGCTGATGCTGGAGTTAGCCGTAGCTATCGGAGTAGCCATCTTTCAGGTCACTGATTTAGTTCAGCTTGATGACGCATTGAACGCGGCCGTCGCTCTTCCAAGACCAGCGCTGTGGCGGTGCTCACGGCGACGAAAGAGCTGGTTTTGTCTCCCAAGATTCAGTTCGGGCAGCACAAAGGTTTTAGCCTCTACATGCTGAAGGCCATCCTGAATGGCCGCGGGGATGAGGTAATTCAACTGGCCCGTACGAACCTGCTGCGCTCGTGATGGCCGCCATCACGGCGCATTTTTTGTCGAAAGAGATCGATATGGTTGAGAAGACAGAGGTCAGGATCAGCGACGAGTTCGAGCTGAGTGACGAGAAGTTGATGGGCAACGCTAATCGTTGGCGTCGCTTCGGAGTGCCCGTGCCTGCGGGAGGTTCCAAGAAAGAGGACGGCTCGCCCGACTATGGGTTATTCGGTCCGGGCAGCATCGTCTGGAAGGTGGCTTTGCACCCGTCGAACATCGTCTTCCAGTCGGTTGCGCAATGGGGGCTGCAGCTCATGTACAAACCGGTGACTGCCGGTGTGCGTGATCAAGATCCGCTCGCACGAAAAGTTCGCCAGGGCAAGCTCACCGCTTTCGATTACTTTGAGCGGCTCCAGCGAAACTCCGGCATACACGCTCCCATGTGGTTTGGCGACACCGCGACGGCCGAGGGCATATGGAAGCATCTCTACAGAATCCACAGCCACGTTGAGGGTGGCGTCATCGATGTGGGTGAGCCCGGACTTGGCGGTTTTTCCGCGACCGGCTCCCGAGAGGTTATGTGGGCAGCGCTCACCGAGATGGTCGGAATGCTTTGGGTGTACGAGCACTTCGCTTGGCACGGGGATACCCCCCCCTCTCGCCTAAGTGACGAAGAGCGGGACCAATACATCAGCGAATCTGCGGCTTACTTGCGCTTGGTGGGTTCGCCTGAGGATGAGATTCCGCACACCATGGCTGAGGCGGATGCCTTGTTTGATAAATATCAGGATTTGTTCAAAAAATCCGAAACGGCAGACATTATGCCGGACACTGGACAGCATTTCGCTCAACTTATGCACGAACAGATAAAGAACAACTGGCACCCGACTCAGCAAAAGGTTATCGATCTGTTGAACGAGTTCTTCAATGAGCCCATGCCTGCTGTCATCGCTTCCTACCCTGAGAAAATCCAGCTTTGGGGTGCAGGGTGGGGTGAGGCGCAGCGTGCCGAAGGCGTCAAGAAGCTTGCAGGCTCCCAAAAACGCATTCGTCAGATGCAGGAATCTCCGGAAACCTTCCAACGAGCGCTCGATGTGTTCTGGGGGCCGGACGGAACTGAACTGATAAATGTTGCCCGCGAACTTGACGAAAAGGTTCGAGTGGCGCTGTAGCGTCAGGCAACCCCGCATGCCGCTCGGTGACGGCATGCGGGGTAGGTGCAGTGTAGCTAAATATTACAAAATAGTGTGTAGAAACGTCGATTAATCCAACTTATCGACTTGGCTTCCAGTAATTTAAAAACTCAAGAATATTGAAATGTTGTTCCATTTGAACAACATCACTCGGATGCCGAGACTAAACAGCTAGGACGCGTCGTCGGTTAATCCCGATGATGGCGGAGACGAGTTGCATTGCTGCGAGGAAAAGTTGGCTTAAGCTTGCCGTAGCGTATCGCTGTGCTTCCGAGCTGTTGCGGTCTGGCGAAGACGCCTTCGATAAGGGGGGCGTCATAAACCTTGTCGGCGGTGATGGGCTTGAGATCGACTTCATCGAGCAATGCTCTGCTTCAACGATGTTCTCCCCTTTTTTAGGCGTCAGAGAAAGAGCCACAACCTTTTCCGTAGTATCGACAATGGCATGGATTTTGGTAACCAGATGTCGGAAAGCCCGCTCAATCACACTGCTTTCGCGCCAGCGGCGCCGTCGTCCGTGAACATTCTTTCCATTGGCCAAAGCGGATAGGAAGGTCAGGTCAGAAGATGCCTGCGTGGTGACGATACAGAACCGCTTCCACAAACAGACGATTATCCGCAACAGTCCCGCCGACGTGACCTTCGCAACCCGTTAACTGACGATACGCTCTAAAGATTGTGCGTGGGGCTGGTGAGTCTGATCCACGTCCTGATGCGACTTCCCAAAACGGCCCATGCGGAAGGTATTTTCGTTTAAAGTGCTTGTTCGCGCCACAGGCGGAGCGCGCATTCTGTTCGCGCCCAAGCAGCCTCCCCATCAGGAAGGCCAACGCGCAAAAAATTAGTTCTGCCAACGAAAAATCTGGTCACGATCCCTTGCCGGCAAAGATGCAGCCAGACTTTCATGGCGTGTTCGGTTTCCACCAGCGTGAACAGGCAGCTGTCCCCTTTGCTGTTGAAGCCAGCATTGTGAAGCATTCCATCAAGCCGCGCACGCGCGCGCCGAGCCGTCAGTTGCGCGCACTCCAGCCATGCGGTGTCTCGTAACGCCTGCCGTCCAGCAGCGATGGCGAGGCCGCTGACAGGCCATGAGCCAAGCAGATCACGCGCTCGCTGTGCTATGGGTTCTGCTGAGATAAGAAACCCGAGACGCACGCCGGGCAGACCATAGGTTTTGCCAAATGATCGTAGAACGATCAGGCCGGGATGCGGCAGGGCGCTCGCTACGCTCTCCCCATCAAAATCGGCGAACGCTTCGTCAACCACAAGATAATTTCCAGATGCTGCGCAACGATCGGCAAGAGCGGCAAGAATTTTCGCCGAAAGACTGCGTCCGTCTGGATTGTTCGGGTTGCAGACAACGCAAACCGTGCCGGGTTGCGATGCTTGCGATTCAAGGTCGCCGAAGTCGGTAAATTTTCTGACAGAGATGCCTGCTTGTAGCCATGCTGTTTCATGACCTGAATATGTCGGCCCAAGAATGCACGCCCGGTTGGCATGCAAAATACGCGGCAAAAGGGAAATAAGGCTCTGGCTTCCTGGACCGCTTGCGACCAGGGCAGGGTCGGAGACGCTATAAGCCGCCGCCGCCGCTACGCGCAGATCGTCCTCTTCGTCCTGCTCTGGCAAGCGGGTCAGGCTGACCAGTGATGGCATGGTCAGAGGATAGGCGTTCGGGTTGATGCCGGTCGACAGGTCGATGAAGGGGCGCGGCGCATCGAGGAAATGACGCATGACCGCTTTGACCTGCCCTCCGTGGGTAGGAAGAAAAGGAAGTTGTTCCCGGGTTTCAGGTTGGTTGGAAAATTCCTTCCTGATGCTGACTGTATCTCGCGTCACGACGTCACGCCCCGCCTGCATCCGCGTTTCCCCGACGTCGAAGTAAATAGATGTCCATGATCCAGCCATGCTTTGCTCGTGCGGCGGCGCGGGCGGCGACGATGCGGGGTCCCATTTGCACAAGTGGCCCAGTGAGCACGATCTGTTCGGGCATCCCCACATACGCGCCCCAGTATACAACAATCCCATCGGCCGGGAGGTGTCGGAATGAGCATTCTCCGTCCAGCATCACGACCACCGTATCGACGCCCTGCGGCCAGCCATGGTCGCGGAGCTGGCGCCCGGTCGTCACCAGAAACGGCGCGCCGATTTCATTCAGGGCGACGCCATGCGCTGCGGCGAGCATGTTTGGGGACATGATGCCGGGAATGCTGCGCACGATCGGCTTCGGTGTCAGGCGGGCTGCGATGCGCAGCGAACTGTCATACAGCGCAGGATCTCCCCAGACGAGCAGAGCGACTTTCCCACCATCGGGCAGGCTTGCGCCGATAGCTTCGCTCCACGCGTTCGCGACGGCGTTGTGCCAACTATCGACGCCCTGACGATAGTCCGGGGTGCTCGCGTCACGTCGCGGCATGTCGAATTCGACGAGGCGGACTGCAGGGTTCGTGAGAACCTGCGCGCAGATCATCCGGCGCAGATCGGCGAGATCGGCCTTGTCTTCCCCCTTGCGCGGGATCAGGATCAGGTCCGCAGCGTTGAGTTCACGCACGGCCTGTAGTGTCAGGTGTTCCGGATTTCCCGTGCCAATGCCAACGAGAATGAGTTCATTCATACGTTGCGCCCTTTTCGCTAGCAGGCGCGATCAGATGGAAGAACGTGCCGCTGGCGAACCCGCGTCGCGACCCGGTTTCGGGCAGATCGGCGCCGTCGGCGTTGACCGTTCGCGCAAGCGGGGCGTCCGGTTGGTCGAGGATCGTGGCGTAATGAAATTCATGCCCGCGCAGCCGCCGTCCGGCGTCGTAGCCCGGTATTGGCGAGAGAAGCGTGGCCAGACGATAGCCGAGATGCATTCTCCGTTTGGCGAAGGACGTCTCCAGCCCAAGCAAGCTGGTCATCTCGTGCCGGACGCCAGCGGCGTCGACCACTCCAGCGCCCATCGCCATGTATCCCCCGCACTCCCCATGCGTGGGGCGGGTCTGTGCGAAGCGGCGCAGTCCGTCACGAAAATTGCGGGCTGCAGCAAGTTTTCCCGCGTGGAGTTCCGGGTAGCCGCCGGGCAGCCAGCAGGCGTCAGCGCCCTCTGCGGGCGCTTCGTCGGCGAGCGGCGAAAAAGGAAGAATCTCCGCACCGGCCGCGCGCCACCCCTCCAGAAGATGTGGGTAGACGAACGAAAAAGCTGCGTCGCGGGCCAGCGCCACGCGCTGTCCGGGCGGCGTCAGCGGGGCCGGCGTCGCGCCACGCCCGAACGCGCCATCAGCCAGCGTCATCAGGCGATCAAGATCGACATGCTCGGCGACGAACGCGCCGAGTTCCTCCAGCAACGCGGCCAGTCCCGGCTGTTCCTCCGCCTGAACGAGACCGAGATGCCGCTCGGGCAGGGCGACGGTCTCCCGCCGGGGCAGGGCGCCGAGCACGCGCAACCCGGCGGTCTCCATCCCTGCGCGGATCAGTGTTTCGTGGCGCGGGCTGGCCACCCGGTTGAGAATCACTCCGGCCATGCGTACGCGAGGCGACAGGGAGGCGAACCCATGCGCGACGGCGGCGGCCGACTGAGCCTGTCCGGACACGTCGAGGACCAGTAAGAACGGCCAGCCGGTAAGGGCGGCGAGGTCGGCGCTGGCCCCGTTTCCGGCTTCTCCGGCTGAAGCGACTCCGTCGAACAGCCCCATCGAGCCTTCCGCCAGAATCAGGTCAGCGTCGGACCTGCCGTTGATCAGACCCGCAATCCGCTCCGCCGACATGGCCCATGTGTCGAGGTTGACTGACACGCGCCCCGATGCGGCGCTATGGAACGCGGGGTCGATATAGTCCGGTCCGTTCTTGAAGGGCTGCGCCGCCACCCCGCGCGCCTTCAGGGCCGCGAGCAGCCCCAGCGTCACCATGGTCTTTCCTGCGCCCGAGGACGGCGCGGTGACGATCAGGCCGGGCGTGCTCATTCGCCCTCCGGGAAGCGCGGCGCTGCGCCGACGGGCCGGAAGCGGCGATCGTAATCTCCTGCGTAAAGGCGGCTCTCTTCGAAATCCGTCGCGCCGATCGCGCGCCCGACAAGGATCAGCGCCGTTCGTTCCAACTCTCCGCCCAGCGCTGTCTCCAGCGCGCCCAGAGTGGCGCGGACGATGCGTTCATCCGGCCAGCTTGCGCGCCATACGACGGCCACCGGGCAGTCCGCGCCGTAATGCGGGAGCAATTCGGCGACGACGCGATCCAGCACATGAACCGACAGGTGAACCGCCAGCGTGGCGCCCGTGGCTGCGAACGCCGACAACGTTTCGCCCGGAGGCATGGCCGTCGCACGCCCCGACATCCGGGTCAGCACTACGGACTGCGCCACGCCAGGCAAGGTGAGTTCGGCGCCAAGCGCTGCTGCTGCTGCTGCGAAGGACGGCACGCCCGGCGTTACGTCATACGGCACGCCCAGCGTCCGCAGGCGGCGCAATTGCTCGCCCATGGCAGACCAGACCGACAGATCGCCCGAATGCAGACGTGCGACGTCCTGCCCGGCGGCGTGCGCCGCCGCCATCTCGGCGACGATTTCGTCCAGCGAAAGGGGCGCTGTGTTGACGATGCGCGCGCCCGGCGGACAGTGATCAAGCAACGCCGTCGGAACCAGAGACCCTGCGTAGAGGCAAACCGGGCTGGCGGCGATAAGGTCCCGCCCGCGCAGCGTGATAAGGTCTGCGGCGCCCGGTCCGGCACCGATGAAATGAACGGTCATGGGCCTGTCGCCTCGGTCTTTTCGGCGATCGCTGCAGTCGCCATCCTGTCAAAAGATACGGCGCGCGGGGTCAGCAGACGCGAACCCGCGCCTGCGGCGCTGAGCGCTACGGCTTCGGCGATGCTGCCGGTCCCGAAATCAGCCATGATCCGTTCGGAGCGCGTCAGAGTGACGATGCGCGCTGCAGCGTCGGCGGATACGGCGGCGACCGGAAGGCCCAGTTCTTTCGCCAGCGCCAGAAATGCCGGTGCGTCGGCTTTCTCCACCAGCGTCGCCAGCGCGGCCAGCCCCTCCGCCCCGCCAGCCGCCGCCAGCGCCTCGCGCAGTGACGCCAGTTCCGCCGCGCGACGGAAGCCGAAGCCCGCGACCCTCATCGCGTGACGCTCCATTGGGTCACGGGCCTTGCCGGTCGCCATCCGCGCATCGACCCGAGCGGCGCCGCGACGGACAGTTCGATGCGCAGCAATTCGCCGCCCTTGCGCCCATGCCATAGAGTCAGCAAGGCTTCCGTCTCCAGCGTCACCGCGTTTGCGACGATGCGCGCACCTGCGGGCAGACGCTCCCACAACGCAGCCAGCAGGACCTCGTCCGCGCCGCCCCCGATGAACGCGGCGTTTGGTTCAGGCAGATTCGCAAATGCGTCGGGCGCCGCGCCATCCACTACGTGCAGCAGGTGATCAACCCCGAACTCGCGCGCATTGGCCCGTATTGTCGCGGCGCGGTCCGCGCGCGTCTCTATCGCGACGGCGCGACCTCCAGACAGGCACCATTCGATGGAAATCGATCCGGAGCCTGCGCCGATATCCCAAAGCAATTCGCCGGGCCGTGGGGCGAGGGCCGAAAGGGTCAAGGCGCGGACGGGACGTTTGGTGATCTGCCCGTCATGGCTGAAGCGTTCGTCGGGTAGCCCTGATGCGCGGGCCAGCCCGCTCCGGCCCGCGAACTCGATGGCTGCTGCGACGGGCGTGGCGATGTCGGCCAACGAAAAACTTTCTGCGCGAGCGCTGCGAACCCGCTCGCGCGGACCGCCCAGAGCCTCCATGACGTGCAGGGTCGAGGCGCCGAAACCGCGTTCGCTCAACCATCCGGCCAGGGCCACGACGGCGGGACCGTCACGCATAAGGCAGATCGCGCGCGCGCCGTCGCTCAACGCGGGCAGCAGCCGTTCGAACGGAGCGGCGTGCAGACCGAAGCAGGAGGTTTTTTCCAGACTCCAGCCAAGGCTGCTGGCGGCGAGGGAAAATGTGGACGGGGCCGGGTGCGCGATCCATTCGTCCGGATCGAGCCGCTCGGCAAGGCTGGCGCCCGCGCCGAACCAGAACGGATCTCCGGAAGCAAGCACAACGACTGCCCGCCCACGTTCGGCCAGAACGGGTGCGACGGAGAATGGAACCGGCCAGGGGCGTCCGCGCTCCCCCGCATTCACCAGCGCGAGGTGACGGGGGCCACCGAAAATCACCGCGGCCCGGTCAAGTTCGGCATGGCGCGTAGCGGATAAACCTGCCATCCCGTCCTCACCAACGCCGATGATCACAAGCCAGGGCACAGGGGCGCTCCGGCTCCTCGTTTCGCACTCCGGCTTGGGTTCAGGAGCAGTTTTAGTCCGGAGGTCAGCCATGACCCGCGTCCTTCTTCTCGGCGGCACGACCGAAGCCAGCCAAATGGCGCGCGCTCTGAAGTCGTCTTGCGTGGACGCGACCTTTTCCTACGCAGGCAGAACGGCGGCGCCGCTCGCCCAACCGCTGCCGACGCGGATTGGCGGCTTCGGCGGCGCGGACGGGCTTGCGGAGTATTTGCGCGAACAGAGTATAAGCCACGTCATAGACGCCACCCATCCCTTTGCGGTCCAGATGAGCCGTAACGCGGTGGAGGCGTGCGCCGCCGCCCATGTGCCTTTGCTGGCGTTCGAGAGAGCGCCATGGACGCCGGGCGAAGGCGACGACTGGCGCATGGTCGTCGACGTTCCGGGCGCGGCCGAAGTGTTGCCGGAAACGCCGTCGCGGATTTTCCTGGCCATAGGCAGACAGTTTCTTGACGCCTTTGCACTCCGCCCGGAGCACGATTACCTGTTGCGGCTGGTCGATCCCCCCGAAGTCGCGCTCCCGCTGCCGCGAGCAACGGTCATCGTCGCACGCGGACCGTTTACAGTGGAAGGCGATCTGGCCGTTATGAAGGCGCATGGCGTCACGCATGTGGTCGCAAAAAATGCGGGCGGCGCAGGCGCGCGTGCGAAACTGGACGCCGCGCGCGCGCTTGGCCTGCCTGTGATCGTGATCGACCGGCCCGAAGCGCCGCCTCGTCCGGTGGTCCGCACTACGGAAGACGCAATGGCGTGGCTTGGTCATTCCGCGTGTCTCGGCGTGTAAAGATACGGTCCGACGCGTCGCGTCGCGGCGTTTCCGACCAGCACCACCGTTCGCATGTCGGCCATGTCGGCGTCGGCCTCCGTCACAGACATGACGGTGATCCGTTCTTCCGGCGTGGTCACGGCGCGGGCGAAGACGATCAGGCGATCTGGTCCGCATTCTTCTCGTAAAATATCGAGAACACGTGCGAACTGATGCGGTCTGGCGGCTGAACGCGGGTTGTAGAGCGCCATGGCGAAGTCCGCCTGCGCGGCCAGGCGAAGCCGCCGTTCGACGGTCGCCCAGGGCTTGAGGTTGTCGGACAGGTTGATCGCGCAGAAATCGTGCCCGAGCGGCGCGCCGACGCGCGCGGCCGCGGCGAGCATCGCGGTGACGCCCGGCATGATTTCGATCTGGATGCTTCCGAATGCGGGGTTTTTCTCAAGCGTCTCGAAAACGGCCGACGCCATGGCGAACACGCCGGGATCCCCGGACGAGACGACCACAACCTGCCGACCGGCCGCAGCCATTTCCAGCGCGTGGACGGCTCTTTCCAGCTCAACGCGATTATCCGTCGCGTGCAGCGTCAGTCCCTCGCGCACGGGAATACGCTTAACGTAAGGAATATAACCGACCACATCAGTCGCTTTTGCAAGAGCCGCCGTGACTTCCGGCGTGATCAGTGCGTCGTTTCCGGGGCCAAGCCCGACGACTGTCAGGACGCCGCTCACGGCGCATCCTCCCTTCCGGGGCGACGGCCTTTTCCATGCGCCAGAACCGTCGCGAAATAGGGACAGTCGCCATCCTCCGCGTCGACGACACGAAGCACCCGCTGGCCGGGCATGGTGCCGCGTTCGACCAGCCACGCGTCCTCTAACCTGCCGGCGGCGGCGAGGGCGCGGCGTACCTTCGGCAGGTTACGCCCGGTTTTCATCACCACCAGTGCGTCGGCGTCGCGCATGCGCCGAGTCAGTTCAGCTTCGGGCATCGTGCCCGGCAACACGGTCAGCACGTCGTCGCCCCAGGTGATCGGGGTTCCGGTCGCGTTCCAACAGCCGGTCATGCCGGGAACGCCGGGGACGACCTCGACAGTCGCGCGGCCTTGCAGGCGCACGTGCAGATGCATGAAGGAGCCGTAGAAGAAAGGATCGCCTTCGCACAGGACCACGACGTCCTGTGTCTGCGCAAGCGCAACGAGGCGATCCGTCCAGTCGTCGTAGAACGTGGAGAGCGTGTTCCGATATTCGTCGCTTTCGAAAGGAAGTTCCGTGGTTACTGGATATTCCATAGCGTGTTCGACGGCATCCGGCGCAAGCATGCCTTCGACGATGCGCCGCGCCTGTCCCGCGCGTCCGGCCTTGCGGAAATACGCGATGCGCCCCGCACTGCGGATCAGCCTGTCGGCGCGTACGGTCATTAACTCCGGATCGCCCGGCCCAAGACCCACGCAGATGATCTTTCCCGCCATGGCCTATTCCTTCCGGCTGGCCAGTGCGTTGATGGCGGCGACTGTAATCGCGGAACCCCCGAGTCTTCCCCTGACGGTCACTGCCGGGGTCGGAGGGGCCTCCATCAGGGCCGCCTTGGACTCCGCCGCGCCGACGAAACCGACGGGGCAGCCGATGATCGCGGCCGGCCGGGGGCAGCCGGGCTCCTCCAGCATGTTGAGCAGGCGGAACAGGGCCGTCGGCGCGTTACCGATGGCGACGACGGCGCCGGACAGATGCGGCCGCCACAGTTCCAGCGCAGCAGCCGAGCGCGTATCGCCCATCTCCTGCGCCAGAGCGGGCACGCGTTCGTCATGCAGCGTGCAGATGACGGCATTGTCGGCGGGCAGGCGGGCGCGGGTCACGCCCTCGCTGACCATACGGGCGTCGCACAGGATCGGCGCGCCCGCTTCCAGCGCTGCCCGCGCGGCCTGGGCCATGCCGGGCGTGAACTCTATATGGCGTTCCAGCCCGACCATTCCGGCGGCGTGGATCATCCGCACGACGACGATCTCCTCCTCCGCGCTGAAGCGCGCGAGGTCGGCCTCCGCGCGGATGGTGGCGAAGGATTGGCGATAGATGGCGGCGCCGTCGGTTTCATAGGAATATGGCATCGGCGCCCCTTGTCAGCGTTTCGGGCGCGGCCTGCAACTGCCGGGACGTCAGAGAGCGTTCGACAGGGGATGAGGCGTCGCCGTTCCTCACAAGACCGAACCCGCCGGTTTGCGCCACGAGCGTCACGGAGGCGGCGGCGGGATGGGCGCAACCCTTGGCGCAACCCGAGACATGCAGCGTCTCGCCCAGGGGGATCTGCGGCGCCAACGCGCGCGCCAGAGGCCGCGTGGGCTGCAACGCCTGCGCGCAGCCGGGCGCGCCAACGCAGGCGACGACGCGCAGGAGCAGATCGTCCGCGCAGGTAATGACGCCGTCGATTTCAGGAGCCGTCGTCACGCCTTCCAGCAACACCATGCGCCATGGCGTGACGCGAAGCGGCGCAGTGTCGGCGAGGGCCGAAAGTGTTGCCGCTTCCATCTGCCCGAACGTGAGAGCGACCATGAAACCGGCTGCGACCGGGCCGGGAGCCGGGCGCGTGGCGGGACACTCCCTCGCCGCCGCGACTTCGGAGAACATAGGGGGAGGCGTCGCGCCGCTCGCAATATGCGCCGCCATGCGCACTGCGCCGCCGCTTGCGACGAACCATCGGGCAAGGGCGAGCGCGGCGTCCGCCATCGTCGCGGCTGTGACGCGCGCGCCATGGCTGGCGCCGTCAGCGCGGCACAGCAGCGCGCCCGATTCGTTTCGCTCGATCCGTATGTCGGCGGAGACGTTCCGCAGGACCGGCTGTTCCCCGGCATCCATCGCGAAGCCGAATTTGCCGGGCAGGGAGAGACCCTCTTCGTCGCGCAGGGCGTCGGAAAGGCGGCTGGCCAGTTCCATCGTGCCGTCGCCGTCTCGCCAGAACGGAGCGACGACGAGCGAGCGTCGCGCCTCAGCTTCCGGTGTCGGGTCGAGCAGCCCCAGTTCCGCCAAACCGTCGAGCAGGCGCGGCCAGCCTTCCTCGCTAACGCCCCGAAGTTGCAGATTGGCGCGCGTCGACAGATCGAGCAGCCCGTTGCCGTAGCGCGTCGACAAAAGCGCCACGCCCGCCGCCTGCGCCTGCGTCAGGCGACCACAGGGCGGTCGGATACGGACCAGCATCCCGTCGCCGGACCTCATCGGACGCAGCGCGCCCGGACACCAGCCCTTGACCAACGGACGCGGGGGCGTCGTCACGGCGAATCCCGCAGGCTGGCGGCGATGGCGTTGCGGCGCGTGACCCATAGCCCGGCGTCGGCAAGGGCTCGGAACCGATGGCGCAGGGCCGCGAGGGCAGTCGGATTTTCCTGTTCCATGAACGCGACAAGATCATCCTGTCCAAGCGTTGCTTCGTAGTAGATGTCGAACAGATGCACAGGCACGTCCCGCGTCAGGTGAGCGAAGGCGGCGAGGTTGTCGAGCGTGGCTGTGATCTCCGCCGCGCCGCGAAAGCCGTGGCGCATCATGCCGCTCGCCCAGTTCTGATCGCCCGCGCGGGCGCGCACGACGCGCGACAGTTCCTCCCGCAGTGTGCGGGCGCGGGGGGCTTCGGGTCGGGTCGCGTCGATGTGGTAGAGTGCGGGCGCAGCGCCGCCGAGCATCGCGGCGGCGGCGGCGGGGCCGCCTTCATGCGCGGCGTAATCCTGCGAAAGCAGCAGGTCCGTTTCGGGAAGATCCTGCACATGGGCCATGGCGTCCGCGTTCAGCAGGCGCGCCTCCAGAGCCTCCCGATCCTGCCGTATGTCGCCGTCCACGCCGATCGCCCATTCCGAGGCCCCGAGCCACGCCTCTCCGGCGTCGTCGCGGCCGTCGGCGGTGTAATTCTCCGCCGCGTCGCCAAGACCGATCCCGTAATGACCGGGTTTCGGTCCAAAAACGCGTGGTCCACGGATGGCGTAGGGGTTGTCCTCCACTGGCTCCTCCCGCTCCGCCAGCGTGGCGGCGGCGGCTTCGAACATCTGCGCGAGGCCGGGAAACGTGTCGCGGAACAGGCCGGAGACCCGCAGCGTCACGTCGATGCGCGGGCGACCAAGGAGGACCGGAGGCAGGATCTCGAAACCGTTCACTCGCTCCGAACCGGCGTTCCAACGGGGGGCGAGCCCCGCCAGATGCAGCGCCATGGCGAATTCCTCGCCCGCCGTGCGCATGGTCGCCGATCCCCACAGGTCGACGATCAGCCCGCGCGGCCAGTCGCCGTGATCCTGCAGGTGACGTCTCAACAGTTCTTCCGCGAGCCGGACGCCTTGCGCGTGCGCCACGCGGCTGGGCACGCTGCGCGGATCGACGGCGTAGAGATTGCGTCCGGTAGGCAGCACGTCGGCCCGCCCGCGCAGCGGCGATCCGGACGGCCCCGGCGCAACCCGACGCCCCGCAAGGGCCGCCAGCAGGCCCTCGCGCTCGCCTGCTCCCTGTCCGTAGATATGCAGGCCGTCGCCGAACTGGCTTTCCTTGATGTCGCAGACAAATCGGTCGATCCGCACGATGGCCTCGGCGGCGCCGGCTTCCTCGGGGACGCCCAGATCCTGCTCGACGCCCGCCGCCCGCGCTTCGGCGCGGATCGCGTCGATCAGCCGCGTACGCCGCGCCGGGTCCAGTCCTTCGGCGGACGAATATTCGTCGAGCAGTCGCTCCAGCCGCAACATACCTTCAGGAACCGAAGCGGCCCGTTGCGGCGGCGGCATGTGGCCGAGCGTGACGGCGCCGATCCGTCGCTTTGCCTGCGCGGCCTCGCCCGGATCGTTGACGATAAAAGGATAAATCACCGGCAACGCGCCGGTCAGCGCTTCCGGCCAGCACGCGTCGGACAGGGCGACCGCCTTGCCCGGCAGCCATTCCAGCGTGCCGTGTGCGCCGACGTGAATCAGCGCGTGTGGTTCCTGCGTCCTCAGCCAGAGGTAGAACGCGACATAGGCGTGGCGCGGCGTTCTGGAGAGGTCGTGGTAGTCGCCGTCACGCTGGCGGGCGTCGCCGCGTTCGGGTTGCAGAGCGATCAGCGCGGCGCCTCGACGCGTTGCAGGAAACCGGAAGGCGCCGTCGATGACCGAAGGGTCGGAGGACGGGTCGCCCCATTCGGCTTCGACCGCCTGTCTTAACGCGGACGGCAGGCTGGCGAGCGCTACGCGATAGGACTCCAGAGACCATTCGAACCGCTCGGTCTGCAACGCCTCGACCAAAGGCGTCGCGGAGGGCTCTATGGCGTATCCGGCGTGCGACAGGTCGCCCAGAATTGCGTCGGTCGAGAGGAGCGCGTCCAGCCCTACCGCGTGCGCCATCTGGTCGGGACGCCCCGGATAGGTCGAGAGAACGAGAACCAGACTCCGCTCCGCCGCTGCCGTGACGGCCAGTCTGCGCCATGCGGCCACGCGATCCGCAGCCGCTGCGATCCGCGCAGGGTCGGCCCGATGTGTCAGGCGAGAGAACTGAAGCTGGAGATCGCGCTCGTCCGCGGCCTTGAAGCTGACGACGCCAGCGAAAATCCGGCCGTCCACTTCCGGCAGAACGACATGCATCGCCAGATCGGCAGGCGACAGCCCGCGCTCGGACACGGCCCAGTCTTCGCGCCGCGCGGTGGACAGCGCGACCTGAAAAACCGGACATTCGGTAGCGTCGAGCGGCGAGGCTCCATCTTCCCCGCGTGCGGAAAAGGCGGTGGCGTTGATGACGGCGTCGGTGTGCGCGTCGCGCAGCGCGCTCGAGATCCAGCGCGCGGCGTCCGGGGATTTGAGCGACGTCGCGAACAGCCCGACCGCGCGAAACCCGCGCGCGCGCATGGCGTGGATCAAGGCGTCCACAGGATCGGTGTCGGCCGCCGTGAGATAGGCCCGGTAGAAACTGACCACCGCCAGCGGCTCGGAGCCGTCCGGTGGAGAGGAAACGACGCCTGCGTCCGGTTCGTACCAGCCGTAGTCCGGGATCGCTGCAACCGCCTGCGGAGGAGGGGCGGAGAGGCCGGCGGCCTGCGCCAGTTCGGCCAACGCCGCCTGCGCGGCCGTCGCCCCGCCAGTGTCGCACAGGCGGGACAGGCGGCGGAGCGTCGTTTCCGGAATGTTGGAGGCAGCGTTCAGGCGCGGATCGTCCTGCCCGTCGCCCGGCAGCACGGCGAGCGCGATCTTGTTGCGGCGGGCGAGATGCTCCACCTGCGACAGCCCGTATTGCCAGTATCCGACCCCGCCGATCAGGCGGATCAGGATCGCTTTCGCGTGCGACAGCGTGGCGTCGAGGTAGGTGTCGATCGACAACGGGTGCCGCAACGCCGCCAAATTTGCCAGCCGCAACGTCGGCAACGCGCCGTTCGCCGCGCGCCAACCGGCGGCGAAGGCGCCAAGGTCGCTGTCCGAGAACGACAGCACGACGATCTCGGCCGGAGTCTGTCCGAGATCGACCGGCGTTTCCGTCTCTTCCAGACCATGACTTTCCCGGAAGATGACGTGCATCGGGTTACGCTTTCTGTGTGGTCCGGCCCGCCAGCACGGCGCGGATCGCGACGCGATCAATATGATCGTGCTCGGCGATCGCCACCAGCCGCGTCATGCGCGGCGCGGCGCCCCATGGCCGGTCGTACTGTGTCCGAACGCGCTCGCCGACCGCCTGCAGCAGCATACGCATGGGCTTGCCAGCGACGGCCACATATCCTTTCACGCGCAGGATCTGCTGCTCGCGGGCGAGCGCGCGGACGGCCTCCGTCAGCTCCTCGGGATCGGCGATCTCCGGCAGGTCGATGACGACGCTGTCAAAATCCTCGTGCTCATGATCGTCATGGCCGTCGTGATGCGACGGGCGAGCGGCCAGATCATCTTCGGCGGCTGCTTCCAGTCCGAGGATGACCTGCGGATCGATGACGCCGTCGTTCATCGCGACGATCGGCAGCGGACGCGGCGCAATCTCTGCGATCGCTGCACGGGCGCGGGCGAGTTTTTTTTCGTCCACCAGATCAGCCTTGGTCAGCAGCACGATGTCGGCGCAGGCAAGCTGGTCTTCGAACACCTCCGCCAGCGGCGTGTCGTGATCGAGGCTGTCGTCAGCCAGCCGCTGAGCCTCCACCGCCGTCGGATCGGGGGCGAAGCGGCCGTCCGCCACGGCTTCCGCATCCGCCAGCGTCACGACGCCGTCTACCGTGATGCGCGAGCGGATGCCCGGCCATTCGAACGCCTTGAGCAGCGGCTTGGGCAGCGCGAGGCCCGAAGTCTCGATCAGGATGTGATCCGGGCGTTGCGGCAGCGCCATCAGCCGCTCGACCGTCGGGATGAAGTCGTCGGCCACCGTACAGCAGATGCAGCCGTTCGCCAGTTCGAGGATGTTTTCCTCGGGGCAGTTCTCGTCTGCGCAGGATTTGAGGATATCTCCGTCCACCCCGAGCGTGCCGAATTCGTTCACCAGCACCGCGAGCCTGCGGCCCTGCGGGTTGGTCATCAGGTGACGGATGAGCGTGGTTTTTCCCGCCCCGAGAAAGCCGGTGACGATGGTGACCGGAATTTTTTCGAGCGTCGTCGCTGGCGCCGATGCGGACATGTCAGTTCTCCTGCGGGGGAATGCGAGCAAGGCTCTGCTTGCGGAAAATCACGGGGCGTTCGCGCCAGGGGACGATGCCGTCAGCAGTCGAGGCATAGGCTGCGGCGCCGCTCAGGATGTCGGGGGCGTCGGCGTCGGTCAGGCGCCCGTAGACGTAGCTCCATCGTCCCGGCCCGGCGAGCGCGACGGCGCAACCGTTGCTGCAGGCCGAGAGACATTCGGTGGGGACTATGGTCACGCCGTCCGGCGCGTCCGCCGCGGTCAGAGCGGCGTGCAGGCGCGCGCCCGGTACGGGCTGGCCTTCCACAACCGGCTCTCCGGCGCGGCAGGTCGTGCAGACGTAGAGCTTCGCGTTCATGTCCCGGCCTTGTGTTGCAGCCGGGAAAGGCGTGCGCGGCCGTGCCCGCGCCACGATGTCGCGGCGAGGGACGTTCAGCCGGTCACAGCGCACCCCGGCTGTCCGTTGTATCGTCGCTGGCAGGTCTCCCGGCTTGCGGATTCAGGGTCTCCCCAATGATCGGGCGGCCTTCCCGACTGTCGTCAGTGGCTGTGCGCGATCTTTCCGGTCACGGTCGCGGGGGCGGCTGCGCTTCGGACGTCGTCCTGTCGCATTCCCTCTTCGCCTCTCGATAGATGTGTCTATAGAGCGGAACCAAGCAATCTGGCTGTTGGGGCAATGCGCCTGGCATGTCAAGCGTTCGCATCTCAGGGACTGGAGCCGGGCATGACCACCGATATTGATCACGACGACAATGGTCAGGACGATAATGCGCGCCACGCCGAAAAGATGGCGAAGAGGAAAGCGTCTCGCGACAGGATCATGGCGACCAAGCAGGGTGAGAAAGGCCTGCTGATCGTTCATACCGGGACGGGAAAAGGAAAATCCTCATCCGGTTTCGGGATGATCCTGCGCTGTATAGCCCACGACATGCCCTGCGCTGTCGTGCAGTTCATCAAGGGCGCCTGGGACACTGGCGAGCGACGGCTGATCGAAGCCAACTTCGCCGATCTGTGTCAGTTCTATGCGATGGGCGAAGGCTTTACCTGGGAGACGCAGGACCGGGAGCGCGACATCGCCGCCGCCCGCAGGGGGTGGGAGAAGGCGAAGGAATTGATCCGCGACCCGCGTATTCAGATGGTGTTGCTGGATGAGATCAATATCGCCCTGCGCTACGACTATCTCGACCTTGACGAGGTTCTGACGTTCCTGCGTGAGGAAAAGCCGCCGATGACCCACGTGGTGCTGACAGGACGCAACGCCAAACCCGAGCTGATCGAGATGGCCGATCTGGTGACGGAAATGACGCTGGTGAAACATCCCTTCCGCGCCGGGATCAAGGCGCAGGCGGGCGTTGAATTCTAGGACATTATCCGTGCGTGCGCTGATGATTCAGGGAACGGGCTCCAATGTCGGCAAATCCCTGCTGGTGGCGGGGCTGTGCCGCGTGGCGCGGCGCCGTGGGCTGTCGGTCGCGCCGTTCAAGCCGCAGAACATGTCCAACAACGCGGCAGTGACGGCGGACGGCGGGGAGATCGGACGGGCTCAGGCGTTGCAGGCGCTGGCCTGTGGGCGCGCCGCGCACACGGACATGAATCCTGTCCTGCTCAAGCCTGAATCGGACACAGGATCGCAGGTGATCGTGCAGGGCCGACGTTTCGCAACAGTGAAAGCGCGCGAATATGCCCGTCTCAAGCCGCAATTGCTGGCTCCCGTGCTGGAGAGTTTCAACCGGCTGCGTCGAAGCGTGGATATCGTCATCGTCGAAGGTGCGGGCAGCCCGGCGGAGGTGAATCTGCGCGTGGGCGACATCGCCAATATGGGGTTCGCGCGGGCTGCCGACGTGCCTGTGATCCTCGTCGGGGATATCGACCGGGGCGGCGTGATCGCCCAGATCGTCGGCACGAAAGCAGTGCTGGAGCCGGAAGACGCAGCGCAGATAGCGGGGTTTCTGATCAACCGTTTTCGCGGCGACCCAAGTCTGTTCGATGACGGGTACGCCCTTATCGAACGCCGCGCCGGATGGCGCGGTTTTGGCGTGATCCCCCACTTCGCGGACGCCGCACTGTTGCCTGCGGAGGACGCGCTCGACCTGCGCCGCGCCGCCGGTTCAGGGGCTTTGCGTATTGCGGTTCCGGTTCTCTCCCGCATCGCCAATTTCGACGATCTCGATCCGCTGGCGCAGGAGCCGGGCGTCACGCTTTCCATGATCGGCGCAGGGTACGCCATTCCGGGCGACACGGATCTGGTGATCCTGCCGGGAACCAAATCGACGCGAGCAGACCTCGCCTGGTTGCGTGCGCAGGGGTGGGATATCGACATTGCCGCGCATGTGCGCCGTGGCGGACATGTGCTTGGCGTTTGTGGCGGATATCAGATGCTTGGCCGTGCGATCCACGATCCGCTGGGACTTGATGGCGCGGCGGGAGATACGCCAGGACTGGGACTGTTGGATCTGGTCACGGTCATGCGGCCCGAAAAGCGCCTGTCGCGGGTGGAGGCGATCCATGCGGCCAGTGGCGCGCCCATGTCGGGATATGAAATCCACATTGGCGAGACGACAGGCGCCGCGCTTGACCGTCCCTTCGCGCATGTGGCGGGCGCGTCCGAAGGGGCGGTTTCGGCCAACGGACGGATCATGGGCAGTTATCTGCACGGCATGTTCGCCGACGACCGGTTTCGCAACGCCTTTCTGCGCCAGCTCGGCGCGGCGCCTTCCGCCCTGAACTATGGCGAGCGGGTGGACGCTGTCCTCGACGGTTTGGCGGATCATCTGGAAGCGCATTGCGATGTGACCGGTATGCTGGCCGCAGCGCGTTAGGTCTTGATTCGTTCAACTGGGATCGCCCTAGCGGGCGAAGAAGTCTGATACGCCTCAACTACTGCTTGCCGTTACTGAAGGAAGGTGAGGGTTGCCGCGAACCGGGTCGGAGCAAAAGCATCAGAGTCGATCTCTTTAAGAAGCGATTTCGTCAGGGTGGTCATCAGCATTTTTTAAAGTTCTAAAGGAAAAAAGCGTCTTAAACCCATGTCAAGGCATTAATTTACGTTTTTTCGATCCTTCCACCTCCTATAGCTTGTCGTTGATCCGGAGGTATGTCTTGGATATAATTAGGGAAAATGAAGATTAAATATGAGCATAAATGAATTCCGTGCGCCGTTTTTGTAGTGTGGAAATATGAAAAAATTTGCATTTGTATTGTTCTTCCTCTCAAATACTATTGAAATTTTAATATACACTTTTATAATGATCCCTTTTGTTCTGCGTGTTATTTCGTGGAATCCACTTCACTATTTCGCGATAATTTTGAGAATTGATATGATATTGTCATTAATATTTATAGTAAATCCAATATTAAAAATAGCTAGAAGAAAGGAAGGTGAATTCTGCGTACTATTTTATGTGGCGTGGTTCATAGTCTCGATATTGAATATATTTTCTTTGACTTTTGCTCTTTTGGGAATCCCCTCCTTACTATCATTTTTATCTTACGGTTTTTTAGTAAAAAAACTCAATAGGTAAATTTTTCATGAATATATAATGAAAATCATAAAATATGTTATTAAAAAATAAACCGTGAGATTAAGTCGACGTCGTGCGCAAACGCGTCGGATGGCGTCACGAGGAGTTAGGTACTGCCCGGCTTAGTGACGTTGCTGGATTCTATCGTTGCTCCCATGGGTGCGCGTGATTCTTTTGCCATCCAACGCGATGCAACAGCGGCATGTCGTCGTCGAACTCTGGATAGCCGATGCAAAGATAAGCGGAGAAACGCCAGATGGGCGGGCAGTCGAACAGGGTCTCCATGGACGCTGGATTGAGAATGGAGACCATGCCAAGCCCCAGATTTTCCGTGCGGGCCGCAAGCCATAGACTGTGGATCGCCATATCCGTAGAGGCGCGAAGCGTGTCCGGTATGGAGCGACGGCCCAGAGCATGACCCTCATCCGGGTCGGAGACGGTGAAAACTGCCAGTTGAAGCGGCGCCCGATCCAGACCGGCAAGCTTCAGGCGTAGGTAATCCTCATGCTTCTGACCGTCATACGTGGCGGCGGCTTCAGCGTTGCAACGCGTGAAATTCGCACGGACGGCGTTGCGCAGGGCCGCGTCGTCAACGCGGACGACGCGCCACGGACGGGCGTTGCCGACCGAGGGCGCCAAGTCCATCGCTTCTTGCAATCGGGCGATGATCGCCTCGTCGATCGGATCGGTCCGAAAATGGCGCACATCCCGACGCCAGCGCAGGATGCGGCGCAGGGTCTTCGCGTCCTCGGCGGTGAATTTCATCGAATCAGCTTCCCTGCGTCTCGTCGGCCAACCTTGTGTGGCCGACGCAGTGGGTTATCGATGGCCGGGACGCAGTGCAATCCGGCGGTTCTCCTGAGTGCGGGTCATGATGCCCGGACAAAACTGAGATCGTGGCCATGACCACCGCCAAAGCCGCCAGCATCCTGCGGTACAGGGCCAGTCCGTGCAGGAGGTCCTGAGCCTGCGGGTCTGGCGCGTCGCCGTTGAGCCACGGCTCGTTGGCGACGCGATCAGCATAGGCGCGGGGCCCTGAAAGACGAATGTCGAGGGCGCCCGCGAATGCTGCTTCGGGCCACCCGGCGTTTGGAGAGCGGTGGAAGCGTGCGTCGCGCCACATCGTACGCAACGCAATGAGAGGCCTTCTGGAGACGACGGCGAACATCAGCCCCGTTAGGCGAGCCGGAGCCAGATTGGCGACGTCGTCGATCCGGGCTGCGGCCCAGCCGAACGCTTCGTGGCGGGGCGTTCGATGGCCGATCATCGAATCAAGCGTGTTGATCGCCTTATACGCGGCTATGCCGGGCAGCCCGAACAATGCTCCCCAGAACAATGGGGCTATCACGCCGTCGGATGTGTTTTCGGCCAGACTTTCGGCCGCAGCCCGCGCGATCCCCGCTTCGTCAAGCAGATCGGGGTTGCGACCGACGATCATGGAGACGGCGCGTCGCGCGTCGGAAAGGTCGCCATCGGCCAACGGATTCGCGACCGCCGCGACGTGATCGTTCAGAGAGCGCGCGGCGACCAGCGGCCATGCCAGCCCCCCGGTCAGGACTGATCCGATCCATCCTCCGGGTAACAGTCTGGCAGCGATCAGGCCAACGCCGGCGGCTACGCAGATCGTAAAGCATGCGCAGACCGAGCCGGCGATGCGGCGGACAAGGCTGCTTGCGTCCTCGCGGTTGAGGCCCCGGTCGCCCAGATCGATCAGCCTGCCGAGCCACGTCACAGGATGGCCGATCCGTAAATATACGCTGTCCGGCCAGCCGATCATCGCGTCCAGAGCCAGCGCAATCAGCATTGCCGCGACGGAGTTTCCGCTCAGCAAGGCGCGCGCCGGCGGACAGAGGGGAGCGGGGCTCGCAAGCGGAGCGGGACAGGGGTGCACGCATGCGCCAAGTCGGGATCTTTCCATCGAACGGTTCGGGTGCTTCTGGTCTCGCTGCATCCGTTAGGCAAGTTTTACGGCGGAAGGCCGGAGACGTTCCTGCAGTTCGTCGTGCAGTCGCCGTTGGGACGTTCAGAGGCGGCTTATGAGCGGCGACGTGGTGAATCCTTCGCACGGTTCTCAAGTCAACGTGATGCTGAAAGCATGGAACCTCCATCATCAGTTAACGTATCCCATCTCGGGTAATTGGAATGCTGCCCAATGCTTTGATTATTATGCGGGAGCAGCTTTCGCCGTGAAGGTGCAGTTACGCATGGGGCTCACTCTGCAAGTGATCCAGGTTTTTTTGGTCCAGTTGAAGCGTGCCTGCGATTAGTAGAATTAAATGAAAACTACAGAAATTCACAAAAATATTTATCAGTTGCTCCCTGATGCGTCTTTTTTGGATGACCGGGCGGAAGCGTTTCGCGATCATAGAGAGAGTAAGTGAAGCACATGCAACGTTGGTATACCGTGGTCATTCCGACGCGACAGAGCGGGAAATGGATGTCAGCGCTTCTGGAGCACTATCGAGCCCGGAGCGTCGCGCCGATATTGCTGATTGACGCCAGAACCACTGACGACACGCGCCAGATAGCCGCCGAATACGGCGCGCAGTGTGTGGAAGTTCAGGATTTTACCTTCACCGAAGCGATCGTGCCTCTGGTGAAGGACGTGGTTGCGACCCCGTGGGCGTTGTTTATTCATGACGACGAGATTCCCTCGGACGCGCTTTTCGAGCGGCTGGACGGACCGGAGCCTCCCGCAGAGGCACAGTCCGTTGCGATTCCACGTCGGTGGGCATGGTATGAACCGGGACAACCGTTGAAGTTCGGTCGGTCCGATCGTTGGGCCGACAGGGCGCTTCACGCAGGAGCGGATCATGCCTGGAGGCTGTTTCGCCCTCAGGAAGTCGAATATGTCCCGGCAATGCATAGTGAGGGGTTTTACATCGATAAATGGTCCCGTTTTTCCAGCGAGTTATATATTGTCCATTTCGAATGGATCATTCGGACGCGCGCGCAGCGTGAAGCAAAATTGCGACGTTATGATGAATACCGCTACGGATATGGGGTTTTCTTCGAACCCCTTTACCTTCCAGAGAGTCAACCGGAGGGATTGATTGATTACCTTCCGTTCGAAACGCACGATTACGACGGGTTGGCTGAGGTGTACTATTCCCTAAGAGGACCGGACCCGAAAATACCGCGTTATAGTTTGAGAGCCAGGATTTCTCGTATGAAATCTCGCGCCCGGGACAGGTTGGGATTAAATGACTTATTCAAGGAGCCATCGGATCGACGGGCAATGAATGTGCATCTGGAAAAAGAAATTCGTGACACGAGGTGATTTCGATATTTAAAAAATAGCCATATATAAGGTAAAATTTTTAACAATCGTTTGACAGGCGTTGGCGAGGGAATCCCCCGCCAACGTCCCGCTTGAGCGCTGGCGCAGCCGCGCGTCATTCCGACGACGGGATATGATCCTCGTAATCCGCCCAATGAGCGAGAAGTTCAGCGATGACTGGCGCTCCGGCGCGCTCGTTATTATCGAACGCTACCGTTTGCCCTGGTCCTTCGTCGCCCATGGACTTCGCCGCGTTTTTCCCCGGCGGCGGCATGTCGAAGTTGCTGCCCGAGCGCAGCACCATGATCCGGCGTGCGTCGAGATAGCCGCGATCGGCCAGCAACCTCATTTCGATCTGGTTTGTCTGGCTCTCTTCATTCGTCATGACGAAAACGCCCTTGCCGTGCGTCCAGAGGGAAACCCAGCGTTCGGCCCAGCGGTTGCGTGACTGGCCATGCCAGTAGCGCAAGGCCCCCAGCGTTTCGCCCATCAACACGAAGGGTGGTCTCTGCGCGTTCGGAAACCCTTTCCAAGCGGCGCGGCGGCGGGCGATTTCCGGGTCGTCCGACAAGCTTGCCGTGCGGCTTATGGCGTAAGCCCACTGTGCCAGACCGACGTTCAGCGGATAAGCCTTGCTGAGTTCGTCCATGTTCGTGACCGAGCCATAATGATTGGCGTCGGACGGCAATGTGTCGGGCCTGTCGGCGCCGATGGCGTAGAGGCCGTAAGGCCAATTTTTCGGAATGTCTCGGTCGTCGATTTCGCGGAGCGCGTCGCCGTCCACCACCCAGCGCGCCCATGCAACACTGCCGACGGAAGCGACGTTCGGATCGACGCCGGAAATGCCGGTAAATATCCAGTAGCTGTGTTGAAAGTCGAAATGCGGGTCCAGCGCCAGCGCCATCAGGTCGGTTGCGCCATGGCGCAACACAAGGCCATAGACCCCGTCCTTGTTCCGCCGAAGTATCGCGTCCGGCACGCCGCGGACCGGCACGACCTCGTCCAGATGTTCGCGCTCCACCCAGTCCTGATACTCACCCGGCGCGTCGCCAGAATCTGCGCCATTCTCCCACCCTGCTACGACGATGACCTTCGGGGCGGCGGCGACAATCTGGGCTGCGGGCCCGCCCGTCGGCTCACTGGATGCGCAGGCAGCTAATGCGAAGGCGGAAACAAGGCCGAGAAAGGTTGCGCTACGGGTAGAAATTTTCATGGAAGCACCGTGTATGGTCCAGAATTGAAATCGTGGAAGAGCACGAGAACGCGGTCTCGGTCTGTCTTGTCGTCTGCAGCTCAGCACAGCTCCCCGCATATGATGAAAGCTACTGTTGCGTTGGTCAGGAACGTGCGAGACGCCTCGTCACCTCGTCACCTCGTCACCTCGTCACCTCGTCACCTCGTCACCTCGTCACCTCGTC
>NZ_JAFVMF010000089.1 GCF_017377715.1 Acetobacter sacchari | reverse complement strand
ACATGGGGCATGCATCCTCAAGGCGAAAGTAGATAACCGCTGCGGTAGGCCTCTGAGCCTGCCACATGGCCGATGACCATCCCGGCCGTGGCCATGCGGCGTAGCGAGCGGGCGTAAAGCAGGCCGGCCTTGCGGCAGTGCACAGGCGTTACGCAGTCAGTAATGGGGTCGATGATTTCGGCGATCAGTTGCCCGGCCTCCAGGTATTCGCCGGGTAGGGCGCTGAACACCAGCAGGCCGCCCACCGGCGTGGCCACGGGT
>NZ_JAFVMF010000088.1 GCF_017377715.1 Acetobacter sacchari | reverse complement strand
GAATAGCCGATCATCACCATCTGTTTGCCCTGAATAAAGCCGCGATACCAGTCGATGTTCAGCAACTGGGTCACCACGTCGTCGGCGTTGTTCAGGTCGTCGAGGGTTTCGAACAGCGGAGCGACCGGCAGCGCGAACGGGCAACCGGCCTCTTTCAACAGCAGGTGCACCGCCAGCACGTCGGACGGCGTGCGCGCCATTGAAATCACGTAGGCGGCGATCGAGCCCTGCGGCGCTTCGGCAATTACCCGGCAGGTTTCCA
>NZ_JAFVMF010000087.1 GCF_017377715.1 Acetobacter sacchari | reverse complement strand
GCTCCGGCGTGGCGACAGCGTAGCCGAACATGGCAGGCACCGACCAGCCAATATGGCCCCACTGCATTTCGTATTCCACGCGAGCGCCACGGGGGAGTTTCGTGCGGGCCACGTTGAACCACGAGTCGCCCGTCTCGCCGAAGATCGTCGTTTCTGATGTCACAATGGATTGCAACGTGCGCTGTATGTGCTCACGGGTGAGCTTGCCGCCCTTTGCCGGTGCTTCCATGGTATTTTCCGCGACGCCGCCGCCGATACGGCGGT
>NZ_JAFVMF010000086.1 GCF_017377715.1 Acetobacter sacchari | reverse complement strand
CGCTGTCAGGATGCCCACCTTCCGGTCAGTGATATTTACGCAGAATATGTACACTTTGCCGACGTCAGCGCTCCGCTGAGCCTGGATGAAAAAACCAAATTAGGACGACTTCTTAAATACGGTCCTTCACTTGCTGAACACGCTCCCAAAGGCCGCTTATTGCTGGTGACTCCGCGTCCAGGCACGATCTCCCCTTGGTCTTCTAAAGCGACAGATATTGCGCATAACTGCGGGCTATCTCAGGTGTTACGTCTGGAACGTGGTC
>NZ_JAFVMF010000085.1 GCF_017377715.1 Acetobacter sacchari | reverse complement strand
CCTGAAGCCCTACTTCGGCCACACACTGGGAGCATCGGGGGTGATCGAAACCATTATCAGTCTGCACCAGTTGCGAGAAGGCATACTGTTCGGCACCTACGGGTACGAGTCGCTCGGCGTACCCATGCCCATTGAGGTTAGTGCCGCACACCGCCACTTGTCGATGCAGCACTGTATCAAAACTGCTTCGGGCTTCGGCGGGTGCAACGCAGCCATCGTGTTATCACTGCCCCAGCATTTGCCAGCACCCGCAACAGACAAAGAG
>NZ_JAFVMF010000084.1 GCF_017377715.1 Acetobacter sacchari | reverse complement strand
AAGAGTTCTTGTTCGTCCAGATACATACCTTCTATGCGCACTCGTTTCAGTGAGGGACGCACATCGAAGAAGAACTGATCGGGAAATCCGTCTTCTTCTTGTATGATGCGCACAAATTCCGTCACCTGGTTTAAAATTTCGTCTACCTCTTCGTACTCGTCCGAAAAGCTCATTTCAGTTACCCGCTCTTCGCCTAACGTGCTGAGACACTTTAATTTTAACAGCTGTCTTATTTGGTCAAATCCTATTTTTTGCTCAAAATTCTA
>NZ_JAFVMF010000083.1 GCF_017377715.1 Acetobacter sacchari | reverse complement strand
AAGAAAGATTTGGACCTTGCACAGGCCAACGCGACCGACCAGCTGAAAAAAGCGAAAGCGGAAGCCCAGGTAATCATTGAGCAGGCGAACAAGCGCCGCTCTCAGATTCTGGACGAAGCTAAAGCTGAAGCAGAACAGGAACGCACCAAAATCGTTGCACAAGCGCAGGCTGAAATTGATGCTGAGCGTAAACGTGCACGCGAGGAGCTGCGTAAGCAGGTCGCTATCCTGGCTGTTGCTGGCGCCGAGAAGATCATCGAACGTTC
>NZ_JAFVMF010000082.1 GCF_017377715.1 Acetobacter sacchari | reverse complement strand
AATATGCCGAAGAAAATGGGATTGAATGTTATATTTCCCTGGAGGAACGTATGGCATGCGGAATCGGTGCCTGCCTTGCCTGTGTGTGCAAATCCAGAGAAAAAGATGCACATAGCAATGTGAATAATAAGAGAATCTGCAAGGATGGCCCGGTATTTCTTTCTACGGAGGTGGAAATCTGATGGATATGAGTGTAAATATTGCCGGCGTAGAGTGGAAAAATCCGGTAACAGTGGCATCCGGAACCTTTGGTTCAGGAGCAGAATT
>NZ_JAFVMF010000008.1 GCF_017377715.1 Acetobacter sacchari | reverse complement strand
GCGTCCACATCCAGAGCTTGAATCACATCAGACCGATTTTCCAAACAGGCTCTAAGAGCCAAACTACGCCTCGAATGCATAATTCCAATGATTGGAGAAAACCTCAAAGACTTATTTTCCTTGTTTTACTTCTCACAATTAGAAGATTTAAGCATTCCTAACTGCGGTCAAAAACCAGAAGCCTTTTGTATGCCAAGAAAATTGTGGGAAACAGATCAAGGTCTCATAGATAATTACCTTGTAACGTTAACCACGGCCTGCGGTAAAAAGGCCGTAAATCCTCCTCAACAACCTTTCCCGAACGAGCCTCGCTTAGAGAGTTTTTATCTTGCGTCCGTTCAGGAAATTGTCAGTGGGAAATTTTGGCTTGCGATGCTTTTTCATTACGTAAAAAATCAATATAATATTGGGTCAATTACTTTCGATTCCTTTACTTTTAGAATCGCTAAGAATTGCAACTTCGACAATCTAAATTGGTTAGTTGAATCTGTTATGCATGTGTACCCACAACACCAATCTGGATGATGTGTTCTTTTCGTGCAGTTGCACTCAGCCATTCCGGTTTCCTAGTCGTCAAGGCGGGGCGGACAGCTACGTCTTGGCTGTGGCAATTCGGTCTTAGCTTCACGACATAGGAAACGGCGGCTGACCGTTCGAAGCTGTCACTCCGCCGTCCACAGGCATAATCAGCCCCGTGACATAGGCGGCGTCATCGCTGGCGAGGAACGTGATGGCGGCCGCCATATCCTCCGGCAGCCCGAGCCGCCGGAGCGGTATGCGGCCCTCGACGCTTTTGACGAAGGCCTCGTCCTTCACGGCTTCGGCGGTCATGCCGGTGCGTGTGACCGAAGGGCAGATCGCGTTCACGCGGACGCCCGTGTGGCCGTGATCCATCGCCATGACGCGGGTAAGGTTCACCACGCCGCCTTTCGCCGCGTCGTAATAGGCCGTGTTCCAGTCCCCCCTCATGCCCGAGACAGAGGCCGTGTTCACGATGTTGCCCCTGCTTTCGATCAGCAGGGGCAGAAAGCTGCGGCTGACGTTGATCGTGCCGGTCAGGATGGTTGCGCAGACCGTGCCCCATGATTCGAGATCGCAGTCGAGGACCGTGCCCAGAGCGGTCACGCCCGCGTTGTTGACCAGCACGTCCAGCCCGCCGAGCTTTTCTTTCGTGAATGACAGCAGCCCGGCGACTTCGGACCGTATCGAGATATCGGACAGGGATGCGAACGCGCGGCTGGGGTCGAGGCCCTCCATCACCGCATCGAGCTTCTGGCGGTCGCGGTCGACGAAGATGACCTGAGCACCCTCATCCAGAAACCGCAGCGCCGTCGCCCGGCCGATGCCCGACGCGGCGCCCGTGACCAGCACCTTGCGGCCTGTGAAGCGGTTCAATCCCTTGATGGTCATGCGTCGGTTCCCTCTTGCGGTGATGGACATAGAAGTCACGCGCGGGCGGGTGGGTTGCATGGGGGATTGGGCGGAGTGGAGGAAAGTCGGGGGAATTCTGTTGCGATGCCTCCGACGGGCGCTTCCGCCGACGAGGGCTCAGCCTGAAGCCGGCGGGTTAGTTGTCGGCGTCTCCGAACGCTTCCATACCGGCGGCGGACGTCAGTTCACCGGTAGCGAACGCCAGGGCCGCGGCGTTCATCAGCGCCTGAGCATGGCTGACGGCGTATGCGCTTGTCGCCTGCGCAAGCTGTGTCTGGGCCTGTGTCGCGTCTGTCAGATTGCCGACCCCGGCGGCGTATGATGCGGACGCCGCCTTGAAGGCGTTTTGTGCGGCGTCGCGGGCGATGGCGGCCGAGTGCACGGAAGAGAGGGAAGTTTCCAGCGCGTCGCGTGCGTTTGCGACCTGTTGTTCGGCGGCCAGAACGTCTTTGTCGAGGGTCGCTCTTTGCGCCCGCTCGCGTGACTGCGCCTGCCTTAGCTGGTTTTGCAGCAACCCTCCCTGAAAGAGAGGCCATGACAACTGGACCGCGACGGTGCCGTTGGGCTGGGCCACCCGTGAAGCTGGCGCGGTCTGGGTGTATCCGTACACCTTTTGCTCGCCGATATAGGCCTGCACGTTTGCGTTGAATTCCAGTTTCGGCAACATGGCCTTCTGTGCGGCGCGTGTGGCGGCGGTAGCGGCGTCCATCTTGTAGAGATCGGACAGGATGTCCGGCCGGCGCTCGAGGGATGCGTGCATCAGGCGCGACACGTCTCCAGGGATTTGCTGTGGAAGGTGCGTGTCTCGGGAGGACGCGACTGAGAGGTTGACGTCTGGCGGCAATCCCATCGCCTGCAGAAGAGCGTATCGTGAACTGTGCTCGGCGCTGCGCTTCTGGTCCTGCTGAAAAACTGCGGTGGCGGCGTTGCTACGGGCCAGGGTGACGTCGACGACGGTGGCTTCGCCATGAGCGTATCGAGATTCTGCCGAGACCTGCAGCAAGTGTGTATTACGAACAGACTCTTCCGCCGCTTCGTAGTCGGCGATCGAGGCTTCGTGGTTATAATAGGCGTTGATGACGTCCATGAATAACTTTTGGTGGGTCTGTGTAAAATCAAAATTCGATGCGATTGAGAGCGCTTTTGCGCTGTCTATGGTTGCGCGCGTGTGGCCGAAATCAAACAGCAGGTAAGACAGCTGAATTTCAGGGAACGCGGCGGCGGCGTTGGCCGCCATATACCCTCTGGGCGTGAGGAAGTTCGGCATGGAGGTCACGGTACGGCGGCCGCCTGCAAGCAGCGTTGCGGTGATCTGCGGAGCCAGCGTGGACTCGGACACGCCCACGGCGAGCGCGTTTTGCCGCGCCTGCTCCCATGCGAGGTGGGTCTGCGGATTGTGTCTTTCCGCGATATCGATCAGTTCGGACAGCGATAGCAGCCTCCCGGACGTTGCAACGCTCTCCGCAGACGCGGCGTCCTGCCGGGCTGACTGCATGCCAGCTTCGGTTGAGGCTTGATCCAGCCTGCTCAGGCTTTGGGAGATTTTGCTGTGTGTCTGCGCCGATGTCGGAGCGACGAAGCCATCGCTGCCCGGGGGCATTTTCAAGCCTGTCTGTTCTGTTGGATGCCAGGGGCGATCTGCTGCCGAGGGAGCGAGATCCGATGTGTCGTGACATCCGCTCGCTGCGGCAAGAACCAGACAAAGCGAGGAGATCGAGGGGAGACGTGCTGTTCTCACTCTGGTTGCGGAAGTTTTCCGGTTCGAGGACTCAACCATGTGAAATACCTGCGCTATTATACAGTGCGGCGTCCAAAGTGCCTAGAATATTCTTGATTCCATCATCTACTGACGAAAACCAGATCGTTCTCTCAGGATCGTCGGGAATGACAGGAGGAACGGGGACGGATGATTTGAGTTCGTCATATCCCTCCCCTGTCACGATCCATTGGGAAAACCTGTCGAGCCACCCCTTCAACGCAACAAGAGTCGTGTCGACTATCGCACTCGACAGATGGGACATATCGACGACAACTGATATTTTTACTGCCAGAATCTGGATATCGGTAAGAAGGCGATGGTTGAAATCGCTGGCGAAAAGTCGCTTGCTTACTGCGGCTCCCTCCAGCGCGTCTCCACTGAATGATGATCTGACGGCCGCAATGGACTGGCCGAATGATTCGCGATCTTTTTCCTGCGCGGGATCGAACGGTGCTTCCGGATTTTCTTTTTTGAAAACCGTCATGTCTGCGAGCGTTTTTACAGCGTCGGCCAGGTTCTTGCGTGCGATGGTGGCTACGCTGACGGGCCAGAGCGTTGTCGAGACCAGGGCGACCACTACATTGCCCAACAGGACGCCGACGACACGATCTCTGGCCGTTTGCATATCCAGTGTGGGACCATATCCCTGAAGAATACTGAGGCAGAAGGCGAAAGCTGTTTGCACGCCAGCGTAGGCGATTCGATCGCTGCCCGACTTTATCCACGCAGAGACAAACAGTACGGGCGTCATCATGAGGATGAGTCCCATGATGCCTGTGATGACAGGCATAAACACGAGAATACAAAAAATTCCTGCAAGCCCCCCGGCAAGTGCGCCAAGCAGACGCAGAAACATTTTGTGTGTTGTATCGCCGATTGTTCCCATCGGAACGACGAAGCAAGTCAGAACGCAAGTTCCGATCGCAGGCCAGTCTGTGAAACGTTCGATAAGATAACAGATAACAACTGATACACATAGTCTGCCCGCGGCGTGGCGACCTGCGCGCTTGACTGCGATCCCGGATTTGAAAAGTGGTGCGGGCTTATCGTCGATCTTCGGCAGCAGGGATTCATCGACTTCGCCGGGCTTTGAAGTCAGCGCGAGAATGATTCCAACGCTACGCGCGACCTCCCGAGCCAATGGGTGTAGTGCGGGACTGGAGGTGAACGCCTTCGCAAGACGCTTCAGATTGCCTGCGGCGTCATGGCCGATGGTCGATGGGAAAACCTCATCGTTAGATTTTACGATCAGTCTTGCTGAATGTCTAAGAATGCCAGACGACGTCTTCAGGAGATCTGGCGTTGTCGGAGACGTCTCCGATTGCGTAATTTTTCTTTCGTTGACAGTGGTGGCCCATAATGTCGCCATTAGAGAAATGCGCGATATGTAGCGAATTAAGGCACGACTGGCCGCAGGATTCTCTGCCTCCGATTTGAAAGATGCTGCCAAATCATGTAATTTCCTCATGCCAGAAACGCCCTGAAGTGACGCCTCGAAGACCTTTTCCATCGAATGACTCTTCCGTTCGCACCCTTCTTCCATTGCATTGGCAACAAGTAACAATCTGTCAGCTTCCGCCTTTTTCAATACCTTGCCGGGATCACGCCCCCACAGATGGTTTGTAATAATGATCAGTGTCAGCGCTACGGCGTAAAGGAACGCAAACCAAAGGCATTCGTGGAGGAATGACTCTTCTGGGGACAGATACGCACTGTCGCGAATGACGCTATCTGTCGTGTTCCCTATCCAGGCGTCTATCGCGTTACCCGCACTCTCCACCTGATCCACCATTGTCAGCAGATAGACGGTCCAGAAGAAAAAAACGTTGGCCAGCATACCTGCCGTCATCACTGCGCTCAGATATCCCGCGCAAAGTGTCAGGAGGACCATCAGAGGCAGGCGTATCGCTGGTTCATCCATCGTGAACATCATGCACAAGATGCTCGCGCCGGTACCGATTACGATCATGCCGCCACCGGTCAACGCCATACGCGAACTGGTCGCCGCGTCATTACCCGAGAGCAGAAAGCCGATCCACACAAAGAGCGCGACCTCGGGCAGCCGAAACGTCTCTCCAATCAGAAGAAACAAGATAGCGAGACATGTCAGTCGGATTGTATTTTCCAGCCGCCCGGGAGACGGTGCCATTTCAGCCGCCATTCCCCGAATTGTGAAAACCGGGTTCTCCTGGTCAATAGAGAGAAGATGGACATTGCCAGACTTATTTTCTCTCGCAGCCCGACGTCTGAGTGAGAAGAGGCTAAGATTCATCTTTGGATCGTCGCAACGACCGTTGCTCCGATACGCATAAGCTCAGGAGGGGGTTGATCCAGACTGATCCGTATTGGGTAACGTTGGGCAATTCTGACCCAGTTCAAGTTGCGCGCAACTTGCGGCAGCCCACTCGTCAGACTGCCTACATCGGGCTGGACGCCGCCGCCGAGGCTCTCGACATGACCGTGCAGTACAACATTGGGACGGGCCAGAACATGGATGATCGCGCGTTGGCCAGGATGAAAGTCGGGCACCTGAGTTTCCCGGAAATTGGCGATCACCCACCAGTGCTCGGTGTCAATGATCGTAAACAGAGCCTTACCTTCTGCCGCATACTCGCCAGCGGCGATGTTGAGCCCTGTAATCTGACCGTCACATGGGGCTTTAACTTCTGTTAAACGCAGGTCCCTCTGCGCAGCGGCCAACTGTGCGGTTGCTCCGACGATCTGCGCTCGAAGCGGCCTGTCGTCACGAACGTTCTTCGTTGCGGCATTCTGCGAGTGGATTGCCTGCTCGAGTGCTGCAGACGAGGTTTTAACGTTACTCTTGGCCTGATCGAGTTGCTGAGCCGTCACGAAGCCCTGCCGAGCCAGAGGAGCTAAACGCGCTTCGGTAGACTGGGCCAATGCAAGCTGGGCCTGCATTTGTTCGACACTGCTTCCCTGAGCCTTGGCGGTCGCCACTTGCGAGCCGATCTGCAAATCCTGCAAAGGCAACTCCGCCTTCAGGTTATCCAAATTGGCCTGAGCTTGCTCCAGCGCGTAACGGAAAGGTTCTGGATCAATGACAAATAGCGTATCACCGCGACGGACAAACTGGTTATCTCGTACGTTGATGGTGATGATTCTGCCACTGACTTCCGGGGCCATATTGACGATATTGGCTTGTATAAACGCATCATCCGTGCGGGGACTGCGATCAACAAGATAGGCTGCGACGAGAGCTAACAGCGCGCAGAGCAGCAGACTGCTGACGAGAAACGCATATCCCGTCATTTTTTTCGAGGATACCATCCTTCAAATACCTATCCAGATGATCCACAGGGCCAAAGTAACGGCTGTGCCAAACGCAAGCCATGAAAGCATTGGCAGGGGGACGGCGTCGTCGAGATCCAGCGCACTAAACAGAACGCGAGTTAACGCCGCTACGCTGACGCCCGCAAACGCGCACAGGAGCCAGGAAGGAAAAAAAGATCCGAACAAATCTTGCGTCGGTGACGTATTACATCCTCCGACGAACAAACAGTTCATTATCGTTATTTTCTTTATGTGATTTTGCTTCATCAGATCCATTATAAACTTTCCGTCATCGTCGCTTAACGTGGACGCAAGGTAATGGTTCCTGCTCCGGGAGCCATTCAAACACCTGGCGGCGCATGAAAGAAGCTTCGGTGACGCTGTGTCCGTTAGGTAAAGTTCACTGTGGTTTTTCTCGAATTACTGTCGCCCTCGCGGCCTCAACCCAATTTTCTGGCCAACTCACTCGGATCTGGCCGATAGTAATCCTTCAACACATTGAGCGAGCGGTGCCCCGTCACCGCCGCCAGCTCCAGCACATTGGACAGCTTCTTGCTGAACTGCGTCGTCGCCTCGCGACGCGAATCATGGAAATGCAGATCTGGCAGCCCTGCAACATCGCGTGCGCGGCGGAAGAACTGATCCAGCGTCTCGGACGCAACGGGGATAACTGACTCGGCGCCGCTCCCCGGCCCTATGATGCGCAGCAAAGCGATCGCCTCTGACGAAAGAGGCACGTACCGCTCATCGCCGTTTTTCGTCTTCCGCAGGTAGGCATATCGTTTCTCCAGGTTGATTGCCTGCCAGCGCAGAGAAAGAATTTCGCCCTTCCGCATTGCTGTTTCGAGCGCAAGATAAAACGCGACTGCAACCCACCCCATCCTGTTCTGCGGTCGAGAAGCTCGATCCCACCCGAGGGCCTCGGCGATCGCAACGCGCTCCTCGGCCGACACACGCCGCTTCCTCGCTCTGGGGTTCTTTGGGCGCTGGATCAGATGCACCGGGTTCGCCGCGAAAGGCGCCCTCCATTCCTTCATTGCGTGATTGATCACGGCCGAAATGAAGTTGAGATCACGGTTGACGGTAGACGTTGCAACGGACGTAAGCCTTTGGTCACGCCATGCCGCCAGTTCCTGCGGACCGAACGCGCTCGGTGGGACGTTGAAAGCTGGAATCCTGCGAAGAGCTTCCGCGCGGATAACTTCCCAACGTACGCCGCCCTTTGATGGTGATACCTCCCGGCTATACCGTTCGATGATATCGGCCACCGTCTGTTTGCCCGAAACCGGAGCCAGCTTCGCAGGGACCTGCCCGGCCAGAATGGCCGCTTCAGCGCGGATCGCCCACTCTTCCGCCTCGGCCCGGCTGTCGAAGGTCGCATTGACCCGCCTGCCCTTACGGACCACCATTGCGCGCCATGACTGACCACGTTTCACGATTGACGCCATTTGGCCCTCCTGAACGGGCCATACGGCATGGTGTAAACTTGGTGTAGACGGGGGTCAGAACAACGGAATTCGGGTGTTTTTAAGTAAAGTCAAGTTATTGATATCGTTGTATATCTTTGTGAGGTAAGGGTTGAAACCCTCCCTCACCCGGCACCAAGAAGAACAAACGGAATCAATGCAGTGGAGCGAACGCTCATTCCGCATCGGTGGGCACCCTCTCCTCCTGCAACGATTTGAGCAGAACGACGACATCCTCAACGAGGACGAGCACCATCTGCACGACCGGTTCAACGGCGGCGATGTGATCGGAGCGTATTCCTGATCCAGATTAATTTTTCTATGTTACGACAAAATGGGAAAGCGAAACTTTTACGCCCTGCTTTCCCGACAAACGAAATATTTTGCCCCGGTGCGTTGATAAGCTGCCGGCAGAAGAGCGGGATGGGCCTGCAGCGCGACCCGCTCCCTTGATCGCCCCCTAATCGCGTGGATTTCCGGGGCGCGACTGTTAAAAGAAGCAACGTGCAGCAGATAATCATGCCGAAGACGGAAGCGCGGTAAGCCCACATGCGTATCAAGCGTCACTGAAATTTGCTGACGATAGACGTCCGCCAGTTAACCTATCGGCTCCGCCTATCGCGCCGTCACCGATGGCGGCAAAGCTCGAATTTGCGCAGCGATCTGGTCTGCCGCTTGCCCGAGCAGAGCGCTTAGTGCCGCGACCAGCCCCTTCGTGCCGAAACCTGCTGGCGTGCTCAGAAGAATGCGCCTATTGAACGGTGCCCCATCGTCCGCACTGGCTAGGCGAACCGCCGCCTGTACGTCCAGAATCGCCTGCCCTGACGCGTCACGCGAGAAACGGTTGACGACCAGCTCCACGAACGCCTGAGGCGTGCCGGTAATGGCGTCGTTTTGAACGACGAGATTGACGCCCGGGAGGCGCTGTCCCAGTTCACCTGCAAGGACATGCGCAATTTGGGAAGCCAGGGGCTCGCTCCACGCATCTGACGACGCCACGTCCAATTTATAGCCACTGTCGCTCAGTACGATCCGATCACGATCCAGCCCGGCCGAAATCGTTGGTAACCGCACTTCCACCGAATTCACGGCGGGGAGAACGGGCGAAGGCTGCCCCGCCACCGGAGCGAGCGTATACAGCGTCGGATCCGAGGAGCCGCAGGCCGCAAGGCTGACAACCGCGGCGCACGCCAAGAGCGAGCTAAGTGTTGTTGCTGCGGACGGACGTGAGGATACGCGAAATAACCTAGGCATCATTTACGTCCTGCGATCAGTGCGGAGGGGTGGTTGGTCAGGAAGTTCGACATGAATTTCAGCGACCGCGCCGTCTCCTGCAATTCCACAACCATCGATTGCAAGCTCCGATGAAAATCCGTGTCCCCACCATAACTGGCCAGCAATTTATTGGCGTTTTTCATAGTGTTATCGAGTTGATCGCTCATCTCAGGGAGCCGCTTCAGAAGCGGCTGAACGCCCCGATTCGTCTGGTCGAGCAGATCGTGCAGACTGCGTAGCGAATCCCGCAGATTGACCAGCGATTGCTTCACCTCAGGCGAATTGATTCGCTCGTCGGCATGCGCGATCAGATCGTTTGCGTGGGCCCCAATCTGCTCGATTGGCAACGCCGCCAATTTGTCCGACATGACGGACAGCGACTGCATGATACCGCTCATCCCGCCCGCTTCACCCGGAATGACCAGGGCGTCGCCTTCCATGTAGGTCTTGGCCTGCGTGGCATTCTTGACGAAGTTGAGCGCTATCACTGTTTCACCCGTCAGCAGGCTGGCACTATCGGTTGAGGCACGTAGACCGTTGGCGACCAGCGCCTGCATTCCAGTGACGACCTTCTCGGGACTTACCTGATCGGCGGGCAGGACGCGCTCGGGCTGGATATCCATCGCCACCCGGACACGCGCGTGGCCGGTGTTCTGGTCCAGATCCAGCTTCACACTGGTGACGCTGCCGACCTGAATGCCAAACATGGTTACCGCGCTGCCAGCCGTCAGCCCGGAAACGGAGGACGACAGATATGTCACCACTGTTTGGTGTGCGCGATAACCGGCAGTGTCGGCCGTTTCCTTGTCGTCGTAGAGCTGGAACAGCGTGTTGGCCGGAGCTTCCGGCACTTTTTCGCCCGGGATGCTCTTGGAAAGACCGAAGGCGACGCCGCCCGAGAACAACGCCTGAATCGACTGCAACTGAACCTTGAGGCCGCCTGCGCCGAAACCGACCTTCACGCCCGACACGTTCCAGAACCGAGTGTCGGTCCTCAAATAGTGGTCATACGGCTCTCGCACGAAGAACTGGATGAGGACCGGCCCCACGCCGCCGGGGGGAAGCGTGTAGCCGAGCACCTCTCCGACATCGACGTCGCGGAAGAACACCGGGGCGCCAGGACCGATCGAGCCCACCGCCGACGCCAACAAAGAGTAGGTGCGTCCCGGCTGGTCAGACTGGATGCCCGGAGGCGACTCCAGCCCCTTGAAATGGGTCGCCCGCTGTCCTCCAGGAGCGCCGGGGTCGAAGCCGATATAAGCGCCCGACATCAGCGTCTCCAACCCTGTTACGCTGGCGCCGTTAATACGCGGGCGGACGACCCAGAATTGAGAGTTATCTGTGAGAAGCGGAGCCGCGTCCGAGTTCATCTGCACCCTGACGTCGACGTGGCGCATATCCTTCGACAACGAAATCGAACTGACGGTGCCGAGCGTCACCGACTTGTTCTTGACCTGTGTCTGACCGCTGGTGAGGCCATCGGCCGTATCCAGCGTGATCAGGATTTCCGGACCACGCTCGTACAAATTACGCCAGAGAAGGAACCCGGCGATCAGGACGGAAATGATAGGGATCAGCCAGATCAGGGAAAACCAGGCCCTGCCAACCGGCGCGTCCGGCGGGGCGCCGCCGGGAGTGTGAGATTGGTTATGGTTATCTGACGTCACGCGCTTGCCGGCTCCATACCTTGGCGATCTTCGGTTCCGTCATTTTGTACGGTCCGTGTTAACTTGCGGCTCGCAACCGGCGGATCAGCCGCTGGCGCTGGACCGTTTTTTCCAGCGGCGTCCCACATAAGACGCGGATCAAACGCCTCTGCCGCGAAAATGGTGAGCACCACCACTGCGGCGAAGCAGACGACGCCCCCGTCCGCCGTGACGTTGGCCAGCGAGCTGAACCGGACCACGGCGACCAGAATCGAAATCATGAAGACGTCGATCATCGACCACCGCCCTATAGCGTCGATAACCCTGAAAAGTTTTGAGCGGAACATCAAGCCGCGCGACGATCCCCGATACGTCTCGAACAGCATGAACGCCAGGCCAAGAATCTTGGCCACCGGCACAGTTATGCTCGCGAACAGCACGAGGATGGAAAGGGGAATCATCCCGTCCTGCCACAACTCCACGACTCCGCCGAGAATCGTGTGACCGCCACCCTGCCCCAGTTTGATAACCGTCATGACGGGGTAAATATTCGCCGGAAAATAGCAGATCAGCGACGCCAGCAACAGTGCTGCAGTGCGATTGAGGCTGTCCGGTTTGCGACGCCGCATCTTGTGCCCGCAACGAGGACACGAACCCACGATGTGAGTTCGCGGCACAGGTTGCTCAAACGCTCCCACGAGGCCGCAGGAATAGCAGGAGAGCATATTCTGGACGGGCGGCATCGGGATATCGCTGATCGAGACGCGCTCAACGGCCACGCGGGTTCCATCGGAGAACTGCAAGGTGTTCTCCACGCGCCGCCGTCGCCAGATCAACTCCTTGTCGAGCGTCTGGTCCGTCGCCGCCATGGTCACCATCAGCGCCGCGATAAGATACGCCGCCGGTCCGACCTCCACATAGGCCAGATCCACCAGCTTCGTATATGCGACGAAGATCCCGAGAATATAGACTTCCATCATCGACCAGGGACGAAGCTTCTCGTACCAGGCGAGCAAGTGCGGCGCCCAGTCCGGCATCTCCTTCTTGCCACCCGCATAGAGAATCAGCGCCATCATCGTGATTACGACGCCGGGCGCGAGGACCGTGACGAGCCCCACGAGCACGCCGACCTCCCCCCATCCCTCGTGCAGCAGCTCCATGGGACCGGTCACAAGCTCGACCGCGCGCTGCCGCCCATACAGGTTAAGCGTCATGAGCGAGGACATCAGAGTCGCGAAATAAAGCGCGGCCGAGCTGATGCACAGAGCCAAAGGAGTCGCGATTGGCGAGGACATGTTTCGCCGCTCGAGTCCAAATCCACAACGTACACACCGCGCCATCATGCCCGGCTCGACATTTCGGACCGCCTGATATTCACCGCAGCATGGGCACTCTACCAAACCATCAATAACGCGAGCGCTGATCGGCTTGCGCCGCCGTCTGCGCGCCAGAGACAGCGCCCCACGGTAGAATCTGGATGGAAGGGTCGACGACATCGGGAGAATTTACTCCGAAATGATGCGCCTTGATAGGCGGAAGACATATTGCAGCCATGCCAGCTCTCCGCTATAGGGCTCAGCCAACGCGCCGACATAGCTCAGGGGTAGAGCAACTGATTCGTAATCAGTAGGTCCTCGGTTCAATTCCGAGTGTCGGCACCAGAAATTCCATACATCGCTGACGACGGCCGGCCCTGACAGCAGATTATCGCTAAGGGTTACAGCTCCGTGCGTTTGTAACGCTTTTCTGTCACCCCTAGCGCCATGGGTCGCGGGAAAAACCTGCTCAGACACGGCGATCGATGGTTCTTTCGCTGCCGGGTTCCTCGGCAGCGCATCAAGGCCGTAGGCCATGAGAGACAGCCAGGACAGGTGACAGGCACGTTGCGTGATATCCAGCGTCATCTATACGCGTGCTCTCGGGTCAGTTTTTGCCGGAGGCTTCCAGCTTGGCGGAAGGCGGAGAAAAACGCAGTCGAGGGAGGGGGGGGCGTTCTGATCTAGATGGTTATGTGATTCGCGGCGGCTTTCAGTGGAAAGCCGCTCTGAAGCCTATGGATCTGAATAAAACTTCGTACAACCGCTATATCCGACGGAGCGTCCAAGCTGTCTTCGATCGGATTTTCGTAACCCAGAAGAAACAAGCTAGCCTCTCGACGCGTCTGTTGGGTGACGCCACACATCTCAAGGCACTCTGACGGTAGCGTCCGGACCCAACATGGGTTTTCCCCTACCAAATCTCTGGAGCACAAAAAGCGATCTGCACTCAAAGCTTCATGCGGTGTGTGACGGTCACGATTTGCCCTCTTTCCTTCACATGGTTGCTGGTCAGGCCGCCAACTTCAGAAACACGGACCATTATGCTTCCTTACGCGCGAAGCAAACTGTGTCATTGGACGCCAGGTAAGGGCCGGCAGCCATTACCTCTACAGTAAGAGAAAATGGCTGTGCGGACGGTTGGGAGGCGACAGACAAGGTCCCCGCCCCGGTTGTCCAACGGCCCCGCCCGCCCTCCAACCCATGCCATCCATCCAATGACAAAGCGGTAAGGTGCTGATCGATTATTTCAACCCTGCGCCCGCTGGTCTTCGTAATGTTGCCAATCAACACTCCCAGTTCACGCCTGTCATCGACAAACGGGCCGATCGTATCGCTGGGGCGGCTGCAGCGTGACATGATTCTGACGCTCTGGACCCCCGCTGGAATCAGGAAGGAATAATTATTACCCTCCAGCCTAAGGCGCTTAAGGGAGCGCCCCCTGTCAGTTATGAGGTGGATGTCTGGATCGGTCTCCAAGGATATCCTGTTTCCGATTACATTTTCCGCCACGAGGGCCGCACGAGCATCGACCTCGCGATGAATCGCCTCCACAATGGAGCGCTCCACCATCAACGGAGCCGCAGCATCGCGTTCCCAGGAGCGAGCGCGACCCGTCAGTATCGAGACCTCTCCATGCTGTCGAAAGAGATGCCTGTTTCCGGTATCCAGATACGTCTCTGTCAGCATACCGTCAGACCAGATAACCGCGTGTGGTTCCGTCTCAATATGATAATAGGTATAGCTCGTAATATTCTTATCGTAAAAAATGTTTTTTCCGTTGACCAGCATTCTGGCCGGGATGAACTTTCCTTCAAAGAAAAGGCAGTGCTCCGCCGTGACACGCATGTCCTTATAAGGCACGCCATGCGATACGGCGTCCTTCAGGACGCAAACCGGATATCCCGCTTCGTCGTCCCGCAGGTCCTTGTTTACGGAAATATTTGCGCTTCCGACCCATGTCACATCGCGAAGTTCTTCCGAGTTGTTGCGCCAGTCAAACGTAGCGACAATGTCACCAATACGCACATCTTCCACCGGAACATCACCGGCCGACGTGCGAATCATCGAACCAGACAGAAAGCAAGCGCCAATGTAGGTGTTATCACTATCGTAGGTAATTTTTAGAGGATTATTTGTACTTCCATCGATATAGTACGTATTATTTGTCAACGTAACGCCACTGGCGAGCGTAGCGCTATACGACGCTATCTCAGTTCCAGACACACCGTACAGCGTTACGGTTTTTACCGTCGATGACCCAGTTATCGTATAATATGCTACAGTCTCAACGGTGTTCTCCAACTCGATTGTATCTTTCGAGGGGTCGTAACCCGTTATATTTGTGCTCGACAGATTGAGGAGCGACGCCTCCGCATTCAGGATAAAAGTGCCTCCGCCCGTACCAAAGTGAATAGTTGTCCCGGAAAGTGCGGTGACCAAAGACGTGCCGCCAGAGAACGTGCCGCCGTTTGTAATGTTGACGGTCGTTCCGGAAAGAGCTTTGGCCACCAAACCATGGTTAAGGGTCGCCGTGCCGCCATCGACATTGACCACAAGCCCGCTCAGCGCGCTCAATGTCGTTGTAATCGTAGCCGTACCACCCACGTAGATCGTCGTGGGGTAGAGCGTGCCCACGGAGACAAGAATATCTACATCAGACGTCACGCCCGCCGGAACAATGTAAGTCGCGCCTACAAGCAAATTTGCAATGCTGATTGCACTATCGGAAGAAGACGCCACATAGCCGGTCTTAAGAACACCCAGAACGCCTGGATAGAGCGTCCCAGTGTAAGCTATAGTTCCATCCGGGTCGGTGATCGTGACGTTCCATGAGGTCAAAGTACCAAGTGTATAATTAGATATTACATTATACTTTACACCACTACTGGTGGTGGTTGTTGTTGTCGTCGTGGCCATGACGATGCTTCCCTACCGGATGTGTCTAATTTCGTTGTTGGGTGAGCGCCAACCGCGCGCAGAAATTAGTGTTTTCCAATCAGCCAAATTTCGAAAGATTTATTTGTACGTCGCAAACAACATAAAACACACATTTATCATGAAGTGTTTTTATTACATTTTTTCTGTATTTTTTATTATAAAAACAAAAAATATCAAAAAAAACTATCAAGCAACATGTTGTTATTAAATAATATTGTGATTATTAAGGTAAACATATATTATATTCATCATAATGCCTACAAAAAAATGATTAATAGCAGCACAAGGAAGCGTCGAAATTTCACCGTTTTGTGAATTGTTTTGGCAAGGTCTGGTTTTTTGACGCCCCTAGCAAAATTGTTTTATTTTTCTAAAATATGTTGACCAAATAGCAGCCAACTTGCACGTTGCAGTTTATGGATAAAATCGCGTTCCATTGCGAAACCAGGCATCGGCAACACCTCTTGCGCGCAAAACGATTGGTCAGATTTTGAATACGCTGAGCTCAGCAGTTCTATCCAACGTCAAACAATTTCCGCACAAACCTATGCATTGAGCCCCGCAACGCCCTCTTTTGTCGCAAGACCGCTGCGCGTAAGCGACGGCCCGAACCCCAGACGCGCCAGAACCGGACCGAGTCCACGCCGCGCATTCACTATGTTGCTCATATGCGAGACGCTCACGCCGAACTCCTCGGCAGCCGTGCGTTGGCTTTTGCACGAGCGAATGAACCCATTCAGTTTTTCGTAGACCACGTTGCTCGCAACCAGCGTCATCGGATCGGCGATGACCGGAAAACGCATGACCATCTTCAGACCAAGCGTCCGCGCAACCTTGTCGGCATAACGGACGCCGCCCTGCGCGTCATAAATCTTACGCGTATTTACGCCGTGCGTACGAGAGAAAGCCGTCACGCCACCCGCCGAACGGATCGCGGCATTCAGTTTCCTGTAAAATTCTTTCGGGTGGATCAGCTCTTCCGTCATCTCCCTCCCCCTCTCCATCGCGCAGCCCGACAACGCCTCTCGAGTGAGCACAATTTCACGTGACAACACGCTACATATCGAGACCCAACGTAAGCTGGTGTTGACAAGCACCGGTCTTAGAGAGTGTGATCGCGCGCACCAAGGGGGGTTCCGGCAAGGAACTGAGAGGTCATTGGGCGCGTGTTTGATACGTTGCCGCGTGACGACCCTGCCGGACGCCCCAAAAAGGAGGGTATCCGGGGAACCTGATCCGGTTAATACCGGCGGAGGGACTGGTCTGGTCGCGTGGCTCCGACACGTTCGGATTCGCGAAAACTACGACCGGCGCCCGTTCCTCGTTAGAATCGAGGACGTTTCTCATGAATCATATCGCCCCCCCTGCCCCACAATCGACCGCGCCTGCTCCCGGTGAAGTCACCACGGGCCCTATCTGGGGTTCACGCAAGGTCTACTCCAGCCCTGAAGGTCACCCGGCCATCCGCGTTCCGTTTCGCGAGATCGCGCTTGACCCCTCAGCTAACGAGGCTCCACTTCGCATCTACGATACGTCAGGGCCTTACACCGATCTGGACGTGGCGATCGACGTGCGACAGGGGTTGCCAAAGGTTCGGTCGGAGTGGCTGGCTAAACGTGGATTCTCCGCCGCTGTGCCTCGCGCGGTCAAACCAGAGGATAATGGCGGCGCCACGGGCGATCGCCTTGTCGCTCCCTGCCCTGCGCCGCACACCGTGCTTGAGGCTGGCCATGCGAAGCTGGTGACGCAGTACGAGTTTGCGCGCGCAGGCGTCGTCACCGAAGAAATGATCTACGTGGCGCATCGCGAGAATCTCGGGCGCGTCAAAGCAGCTGAAGGCGCTAACGCCCGTCGCCGCGACGGCGAGGATTTCGGCGCAATCATTCCCGAATTCGTAACGCCCGAATTCGTCCGTGACGAGATCGCACGCGGCCGCGCCATCATCCCGGCGAACATCAATCACCCGGAACTGGAGCCGGTCATCATTGGCCGTAACTTCCTGGTGAAAGTGAACGCCAATATCGGCAATTCGGCCGTCACATCATCAGCTGCGGAAGAGGTTGAAAAACTCGTCTGGTCGATCCGCTGGGGCGCCGACACCGTCATGGACCTGTCGACCGGCCGTAATATCCACAACATTCGCGACTGGATCCTCCGCAACTCCCCGACCCCGATCGGCACAGTTCCGCTATATCAGGCCCTTGAAAAGGTCGGCGGCGACGTGTCCGCTCTCAACTGGGAGGTTTTCCGCGACACGCTGATCGAGCAGGCCGAGCAAGGCGTCGATTACTTCACCATCCATGCGGGCGTCAGACTCGCCCATGTCCCGCTGACCGCCGAGCGCGTGACGGGCATCGTGTCGCGCGGTGGGTCGATCATGGCCAGTTGGTGCCTGATGGAGCATCGTGAGAGCTTCCTTTACGAGCACTTCGAGGAAATCTGCGACATCATGCGCAAGTATGATGTTTCGTTCTCCCTTGGAGATGGCCTGCGTCCGGGCTCCATCGCCGACGCCAATGACGCAGCCCAATTCGCTGAACTGGAGACGCTAGGCGAGTTGACCAAGATCGCCTGGGCGAAGGGCTGTCAGGTGATGATCGAAGGCCCTGGCCATGTGCCGATGCACAAGATCAAGGAGAACATGGACAAGCAACTGCGCGAATGTGATGAAGCGCCATTCTACACGCTTGGCCCGCTAACGACGGACATCGCGCCGGGTTATGACCACATCACCTCCGCCATTGGCGCCGCGATGATCGGCTGGTTCGGCACGTCGATGCTCTGCTACGTCACGCCGAAAGAGCACCTTGGCCTGCCGAACCGTGACGACGTCAAAGTCGGCGTCATCACCTATCGCATCGCCGCTCACGCCGCCGACCTCGCAAAAGGCCACCCGGCGGCGAAGCTGCGCGACGACGCTCTAAGCCGCGCGCGTTTCTCTTTCCGATGGGAAGACCAGTTCAAGCTGTCGCTCGACCCTGATACGGCGCGCGCGTATCATGACGAGACGTTGCCGAAGGAGGCGCACAAGACAGCCCATTTCTGCTCCATGTGCGGGCCTAAATTCTGTTCGATGCGTATCAGTCAGGATATTCGTGACGACGCTCAGCGTCTGGCTGGTATGGAGCAAAAGAGCCGGGAGTTCCGTGATGCCGGCAGTACGGTCTACGTGCCTGCCGAGTAAATAAGATAGAGTGGCGCAGTCGCCGAGAGACTGCGCCACCTGCATCAGCATTTGATCAGCATATCATTCGTCTACTACTCGCGTGCGTGGATGATCACAGACGTCGCGTAGAAATCAGGACGATCTGAGCACATGCACCGCCAACTTCACGCGCAGGCCCGGTGCGATTCTTTACGAGTCTTGATCTACGCAAGAAACGTCATTTCTTAACGAATACGCGGCACTTTGCATCGAACCACGTGAGTGAGATGCAGACCATGCGAAAATTTATTTTTGGCGCATTTTTGGCGGTGTATTCATTGGGTCACGCGTTGGCCCAGGATTACTCGACTGACCCCGCATTAAACAAATCTCAGTGGGATTATACTGCAGGTAGTCGTCCGGTCTCTCCGCCATCATACGAAGGCGCTCCGCCGCCCCCCACACAGGTCATCATCATGCCCAATACTGCAGGTTACGGCGAAAGCGCATCGTCTTCTACCGGCGTTCCCATGCAGCCAAACAATCTCTCGCAACGACGGAACTCTTTTTCAGCCTTCGGAAATTCCAAACTTATCCGACCAACACTGAGCCTCCCGCCAACTGATACTCCTCACTGACGACTCAATGAACGTCGACGCTTGAATAGCGACACATGCCCGGCGTGGGCGCCCGTATCCAGTCAGCCGGTTAAGCAGGCGCCACGATACGATGATCTCTCGCTATAGCTGAGGCTTCTTCCTCCGGCATCGGCCGCCCGAGCAGAAAGCCCTGCATTTCATCGCAGCCGCGCTCCGTAAGGAGAGAGAGTTGTGCTCCTGTTTCGATCCCTTCCGCCGTCACGCGCAAGTTGAGTTTATGGCTCATCAGAATGATTGCCTCTACAATGGTCCAGGCGTTCGGATCGTTGCTGATTTTTCCGATAAAGCTTCTATCCACCTTGACCTTGTCGAATGGAAAATTATGCAAGTAAGCCAAACTTGAATAGCCGGTGCCGAAATCGTCCAACGCCACTCGAACGCCGTGATTTCGCAAGTCTCTAACCAGCTCAAGTGCTTTGGCCGTATCTTCCATTAACAGGCTTTCCGTAACCTCCAGTTCCAGTCGCTCGGGATCGAGCCCCGTTTCCGCGAGGACTCGGGTAACCATTTCAACCAAATCGACTCGCTGAAATTGAATCGGAGAGAGGTTGACCGCGATACTGATGTCAGAGCGCCATTTCGCAGCCGCGCTGCATGCCGTTCTAAGTACCCACTCGCCGAGAGGGACAATCAACCCAGTTTCCTCTGCCAGCGGAATAAAACGATCTGGAGGTATCATTCCTCGGGTGGAGTGTGGCCAACGCGCCAACGCTTCAAATCCTGTGATAACACCACCAATATCAAATAAGGGTTGATAATGAATGGCCAGTTCCTCTCGGCTTAAGGCCGCTCGCAGGTCCAGTTCGATATCGTGGCGCTCACGAAGCGCGGCGTCCATACCCGAAGCGAACTCACAAGCCTGCCCTTTCCCTCCCTGCTTCGCCTGATACATAGCTATATCCGCCGATTTCAGGATGGAAACAGCCGTGTCGCCGTCACGTGGGCTCACAGCGACGCCGATACTGACACCCACGTAGGCGTCGTGCCCACTCAGTTCAAAGGGTCTCCACAAGCACGCGATAATCCTGCGCGCGAGTGCGACAGCATCCGAAATTTCCTCAATTGTTCTAAGAACTATGACAAATTCGTCCCCACCCAACCGAGCGATGTAATCTCCATCCCTCAACTCAGCCTGAAACCGATGAGCAACCTGCTTCAGAAGCATGTCGCCTGCGTGGTGGCCAAGAGTATCGTTGACAGCCTTAAAACCATCCAAATCAAGACACAAAACCGCTGATTGTCCACCTGCAAGGCGTGTCTGGCTCAAAACTTGCGTCAATACGAGCTCAAGGCCTCGTCGATTTGGCAGGGAAGTCAAAGAATCGTGCAACGCCAAAAATCGAATGTGCTCCTCGGCCGCTTTTCGCTCCGTAATGTCACGCACGGCGAGAACAGACGCTTGCCCGTCAACATACGGAACAGATCTGGAGAGAATTTCGACCGCGACACATCGTCCTGTCGCACTCACGAGTTCCAGTTGCTGTGGCGCCGACACGATTCCGGGTTCGGCTTTTTCATTGTTCAGGATCTCGACGGACGGAGGCTCTACGAACAGCTCTTCGATTGTGCGTTTTTTTGCCGTTTCGATGTCGAGTCCGGTCATCTCGAGTATTCGTTCGTTGGCGTCGATGATGTTCGATCCCCGATGAATGAGGATCCCTTCGAACGTGCCATCGGCCAGATGTCGCATTCGGTCGCTTTCCCGCTGCTGCGCGCCAGCGACCCGGATATCAAGAAGCGAAGCGAGGAAAACGAGAAACATAACTGCCAGAAATTCCGACAGGCCAATGACCGCGATGGGCGAGAACGCCGCGCTGTCCGGCGTCTGGCTGGCCGACATCCAGTCTCCGAAAGGTAGGACCGATCCCATCGATCCCAGCGGGAGTTCCGTCAACGTGACCGCGAGCAACAGGCTCGACACCAGCACGGGTCGAGCGGCGATACTGCTTCCCAGTTCCCAGAACGCAAATCCGCACAGAGTCGAGCCGACGATCATCACCGCCATCACGGCTGAGAGATCGTACGCGAGCGTGAACGGTTGCACTATGGAAACGAGAACAGCGAAAGTAGAGCAGGACATTCCAAAGGCAAGCAAACACCCTGCAAGAATGACGTTTCTGATACTTCGACGCTGGCAAAGATAAAGATACCCCGAGACTGCCGCCGACAGGAACGTGATCGCACCTGCGAGCAACGTAACAGGCTCCGGTAAACGGCCCCACAGACTCGGGTAGGTCGACCATAAGGTATCGAAAAAAGTCGCCAATTCTGATGCCGAAACAACAGCGCCGAACGCGAATATGCGAATCAGCGTTGGCCAAGGCGAAACCGAAAGACAACGGACCGAAAGAGAACCACCAAGGATGGCGAGCGCGAGCACCGTCAGATGCGATCGCACATGCTGCTCATTAAGCAGAAATGTAAAGAGTCGCTCCATGAGTCCGCTTCTCGAGATATTTACGAAGCGCCAGCCATCTGCGCCTGACTGAACTTAGGCGTCGATGTCTTAACGACGTCATAAAACGCTGCAAGAAACGGATCATGCTGCATCGGGCGAAATCAGACCTCTCTGAAATCACCTTGTTTTTCAAATATTACTTGCAAAATCTAAGACCGCTCTGAGGATTACTTCACCTTCCCCCTCGAAAATCAATCCCCCGCGATACGCCGCACGGTCGCAGTTGTGGAGTGACCTGCCCGCAGATCCGCAAGAACCAATCGACCTCCAGCCGCAATCACGTCACTGGCGCCGACCACCTGTTCAGGCGTGTAGTCCGCCCCCTTGACCAACACGTCCGGTATGAGCGTACGAATTATCTCCAGTGGCGTGTCCTCGGAAAAGGAAACCACTGCATCGACCGAACGCAGCGCGGCGATGACGATGGCCCGGTCCGTCAAGGCGTTTATGGGACGCGTCTCCCCCTTGAGCCGTCGCACGCTGGCGTCGTCATTCAACGCTACGATCAGCCGGTCGCATTCGGCGCGCGCCGCAGCCAGCAGGCTGACATGCCCCGGGTGGAGGATATCGAAGCATCCGTTGGTGAAACCAACGGTCAGCCCCTGCTCCTTCCATCGCATGACCTGACGCGCCGCCTGCTCCAGCGACAGCAGATGACCGACGGGCGACGACATATCCTGGGCTCGCAATTCGCCGAGCACCTCGGCGATATCTGCGGTGGCCGTCCCCAACTTGCCGACGACTACCCCGGCGGCGGCGTTGGCCACCCGCATCGCCTGTTCCCACGGCATACCGGACGCCACGGCCAGAGCCATAGTCGCAATGACCGTATCGCCAGCGCCGGAAACGTCGAAGACTTCGCGCGCCCGGGCCGGCGCGCCTACAGCCTGCCCGTCTCTCGGCACCAGCATCATGCCTTTCTCTGAACGCGTCGCGAGAATCGCTTTCGCTCCGGCCTGCGCCATGACAAGTCGCGCGGCCGCTTCCACCTCGGCGTCATCTCCGGCGATCGCTCCAGCCGCCGCCGCAAGTTCCCGAGCATTGGGAGTGATGCAGGTCGCTCCATGGTAACGGCTAAAATCAGAAGATTTCGGATCGACGAATACAGGCACGCCCCTGTTTCTCGCCCCCTCCATCAGGTGACGCACGACAAGCGGTTCGCACACGCCCTTGCCGTAGTCCGAAAGAATGACGACGTCGGCTTAGGTCAGACGCGCATCGATCGCTCGCTGCAATGCTTCGGCCTCCTCAGGCTGCAACGGTAGCCTGCTGTCTTCATCAGCGCGCACGACTTGCTGGTGGGTCGCGATATACCGGGTCTTGCAAATAGTCGGCCGGTGCGCAGTCGTCACCAGCGCGTCAGTGATCTGCTCGCCATGACGGAGTCGGTCGCGCAGGGTGGTGGCGGCATCGTCGTTTCCAACCAACCCGACGAGAACCGCCTTGCCGCCCAGAGAGATCACGTTGCTGACGACATTGCCCGCGCCCCCTGGCTCTCTCGACGCTCTTTCAGCAACAGTACAGGCACTGGCGCCTCAGGCGAAATTCGCTCCATTTCGCCATAAAGGAAGCGATCGAGCATCACGTCGCCAATGCAGAGGACAGTGATTGCAGAAAAATCCATGACTTCAGCAAATCCGATGTTTCAAGCGTCGCCCGTTCAGACGACCGTTTGCATGTGACGGCCCTTGTCGCCAAACGCTGATACTGATGACGCTATTATCGCGGCGCGTTCTTCAGTCTTCAAAATTTTCGCAAATGAAATCCATAAGCAAAACAGCGTTCATCCACGCCAGACATCCGCCGAAATCTGCATAATCAATAAGGTTGATGCAAGAATGCGACCAGCCCCTCCTGCAATCATGGTCTCCGATAGCTGAATAAACTATGACGCAACCTGAATCGCGTGCCGCACGTTACACAAAGAACTCGTCGACGAAGCTTTCAAGCCCTGTCTGTCGAAGGGTCTTTAACCGTGCGGACATCAACACCGAGCGGGCCTCAAGGAGCGCACGATCAAGATCCGTATTGACGATAACGTGGTCGAACTCGCGCCAGTGGGAAATCTCGTCGCGGGCCGCGGCCATGCGGCGGCCAATCTCGTCCTCCGCGTCAGACCCGCGCGAATGCAGTCGACGCTCAAGTTCCGCCAAAGACGGCGGCAACACGAAAAGACTGATGACATCGTCAGGCAGCGCTGCACGAATCTGGCGATGCCCCTGCCAGTCGATGTCGAACACCATGTCGCGCCCCTCAGCCAGTGCACGCTCCACCGGCTCGCGTGGCGTTCCGTAACCACGACCGAACACCGTCGCCCATTCCAGCAATTCCCCGGCGTCGGCCATTCGCCGGAACTCTTCCATACTGCGAAAATGGTAATGCACCCCATCGACCTCTCCGGGGCGAGGCGCCCTCGTGGTGACGGAGACAGAATCACTGAGGCGAGGCTCCGCAGCGCGGAGAGCGTTCGCGATAGTCGACTTGCCCGCACCGGACGGCGCAGAGATGACGAAACAGACGCCCCGCCGCGCCACTGCCGGACCGGCTACGCGGACTGGCGGCGCGCTCCTTCGCATCGGATATTCGCCGGGGTGGTTGCTCGTCATGGTCTAATGATCCCAACACGCTTCGCCAGTCACTTGCGCCCTTCTATCAGCGTCGGGTTAATAGCGCGACTATGAAACGGACTTCGCTTCTGATCACCGGCGCAGCATCGGGACTTGGCCGCGCGCTCGCATTGAAACTGGCTGAACCGGACGCAACGCTGCACCTCGTCGATCACGACGCTACCCGTCTGCAGGACACCGTAACGCGCGCTGCAGCTTTGGGCGCGCGCTGCGTGGGACACCCGATCGATGTCCGCGACGCGACGGCGATGCAGGCGCTGGTGGCCGGGTGCGAACAACTGGATCTTGTGATCGCCTGCGCAGGGGTGACAGGCGGGGTAACACACCCGATGGGCGGTCTGACGAGCGGCGACCCGACCTCGCTAGAGCCTGAGCCGCAGGTCAGAGCGATGATCGAGACTAACCTTCTCGGCGTGATCAACACGGTGCTGCCAGCGATCAACGTCATCCGCACCCAACCTCGCGCCGATGATGGTCTGCGTGGCCGTATTTGCGCCATTTCCTCCGTCGCGGGCGTCGTGTCCTTTCCCGGCACGCCATCCTATTGTGCGACCAAGGCCGCCGTAGACCGCTTCATGGTTGCGACAGGCGGCAATCTGCGCCGCGAGGGCGTGCTGTTATCCTCGGTCGTATGCGGCTTCATCTCTACGCCCATGGCGAACGTGAACGAATTTCACATGCCCGGACTGACGCAGGTTCAACACGCCGCCGACCGCATCATGGACGGCCTGAGCCGCAACAAGCGGAGAATTGTCTTTCCACGCTGGCTCGTCGCTGGCTCACGTCTGATGGACCTGCTGCCGATCAGTCTCGCTGAAAAATATTACCTCAATCAGCCTGTCGGCGCCGCCGGGACATTGTGCCGGGCAGGCGATCCTTCCTGAGGCGCGCCGACCGCGTATACGCCGCCCGCGCTCCGTATTAACGTTACGAAGGCGATTCGCCGGACGTCGCATCCCCATCAACGGAACCTCGCCATGGACATCGCTCTTGCAGCGTAACGCTCACACCCTGATGGAAGACCTGTCGGCGGCTTCCGTGCGTGAACCCGCCCCGCTGTCGCGCAAGACGATGCCGATGGACCGCGTGTTCTGGAGCCATTTTTCCCCCAATCTGGGGCCGGGAGGCTGGGTCACCGGTGCCCTGCTGGTCAGCCTTGGGCTGGACTTTCGAACCGGCGTTCTTGCGATCCTGCTCGGCAACGCGATCGGCGCCTTGCCGGTCGCGCTGGCTGCGGCAATCGGCCCCCCGACGGGCCTCACCCAGATGGAGGCCTCGCGCCGAGCGCTCGGAACACTGGGCGTCAGACCGCCGTCATTCCTCAACTGGCTCTATTGCGTCGGATGGGACGCGGTGAACAACGTGCCCGCAGCCGCCGCGCTGATCGCGCTGCTGGCCGTGTTCGGCCTCTCCGCGCCGTTCTGGCTCGCGCTCGGCGTGCTGGCCGGCGTGCAGATGATCGCCTCGATTTACGGACATCACGTCGTTCAGGCGCTTCAGAAATATCTGGGGGCGCTGCTGCTGGCTGTATTCGCCCTGATCGGCCTGACTTTCGCGACGAAAGGTGGATCGGTGATCCACGCGGAACACTCTGTCGGCTTCGCTACATTTCTGCTCGCCGTCGGAATTCTGGTTAGCTTCAACCTGTCATGGGCGACCTATTCCTCCGACTACACACGGTATCTGCCAGTCGACGCCAATCCGAAACGCGTGGTGACTCTTGCTCTGACGGGATTGCTGACCTCCGCCGTGCCGTTTCAGATCCTCGGGTTGCTAACCGCAGCGAGCATCGCTGAACCCTCGCCCACAGCCGTAATCGCCAGCCTGCAGCACGCCATGGGGCCGCTTGGCCCGCTTGCGCTCGCGGCCATTGCGCTTTCGTCGATCACTGGAAATTCTTTCAACGACAATACCGCCAGCTACAGCCTGATTTCCGCTGGCATTCATGTACCGCGCGTCGCAGCGGCGATCATCACAGCCTCGCTCGGCTACGTGCTGGCTGTCGCGGGAGCCGGGCGCTACGCGTCGCTCTACACGGACTATCTGCTTGTAACGATGTACTGGATCGCGCCGTGGGCGGGAATCATACTCGCGGACTGGTATCTGGTTAAAAAGAACGATCCCAACGTCGCATACGGGCATGAGCCGGACGCGCCTTCGGGCTGGACGCGTGGAGCGACGATTTTCATCGTGACGTCCGCGCTGACGGTTCTGCTGTTCTCTACGAGCAGCCTCTATACCGGGCCGATAGCCCGATGGCTCGGCGGCGCGGATATTGGCTACTATGTAGGCTTCTTTGTCGCCGCTCTTTGGTACGCTGCAACGGCTCGCTCGCGGGACGCGAGCTCGCGTTAGAACGGCGCAGGCCCCTTCGCCAAAGACTGCGAGGGACGTTCCCTCACTCCTCGGTCGGCGCTTCCTCGGAAACCTCGGCGACGGTCGAGACTTCCGCCTTGCCCACTAGACCGCGCGCGAAATCCTCCGCCGAGAACGGACGGAGGTCTTCCGCCTTCTCGCCCACGCCCACGGCGTGCACAGGCAGCTTGAACGCATCGGCCAGAGCCACGACCACGCCGCCGCGCGCCGAACCGTCCAGCTTCGTGACGATCAGCCCCGTGACGTTCACCAGTTCGCGGAACACGCGAACCTGCTCCAGCGCGTTCTGTCCTGTGGTGGCGTCCAGAACCAGAATGACCGAATGCGGCGCCGTCTCGTCGAATTTCTTCATCACACGGATGATCTTCGCGAGTTCCTCCATGAGGGCGCCCTTGTTGTGCAGACGCCCGGCGGTGTCGATCAGCAGCAGATCGGCGCCTTCCGCACGACCACGACGCAGCGCCTCAAAGGCCAGACCTGCGGCATCGGCGCCCGGTTTTCCGGCGATCACCGGCGTTCCGGTGCGCTCGCCCCACACCTGCAACTGCTCGACGGCGGCGGCGCGGAAGGTATCGCCCGCGACCATCAGGACCTTCTTGCCCTGCTCGCTGAAATAGCGAGCCATCTTGCCGATCGTCGTGGTCTTGCCTGTGCCGTTGACGCCCACCATCAGCACGACATGCGGCTTGAGCGCCGGATCTGGCTCGAAGGGAATCGCGACCGGCTGCAGCACGCGGGCGATTTCCTCGGACAGCGCGGCGCGAATTTCGTCGTCCGTCACCTCCGCCCCGAACCGCGTCGCGCGGAACGAATCGATGACGCGACCAGCGACCGCCGGGCCGAGGTCGGCCGCGATCAGATGCTCTTCAAGATCCTCCAGCGCTGCTTCATCGAGCTTGCGCTTCGTGAAGACCGCTCCGAGTTTCTGGGTGGAACGAGACAGGCCCTGCTTGAGCCGTGAGAAAAAACCGAGCGCCATGTCAGATCGTTTCCGCCACGACGCCGCCCGCGTCAACCGCTACGGCGCGCACGCGCTCTATGCCTCCGATTTCGGAAGGCTTCGTCAGCCGTACCGGCGCGAACTCCTCGCTATGGCCGGAATCGGCCGTCTCCATGAGCACGCTCAGTTCCTGCCCGATAAGGCTGCGGTAATACGCCTGCGCCGCAGCCTCACCGAGGGCGCGGATACGCGCAGCGCGCGCCTTTCGCTCGACAACCTGCACGGCAGGCATCCGCGCGGCGGGCGTGCCGGGGCGCGCGCTGTACGGGAATACATGCAGGAACGGCAGAGACGCCTGTTCGACGAACGCTAGAGTTTCCTCGAACAAGGCATCGTCTTCCGTGGGAAAACCAGCGATCAGATCAGCGCCAATTCCGATGCGGGGCCTGATCGAGCGAGCGCGCTCGATGACCCGTGCGGCGTCCTCCACCAGATGGCGGCGTTTCATGCGCTTGAGGATCATGTCGGATCCCGCCTGCAACGACAGATGCAGATACGGCATGAAACGAGGCTCAGACTCCAGCAAACGCCAGATATCGTCGTCGATCTCCACCGGATCGACGGAAGACAGCCGCAGCCGCTCCAGTTCAGGCACGAGCGCAAGCAGACGACGGCATAGCTGCCCGAGGCGCGGCGTGCCCGGCAGGTCACCGCCCCATGACGTGATGTCCACGCCGGTCAGCACGACCTCGCGATAACCAGACGCCACCAAAGCCCTCACCTGCTCGACGACCGCTCCGACCGGAGCGGAGCGCGACGGCCCGCGGCCGAACGGGATGATGCAGAAAGTGCAGCGATGGTCGCAGCCCTGCTGCACCTCGACGAAGGCGCGGGTACGCCCGGCGAACTCTGTCACCAGATGTCCCGCAGTCTCCCGCGCGGCCATGATGTCTGAGACCGCATTCCCCTGCGTCAGCGCCGTCGGCGTCCAGCTTTCGGCCTTCAGCTTGTCCTCATTCCCCAGCACACGCGTCACGCCCGGCAGGGCGGACCAGCGATCAGGATCGATCTGCGCGGCGCAGCCCGTAACGACAATGCGTGCCCCGGGGCGCTCCCGGTGAGCGCGGCGAATGGCCTGTCGCGCCTGCCGCTCGGCTTCACCCGTCACGGCGCAGGTGTTGACGATGATCACGTCGTCCAGCCCTGTGGCATGGCCGCGCATGACCTCGCTCTCATACGTGTTGAGGCGACAGCCGAACGTCAGGATATCGACGCCGCGCTCAGGCGAAGGCGCGGGCGACACGGCTTCCGACGCAAGCGCCGCTGCGGACTCCTCCAGATGCTCCGGCGCGCTCATCGGGGAAAAGCCTCGAGATCGACAACGCCTTCAAAGGCGAAGGCGGCCGGGCCAGTCATCAACACATGGTCGTCCGGGGCCCACTCGATGAGCAATTCGCCGCCATCGGCCTCGACCGTCATGCGACGCTCCCCCAGGCCGCGGCGGGCCGCATTGACCACCGCCGCACACGCGCCGGAACCGCAGGCGAGCGTGAATCCCGCGCCACGTTCCCACACCCGCAGGCGCATGCGATCCGGCGCGTCGATACGGGCGAAACCTGCGTTGACGCGTTGCGGAAACAACTCATGGACCTCGATCTCCGGCCCTGCGGAGGAGGCCGCAATGTCATCGACAAAGAACGTCACATGCGGGTTGCCCATCGACAACGCGGCAGGTTCTCCCGCCAGAGGCAGACGTAGCGTGTCGGCTTTCTGTGCCAGCGGCACGGCGCGCCAATCCAGTTGCGGACGCCCCATATCGACTGTCACCCGCGCCTCGCCCTGCTCCCCTGCACCGTGCACGCGGGCGGCCAAAAGGCCGGCCTGCGTGCGCAACGTAAATGACCGGGCGTCGCTCTCGCGCGCCAGAAGCGCCGCGACACAACGCGAGGCGTTGCCGCACGCACCGGCCTCGCCTCCGTCCGGGTTGAAGAAACGCACATTCACGTCCGCGTTCCCGTCTTCCGCCTGAATGTCGGGGCGGGAGAGCGTTACGAACTGATCAGCCCCTATGCCGCGTTTGCGGTCCATCAGCGCGGCGATGCGCCGCGGCGTCAGGTCAAGCGATCGGTCACGTTCGTCAACCACGACGAAATCGTTCCCCAGTCCATGCATCTTGTGAAAAGCGGCGCGCATGCGGGCCTTATACGGCATCCTTCTGCGGGTTGCGAGGATTGCCGCAAGCGGATTTTCAGGCAGCGACGGCGAGAAATTTCGGTGCGCCAAACAGTCACTTCGCCAGTGAAGCCACGTGATATGGAAATCTTTTGATCGACGCTATGAATTGAAATTACAGAATTCCGCCGGATTGGAAGAATTCAGGCCTCGTCATTTCGACGCCTCAGCATCGCGTTGCAGTCATCCCACATATGCACACCTGAGGAACGGGGAAGACTTCCGAGCGGATGAGGCTGGACGACATAACCCAGACATCGCACCGGAAAATCATTATTTATCGAGCGTCCGCAGGGTATGGCCTCATCACAATGGCGGCGTCCTGGCGGTTAACTGGCTGCAAATTAGTGCTTACTGCGCACGATCGACGCCTGCCCTGCCGCAGCTATGACTTGAAGGTTCACTTCATGAAGGCTAAACCCCGATCCTCCGGTGACGTCGCCCGACATGGCGTTTTATCTTTGTCGGCGGTTCGAACCGCCACCGGCTCCCACAATCGATCGCTCCATCGCCAGGAACGACGTCGTCCGCCTGCCTGTGCAATGTGAACAGGCCGCGACGTCAATACGTCACGAATACTGGCGTTCGTGGGCGATAGTCTCTATGCCCACCTTCCGATCCCGCTCAGGAAACCTTTACAGTCATGCCTTTTCCGGACTCCGCCGCCCCCCTCGCCCGCGCGCTCGCCGAACGCGGCTATGAAGAGCCGACCGCCGTTCAGGCCGCCGTGCTCGCGCCGGAGGCCCGCGGACGTGATCTTCTCGTCTCTGCGCGCACTGGTTCAGGCAAGACCGTCGCCTTCGGCCTCGCCATGGCCGAAGAGCTGCTCAACAACGAAGGGCGCGCCGTTCACGTCGCTACGCCTGCTGTTCTGGTCGTAGCGCCGACGCGCGAACTCGCGCTTCAGGTCAAAAACGAACTGACCTGGCTTTACGCCCAGACAGGCGCACGCATCGTCTCCTGCGTCGGCGGCATGGAGCCCCGGCGCGAGGCGAGCGCACTTGCCGCTGGGTGCCAGATCGTCGTCGGCACCCCTGGCCGCCTTTGCGATCATCTGGCGCGCGGCAACCTGAACCTTTCGGCTCTGCGCGTCGTCGTCCTCGACGAAGCAGACGAAATGCTCGATCTCGGTTTCCGTGAGGAGCTTGAGACCCTGCTGCAGGCGAGCCCGGAGACGAAGCGCAGCTTCCTGTTCTCCGCGACCATCGCCCGCGAAATCGCCCGCCTCGCCAAGCGCTATCAGCGCGACGCCCTGCGGATCGACACGATCGGCGACAACGCGCCTCATTCGGATATCGAATACCGCGCCGTTCTGGCCGACCAGACCGATACCACGGGCGCAATCATCAACGTCCTGCGTCTGGTTGGCAGCCCCTGCGCGATGGTCTTCTGCCATACCCGCGAAGGCGTGCGGCAGATGCAGTCGGCGCTGTTGCAACACGGTTTCGCCTCGGTCGCCATCTCCGGCGAACTTGGCCAGAACGAACGCAGCCGCGCGATCGAAAGCCTGCGGAACGGGCAGGCGCAGGTCTGCGTCGCCACCGACGTCGCGGCGCGCGGCATCGACGTGCCGACCCTCGGCCTCGTGATCCACGCAAGCCTTCCCAGCAATCCGGCGACCTTGTTGCACCGCTCTGGCCGCACCGGCCGCGCCGGGCGCAAGGGCGTTTGCGTGCTGGTCACCACACCCGCGCGCAGACGTCAGGCGGACCGTCTGTTTCAAGCGGCGGGCGTCGAAGTTACCTGGAGCGCCGCGCCGACCCCCGACGCGATCCGCGCCGCCGACGTCGAGCGCCTGCTCGCCGATCCGGTCCTCGTCAGCAAACCGCCTTCTGATCAGATCGCTCTTATCGAACGGCTGGTCACCGAGCGGACGCCCGAGCAACTGGCCGCAGCCCTCATCGGGTTGTGGAACTCCCGCCTGCCGGAAGCCGCGCGCATTCGCGCCATCGCGCCAGGCGCCCCCTCCCCGCGCGAACGCGCACCCGCCGCCGCCCGACGCGACAATGCGGACGGTCCTCCGACGCGCCGACGCGCCGAGCAGCGCGACGGATCGGGCTCATGGTTCCGCCTGTCCGTGGGGCGCGCCGATCGCGCCGACCCGAAATGGCTCGTGCCGCTCCTTTGCCGTCTCGGCGGCGTGACGAAGCCGGACATCGGCGCAATCCGCATCGCGCCGACATATACGCTCGTCGAAATCGCGTCGGACAAGGCTGAGCGCTTCGCGTCATGCGCATCGGCGACTGACGATGACGAGATCAAGATCGAACCGGCTCAGGCGCCATCCGACAACGAAGCGCCTCCGGCTCGTGGCCGTTCGCCCGGCAAGAAGCCCGCATACAAGGGCGGCGGGGGCAAAGGACGCGGTGATCGTCCCGCAGGCCCGTCTTCACGCAAGCGTCGTTGAGATGCGGCCCATTCAAGCGGAAAGCTTGAATGGGCGAGAGACGCGGTGCATGACGCCTCAGTATAGTGTCCACCTCGGTTCGGTGGGCACTGTTCAGTTTATGGGAACGACTATGCGAACCCGTCGGTGAGTCGAGTTCGTAGAAACGGATGACGGCGTCGAGTTAAGCCGCCGCTTGGTCAGGGGCACCACCTGACTGAAAAATTCCATTCCAAACAAGTTGCCTGAAGCGCGTAGGCGCGAAAACGAGCCCTCACTCGACCTGCACGACGGCGGGCTATGCGCTGGGCGGCGTAAATGGCGGCTTCACGCCTGCTCCCCAATAATCGCACACACCGCAAATCATATCTGCGGCGGGAGCAGGGACGCGCCACGCCACTCTACAATCGAAAAATCGTCAGCCGTTTTTGCTCACATGGGCATCGGCTCCAAACGCCGATCCTGAAATACGGACTGCAGAGCCTGGTACGCCTCTTTTGACAAGAATATCGGCAAGCGTTCGGGCGCGCAGCAATCCCAGCTCAACAGCGCGCGCCTGATCTTCGGGAGCCATGGACACCGTATCGCCTGCGCCACGCACAAAGAGCGTGGCGCCCCCACGCGTGGCGACCAATTTGTTCAGCGCAGGCTCCTGCCCGGTCGCGAGTTGGTCCGAACCGGGCTGAAATCTGATCAGCACCCCGTCCGGATCCGACAGGTCGTAATCAGGGCGTTTGATGTCCGCCAGCTTCGAATCGGCGGGCGTTTCGAACCCCGGAAATTCAGCGGGAGATGGAGGGGCGTTGGGAATTTCCGGCAATACGACAGGCCCGACCTGAGCCGACGCCTTCAGCTCCCGAAATTCGGGCATAGCGATTTCGGTCTCCTCTTCCGACGTTTTGGCGGACGCAGTTTCTGCTTTTGGAGAAGTCACCGGTTTGGATGCAGAAACCTGAGACGAAGACGCTGAGGGCGCAGCCGCTGATGTCTGAGGCGGCGACGGCGCCTCAGCCGCGTCTAAAGTGGCGCCCAACGACCCGTCAGGCACGCCCGGCGACGCTTTGGCGGGAGCGGCTCCGGTCGCCTTGCCTGTTGCTTGTGCGGCGCCTGTATCCGTCTTCGCTCCAGACGCCTTCGCCGCCGACTGACCTGGCGGAGGAGGAATGACCGGCGTCAGCGCGCCATTCTGCGAGACCGTGCGCTGGTTAAGATTACGCGCCTGCACAAGTTGCTGGGTAAGCGACTGCCGTAGGGCGGGCGACGGAAGATCCGGCCCGGACGTTGGCGTCAATCCAACCTTAGGATACGGCGCAGCCTGCCCCGGCGGCGGCGGGCGTTGCAGGGCGATGGCGCCGCCCTGATGCTGCTGATACCAATCCAGCGTCGAATCGACGACGTCGCGATGTTGGCATCCGGCCAGCGCGGCCACGAAGACCGAGCTTGCGGCAATTTTCGCCGCCGCGCGCGAGAAAGGCGAAGGCTGCCCGACGACTGGCGCGAACGGCCCAATCCCGCTCTGCCCGACAATATCGGAGGGCGGCGAAACGAGCATAAACTGACGGAGTGAAAGAAGCCTCATTTGCTGATCAGTCTAGCCCGTTCCATCGTTTCTGGCGAGGCGACGCCGAACGATTCCCGAGCGTCTTTCGCGCACAGGCCCGTAGCGCTGCGAACAGGGCTCGCAATCGCCAAGGAGCGTCCCCACCTGTTCCGAACGCCTGCTCTCTCCGCCCCCTCTTGGCAGCGGACGCGCAGCGGCGCAGGATAGTAGCCATGACTTCGCATCTCCATTCAGAGGAGGCCTCCGCTATGGGCTCCATGAAGAACGACCACGACCTGCGGCTTGCTCGCACACAATTCGATGAGGATCCGGACGGACCCGACATCCCTGAGCCGCAGGGGCCGGACGTCAAGGAGCCGGACGACAACAAGACGCTATCGTCACCGATCAACGAGTTGGAGAGCCGTCTGTTCGATCAGCGCAAGGTGCTGATCTTCGGCGGGATCAACGACAAGATCGCCCGTGACGTCACCGGTCGCCTGCTGGCGCTGGCCGGAGCCTCGGACAAGCCGATCGACGTATACGTCAACTCGCCCGGCGGCCATGTCGAAAGCGGCGATACGATTCACGACATGATTCGCTTCGTCGATTCGATTGCCCCGGTGAACATCATCGGCACGGGCTGGGTCGCGTCCGCTGGCGCCCTGATCTTCGCCGCCGGTCACAAGGATCGCCGTTTCTGCCTGCCGAACACCCGCTTCCTGCTGCACCAGCCGATGGGCGGCGTGCGCGGCCCGGCGACGGACATCGACATCGAGGCGCGTGAGATCGTGAAGATGCGCGAGCGTCTGAACCGCCTCTTCGCCCGCGAGACCGGGCAGTCTTATGAGAAGATCTGCAAAGACACGGACCGGAACTACTGGATGTCCGCCGAAGAGGCGATTTCCTACGGCCTTGTGACCAAGGTCATTTCCAAGCTCTCCGAGCTTCACTAACGCACGCTCATTCCGCGCGGACTTATCGCGCGGAATGGCCCTGCAATCGCTCGCAGTCCATCGGCCTTCGCCCGGATTTGCGGGCCCATACGAGCGCCTGCGACATGAATGCTCTTTCCGACATCTACAGCCGTCTTCCTGACAATCTTGACGATCTGCCTCCCCCGCCCAACGAGGCTGCGGTGCAGGAGGCGGATTACCGCGCACGTCACTGGAGCTCGGCGGTCCCAGGACCGCTGAAACCCGGGTCCCAGGAGCACAAGCAGGCTGTCGCGCAGATGTTCCGCGACACGTTCAATCCCTACAAGCCTTCGGTGATCAACTGGCCGAAGCTCGATCCGGAGACTTTGAAGCGCGTCACGTCGCTGCCTATCTGGGACATCGCTGTGCAAACCGAAGGCAAGGCCCGCCTCCGTATGGCCGCCTACGCCAGCATGATCGACGATCCTGACATGAAGGACGCGATCTCGCGCAACGCGTGGGAAGAGAACCGGCACAAGGAAGTCCTCAGCAAGCTGGTCGAGGCGTATGGCATCGAAATGGCGCCGGAGCCGCCCTATATCGAGCCAAGCGATCCTGAGTGGGCGTATCTCGTCACCGGGTTCTCCGAGTGCGTCGACAGCTTCTTCGCTTTCGGGCTGTTCAAGGTCGCGCAGACATCAGGCTTTTTTCCAGCAGAGCTGATCGAGACGTTCGAGCCGGTTATGCAGGAAGAGTGTCGTCATATCCTGCTCTTCGCGAACTGGCTGGCGTGGTATCGCGCCACGGGTCCGGCGTGGCGCCGTCCGTGGTTCGAACTGAAGGTGCTCGCTGTATGGTTCTTCCTTGTCTACGAACGCATCGGCCTCGCCCGTTCGGTTGACAGCGACGGGAAGGAACACACGCAGGACAACAACTTCACGGTGACCGGCGCGCAGGAAATGACCAGCCAGGATCTGACGCTGGCTGACTTCATGGCCCTGTGCCTCAAGGAAAACGACAAGCGTTTTTCAGGATACGATCGCAGGCTCCTGCGGCCCAAACTGGCGCCGAACCTCGCCAAGGCGGGTCTCTGGGCGCTTCGACTCACAGGTCGTAGGCCGAAGGCAGAAGCAGACGGCGTTGTCGTTCCCGCATGAGCATCAAGGCGGGCTCAGACGCACATAAACGCCTGTTCTGTGAACAGTTCATCGCCACACACCAGTCGTTCGACCCGGAAACCCTGCCCTGGCCGGAGTTGAACGAGCGCGACCTGACGCGCTTGCGCAGCATTCCGTTCTGGCAGGAGGTGTATCACACCGAACGCCGGGCGGGAGCGATCGTCGACGCGTTCGCTCCCTTCGTGCACGACCAACTGGTGCGGGATGCGGTTGAGATGCAAGGGCTCGAAGAGACCCGCCATGCTCGCCTGATCCGCACGATGATCGATCGCTACGGGATCGACGCCACCGAACAACCGATCGAAAGATTTCCCGCCGATCTTGAGACCGCATTCATCGATTTCGGATTCGGAGAGTGCCTCGACGCGTTTTTGGGCTTCGGCGCCTTCAAGACTGCCCGCCAGTCGGAGTTTCTGCCCCAGGGCCTGTTCGAGATCTTCGATCTGCTGATGTTCGAAGAAACGCGACACATCGTATTCTTTATCAACTATATGGCCTGGCGAGAACGGCAGCGCGGCCTTGGCCGAATACGGAGGACGATCAAGTCTTTGAAGTTCTACTCTCGAGCGGCGCAGCGGCTACTCGGGATGGTGCGACGTGGACAGGACGCCAATGACGGGCATGATTTCGCCGTAACGCAGACCGCTGTGTTCCTGGACGGCTTCGCGTTCCGCAGCTTTGTCGAGGATTGTTATCGCGAAAATGCCCGCCGAATGGCCGTGTTTGATCCGGATCTGATGCAGCCGCGCCTGCTGCCTGCAATCGCCAATCTGGCGCTGCAGGGGTTGCGGTTGTGGCCGCATAAGCCGGCGCCCCAGACACCCCATCCGGCGTAGGGCGTCACCGTGATGCACATAGAGATGAACTTCTCGTGCGTGCATCATTATATTTTCGAATATCCGAAGTCGACGCTGATATTGCCTCTAGGTGCAAACAATGCACCATCGACGTTCAGAGATTGGAATATCCCTAGTATCAATAATATTTTCAAGAATTGAACATTCTTCGGGAACGCCACACAACGGACTTCAGAAGCTCAGTTACGCGAAAGACTACCCCTCGCGAAACCTTGCCCTCACATTACGGACGGGTCCCAACCAATCCCCACAGAGGGAGTGGCTCGATCTGTGCATGGCGTCCTCAAGCGCGGCGAGGGCCGTATCCACGATCCCTGAATGACCGGATGGCGCGTCAGTTTGTTCGCGCTCGCAATATCGCTGCCCCTCGATCCCGCAAAGCCGCAATCGAGGTCAATCCGGCCAACGCCATAACGTCGCGAATTTCCTTCGCCAGACCTTCAAGGGTCGCCATGACTCCCGCATGACCACCTGCGGCGAGCCCCCAGGCCCACGGCCGCCCGATCGCAACGGCTGTCGCGCCCAGCGCCAAAGCGGTGACGACATCGCCACCGCACCGGACGCCACTATCGAGAATGACGTCCCCCCTCCCCGCCACGGCTGCGACGACGTCTTGCAGGACGTCAAGGGTGGCTGGCGCGGGGTCCATCTGCCTGCCGCCATGATTGGATACGACCACGCCATCCGCGCCCGCCGACATGCAGGCGCGAGCGTCGTCGCTCTCCATCACGCCCTTGACGACCAGCTTTCCCGCCCACTCCGCACGCAGCCAGTCGAGATCGCGCCAGGTCAGCGTCGGATCAATCTGTCCCGCCGCATTCCCTGCCTGCTCCAGCAAGGTCGCGCCCATATCGTAAGGCTCAAGATTGCCAATCCTCGGCTTTCCGCCACGCGCCATCCCAAGGCTCCAACGCGGATGCAACGCCATGGACGCCAACAGTGCAGGCGACGGGCGCGTCAGACGTCGGAATCCGTTACGTGCGTCCCGGCGCCGCAACGGGGTGATCGGCGTATCGACGGTAAGGATGATCGTCCTGAAGCCGCATGCTCTCGCACGCGCCAGCATGTCCTGCGTCAAACCCCGATCCCGGAAAACGTATATCTGCGAATAAAGCTTCGCATCATTTGTGCGAGATAACTCTTCCATGGAAGTTATGGAGAATGTCGACACGCCCATCGGGACGCCGATCCTCGCCGCGGCCGAAGCAGCAAAGCTCTCCCCGCCCGGCCACATCATGCCGCCAAACCCCAGGGGGGCTAGCATAAATGGCGCGCCCCAACGTTCTCCAAGGCAACCCGTTTCAAGATCCACGCGCGAAACATCGCTCAGGCATCGGGGCGTTATGGTCCAACGACCAAACGCCGCCCGGTTAGCCTCCAGCGTCTTCTCCTGAAATGAACCGCCATCGACATAATCGCGAAAAAGCCTGGGAAGGCGGCGGTTAGCTAAACGCCGCATATCGTCGATACCAGAGAATTCCATGACCTGACTTTCTGATTTCCTGTTTTTCATGAAGCTGCTATCGGCTCACACGTCGTCGCGTCAGCCTGAACGCGGGCGCTCGCGAGGGGCGCGTCGAAAGCACGCCTACAGGCAGGACGGGGCGGTCGTCGCAGACTGCCACATGATAACGCTGCAGCAGGCGCGCCAGAACGAAGACCGCTTCGGCCATGGCCAATTGCGCCCCGATACAAACATGCGGCCCGACGCCAAATGGTAGATACGCGAATCTGTCCGGTTCGGGGCCGCGCAGAAAACGCCCCGGGTCGAATGCGTTCGGCTGCGACCAGAGCGTCGGAGAGCGATGCAGCATCCAGAACGGCGTAAGCACTATTGCACCGCGCTTGATTACCTGTCCGCACAGTTCCGCGTCTTCCACCGCTTCCCTTCCGGTCATGAAAGCAGGAGGGAACAGCCGCAAGGCTTCGCGCACAATCGCCGTTACTACAGGAAGATTCTCCAGATTTGCGGCAGCGTTGTCAGGAGAGAGATCAACGTTGAGGACCTCGTCCGCCGCCATCTTCCGCCAATCCTCAGCATGAGCCAGAAGCCATACGGACCAGAACAACGCGGTCGCGGTCGTTTCATGCCCCGCAACAATCATCGTCCCGACTTCGTCGATGACTTCTGGGCGTTGCGACGCACCGTTGACGCCAAGCGCCGCAACCAGCAGATCAAAAAGATCTCGTGGTTTTCCGACCGCAGCAGCAGGCGGTCGTTCCGCGATAATGGCTTCGACCAGCCGAACCCACCGTTTGCGAAAGCGCGCACGGCGCCAGTCGGTGACGGTCGGCGCCGACTGCGGCAACAGAAAATCGGCCGGACGGGGGCGACCAATTCCCGCCATGAAAGACGTCACCATCTCGCGAAGGGACGCATTGAATCTCTCACTCGCCATGGAGAACATGGTGACCGCAGCAATATCCAATGCAAGAATCTGCATGAATGCGAAGATGTCGACTACGCCGTCGTCATGTAGTGTTTGCAAGGCCTTTTCGGTAGATGCCGCGATATGCGGCGTCAGCGCGGCGACCGCCCGTGGTGTGAACGCCGGAGCCATGGCCTTGCGACGCTCACGCCAGACAACGCCTTCACTAACCAGAATGCCATCGCCGACAATCGGACCAAGCACGCGTCGTCCCATCCGCAAGCGCCGAAACGTCGTAGCCTGCCCGATGAAAAGGGCCTTCATCGCCTCAGGGCCAGAGGCCAGCACCAGCGACTTTCCAGGAACGCGCAATGACACCACCGGCTCACGGAAACAACGCTCCGGGAACGCCGAAAAACCGTTGCGGCGCAATCGGGTCAGAACGCCAAAACCACTGATGGAATCAGGCGGCAACGATGGCATCGGCGGAGTGAATGGCGTGGACATGGCGCATTACAATGCACGGAATTTCTCATTCCGGCCAGAGAACGTCAAACGGAAAATAAGCCCCCTCGTCCGCCACGCGCGCCCGCGGTTTAGATGCTGCCTGACCGAGAGGGCTGCGAATGACTGTCGTTCGTCAGCGAAAGCGGCACACGCAGTATGTTCATGAACTCTCACGTCGTTCGGGCGACTTACCGAGCCGACGCTGCATAGCGAAAGCACGGCATAACGCCGGGCTGTAATCTCACGGACATCACCAATTTCGGGGACTTTTCAAAGCACTGAAATGCGCCGGAAAACTGTAATCCCCTTTTATCCCGCCATATCGACAGTCGGCAACGCGACGCCCGCAACCGCCTTCGGCAACGCCCGCTGACCAAGCAGAGCGACTGCCGCTTCGATATCTGGCGTGAACAGCCGATCCTTTTCATAGAAGGACACCGACCTCCGCAGCGTAGCCACAGCGCGGACCAGCGGTTCAGACGACGCAAGCGGCGCAAGAAAATCGATCCCCTGGGCGCTTGCAAGGTATTCGATAGCTAGAATGACGCGCACGTTATCGGCCATATCGCCCAGACGGCGCGCCGCAAACGTCGCCATGCTTACGTGATCTTCCTGATTGGCCGACGTCGGCAGACTGTCCACGCTGGCCGGGTGCGCCAGTGTCTTGTTTTCCGAAGCCAGAGCAGCCGCAGTAACCTGCGCGATCATGAAGCCGGAGTTCAGCCCGCTCTCTTTCACGAGGAACGGAGGAAGCCCGCTCATCTGCGCATCGACCAGCAGCGCCAGACGTCGCTCCGCCAATGCGCCGATCTCCGCGATCGCTACGGCCAAGGCATCCGCGACGAGGGCCACGGGTTCGGCATGAAAATTGCCGCCGGAGATCATCTCGTCAGTGTCAGAAAAGTGCAGCGGATTATCAGAAACCGCGTTCGCTTCGATCAGCAGAACCGAAGCTGCGTGGCGCAGGCTGTCGAGACAGGCGCCCATAACTTGCGGCTGACACCGCAGGCAGTATGGATCCTGCACGCGCTCGTCATCTTCAATGTGGGATGCGCGGATCGCGGAACCGGACAGCAACGCACGGTAGACGGCGGCACATTCGATCTGCCCGCGTTGCCCACGCAATTCGTGCAGGCGCGGATCGAACGGCGCGTCAGTGCCGCGCGCCGCGTCCAGCGTCAACGCGCCGATGACAAGGGCGCTCTGGAGCAACGTCTCCGCCGCGAACAGTCCAACCAGCGCCAGCGCCGTCGAGGCCTGCGTGCCGTTCAGAAGCGCCAGCCCCTCCTTCGGCCCGAGTTCGACCGGCGTCAGACCGGCTTCCGCCAGAGCCTGCGCGCCCGAAAGAACCCGGCCGTTCAACTTGGCCTGCCCTTCTCCGATCATCACGGCTGACATATGGGCAAGCGGAGCAAGATCGCCCGACGCCCCGACCGACCCTTTCTCGGGAATGACCGGCAGGACGCCCGCGTTGAGCATGTCCAGCAACAACGACACAACCACAGGCCTTACGCCGGAAACGCCGCGCGCCAGGCCGTTCGCCTTCAAAAGCATGATCAGTCGCACGGCGTCGTCGGCCATGGGCGCGCCGATTCCCGCCGCATGACTCAACACAAGATTGCGTTGCAGCGCGCTGAGATCAGCGTCGGCAATGCGTGTTTTCGCAAGTTTTCCAAACCCTGTGTTAACGCCGTAAACAGGCTCGCCCCGGGCGACGATGCGGTCCACCGAACGGGCGGCTTCGGCAAGCGTCTCAGCGACGCCATCCGCCAGCACGACATGCGCTGGATTCTGCAGAAACGCGCGAAGGTCGTTCAGGGAGAGACGTCCCGGAACAAGCGTCAGAGAGGTTTTTTCCATAATTCAGACAACCTTCTTCGGAGCGACCATCGGCAGATCGAGGCCTTTTTCTCGAGCGCACTCGACGGCGATGTCGTAACCCGCGTCGGCGTGGCGCATGACGCCCGTCGCCGGATCGTTCCACAGCACACGCTCCAGCCTGCGCGCCGCATCCGGCGTGCCGTCGGCGACGATGACCATGCCCGAATGTTGCGAAAAGCCCATCCCAACGCCGCCGCCATGGTGCAGGGAAACCCACGTCGCGCCCGACGCCGTGTTCAGAAGAGCATTGAGCAGCGGCCAATCGGACACAGCGTCCGAACCATCGCGCATCGCTTCCGTCTCACGGTTGGGGCTGGCGACAGAGCCGCTGTCTAGATGATCGCGTCCGATCACGATCGGCCCTTTGAGTTCCCCCTTGGCGACCATTTCGTTGAAGGCCAGGCCCAGACGATGGCGATCTCCCAGTCCAACCCAGCAAATCCGCGACGGCAGACCCTGAAACTGAATCTTCTCGCGCGCCATATCGAGCCAGTTGTGCAAATGCCTGTCGTCGGGAAGCAGTTCCTTCACCTTGGCGTCGGTCTTGTAGATATCCTCCGGGTCGCCTGACAGCGCGGCCCAGCGGAACGGGCCGACGCCCTTGCAGAACAGCGGACGGATGTAGGCGGGCACGAAGCCCGGGAAAGCGAAAGCGTCCGCGCAGCCGACCTCCAAGGCCATCTGGCGGATATTGTTTCCGTAATCGAAAGTCGGCACGCCCATCTTGTGGAACGCCACCATCGCCTCGACCTGCAGCTTCATGGACTCCTTCGCCGCTTTCTCAACCTCGGCAGGGTTCGTCACGCGCATCTTCGCGGCATGGTCGAGCGTCCACCCGGCCGGCAGATAGCCGTTCAGCGGATCATGGGCGGAGGTCTGGTCAGTCACGCCATCAGGGCGGACGCCACGTCGCACCAGCTCCGGAAAGACTTCGGCCGCGTTGCCCAGCAGACCGACCGACACGGGCTTGCCGCTCTTGCAGGCCGCGTCGATGATTTCCAGCGCTTCATCAAGCGTGTCGACGCGGCGGTCCAGATATCCGGTCTGCAGACGTTTTTCGATGCGCGAAGGCTCACACTCCACTGCAAGCATCGAGGCGCCCGCCATGACCGCCGCCAATGGCTGCGCGCCACTCATGCCACCGAGGCCGCCGGTCAGAATCCACCGTCCTGTCAGGTCGCCGCCGTAATACTGGCGGCCCATCTCGACGAAAGTTTCGTATGTGCCCTGAACGATCCCCTGACTGCCGATATAAATCCAGGATCCCGCCGTCATCTGGCCGTACATCATGAGGCCAAGCCGGTCGAGTTCGTTGAACTTGTCCCAGTTCGCCCAATGCGGGACGATGTTGGAGTTGGCGATCAGCACGCGCGGCGCGTCCGCATGGGTGCGGAAAACGCCGACCGGCTTGCCGGACTGCACCAGCAGCGTCTGGTCGTCCTCAAGCGCCGTCAGACTCTCCACGATCTTGTCGTAGCACGCCCAGTTGCGCGCCGCGCGGCCTATGCCACCATACACAACCAGCTCCGACGGCCTTTCGGCCACGTCCGGATCGAGATTGTTCATCAGCATGCGCAGCGCCGCTTCCGTCTGCCAGGACTTCGCCGTGCAGGTCGGTCCTGTGTCCGCGCGAATCACGCGGTCGTTGGCTATGCGGCCAGCGCCGCCGTCTTCCGGTGCGGTCTGGGGGAATGTGGCGAAACGGGGCTCAGTCATCGGGCGACCTCATTGCTGAGTAGATGAGAGTTTAATTGTATAGACAAGTCAGTAGAAGCATGGTCTTTTCCTGTCAATCCGTTTCGTGTTGGTATGAATCCTGCGGCGCCTGAACAATGGGCGCCGCGCAATTTCAGCCTAGCTCACGCATAGGCAGAATATTGTCTGCGCCGGATCCCCTTCCGGTTACGATACGATTTCTGGGCGTTATGCACCGCGACCGCTCGCCCCAAGGAGGCCAGATGACCGATACGGCGACCGCGATCGAGGCGGAAACGATCTATCCGATCCCTCTCGACAAGCGGCACGGTCATCCTCGCGACCTGTTCACCATCTGGTTCGGCTCGAACATGATGATGCTTACACTGGTCACAGGAGCGCTCGCCACCACAGTCTACGCGCTGCCGCTGCTTCCGGCGCTGGTTTCCATGGTGGTCGGAAGCCTGATCGGCGGTGTGTTCATGGCGCTGCATGCCGCGCAGGGGCCTCGTCTTGGTGTGCCGCAGATGGTGCAGACCCGTGGTCAGTTCGGCTCCATCGGCGCAGCGCCAATCACGGTCCTGATCGTCCTCATGTATATCGGCTTCGCGGCGTCGAATCTTGTGCTTGGGGGCGAAGGGCTGGAGTTCATCCTGCCCGGCGTGGGACGCATGGGCGGAATACTGGTCATCGCGATCGCGACACTGCTGCCGGTCGTGTTCGGCTACCGTATGATTCACATTTCGGCGAAACTGATGAGCCTGTTTTGTGGGCTCGCAGTTCTCTACTGCCTGTTCGCCATCGGTATAAGTGGCTGGGACGTCATCGCCAGCGCACAGGATGGCGTTGTGAGCACACGCGGAGTTCTGGGAACCATATCGACTGCAGCGCTGTGGCAGATCGCTTACGCGCCCTACGTCTCAGATTACTCGCGCTATCTGCCGCCCGACGCAAAAGGCGAGCGAGAGGCGTTCATCGCAAGTTTCTCGGGCTGCGTTCTTGGATCTCTGCTGGTCATGACTGTCGGAGCCATGGTTGGCGTAATCGCGCACGGAGCTTCAGTCGTATCGACACTCGGACTGCAACTCGGACAGGCCGCTGTGCCGATTCTGGTTCTCCTGTCCCTCGGCATTTCTGTCGCCAACGCGATGAACATTTACTGCGGCACGCTATCGACCATCACCGTGGTGCAAACCTTCACGCCCAACCTGCGCCACGCCAGCCGGTCACGCATGGCGACCACATTGATCCTCCTTCTGATCTCTCTCGCAATGGCCCTCTTCATGGCCAAGAGCTTTCTTTCAACGTACAGCGAATTTCTCGAGCTTCTGATGTCGGTCATGGTGCCGTGGACCTCCATCAACCTGACGGATTACTACCTGATCCACCGGGGAGATTATGACGTCGCGTCATTCTTCGAACCCGATGGCGGGCGCTATGGCCATTACAACAAGCCCGCTTTTTTCTGCTATTTTGTCGGGATTCTCGTGCAAGTCCCGTTCCTCGCCAATGGAATGTATATCGGCCCCATGGCGAAGCTGTTCCATGGCGTCGATCTGTCCTGGTGCGTTGGCCTGCTGATCACCACGCCACTCTACTGGTATGTCGCACGGCGCTGGCCTTCCCTTCGTCAGCATCCCTCAAACGAAGTCGCTGCAAAAATCTGAGCAGAACAGGCTTTACCAGAACGAAATCCTGCAACGCAAGCGGCTGACGGAACAAAATACAATTTAGCCGCCATAGACGCCTATCGGAAAAGCCTCTCCGGTCACTCCCGCAACTTCCCGGCGTTCACACGTTATGATTGTGGGCCGTGCGGACACAACCATGTGAACGCAATGGCAGAGTCATTGCCGTAAACAGGCTTACCTCTGCCAGAAGCTCAGGGGTAGCCTGACGTCGCATTGTCGAGCAGTGCAGAGCGACGCCAACGACGCGCCGATAATGCGGCCGTGGCCTTGCACGGGACGTCTATGTCCACCCATATACAGACACTCGAACAAAACGACCGATCAGGCCGTGACGGAGCAATGAGTGATGAGCATGTATCGCACGATCAATCCAGCGACTGGAAAGACGGAAAAAACGTACGAAACCCACAGCGACGCGCAGATGTTCTCGAAGCTCGAGAAAGCCCACGCGCTCTGGGAAAGCTCATGGCGCAAGCTGTCCTTTGGGGAGCGTCGCGCAATCATGCAGAAAGCCGCCGATCTGTTGCGCCAGAACAAGGAAAAGCACGCGCGGCTTATTTCGACGGAAATGGGAAAAATCCTTCCCGAGGCGCTCTGGGAAATCGAAGTTTCCGCCGATATTCTCGCTTACTACGCTGAAAAAGCAGAAACTTTCCTCGCCCCCAAAGAGCTTCCAGTCAAAACCGGGCATGCAACCGTCATCAGCCAGCCGCTCGGCGTAATTTACTGCGTGGAACCCTGGAACTTCCCGTATTATCAACTGGCGCGCGTTGCGGGCCCCAATCTGATGTCCGGCAACGTCGTTATGGTGAAGCACGCCCCCGGCGTCCCGCAATGTGCCGAAGCGTTCGAAACGCTGTTCCGGGAAGCGGGCGCGCCCGAAGGTGCATACACAAATCTGTTCATTACCAACGACCAGTCCGAAGCGCTGATCGCGCGGCCCGAAGTGCGTGGCGTCGCCCTGACCGGCAGTGAGCGCGCAGGAAGCGCCGTTGCGGGCCAAGCCGGGCGCGCGCTTAAGAAAAGCACCATGGAACTTGGCGGCTCCGACGCCTTCATCGTGCTTGACGACGCCAATCTCGACGAAGTAGTCCCCCGCGCCGTCGCAGCCCGAATGAGCAACAACGGACAGGTCTGCACCGCCGCCAAACGGATGTTCGTACATGAAACGCTCGTCGACGAGTTCACCATTCGTCTGGAGCAGGCAATTTCAGAATTCCGCTATGGCGACCCGCTGGAACAAGGCGTCACACACGGGCCGATGAGCAGCGAAGACGCCATGAAGCGTGCGATCTCGCAGGTCGAAAAGGCGGTGGAAAACGGCGCCACACTGGTCACTGGCGGGAAACAGCTTGAACAGGAAGGCTTCTATATGGGAGCCGCGATCCTGAAAGGAATCACCAAGGACAACCCGATCTTCTATGAAGAGATTTTCGGGCCGGTTGCCTCAATTTACCCTGTAAGCGGCGACGACGAAGCCGTTGCGCTCGCCAACGACTCACCTTACGGGCTCGGTGGCTCGGTCCATACCAGCGATGTCGCGCGCGGCAAAAAGATCGCCGAACGCATCGAGACGGGCATGGTGTTCATCAACGACGTGACAGGGACCGCGCCAGATCTGCCGTTCGGCGGCATTGGAAACTCCGGTTACGGACGAGAACTTTCAGAGTTCGGCATTGAAGAGTTCGTCAACCACAAACTGATACGCACCCCCTGACGCGCAGGAGACGCCCCTTCAAGGGCGTCTCCCATGCAAAGCCGGCGCCGCGTTCTTGCGACGTCTTTAAATCCGACGTCAGTTCAGCCTTTCGTCTGCATCCAGCACAGCACGAAGAAGAACGTTGGCTCCCGCCGTGACGTCGTCGGTTTCGGCGCTTTCTTCCTCGTTGTGGCTTACGCCACCCGCGCAGGGGATGAAAATCATCGTCGTGGGCGTAACGCCCGCCATGTACACCGCATCGTGCCCGGCGCCCGAGACGATGTCCCGCGCCGGATAGGCGAAAGAATCCGCAGCGCGGCGCACCGCGTCGATGCAGGTCGGGTCGAAACGCACCGCCGGAGAATCCCAGACAAGCTCGATCGTAATCTCCAACCCGGATTCAGATGCGACTTGAGCCGCAGTCGCCCGAAACGCCTCTTCCATACGCACGATGACCGCATCATCGGGATCGCGAAGATCGACCGAGAAGAATACCTCTCCCGGCACCACGTTACGGCTGTTAGGACGGTTCTCAAGCAGTCCGACGGTCCCCACTGCGCCGGGCGCATGCTTCAACGCGATGGATTGCACCGCCTCGATCAACTTCGCCGTTCCCACCAATGCGTCCGCCCGCAGCGCCATTGGCGTGGCGCCCGCGTGGCCATCGCGCCCGATCACCGTAACCTCGTACCACCGCATGCCTTGCACGCCCGTCACGACGCCTATGGTTTTGCGTTCCGCTTCGAGAATCGGTCCCTGCTCAATATGCAATTCGAAATACGCGGCGACCGGATGATCGCCGCAACGCTCCGCGCCACGGTAGCCGATGCCGACCAGCGCATCCTCAAAGCGGACGCCGTCTCGGTCGGTCTTGGCCAAAGCCTCCTCTTCCGTGAAAACGCCAGCGAACACGCCTGAACTGAGCATTGCAGGCGCGAACCGGGAGCCCTCTTCGTTTGTCCAGTTTATCAACTCGACCGGGTGACGCGTCTCCCGTCCAGACTCGTGCAGCGCGCGCAATACGGCCAGTCCGCCCAATACACCGACAATGCCGTCGAACTTGCCGCCCGTCGGCTGCGTGTCGAGATGGCTGCCCATAGTGATAGGCGGCAAAGACGGATTAGTTCCTGCTCTACGAGCGAACTGGTTGCCCATCGAATCGAACGTCACGACACAGCCCAGAGCCTCGCACGTTCTGACGAACCAGTCGCGAACCTGCCGGTCTTCCTCGGTCAGGGTCAGACGCCTGATGCCGCCCTTCGGGGTCGCGCCGAAGCGAGCTGTCTCCAGAATGTCAGCCCATAATTTTCCGCCGTCCACCGTGACGTTGCCGCCAATGCCGTCAAAACCGCTCACGTCTTTCTCCTTACGGCGTAACAAAGAAAACGCCCCGGGCTAAGCCCGAGGCGCGAGGTCCAGCCAACCCGCCTGCCGGAACATTAAAGCCTAGTGTGCGCCCGACATAGGGTTGTTCGGGTGATTCGGCCACGTCAACACGCCGTCGGTCGGCTGCGGCGCCATGGTGATGCAGTCATCGACCGGGCACACATGGGCGCAAAGGTTGCAGCCCACGCACTCCTCGTCGATGACCTCGTAACGACGCGAGCCATCGACGCGCAGACGGGCGATGGCCTGATGCGACGTATCCTCACAGGCGATGTGGCATAGCCCGCATTGAACGCACAGATCCTGATCAATCCGCGCCAGTGTTTTGAATTTCAGATTCAACTGGTTCCAGTTGACGAAATTCGGAACGGCCCGCCCGACCACATCTGAAAGAGACCCGAATCCCTTCTCGTCCATCCAGTTCGACAGACCGTCTTTCATGTCCTCGACCACACGAAATCCGTAATGCATAGCCGCCGTGCAGACCTGCAGGTTGGACGCGCCCATGACGAGAAATTCGGCTGCGTCACGCCAGGTCGAAATTCCGCCGATGCCCGAAATCGGCAATCCAGCCAGATCGGGACTGCGGGCGACTTCTCCCAGCATCCGCAACGCAATCGGTTTGACGGCGGGACCGCAATACCCGCCGTGCGTGCCCATGCCGTCAACGACCGGGGTCGGCGCCATTGCGTCAAGATCGACGGAAACGACAGACTGGATCGTGTTGATCAGCGACACCGCATCCGCGCCCCCGCGCATGGCCGCACGGGCGGGGGCGAGGATCGACGTTACGTTGGGCGTCAGCTTGACGATGGTCGGCATCCGGCTGTGCTGTTTCACCCAGCGCGTGACCATCTCGACATATTCTGGAACCTGCCCGACGGCGGAGCCCATATTCCGCTCCGACATGCCGTGTGGGCAGCCGAAATTCAGTTCCAGCCCGTCGGCTCCGGTTTCCTCGACCAGAGGCAATATCGCTTTCCAGCTCTCCTCGACACAAGGAACCATCAGGCTGACGATAACCGCGCGGTCAGGGTAATCTCTTTTGACGTCCTTTATTTCCGCAAGATTGACCGCAAGGGGCCTGTCGCTGATCAACTCGATATTGTTCAGGCCGAACATGCGCTCGCCCCGATAGGACAACGCGCCGTAACGGCTGCTGACGTTGACGACCGGCGGGTCTTCGCCAAGCGTCTTCCACACAACGCCGCCCCACCCGGCTTCGAAGGCGCGCCGCACGTTATACGCCTTGTCGGTCGGTGGCGCGGACGCCAGCCAGAACGGATTAGGCGACCGGATTCCGATAAAGTTACTGCGAAGATCGGCCATCTTCAGACCTCCTTCTTCTTCGTAAGGTCCGCATGAATGGCTTCCGCCGCATCCCGTCCGTCCCTGACCGCAGCAACGGTCAGATCCTCGCCTGCCGTGCAATCGCCGCCAGCGTAGACCCGGGGGCGCGAGGTCCGGCCGAATGCATCCACACGTATCCGCCCGCCCTCCGTTTCGACGCCGCTGCCTTCAAGTGGGTCGAATACCACATGCTGGCCGACCGCTTTCAAAATCATGTCGGCCTCAAGAACGAATTCCTCTCCATCGTGAACGGCGCGCCCATCCAGAACACGGCCCCGCGTGAACGCAATGGCGCTCGCAGCACCGCCCACTCCCTCGATCCGCTCGGGAGCCGCCCAGTGGCGAATCGTCACCCCATTGGTCTGCGCCCATGCCTGCTCGACCTCAGTCGCCGACATGGTCTCACGTCCGCGACGATAAACCAGCGTCACCTCTTCCGCTCCAAGACGCTTCGCCTGCACCGCCGCGTCGATTGCAGTGTTGCCGCCACCTACAACGACGACACGACGGCCGACGGCTACATCCTCCTTTGTCCCGGAGGTGCGAATGGACTCGATGAAGTCGACGGCGTTCATAACGCCGGACAAATCTTCGCCAGTCAGACCCGCCTTGCGAGCCCCGGCCTGTCCAAGACTGAGAAAAACCGCCTCATGGTCGTTCAGCAATGTGTCGATCGTGAAGTCGCGCCCGAGCGCCTGATCCGGCGCCAGCGTCACGCCGCCTACGGACAGAACGAAATTCACCTCGTCCTGTGCAAAATCGCCCGGCGTTTTGTAAGCCGCGACGCCATATTCGTTCAGTCCGCCAGGCTTCGGCTTCGCATCGAAGAGCGTCACCTCATGCCCGTGCACCGCAAGGCGATGCGCGCAAGCGAGCCCCGCAGGACCGGCCCCAACGACCGCGACCCGACGCCCCGTCGCGGCTGCGCGCGTAAACGGCTGAACGCCCTTGGCCATTTGCCAGTCGGTCGCGCGACGTTGCAGGGCGCCGATCTGCACCGGCTTTTCTTCCTGCGCGTTACGCACGCATTTTTGTTCACAGAGAATTTCGGTGGGGCAAACCCTCGCGCAGGAACCGCCGAGAATATTGGATTCCAGAATTGTGCGCGCTGCGCCGGCAAGGTTTCCGGTCGCAATGCCTTTGATGAAGGTTGGCACGTCGATGCCGGTCGGACACGCTTCTATGCAGGGCGCATCGTAACAGAAGTAACAGCGGTCAGCCTCTATAACCGCCTGAGCGTCGGTCAGCGGCGGATGTGCATCCGCGAAATTTAGCGCCAGTATTTCCCGCGACACGCGCCCTGCCGCAATATCCGGCCCTCGATCCATGCGCTCTCCGTTTCATCCGTAAAACGACAGCATGGAGGAATTCGACACGCACGCGCAAGGAAAGAAACGCCCGACGGGAGTAACCGCCGAGCGCTTTCATAGAGTCAGCCGTGAGTGGGCATGACGAACTCGGCGCCTGCGCGCACTCCGTCAGGCCAGCGTGTCGTAACCGCCTTCATGCGCGTGAAAAAGCGCACGCCCTCCGGCCCGTGCATGTGATGGTCTCCGAACAGGGAGTCCTTCCAACCGCCGAAAGAATGGAACGCCATTGGAACGGGGATGGGCACATTGACGCCGACCATTCCCGCCCTGACCCGATGGGTGAAGGCGCGGGCCGTATCGCCGTCCCGCGTGAAGATGGCCGCGCCGTTGCCGAACGGACTGTCATTCACCAGCCGCAGCGCCGTCTCGAAATCCGGCGCGCGCATAACGCAGAGAACCGGGCCGAAGATTTCCTCCTGGTAGATCGTCATATCGGCTGTCACGTTGTCGAAGAGAGTGCCTCCAATGAAAAATCCTTTTTCATGGCCATGCATGACATGGTCCCGCCCATCCACGACGACGGTCGCTCCCTGCTCCGCCCCACTGGCGACCAGACCGCTCACGCGCGCTAGATGTTGCCCGGTGACGAGCGGCCCCATTTCGTTGTCGTTGTTCGTCCCTTCGCCGATCCGAAGCGCCCGCACCTTGTCCGCGAGCCCGGCGACCAGGCTATCTGCGACCGGTCCGACCGCCACTGCGACGGAAATCGCCATGCAACGTTCGCCCGCAGACCCGTATGCCGCGCCGATCAGCGCATCGACCGTCTTGTCGAGATCGCAATCAGGCATGACGATCGCATGGTTTTTCGCGCCGCCCAACGCCTGAACCCGCTTTCCGTGCGCTGTTCCGGTCGCATAGACGTGCTTCGCGATCGGCGTCGATCCTACAAAACTGACGGCCTGAATATCAGGGTGAACGAGGATGGCGTTAACCATATCCTTGTCGCCCTGCACCACCTGAAACACGCCGTCGGGAAGACCAGCTTCCTTGAAAACGTCGGCGAGGAGAACCGCCGCTGACGGATCACGTTCGGACGGTTTCAGAATGAAGCAGTTGCCTGTGGCGATAGCCATCGGCGCCATCCACAAAGGCACCATCACCGGAAAATTGAACGGCGTAATTCCCGCAACCACGCCCAGAGGCTGGCGCATGGTATGAGCGTCAATGCCGCGTCCGACCTGTTCCGTGAACTCGCCTTTCAACAACTCCGGCGCTCCAGTCGCGAACTCCACGACTTCGAGGCCGCGCGTGATCTCTCCCTTGGCGTCGGACAGAATCTTCCCGTGTTCGGCGGTGATGATCGCCGCAAATTCGTCCGCGCGAGCCTCCAGCATGTCGCGGACGCGAAAAAGGATGCGCGCGCGCGTAAGCGGAGGCGTCTCAGCCCATTTCGGGAAGGCGGCCTTCGCCGCCGTCACTGCCGCCTCCAGATCCTCCTGCGCGCCCAGCACAACATGCCGCGCGACGACGCCCGTCGCCGGGTTGAAAACGTCGGCCCGCCGCGAGCCAACTCCTTCGGTCTTTCGACCTGCGATCACATGGGGAATTATGCTCATAGGGCCTCTCCTGTGTTTGCATCGACGCCCGAACGCCGTAACAGCAGACGACGTTCGGCGTTTTCGAGATCGGTAATTTTCGCGCATATCAAAACATTATCGCGCCGCACGACGAAATTTCATCTACGTCCACCATATCGTTCCACCTGTTTAGCGTCAGGCTCGATACAGGGGCCTCCCATTGAAACCATCATGCGGGCGTTCAAAAAGACGCTTCGGGGCGGACGGAGGCGGCTGCATCCGATATGGGCGCCGCTACCCTGCGCGCGCCTGCCCCACGCGGCAAGGTCTCCGGCACGAACAGAAGCGTCACGACAAAGCCTATGGCGCACACCGCCATCGGATAGAGCAGTCCGGCATAAAGATTTCCTGTCCGGCTCATGAGACTCAGTGATATCAGCGGAAGAAATCCACCGAAGACGCCATTGCCGATATGGTAGGGAATCGAAATCGAGGTGTAGCGCACGTTGGCGGGGAAGCATTCGACAATGAACGCTCCGTATGGCCCGTAGATCAACGCCGCAATCACGACGAGCACGAAAACGCATGCCGCAGCAGGCACAAAAGCGACGCCGTCGGAAAGGACAGACGACCGCAAACCAGCGAACAGCGGAATGTACAGCACAACTGCCGCAGCCATACCTGCAAGCGAGAGTTTCTTTCGCCCCACCCGGTCAGACAGACGGCCAAAGATTACGAAGAACGGCAACCCGAGCAACGAGCCTGCTGCAATGGCGAGCGTCGCCGGGAGAAAGGCCACGTGCAACGCACTCTGGAGAAAATACAGGGCGTAAAACTGCGCCGTATAGAAGGTCACCGCCTGAGCGCAGGCCACTCCGAAAAGAAAGAAAACGATCCGCCTGGCGTTTCCGGGAATAGTGAATGCATCCCTGACTGGAGATTTCGACAGTTTGTGCGATTTTTGCATCTCCACAAACACTGGAGATTCCGACAGACGCAGGCGTATGCGGACGGAAACCGCCACCAGAACGATCGAAAGGAGAAAAGGAATCCGCCATCCCCAGGCGCCAAAGGCGGCCTCACCCAGACCGATCCGCAACGCCAGCACCATGCCCAGAGACAGGATGAATCCACCGGACGCCATAGCCTGAATATAGCTCGCCCATTTTCCACGCTCTTCGGGCGGCGCGTGCTCGGCGACATATGTCGCGGCGCCGCCGTATTCGCCGCCAAGCGCCAGACCCTGAATGATCCGCAGAAAGATCAGCAGAACGGGCGCCAGATACCCTGCGACGGCGTACGTAGGGAGAAACCCTATCGCTGCGGTCGAACAGCCCATAATCAACAGCGTGGTGAGGAACGTGGCTTTTCGCCCGAGCCGATCACCCATATGTCCAAAGACCAGACTGCCAAGCGGTCGGACCGCAAACCCCGTAGCGAAGGTCGCCACGCTGATCAACGTGGCGGCGACGCCCTCTCCCGGCGGGTAGAACAGTTTTGCGAAAAATATCGCCAGACTGCCGTAAAGAAAGAAATCATACCATTCGATGACCGTGCCGACGCTCGACGCCAGAACAAGTCCGGCCATACTGCGCGACGATTGATCTGCATTTTGCATGACGGCCTCCGTCGCCGATCCGTTTCAACCCCAGACGACGCGATAGAGATCGACGATCTCTTCCGCAGTCGGGACGCGCGGATTGTTGGCGGGAGAACCCGAAGCGAGCGCCTGCTCGGCCATCAGCGGCAGCAGGTTGTCCCAGCGGGCGGCGTCCAGACCGAAAGTTTTCGGACTGGGCACGCCTATTTCCTCGTTTCGCGCACGCAACGCCGCGACAAGAGCTTCGCCCGCCGCGACATCCGGCGCACGCGCCGACGCCACGCCCAAGAGTCGTGCGCAGGCCGCGTAACGCGCCGGAGCTCCCGGCAGAGACCACGCCGTGATCTCCGGCAGCAACATCGCGTTGGAGAGTCCGTGTGCGACATGAAAATGCGCCCCGATCGGGCGACTCATTCCGTGGACAAGCGCAACCGATGCGTTGGAGAACGCCATTCCGGCCTCGAAGGCGCCCTGCATCACCGCGGCGCGCGCCTCCCTGTTCGCAGGCTCCCGGCAGGCGGTGGGAAGATGCTCCCATATGCGCGTCATGGCGGTCAGCGCCAGAGCGTCCGTGAAGGGGTTAGCCCTGCGCGAGACGTAAGCCTCCAGAGCGTGCGTGAACGCGTCAGTACCCGTGTCGGCAGTAAGTCGCAGCGGCATCGATAGCGTCAGCTCATAATCGACGATAGCGATGCGGGGCTGATACGCAGCCCCCATGCAGAGCATCTTCTCGTCCGTCGCCTCGTCAGTGATCACGGTGACGCGCGTGGCCTCGGAGCCCGTTCCCGCCGTGGTCGGGATCGCGATGATGGGAAGACCGGGCTCGTCCTGCACATACGGAGCCTTCAGGGCTGCGGGCGTCGTGTCGTGAACAGCGAGAACCGCCACCATTTTCGCCGTATCTATCGGGCTGCCGCCGCCCAGGCCGATGACACAGTCGTGACGGCCTTCTTTCAGAGCCGCCAATGCAGCGTTGACCGATATGACCGTGGGGTCCGGTACGGCGTCAGCAAAGGCTCGTGCGTCGAAGCCCGCTTCTAGAAGCAGGTCTTTGACCCGCTCAAGCAAACCCGAAGACGCCATGAACCGGTCAGTGACGATAAATGGCGCTTTCAAGCCGGCCAGCGCGAGCGCAGCGGGTAGCTCGTCCAGCGCTCCGCCGCCGAGGCGTGTGAAAGAGGGAAGGTATAACGCCGTCATCGGGCATTCCCTTTCAGGAAAGGGGGCGGGACAGACCCGCCCCTTTCTTCTCGTTATTGTTGCGTCCCGCTTAGCGCCGCAGCGCTCTCGGTAAAATTAGGCGATTTCGCCCATTGACCGTGCAAATCTGCACAGACGTTCCCAAGGTCGAGGGGGCGATATGGCTTTGTCTGCCAAAAACCGGCGACCTGCCGGAAAACCTGCCCCGGACCTTTTCGCGGAGCCCCTGTGTGCGTCGTCGCGGGAAGAAGCATAATGCCGGGGCGCTCGCGGAGCGTTGATGACGATGAAGCGCGGTCTGGACTGGCGAGACCTTCAGTATTTCCATGCGGTCGCCCGTGCGGGTTCGCTTTCTGTCGCGGGCAGAACCCTCGGCGTCGACCACGCTACGGTCGGAAGACACATCCAGTCTCTTGAGCAGGCCATGGGAGTCAGCCTGTTCGAGCGTCATCTACGCGGCTACGCCCTGACGCGGCATGGCGAGCGTCTTTTGGCATCGGTCGAAGCGATGAACCGTGAGGCCGGGCGGTTGGCCGAAAACGCTCCGGCTGGCGGGTTGTCCGGAACAGTCAGAATCAGCGCGCTGGAAGGGATAGGCAATTTCTTTCTCGCCTCCAGAATCGGCACGCTTATCGAAAGCAATCCCAATCTGACCGTTGAAATGGTGACAATCCAGCAGATCGTCACCCTGTCACGACATCAGGCCGACATTCTCATCACCCTGCATGTGCCGCCGGGCGAACGTTTCTCTGCGACGCCGCTCACGGATTACCGGCTCTTTGTTTACGGCTCTCCCGAGTACCTCGCGCGCAACCCGCCGATCCGCACTACGGCGGACCTCGCGCATCACGTGTTCGCCGGATATGTCGATGAACTGCTGTTCACGCGCGGGCTGGATTATCTGGAGGAACTCGGCGTGCCGCTGAAATCGGTGCGTATCCAGAATTCCAGCCTTCATGCACAGATGGAGGCCGCATGTTCGGGGATATGCTTGGCCGTCCTGCCCGCTTTCATCGCGGCGGAACGCCCATCACTGGTCAGAATTTTGCCGAATGAGGCCGCGCTGACCCGAACCTACTGGCTGATCACACGCTCAGGCGAGCAGGAGGCTCCCCGCATCCGCCGTATTTGCGAAGTCTTGCGCGCGGAAGTCGAAGCAGCACGCACAGTGTTTCTCGGTGAGTAGCCCATGTGGTTATTCTGAATGCGTTCAGCGAAGCAGCCCTGCCCATGGTTGTCTCGTTCCAACAGCTATGCCCGACCAAACTATGCGCCGGAGCGTCGGCGCCGAACAATGGCAGTCGACACCGTGCGGTATCCAGCCACAATATTGAGTGCCCCCGCCAGAGCAAACCCTGTTCAAACGAACTCGCCTGAACAGGTGAAAGTGTTCGATAAAATAATAACTTAGAGCATTTCCACTGACTCAGTGTTCAGTGGGGCACCAGCAAGCGCAGCAGCGTCGCAAGACTTATGAACGCAACCGTGCTCGCAGCCCAGATCGCTACGAACCAGCCGAAGCGGCGAATGAAGCCGCGCGGCGCGGCTCCATCCCTGTAATGCAAGTCAGTGATGGACATCTGCTTCCGTCACCTTTCCACGGAACACATGATAGGAATAAACCGAATAGATCAGAATGATCGGCAGAAGCACAGCCGTTCCAACAAGCTGGAACAATTGGCTGGACGGTGGGGAAGACACGCTCCACAGCGTCAGCGTCGGCGGCACGGCGTAGGGCCAAACGGTAATGGCGAGGCCGGAAAGGCAGAGAAAAAACCAGCCGAGCACGCACAGAAACGGCGTCCTAGAGTGCGCGCGGCGCAGACCCAGAAGAAACAGCGCCCCCAGGGCCACGACAAGAACCGGAACAGGCGCGACGTAAAGAACGTTCGGCCAAGCCGTCCACCGCGTGAGGTATGGCGCGTGCAGCATAGGCGTCCAGAAGCTGACCGCCACGATAGCGACGAACAGACTGGCCGCCAGCGCCGGAGCCAGTTTCCGGACAGAGACTTCAAGGTCTCCCGAGGTGCGCCAGATCAGCCAGGTTGCGCCGAGCAGGGTGTAGCCGCACACGACGGACAGGCCACACAACACACTGAACGGCGTCAGCCAGTCCAGCGGACCGCCTGCAAACGCACCATCCGAAACCGTGACGCCCTGTATGACGCCCGCGAGTATGCAGCCCTGGCAAAAAGCGGCGACGCCGGATCCGGCCATGAAGCCGATGTCCCACAGCGCAGCGCGTCCCCCATCTCGCGTCAAAATACGAAACTCGAAGGAAACGCCTCGAAAAATTAATGCAAGAAGCATCAGGACGATCGGCAGGTAAAGCGCAGGCAACAACGTTGCATATGCGCCCGGAAAGACGCCGTAAAGCACGGCGCCACCCAGCACCATCCACGTCTCGTTGCCATCCCATACAGGGGCGATGGTCTGCACCATCACGTCGCGTCGCAGCCGGTCGCGCTCTACGGCAAAAAGAATGCCGATCCCCAAATCGAAGCCATCAAGGATCACGTAGATCATGATGGCGGAACCAAGAATGCAGGCCCAGACAACGGGGAGCCAATATGCGAGTCCTGTCATGACCTTACACTCCGTCGTCGGTAACGGCGCGGACAGCCGCCGATTGTGCCCGTCCACCCAGAATTTCGCCAGCCGACGTCTCGTTGACGTCATGCTCTCCCGTTTCCGGGGCCCTACCGAGTATGCGCATCAGAATTCCAAGACCTGAGCCGAAGACCAGAACATAGACGATCACGAAAGCGGCCAGGGAAAGTTCGATGTTGGACAGGACTATGGGAGACACACTGTCCGTGGTCCGCAGCAAGCCATAGACCGTCCAGGGTTGGCGACCGACCTCCGTCGTCACCCAGCCGCAAAGCAGCGCGATGAATCCTGCCGGGGCCATCGCGACCGCAGCGCGATGGAGCGCGGCGCTCTCATACAGACGCTTGCGCCAACGCATAAACAGCGACCAGAATCCCAGCCCAGCCATCAGCACCGCCAGCGCGATCATGATGCGAAACGAGAAGAAAACGACAGGAGACGGCGGACGCTGGTCCCGCGGAAAATCCTTCATGCCCGGCACCTTGCCGTCGATGCTGTGGGTAAGGATCAGCGAACCGACCAGAGGAATCCCCACCGCATAATCGGTGCGCTCCGTCTTCATGTTGGGAATGCCGAACAGCAACTCTGGCGCCCGGCCTTCAGAAACCCAGTCGCCCTCCATAGCTGCGATCTTCACAGGCTGATATTTCAGCGTGTTCAGTCCATGCGCATCGCCGACCAGCATCTGCACCGGCGCGACGATGGCGGCCATCCACATGGCCATGGAGAACATAACCTTCACCGGCTCTGCGACAGGGGCTCCCTGCCGACGGGCGCGCAGCATGTGCCACGCGCCTGTCGCACCGACGACGAAGGCGACTGACAGAAATGCGGCGAGGCCCATATGCGCCAGCCGAAACGGGAATGACGGATTGAAAATGATCGCCAGCCAGTCAGCAGGCATGAAGCTTCCGGTCGCCGGGTCGATTGCATACCCTTGCGGCGTCTGCATCCAGGAGTTCGACGCCAGAATCCAGGTCATGGAAATCAAGGTGCCAACGGAGACCAGACACGTCGCGGCAAAATGCAATCCCCGCCCGACCTTGTTCATGCCGAACAGCATGACGCCAAGGAACCCCGCCTCCAGGAAGAACGCCGTCATCACTTCGTACGACAGAAGAACGCCGGTGATAGGACCGGCCTTGCGGGAGAATGGCGCCCAGTTGGTTCCGAATTCGTACGCCATGACGAGCCCCGACACGACGCCCATGGCGAAAACGACGGAAAACGCCTTTACCCAATAGCGATAAAGATCAAGATAAACCGAACGGCCGGTTCGCAGCCATAGTCCCTCAAGGACCGCGAGATAAGCCGCCAGTCCGATCGAAAACGCGGGAAAGACGATATGCACGCCGACGGTGAAGGCGAATTGAAATCGAGCCAGCAATAGCGCCAGATCGTGCGAACTTTGCAACATGACTTACTCTCCGCGTCCCAAAGGCGCATACCATGGGATAGCTGTCTGCGCGTTCAACGCACAGACAGCCGCTTACGTTTCACTGCACGGAAGACCGCTGCTATCGGCAGTCCTGTCGGCGCTGAAACTCTCCCAACTCCTAACGAACAAAAGAAAACCTGAGTGAAATCGCCAGAAACGCCTTTCTGGCGATTCTCGGCGCGTGTCACGCATCTTGCCGACCACGACGCACTATCCTGCCGCCGCACCTGAAACAGCGAACCAGACTTGACCCGACGAAGCCAACCCTTACCTGACCAATCACTACTGTTTCGAAAAAACTGTAACTATTAACTAGGTATGTTCTAACAAAAAGACGTCACACTCGCCAGTCAGTATTGAAGTCTTTTTTCTCCCTCCACGCACCTGCGAAACGATGTCAGAATGATAAAGGGAACAATTCGGCCGAGGAGTCGTCCGCCGTGACGGAGCAAGGACAATATGCCCCTGAAGAGGTGGACGCACATGGTTGGCGTCCTGTGGCTTTGGGGCTCGACCTGCCGCCCGCTTCCGTCACTGGAGCACGGATCGGCGAGCAACGACTGGCGATCTGGCGGAATTCACATGGCGACGTGAGGGCCTCCGATGATCGGTGCCCGCATCGCGGCATGAGACTCAGCCTCGGCTTCGTGCGCGACGATATGCTGGCGTGCCTCTATCACGGCTGGTGCTTCGACGCCGAAGGTCGCTGCAGGACCATTCCTGCGCACCCCGGCCTCAAGCCTGCAGCGACAATCCGAACGACAACCTTCCCGACCATTGAAAGCGATGGACTGATCTGGTGCCGGGTCGACGGCGTGGAGCGGCCGGAATCACCACCCGCCCTGACGTCACCCGCACACCGGACAACGCCCGTCCGCACAATCCGCATCGACGCGCCGACACGCAGCGTCTCACGCGCGCTCGGCATAAGCCCAGACGATCGGACCGCTCGGGTGAATCTGCCTCTCCACGATATCGCCGATACGCCGGACGACAACGCCCCCACCCCGAGCGACGCCGCCGCGATGAGCGCGGTAACCGTGGTGGTCGTGCAGCACGCTGTCGGACGAGAAGAAACCCGGCTCTATGTCCTGATAGAAGGAGACGCACCAACGACGACGATTCAGCGTGCGTCCCGATGGGCAAGCTCGCTACGCGACAAGGTGGAGCGGGAACATAAAGACGCTATCGTGGTCGAACATGTCTGATCTTGTCCTGTACGACGACGAACTGGACGAGGATTGCTACCGCGCCCGCCTTGCGCTGGCGTTGTGCGGCGTCGTCGCGCGGCTCCACGCCGTCGACGTGACGATGGCGCGGGAGCAGGACGCCCCGTCCTTTCGGATGCTGAGTCCCTCCGGGCGATTGCCGGCGCTTCAGGGAATGACCGGAACGGGCGATCTTCCCGCCATCTGCGGCGCTACAGCGGTGCTGCGAACCGTGGCGGCGCTCGCAGCATCCGATTCCGGATGGGCGCCGGTCGACGCGGGCGACGTCGCGTGTGTCGCTCACTGGATGAGCTTCGTAGAATGCGAATTGGCCCCGGCGCGACGTTTGCGCAGGCTGGCGTTGTTTGGCCCGTCTGCGGATGACTGCGACACGCAGACGTCAACCCCGGCGCACGCCGCCCTGCGCGTCATGGAAGACCATATGACGTTGCGCAGGATTTCGGGCCGAAGCTGGTTTGTGGGAAACAGGCCGACTATCGCCGATATCGCCCTGTTTCCGTCCTTCGCCCTGTGCCGCGACTACGGGTTGTCCCATGACGATTATCCAGCACTGCGCCGCTGGCAATCTTGCGTGAAGCGGCTTCCCGGGTTCATCGCAATGCCAGGCGTGCCGGAATACGGTTGACGGGGCGCTTTCATCAGGAGGACCCCGTACCGTGTTCACTATCGGCAAAATCCTGACGATCGCCCTCTCCCCAACCGCCCTGCTGGTCGAGGCGTTGCTGCTCGGTCTGCTGCTCCGCGCGACGCGCGCCGGGCGCGCCCTGGTGTGGGCCGCCGCCATCGGTTTCGGGGCGTGCCTCGTATTTCCCGTAGAACAATGGGCGGTCAGGCCACTTGACGACCGCTTTCCGCAAATCGTCGATCCGCCTGCCCACGTGGACGGGGTCATCGTCCTTGGCGGATCGATCGACGACGTGCTCAGTCAGGACCGAGGGACGCCAATCATCGCCAACGCCGCCAACCGTCTGACCGCTTTCGTGGCCTTGAGCCGCCGGTATCCGGATGCGAAGCTGGTTTTCACCGGGGGTTCCGGCGACATCAAGCAGGGCGTCTCGAACGAGGCCAAATGGGCGCGGATGGCTCTCACCGAGCTTGGGCTGCCTCCGGACCGCGTGATCTACGAAGATCGTTCGCGCACCACGCGCGAAAACGCCACCGACAGCTACGCCCTTGTTCATCCGAAGCCTGATGAAGTCTGGGTGCTGATCACCTCCGCCAGTCATATGCCGCGCTCTGTCGGCGTGTTCCGCAAGATCGGGTGGAACGTGCTTCCCTTCCCTGTTGGGTATGTGTCACGCGAACGTTTGAGCGCATGGCCCTTGTCTCTCGGCGGTCGTCTGGCGACGCTGGACTGGGCTGCGCACGAATGGATCGGCCTGACCGCCTATCGGCTCAGAGGCTGGACCGACGCATGGTTCCCCGGTCCGGGAAACTCTGCCTCTGCAGCTTCGACCAGGACAGAATAAAGCACGGGTTCGGGATTACGTCGCCCTCATGACCATCACGCCTTCGGTCAACCTGCCCTTGTCCGCACTCCAGCCATGCTCCGAACGAACGCTTAATCCGCGCGCAGTTCCGCTCCTGCTCATCACCGACCGCGACAGGGGAGCCGGGAAGAGTGTAGGATCGCTCGTCAAGAAAACGAATGGCAAAGGATCAGGATCCGTGACCGCAACTCTCGGCAAAAAACATTGGTTCCTGTTCGTCGCCCTCGGCGTCGTCAGCATCGTTCTCGGCGCAATCGCATGGGTTGACGCAATTTCCGTTACGCTCGCCAGTACGATCGTGCTGGGGGCTCTCCTGATCGTCGCTGGCGTAGCGCAGGTGATCCACGCTTTCGCGGTGAAGGACTGGGGAGGTTTCCTGTTCTCCATTCTCGGAGGCGCGCTGTATGTTGTGGGTGGCGGCCTGCTGATAGAGGAACCGGTCGCGGGCTCGGTCGTCATCACGATCTTCGTGGCTGTCAGTCTGGTCATCAGCGGCGTGACGCGTGCAGTGATCGCAGCACGCCATCGGGAACTCTCCGGCTGGTGGGTCGTCCTGCTCGGCGGACTGTTCAGCTTTGTCGTCGGCGTGACGTTATATGCGACTCTGCCGTGGTCCGGGCTGTGGCTGATCGGCACGATTATCGCTGCGGAGTTGATCTTCGTCGGCGTCGGCTGGATTCAGTTCGGACTGGCGCTGCGGCGCGGCGCGATTGCGACGTTGGGCACCGGCTTCTGATGGGGGGGGCGTTCCGCCGCAGCAGATCGTGATTAGATCAAATCGTCTGGCGATATGAGGATGCTTTAAGCGCGATCAGGACGCGCTCGTAGCCGGAGGAGCCTGAGGCAAGTCGCATTTCAGGCGTTACGCCTCACGGCGTGCGCCCAGGGACACGCCAGCTGGCGCTGCAGTTTCAAAAGTCAGGAGCATGCGATGAGCGACAATCACGAGATACGCGATCTTCCCATCGGGATCGATGCAAGCGGCGTGCGCGTCGAGACGGACTCCATGGGCTCCATCGAAGTGCCCGCCGACCATTACTGGGGCGCGCAGACGCAACGCAGTCTGGTGCATTTCTCGATCGGCCGGGACGTAATGCCGATCGAGCTGTGCCGGGCCTATGGCGTGGTAAAAAAAGCCGCCGCCTTGGTGAACGCGGCCGACGGGCGGCTCCCGCAATGGAAGGCGGACGCGATCATTCGGGCGGCGGACGAAGTGACTGCGGGCAAACTTGACCACGAGTTCCCGCTGTTCGTGTGGCAGACCGGCTCCGGCACCCAGACCAACATGAACGCCAACGAAGTGATTTCAAATCGCGCGATCCAGCTTCTGGGCGGCGAGATCGGTTCGAAGAAACCCGTTCATCCCAATGACGACGTCAATATGGGGCAATCGAGCAATGACTCGTTTCCCACCACCATGCACGTCGTCACGCTCCTGCAGATCGACGACGCGCTCATCCCGCAGGTGGAAGCTCTGATCGCCGCGATTTCCAGCAAAGCGGAACTGTGGGCGAAAGTCGTGAAGATCGGCCGTACGCACCTGCAGGACGCCGTGCCTTTGACTGTCGGGCAGGAATGGTCCGGCTGGGCGCAGCAGCTCGAAGACGCTCTGGATGCGTTGAGAGCCGCCCGGGGCGGCCTGTTGCAGCTTGCCGCCGGAGGGACCGCCGTGGGCACCGGCCTCAACGCGCCCCCGGGTTTCAGCCGGGCCATCGCTGAGCAGATCGCAAGCCTCACCGGACGCGCTTTTGTCACCGCGCCGAACAAATTTGCGGCCCTTGGCGGTCTTGACGCCATGGTGCGCGCGTCGGCAGGCCTGCGCGGCGTCGCCGTCGCACTGATGAAGATAGCAAACGACATGCGCTGGCTGGGCTCCGGTCCTCGTTGTGGACTGGGAGAACTGCGCCTGCCGGAAAACGAACCCGGTTCGTCGATCATGCCGGGCAAGGTGAACCCGACGCAGTGCGAGGCGCTGGTCATGATCGCCACACAGGTGCTGGGCAACGACGCAGCCGTCGCGTTCGCCGGAGCGCAAGGCAATCTGGAACTGAACGTCATGCGCCCGGTCATCGTGGCGAATGTCCTGCACGCAATCCGCATTCTGGCCGACGGCTGTCACAATTTCCGCATTTTCTCGGTCGAGGGCACAACGCTCAACGAGGAACGCATCCGCCGCTACGTCGAAGGTTCGGTCATGCTGGTCACCGCCCTGAGTCCAGTGGTCGGATACGACAAGGCCTCGGCCGTCGCTCATCGCGCAATCGAACACGACGAAACGCTCCGCGAGGCGGCGCTTGCGCTCGGCGTCGACGCGGAGACGTTCGACCGGCATGTAAAGCCGCTCGACATGGTAGGCGACGGCTACGCTGGCGCGTGAGCCTGCCGTTCAGGCAGCGCCGTTTTCGATCATTTTCCCGAATTAGAAACGACAGGGCTTGGTTACGTTTTAGAGCGAACTGAAAGCCATTTTCAGGCCGATGAGTTGTCGGGACGATTCAGATCGGCGCGCGCGTCGCCCCGGAGCGTTCCCCCTTCATCGAGTTTGCCGGACTAAGAGCGTCTGTCGGAACTATCTCTCGTTTTCACCTTGCTAGCCTGCCCTGCTGCTCGCCTGAAGACGCTCGCACGTGGCTTTCAAGAACATTCCAGGCTTTGGTTTTTCGTTCTGATGCGTCTTTATCAAATCTTCCGGTTCGTTGCGGCCTGACACGCCCCAGCCTGCGGCGCTCCGTTTAGGCCGCGAGGCGCGCACTTCGCCCGAACAGTTTCGCACATTCGGCGCATCCGACGATGCGCCAGCCTAGGCTTTTCTCCCCGATTTCTCCCGCCTCCGCGCGAATCATTTCAAAAAATCAATGGTCACTCGATCGTTTCAACATATATGCTTTTTTGTGCATGCCCTATGCCTCTCGCACGATTGCAATTGCGAGATCGTTACAGAAGTGCTGCGATACGATTGTGGGGCGGGGTTTTTATAAATAACAAAAATAATTAGTTATTTATTTCTCGCTCCCGCAAACGTTCACGACAAGACTCTCGTCATCACAGTCTCCGGGGCGCACGCAGGAATGGAACTTCCGGCACTGATCTACTTTACGAACCTTGTAGACGAAGGCTCCGCGGCGCGCGCAGCCCTCGCTCTGGGCGTCAGCGCGTCCGCGATCACTCACAGCGTGTCTGCGCTTGAACAGGCGATGGCGGCGCACCTCCTGTCCCGCACGTCGCTTCGTAAAGGAGGCCGGGCGCTGACGACCGCGTATGGCGAAAGTCTGTATAACTCCGCCCGTCAATTACTGGGCTGGTGCGGCTCTCTGATCTCTAACAACCAGATCATCGGGCAGCCCGAAGAGAACGCACCCGCCCCTTTGTCGACCCACGACATGCGCGCCCTGCTTCAGTCAGGCCTGACTTTGCGCATGATCGGTTATTTCCTCACCGTCTACGAAACGGGGCGTATCGCTGCGGCGGCGCAACGGCTGTCGCTTACGCAACCGACGCTTTCGCGGCAGATCCGCAGGCTTGAGGAAATTCTCGGTCGCACGCTCTTCGTGCGCAGTTCCAATGGGGCCGAACCAACTACCGCCGCGGAACTGCTGAGGCAGGGGTGCCAACTCGTAGACAACACGTACCGACAAATCACCCGAGACGAAAACTTCAGCTATTTCCGGGAATCAAGAACGCTGCGCCTTGCGTCCATGATGCCGACCAGTAGCGAAAGCTCGTTGACAGCAGTGCTGGCCAACCTCGTTCGTCTCTGGCGCCACCGCCGTTATCAACCCTCCCTCACAATTTCGACCATCGCGGCGCCGCAGATGGTGGAAGGACTTCTCGACGGAAGATTCGACGCCGGATTGACCGACCTGATCGATATTCCATCCAGTCTGGATCGTGAGGATCTCGAAAGATCGCCAATTTATCTGGTGTTCGACCGCTCGCATGGCCCCAGAAGCGGACAAACGCCGAAAATGATCATCAGCACGCAGCTTCTTGCCGTGCCCGCTCTGGGGACAGGCCTACGCCGCATCACGGATCGCTACCTCGATCAGGAAGGCGTAACGCCAACCGCAATTTTTGAAACGCAATCGCTGTCGCTGATCCTCCGGCTCGTCGAGGACGGAACATGCTGCGCAATTCTGCCCGCCGGATCGTTTCAGTCTCAGGCTGTCCATGCCTGGCCACTGCCGGATCGTTATCGCATGACGACGCGCCTGATATGGAGGAAGGATCATTCGAATCTCGCGATCATCGAGCGTCTGCGCGCATGTTTCGCCGAAACTCGTATGGAGGGAAACTCCGCGTCGCGAAGGCCTGCGGCATGAACGCGGCGCCTGCGTCCCTCTCTCCTGCCGTCGCACGCCGCCGGACATGGACGGTCGCTTTTCTGGTAGCCGCTGGCTGCATCAGCTACATCGACCGCGCGGCGCTGTCCGTCAGCAGCACCGCAGTTATGGCCGAAATGCACATGTCCTACACCCGGATGGGCCTGCTGTTATCGGTCTTCGCCTGGGCGTATCTCGCCGGGCAAATTCCGATGGGTCTGCTCGCGGATCGCATCAACAGCCGAAGCCTTCTTGGCGCGGGGCTCGCCATATGGTCCTGCGCGCAAATGGCGTTTGGACTTGTGCATGGTTCTGCGGGTCTGTTTCTTGCCCGCATCGGACTGGGATTAGGCGAGACGCCGCTTTTCCTTTCCGGCACGCGCGCGCTTGTCCTGTGGTTTCGCCCGGAAGAGCGCGGACGGCCGATCGGGCTGTTCAACGGTTCGGCCGCTTTGGGGCCAGCCATCGCCCCGCCAGTTCTGCTTGCGATCATGGCGGTGTGGGGCTGGCGCGGCATGTCGGTGACCATCGGCGCCGTCAGCCTCCTTCTTGCACTGGCCTGGGTGATTTTCTATCGCGAACCACAGGAGTTGCCGCTCGCGCCAGATGATCGTCGCGCTCTTCCTCCGCCTTCACCCACGGTTCATTCCGGAATTACTGAAGTCCTGAAAGACGATCTGAGCTATCTGCTGCGCAAACGTTCGAGCTGGGTCATTACCACCGGTTTCGCTGGCGTCATCTACGTAACATGGCTCTATGCGACGTGGATGCCTGCCTGGCTCGAAAAATCTCAGAAACTGACTACCGATCAAGCCGGACTTTTATCGGCCGCGCCTCAGTTCTGCGGCTTCGCCGGAAGCTTACTGGGCGGATTCATCTCGGATCGGCTGGCCGCTCGCGGGATGGATCCACTCAACGCCAGCAGAGCGCCACTTGTGTTGGCTATGCTGATCTCCGCCTGCGCCACTGCGTTGACGACGCTACGCCTTGGCCTCCCTCTCATGGTCGCGTTCATGGCGCTCGCCCTGTTTGCAGGAGGACTGGCCATGACGTGCGGGTGGACGCTCGGAACGATTATCGCATCGGAAAATCGCGTCGCTACGCTGGAAGCCATTCAAAACACAGGGGGCTCTCTCGGAGGAGCCCTGGCGCCAGCGATCACCGGCGCGCTGGCCGATCATTTCTCGAGTTTTACACCGTCAATGCTTGTCGCCAGCGCAATCGGCGTCGGGTGCGCACTCATCTACCAATTCGGGCTGCGTCCGGGCGACGCTGCGCATCGTCCAACGGCCCTATGAAACCCATCTTACAAGCCAGGGAAATACCGCAATGACGTCTCGGCAACTCCTCACACTTTCCAGCATCATCAGCAGCCTTGCAATTATTTCCAGCGCCTACGCAGCCCCGACCTCCTCCAAGCCGAAGACGTTGCGAAAGCCGTTGACGCACCCCTTGGCGGCAGGTGCTGCATCCTCACCCACCAGCCCACAATCCACGCCACGACACGCCAGGGCGATCGCGCAGGGCAACGAAGCCGTGACCGTCTTCGGGCGCGGCTCCACACGGCAAATGACCAGCGTCACTCACACGATGATGCAGCAAAGCGTGCCCGGCACGTCGCCACTGAAGGTGCTGAGCCAATTGCCGGGCGTCGTCTATCAGTCGGCGGATCCATTCGGCGCATATGAGTACTCCAGCCAGATTTTCATGCGCGGGTTCAGCCAGTCTCAACTTGGATTCACGCTCGACGACATTCCGCTCGGCGATCAACAGTTCAACAACTACAATGGCCTCGCCGTGACGCGCGCCATCATCTCTGACAATGTCGGCGGCGTGGACGTATCGCAGGGAGCGGGCGCAATCGACGTCGCCTCCACCAGCAATCTGGGCGGCGCCATCGAGACCCACTCGCTTGATCCGTCGCACAAACGGGGCGGTTCAATTGGTCAGACCTTCGGCAGCAACTCCACGATGCGGACGTTCGTGCGTCTGGAAAGCGGCGACCTGAACCCGACCGGAACACGGTTTTACGTTTCTTACGCGCGCCTGAATGAAAATTTGTGGAAAGGTTCCGGTTACGATCATTCGGATCAGGTCAATGCAAAATTCGTACAACCGCTCGCGCGTGGCTCTTCCGTGAAAGTCTTCTTCGACTGGAGTTCGATCCAGCAGTTCGACTATCAGGACATGACGATGAACTGGCTGCATACGGTCGGCCCCAACCTCGCCAACTATTACCCCGATTACACTGCGGCCTATAACGCGGCCCTCGGCCACTATTCTTCGACCGTGCTCAAGACCAACGATCCTCTCGACGCCGCTTACTACGCGGGCACGGCCAATCGCGTCGACTATCTGGGCGGCGTCACGCTCGACGAAAATCTCACATCGTCGCTGAACTGGAAAACCACGCTATACGCCCATGGCGATAGCGGATACAGCACCTGGACGACACCCTACATGCCTTCGCCCAACGGTGCGCCGCTCTCGCAGCGCGTCCAGACTCCGGGCATCGCGCGAGGCGGTTTCGAAACGGCCCTGACATGGAAAATCGGGCGGCATAAGCTGAACGCGGGTGTCTGGTATGAATACGGCAACTTCACCGAAAGCCGCTATTTCACCGAGGCGCCGCTGCTCGGGCAGGGCACGCTCGGCAACCCGACCACCGGCTTTCCGGGCGACAAAATTTTTGCGACCCCATGGCAGGAAGCGTTCTCCACGAACACGTTCGTGTTCCACCTTCAGGACACCTACAAGATTACCGACACTCTGACGGTGAACGCAGGCTTCAAGTCGATGATCGTCAATTCCGGCAACAGCGTGCTGACGCAGGACGCCGCCATCAACGGCACCCAGGTCGCGCAGGGGCGTCTGGAGGCGTCAAACGCCTTCCTGCCTCAGGTTTCCGCGATATGGCGATTCCTGCCTCGTCACGAATTGTTCTTCGACGTATCGCATAATATGCGTTCCTTCCCTCTCGACGGCTACGGAACCAACGTGTCGGCGACGCCATGGACCGCCTCGCAAGCCAGTTTTCAGGCGACGAAAAACACGCTGAAACCGGAAACGGACTGGGTATACGAAGGCGGCTACCGCTACACCTCTCCGATTGTCAGCGCTCTTGCCTCCCTCTACCGCATCAATTTTTCCAACCGGTTGCAGTTGATCACCAACAATTCGGGTATCAACCCGATCACCGCAGTGCAGAACGTCGGCGGCGTGACGACCAACGGCGCGGAAGCGAGCGTGACCGTTCGGCCTCTGGAAGGCCTTTCAATCTACAACTCCTTCTCCTATGCGCACTCGACGTATGACCAGAACGTCGCGACGTCCTCCGGCGTCGAGCCGACACGTGGCAAACTGGTCCCGAACTATCCACAGTTCATGTATAAAGCGAACGTCACCTACCGTATCGGCGGTTTCGATACGCATGTCGACGGAATCTACATGTCGCATCGGCAACTGACTTATACCAACGACCTGCATGCTCCAGGATATTTCCTGATGAATTTCGGAGCGCGATACAATTTTGGAAATGCAGGGCCTCTGAAGGGCATTACGGCGGCGTTCAACATCTACAACCTGACGAACAAGACCTACATCGCGACGACGAACGAACTGGGAAACAACTTCACGAATACCGGTTACAATTATTTCCTGATGGGCGCGCCACGGCAGTTCTTCGGCACGATCAGCGCAAGTTTCTGATCGCGAGGCGTCGTCATGACAACGGTGCAGCCACGGGCAAAAAAAATGGCGATCGTGGCCGCCTGCGTCGGCAATCTTCTCGAATGGTATGACTTTTCGGTCTACGCGCTCTTTGCACCCTATATCGCGAAAGCATTGCTGCCGCCGTCCGACCCACTGTCCCTTCTGGCCCAGAGCCTGCTGGTGTTCGGACTGGGCGCCGTCGCCCGCCCGCTGGGGGCGTTGCTGCTCGGACATTATGCCGACGCGCGTGGGCGCGGTCCGACGCTGATGCTGACATGCGCATTGATGGGCGTCGGCACAGCTTGCATTCTGTTCGACCCGCCCTACGCGATCGCCGGGCGCGCCTCGATCATCGTTCTGTGCGTCGGGCGTCTATTGCAAGGAATTTCAGCAGGCGGCGAAATCGGAGGGGCTGCTGCTTTCCTTGTGGAGGGGGCCACCGGTGGACGAGCGGGGTTCTCCGCCTCCTTCCTGCAGGCGACCATGGGGTTGTCGAATATGCTCGGCGCTCTCGTGGCCGCCTGCGTCACGGCGTTTCTGAGCGACGCGCAGATCGCCGCGTGGGGATGGCGCGCGCCATTTGCTATCGGTCTTGCAATCATCCCGCTCGGCGTCATCATGCGTCGCAACGTGTCCTCGCCGGCCCGACGAATGGCCGCACGCGAAACGCTCGCCATCGGCGTTTTGGCGAAGCGCCACAAGGGCTCGGTTTTCGCCGCACTTGGGCTATCCCTGTTATGGGGCGCGGCGCCCTACGCCCTGATCATATACCTTCCTCTCTACGTGCAGCGTTTTTTTGGCGTCGCGCCCCACGCCAGCTATGTGGCCTACCTCTTTGGCAACATCGCGCTGGTGGCAGGTTCTCTTACGGCGGGCAAACTGGCTGACCGGTTCGGCGCACGCCACGTCATGCTCGCGTCTGCTTTCCTGCTTCTGCTTCTTCCCGCCCCCATCTTGTCCGTGCTGACTGTCAGCCACGGCGTCATCACCATGATCGTAGTCGCCGCCTTATTGTGTTTTCTGGTTTCCCTGTTTGTCGGCGCAGCGCCTTTGGGAATCGCAGGGCTGTTCCCGAAATCAGTGCGCGCAAGCGGCATCGCATTGTCGTATAATATTGCAGTTTCTCTATTCGGCGGCTTCGCGCCGGCGATTTTGACCGCTCTCGGAAATGTCTGGCGTGGCGTCCCCAGCGCCGCGCTCTATGTGTCGATCGCGGCGCTTCCGGCGTTGGCCGCCCTGCTCTCGCCCACGTTCTCACGACCGTCTTATGACCCGGACGGTCCGGAGGTATAGCCTACGCACCAAAAAGCATAGGGGAGCAGTCTCCTGATGATGAAACACTTTAGTCCACGCCAACGAAAGAAAGGCCGCCGTGACCGCGATCACCCTGACCGGAACAACATTGCCGCTGAGCGACCTGATCGCAGTCGCTGACGGCGCTTATGTCAAGCTCGGTGGAGATGGCGTAGCGCGTCTGCTTGCTGGCCAACGCTCGCTTGAACGCGCTCTCGACAGAGGCGACGGCATCTACGGCACGACCAGCATGGTCGGCGCATTCAAGGACAGCCGGGTGTCGGGTGACGAGCGCCCGAAATATGCGTTGCGGCTCCTGCGTTCCCACTTGCTCGGAACCGGCCCACATATGCCGCGCCGTGTGGTCAGGACGGCCATGACGGCCCGGTTGAATGGCTTGCTGACCGGTCACACTGGCGCCAGCGTGCATCTCGCCCATGCGCTCGCGGCGCTCCTCAACGCGGGGATCACCCCGGTCGTGCCTGAATATGGCTCCATCGGTTGCGCCGACGTCGGGTTGATGAGCCATATCGGCGCCACCCTCCTTGGTGAAGGAGACGCCTACGGCCCCGACCATGAGCAGCCAGAATCTGCCGCCGCGCTGCTCACCCGGTTCAGTCTCGCGCCGATCGATCCGGGGCCAAAGGATGTGATGACAGTTCTCTCCAGCAACGCGCTAGGCGTTGCCGGGGTGGCGATCGCCGTCGCTGACCTCCGCGCGCGGTTGCCCCTGCTGCTGTCGGTTTTTACCCTCAGCGCCGCAGGATTTGGCGCCTTCGGAGCGCCGTGGGAAACGGCGCGGCTCACCGGAACAGAAACGGAAACGCGCGTGGCGTGCTTTCTGCAAAGTCTGTGCTGTGAAAGCGACTGGACGCCGCGCCGAAATCTTCAGGATCCACTGAGTTTCCGCTGCATGCCACAAATCGGCGGTGGCCTGCTCTGCGCGCTGGACCGCGCCGAAGAGACGCTCGCGCACAACCTGTCGCACGCTGACGACAATCCGATACTTCTCGATGGCCGGGCCATGACTTCTGGCGCCTCGCTCCCGCTTGCGCTGGCCCTCGACGCTCAATCGCTCGTCCTCGCGCTTTGCCATTACGTTCGGGGCGCGCTCGGGCGCATTCTCGCCCTCTGTCGCGAGGATCTTTCCGGCCTGCCGCGCAACCTGACCCTCGAACCCGGACGGCAGGTCGCGTTTGGAGCCGCCACTAAACTTGCCGCAGATCTGACGACCTCTATCCTGCGGGAATCCACGCCCACATCGCTGTATCAGATTCCTGTGGCCAACGGGTTTGAGGACGAGGCCAGCTACCTCCCCTCAGTCGCACGCGCACTGACAACACAGATTTCCTTGCTCACCCCGTTACTCGCGCTTGAGGCCATGGCCGCGCGGCAGGCAATCCATCTGTCGGACGCGCGTCCCAGTGGATCGCCCGGAGCGCTTCTCCACGCCCTGAAGCAGGAGACGCCTCTTCTCGACGACAGCGGTCCCGTGTCCGACGCCCTGCGGTCGACGGAGACGGTTCTGGATCGCTTCGCCAGAGCCTACGCCGAGACCCCGCCAGACGCATTTCGCTTTCCTCCTCCTGCAGCCAGGGAATCCTCAACCGATGCATGACCTGCTTCTCAAAGGCGCAGTCGTCACCACCCGGACCGTGTCGCCAGACGCCTGGATTGTGATCGACGACGGCCGCATCAGTCAGATCGGTCAGGGCCCAGCACCCGACGCGCGTGAGATTCAGGATTATGGCGACGCGCTGATCCTGCCCGGCGCGATCGATCCGCAGGTCCACTCACGCTCCCAGAAGGGTCAAGAGGATTTCATCTGGAGCACCCGCGCCGCTGCGGCGGGCGGCGTCACGACAATCGCCGACATGCCTTATGACGACGGCTTTCTGGTCAGCACTGCCGAAAATCTCCGGCAAAAGGCGCGCGAGGCCAGGGAACAGGCGCGCGTCGATTTCGCGCTGTGGGGCACAATCGCACCGGATGACGGTCCTCGCCACATTCCCGCCGTCGCGGAAGCAGGCGCCTGCGGCTTCAAGTTTTCGACGTTTGGCACAGACCCCGTGCGTTTCCCCAGAATTCCGCCGGACCTGCTGGCTTCATGCTTCGAAGCCGTCGCCAAAACCGGCCTTATCGCCGGGGTTCATAACGAAGACGACGAGATGGTCCGCGCACGGATCACCGCTGTCATAAACGCCGGCGTTACGGACTGGCGGGCCCACGGCATGTCGCGCCCGCCACTGGCGGAAACGCTGGCAATGGCGCAGATTTACGAGACGGCCGCGGCAACCGGATGTTCGGCGCACGTCGTGCACTGCTCTGTCGCGCGCGGTTACGCCTTGTGTGAAGCCTACCGCCAGCAGGGATTCGACACGACCGTCGAGGCCTGCATACATTATCTCATTCTAGACGAAGAGAATGACGTAGCCCGCCTGGGCGGTCGCGCGAAGATCAACCCTCCCATCCGTCCGCGCGCAGAGGTCGAAGGTCTGTGGGCGCACCTCGCCGCCGGAAACGTCACTGTCGTCTCCACCGACCATGTATCATGGTCCCTGAACAGAAAATCCGATCCGGAGATGCTGAAAAACGCCTCCGGCGCGCCAGGGCTGGAGGCGCTTTACCCCCTTCTCCTCACAGAACTCACGCGGCGCGGCCTGTCGCTGTCGCATGCGGCCCGATTGCTGGCGGAAAATCCCGCACGATTGTTTCGTCTCAGCGCACAAAAAGGCGGCCTCGCACCGGGACGCGACGCTGACATCACAATCGCAAGAAGACAGAACTGGATCTACGACGCGACGCAAAGCCGCCATTCCATCGCCGGATGGAGCGCCTACGATGGCCGCGCGCTCGACTGGCGTATCGCCGCGACATGGTTGCGAGGAAAGCTGGTTTTCGATGGACAAGATGTTCTTTCTGAGCCGGGAACAGGACGCTTCGTCCGCCCTCCTTCATCGGGAACATCCTCATGAGCATCGTCGGGTTTGTTCAAAGTAGCCGGCTGTGGGCTGACATCGAAGCACTTGCGGCTATAACGGAGCCCGGTCGCCCCTATACACGTCGTTCCTTCTCCGAACGCTTCATGCAGGGGCGCACGTGGCTCGTTGAACGCTTTCAGGACGCAGGCCTTGAAACGCGCATCGACGAAAGCGGCAATCTGATCGGGCGAAGGGCCGGATCCGAGAACGCTGTCGGCGTTCTTATGAGTGGATCGCATTCCGACACCGTGCCGGACGGCGGCCGCTTCGATGGCGTGCTTGGCGTTCTCGCCGCCTTGGAGTGCGCGCGCGCGTTCACCGACGCTGGCGTATCGTTGCGTCACCATCTTGAGATCGTTGATTTCCTTGCCGAAGAGCCTAGTGACTTCGGGATTTCCTGTATCGGAAGCCGAGGAATGACCGGCGCGCTTACTCAGGAGCACCTCGCGCTACGCGCCCCATGGGATGAAAGCCTGAGCGAAGCCATAACGCGCATGGGCGGCGATCCCGCTCAACTCACGGAGCCAAGACGTTCCGATATCCGCGCCTTTTTCGAGTTGCACATCGAACAGGGCGTCGTTCTTGAGCAGGAACGCCTCCAGATCGGAGTTGTCGAGGCCATCGCCGGGGTAACACGACTGGAAATCATATTCTCCGGACGTGCGGACCATGCAGGGACGACGCCGATGGATCGACGACAGGACGCCGCCGTCGCGGCTGCGCATGTGGTCAGCTTCGTCCACTCCGAGGCCCGCGTGCAAGCCGGGTCCGGCGCTGGCCACGTCACCGCAACCTGCGGAGTGATCGACATTTCTCCCAACGCCTCCAACGTCATTCCACGCACGGCGCGAATAATTGTCGATATTCGCGTCTCGGAGCGTCACGTCGCCGAGGCGCTTGTTTCAACAATTCAGGCGGCTTGCCGCGACGCCGCCTCAATCAGCGGAACGACGCTGACGCGTTTCACCATCCAGTCGGACACCTCGCCGACGCCATGCGCGCCGAAATTGATCGGCATTGTAGAAAAGTCTTCTATTGAAAACGGCTTCTCTCAACGCCGCATGGTCTCCGGAGCGGGGCATGACGCGGCGTTTCTCGCGCGGCTGGCGCCATCCGCGATGATCTTCACGCCGTGTCGAGACGGTCGCAGTCATGACCCTGACGAGTGGTGCGCGCCGGAAGACGCTGTACGGGGCGCGCGCGTTCTCGCTGACGCATTACTTGCGCGCGACCTCCTGACCTGAAGCCCTGACAACGAAAGGAGCGCCCGATGGGCCGGATACTGGTTGAAAAAGACGTCGAGGCCGCGATTGCTGGCGGCTCGGTTTTCGCATGTGGCGGCGGGGGCTGGGTTGAACATGGCCGCATGCTCGGAACTGCAGCGGTCAACGCAGGGCAACCTGAGCTGGTCGAAGCCGACGAGATTCCCGACGACGCGTTCATTGCCACCGCAGCCGCGATCGGAGCGCCCGCAAGCACGACGGAATGGCAGATGCTGGGCGTCGATTATGTCAACGCCGTGCGTCTGGTCGAGAAAGAACTGGGCCAACCAATCTACGGACTGATGATCGGACAGAACGGCAAGTCCAGCACGCTCAACGCATGGTTGCCCGGCGCCATTCTCGGCACAAAGGTCATCGACGCCGTTGGGGACATGCGCGCCCACCCCACAGGCGACATGGGCTCCATTGGCATGGCCGGATCGCCTGAAACCATGATTCAGGCCGTCGTAGGCGGCAACCGCGCGAACAACGCATATCTGGAAGTCGTCGCAAAAGGCGCTACGGCGCGTATCTCTCCCATTCTGCGCACGGCTTCGGATATGTCTGGCGGCTTCATCGCATCGTGCCGCAATCCACTGCGCGCCAGCTATGTAAAACGTCACGCCGCATGGGGCGGGATTTCCCGCGCACTGGCGCTCGGAGAAGCCATTATCGACGCCGCCTCCAAAGGAGGTTCGGCCATTATCGACACTATCGTGCGGCAACTGGACGGAGCCATTATCGCGCAGGGGAAAGTATCAAAGAAATCGGTTGTCTACACACCGGAAGCCTTTGACGTCGGCACGATTACTGTCGGCGTGGGAGATCACGCCGTTACGCTTCATGTCATGAATGAATATATGGCGGTGAACGACGCCGCTGGACAACGCATCGCCTCGTTCCCCGATATCATCACAACGCTCTCTCCATCAGGATATCCTCTTAGCGTCGGGGAGATTTCCGAGGGCGACGAAATCCTTGTTCTTCATGTGGAAAAGACAAAATTTCCACTCTCGTCAAGCGTTCTGGACCCTGCAGTCTACCCTCCCGTGGAACGCTCGCTCGGCATCGATCTGGCCAGTTACGCTATTGGTCTTCCTGAAAACCGGAGCTGATTCATGACCGTGAAAGAGTTTGGCGTCACATCTGGCGGTAATTTGCGCTGTCGCGGCTGGCGGCAGGAAGGCCTTCTGCGTCTTCTGGAAAACGTTCTTTCGGTGGGCGAAGATCCAGCGAACCTCGTGGTCTACGCAGCATTGGGGAAAGCCGCACGTGACTGGCCCTCGCATGATGCAATCGTAAGTGCGTTGACAACGATGCATGATGACGAAACGTTGATCGTGCAATCGGGAAAGCCTATCGGCGTCGTAAAAACGCATGAACGTGCGCCGATCGTCATCATGGCGAACTGCAATATCGTGGGTCAGTGGGCGAAAGCTGAAGAGTTTTATCGGCTGGAGCAAGATGGGCTGATCTGCTGGGGCGGTCTGACAGCCGGAGACTGGCAGTATATAGGCTCTCAAGGCGTCATCCAGGGCACTTATGAGATATTCCGTCGTATCGCCGAACAACATTTCAACGGCGCCCTGACCGGCCGCCTGATCTTGACCTCCGGTCTGGGCGGCATGGGCGGCGCGCAACCGTTGGCCGGACGACTTGCTGGCGCGATAATTTTGTGTGTGGAAGTCGATGAAGCACGCATAAGGCGCCGAATTGAAAACGGCTATCTTCAGCATCAGGCGGCGGGCCTCGACGAGGCGCTTCGTTTGGCGGACCAGGCTCGCGCGGCCGGAGAGGCCAGCTCTATCGGACTATGCGGCAACGCCGCCGATATTTTCCCCGAATTACTTCGTCGTGGCGTGACCCCCGATATCGTAACCGACCAGACGTCTGCTCATGACCTCATATACGGATATATTCCTCGCGGCCTTTCTATCGACGAAGCGCGGGCCATGCGTCAGAGCGATCCCGGCGGTTTATCAAAACTGTCTCTGACCTCTATCGCGCAGCATGTGCAGGCGATGCTCGATTTTCGCGCGAAAGGCTCGGTAGTATTCGATAACGGCAATCTTATCAGAACGCAGGCGCAAACTGCGGGGGTGACCAACGCATTCGACATCCCCATTTTCACAGAAGCCTATCTCCGTCCTCTTTTTGCTCGCGGAATCGGTCCTTTTCGTTGGATCGCGCTCTCCAACGACAAAAGCGATCTCAGTCGTATTGACGATTACCTGTTGAAGACATTTTCCGACAATCCATCTGTGGTGAACTGGATTACCCTCGCCCGCCTGCACGTCCCGGTGGAAGGGATGCCCGCACGGATTGCGTGGCTCGGACATGGAGATCGCACCAAAGTCGCACTGTCCGTAAACCGCATGGTGCGTGAGGGCGTTCTGTCAGGCCCTGTCGCCTTCACGCGCGATCATCTGGACGCCGGGGCTATGGCGCATCCCAATATAATGACCGAAAACATGAAGGATGGCTCCGACGCCATTGCCGACTGGCCGCTGCTCAATGCGATGCTGGCGTGCTCTTCGCAGGCCGATCTCGTCGCCATCCACTCCGGTGGAGGTGGATATGCTGGCTACATGACCAGCGCGGGCGTTACAACTATCGCAGATGGTTCGTCGGAGGCGGATGAAAGGTTGCGTCTAACCCTGACCAATGACACCAGCCTTGGCGTGATGCGCTACGCAGATGCGGGATACCCCGAGTCATTCAACGAAATTCAAAAATCGAACATCCCCTATATAAATCTTCGCTGAATCGCGCACTACACGCTGCTGGCGTTCGAATTTATAGAATTTCGAAAACGTCAGCAACGCCATATATTTTCCGAACCTGACCTTCTGCACCGAGGAAAAACGTGATTACGGAGCGCCATGGCCCGTCGTGACATGACGGTCCGTCAGGGTCTTGAGAAATGCGATAATCGCTGCGCGTTCATCTTCGGAAACTCCAGGTTGATCCCCGGGCTTACGATCGAGCGGAGCATCTGTCGTATCCAGATTCGCTCGATATTGTTGAGGCAAATCGTCGTAAGCCCTTACGTTTCCCGATGAATCGCGCCCATAGAATCTCGCGGGGTCGATATCGCGCAATGCGTAAAACTCAAGAACCTTGTCGAGCGAATGGAATACGCCGTTATGAAAAAAAACTTTTCGTGTCGCCGAATTACGAAGGGTTGGAGTTGCGAACATACCGCAATAGGCTGCAAGCGCTTTTCTTCCTGCGCTCTGAGCGTCGCAAACACCCAGATCATAGTGAGACGCATCACGGTTCATCAAAATATCTAAATTTCTCGGCGCGCCCAGAGCTTCGTATTGATGATCGGTGAAGAGCGGCGGCAGTCCATTCGCCTGAGGTGTGTCGACGTGACAGGCGGCGCAATTTCCTTTCTCGGGATCATTGAATAACAAATACCCACGGCGCTCCAGGGAGGTGAACTTCGCGCGCCCCTCAAGCCAGGAGTCAAATTTGCTTGAATACGGATGGAAATCCTTTTCCTCGACCTGATATCGGGACAGCGCGAACATTGCCTCATCAAGCAGAAAATCCGGTGACTTTTCTCCTGAGACCCCCGCCATTTGCATGAGCGCTGCTGTATAAGGGGCGTGATTAAGACGATCGAGCACTTTCTCACGCGTCGACGCCATTTCAACCGGGTCGTAAAGAGGCCCAGTCGCCTGCTGCTGAAAAGTGTCTGCGCGCCCATCCCAGAACAACCCGCCCTGCGGCACAAGGTTGGCAGCCGAAGCCGCCGTGTTCGCTGCGCTCTTCGGTCCATGAGACGTTGTAGCCGACGCCGCCTGTATTTGCGGCGCGGTTTCCGCGAGAGGATCGTCAGGGCCGATGCTGAACGCCGGCTGGCGCTCCAGATACATCAGAGATGGCACCGCGCGGCGTCCCTGGCTCTTCATATCTGTCCCGCCAAGAAACACCGCGGCCGCGCCCGACGGTCCATAATGATTCTCTGGATCATGGCAGGAGGCGCAGGACAGACGTCCAGATCCTGACAGGGCGGTGTCGTAAAACATCGCCCTGCCAATTTGCGCCATCGCAGACAATGGCCGAGAGTCCGGCCTATGCAACGCAACCGGGCACGGATTGGAGCCGTCAGAGCGGGGCTGACACGTCCCCCCCGCCTGAGCATGCGCCCCGGCGATGAAAAACACCGTCAGGGCGGCGACGCACTTCCACAGGAACCGCGTCTGTTTTGAGCAATCTCTCATTCCAGCCTGAAAATTTACTGGAACTGCGGGCCGAACGGAGATTCGTCACCACCGTGACCGAACCAGTGATGGTTGTGGTCGCCGTCGTCGTCATGACCGGAACGAAGCCCATCGTGGCGAATGTCGCCGGTTTCCGGATCCAGCAGCAAGGTGGCTTTCTGCGGTGGCCGGGTGAAGTCGAACATGTCATCCAGCTTGCCAGCCGCCGCATCAAAGGAGCCGCCGCCAAGACGTGCGCCCCCCAGCCAGTTGTCCTCGATGAAGCGGACCACAGAGCTTTGCGTCACCAGATTATGAGCGACATAGTTGATCTTCGCCCACGGAGAAATCACCATCAGCGGAGTGCGCGTTCCGGGGCCGCAGCGGCCATTCACGGTCTTGCCCAGCACGCCCTCAGGAGCGTCTCCAGTTCCGCAGGCTCCGTCGCCATTCAACTGGTCAGCCGAAGCTGCATAGGAGGAATGGGTCGGCTTGACGAAAGCGTGGTCATACCAGCCGTCAGAGTCGTCATACCCTACGACGATAGCGGTATCCCGCCACTCGGGGCGCTTCTGGATGAAGTTCACGAGCTTGACGATGCCCGCCTGTTCATCGAGCGGATCGGAGTAGCCAGCGTGACCATCCTGATATGCAGGCATTTTGATAAACGAAACGGAGGGGAAATTCCCCTTCTTTACGGCCTTGTAGAAGTCTTCAAGATCGTACTCGTGATTGGCGGGCTCTTTTTCCGAACCGCCGGGGATGTATGAATATCCGATGGTGCGATCTGACTTCGGCCGGGCATGGGTCGGATTCGACGTGCTGACGTAATACTGGAACCAGTTATGGTGCGGGATGTAGTCGGCGACATTCTCGGAAACAACTGATGAATAAGTCTGTCGCTTGCATCCGGTGGTGCCATCGCTGTTCGTGGACCCCAGATCGAAGCCGCCCATGAAGCCGCCCCACGTGACACCGCGATCATTCAGCAGATCGCCGATATTTTTGCTGGTCATCTGAACCTGATTCGTCGCAGACGAACAGGTGTCGTAAGCGGGGTCGATGTCGTTGACCATTGTCCAGCCGCCCTGCCCGTCCGCGACATAGGACGACGACTTGGCTTTTGTGCTGGGGCTTTGGGTCGTGGCGACAATTTTCATGCCGTTGGTTTGACCAGAGACGACTTCCAGCGCGCCAGGCGTCGAAGGACCGTATGTATCGGTGTAGGCGTTGTCGCTCATCGCGAAGCGCTGCGCATAATGCCACAAGGCCGTGACGGTGTTGCCGTCATAGTACCCCATGACCTGCCCCTTTGTGCCGAACGCGCCAACGCCTCCGGACGTGCCCGAGCCGGTGTAAAGCGGAAACAGATCAGCCTTTCCTGCGTCATAGGCCATCTGTTCAGCCGTGTACGCATGATTCTGATCGGCCGTGCTGGCCTGAGACCTGTCCAGGCGGAACGGCAACGCGGCGCCTGTCCCGTTTGCGGAGTTGGTGTTCGGGTTTTGCAGAAGCAGGTCATTGTTGCGCAGGTTGTTTACGCTGGGAGTTCCGGGAGCCGCCTTGAAGGACGGCTCGCCCGAAGCGTTCGTCGCGTACGGGTACGTGGCGAAATAGTGATCGAAGGAAACGTTCTCCTGATAGATCACGACGATGTGCTTGATAGGCGTGCGGGTATGCGCGAACGATTCCGGGGAGGGGCGGCCCCACTGACCAGACCAGCCATCATGCGCCAGCGTAATCTGCGGCGTGAAGATCGAGAGTGACAACAGGGCGGACAATGTCATCCGCGCGCGTTTTACGAACACAGTTCGCAACCTTTCATGATGGAGGAACCAGAGCGATCGGCGCACGAACAAGACGCATCATCACTGGCCCCGAAAGATGACCCGGGAGTGGGGGCTCTCCTGATTCCGACATGTCGCGGTCAACATTGAGCTTCTGCCTATATCGCCCGCAAACTGAAGGCACCGGAGCCTGCGGCGTGAATAGGACGAGATCAAAAAAAGCTGTGTGATGATTCTGTTAAAATTCCAAACAATTCATGAAGTTGATAACGATTCTTAAATCAGAATGACTGTGAAATGACATATGACATTTTCATGATGATTTCGAGACGTCCTGTCTCGTCCTTGTTCAGTCCCTATAAGAGACCATACCGAATAACTTGTAGGCGGCGTGGCGCGGTGGATGTTAACGACTCAAACCTTCTATCCCGCCGTCACGTCGCCGGACTGTTAGGTGGGGCCCTTTGCTGCAGCGCACACATCCGGGCGCAAACATTCGGAGCCAGCGCCCGCACGACCTTCGCCACAAAAGATTTTCTGTGCAAAGTGTCGGATAATGCGGAGAAAAGACTGACGCCGCACGATATTCTGAGCGTGCACGCGCCCATCATGTGCTGGCCGATCAATTCCGAAAATGGTGACCCGCGCAAGGAAACAAGTTTCAATCGCTTTTGGATTCTACAAACACCTACCGCGATTGTCGGCTTTTCAGTGATCTGCCCACATGCGGGCTGCTTCGTCTCCGGGTGGAACGTAGAGCGACGCCTTCTCGTGTGTCCGTGTCATGGCTCGGCATATGACGTGGATCACAATGGACAAGTCATGGACGGCCCCGCCCCCTCGCCTCTTCCTTATGTACATATCGAAGAGGAAGAAGGATTTTTGCGAATCGCATCCGCGATATCGCGACCTGTCGGCGCACACGCGTCGCGCGCCGACTAACTGTATTCAGGTGCGCTACTGCGACGGCGGCGTTGGAAAAAGCTTTCGTGCTTGCTCTAATATCTTTTTTTGATAATCCTCGTTCAAACCCTGCGTGTGCGAATGATAATCTCCGATAGCCTGCATAAGGTCGCCGTGGGTCTCATTGAGATACGTGCGCAACACCACCGCCGACGCCGCGACGTTGAAACATCCGTCGGAAACCAGACGCGCCGCAGTCTGGACCGCAGGCATATGTGTTATTTTCGAAATCACCTCGACCCATCGGGTGTTTATCTGCATCAGGCCGAGATCGGACGATCCATCCGCATTCCGATGAACAACGCCATTCGCTCCGCGCTCAACCTCCCATATCGTCGGGAAAACCCGGGGCGGGATGTCATAGCGGATTGCTGCGGCGAGCACGCAGGCGAGTAGAGGCGCGGGCATGGACAGCTCTTATAGAGGCATATCCTTTCAAGTCGAAGGTCGGACATCATGTTTCATAGTTCTTTAACAATTCTACCCTGTCCTGCCACGGTTCGGTCGGTTTACTAACGTATCGGAATCGATATCGCGAAAGTTCTTTTACAGAAATGTCAAACCTCCCCGATCACCGGAACGAAGGCGACGCCGGCTTCACGCTGCTGGAAATTCTCGTCGTGCTCGCTATCCTCGGCCTTCTCGTCGGGTTGGTCGCGCCCGCCGCGCTCCGGCAGTTGGGCGGGGCGCGCGTGTCCGTCGCAAAGCAATCAATCGCGCGAATTGGCTCCGTTCTCGACATGTACAAGCTGGACAACGGCGCCTACCCGACAACCGAAGACGGGCTGGATGCGCTCATTCATCGACCGTCGTCCGCCGAAAGCTGGAACGGCCCTTACCTCAAGGACGCCACCGCTCCACTCGATCCATGGCGGCATCCCTATACCTATCGCTCGCCTTCCGATCGAGAGAATCACGATTACGATCTTTGCTCTCAAGGCCCATCCGGAAGTGCTCGTGATAGCACTGGACATGAAGAAATCTGCAATCCTTGACGCGCATTCAATGAATGTCACTCGTTTCCCAACGCATGACGCGCCAGGGAACGGGGCGCGCATCGGGCAGAAGCACAACCTCCGCATGACGGAGCATCGCACCGCCATCACCTGAAGCCTTCGCGTCGACGACCACCAGCGCCTCTTCGTCCTCAACATCTTCCCTCTGGATAGCTTGCCCCGGAATGACCAACCCTGCCTTGACGAGCGCCGCCCGGACGACGGGATCGCGCGTGAGGGACGATGTCGGCTGCATTTGCGCAAACGACATATGGGGGGCGAGCGCCTGCGCCAATGAGCGCGTCATCCCCGGCACCACAGCAAGATCGTCGAAAGTATGAAACGGCGCGCCGAGCGGAACGCAGCGACTTTCTTCCCGTCCTTGCGACGATGGCGCTTGCTCCTGCAAATCCGGATTTTTCCAGGCGAAGATCGCATTTGCGAGCACCGTCGCCTTGTCCGGCGGCGTGCCGCTCGCCACCAACAACGCCTGCATCAACGTCACGCTGACCGCATTCGGATTGATCTTGTTTCGCTCGATGATGCTGCGAACCTGCACGAGATTCTTCTCGTCACCAGACACCTTCCAGACTCCGCCGGCGCCACTTACGCCTGTTGCGACTGAAAACAGCTCCGTAGTGATCGCGGCGTCCGCCATGGTCTCCAGTCTCGCCCGCTCAAGCGCTGCATCGCCCAGGCGTAACGCGGCGCGGCCTGTCGAAAGAGTCTGGCTCACCAGCAATGCGAGAAAGCCAAGCATCCACAGGACCAGCAGCAGCGCAAACCCTCCCTCCTCCCCACGACGGGTATCACGGGGATCAGTCATTGAGGCCAATGCTATGCAGCACACGGTGCTGCGGGTTATCAGACCCTGTCATCGGCATGACGTTCAAGTCGTGAGGCAACACAGCCGCCCGGGGAAGCTGCTCCCGCAGATCGGCGGTCAGGGCGTATGCGTCTGTCTGATTGTGGATGACGTGCGGCGTGATCAGGACGAGAAGTTCGGTTCGTTCACGAGTATTATTCTGCGTGCCACCCAGCAGTCCGAGAATCGGCACGTCTTTCAGCCACGGAATTCCCTGATTCGCCTTGTTCGATTTGTCCGAGATCAACCCGGCCAATCCGACGGTCTGTCCATCCGAAATGACCACCCGAGACGTGACCATACGCTGGGAGAACGTAGGACTGTTGATCGTGCCGCTACCCGAGGAGGTCGTCGTAGACGCCACAGAACTGACCTGCTGTGAAATGTCGAGCGTGACCACTCCGCCATTGCTGACATGCGGGGTCACCTGCAGAATAACACCGGTCGGCTGGTAGCTGATGGAGTTCGTGATCGTCGAATTGGACGTCAGGACTCCGGTCGTGCTCCCTGTCAGATAGGGAACTTCATCGCCAACCATCAACGACGCCTGCTGGTTGTCTACGACCATCAGCTCCGGCGATGACAGAACCCTCACGGACGTCACTTCCTGCAACGCGTTGATGACGAACGGCGCTCCCGCCGCTCCGTGGCCACCGATCACAAAGCCCGGGAAGCTGCTCGACAGTTCCGATGTCGCAAGATTACCCGAAGTCAGCGTCTGCGTGGCCGTGCTCAGGATGCCGTTGATGCCGCCAGATTTGAAAAAGAACTGCGTTCCATATTGCAAGGTGTCGTTAAGAGTCACTTCGGCCACCGTCGCGTCCACCCTGACCTGCAACGGCATTATGTCCACTTTGCGCAGCATGGACGAAACCGTCTCCGTCTCGTTCGTGGTGCCATAGACAAGGACGGCGTTATTCTGCAGATCCGGGATGATACGGATCTCGCTATCGGTCGAACGGGTATCAGAAGAATTACCAAGACCACCCAAAAGAGGATTATTCGAAATACCGTCTGATCCTTGCCCATTCTGGCCGCTGGCGTCAGATCCGCTGCCCCCCTGCGTCTGCCCCGTGCTCGTAGAGCCCGACGATCCACCCAACAGTGAACTTGACTGAGTGCCGCTGGAAGTGCTCGACGAGCCCAGACCGAGGCCTGTCCCCCCAGACTGGCCCGATGACATGAACTGGTTACTGTTGTTGGCGTTCAGCTTGGACGAAGGCGTCGCCGTCACGTGGTTGGGAGTGAACGCCTGCTGAAGGATATAGGCGATATCGTTCGCTCGCCCATTCTGAAGGTAATAGACGTTCCATTTCCGCACCGTGCGACGACGCTCCGCTTCGATAACGGAAAATACGCGTCGCGCGTTTTCGATCAGCGACGACTGGGTGGCGATCACCATGACGGCCTCAATGCGCGGCATCGGCACGACCCGCAACCTCTCCGCCATCGCCTGCCCCTTCTTGCTGGACAAAGCTGTTTCCAGAGCGGTCGCCAGTTCCTGCGCGTCGCCGCTGGTTGCGGGAAAAAGCGCATAGGACTGCCCCGACAACACGTCCGTATCAAACGCATGAACCAGTTCGACCAACGTCGCGCGCGACGCAGGGTCTCCCGTCACCACCACGGCGTTTCCAGACGGCGCGGCGACGATATGCCCGCCGTTATGCAATATCGGCTGCACCGCTTTGGCCAACGCATCCGCTGAGGTGTATCGCAGCGAGACAACCGTTTCGCCGTCGTTCTGTTCTCCCCCCGGCGTTCCTGCGGCGGTGACGCGATAAACGCCGTTCTCAAACACCAGAGCCGCTCCCGCCCCGGAAAGCGCAGCGCGAAGTACCGGCAGAAGCTGATCCTGCCTTACAGGCGTAGTGGTCTTGAGCGTAATCGACCCATGCACGCTGGAATCGACCAGATAGTTGACATGCAGAAGTTGCCCAAGCACCTGATCGACGACGGCGCGGATATCTGTGTCGGCGAAATTGAGCGTAATATCTCCTGCGCCATCCCCTCCGAGACCACCGCTCGTCCGTCCTTGTCCGCGGCCGTAGCTGACCATGCCTGTGCGCACAGGCGGTTGCGCACCAACAGCCCCGTCGATCCGCGGCGTAGCCCCGTTGTTGGCGCGTGGAGTCGGCAGCGCACCCGGATGAGGCGTCTGATCGGCGCATCCGGCCAGCAATGCGACGGAAAGCAGATATGGCCATCGCGCCCCTGAACGACGACGACGCCCAACCGGCATTTCGAGGGCAACGTGAAGAGAAACCGAGTCGTTCAAGAGATTTCACCGAATCTATGATATACAAACAAAAAACAGAAACTTGCCGTCACGGGTGCGCCTCGGTGCGAGCGGCTGCAGGGCTACGTAACGCGACCACAGTCACGGACGCGTCGATCATGCGTCCATGACTGGCTTCGTCAGCCAGCCGAGAACTGCCCGCCGATTGAATCTGCAGGTCTTCCACAAGCAGCGCCGGGGAATCGGTGCTGCTCACAGTATCGAGAAACCGCACCAATGCAGGCCACGAACCGGTCAGCGACACCCTGACCGCCAGACGCTCAAAAAGGCCCTGCCGAACCAAAGGCAACGGCTCCTGACTGCTCAATTGTATCTGCGCCGCTTGCCCCGCAGCTTCCACCAACTCCTGCAGGCGCGCTTGCGCGGTCGCGTCAGAGTCCTCTCCAAGCAAGACACCGCCCCTGCTTCCTTCCTCCGCCGCTCGGATCGCTTCTTCGTGCAGGCGCGGGATGGACGCGACCAGCGCCCTCGTCCTGAAGAGAATATCCCGCTTACCTTCGGCGTGATCTTTCAGATTGTCGTACAAACCCGTCACAACTGAGGCCAACAGCCAAAGCAACGTCAACGTGATTGCCGCCAGACCTATGGCGGTCAGCTTCCCGGCGCGACCGACCGGCAGACGTGCGCCAGGGAGCGAAGATGACGAGGAAAGAGGAGACGCCATGTTCCGATCAGTTTGGCGCGGTCGCGGTGATCGTAAAAGCATCCGTATTCGTATCGCCCGAATGCGTCACCGGCCCTGAAAACGCGGCGTTCGCGAACCCGGCTCTGTGCTCAAGCAAACCGATAAGCTGTGGCGCTTCGCGAGTCTGCCCCTGGGCCATCACATGACGGTCACGCACGGTCAAGGCGGTCAGAAACGTATCGTCCGGCAATGTCTCTGTCAGAGCCTTCAGGACGCCCATAATGTCGCCGACACTTTTCCGCTCGTGCGTTACTGCAGACTGACCGGCAGTATAGCCGCTGATTTCGCGTCGCAAGGCTTCGGCCCGCGCCCGCTCCGGCGCAAGAGCCGCGATCGCCCCGTCAACGCGCGCCATGGCCACCGCCTGCATGGCGAACGGCGCGGCCAGAAGCGCGCCGCAAAAGACAGGCACACCGATCCGCAACGCCAGACGAGGTCGCGCAGCGGGGCGCTCCAGCGGAATTTCGACAGGTTCGTCACGCTCATCACGCCCCACGAGACCAACCGGAATCAAACCGCGCTCCCTGAGCTGCGACAGAGCATTCTCAAAGACAAAGTTCGGAGCGTAAACTATCGAGAACATGGTTCCAACGCCCGAGGCGACCACCTCCTTCGGGCGAGCGACCCACGCTGTCTCCGCAGCGTTAAACGGAGTCAATCGATCGAATTCATAGGTCAGCAAACCAACAGCATCCGATACTGCGGCTGCAGGGACCAGCACCAGCCTCGACAGAGCGCCGCCCTCCGGCAATGCGAGCCTTACCTCGCACCTCCGCCAATGCCCAACGAATCTTCCGGCTTTCGGCGCCCCGGAAGCGACGATCTCGTCCAGAACGCTTTCTTCCAGACGCCCATTCCGTCCTATTGAGACGATCACGCCTTTATGGCCGCCCCCACGCCACTGCGGCGGAAGACACTCGCGCAACTGGCTGCCCCACCATTCGACGAACCCTTTCAGGCCACTTTTTCCGATAGAGGACGCGCTACTCATCATTGAAAGGACTGACCTCAACCTTTCTTGAGCGAACGCACGCGCAGGGTGTGCCGGAAACATTCTCCCCAACCGCTTCTGGAGACAATGTCGCCGCTGGATACCACCGCCTCACAATCATCGAACAGGCATGATATATGATATATTTATGACACATTAACGAAGAGTCTGGCCCCGCGTCAGGCGCTCTTCTAAATCATTCCACGCATGCGCCCCCTGAATCACCGCCTCACCATAACTAAAGCAGGCGGATCGCCCGTCGTCGTCGCACGGCACATCGGCGAACGATTCCGCGTACCGTCGCGCCCCTCAGAGCGCCAGTCTTACAATCCAGATGGCTGCGGCAAGCGACGGGCCGAAGGGAAGCATCATCGCCGCGCTTACGCGCCCGCCACGAAAGATTGCTCCCAGTGCGGCGAGAAGCCCAAAGCACGATGCGAGCAGAAGAACGAGCGACAGGTGACTGCACCCTACCCACGCCCCAGCCGCCCCCAACAACTTCGCGTCACCGCCTCCCAGACCGATACGGCCACGCAACCGTCGATAAGTCACACCCAGCAACAACAGCCCTGTCCAGCCAAGCCCTGCCGCCAACGCACGATCACCCGCCACATCGACGTCGCCGGAAAGTATCGCCTCGAACAAACCGACGATCAGCAAGGGCAATGTCAGAACGTCTGGCAACCGGAGGCAAATCACGTCGATCCAGGCCAGCGCCAACAGCATCCACCCCAAAACGCATTCGAACCAAAACGTGACCGGATCTATGGACCACTGCCCGAGTGGGTCTGTCCTATGCAACACCGCATATCCAACCAGCGCCGACATGGGAGGAAGAAAAGCGGCAAGTTCTATATGAAGATGTTGCGGATCGACGTTCGCGCCACAATGGCGACAACGCCCCTTCTGGACAAGCCACGACAGGATCGGCGCCAAATCACGCGCGCCAAGCTTCGTCTGGCACGTTTCACAATGGGAACGACTAGCCGCGAACGGTTCGCCACGTGGAATGCGCCGAATCAGCACGCCAAGAAAACTTCCTATGAACGGCGCGATGAGAAACGGAATACAAAGAACTGGATCAGGCATGGCGCGTCGGACACTGCGCCCACCGTTTTCATACGACAAGAGACAATTGTTCGATGAGCATGACCGTATCATCGGGTGACCAGCGCCTTGCCGACGCGCTGCTCTCCACAGGCGCCAGCGATATCCGCGCTCTGGACCGCGCCAGAGGCGTCGCGGCGGATAGCGGGCAACTGCTTCACGCCGTGCTGTTGCAACTCGGCCTCGTCAGCGAAGGCGGACTAGCCTCCGTATATGCCTCCATCCTCGAACGGGCCATAGTTGGCCCATCGGAACTGGAACGGATCGACGAACCGCTCTTTTCCGACCGACTCAGCAGCCGTTTCCTGAAACAGGTCCGTGCGTTACCGATTAATCAAAACGAACACACGCTGCGCCTCGTCATGGCCAATCCTCTCGACGACTACAGTGCGGCCGCGATCCGTCTCGCCACTGGATGCGAGGTCATACGCGACGTTGCGACAGGGGCAGATCTGGAGGCAGCGCTCAACCGCCTTTACCCGGATGACGAGGAGAGCGAAGAAGAAGAAGACGGATCACAGAGGAATCACGACCCAGCTGAGGAAGACGCCGATCGTCTGAAAGACCTCGCCAGCGAAGCGCCTATCATCAGGCTTGTGAACCAGATCATTTTCCGCGCTGTCGAGACGCGGGCTTCGGACATTCATATCGAGCCGTTCGAGGATCGTCTCGTCGTGCGCTATCGCTATGACGGTGTGCTGCATGAAGTAGACAATCAACCGCCGCGCACCACCGCAGCGCTCATTTCACGTATCAAGATCATGGCGAAGCTGGACATCGCCGAACGGCGACTGCCTCAGGATGGACGAATCAAGCTCGCCGTCCGCGGGCACGAGGTCGATTTCCGTGTCTCCACCGTGCCGTGCCTGCACGGAGAAATCGCGGTGCTGCGCGTGCTCGACCGCACCACCGTCAGCTTCGATTACAGCCGTCTCGGCCTCGCCCCGGAAATCGTCGCCTCGTTTCGCGACGCCCTGGAATTACCCAACGGCATCGTGCTGGTGACGGGACCGACCGGCAGCGGCAAGACCACGACGCTTTACACCGGTCTTTCCGGAATCAACGCGGTCGACCGCAACGTGGTGACGATCGAGGATCCGATCGAATATCAACTCGCCGGAATCAACCAGATTCAGGTGAGGCCCGTCATCGGCCTGAACTTCGCCAGTCTTCTGCGCGCGATTCTTCGTCAGGATCCCGACGTGATCATGGTCGGTGAAATCCGCGACATCGAAACCGCGCAAATCGCCGTACAGGCGGCATTGACGGGGCATCTGGTGCTCTCGACGCTGCACACGAACTCTGCAGCCGCCGCCATCACCCGGTTGCGCGACATGGGGTTGGAAGACTATCTGCTGACCGCCGTCCTGCGCGGCATCCTGGCGCAACGGCTGGTGCGGCGACTGTGTCAGACCTGCCGCCATCCGGAGACCGCCCCTCCCGAACTGGTCCATCGCTTCGCGCTGGACGCCACACGCCAGCACACGCTGTGGCGCGCCGTCGGCTGCGCTGAATGTCGTCACACGGGATATCGTGGACGAAGCGCCATCGCCGAGTTCCTTCGCCCCTCCCCCGCGGTCACACGCCTGATCCTTTCCGGCGCCGATCATGAACAGATCGAGAAGGCTGCGGTTTCGGAAGGGATGGTCACGATGTTTCAGGCCGGTCTGCGTGCGGCTCTGGCAGGAGAGACCACGATCGAAGAAGTCAGCCGCATCGTCGGCGGCGGCGAGTGAGCGAAATCGCAGCCACCGTCGACGGGGCGTCGCGCTGGACCTACCGCGCCCTTGGTTCGGATGGCGGCGTCACGACTGGAGAAATCGTCGCTAGCACCGAACAGCAGGCTCTGATGCTGCTGAAGCGGCGAAAGCTGACGCCGCTGCTGGTCATGCCAGCGTCGCGCGGCGGCGCATTGCGGTCGGGGTTGGGCGGATGGCTGGCCCGACGGCGCGACCCGGTGCTGCGCCCAAAAGCGTTGACCGAGTTCACACGGCAACTTGCGACCATGCTCTCCGCCGGCCTTGATCTTGACCGGGGGCTGCGTTTCCTTGCCGAAACGTCGCCGCACCCGCAGGCCGCCCGCGCCATCGGCCTGATCCGCGACAAGGTCCGCGACGGCGGCTCCTTCGCCGAAGCCCTTGAGGCGTCGCCACGCAGTTTTTCACGCCTGTATGTGGGGTTGGTGAAAGCAGGAGAAGCAGGCGGCGCTTTAAAAGATTCTCTTCTGCGCCTCGCCGACCTCCTCGAACGCGAACGCAAGATGGCCGCAACGGTCCAATCGGCCATGATCTACCCGACGGTTTTGATGATCGCGTCGGTGTTCTCCGTGGTCCTCCTTCTCACTCACGTCCTACCGCAGTTCACGCCCCTGTTCGCCGAAAACGGCGCGGCGCTCCCGACGCCGACAAAAATCGTCATCGCGTCGGGTGATTTTCTCAGCGCGTGGGGCGTTTACATGCTCGCCGGACTGGTCGGCGCAATCTTCGCCATGCGCGCCGCCCTGCAACGTCCCGATATCCGCCTCGCCGTCGATCGCGTGTTGCTGCAGGTTCCGATACTTGGAACTCTTACACGCGAAATCATGGCCGCGCGCCTGACCCGTACGCTGGGAGCCCTGATGCGAAACGGGGTGCCGCTGGTCGGCGCCTTGCGCATCACCGAAGGCGTAATCGGCAACCGCGTTGGTGCGGCGGTGATCGCCGACGCCACACGCGCGGTGCGTGAAGGCGGCAGTCTGGCTGCCGCCTTGGAGCGCAGCAGGGTTTATCCAGTCGCCATGACGCATTTCCTTCATGTCGGCGAAGAGACCGCCCAACTCGCGGCGATCTGCCTCAAGGCCGCTGACATTCATGAAGAGGCGAGCCGCGTCACCATCCAGCGTCTTCTTGCAATTCTGGTGCCCGCGATCACCATCATCATGGGCGTCCTTGTCGCAGGGATCGTCTCGGCGCTGCTGCTCGCCATGCTGAGTCTTAATGACCTCGCTCAGTGACTTCCCCAGGTCGCGATCACCTTCTTCGGACAGCGGCTACACCCTGCTGGAGGTCATGGTCGTTCTCGTCATCGCCGGGTTGCTGCTTGGAGTGGCAGTCGAGCGCGGTCCGTTCCATAGCGATGCCGTCACATTCGGCGCTGCAAAAACGCAGGTCCTGTCCATTCTCCAAAACGCAAGGAGCGCCGCCATGACCAGCGGCCTGCCAACTGTCGTCGCGTTCGACGCGAGCCGTCGCGAATTCGTGACACGCACAGGTAAGCGCGAACGGATAGATCGGCTGACCGGCTCCGTCGTCATGACCATTCCGGCTTCACAAGAGGGCGCCGCAGCTCAGGGCGAGATCCTGTTCGACGCAAACGGCGCGACATCAGGCGCCCCGCTTTTGCTCACCCTCGGGCAAAGAGCTGTCCTGTTCACAGTAAGCCCCGCGACCGGGCGGATTCTTGTCGATGCGCCGTGATCCCTCATCCTTCAGACGATCGCTGCCCGACGCAGGCTTCACGCTTCTGGAAGTCATCGTGGCGCTCATGATCGCCAGTATGGCGCTTGCCGTAATGTTCGGCGCCATGGAGACGGGGCTTTCCGGGAACAAGCAGGCCGACATGAGCCTGCGTGCGGTGTCTGTCGCCCGCTCGCAGCTCGACGCCATGCTGGCGTCCCCACGACTGCATCCGGGCACGAATGATTACGTCGTCAACGGTGGATACAGGACATTTGTCGAAATTCGTCAGATATCAACCGGCGGCGGTCGCTCCGTCGAAGAAAAACTTGGCCTCTACACAGTGGATGTTACGGTCGACTGGGGCGCGCTCCACCACTCCGTCAAGCTTTCCGGGCGGGCGGTCCGCCCCGCGACGGCGACAGAATGACAAAAGACCGCACGCACGCCCGATGTTCGGGCGACGCCGGATTCACTTTGCTGGAAATCATCGTCGTCACACTCGTCTTCGCACTTCTTTCAACCGCGTTATGGCAAGGAAGCGCCGTAGGGGTGCGCGGCTGGGCCCTTGAGCAAAAAACGTTCGAACACATGAGCGACCTTCAGGGCATGGATGACACCTTACGCCGTATCGTGACACGCTCGGAACTGTCAGATCCGGGTCTTCCCCCAGCTTTCACAGGCGCGAACGACCGACTCAGCCTGATCTCATGGCTACCGCAACAGGAAGGCTACGCACACGAAATCGAAGCCGGCATCGGCGTGGACGCCAAACATCGCCTAGTGTTGCGCTGGCGCCCCTACCGCCGCGCACGTTGTGCAGGAGCGGAGCAAGCCTTTCACGAGGAAGTTCTGGCGCGAGATATTCAGGCGATCAGTTTTTCCTATTACGGACGAAAAGAGTCCTACCATGGGTGGCAGAGCAATTGGTCTCGCCAGGAGCTTCCATTGCTTGTTCGGATTCATATCGTAACGATGACGCCCGGCGTCCAATGGCCGGATATGTTGATTCATCCGAGTCTATCGGGCGCCGAATCCTCATAAAATATTTAAAATAAATGATATTTGCAAAACAACTTAGAACCATACGTCATAGAACCGTCATAGTTTCTTCATTATCTTCCTGACAAAAATTTAACTAAATGTTTCACGAACAGAAAGGCGCGACGCCGATTCAAAGTCGGACGCGGCTTGAAACATGATGCCTTCACTGGCGGAGCGCGCGCTTTCGTTCGCCGTCCGCATAGGACGTCCTTAATTCAACTGCATGGCAGAACGGAAGGTTCCAAAATGTCTCAACCTGTTTGGAGACGCCTGCGCAAGCCGCTGGGCCGCTCGGTCGCGCATCTGACCGCAGCCTCAATGGTGGTTTCTCCTATCGTGACGACGGCGCCTGCGGTCGCGAAGACCGACACGGCGAAAACCGCCACGCCGATCAAACACATCGTCATGATCATTGGCGAAAACCATACTTTCGATAACCTCTACGGAACATATATCCCGAAAAAAGGTGAAACCGTAGACAACATTTTATCGAAGAAGATCGTCAAGGTCGATGGAACGCCGGGCGCGAACTTCGCGACCGCCGCACAGATGCAGGCGACCGCCAGCACCGAGTACGCCATCGCGCCGAAGAGCAAGACCCCTTACGCGATTCTCCCGCCTCCGGGCCTGTCCGGAACGCCAGCCAAAGCTTCCGACACGGATCCCGCTCCCTTTGCGACCCTCGCCGGCGTCGAAGCTTTTGAAAAAGCGGTCGGGAATGACGGCATCGATCGCTCCGACTGGTTGAAGATGACGACCGGCGCCAGCGGTCTTGGATCGTCCGGCGTCGACACGCGCATCACCAACGCGAACAACCTGCCCGACGGACCGTTCCAGTTCACCGGCTCGACGTTGCCTTACGATTCCTATACGGGAAGCCCTGTCCATCGCTTTTTCCAGATGTGGCAGGAAACGGATTGCTCGCTAGATCACGCGACCGCAAAAAATCCTTCAGGCTGCCTGAACGACCTCTTTCCCTGGGTCGAAGTGCAGACCGGAACGGGTGGAAACGGCAAGGCCCAGGCATCGAACTTTGGAACCCTTACGACCGGCGAAGGATCGGTCGGCATGGGGTTCTACAACATGGCGGCGGGCGACGTTCCATACCTTAAGTCCCTGTCTGACAAATACACGACCAGCGATAATTTTCACCAGTCCATCATGGGCGGCACCGGGGCAAACCACATTGCTCTCGGCACGGGTCTTGCGATTTATTACACGGACGGCAACGGCGCAGTCGCAACCCCGCCAAGCACGCAGATCGAAAATCCAAATCCGCAAGCCGGCACGACCAACTGGTACACGCAGGACGGCTACTCCGGCGGTTCCTACGTCAACTGTTCGGACGACAGCCAGCCCGGTGTGAAGCCGGTCGCCCAGTATCTGAAGTCCCTTCCTGGCAAGCACCCGAAGCGGTGTAAGGACGGCGCCTACTACCTCGTCAACAACTACAGCCCCGGCTATCTCGGCGACGGCACGGTCAACACCGGCACCTATGTCATTCCGCCCTCAAACGTGCCCACCATCGCTGATCGCCTGAACGAGAAGAAGGTTTCATGGCGTTACTACGGCGCGGGCTGGGACAACTACGTCAAGGACCCCAGCAGTCAACTTGGCGGCGTTTATTGCGACATCTGTAATCCGTTTCAGTATGAAACGAAGATTATGGCGAACGCCCAGCAGCGCGAAGAGCACATCAAGGACATCAACGATCTCGACGCCGATCTCGCGATGGGCAATCTCCCGGCCGTTTCTATCATCAAGCCGGACGGTGTTCTCGACGGTCACCCTGCTTCCTCCAAGCCTTCGCTTTTCGAAGCCTTCACGAAGCATGTGATCGAAAAGATCAAGTCGAATCCTGAAGTCTGGAAGCACACCGCTATTCTCGTGACCTTCGACGAGGGCGGCGGGTCGTGGGATTCGGGCTATATCCAGCCTCTCGATTTCTTCGGCGACGGCACACGCATCCCGGCGATCATGGTCTCGCCCTATTCGACGGGCGGTCATATCAACCACACTTACGGCGACCACGTGTCCTTCCTGAAGTTCATTGAAAAGAACTGGGGTCTGAAGCCGGTTTCGTCCACAGGGCGTGACAATCTTCCGAACCCCGTGACGTCGAGCAGCAACCTCTACGCGCCGACAAACAGCCCGGCCATCGGCGATCTGATGGACATGTTCGACTTCAACAAATCGTCGAACGGATCAGGATCTGACGGCTCCACGACGGGTGGTTCGCCGTCCAAAGGTGGCTCCGGCGGCTCCAGCTCGACCGGAGGCTCCTCCTCAGCGGGCGGATCGTCCTCCGATACAGGCCTGATCCAGAAACTTCTGGGCGAGATCGAATCCGCTCTTGGAAATTTCTGGACGTCTCTCAGTTCCCTGCTCTTCGGCTGATCCCATAGACGACGCGCTTCGCTTCAAGGCGAAGCGCGTTCTGATCCAAAGCGACGCCGTTCCGAAAGAGCGGCGACGCTGTCATCAGCTTCTGCCCGGACCGACCATAATAAGCCGTCCCGGGCAGAAGCTGCGTTTTCGTCACTTCACGCGCGCGTCCACGCAGGACAGAAACAATGCCCGTACATATTCCGGAAATTCTGACACCGGATCAGGTCGCCGAATGTCGGCGTCTTGTGGCCGCCGGTTCGTGGGTGGACGGACGCTCGACCGCCGGGCCACAGGCCGCCCATAGCAAGAAAAACATGCAACTCGCACCCGAGTGCACGAAGGCGGCAGCTGCGCGCGCCGTTATCCTTCAGGCCTTATCCGACGGTCTGCTGTTTCGCAGCCTTGCCCTGCCCCGCCTCATCTACCCGCCCATGTTCAATCGTTATGAAGAAGGCATGACCTACGGCCTGCACGTCGACAATTCGGTGCAGACCATCCCCGGCGCGAACGGACAGATGATGCGGGCCGATCTCTCGGCGACGCTCTTCCTCAGCGATCCCGAAGAGTATGACGACGGTGAGCTTGAGCTGGTGACGGACTCCGGATCGGAACTGATCCGCCTGCCCGCCGGAGACATGATCGTCTATCCAACCACCATGCTGCACCGCGTAACACCCGTGACGCGCGGCAACAGAGTCGCCTCGTTTTTCTGGATACAGTCGCTCGTGCGAGACGCCGCGTCACGGTCACTGCTCTTCGCTCTGGACAGATCGATCATCGACCTGCGGAGCCGAACGCAACCTGACGATCCGGCGGTTCTTTCGCTGACCAACGTGTATCACAACCTCGTCCGGCAATGGTGCGATGCGTGAAGGTTATCATTTCATGGGATTGTCACAAACACCTCCTGTAACACTTCTATAAATCCGCCTGTCTTTTCTTCGATCACGGGACCACGCGAGCGACCATTGGCGGATTTTTCGACGCCCCACACCGCCGCCACGACTGCGGCTCCGCCCACCGCGCCTTCCTCTGCGGCGACGCGGTCCCTGACGCGCATTCTGGCTCTCACGGGCGCGACGTCCCTTATCGGCGCTCTCGCGACTTTCGTAGTGCGCGGAGCCGCCTTGCGTCCTGCGGCCGCGCATACCGCGTTCGCGGACCTTGTACTCCGCAGTCCGCTGTCCGGTGCGGTCGTTGCATCGTTCGTCCTGACCTGCGGCGCAACTTTCTCCGCGCTGCCCCTGCTCCGCGCGATCCGGTCGCCCGACCGGAAAATCCCTCTCTGGCCACAAGCAGTTCTGCTTACACCCTGCCTAGCGCTGTCATTTGCATCCGCTTCACGCGCGCTTACACGAGCGTCGCTCCCTACATCAGGCGTAATTCCCGCAGCAGGTCCGCTCGCCACCGGCGTAATTGCCTTCGCCTTCGTGCTTCTTCTGGCCGAACGTTTTCTAACGACGCGCCCGACAGCCGTGCTGCGGCCCGTGTCCGGCGTGCCAGGCGTGCTACGTCTGTGCCTCTGTGTGCTGCTACTCGCAGGGTTGCTGCTCGGCGACCTTGCCGGAGGGGGAACGCCGCCAGCGTGGCTGTGGAAAGTTCCTGCCGGACTCGTAGTGTATGGATCGTGCGAGATAACCCTGCGCCTCGTCGCCGCCCTTTTCGTTCCGCCCGCAGAAGCGCGGACCGCCCGCTCCTGCGTCGACGTCGTTGCCTTCTCGGCGCCACGCGCTCTGACCCCGACGCGTATTGGAGACATACTTCGACGGAAGTTCGGGCTGGACTTTGAACGAAGCTGGGCTCTCGCTTTCGTGCGCCGGGCCACGCCGCCGGTTGCGCTGGCGATGCTGCTGTTGACCTGGGCCGGAAGCGGCGTCGTACAGATCCCCCAGAACCAAAGGGGGGTCTACGAACGCTTCGGGGTCCCCACAGCCGTGCTTCGCCCCGGCCTGCACGTCACCCTGCCCGCGCCGCTAGGGCGGGTGCGTCTTGTCGAATTCGGCGCCATCCACTCTCTGGCGGTGGCAGACGCGACTGCCGCAGCCAGAGCCTCGGACGTTTCCAACGCAGAGGGCGAGCCACCCGACAGCGCCAATCGCCTCTGGGATGGATCGCCCGAAGATGCGTCGTACCTCGTCGCCCGGACGCAGAGCGACGGACGCGCCGGGTTTGAGACGATGACCGCCAATCTGCGCGTTCTGTATCGCGTGCGCCTCTCCGATCAAGGAGCCATGGACTCGCTCTACACGGTAGCTTCTCCGGAAACTTTATTACGATCTCTGGCACAACGTCGGTTCGTCGATTTTTTCGCGTCGGAGACACTTGATGGCGTAATGGCCACCCGACGGGAACACATCGCGGAAACCCTGTCGCGTAACCTGCAGCAAGATCTGGACTCCCATCGCTCCGGGCTGGAAGTCGTCGTGGTTCTTGTTGACTCCGTGCAGCCGCCCGCCGCCGCCGCGAAAGCGTGGCGTCTCGTGCAAGCGGCCGAGATCAAGGCGCGAACGTCGATATCAGAGGAGAACGCACGCGCGGAAGAAACGCACGCTCTCGCCGCGAGGGATTCCTATACCGACGAAGCGCAGGCTACGGCGCAGGCGCAGTCGATCCGCAGCACGGCAGAAGCGGACGCGACCCGCATGGACGGAGACGCCGTCGCGTGGCGTGTCGGAGGACGCGCCTTCCTTCTGGAGCGCTATCTCGCGAACCTGAAACGCGGTCTGGCCGGGGCCAACATCACCGTCCTTGACGCCAAAGTTCAGAACGCCCTGCTCGACATGCGCGCAGGCGCGACGTCGCCTTCCGCCCCTCATGACAATTTGGACACGAAATGAGCGGACACGCATCCCACGCCGCCGACGCTTCCCGCAACGCCACCTTTGGCGCGACGCTTGGCAGATTTACGCTCGCAGGCGCAGTTTTTGGCGCCGCGCTGCTCGCCGCAACGTCGCTTACAGTCTCATCCGGGCAAGCCGTGGTCGTCACCCGCTTCGGAGCCCCTGTCCGCGTGCAGACATCGCCCGGTCTGACATGGAAAATGCCCGCCCCGCTGGAAATGGCGCAAACGGTGGACATGCAGACGCGCACCACATCCGGCGGCTTGCAGGACGTTGGCACCCGTGACGGGCTACGCGTTCTCGTGCAGGCGTTCATCGTATGGTCAATCCAGAACGATCCCGATCAGATAAAACACTTTCTCAGGGCGACGGGAAACGACCCGGACGAGGCCGCTCGTCAGCTCCGCTCCCTGCTTGGTTCGACCTTGCAGATCGTCGCCAGCGATTTCGCGCTGGGCGATCTTATCAACACCGTCCCCGCCGCTGTGAAAACTGGCAAATTCGAAAAGAAACTTCTCGCAGTAATTCGACCTCAGGCGGAGGCGATTTATGGCGTGCGTATAGAGCAGGTCGGCGTCGAACGCCTGAGCCTGCCTGCCGAAACCCTAAGCGCCACAGTTGCGAGAATGCGCGCGGAGCGGGAGACAGTGGCAGCTGCGCGTACGGCGGAAGGCCTGCGCAAGGCGGCTGCGATCAAGGCTGACGCAGAGCGCGATGCACGCATTATCGTCGCCCGCGCGAAAGCGGAGGCGGCTATCACCGAAGCAAAGGCGCACGCGCAGGCCGCCGCGATTTACGCCGAAAGTTACGGCAAGGCGCCCGATCTTTACGCGGCGCTGCGCACGCTCGACACAATCAATGAGATCGCTGGGCGTAATACGCGGCTCGTGATGCGCACGGACGCCGCACCCTTCAACGTCCTCACCGGCCTGCCCGGCGCCGGACGCACCGTTCTGGACGTGCTTCCCTCTCCCGTTATCCCGCAGGACGCCATCCGGGCCGCGACGGAAAAACGGTAATGTCCGCCTCCGCCCGTCCCCTCCCCGTCGATCAAGCCCACGGAGACACGTCCATCGCGCCCGTGCTGATCTCTGGCCCGCTGGAGCAGACCGTCCGCTTCACCTTCTTGCTGCTTGCCGCCGTAACAGCGCTTCTTGGACTTTTCTGGCTAACCGGAAACGTGCGCTCCGTCCCGACCGACAGCACCGCCGTCGTGATCCTTTACGGGAAAGTCGTCGACGTCCGACGCTCCGGCCTCGTCGTCGCTCTGCCGCGCCCATTCGAGGAAGTGACGCTTCTGCCGTCCAGCGATCACCAGATTTCATTGCGCGTCACCCGCGACAACACGGCCTACGCCAGCGACGAAACCGACCTCGAACTTCAGGAATCCGACGACTGGCTGCACATGGAAAAGAACCGTGACGCGGCGAACTCCAGTTATCTGCTGACCGGCGACGGGAACATCGTCAGGCTGGACGCGACATTGTTCTATAAGGTGGTTCGGCCCGTCGCCTATATGCAGGCCCAACGACACGCGCCGCCCGCGCTACGCCGAACGTTCTACGCCGCCGCCACCCACATCGCCGCATCCCACCCGATCGGAGACTTTCTGGTCATGCGTTCGGGCGGCGGCGAAACCGGCGCCGACGAAGCGACCACCCGGCGACGCACAGCCCTCCGACAGGCCTTGATGGACGAAGTGAACGCGCGCCTTCGCGCACTGACGGGACCCAATGCTGATCTCGGGATCGAGGTCACGCGGATAGACCTTGTGCCGATCCTGCCGCCGCGCGCGAAAGAAGCGTTTGATCAGGTCCTCACAGCGGAGCAGGTCTCCGCGCAGGGCGTCGCTGCGGCTCGCACCGACGCGGAACGAGTCATTCAGAACGCCAATCGCGAACGAGATCGCCTCCAGACAGACGCATCCGCCGCGGCCGAGGAAATGGTCCGGCAAGCTTCGGCCTCGACGGCAACCATTTCCGCTGACGAAACCGCGGCAGCCGACGCCCTGCAACCCGTGCGGGACGCCGCCGCGCTAAAGGCGTGGCGCGATCGCGTCGCCGTTTTCATGTCCCGCGTCGGAGAAATCACCAGCGTCGCCCCCGGAACCGGCCAGACCATTCTCTCGATTTCCCCGACAGCGCCCCAAGCCCAGGGAAACGCCCAATGAGCGCCAGCGCCTTTTCCGCCGCGCCCAACGCACTTCGCGGACTGGAACAGCGTGCGGAGGCGGCGCGAGACGCAGCGACCGTCCCCCTGACGACGCGCGCGGAGCGTTGGGCGTTTGGCATGCGGTTAACGCTGGCGATGGTCGCATGCTGGCTTCTCGCTGTCGCTGTAGCATGGCGCTTTCTTGTCGGTGGCGACAGCGCCCTGCCGGATCTGGCGTCTGCCGCCGCCGCCGTGCTGGTCGCCCCACCAATCCTCGCCGCCTCAATCGCCAGCCTGCGTCACCCGTCGCTGCATGGATTGACCGACCAACTGGTCGCGGTCGCCATGCTGGCCTCCTGGGCGGCTGGCGACCTGCTGACCGCCGCCCTCCTTCCGATCATCATGATCGCAGGCCACATCCTTGAAGAGCGCTCGCTGCTCGGCTCGCAGGAGGCGATCAGAGCGCTTGAACGACTGGTTGACACGACGACGCTACGCATCCGCCCCGACGGCGCCGCCGAAGCCGTTTCCGCCACCGACCTGCGCGTCGGCGACAGGCTCGAACTGCGCGCGGGCGACAGACTGCTGGCGGACGGCCTCATTCTCGACGGCCAGTCGTCGCTGGACATGGCGTCTCTGACAGGCGAGTCCGCGCCGGTAGAGGTCGCTGCAGGCGCCCATGTTCTCGCCGGGTCCATCAACCTGTCCGGCATATTGACGGTCGAAGTCACACGGATCGGAGATGACACCGCGCTCGGGCAGATCATCGCCCTGATGGAGGTCGCAGAAGACGCCAAGCCGCCGCTCACGCGCCTGCTGGAGCGCTACGCCGGTTCCTATATGGCGTTGATCATGACCGTGGCGGCCGCCGTCTGGTTCGCTTCCGGATCGACGGCAGCCATGCTCGCAGTGCTTGTCGCGTCATGCCCCTGCGCCGTGGTGCTGGCCGCTCCCGCCGCATCCATCGCCTCAATCGCGGTCGCCGCCCGGCACGGAATTCTGATCAAGGGAACCGCCTTCCTCGAACATCTGGCGGACGTGGACTCGCTTATCATCGACAAGACCGGCACCCTGACCACGGGTCAGCTCTCACTGGAGCGCGCGCTTCCCGCCCTCGGCGTCAGCGAGGTCTTACTTCTCGACCGAGCGGCTTCGATCGGTGCGCTGAGCGCCCATCCCGTCAGCCGCGCACTTCATCGCAGCCGCCCGGAGGCGCCGCAGATACAACCCCACGACGCGGAAGAACTGCACGGCCTGGGCATGCGAGTCACTCTGTCCGACGGCGCCATCCTGCGCATGGGACGTCCAGCCCTGCTGATCGAGGCGGGCGTCGATCCCGGCCCCGCGCCCGAGCACAGTGGCCCGATGGTGTGTCTGGGAATGGACAACCGGTTCCTGGGCTGGATCCTGTTGTCTGACCGGCCGCGCGATGAGGCCGCCGATGCGATGGAAGAACTGCGCGCTATGGGGCTGACCCGACAAATCCTGCTGACAGGGGATCGCCGCGCGGTCGCCGAGCGTGTCGGGCGCGACGTCGGCGTCTCCGAAATCCGGGCGGAAGTGCTTCCGGCAGAAAAAATGGGATGCGTTCTGGAGGAAATCGAAGCGGGCCGCCGCCCGCTCGTGGTCGGAGACGGCATCAACGACGCCTTAGCCCTACGTGCGGGCGCCGTTGGCGTCGCGATGGGAGCGGAAAGCACCGACGTAGCTCTCAGTTCGTCCGACCTCGTGCTCATGCAGCCCAACTTGCACCGCCTCGGAACGGCTATCCGTCTGAGCCGCCGATGCCGCCGCACCATTCAGACCAATGTCGGCATGGGCGTCGGCTGGACCGCGATCCTGATCGGCATGGCCGCCTTCAACCTGCTGGGCGCGCAGGGAGCGGTAATGGCGGCATTGCTGCACAATGCTTCGACGCTGGCTGGACTGGCGAACGCGGGCCGGCTGCTGCGTTTCGACGAAAACAGCCCGGGCAAGGAAACGAAAACCAGATGAACGTTCTTCGGTTTGTCGTCTTTCTCTTCGCGACCCAGCTTTCCGTCGCATACGCACGCGCCGAAGCTCCCGCGCACGGCCCCGGCCAAGTGGCAAGCGGCGCCCCGCCCCATCCGGCGGATGGACCAACCACGCCGGAAACACCTCCGTCGGGACCCGATGCGGATAATGCTTCAACGGAGACTACGGATTCCGCCGCGCCGGAAGAACCTCTCGGCGCCGTCGCCACTGCTTTACTGGATCGTCCTCTGTTCGAACCCGACCGACGGCCCAAAGGTGACGCCGCACAGTCGCGTGACGCCTTGAGATTATCCGGCATTGTCGGACGAGACGGACGCTGGACCGCCATCTTTCATGACGGTCCGGCAGACTCGCGCAGCAAGCCACGGGTCGTTGGGCAAACGATCAATGACTGGACCGTCACGGCAATTACCGGAAAAGAGGTGACATTGCGTCGCGATTCAGAAACGACCTCGCTCGCGCCTACATTCATGTCCTCAGGAGCCGCTCCGACTGAGGAGAAGAAACCCAATATCCGCGCCGTCAAAATTCTCAAGACCAAGAAGACCGACCCCCACCTAGCGTGGTGATTAGGCGCTACGGTCCGGTCCTTATCAGGGGCAATAGCGATACGTCGTTTGATGTAAAGACATCCGAACAGTCACCCTGGAATCGAACATTGCGCTCTATTATAGATATATATTACAGAAAATTTGATAATCGAATAACGCTCGGCCAGACAGGTGTATCTCCGATATAGCGAAAATCGTCCCAAATCTGGGAACGAACGCACCTTATACCGGTCGCCGGGCGTCAGACGGATCCGACGACCGCATATTCTTGCGTTTCAGTTTTGCGACGCCCATAGTCGCTGCCATGCTACCCGACCGCTTTCACTCTCCTGACCATGTTCTTCGCCCTTTATCCATGGAGGATGCGGAGAACATATTTAATGGCTACGCGCAGTATCCTGAAGTGTCACGATATACGATCTGGGTCCCACATAAACGTCTGTCAAAGACGAAGGAGTTCGTTGCCGCCTGCATTTCTACACCGCCGGAAGTCAGCAGAACATATTCAGTCTACGACACCAAAGAAACCAGCTTTCGTGGCTTGCTTTCTCTACGCCAGATCAAGCCGTTTCACGTAGAGGTCGGGTATGTATTGGCGCGACCGTGGTGGGGACGCGGCGTCATGACTGATGTCCTGAAAACGACTGTAAAATTAATGCTGTCTCAGAGAGAGTGCTTCAGAGTTAGCGGCATTTGTGACGTGGAGAACGTAGGATCTGCCCGCGCCATGGAAAAAGCTGGATTGACGCGTGAAGGCGTCCTCCGCCGTTATATCGTTCATCCCAATGTCAGTTCTTCTCCACGTGACTGCTTCATCTATGCTGCTGTCAAGTAGCGTAAAAAACAGCAACCATGCGTCACCACCTAACGTTTCCAGACAATAAATGAAGACAATAAAAGTTGTAATTCGTAGACTATACCCAACTAGCGCGCGACGTCCACTATTCTCCACGACGAAGAAAAATAGCCGTGCACCTGAATACACCGCCGCTCATATCTTGGATGCTGAGCTTACGCCGTTCGTTCCGGTACACGGATCGTTCAGGTCTCGTCCCACGGAACAATTTGTAAATTCGGCCAATGAGAAAGCCATCGCGACACCTTGGCTTCATAAATCTGTGCCGTGATCTGCCGTTTGTTCGCTCGGACAATGCCGCCGAACATATCCGTCAAACCAAATGGCGCATAAACCTCAATGTCATCCTCTCTCGGGCGAATCCCCGCTGCTGTCGCCGTTGTCGGAAACGTGTCAATCGCGTCTGTGACGGAACGATATGGCGCAATTGAATAGCCGAATTTTTCCTTATACCAGACGTGAACCCTGGCTTCATTCTTTACATCAACCCGGAGAGGAAGGTCAGAAAGAACGCTGCGAACGCGCTCAGAATTTTGTTGTTCACTATATGCGGAAATGTCGGTCGAATCGAAATACACCAGGTCCAGATCTAAAACACCGTGTTCAAGAAGAAATCCGAATTTCTCGTTCCACACCGTTTGAGCAAGACATCCCGCCACCAACCAGCAATTCTTCAAGTCAATAGCCGACCACGCGTCCAACACCTTGCGCAGCGGTGGACTCATAAAAATCAGGTGCTCAAGATGAACACTATAGATTCCCCCCTTACGAACTCCATCCCGATCATATAACACAAGTCCAAGTCCTATAAATTAGCTTGATCTGCATGAACCCAATATGGGAGCCATTTTTCCACGCACAGAAAATTGAAAATCACAAGGCTTATGAATAAAAAATCGTAGAAAAAAACAATACACCCCTCGAGTAAATTCTTTACGCCTTCACAGCTTAAGGCGATCTGATGTTTACTCAGATCGCAATTCTTACGGCCACAGTCACGCCAGCTCAAATCGCAACAATAACGGTACAGACCCTCTACCCGCCGACCTTCTGAAATTTCAGGACGAAATTATCCGCCTCTCCAACCGCCTCATATTTTGCGCGATCCTTGTCGCCCAGTGCGAGCGTCGGCGGTAGCGTCCACACGCCCTTGGGCCAGTTGGCGGTGTCGCGCGGATTGGCGTCGATTTCCGACGAGGCCACCAGCTTGAACCCTGCCGCCTCGATCAGCCTGATCGCATAGTCCTGTCGGACGTAACCGCTTTTCGCTTGCGGATCCTGCTCTGTCGCAGTCGAGCCCCGATGATCCTCGACGCAAAGATAACCGCCATTCTTTAACGCACGGCGAATGGACGTCAAAATAACCTGCGTGTCCCCAGCATCCATCCAGTTATGCAGATTACGGAACGTCAGCACGAAATCGACGCTGCCCGGCGGCGCCATACCCGCGTCATGCGCTCCCAGTTTCGTAATTTTCACCCGATCGTAAACACCAGGCTCGGCGCCAAGCATCGCTTTGAAGCGCGAGGTCAGGGCGAACTCCGCCTCGACCTCATCCCCCGCCGGGTTGCCCATCGCCAGATAATACGCGCCTTTATCATGCAGTAGCGGAGCCAGAATCTGCGTCCAGTACCCACCACCGGGCCATATTTCAACAACGGACGAGTCAGGTTTTATCCCGAAAAAGCTCAACTCATCAGCCGGATGCCTCGCAGCGTCTCGCGTCAGAAATTTCGTACTCCGCGTCGGCGCATGCACAGCAGCTTCGATCGCCGCCGCAGGGCCAGACGAAAGTCCTTTCATCGTCACAGTCGCGCTATACGCCAGTGGGGTCGAGACCGCGAACGTCGCAACGGCATTAACAAAAAGCGCCCTAAGAGAATGGACTTTCATAACGATGTCTCCTCTGTGCGCTACATCGTCATCGTTCCGCCGCCGGACGAAAGAATCAGAGCAGACGCGTTACTTTTAGAACCAACCAGGTGCCGAGCATGATCATGAAGCAGATGCCGCCCGCAATCACGGTGTCCCAGGCCCCGCCGCTCAGGAACATTCCCCCTGTGTTCATCCCGAAAAAGCCGGTCACGAACGTCGCAGGGAGCATCAAGGTCGTCCCGACCGAGACGATATAAAGGCGACGGTTGGTTTCTTCCGCCTGATTGGACGTCAGTTCGTCCTGAAGCGATCGCGCCCGGTCCTGCAAGGCGAGAAGATCGTCCAGGGCGCCGTGGATTTGCCGCTGCGACCGATCACGCAAATCATCCTCAGCCCACTCCGGAAGCTCCAGCTCTTCATCATGAAAGATACGGTTGACTGGCGCGATGACGCGGCGCAGCTCGGTCGAACGACGGCGCACCTGCCCAAGCATGCCGCTCATACGACCAAGATCGGTGTCGCGGTCGAGCAGCAACAGCACGTCCTCGGCGCGATCAAGCTGATCGTCCAGGCGCGCCAGATCCCGCCGCGCCGTGTCCGCGAACTCAAGCAACGCGCGATCGACAAGCCGCGCCGGGTTCGGCGGCACCTGCCGACGCTGCAACTCCCGATACACGACGCCTAGCGCTGGAATGGGGTGCCGACGCGTGGTGATCAGCAGATCCGGCAGCGCTGCGAACCGCCAGATGCACACATCGCGCTCATCGTCCGACATGGCGTCGTCAAAAGCGGGCAGTGCGCCGAACACCAGATCGTCCTCAGACTCCAGACGAGCGCCCCGGTCCGTGCTGGTAAGCGCCTGCCGCGCGTCCTCAGGCAGGCAGGGAATATTATCCACCTGCGCCCGCGACATGCTGTGCACGATGTCGAAATGCAGCCAGACCCAACCCGGCCGCTCCAGTGGAGCACCCTCAAGGCGCCGGGAAACCTCCTCCGGCGCCAGCTTTTCAGGTCTTTCGCCGGGATTGCAGAGGATCGCCCAGACGAGGCCTTCGTTCATCATGGCGCCAGCGTCCGTCGGGACGAGGGAAAGCGAACGGGTTTCACTCATCGATCCCACCTCCTCTTTCCGGTTGGCGTCCACATGACAAATCGCCCGGCACGGGCGCATCGGCGTTCAGTCGGGTAGGCGCGCTGCGGCGTCCGCACGGCTCGCGGTCCGACCTTTCGCACAGCCTTTCCGCACTGACAATGCGCCTTGGACGCGCAGCTTCAGCTCATCCGGCGCGCAACGACACGCGCGCGCGCAATCCACCTGCCGGGCGGTTTTCGAGCAGGAACGTCCCCGCCGCGCGCTCGACTTCCCGTTGAACGATGGCGAGACCGAGCCCCAAACCGCCGGTTTTACGTGAACGCGATGATTCAACACGATAAAATGGCGTCGTAACCCGCTCTATCTCCGTGTCGGGAATTCCCGGCCCGTCATCCTCAACGTCCACGATGACCCAGCCTGCGGCCTCATGCACAGATATCGTAGCTGATCCCGCGTAATTCAACGCATTTTCGACCAGATTCGTGAACGCCCTCTTCATCGACAATTGCGGCAGTCGAACCGGCAACCGGTCCGGTCCATTATAGACGACATTCTCCCCGCGATCCGCCGCATCGTCCGCGATGGTGCTCAGCATCGCTGCAAGATCCATCGAGCGCGGTTCTTCGCGCTTTTTCTCCCCGGCAAGATAGGCAAGCACTCCGCCCACCATCGCCTCCATCTCGACAATGTCGGCCTCAATCGCCTCCTGCGCCTCTTCATCCGACAAAAACCCTGCTCGCAGCTTCAGGCGCGCAAGTGGCGTGCGAAGGTCGTGCGACACGGCGGCCAACGCCTCCGTACGATCATCGATAAGATGCGTGATTCGTTCCTGCATCGCATTGATAGCGTGCGCCAGTCGCCGCACTTCACGCGGCCCCCTCTCCGCAAGGGGCTCCCATTCGCCTGAACCGACCGTGTCAGCTACCGTCGCCAGCGCCCGCAGCGGCAGGCTGAGTGTGTGCACGAGCATCGCAGCCGCCAGCAGCACGGCCAGCGAGACAATGGCCGCCGTGACGAGTCCCCGCGTCACCAGATGCGTACGCAGGATGTCTGGCGCCGTGAAATGCACAAGGCTGCCGTCCGACAGCATGAGCATGCCATTGACGTCCGGACCTGAGCCCCGTCCCGGCTGAAGCCGCAGCCCATGTCGTCCAAGCATGGGATTGGCCGTGACCAACTGCTCATGAAGCGCACTGAACCGGGACTGCTCAGGAACGTCGTCGTCAGACGCCTTGGACGGTCGCCAGTCTATATGAAGGTCGCCGTTCGACAGCATGGTCGCAAGCACCGGGCGCATGCTAGGACCCGTTCCCTCCAGCACACGTAAATCCGTGGCCAGACGCTCGCCGATCAGCCCGAGCCGATCGTCGTCCTCGATATAGATTTCAGCATGTTCATACAGGGTCCAGCTGACGACAAACACCAGCCCGATCGACGCCAGCAACACGAACATCACGCGGCCGACCAGTCCCCTCGGCCAAAGAAGAATACGCCGCTCTCTGGGCGGCGCTTCGGGCATGATCCCCAGACGCGCTGTCACGCGCGACCTGTCACACGCGCTCTATCGGCGCGGTGAAGATATACCCTTGACCGCGCACGGTGCGAATCAGGCTCTCCGATTCACTGCCAAGCTTGCGGCGCAGACGGCTCACCAGCACGTCGATGGAACGGTCCGACACATCGCCCAGCCGGGTGCGCGACAATTCCAGCAGACGATCGCGTCCGATCACCCGCTGCGGGTTGTCGAGAAAACTCACCAGAAGATCGTGCTCGGCGCCCGAAATCTCAACCGTGGCGCCGTTGGGGTCGAACAACTCCCGGCGGCGCAGGTCGAGCGACCACCCGGCGAAGTTGATCACCTCACGCCGTGGCCGTCCGGCAGCGACCGCCGGAGCCTGCTGGCCACGTCGCAACACCGCCCGCACGCGAGCGAGCAGTTCTTTCTGACCAAACGGCTTGGCGACGTAGTCATCCGCGCCCAGTTCCAGGCCAAGCACACGGTCAAGCTCCTCCCCACGCGCGGAGACGATGATGATCGGCATCGCGGTGAAGGCTTCGTCTTCAAGACCACCCTTCACACCGCCCTGACGCAGGTTCCGGCACAGGTCGAGACCGTTCATGCCGGGCATCATCACATCGAGGATCAACAGATCCGCCGTCTCCGTCTCCAGCGCCTGCCACATGGCCCGTGCGTCCGGAACAGCACGGACGCGATAGCCGTCCGCCTGAAGCGCGCGCGTGAGCAAGGTCCGCATGCCGGGGTCGTCCTCAACGACCAGAATTCTTACCGGAAGGTCTTGCAGTTCGGCCTCGCGCACAGTCACGTCGGTCATCTGAGGGGGTTCGTTCCGTTTGTTATGTCCCTGTTGACGCAGGGTATCGTCTTTGCTGGCGCCCGTCGAGAACGCGAAGCAATCCAGACGAATCAGTGATCAGACTTCATCACGCATCCGGTCATCTCTAACGTAGATCGGCCAAGCGCATTATGGGCAGAGCCTCCCAAACGGAAACGACGCCGCCTCGAAGAAGACACTGCGACGCGAGAGTTCGAATATGCGGGAACGCGCACTCCCGTCAGACCATACATGCTCGCGCGCACGAAAACGGAGGCCTCACTGTGCTCGACGCACGGTCGACAGGTTTGCGATGGCGCGTGGAGCACAAAAACCTAAACACCCCTCTCAATGCCCCACAGTTCTCGAAAACACATTCATGACCAGAACGCCCGCCATAATCAGCGCGATCCCCGCGAGCGCCGGCGCGTCGAGTTTTTGCCCCTGCGTGACCCAGGCTATTGCGGCGATCAGCACCACCCCCACACCGGACCATATGGCGTAGGCGACGCCGGTCGGAATTTCACGCAGGGAAATGGAAAGAAAGTAAAAGGCCACCACATACCCGGCAGCCATAATCGCTGTCGGTCCGGGGCGTGTAAAACCATTGGAGAGCTTAAGAAACGACGTCGCCGTAACTTCGGCCAGTATCGCGATAAGGAGAAAAAAATAGCTCATGGGGGCGATGCTATGCGCCCGCACCGAGCGCGGCAACGGCGACAGCTTTAAGCCGCAGACTCCGCCGCCGCGTCCCTGCAAATCACGCCGCCACCAAGCACGCGTGTGCCATCGTAAAACACGCACGCCTGCCCCGGCGTCGGCAGAGCCGGTTCCTTGAGGAACACGCGCGCGCCCGTCCCGTCACGCTGCACGGACGCCGCGCGTGGGGCCTCTCGCGCGCGCAACTGCACCATGCACCGCACGGACGAACCGCCATCTTCCGGCTCAGGGATCAGCCAGTTCACGTCTCGCAACAGGCAAGTCGTAACGGCAGCTCCTCGGCGCGGCGCCACCACGATCCGGCGACGGGCAGGCTCGATGCCAACGACCATCTGCCGCTCGCCCTCAAGCTGCGCCGCCGCGCCCAGCCTTTTGGTCTGGCCGTAGGTGTAGCGCGTCACGCCTTCATGACGTCCCAGAACATTACCTGCGCGATCGACGATCTCCCCCTCCCCGCGCATGTCAGGACGCAATTTCTCGACAAGATCGGCATAGGAGCCGTTCGGGACGAAACAGAGATCCTGACTGTCGGGTTTCTCCGCCACGGCCAGACCGAAGCGCTCGGCCTCCTCGCGCACCGCCCGCTTGTCTGGCATCTCCCCGAGAGGAAAGCGCAGATAATCGAGCTGGTCGCGGGTCGTCGCGAAGAGAAACCAGCTCTGGTCGCGCTCTGCATCCATCGGACGATGCAGTTCCGGTCCGTTCGCGCCCTCGACGCGACGCACATAATGCCCCGTGGCCATGGCGTCGGCGCCGACATCCTTGGCCAGCCCCAACAGATCCGTGAACTTCACGCCCTGGTTGCACGAGACGCACGGCACGGGCGTTTCGCCCGCAGCATAGGAATTCGCGAAGGAGGAGATGACGCTGTCGTGAAACCGCTGCTCCGCGTCGATCACATAATGAGGGAAACCCAGCCGCTCCGCGACTTCACGCGCGTCCTGAATGTCCCGGCCCGCGCAACACGCGCCCTTCTTGGCCGCGCCACGCACGTCGTAAAGCTGCAGCGTCGCGCCGATCACGTCGTGGCCCTGCTCGACGAGGCGCGCAGCCACCACCGAACTGTCGACACCGCCCGACATGGCCACAAGCACGCGCATCGCCGTCAGCCCGCCGAAATGTGGCCGCGCGCACCCGTCGCGGCGGAGACCACGGCGAACGCGACCCAAGGGCAGGAGCGACGGAACATCACGACTTCAGGGTCTCACTTCTTGCCGGGCAGGCGGACGACAAGACCGTCCAGAGCCTCGGTCATCACGATCTGGCACCCCAGACGGGATGTCTTCTCAAGCCCGAACGCCAGGTCGAGCATGTCTTCCTCGTCCTCGGTCGGTTCGGCCAGCTTCGGCGCCCATGACGGGTCGACGATTACATGGCAGGTGGCGCAGGCCAGCGAGCCTTCGCAGGCGCCCTCAAGGTCGATGCCGTGCTTGTGCGCGATCTCGAGCACCGAAAGACCCAGAGGCGCGTCCACCTTACGCTCAACGCCGTCCGGTTCGAGAAAAATCATAGTAGGCATTCGCTTGTCCCGCTCAGGCTGTCATCCGGGCGGCCTGCTGGCCGCGCACGCGCTGCGCCGCGCACGCAAGCACCTCGGCCGCGCGCGCGATATCGGCGGGTGACGTAAAGCGTCCGGGCGACAGACGCAAGCTTTCCGCGGCCTCATCCACGGAAAGACCCATCGCAGTGAGGACATAGGACGGTTCGATGGCAGCCGATGAGCAGGCCGAGCCGACCGACATCGCGACCTCCGGCGCGCCGGCCATGATCGCCAAAGCCGACGTTCCCAGGAAACGCAAACTGACGATGCCGGGAAGCCTCGCCTTCGTTCCGTTGACGGCGATCGGCACCTGCCTCTCATGCAAAGCGTCGATCAAACCGTCGCGCAAGGCGGTCAGCCGCTCCGCCTCGTCGGCAACGCTGGCTTCGGCGATCTCCGCCGCCTTGCCGAAACCTGCGACCAGCGCCGCTGGAAGCGTGCCGGAGCGCATGCCCCGCTCCTGCCCGCCACCGGAGAACAGAGGCTCCAGACGCACACGCGGCTTCCTTCTTACATAGAGCGCGCCTACGCCCTTGGGGCCATAGAGCTTGTGAGCCGAGAGCGAGGCCATATCGATGTCGAGAGCCCCGACGTCGACCGGAATCTTGCCCGCCGCCTGCGCCATGTCGCTATGGAACAGCGCTCCGGACTCGCGCGCTATTCGCGCCAACGCACCGATATCCTGTAAAACGCCGGTCTCGTTATTCGCGGCCATCACGCTGACGAGCGCGGAGGGAGTCGCCAAAGCCTCGCGCAGCAGATCCGGATCCAGCACGCCGTCCCGACCGACCGGCAGGATCACCGGATCTAATCCCTCCGCGGCAAGGTCCCGCACGCTCTCCAGAACGCATTTGTGTTCGGTCGCGACCGTAATCACGCGACGACGTCCATCGCCGTGGCGCAGCCGATGTCGTGCAGCGCCTTTTATCGCAAGGTTGTTAGCCTCGGTTGCGCCGGAGACGAAGACGATCTCGCGCGGATCCGCCCCTATCAGGGCCGCCACCTGCGCACGCGCCGTCTCCACGGCGTCCGCCGCGCGGAGTCCAAAAATATGACTGGTGCTGTGCGGGTTGCCGAACTCCTCAACGAACAGCGGAGCCATGACCGCCATCACACGCGGATCGCAGGGCGTCGTCGCCGCATTATCGAGGTAGATATCCCTCACAATCCCTCCCGCTTCACATGTAAGCAGATCGGCGCCCAGGCCGTTCATCGAAACGACGTTTTGGGGATTACCGCCCGCGCTGACACGGGCGCGCCATGCCTCAAGTCTTGAGGGATAGGAGATGGTCCCTTCACCGCCCTCGATCAAGGGCCGACGAAAGGACCATTCCGACGGTCAGCGCGCCGGTTTGCGAAATTTCAGCACGACCTGATCCGTACGGCCGCGTATCGACGGATCGAACACCGCAACCTGATGCGTATCAGCCGGATTGGCCAGCACTGAACTCTGCGCCTCGAACACGAAGCCAGCCTGCGTCACCTGCTTGCGGATCAGGTCCGGGTCGATCCGATGCAGGGTGTGCGTCACGTCAGCGCCGCTCCCCTTCTCCGCGACATGGTCGATGACCAGAAACACCCCGCCCGGACGCAACGCGTCGAACGCGGCCCTGTCGAACGCAAGACCGACCTCCGCGCCCTGACCATACACGTCGTGGTAGTTGTCAGACGTCCAGACCACATCCAGCGGCTCCGGCGTCGTGAATGACGCGATCGGAGAGACAATCACGCTCACGTTCGAAAACGAAGGCTGCGCGGCGATCGCACGTACGGCGTCGCCCGCCTGCGGCTTCTTCGCCAGAAGCTCCGCGGGAACCACCGCGTAAACATGGCCGGTCTTGCCTACAACATTGCTGAACAGTCGGGTGAAATACCCGCCACCTGGCAACAGATCAGCGACCTTCATCCCCGAAGATACGCCCGCGAAAGCGAGGAGCGCGGCCGGCTTGCGGACGCTGTCACGCGCCTTGTCCTCCGCAGGTCGGTCGGCGTCCGCCACGGCGGCGGCGATAGCAGTCACGCGCGTCCTGCCGGTCGAACCTGCAGGCACGCGGGCGCAGGCGTCGTGAACTGCTGCGGTCATAAGAAGGGAAACGGCGAACGCGATCGATCGACCGCCCGATAGACTTGGCTTCATGGTGAAACTCCATACATCGACGACGATGGTGTCCGGACGGATCAGGCTTTCGTATCAGCCTACGTTCATGCCTGGACGGGTGCGTCCGGAAAGATCGCCCATCGAAGCGGCGTTACATTACCCCGCCACACGCAGTCCGACAAATCGCCGTAACGCTCGCAATATCCAAAGACGGAGCGGACTCAACGTGGCGCACGCGTCCTGCCGGACCTTCCAAAACTGCGAAGGCAAAACCACCGCGCATCACGATCTGTCGTCAGCGATCACCCCCCGCAGAACGATCACCCAGACGCGCCCTCTCGAAAGGCGAGATGATGTCAGCGAGAGTGTAACGCTCCAGAACTGTCGTGAACGCCGTCAGCGCCTCTCCCAGAACGCCGCGCAACCGACACGCAGGCATCAGCGCACACGCCGCAGGGTCCTCAGCGTTCATGCAGCCGAGCAGCGCCAGATCGTCTTCCGTGTACCGCACCACGTCGCCGATCACGATATCAGACGCCAAACGCCCGAGACGCAGACCGCCCCCACGCCCACGAACGGTCTCGATAAAACCGCCCTGGCCAAGCCTGTGCACGACCTTCACCAGATGATTTTCCGATATCCCGTACGCGTCGGCGATCTCGCGTATCGAGGCGAGGCGCGTCGTGTTGCACCCCAGAAAAATCAATACGCGCAGCGCATAGTCCGTGTGGAGGGTCAGCTTCATGACCATAAGGTATCCGTCGTTGACATCTTTTCCAAGACGGCCGATAAAGGTGTATCATATATACACCTTATAAGGATCGCCGCATGCCAACCGCACTGGACGACGCCACACGCGCCATAATTCGCGCCACCGTGCCCGCGCTCGACGCGCACGGCCTCGCCATCACGACCGAAATGTATCGACGCCTGCTGACCACCCCGGAAATACGGGACCTGTTCAATCAGTCGCATCAGAAAGACGGCGAACAACCGAGGGCGCTTGCGCTTGCCGTACTCGCATACGCACGAAACATAGACAGGCTCGACGCGTTGGGCGGAATGGTCGAACGCATCGCTGAGAAACACGTCGGCCTGAACATTCTTCCCGAGCACTACCCGTTCGTTGCCGACGCCCTGCTCGGCGCGATCGGCCATGTTCTGGGAGAGGCGGCGACGCCCGCGATTCTCGAAGCCTGGGGCAAGGCTTACTGGTTCCTCGCCGACATCCTGACAGGCCGCGAAGCGCAGATCTATCGCGCTCATGAAACGGCTCCGGGCGGGTGGCGCGGATGGCGCCCCTTCGTCGTCAGGAAACGCACAGCCGAAACGGCTGTGATCACGTCGTTCGAACTGGCGCCGCAGGACGGCGGGCCAATCGCGCGCCACAAAGCCGGACAATATCTCAGCTTCAATCTGAATTTGCCTGAGCACGGCCCGCAACGCAGAAACTACAGCATCTCCTCCGCGCCCGGAGCGGATCATTATCGCATCACCGTCCGGCGCGCGCGCGGTGGCGTTGTGTCGCAATGGTTCCATGAATCGGTCCAGCAGGGCGCGACGCTTCTGGCCTCCAATCCATCCGGGGATTTTACGTTGCCGGACAGCCCATCCGGCTCGTCCGTATTCCTGACAGCAGGCGTCGGCTCCACGCCTGTAATTTCGATGTTGCAAGAATTGGCTACGCGCCCGACAGCGAAGATTCGTTACGTCCACTCGGCGCATTCGGCTGCTGACGATCTTTTTGTTGAAGATATTCGCCGCGAGGCAGCTGAAGGCGCGTTGACCGCCGACCTGTTTTACACGCATGCCGCTGCGCCGCCCTCCGAAGGCGTCACAGCGCACGAAGGCCGCATCACGGCAGACTGGCTGCGCGCCACTGTTGAACGCGACGCCACATATTACGTGTGCGGCCCGGAGGGCTTCATACGAGACATGACCCAGACATTGCGTGAGATCGGGCTCCCGCCCGCGCAAATCCGTTACGAGTTCTTCGGTTCAGCCACGGACGTGGAACTGGTCCTTTAATAAAGAGACGCTCACCACTAAGGCGGAAAGGTCGCGAAGGCCTTCCGCAACGCGCGACCGCTGACATGAATGACACGACGCGCCTTCCGCATGACCGGGTAGAAATTCAGAAATCCATGAATTGTGCCCGGAACACGGCGGCAGATCACAGCGACGCCCGCCGCACGCATATCCTCGGCATAGCGTTCGCCCTCGTCACGTAGCGGGTCGAACTGCGCCGTAACAATCAGCGCTGGCGGCAGATCGCTCAAATCTTCCGCGAGGCCGGGCGAGAATTTTGGATCCGAGAGGTCGTCCACGCTACGCGCGTATTGCTCGCCGTACCACTCCATCATTCGACGCGTGAGGAAATATCCGTCGGAGAACGCGCGCCGGGACGCGAAATCCTGCTCGCCATGTGTAATCGGATAGAACAGAACCTGCATGGCGATGTCGCTCTCTCGTCGCGACTTTCCGCCAATGCGTTCTATCTGTCGACGTTCATCGCGCGCACGCTGCGCCACGAACGCCGCCAAACCGCCGCCAGCGCTATCGCCGGCAACCGCGACACGCCCTCCCCAGCGCCACGCCTCGCCGGTCAGCCAACGGAACGCCGCCCAGCAATCGTCGGGCGCGGCTGGAAATTTGTGCTCAGGCGCAAGGCGGTAATCGAATGAAAGAATAGCCGCGCCCGAAGCGCGCGCGAGGCGACAACATACCCCATGATGGGAATCGAGGCCGCAATGCACGAAACCGCCACCGTGCAGATACAGCACGACGCCCTGCACCCGTCCGTACGGGACGTAAAGTCTCGCCGGGCGAAGCTCCGTCGCGCCCGGAACCCGAACGTCGAGGACCCGGCGCACCTGTAATGAAGACAGGGCCTTGGGGAAGGACGGTCGATTCGCGGAACGACGCAACTCGGCCAAGGCAGCTTCAGCGCTGTGCAAGGTTCCCGGAACTGAAGATCGCGAGGACGTCGTGCGGGCGATCCAACGTAGAAACAGCCGGGACGAGACATCAGGCCTCGCATCGTCCGGCTGCGACAGCCACGTGGCGAGTGATTCATCGCCGCTCGCCGCTGCATCGACAGGCGGCATGGTGTGCGCCAGATGGGACATAGCCCGCATCGTGCCTGTGCTCCTCGCGCTTGTCCATTACCGGCGACGCGCTCAACCACGGGAGAGGACTTGACGGCGTTCGCCCATACGCGCAGGTTCCGCGCCAGCCAGACGGCCGGGCGATCGCTGTCGCATTTGCGGTGGAGGAAAGTCCGGGCTCCACGGGAGAACGGTGCCGGCTAACGGCCGGCGAGGGCGACCTCAGGGAAAGTGCCACAGAAAACAAACCGCCTTCCGGGCCTGGAAACAGGCTGGAGGTAAGGGTGAAACGGTGCGGTAAGAGCGCACCGCGCTTCCGGTAACGGCGGCGGCAGGGCAAACCCCACCGGGAGCAAGACCGAATAGGGGCGACAGGCGGGGCGGCGCGAGCCGTCGCCGCCGGAGGTTCTCCCGCCTCGTCGCCCGGGTTGGTCGCGTGAGGCGCGTCGCAAGGCGCGTCCCAGAGGAATGATCGTCCCGATCCTTTCGAGGGTCGGACAGAACCCGGCTTACAGGCCGTCTGGCTCCTCAAAACATTCAAATTCGCTGACGCAATCGGAAAATGAGTCCTCTTTATTACTAGGCAGAGTCATTTCGACTCTGCCGCGGCCTCCTTGATCCGCCCACCGATGAACCGCACCGTGGACACATTACGCCCTCCCCGAAGCGTCATATGCGAATGACGCGAACCAAGTATCCAGCCGAATTCTACTGACGCGTCGCAGCCATAAAAAGCGCAGGCAACCGGCAAAACGGCCCCCCGGTGGTCTCCTGCTCGTCGTTTCGAGGAAATGAAACGACTTTCAGAAATGACTTGGAGCAAGCGCAAAAAATACAACGAAAAGCCAGCCGGTTGATTACGCCACGAACGACTGCGCTTGATCAGGGAAAGCTAAGGTTCGGGAAATTACAATCAGCATGAAGCTACTGCGGCATCGCAAACCCGAACGACGCAACGAAAAAAATATGCAAAATCGTCACCGCTCGTGGAACTTTTCCTGCCCAGATCGAACAGATGCATTTCGATCCGGAATTTATAGTGTCGAACGTTACGTCGTTACCGTCCGGAGCTGAACACGCACAAAAAGACACTGACACGACGGCGCAGGCAGCGCGAGTGGAACGAGACGCCTTCGCATTAAAATACCGCATCAAAGGTTTATTTTTCAGAAATTAAGTAATTTTTCAGCGCGATGCACCGGCGCGGCAACCGCGTAAATCCTTCATGCAGTCAAAAAATGAGAACAAAACAAGAACTAAAGTTAAGAACGTTTGTTCCTTGAGCGATCATTCTATTGCCATAATCTTAACGGGCGTATTGCGCATCGATATCTTCTTTTTCCCAGATTTCTGCGGTTTTTTATTACAGTTTCATTTGACGTCCCATAAAATCCCATGATATCCCATGAGATGGAGAACGAGCCCAAGTGAACCCAAACCAGCCTCGCAAGAAGGACCGCAAACCCGGTGAGCGTGTTTCTCGGCACACATCAGAATCGAATAGACGCCAAAGGGCGCGTCTCGATTCCTGCCGGATTCCGCACGGTTCTGCGCGCGCAGGCGGTTGAGGGCGAGGCGTTGATGGTGCTCCGCCCCTCCCATACCCAGCCTTGCATCGAGGCGTGGCCGTCCACCGCATTCGCGACGCTTGCGCAGCCCCTCGATCGCCTGGACATGTTTTCCGACGAGCACGACGACCTCGCTGCAGCGCTTTATGCCGACGCCTACCCGATCGACGCAGACCGTGAAGGACGCATCATTCTTCCGGATTTTCTGCGCGAACACGCAGGACTTGGCGAAGCCGTGGCGTTCATGGGGCTTGGGCGCATCTTCCAGATATGGGAACCGGAAGCGGCCGAGCGGCGGCGTTCGGAAGCGCGTTTGCGCTCACGCCGGGTGACGTTGCCGGGTGGCGGGTCTGGCGGGAACGGGGGCGCATGAACGCCATGCCCGACACATCCCGCCTGACGCCCGCAGGAACATCCGTGCCCGATCACGATCCGGGCCATATCCCCGTCATGCGCGCCGAAGTTCTCGAATCGCTGTCGCCTCGTGCAGGCGAGGTTTATGTCGACGGCACGTTCGGCGGAGGCGGTTACACAAACGCCGTGCTGGCGGCGGCTGATTGCCGCGTATGGGGCGTCGATCGCGACCCGGACGCGATCGCACGCGGCCGGGCGCTCTCGGCAATCTGGAGTAACGGCGAAGACGGGTCGCAGCGCCTGAGGCTGCTTCAAGGCGGATTCGGCGGCATGCGGGACATGCTTGCGGCGGAGGGGGTGACAGCCGTCGATGGCGTCATGCTCGATCTCGGCGTCTCCTCCTTCCAGATCGACGATCCGGAACGCGGGTTTTCCTTTCGCGCCGACGGCCCATTGGACATGCGTATGGAACGCGCCGGGCGCAGCGCCGCCGATCTGGTGAACTCAGCGTCGGAAGCCGAACTGGCCGATATTTTCCATCACTATGGCGAGGAGCGGCATGCGCGCCGCGTCGCGCGAACGATCGTCGCGGCGCGCACGGAAACGCCGTTCAGCACCACCGGACAACTGGCTGCTGCGATCCGCTCCGCCGTGCCGGCTGATCGTTCAGGCATCGACCCCGCGACACGCTCGTTTCAGGGCCTGCGTATCGCCGTCAACGACGAGCTTGGAGAAATCGAACGCGCGCTTGTGCAGGCGCTCGACCTTCTGGCGCCCGGCGGCCGTCTGGTGGTCGTTTCGTTCCATTCGCTGGAAGATCGTCTGGTGAAGCGCGCGATGGCTGACGCCGCCGGGCGCAACGCCGGGGTCTCCCGTCACGATCCCCGCGCCTTTACCGGCGGCGCGGCGGAAGCCGGTTACGCTCTGCTTACCCGCAAACCTCTGCGCCCCGGCGACGAGGAATGCGCGCGCAATCCCCGCGCGCGCAGCGCCCGCCTGCGCGCTATCGCCCGCCTGCGCCCTTCCACTGCGTCGTCCGACGCCGCCCTCACACGCACGGCCGCGTCGGCCGCCGAAGGAACCGAACCATGATCAGGTATTTCACGCTGCTCTGCGCCGTCTCCGCAGGTCTGTCGGGGCTGTTCCTTTACAGCAAGAAACACCAGACCACGGTTCTGGATCAGCAGATTTCGTCGATCGTTTCAGATACGCAACACATCCGCCAGCAGACGGCGATGCTGCGCACGGAATGGGCGCTGCTCAACCAGCCCGATCGCCTCAGCCGTCTCGCCGCACGCTTCGAACCGTCGCTGCAACCGATGACGCCGCGCCAGTTCGTGCGCCTGAGCGACCTCGCGGGACATCTGCCCGCACCCGGTTCCGTCCACGCACCCAACCCGCGCGACGCGATCGCTCCGGGCGTGATCGAGACTCACGGCGAAGCTCTCGCCGACGCGAAAGCGCCTGTGGCGCAGCCGACCGAAACGAAAACGTCGGAGCCGAAGGCTTTGGCAAAAATCGAAGCGCCCGCGCACACCGACGTCGCACAGGCGACTGCGCCCCATGCCGCAACTCAGGTTGCGGCGGCTCAACCTCCTGCAGCGCCCCGCGCCCCGCGCCCCGCAGCGATGCTCGCCAGCGTGGAGCGTCCGGCAATCGCGTCGACGCAGGTCGTCCAGTCGCGAAACGCCACGACGCTCGCCCTCGACACCGCTCCTGCCGTGCGCCATGCAGCGAAGAAGCCGGCCACCGACGCGCTCGACTCCGCTCTCGGCGGCACGGACGCGCAAGGCGAACGCCACGCCACGCGTACCGTTCTCGCCAGCGCCACAACGTCCCGCCACGTCGCGGCGCCCGAAGTCGCGCATGTCACCGCGCCGCGTCCGGCCGTTCAACTCGCAGCCTATCACCCGGCGCACCCCGCTCAGACGCAAACAGCCACGTGGCGTCCGGTGGCGGCGCAGGCGGCCCCACGCTATATCGAGGCCCGTGCGAGCTACAACGGCTCGCTCCTCGGCCATTCGGCGCTGGGAGGCGGTCTGCCGCCCCCGGTTCCGGTGGCCAATTGATCGCTTCGACCGCGACCTCTCGACAGGGGTAGCGGAAGAAGACGCGACGGCGCGCGTGAGCGCCTCCGTCGCGGCGTACGTATCCGTCCCGGCCCGGGATCCCGGGTTTCGAGCGTCAAGGTGGGCGGCCTGAACTGAACCTAGGGGGCCGCAGCCGTCCATGTCGCGTCAGTCAACACCGCCCGATATGCAAGACCTCGCCGAAGGGCGGCTTCCGCGCGACGTCCACGTCACCAGCGCCGAACTGCGGACCCGCGCCCATCTGGAACGCATGCACGTCCGGCTTCTCGGCGTGGCGGCAGGGTTCTGCGGCCTGTTCGGCATGGTGGCGCTGAAGCTCAGCTTCGCGACCGTGATCTCCCCGATGGCGCCGGAGCAGCGGCAGATCGCGCCGCAGGTTCCGGAAATTCCGAAAATCGATCCGAAAGGCTCCCTTGCGGGCGATCTCAGCCTGCCGCAGGTGCGCCGGGCCACGATTGTCGACCGCAACGGACAGACCCTCGCCATCTCACTGCCCGTGGCGCAGGTCTACGCCAACCCGCAGGAACTGATCGACGCGCAGGACGTCGCCGCCAAGCTCAAGAAGATACTGCCCAACCTCAATCTGGACGAAACGGTCCGTCGCCTGTCGTCGAAGAAGCAGTTCGTCTACATCGCACGTGACATCGCGCCCGCGCAGGAACTGGCGATCAACGATCTCGGCATTCCCGGCATTTATTTCGAAGCTGGCGAACGGCGACATTATCCCCTCGGCATCATCGCGGCGCAGGTCATGGGCGCCGTTGACATCGACGACCATGGCGTCGCGGGCGTCGAACGTTATTTCGACAAGCGCCTGAACTCCGACCGCGCGCCGTTGCGCCTTTCGCTCGACGTTCGCGTGCAGGCCGTGGTGCGTGAGGAGCTTGCGAAAGCCAAGGACGAATTCAGCGCGATCGGCGCCGCCGCCATCGTGATGGACGTGAACTCGGGCGAAGTCATCGCCATGGCGAGTCTCCCTGATTACGACGCGAACGATTTCGGTCATGCGCCGCCGGATTCGCGCTTCAACCGCGCCGTGACGGGCATGTACGAGCCGGGTTCGACCTTCAAGCTGCAGACCGCCGCGATGGCGCTGCAACTCGGCGTCGCACATATCTGGGATCGCTTCTCCTCGATCCCGATTCACATCGGCCGTTTCACTATCTCCGACATGAAATCGGATCACTTCTCTCCCTGGCTGTCCCTGACGGAAGTCATGGCGTATTCGTCCAACCCCGCAGCAGCGCATATCGCCCTCGACGTCGGGGCCGCACGCCAGCAGGAATGGCTGCGCAACATGGGTTTCTTCGCGCCGGTGCCGATCGAACTGCCCGAAGCGGGACGTCCGATCGTCCCCGCGATGCGCAACTGGGGAATCTCCACCGTCATGACCGTGGGTTTCGGTCACGGCGTGGCGGAACCACCGCTGGCCATCGTGCGCGGAACCGCCGCGACGGTGAATGGCGGCATCCTCGTAAAGCCGACATTGCTGGATCGCGAAGCCGCAATCGACGCCGCGTCCACCAGCGACGCCGGGGACCAGTCCCCTCGCCTGACACCCGCCGCCGCGCTTTCCGACGCAGCAACCACCACGGGGTCCGCATCTTCCGGCGGTCTCGACGACGCAACTCTGCGCAGCCCTGTCGGCGGCGCTCAAGACGCCCTGGCTGCGCAGGGCGCGCCGTCTGCAGACGACCGGCCGGCGACGCCGGAGGGTCCTCGTGTGCTTTCCGAAGAGACGTCACACCTGCTTCGTCGCATCCTGCGTCTCGACGTCACCAAAGGCACCGGCAAGACCGCCGAATCTCCCGGCTATTTCGTCGGCGGCAAGACCGGCACGGCCGAAAAGATCGGTCCGCACGGCGGCTACCTCAAGCATGTGAATATTGCAGCATTCACAAGCATCTTTCCGATGAACGCGCCGCGCTACGCGGTTTACGTAATGCTCGATAGCCCCAAGGCCACCGCCGCCACGCATGGCTGGACGACCGCCGCGTGGAACGCCGCGCCGACCGTGTCGAAAATCATCTCCCGCGTCGGACCGATGTTGCAGATGTTCCCTGACACCGCACACGCAGCGGAAATTGACGCGGCGCTGGCGATCCCGATGCAGCCTTCCGCCCCGCGCGGCTACCGCCCGCTCGGCCCCGGAAACGACCCGGGAGATCCGCGCAACGCCGCGGCGGAAGAACGCACGCGCAAGAAACAGGTCGCGGAACATGGCGCGCCCGGGCGCCCGCCCGTTCTCCCGATTTCGACGCAATCGACGCTCGCTCCGCCCTTTCCGACGCGGAGAGGCTGACATGCGGCTGTCCGCCCTCCTCACGTCGATCGGCCTTCCATTTTCCGCTGCCCATGACCCGGAAATCACCGCAATCACGGCTGATAGCCGCGAAGCCGCGCCGGGCGTCCTGTTCGCAGCCCTGCCAGGCGTGAAGACAGATGGTCGCCGTTTCATTCCCTCCGTCATTGCCGCCGGAACCTCTGCGATCCTCGCGCCGACAGACACGCCGGATATCGAACAGGCGAACGTGGCGCTCGTAAAATGCGCAGACGCACGCCGCGCCCTTTCTCTACTCGCCGCTGCGTTCGCCGGGCCGCAACCAGATCATCAGGTCGCCGTCACCGGCACCAACGGCAAGACCAGCACAGTCGATTTCCTGCGCCAGCTCTGGACCGCGACCGGGCGTTCCGCCGCGAGCCTAGGCACCCTTGGCTTGAAGGCGCCGTTCACGCTGCCGTTCGAGATCCCGTCGCTTACGACGCCCGATCCGGTCACATTGGCGCGCGGTCTCGCCGCCCTTCGCGCGGAGGGTGTGACGGACGTCGCCATGGAAGCCTCCTCTCACGGACTCGACCAACGCCGCCTCGACGGCGTTCAGCTTTCTGCGGCAGGTTTTACAAATCTGACACGCGATCATCTCGATTACCACGGCGACCTCGCTGCCTACCGCGCAGCCAAACTACGCCTTTTCGACACGCTGCTGCCGGAGGGAGCCATCGCGGCAGCCAACGCCGACATGGACAGCAAAACACTGGGCGCGATCCGCGACATCGCGAAACAACGCAGGCTGACCTTGCGACTTGTCGGCGAGAACGGCGACACATTACGCCTTATGAAACAGGAGTCTCTACCTGAAGGGCAGCGGCTCCTGATCTCCGCCTTCGGTCGTGATCACGACATTGTCCTGTCGCTACCCGGACGTTTTCAGGCCGACAACATCCTTCTCGCAATCGCTCTGGCGGCGCGGGACGAAGCTGGCGTCGAGAACGCCCTTACGCACGCGCAGCAATTGCGCGGCGTGCGCGGCCGGATGGAGCGCGCGGCCCTGCTCGACAACGGCGCCGCCGTCTATGTCGATTACGCCCACACGCCGGACGCGCTGGCGCGGGCTCTGACAAGCCTCCGCCCCCACGCGCGCGGGCGTCTGCTCGTCGCTTTCGGCGCGGGCGGTGATCGCGATCGCGGGAAGCGTCCTCTGATGGCGCGGGAAGCCGCCGCCAATGCCGATGTCGTCATCATCACAGACGACAACCCAAGAAGCGAGAACCCTGCTGACATCCGCCACGACGTGCTGGCCGGCGCGCCCGGCGCGCTCGAAATCGGCGACCGTGCGAAGGCCATCGCCGCTGGCCTCGACATGCTCCAGCCGGGCGACGTGCTGCTCGTCGCCGGCAAGGGACATGAGCAGGGGCAGACCATCGGCGGCGTGGTGCATCCATTCGACGATGTTGGCGTGGTACGCGAACTGGCGGGCGCGGCATGACTATCCTGTGGACTGGCGCAGAACTTATCGAGGCTACCGACGGATCTTTTCCGGATGCAGCCAATGCCCGCGACATCGCCATCACGGGCGTCTCCATAGACACACGGACGCTTGCCCCAGGCGACCTGTTCATCGCGCTGGTCGGCGAAACATCCGATGGACATCAACATATTCGCGCGGCTCTTGAAAAAGGCGCGTCCGCCGTCCTCGTGCATGGTGACCCAGCGGACCTTGCCGACGACCCACGCGTGCTGCGGGTCGCCGACACCATGGCGGCGTTGTGGGATTTGGGCCGCCACGCACGCGCCCGGTTTGCAGGCAAGGTCGCCGCCGTAACCGGCAGCGTCGGCAAGACGACAACAAAGGAGATGCTGCGCGTCGCCCTGTCCGCGCTTGGACCGACGCATGCCGCTGTCGCATCCTACAACAATCACTGGGGCGTGCCGCTGACGCTCGCACGCCTTCCGCGTGACGCAGCGTTCTGCGTGATCGAGATCGGGATGAACCATCCCGGCGAAATCGCGCCACTGGCTGCCCTCGCCCGCCCGGATACGGCGGCGATCACCACCATCGGTTCTGCGCATGTCGGGCATATGGGCGGTCTGGACGCCATTGCCCGTGAAAAGGCAGCGCTCATCGCCGCGCTGCGTCCCGGCTCCATCGCCGTCGTCCCGGACGACGCGGCGGGACAGGACATCTTTGACGAGGTCGCTCGCGCGGCCGACGTCTCCCTGTGGCGCTGCGGCCTTCTGGACAAAAGCGAAGCGCGGATCAGTGGCTTCACAACCACCTCTTCAAGCGGCTCTTTCGTCGCTCACATTGCAGGCGTCGAGACGTCTGTAACGCTGCACGCTCCCGGATTGCACCTGGCGCGCAACGCCCTGACGGCGCTGGCCGTCGTCGCGACGCACTTCGCCGATGACCGGACCTCGACCGAACGCGCCCTCGCCGCGGCCGCGCAGGCTTTGGCGACGTTCTCTCCCGGCGCCGGACGCGGGGCGCTCACGACCATCATGGACGGCCGGGTCACTTTGCTCGACGAAAGCTATAACGCCTCCGTCCTCGCCATTCGCGCAGCCCTCGACGTGCTGGCGCTTGCGCCAGCCAATCGCCGCGTAGCCGTCCTCGGCGACATGCGCGAACTCGGCGACTTCGCCAGCGCCGAGCATCTGTCCCTCGTCGATCCGGTCGCTGCCTGCGCAGACCTCGTTTTTTGTTGCGGACCTCATATGAAAGAACTTTTCGACGCCCTGCCGTCGTCTCTTCAGGGCGCATGGCGCGCGGACTCCGACACGCTCGCGCCGATCGTGCGCGCCGCCCTTCACAGCGGCGACGCCATTCTCGTCAAAGGCAGCCTCGGCACCCGCATGCGCGTCATCGTCGAAGCCCTGCGCGCGGCGGAGACCGTTTGATGCTCTATCTTCTGGTCTCCCATCACGCGCATGGGCACACGACGCTGCTCAATTTGTTCCGGTACATCACCTTCCGGTCCGGTGGCGCGTGCCTGACAGCACTTGCCATCGCGTTGATGCTCGGCAACCCGGTCATCCGCGAACTTCGCCGCATCCAGCGCGAAGGGCAGCCGATCCGTGCTCTGGGACCTGAACGGCATATTTTGGAAAAGGCCGGCACGCCCACCATGGGCGGCGTGCTGATCCTGATCGCGCTCTTCACATCCACATTGCTCTGGGCTGACCTTGAGGACGGGTTCGTCTGGGCCGTGCTGTTCGTGACAGCCGCGTTCGGCGCCATCGGGTTCGCCGACGATTACCTGAAGCTTTCCCGCCGCAATACCGACGGCGTATCGAAACGTACGCGGCTGGGCTGCGAATTCGCAGCCTCCCTGATCGCCGGCTGGTGGATGGAAAGCATGATGCCGCCGGATCTTGCGAACTACGTCGCCTTTCCTTTCGTCAAGGATTTGCTGCTGCCTCTGGGTTTCGCGTTCCCGATCTTCGCGATGATAACCATCGCCGGTTTCGGCAATGCGGTGAATTTCACTGACGGACTCGACGGGCTCGCAACCGTGCCTGTCGTCGTCGCGGCTTTCGTGTTCGCGCTGATCTCCTATCTGGTCGGCAACCATCTCTTTGCCGATTATCTGCAACTTCACGCCGTGCCCGGCACCGGCGAACTGGCGATTTTCTGCGCCGGACTCGTTGGCGCAGGCCTTGGCTTTCTCTGGTTCAATGCGCCTCCGGCAGCGGTGTTCATGGGCGACACCGGCTCCCTGTCGCTTGGCGGCGCACTTGGCGCCGTGGCTGTGGCGGTCAAGCACGAGCTGGTGCTCTGCATCGTCGGCGGGCTGTTCGTGATCGAAACCTTGTCCGTCGTCATTCAGGTTTTCTGGTACAAACGCACCAAGCGTCGCGTGTTCCTGATGGCGCCGTTGCACCATCACTTCGAAAAAAAGGGCTGGCAGGAGCCCAAGATCGTCATCCGCTTCTGGATCGTCTCCATCGTTCTCGGCCTGTTCGGCCTCGCCACGTTGAAACTGCGGTGAGGACAGGACGCGCATGACGGAGTTTCCGACAGACATTTTCTCTGGACGCCGCTTCGCGGTTCTTGGACTTGGACGGAATGGCGCCCCTGCGGCGTGCGCTCTGGCGCGCATGGGCGCCACGGTGCAGGCGTGGGACGACGGCGAAAACGGCCGCGCCGCTCTGGCGCAAACCGAAACCGGGATGCCCGGCAAACTCGTTGTGGCGCCGCTCGACACCCTGGCAGGCTTCGACGCTCTGGTGATATCGCCGGGAATTCCGCATATTTTGCCCAAACCGCACCCGGTCGCGTTGCTGGCGCGAGATGCAGGCGTACCCATCGTCTCCGACGCCGAGCTGCTTTTTCAGGCCGTGCGTAAGGCTGGCTCCAAAGCGCGCTTCGCTGGCGTCACCGGGACGAACGGAAAATCGACGACAACCGCATTGCTCGCGCATCTTTTGCGCTCTTCCGGCGTTCCTGTCGCCGAAGGCGGGAATCTCGGCCCAGCCGCGCTTTCGCTCCCATTTTTGCCCGATTCCGGCGTGTATGTTCTGGAGATGTCCTCCTACATGTTGGAACGACTTGTGGACTTGCATTTCGACGTAGCGTGCCTGCTGAACCTCAGCCCCGACCACATCGACCGTCACGGCGACATGATCGGGTACGCCGCAGCGAAATCGCATATTTTCGACCGCATGGGCGCACACGATCTTGCCGTCATCGGCGTTAACGACCCGATGCTCGACGATGTTGCTTCCGATCTGCGCACGCGCGGCGTTCCCGTGCAAACCATTTCGGCCACCGATAAACACGCAGACATTCACGCTGATGACGGCGGGATCGTTGATGAAAGCGGCCTGATCGCAACGCCGGGCGCGTCCCTTCCAGGCGCGCACAATGCCGAAAACGCCTGCGCCGCACTTGCGATGGCGCTTCGTCTCGGCGCGCGTCGCGACGCGCTGGCCAAATCCATTGGAGATTTCGATGGTCTTGCCCACCGGCAGAAACTGATCGCCAACGCCGACGGCGTCGCGTTCGTCGACGACAGCAAGGCGACCAACGCCGACGCCTCCGCCCGCGCGCTTGCCTGCTACGACCGTATCGTCTGGATCGCCGGAGGCATCGCCAAGGCGGGCGGGATCGAAGATCTGGCGCCGTATTTCCCGCGTGTCGCCGAGGCTTTTCTGATCGGACGCGACGCCCCGATGCTGGCGGAAACGCTGACGCGCCATGGCGTGGCGCACAGGATCGTGGGCGATCTGGAGCACGCCGTCCCCTCCGCCTTCGCCGCAGCGAAGGCCAGCGGCGCCGAAGTCGTCCTGCTGTCGCCCGCCTGCGCCAGTTTCGATCAATTTTCCGGCTTTGAAGCGCGAGGTTTACATTTCATTGCGCTTTCGCGTGCTTTACTAATGAATCAAGGCAAATCGGGGCTCCCGGAACGATGAACAGACTTTCACGCATCGACAATTCATCGATCGGCCGCTGGTGGCGCAGCGTCGATCGCATGACGCTCGCATGCGTCGGAACTCTCATCGGTTTCGGCTACATCCTGATGCTGGCGGCAAGTCCCGCCGTCGCGGTGCGCATCGGCGCCTCGCGCAACATGTTCATTTTCAAGCAGGTCATGTTTCTGGCCATCGCGGGTCTGATCGTCGTCGGCGTGTCGATGCTGTCGCGTAAAGGCGTCATGCGCCTCGCCTTCATCGGATGCGTAGTGGCCATTGGCGCCACTGCAATGACTCTGGTCCACGGCATCGAGATTAAGGGAGCGCGCCGCTGGATCGCACTTCCCATGATGTCGGTGCAGCCTTCGGAATTTCTCAAACCCTGTTTCGCGGTCGTCACGGCGTGGCTTCTCGCCCAGAGACGCGTGCGCCGGTATTTCCCGGGAATGTTGCTCGCTTTTGCAGGGTACGGGGTCATTCTCGTCCTGCTGAAGTCGCAGCCTGATATCGGGATGCTCACCGTCATCACCACCGTGTTCATGGCGCAGCTTTTCGTCGACGGCCTCAACATCCTGCTGGTGGGCATCGGCTTTGGCGCGATGGGCGGCGCGGGCGTTGCGGCTTATTTCATTTTCCCGCACGTCCGCTCTCGCGTCGAACGCTTCCTTCACCCCAATGTCGGCGACCACTACCAGATCGACACCGCGCTCCGCGCTTTTGGCAACGGCGGCCTGATGGGGCGGGGCCCCGGCGAAGGCCGCGTCAAGGATCTGCTGCCCGACGCGCATGCCGACTTCGTTTTCGCAGTCGCGGGCGAAGAATACGGCATGCTGATCTGCCTGTTCATCATCGCGGTGTTTGCGACAATCGTTATCAGAACGGTCCTCCGCCTGTTGCGTGAAGACGACCCGTTCCTGATCCTCGCGACATCCGGTCTCGTCACCGGGTTCGGCCTGCAGGCGTTCGTTAACATGGGCTCGACGCTGCATCTCATTCCCACGAAGGGCATGACGCTGCCGTTCATCTCCTACGGCGGCTCGTCCGCCATGTCCGTCGCGCTGACAATCGGCATGATGCTCGCGCTCACGCGCCAGCATGTCCGGCAAAGCCGCCTTGGCCGAACGCTTGCGACCCCGGCCGGCGCATGGAAGGCGGCGACATGAGCATGCGTGACGAAAACGGTCCGATCGTAATCGCCGCAGGCGGCACCGGCGGACATTTCTTCCCGGCCGAGGCCTTGGCCGACGCCCTGGTGGCGCGCGGACGCCGCGTTGTCCTGATGACCGACGCACGCGCCGGGCGACGCACGACGGGCGTTTTCGCCGACGCAGAGCAATTCGTGCTTCCCGGCGCCGGGGTGGCGGGGCGCGGCCCGGTTCGCGCGTTGCGCGGCGGGCTAGCCCTTCTGAAAGGCGCATGGGCTGCGCGCGGCGTCATGACCACGCTGCGCCCGTCGGCGGTCGTCGGCTTTGGTGGCTATCCCTCCGTTCCGCCGCTGCTCGGCGCGCGACTGCTGGGGCGCACGAACCGCCCCGCCATCATCCTGCACGAAGGCAACGCCGTGCTTGGTCGTGCGAACGCCGTTCTGGCGCGCTTCGCCGACGCGGTTGCGACATCCTTCCCGAGCGTCGCCGGACTGCCCTCACGCGCGACTGCCCACATGACCGGCATGCCCGTCCGCCCCGCCATCGCCGCGCTTGCTGGCGAGGCCTATCACGCACCCGACGAAACTATCCGGGTTCTGGTCTGGGGCGGCTCCCTCGGCGCACGGGTATTCTCTGACATTGCACCGTCCGCCCTCGCCGCCCTGCCGCTCTCGCTGCGCGCTCGCCTGCATGTGACGCAGCAGGCGCGGGCTGAAGACGCCGAACGCGTTCGCGCCGCCTATGCCGCCGCAGGCATACCTGCGCGCGTGGAGTCGTTTTTCTCCGACGTCCCCGTCCTGCTGCGCGACGCGCATCTGGTGATCGGACGCGCGGGCGGTTCATCCGTCGCGGAAATCGCCACAGCCGGACGCCCCTCGATCCTCGTTCCCCTTCCCGTCGCCGCAAGCGACGAGCAAACGGCCAACGCGCGTTCGCTTGAAACGATCGGCGCAGCCCGACTGATGCCGCAGCCTGTTTTTACAGTGGAATCCCTCGCAGCGGCACTGCTTCCCCTGCTTGAAAGTCCGGAGACGCTGACGGCGCAGGCAGCCGCTGCCGCCACGCTGGCCCGCCCCGACGCCGCCGAAAGACTGGCCGACCTGGTGGAAGCGAGCTTGCATCAGGCGCCGCCGAGCGCTTATGCCCACCCCCACTCGTCCGGGCCGGACGGCGCTGGCGCGCAAACGCCGTCCGTCGGCTCCCCTTCATCCGTCACGCTTTCCGGCGACGCACGTCGCTCGCCCGCCCTGTCCATGGAGTCCCACGTATGAGAGCTCTTCCGCTGTCCATCGGCGTCATCCACTTCGTGGGCATCGGCGGAATCGGCATGTCCGGGATCGCCGAAGTGCTGCACCTTCTGGGCTATAAGGTGCAGGGGTCGGACATGTCGGAAAACGCCAATGTCCGCCGTCTGCGCGCCGCAGGCGTCTCCGTGACCATCGGCCACGACGCCGCCAACCTCGGACAGGCGCAGGTCGTGGTGATCTCGACCGCAGTGGGCCGTGACAATCCCGAAGTCGTGGCGGCGCGCAGCCGTCTGATTCCGGTCGTGCGCCGTGCGGAAATGCTGGCCGAGCTGATGCGTCTGCGCTGGTCGGTCGCCATCGGCGGCACGCATGGCAAGACCACGACGACCAGTCTGGTGGCCGCCGTGCTGGAAGCGGCCAAATTGGACCCGACCGTGATCAACGGCGGCATCATCGAGGCCTATGGCACCAACACGCGCATGGGCAAAGGCGAGTGGATGGTGGTCGAGGCCGACGAGAGCGACGGGTCGTTCCTGCGCCTGCCGTCGGTCATTTCGGTCGTCACCAACATGGACCCGGAGCATCTTGACCACTGGGGATCGGCCGAGGCCATGGAGGCCGCGTACGACCAGTTCGTCTCCAACGTGCCGTTCTACGGTTTTGCGGTACTGTGCATCGACCACCCGGCCGTGCAGCAGATGATCCCGCGCCTGTCCGACCATCGGATCGTCACATACGGCTTCTCGCCGCAGGCCGACGTGCGCGCGGAGAAGCTGATCACCGACAAGCTGGGCGCCACGTTCGAGGTCCAGATCACTGACCGCACCCGCCGCCGCTCACGCCGGGCAGGTCCGTTCCGCCTGCCGATGCTCGGCAGCCACAACGTCCAGAACGCGCTGGCCGCGATCGCCGTCGCGACCGAGATGGACATCGACGACGCCACCATCCGCTCCGGTCTCGCCTCCTTCCGCGGCGTGAAACGCCGCTTCACCCGCACCGGCGAAACGGCGGGCGTGACAGTGATCGACGATTACGGGCACCATCCCGTCGAGATCGCCGCCGTACTGAAAGCAGCCCGACAGGCTGGCGCGCGTCGTGTCATCGCCGTCGTGCAGCCCCATCGGTACTCCCGCCTCCAGACGCTGTTCGGCGAGTTCTGCACCTGCATGAACGACGCGGATTCCGTAATCGTGGCGGATGTCTACGCTGCGGGAGAGGCCCCCATCGACGGCGTGAACCGCGACTTTCTGGTGGAAGGGCTACGCGAACGCGGACACCGCTCCGTGGTGCCGCTGACCGACCCCGCACACCTCGCCGAAATGATCAACGCCATGGCCAAGCCCGGCGACTATGTCGTGTGTCTGGGCGCGGGTTCCATCACCAACTGGGCGCAGGCGCTGCCTTCCGAACTCGCCGCCCTGCAGAGCGGGCAGAAAGGCGGTTTCGCCGCATGACGGACGCGCTCGCCCTGCGAAAAGCCCCGACGACCGAAGGCTCCCATGCCGCCGGAACGCTGGCGCACGCGCTCGGCGACGCGATGCGCGGCGCGCGCGGCAAGGTCTCGTTCGGACAGCCGCTCGCCCCCCGCAGCTGGTTCCGCGTCGGCGGCCCCGCCGATTGCCTGTTTCAGCCAGCGGATGGAGACGACCTCGCCTCGGCTCTGTCCCGCCTCTCCCCTGAATTGCCGGTCACGACTCTCGGGGCTTGCTCCAACGTGATTATCCGCGATGGTGGCCTGTCCGGCCTTGTCGTGCGCCTTGGCGGCGCCTTCGCCGCCATCGTCACGGAAGAGGAAGGGCTTGTGGTCGGCGGCGCGGCGCTGGATGCAACGGTTGCGGAGACAGCCGCCGCAGCCGGGCTCGCCGGACTTGAGTTTCTCGCTGGAATCCCGGGCTCGATCGGCGGCGCGGTGCGCATGAACGCCGGCGCCTACGGGTCGGACATGGCGACCGTGCTCGACTGGGCGGAGATCGTCACGCGCGACGGCGGCCTTGTCAGGCTGCATGCAGGCGACCTCAGGTTCGGATACCGCCACTCCGCGCTGACCGACGGCTCTGTCGTTGTTCGGGCGCGCCTGCGCGCCACGGCTGGCGACAGCGCCGACATCGCAGCCCGCATAGCGGACGTGCGCGCAGCGCGCGAAAGCTCTCAGCCCGTTCGTGCGCGCACCGGCGGCTCGACGTTCCGCAACCCGGACGCAGCGACTTCGCAACTGAAAGCCTGGCAACTGATCGACGCCGCCGGGTGCCGCGGCCTGACGATCGGCGGCGCGCAAGTCAGTGAAAAACACTGCAACTTTCTGATCAACACAGGCGGCGCGACAGCCGCTGATCTGGAAACGCTGGGAGAAACAGTGCGCAAGCGTGTGATGGAACAGTCCGGCGTGTCGCTGCATTGGGAGATCAAGCGCCTGGGAATTCCAACGACCGAGACTGGAGGCGCAGCATGAGCGCGATGCGACGGGTCACAGTGCTGCTCGGCGGCGCCTCCGCCGAGCGCGAGGTCAGCCTGTCTTCTGGCGGCGAAGTCATCAAGGCGCTGCGGGCCGTAGGCCACGAAGTTACGCCGCTCGACCCTGGCCACGACGTCATGACGCTGGTTTCCGGGCTCCGCGAGCAACGGCCTGATGTCGTGTTCAACGCCCTGCACGGCCGCTTCGGCGAAGACGGAGCCATCCAGGGCGTGCTTGAGTGGATGGGGCTTCCCTATACCCACTCGGGCATTCGCGCCTCCGCCACAGCCATGGACAAGGCGGCCTCGCGCGCGCTGTTCATCGCCGCTGGCCTGCCAATGGCCAACGGCAAAACGGTGACGATCGCCGAGCTTGCAGAGGCGGATCCTCTGCCCGCGCCATACGTCGTCAAACCTCTGGACGAAGGGTCCTCGGTCGGTGTGTCCATCGTCCGCGAAGGCTCGAACCGTCGCGCTGAAATCGCAAGCGCGTGGCGCTACGGGCCACTCGCGCTGGTGGAGTCCTATATCGCGGGTCGGGAAATCACCGTCGGCGTCCTCGACGACGGTGAGAACGAGCCGCAGGCCCTGACCGTCACGGACATCTTGCCGAACGTCGCAACCGGCCATGATTTCTACGATTACGATGCGAAATACGGAGACGGCGGAAGTCGGCATGTCCTGCCTGCGGTGATCCACCCTGACATTTTCCGGCGCGCCTGCGAAATAGCCATCGCTGCGCACAAGGTTCTGGGCTGTGCCGGCGCATCGCGCTCCGACTTCCGTTACGACGACACAGGCTGCGGTCCCGACGAACCGGGACGCCTTGCCCTGCTGGAAGTGAATACTCAGCCGGGCATGACCCCGACCTCGCTCCTACCGGAGCAGGCGGCGTTTTGTGGAATTTCCTATGAGGAACTCTGCGATCGTCTGGTGCGCGAGGCCGAGCGTCGCGCCGAAAGAAGTCGCCGTTGAGCCAGCGCCCGGTCTCACCCCAACCAAACGCCGGAAACGGCGCTGGCGCGACCGGGCGTCGTTCGACACGCATGGACCGTCCATCGCGCATCGGGCTCCTTCTGCGACGTCGCAAGGGTCTTTTGAAAACTCTTGGCGTGTTCGGCATTCTCGGCGCTGGCGGCTTCGCATTCCTTTCGTTTCACGGCAACGACGCTCTGTTGACGCCGCTGAGGAACAGGCTTGAGGCCGCCATTCCCCTGAAGGTGACGGCGATCCGGGTCGAAGGCCAGAACCTCACAAGTCTCGACTCTATCCGTACGGCTCTTGGCGTTTCCGTGGGCGACTCAATGCTGGGCTTTCATGTGACGGAAGCACGGCAACGCCTTGATGATCTGCCATTCGTCGATCACGCCAGCGTCGAACGGCACCTTTCCGGCCTGATCGTGGTTCGCCTTGTCGAACGCCCGCCGTTCGCCGTCTGGCAGAACAAAGGTCGTTTCGTATTGATCGACCGGAACGGCGAACCTGTTCCCGACAAGGGCATGACCGGCAAGGACGCCCAGGCGTTCATGAAACTCCCTCTGGTAGTGGGCGAAGGTGCTGCGCACAGCGCGGCGGAACTGCTCGACGCGCTCGCGAAAGCGCCAGACGTCAGCGCACGCATGACGGCTGCGACTCTGGTTGGCGAACGCCGCTGGTCGATCAGCCTGCGCGACGGTACGGTGGTGCAACTGCCTGAAGCTGAGGAAGAGGCTGCGCTCAATCGCCTTGAACGTCTGCAGAAGCAGTTCGGACTGCTTGATCGCCCGGTTGAAGTCATTGACATGCGCTTGCCTGATCGACTGACCATCCGCGAGCGTCAGGCTCCGCCAACGCCCGACAGCACGCCGGGCGCTGCGCCTGTAGACGGTCACGGCGATGCGGCGACGCCGCATTCCGGACAACAACCCGGCGCAGAAAACGGGACGACCGGCGGAAGCAGCGAACGCAGCGGACGCGCGAACACAACGGAAGAAGGGCTGCCGGCATGAACGACCTCGTCGAGACTCCCTCAACGTCAGGCGCTCTGGCGCTCATCGGCAAAGGTCCGGAACGTCGCCGCCCGACGGGACGCGGAGAGAGCGACGATTCTTCGCGCCCGCTTGGCCTGCCGCCTTCCGAAAGCCGTCCTCAGGCGCGCGCATGGCGTCGTGAGGTGGTTGGCGTCCTTGATATCGGCTCGACCAAGATCACCTGCCTGATCGGCAAAGGCGAGCCCGACGGAACGTTGCGGGTGCTGGGATGCGGTTGGCTACGGTCGAACGGCGTCAAGAACGGCGCCGTTGTCGATCTCCGGGCGGCCGAAGCGATCATCCGGCACGTCGTCGGCAACGCCGAACGCGAATTTGGCCGCTCTCTCGACAAGGTCGTCGTCAACCTGTCCAGCGGACAACCGGAAAGCCGGTTGTTCAACGTGCACTGGCCCGTGGGTGGGCGCGAAATCACTGACGCCGACATCCGGCGAATCGTTACCGAAGGGCGGATGAAAGCGCAGTCCGAAGGGCGCGCGGTCATTCACACGCTGCCTCTGGATTTCGCGGTGGACGAGACCGACGGCGTAACCGATCCGCGCGGCCATCTGTGCGATCAACTGCGGGCGCGGCTCCACGTCATCGATTCGGCCTCTACCGCGCTGCGCACACTGGACTCCCTGCTCGGCCGCGCAGAGCTGAAACTCGACGCGCTCGTCTCCGCGCCGCTCGCCTCCGGCCTCGCCGTCACGGACGCCGATCAGAGAATGATCGGCACCACTGTCGTCGACATGGGCGGCGGCACCACGTCTCTTGCAGTCTTCGCAGAAGGACAACTGGTCCACACCGCACAGATCGGCGTCGGCGGGGAGCACGTGACACGCGATATAGCGCGCGGACTTGGCACGTCGTCCGATAACGCCGAGCGGCTGAAAACCATGCATGGTCACGCAGACCTGTCGGGGGACAGCGACGACGGCGTGTCGATCCGCATTGAGCGTGCAGGCGTCGATGCGCCGAGTTTCGAATTGATGCCGCGCGCCGCGCTGGGCGACATCATCCGCCCACGAATCGAAGAAACCTTCGAACTGGTCCGCGACCGTCTCGACGGCGCTGGTCTCGGTCGACTCGCGGGGGGCCGCGTGGTGCTGACGGGTGGAGCGTCGTTGCTGGACGGCGTCGGTTCGGTTGCGGCGCGCGTACTCAACCGGCCCGTGCGGCTCGGCAAGCCGATGAACGTCGTCGGACTGCCCGCAGAATGCGCCGCGGCGACCTTCGCCACGACCGCAGGCCTCCTCGCCTGGGCGGCCTCGGTCGAGCGCCCATTCGGAGACATCGAGTTTACAGAAGAGCGTCCGGCAGGATTTATGAACCGTCTGGTATCGTTTATCCGCGATCGTGTCTGATATGTTCGCCTAGACACGCATTTTTTCGATTCACAGGCCGATTCGCGGGGTGTACCGTGACGGTCACGACGCCGCATCATCGTCCAAGGAAGCGTAAATGACCCTGAACCTGACCGTGCCGCCCCAGTCTCACTCCGACTTTACGCCGAAGATTACAGTCATCGGCGTGGGCGGCGGCGGAACGAACGCCGTGGACAACATGATCCTCGCCGATCTCAAGGGCGTGGAGTTTGTCGTCGCCAACACCGACGCGCAGCAATTGATGCATTCGCGTGCGGATCGTCGCATTCAGCTTGGTCCGCACCTGACGCAGGGACTCGGCGCTGGCGCGAAGCCGGAAATCGGCCGCGCCGCAGCCGAGGAAGCTGGCGATGAACTCGCCCGCCACCTCGACGGCTCGCACATGGTGTTCGTGACGGCGGGCATGGGCGGCGGCACAGGCACAGGCGCTGCGCCGATCGTGGCGCGCATGGCGCGCGAACGCGGCATCCTGACGGTAGGTGTGGTGACGAAGCCGTTCAGCTTTGAGGGGCCGCGCCGCGCCAAGGCGGCGGACGAAGGAATCGCCGAGCTTCAACAGTATGTCGATACGCTGATCGTCATCCCCAACCAGAACCTCTTCCGTCTGGCTAATGAACGCACGACCTACAAGGACGCGTTCAAGATGGCCGACAACGTTCTTTACATGGGCGTGCGCGGCGTCACGGACCTGATGATGGCCCCGGGCCTCGTCAACCTCGATTTCGCCGACATTCGCACCGTCATGGCCGAGATGGGCAAGGCGATGATGGGCACGGGCGAGGCCGAGGGCGACGACCGCGCTCGTCTCGCAGCCGAAGCCGCGATCTCGAACCCACTTCTCGAAGACACGTCGATGGGCGGCGCGCGCGGCCTGCTGATCAACATCACGGGCGGCGAAGACATGACGCTGTTCGAAGTCGATCAGGCCGCCAACCGCATCCGCGAAGAAGTCGCGGAAGACGCGAACATCATCTTCGGTTCCGCTGTCGATGAATCGCTGAATGGCAAGATCCGCGTTTCGGTCGTCGCTACGGGCATCGACATCCCGACGCAGCGTCCGCGTCTGGCGGTTGATAACGTCGCCGCCGAGCAGCCCCCCGTCGCCGCGACCGGCACGGACGGCGCCTACGTTACACAGGCCGCCCCCACGGCTCCGGGTTTCGCGCATGGCGTGAACACGGCGCAGCAACCCGTCGGTCGCGCGGCGACGCCAGCTTCCGGCGCTCATGCTTCACCCATGACCGGCGAGGCTGCTCCGTTCGTGGCGCCGACCTACCCGTCAGCGCCGCGCCCGACGCCGAACTTCAATATGGAGGCCCCGGCCCGACCGGCGTCACCGCGTGCAGGCCTGTTCACCGACGCGACGCGCAGCCCGGCGCCGCAAGCCCGCGCGCCTGAGCCTCAGCAGGGCCGCAGCCTGTTCGGCATGGTCACTGGCGCTCTTCGTCGTCAGGCCGAACCCCGCGCCGACTCCGCGCCCGAGAGCGCAGCGCCGCAGATCAACCCGGCGCCGCACGCTCAGGTCGCTCCGACCGTGCGTCCTGCCCAGCCCGACGACACGGGACTGGATATCCCTGCCTTCATGCGCCGTCCTTCCTAAAGACAGGCGCGAACGTCCCCTACGCAATGGCGTTCGGGACGCGCTTCGCCGCTCACCCCTGACGGGGCCGTCGATATGTCGTCGGCCCCGTTTTGTTTCGCCTCTCGTGGCTCCCTCTTCACGCGCGAAAAATTATTCAAGTAAAAACAGAAACTTAGATCGTAATATGCCGCAATAATCCTTGAATGGAACCAACGCAGGCAAAACTCTATTTTTGTTTCAAAGACTGCCCGAACATCTGGATAAATCCGGACGCGCTAGAGAGAAAAAATGGACAGCTTCAATCTAGAAGCCGATCTCGTGGCCGGGATCGCAGACGATGACAGATCGTTGCACAATACCGACAAGACGATAGTTGGCCTGTTGCCCGCGTCATTCACACGCAGCAGCGCTGAGCGCGCATCTATGCAGCAGACCTTGCAAAAGAGCATTTCCTGCACCGGCATCGGTCTTCATACTGGCCGTAATATCTCCCTGCGTCTGGAACCCGCCGAGGCCGGATCCGGCATCGTCTTTCACCGCAGCGACCTCGACGCGTCTCCCATTCCTGCGCGTTACGACGCAGTGATCGACACGCGCCTCAGCACCGTCATCGGCGCGACTGAGCAACCGGGCAATCGCATCGCCACGATCGAGCATCTGATGGCGGCGCTCCATGGGTGCGGCATCGACAACGCATCCATATTCGTCGACGGACCGGAAATTCCGGTGCTCGACGGGTCCTCCGCCGACTTCGTGTTCCTGATCGATTGCGCTGGCGTCCGCGCTCAGGAAACTCCCCGGCGCGAGATCGAAATCCTGAAGACCGTGCGCGTCGACGAGGGCGACGCCTTCGCCCAACTCTCGCCGGACGCGCCACAGCGCCTCTCGCTCGCGATGAGCATAGATTTCCCTGCCCGCGCGATCGGACGGCAGGCGCTGTCCCTCGCCCTTGATCAGTCCGGATTTCGGCGTGAGCTGGCCTTCTCGCGGACATTCACCAACCGTCAGGAAATAGAAGCTCTCCACGCGGTTGGCCTCGCTCGCGGCGGTTCCCTGAACAACGCGATTGTCGTCGAAAACGAAGCGATCCTGAACCCGACAGGTCTCCGCGCGCCTGACGAATTCGTTCGTCACAAAATGCTGGACGCCGTCGGCGATCTCTACCTCGCCGGAGCAAGGCTGCACGGACGGTTCACTGGACACAAATCCGGGCACGGCCTCAATAACCGCCTGCTGCGCGCGCTCTTCGCCGATCCACTCGCCTGGCGCTGGGCCGGACCCGGCCCGACCTACCGCCAGCCAGCGCCGCGCCGCGCCGCGGCCTGAAGGCCAGCGGCCGAAAATTCCTCAGCTTCGGAAAGCGCTGCCCGCAGGCGCTCTCTCCGCCATCGCGGGATCCCGACGCCTATGCGCGTCGACAATCCGTGTTATAAGCGCAGCCGCAAATTGAGTTTTCCTGAGTGAGCAGATACGTGGCAAAACCGTCCTCGCGCATACCCAATAAAATGTCGACGAGGCTGGCCGGAGTCACCGCCTATGGCGGTTTGTCGTTGCTCCTCACAGGCTGCTCGCTGTTCAAGAACGAACAGCAGAAGCCGCCGGAACTCGCGGCGCCCGACACCATGTACAACAACGGCGTGGACGCCCTTCGCACGCACCGTTACGGCCTCGCGGCCGCTGAATTCGAGGCGTTGCAGCAGAACTACCCCTACTCCGGCTACACGGCGAACTCCCAGTTGATGGAGGGTTACGCCTACTACCTGCAGGACAAATATCCCGAAGCCGCGCAGCAACTCGACCGCTTCATCGAATTGCACCCGACATCGGCCGATTCCGCCTATGCGTTCTACCTGCTCGCCCTGTGTTATTATGAGCAGATCGCCGACGTGAAGCGCGATCAGCAACTGACGCTGGAAGCCATGGGTCGCCTCGAAGACGTCATCGCCCGCTTCCCGCAGTCAAAATACGCACGCGACGCACAGCTCAAGATCGATCTCTGCCGCGATCATCTCGCCGGTAAGGAAATGCTCGTCGGGCGGTATTATCAGCAGCAGCACAACTACGAAGGCGCTGTGAACCGCTACCAGCACGTGGTGCAGGATTACCAGACCACGAACCACGTAGCCGAAGCCCTCGAACGGCTGGTCGAGGTCTATCTCCGGCTCGGCCTGACCGATCAGGCGCGCCAGACCGGAGCCGTGCTCGCCTACAACTACCCGGGCAGCAAGTGGTATCGATACGCCTACAGCAACCTGAAGAGATATCGCCTGCTCGGCCCCAATATCCCGACGCCGGGGACGACAGTCGGCGCGCAGCCGAACACGAAAGCGGGCTCCACGGAGACTCCCGCCCAGTCAGCGGCGCGCGGCGTCGGTCGTGCAGACGCGCCGCCGTCCCTGTCCACCGCGCCGGTCGGCGGCGTCTCCGCCCAGACGCTTCCCTCCGCCGACGGCATGACGCCCACCGGAACCGTGACGCCGCGCCGGCCGACCATTACGCGCGCGACCGTGCCGGGTACGTCCGCCCAATAACAGCGGCGGCGGTTTTCCGGGCATGACCAGCCACAGGACACCTCGGTTACATCCATTCACGGCTCCCTTGGCTGGCCGCCGCCGTTTTGAGCGGCGTCGCTGGTCCACAGACCGTGACCTCAGAAGTCTCAATATTGGCGAAGACGTCCTGACTCTCTGTTTGCAGGACGCCTTTATCTCATCTAACCGGGTGACCGTCGTGCAGCTTACGCTTTGGCACAGAGCAGCAACGTCGGAACGACCCAACATGATTGAACGGCTCCGCCCGGTCACAATGCGTTTCGGCTTCAGACCCCGTCGCCAGATTCGATCAGGCGGACACATTTGAAAAAAGCGCGGCCGCCGTGGGAGGGAAAACAGCTTCCGCCATGTTGAGCTTTCTCTCCATTCGTGACGTCGTGTTGATCGAGGCTCTCGATCTTCCATTTCATCCCGGCCTGACCGCGCTTACCGGCGAGACAGGTGCGGGTAAATCGATTTTGCTGGACAGCCTAGGGCTTGCCCTCGGCGAACGCGCCAATGCCGGGCTCATCCGTTCAGGCGCTTCAGAAGCTCGGGTGACGGCCAGTTTTGAAGTCGCGATGGACCACAAGGTCTACACGCTCCTGACGGAACAGGGCCTGACCGCGGAACCCGGAGAGCCGATCGTGCTGCGCCGCACGGTCGCTGCGGATGGCCGCTCTCGCGCATGGGTCTGCGACCAGCCCATCGGCGTGGGGCTTCTCCGGACGATCGCCGGATCGCTGGCGGAAGTGCAGGGTCAGCACGAACAGATGGGCCTCGCCGATTCCGCTACCCATCGCGATCTCCTGGACGCCTTCGGCGTTCCGCCACGCCTGCGCGACGACGTGGCTCGCAAGTTCGCCGAATGGCGCAAGGCCCGGCAAGCGCTGGAGAGCGCGCAACGAGACATCGCGGAAGCAGCGCGGGAGGAGGAGTGGCTCCGCCATGCGGTCGATGAACTCGGCGCGCTCGCTCCCCAGCCCGACGAGGAAGTGCAACTCGCCGCCCAGCGCCTCGCGCTGCAACGTGGAGAACGACGGGCGGAAGCCGTGGCCGCCGCCCTCGCCGAACTGACGCCCCGCGACCGCCGCAATGCAGGACCAAGCGCCGCGTTGCGCGCCGCCAGCCGCGCGTTGCAGAAGCTGCTCCCGCCCCCCACCACTGCAAGCGAAGACGAAAACGCAGCGGAGGCCGAGCCACATCAGGCCTTGGCGCAGGAGGCGCTCGACGCGCTCGACGCCGCCGGGGCCGCACTGGCCGACGCGGAAGGGCTGTTAACGCGCCTCGTCGCGGATCAGGACGTGCAACCTCGTCTGCTCGAAGAAACGGAGGAACGGCTGTTCACCCTGCGCGCGGCCGCTCGCAAGCACGAAACGACGGTGGCGGACCTGCCTGCTTACCTCGAAAACCTGCGCGCCCGGCTTCTTGCGCTGGAAACAGGCACGGCACGGATCGAGGCGCTGGAAGAGGCTTTAACGGAAACCCGTCTGGCGTTCTCGACGGCAGGCGCAGCCTTGACTGAGGCCCGCACTCGCGCAGCCCGTAAACTCGAGACGGCTGTCGTGACGGAATTGAAGCCCCTGCGGCTGGAGCGCGCGCGTTTCGTCGTCGAATTGCAACCGATGCCCCCCGAACAATGGAGCGCCGCCGGACTGGAGCAAGTCGTGTTCCTGCTCGCCGCGAACCCCGGTCAGCCGCCGGGACCGTTGGGAAAAGTGGCCTCAGGGGGCGAGTTATCTCGTCTGATGCTGGCGTTGCGCCTGGCGCTGGCTGGCCGTTCCTCCATCGGCGCGCTCGTGTTCGACGAGATCGATTCCGGCGTCGGTGGCGCGACCGCCGCTGCGATCGGCGAGCGGTTACGCCGTCTGGCGCGGTCGATGCAGGTATTGGCGGTCACGCATTCACCGCAGGTGGCGGCCAGCGCCGACCATCACATGAGAATAGGCAAGACAGTGAGCGCAGGTCGCACGCAGACCAGCGCCGCCCCCCTTCCGGAAGATGCGCGACAGGAAGAGATTGCGCGGATGCTGGCTGGCGACGTCGTCACGGACGCCGCGCGGGCCGCAGCCGCGAGCCTTCTGGACGCGAGAAACTGAGCGTGCGGGGCCAGAGAGTTATGAGGACCTGAAAGTTATGGCGGGATATGACGACACGCCGGTCGAAATTTTGGACGAAGCAGCCGCCGCAGAAGAACTGACGCGGCTTGCGGCGCTGATCGCGCGCCTCAACCACGCCTATCACGCCGACGACGCGCCGGAAGTCTCCGACGCCGAATTCGACGCGCTGCGCCGCCGCAACGAGGCGATCGAGGCGCGCTTCCCGCATCTGATGCGCGTCGACAGCCCCACTCTTCGCGTCGGCGCGGCGCCGGATGGCGCATTCGGCAAACACCGGCACCTCGTCCCCATGCTGTCCCTCGACAACGTGTTCGACGAAGCGGAATTCGAAGCGTTCGTGACAAAGGCGGCCCGCTTCCTCGGGCTCGACGACGCGCGCACTGCTGCGCTCGCCTTCGTCGGGGAACCCAAGATCGACGGACTCTCGATCAGCCTCACCTACGAGAAGGGACGCTTCGTGCGCGGCACGACGCGTGGCGACGGGACGGAGGGCGAAGACGTCACGGCGAATCTGAAAACGCTGCGCGACCTGCCGCTACGTCTACGCGGGACCGCGCCGGACCTGATCGAGATTCGCGGCGAGGTGTTTCTTGCCAAATCCGACTTCCTCGCCATCAACGCGGCGCAGGCGGAGGTCGGACAGAAAGAATTCGCCAATCCGCGCAACGCGGCAGCAGGCTCCTTGCGCCAGCTTGACCCGAAGATCACGGCGAAACGTCCCTTGTCCCTGTTCGCCTACGCGGCGGGTTTTGCGTCAGCCCCGGTGGCGGCGTCGCACTGGGCGTATCTCGAACAGCTCAAGGAATGGGGCTTCACCGTCAATCCGCTGTCAGCGCGGCTGGCTGGCAAGGAAGAGGCTGAGCCGTTTTTCGAACGTATGGCGCGGGATCGCGCGACCCTCGCCTACGACATCGACGGCGTGGTGTACAAGATCGACGATCTCTCGTTGCAGGAGCGTCTGGGCTTCGCCGGCCGTGCGCCCCGCTGGGCCGTGGCGTGGAAGTTCCCGGCCGAGCAGGCTGTGACGCGGTTGCTCGACATCGAAATTCAGGTCGGTCGCACCGGCGCCCTGACGCCGGTCGCGCGGCTGGAGGCAGTGAACGTCGGCGGCGTGCTGGTGACGAATGCGACGCTGCACAACGCGGACGAAATCGCGCGCAAGGACGTGCGCATCGGCGATCTGGTGCAGCTTCAGCGCGCAGGCGACGTGATCCCGCAGATTCTCGGCGTCGTGCCGGAGCCTGATCGCGAGCGTGGCGAGCCCTTCGTCATACCAGATCATTGCCCGGTATGCGGCGCAACGGCGGAACGACCGCCCGGCGAAGTCGTACTTCGTTGCACGGGTGGCCTGACCTGTCCGGCGCAGGTCGTGGAACGACTGATTCATTTCGTTTCGCGCGGAGCGTTCGACATTGACGGTCTGGGCGACCGCAGCGTCCGAGAATTTCATGACGCAGAACTGATCGCAGCCCCCGGCGATATCTTCCGCCTGCCCGCGCATGAGGCCGAAATCGCGAAGCGGGAAGGCTGGGGCGCGACCTCCGCGCGCAACCTGGTGAAAGCCATCGAAGCGCGACGAACGATTCCTCTCCCCCGATTCATTTACGCCCTCGGCATCCGACGCATCGGCGAAAGCAACGCCAAGCTTCTGGCGCGGCATTACGGCTCCTTCACGCGCTGGCGTGAGCAGATGCTTGCGGCGGCCATCATCGGGTCGGAGGCGCGGCAGGAACTGGGAGAAATCACCGGAATCGGCGCGACGATCGCCGAGGAAATCGTCGCGTTTTTCGCCGAACCGCATAACCGCGCGACCCTTGACGATCTGGCCTCACAGTTGACGATCGAGGACGAGGTTCAGGAGACCGGCGGCCGTCTGGCTGGCAAGATAATCGTGTTCACGGGCTCTCTCCTCACCATGACCCGGCCGGAAGCCCGCGCGACGGCCGAGCGTCTGGGCGCCAAGGTGACCGACAGCGTGTCCAAAAGGACCGGTCTGGTCGTGCTCGGCGCCGACGCCGGGTCAAAGGCAAAAAAAGCAGCAGAGCTGGGCGTCGAAACAGTCGATGAAGCAGGGTGGCGGACGCTTGCGGGCCTTCCTCCAGCCTGAGGAAACGCCCACGGCGAAAATGTGACGCCAAAAAGGCGACTTACAACGAAATATATCCGTCCAAAAACGTGAGTTGCCGCAACGTCGCTTTCCCGGCATCATGCTTCACCGGGACCGAAACACGTTAGTCGACATAATATTAAATCCCAGCGACGCGTGTCTTCCTTTCAGTCCCTCCCCGGTCCGAGGGCTGTTGGGAGGCGTACGTCGCGTTCGGAGAGAGCGCTCGTCATGACGAAATGGGTATACAGCTTCGGCGGAGGCCTTAACGAGGGCGGCGCCGGGATGCGCAATCTGCTGGGTGGCAAAGGCGCCAACCTTGCAGAAATGGCGTCCATCGGGCTGCCCGTACCGCCGGGCTTCACGATTACCACTGAAGTCTGCTCAGCCTTTTACGAGAACGGCAACGCCTATCCGGACGACCTCGCCGGGCAGGTCGCGACGGCGCTCCACCGCATCGAAACGGCGATGGGTCTGACCTTCGGCGACGCCAACGCGCCGCTGCTGGTCTCCGTGCGCTCCGGTGCCCGCGTTTCCATGCCCGGCATGATGGACACCGTCCTCAACCTCGGCCTGAATGACGAAACCGTCGAAGGTCTGGCGCGCTCCTCCGGCGACGCCCGCTTCGCGTGGGACAGCTACCGCCGCTTCATCCAGATGTATGGCTCGGTCGTGATGGGCGTCCCCCATCACCGCTTCGAAGACCTCCTGGAGCAGAGCAAGCGCACGCTCAACGTGGCCGACGACACCGCGATCTCCGCCGAAAGCTGGCGCGACGTGGTCGAGGGCTACAAGGAAATCGTGCTGCGCGAGACCGGCAAGCACTTCCCCGCCGACCCGCAGGCCCAGCTCTGGGGCGCCGTCAGCGCCGTCTTTGGGTCGTGGATGAACCCACGCGCGCATACCTACCGTCGCCTTCATGACATTCCGGCCAACTGGGGCACGGCGGTCAACGTGCAGGCGATGGTCTTCGGCAACATGGGCGAAGACTGCGCCACTGGCGTCTGCTTCACGCGCGATCCGTCGACCGGCGAGAACATCTTCTACGGCGAATACCTTGTGAACGCGCAGGGCGAGGACGTCGTCGCCGGCATCCGCACCCCGCAGCCGATGTCAGCGCTTCGCGCCGCAGCCGAACAGCGGCCGATGGAAATCGTCCTGCCAGAAGCCTACGCCGAACTCCTGCGCGTCCGCGATCTGCTGGAAAAGCACTATCGCGACATGCAGGACATTGAGTTCACCGTACAGAGCAACACGCTTTACATGCTGCAGACCCGCACGGGTAAGCGCACGGCGGCGGCGGCTCTGAAGATCGCCATCGACATGGCGCTCGAAGGACTGATCACGCAGGAAGAGGCGATCCAGCGCGTTCCTCCTGCGTCGCTCGACCAGCTTCTGCACCCGACGCTCGACCCGAACGCCGAGCGCACGCAGCTTGCTCGTGGCCTGCCCGCCTCCCCCGGCGCAGCGGCCGGCGCCATCGTGTTCACGGCTGAGGAAGTCGAGGAGCGTGCGGCGCAGGGTCAGGACGTCATTCTCGTCCGTATCGAAACCTCCCCCGAAGACGTACACGGCATGCACGCTGCGCGCGGCGTTCTGACGACGCGTGGCGGCATGACGTCCCACGCCGCCGTCGTCGCGCGCGGCATGGGACGCGTCTGCGTCGCAGGCGCGGGCAGCATCCACGTCGACTACAAGGCGCAGACGCTGACCGCTGGCAGCCACGTGCTGAAGGCTGGCGACTGGATCACTCTCGATGGCGGCACGGGCGCTGTCTATGTCGGCAAGGTCGCAACCATTCCGCCGACCCTGTCCGGCGATTTCAGCACGCTGATGGGTTGGGCCGACGACGTTCGCCGCCTGCGCGTTCGCGCCAACGCCGAGACCCCGGACGATGCGGAGACCGCCCGCAAGTTCGGCGCCGAAGGCATCGGCCTGTGCCGCACGGAGCACATGTTCTTCGGCCCTGACCGCATCGGCCATGTGCGCCAGATGATCATGGCTGACGAATCGGAAGCCCGCGCCCGCGCTATCGACGCGCTGCTACCGTTCCAGCGTGACGATTTCGCGTCGCTTTTCCGCATCATGTCCGGCCTGCCGGTCACGATCCGTCTGCTCGATCCGCCGCTGCACGAGTTCCTGCCGCATGGCGAGACCGAGCTGGTCGACATCGCCAAGGCGCTGGGCCAGAGCGTCGAAGCCCTGCGCGCCCGTCGCGCCGCGCTTTCAGAAGCCAACCCGATGCTCGGTCATCGTGGCTGCCGCCTCGGCATCTCCTACCCGGAGATCTACGCGATGCAGGTCCGCGCGATCATGGAAGCGGCGATCCTCGTCTCCCGTGAGACCGGTGAAGCCATCGTCCCTGAGATCATGATTCCGCTGGTGGGCATGAAGACCGAGCTCGACCGCACCCGCAAGGCTGCGGAAGACGTCGTCGCGGCCGTGTTCGGCGAACAGGGCACGACGCTGGAATACCTGATCGGCACCATGATCGAGTTGCCCCGCGCCGCCATCACTGCCGCCCAGATCGCCGAGGTCGCCGACTTCTTCTCGTTCGGCACCAACGACCTGACGCAGACCACTCTCGGCCTGTCGCGCGACGACGCAGGCTCGTTCCTCCCCTACTACGTCGATCACGGCCTCCTGCCGAAAGACCCGTTCGTGTCGATCGACCGCGAAGGCGTGGGCGGACTGGTTCGCCTTGGCGCCGAGAGTGGCCGCTCCACCAAGCCGTCTCTCAAGCTTGGCGTCTGCGGTGAGCACGGCGGCGATCCGGACTCGATCGCGTTCTTCGAACAGGTCGGTCTCGACTACGTGTCATGCTCCCCGTTCCGCGTGCCTGTCGCACGCCTTGCTGCGGCGCAGGCGGCGCTACTGCGTCGCAAAGCGGCGGAAGTACCAGCCTGATCGGCGTGAACTGACGCTTTTTCGGAAAGGGCGGCGCGCAAGCGCCGCCCTTCTTCGTCAGGGGTTCACGTTTTCTCTGATTGTTTTCGTCCAGTTCACAACAGGACGTTTCCGCTGATCTCTCCTGCCTGGCGCAAACATCCGGGCACGACGGGCGTTCGTCCAGCCAACATTGTTGATAGTCCCATGCCCCACAGACGCATCCTCCTCCACCTTGTCTCCGGCGCTACTGGTCAGACCCTCGATTCCATGCTTCGCGCCTGCGTAGCCCAGTTCCCTGAACACGAGTTCGAGTTTCAGCACTGGAACCTGATCCGCACCCGCAACCAGTTGCGGCGGGCCCTGACAGGCATCGCCAGCGCTCCCGGACCTGTGTTGTCCTCCCTGACCGAACCGGACCTGCAACAGCACCTTGAAGAAGGTTGCGCGCGGCTGGGCGTGCGATTGCTCGACGTGATGACGCAGGCGCTCACGTTGCTGCAGGACGTTACAGGCTCCCACGCCTCCGGGCGCCCCGGCGGGCAATACGTGATGGACGACAATTATTACCGCCGGATCGACGCCATGCATTTCGTCGTCGAGCATGACGACGGGCAGCAGGCCCGTGAACTGAAGGAAGCAGACGTCGTTCTTGTCGGTGTTTCGCGGTCTTCAAAGACCCCGACCTGCTTCTATCTGGCGAATCGCGGGATCAAGGCGGCGAACATTCCTCTGATCATGGAACGCCCTTTGCCGGACGAGCTGTTCTCTCTCGAAATTCCTGTGATCGGCCTTACGATCGATCCGGATTCTCTTGTCGAGATCAGGCGCACCCGCGTGTCGTCAATGGTGCCAGCAAAGTCGCGCATGGATATGGCGCTGCACGAATCGCGCTACGTCGATCCTGAAGAAGTGCGCGCCGAACTTCTCTGGGCGCGGCGCCTCTGCGCCCGACATGGATGGCCCGTAGTCGACGTCACGCGTCGGTCGGTCGAGGAAACCAGCGCCGCCATTCTGGACATTCTCGAGCACCCGACTCCAGCCGGACTGCCGGGCTAAGAAGCCTCTTGAGAACGGCGTTTTTTTCGGAAGCGCCGTTCTTTCTCTACCCCGCCAGGAGCTCCTGCCCCTGGAGGGCGCCCGTCTAGATGGAGCGCTCCCGCCAGAGCGCCAGAGAATTTCTCGATCAGACGAAAACGGCTGATCGGATGAGGATGCTCGTTAAAAAAAGGGCTGGGGCCTTATCTACGAACAGCTACGAGGAGACAATGTTCAGAACAGAACGGGGATAATCGCATCGACGCGAGATCACCCGTCATGGCGCCTGAGCAGTCGTTTTTTTGCTGAAACGGAAGAACGAACAGGGGGCTCCCGGCGACCCGCATGAATCTCGGCCATGTCGCTTACGACCGTTGTTGAGACGTCACCCTGCTCCCGCTGCGCAAACGCGGGAACGAAATAATGTGCGAGACCGCCGAGATTATTGAACGGCTATACGGTAGGTACGCGAGAAGCTGCGGCCTTCAGGTCCAGTCGTCGAGAGCGTCGTCAGGTCGGTTCCGTGATATCCGGGATTCGGCCGATAGACCGCAGCGACGCCTGCATGTTTACTCATGTTGCAGGCGTATCGCTGTTTGTCGGACGCAGGATAGGCGGAGTAATAAGATCCCGGCCGGATATCCACCGTCCCGTTGGACGGACGACTATCCACGGTAATGACCGACGCCCCGGCGGACGAACAATCGGGCTGCAAGACCACCATCGTCTGCAGCGGAACTTCGCGCCCATCTACTGATGTGACGTCGATGATTCGACCGGTCGACGCCACATACTGGTTGCTTGCCACAACCTGAAACGGGCCTGTGACGCCGCACCCGGCGGTCAGAAGACACGCAATCAGGACGCTCTTCGACGAAACTCGGAACGACGGTCTACGCTTCATGGATCGATCCTGACTGGTCACGCGGGGGTAGGATACTCCTTCGACCACGCACCTGAAAAGACGGCAAGCGAACGGCTTATCGCCGGCCGCACGGCACCGGGCAAACACAACCGGCGTCCCGGGCGGCTTTCCGCCTGTTACACGGCACTTCGCAACAGCCTCCAGACGGGTGTGTGAGACAGCACGATGATCGCCAGCCCCAGCCCTATCGCCGCTCGCCCGGCTACAAAGGTAATCGCCTCCCGCAGTTCCTGCCGCGCGGCCATCTCCACAAAGGGATCGGGCGGCAACTGTTCGACCGACGCTTTCCGCCCGTTCCGCCGCCGCTCGGCCTCTGACAAGGACAATCCCGCCCGCTCAAACAGACCGGCACGGTAATGATCCAGCGCGTCGACACGAAATCGGCCCGGCGAAAACATCTCAGGCCCACAACGCATTGTCGTCAGAAGTCGCATGCAGAGAGGCGTCACGCCGAGATATCGCGCCGCGTCGTGACGCGACAGCACCTGCCTGTTCGGGAACGCAAAGACTGTCGTTCCCGTCGGCTGCGCGTCCCCTGTCGGCGTCGGCTCGATCATGGGCGTAGCAGACTGTAGAAAGTCGCCCCGAGTCAATTTTCATGAGCGCTCACCTGCGTCACGCATCTGTGCGTCGTGACACAGGCTGGAAAGAAGTCGTTCTGGGCGTGCGCGGCAAGACGCAGTTCCGAACATCATGATTGAAGGGCTGTAACGACTGGGGACAGCCGCGTCCCGATCATACACAACCACGCCGTCTAGACGAGTTTTTGAAAATACTTTGTATATTAGGCAGGGTAGCCAGAAGCGACCGCCGCCTTTGCAAAAAAAAACGGACTATGCCCGGAAACGACGCATACTGGCGTCGACCACACAGCGTCCGCCCGGCCTTATGAGCGACGTAGCCCCCTCACCAGTTCGAACAGAAGAGAAACGTCGCCTGCGCGCCTCAGCCCCCTACGGTCAGACGCGCGCGAACGCGATCGGCGCCGATCAGCGGCAACAGATCCCGTAACTCCGGACCGTGTTCCTCACCCGTCAAAGCCAGCCGCAAGGGACGAAACAGGGCCTTGCCCGAGCGGCCTGTCGCCGCCTTGACTTCCGCCGTCCACGTCGCCCAGGTCTGGATGTCCCAGGGTTCAGGCGGCAAAAGATCTACAGCCTGGGCTAAATAGGCCCTGTCTTCGTCCTGCACCGGCGGCGTGATATCCCCGTGGGTGACGTCCCACCAGTGACGCGCTTCCGAGAACAACTCAATATTTCCGCGGATAGCGATCCAGAACGCTTCGGTGGCGCCTTCGGGCAGCCTGTCGCGCACCGCCTCGAAGGCCGTCTGCGCCAGAACCCGGCGATTCAGCGCAAGCAACTGACGCATGTCGAAACGTGCGGCGGATTTCGAGATATGCGACAGGTCATAGGACGCTGCCAAAGTGTCGAAATCCAGAGGCTCCGGATCATCCGAACTGCCAAGACGCGCGAGATAGGACACCAGTGCAGAAGCCTCCACGCCGTCCTGCCGCAACGTCTTCAGCGAAAGCGAGTCGAACCGCTTGGAGAGCTTGCCGCCGCCTTCGTCCAGCAGCAGCGGAAGATGCGCGAACCGGAAACGGTCAGCGCGCGCCCCCAACGCCTCGGCAATATCGATCTGCACGCCGGTATTGGTGATGTGGTCTTCACCGCGAATGATATGCGTGACCCCGGTTTCAAGATCGTCGACGACCGACGCCAGAGTGTAGAGGACAGTCCCGTCCGCACGCACCAGCACCGGATCGGAGATCGCGGTCAGCTTCACCGAACATGACCCCATGACCATATCGGCCCAGGCGCGGATCTCGTCGGAAAGGCGGAAGCGCCAGTAAGGAACCTTGCCGTTCGCTTCGGCCTGCGCCCGCTGTTCGTGCGTCATCTTCAGCATGGCGCGGTCATAGATGGGCGGCTTGCGCTGGCGGATGCGCATTTCGCGCTTCGCCGCCAGTTCCTGCTCAGTCTCAAAGCACGGATACAGCCGCCCCGAACGCTTCAGCGTCGCGATCGCGGCCGCGTATCGGTCCAGTCGTTCGGTCTGGGAGAAGGTTTCGCTCCATTCGATCCCCAACCACGACAGGTCGGTGCGAATGGCCTCGGCATAGGTCTCTTTCGACCGCGCCGTGTCCGTGTCGTCGATGCGCAATTGGAACGCCGCCTTGTGACGGCGAGCGAACAGGGCGTTGGCGATTGCCTGACGGGCGTTGCCGACATGGAGCATGCCGGTGGGGCTGGGCGCGAAGCGTAATTTCATGCGTGGTTATATGCCGCCGACCGCGCCGAAACGCCAGAGCCGACCGCGACGGTTCGACAAGGAGCGCTGATCGCGACCGAGTTCATGTGTCGGCATGCGGGAGAGGGGCTTCTCGCAGAAAGCCCATCCCGGCGCGAACCGCCGACACCTGAGTAGATAAAACACAGAGAACCATACGCTACTGTGTACGGCGGCCTCTGCGCGGCGTCTCGAACCCGCATCTCGAAACTCGCTTGAGGGAGGCCTCTCCAGGCTTGCCCCTCAATCAGCCGTCATCCGCATGAGACGCTGGATAAACGCGGCGGAACCACGGTAATTACGACAACACTCGGCCGCCGTTACGCCCGAACCGGCTTCAGCGCCAGCGACCGCCCCCACGCCAACGCGGATCGCGCCAGCCTCGTCCACGTTCGTCATGCCAACCGCCGCGGCCGTGCCAACCGCGCCACGCGCCGCCGTTGTCATACCAGCCCCGGTGACCGCCATACGTCCCGTAATACCAGCCCTGGTTCCAGCCGGAGGGGCGATATTCGTAATCCCCGTAATAGCACCCGCTGAGCGCCAGCAGCGCAGCGACGGCAATGGCGTTTCCAAAACGTCGCATGATACCTCCTTGACTTATCGAATGTAACGCCGGGCGCTCGACAAGAGTTTGTGCGGACCAACCCTGACTGGAACGAAACAACGCCCTGCCTCACGACGAGCTGACATGAAACTGTGGCAGCCGCCCTCACTCAGCGTGAGGAAGTGCAAAAAGAGCATCAGGCGTCGCCACGCCGGGGACGATCTGAGACAACGACACCTGCGTCTGTCGCCCCTGCGCATCCACGACGATCCAGGACCGCAAGGCGAGCGGCTTTTCGTCGAAGAACATAATCAGGGTCCCCTCTCCCGGCGTCGCCGTCCTGACGACCGACAGACGCAGCAGACCATTTTCATGCGAGAAGCCGGTCACGGTGACGTCTCCCGAGAGCACGATGTGCGCGCCCAGCAAGAGCCCGAGCGGCGTGCGGTCTATCGGGATTTCGGTCGTCTGATCCAGTTGCTCGTCGCGAAAGACCACTTTTCCGTCATTCGCCACCAACAGCAGAGGGCTTGGCTTGTCGTAGGCGAACCGCATGCGACCCGGCCGTGACAGCCATACGACGCCCGTCGTCCGTTGCCCGTCTGGTGCGATCTGTTCGAACCGCGCACGCAAGGTGGTGATCTGGTTCAGTGTTTCCTGAATTCGACCTACCCACCCCTTGTCGGCGGGTGTCAGGGTCACCTCGGCGCGTGCAGGAGCCAAGGCTGCGGGGGACATCGCCAGTCCAGCCAGCAAAAACAACGAACGGCGAGTAAAAATCCGACGGCGCATAGGATTATCCCTGTCGTGAGAGGTAAGCGCCGATACGGTCGCACGCTTCGGAAAGAACGCTGGCTTCCGCCGCAAAACAAAGGCGCAGGCACCCTTCGCCGCGCGGCCCGAAAGCGACGCCCGGCGCAAGTCCGACACGCTCCTTGCGCAGCAGATCCAACGCGAGAGCAAAACTGTCGTCACAGCCTTCGACACGGAAAAATGCGTACATGGCGCCTTCCGGCCGGGGGACTTGCAGCCTCGGAATGGCGCGAAGGCGCTCAACCACCAGATCTCGGTTGTCGCGGTACCGTGCGCGCATCTCAGCCAGAAACGCCTCGCCATCGCGAAGCGCTACGACGCCGGCGTGCTGGATGAAGGGGGCGACGCAGGAGATGCTGTACTCGCCAAGCATCGCGAGCGTCGGCAACAATGTCGGCGGCGCCACGATCCAGCCCAGCCTCCAGCCGGTCATCGCCCAGTTCTTGGAAAAGGAATTGATCGAGACGACCCGGTCCTCGGGCGTCGCGATATCCAGAAACGACGGTGCGCAGTCTCCGGAGAAAACGACACGCTCGTAGACGTCGTCGGCAAGAATCCAGACGCCGAGACGACGGCAATGCGCGAGGATCGTCTCCTGCTCAGCACGGGTCAGCATCCAGCCGCTGGGATTTCCCGGCGCGTTCAACATGACCATCCGGGTCTCAGGCGTGATGGCGTCCAGCAACACGTCCATGTCTAGCCGCCAGACCTCCCCATCGAGCGTCAGATCCGGCGACACGACTTCCGCGCCGCGAACGGCTGGAATGCCGCTTAAATTGGGCCAGTAAGGGCCGGGCAGAACAACCCGATCGCCCGGAGAAAGGAGCGCGTCGCACACAAGCTGAATCGCATTGACGCCCGACGACGTGACGAATATCCGCTCCACCCCGATGTCACGGCCAAGACGCGCGTTGTAATCTGACAGCGCCTGTCGCAGCGGCGGCACGCCAAAATTCGAAACATAGAATGTATGTCCGTCATCAAGCGCCGCAGTCGCCGCGTCACGGATGAATTTCGGCGTGACCCGATCCGGCTCTCCGAACCAGAGTTTGATGACGCCCTCAAGACCCGCGCCCTGTTCGGCGACTTTCTGGATCAGCGAGGGTCTTACGGCGCCCAGGCCGGGTCTGGGTGCCGCCAGATCCGCGAATTCAACAGACACCAGCCCTGTACTCCCGTCGATCTCCGGAACACCGTTCCGCGTCAGGCAGCCCCGACGAAACCCTGTTTCAGGCGAGATCAGACCTGCCCGTCAAGGTCGCGTCGATGAGAGGAACCGAAAATCGTGGCGGAACAATGAACGCGCCGAAACATCATCCGGCGCTGCCGATCAACACGCCAGTGATGAAAACCAGCAGACCGCCGAAAATGATTTGCACGATGGCCGAACCAAACGGCGTTTCCTGATACTTCCAGCGTATCCAGGCTATCGCGATCAACTCGACCACTACGACGCCCATGGCCACCGCCATGGCTGTCGCGAAATTACCGATCAGGAATGGCAGCGTGTGCCCTATGCCGCCGAGCGTCGTCATCGCGCCACACACCAGCCCACGTAGCAGCGGCGCGCCTCGTCCGGAGAGTTTTCCGTCGTCGGACAGAGCCTCCGCGAATCCCATGGATATGCCCGCGCCCAGAGACGCCGCGAGGCCAACCAGAAAGGCGTTCCGTGGGGCGTGCGTCGCCAGAGCCGCTGCGAACACCGGCGCCAGCGTCGAGACCGAACCATCCATAAGCCCCACGAGACCGGGCTGAACGATCTGTAAAACGAAGCGCCGCCGGGCCTGCTGATCCTCGGCGTCCCGCTTCTCGAGGGGAAGACGCTGCTCCTCTATCTCCCGAGCCACTCCCACATGCGTATCTTCGGCCTGCGCCAGATCGCCCAGAAGACGGCGTGTTGCGGCGTCCGTCGTCCTCTGCGCAGCCTCACGATAAAATCTGGCCGCGTCGGCTTCGATCTCGCTCACGTAACCGCGAATGGTCTCTATGCCTCTGGTGCGAAGCTCCCACGCGGCCTTGCGGGGAATGTACCCACGAATATCCTGACGACGGATTAGTGGAATGTGGGACCCGAAACGTGCGGTGTAAGCGTCGATCAGATCCCGCCGATGCTCGTCCTCCTCCGCCGACATTCCGCTAAAAATGCTGGCGCTGTCCGGGTAGTTCTCCGCAAGCGCATGAGCGAAGTCTGCATAGATGCGACTGTCTTCTTCCTCGTTCGAGATTGCGAGGGCAAGAATTTCCTGATCGGAGAGGTCTGAGAATTTGCGCATGCCTACGCTTTTACTGAACAAACGTGCAATTCGCAAAATTTCTTACAATAATACGAATGAAAACCTTTCTTATTCTCATGCACAATTTAGAGACTGGAGCGCACCCTGCGGCGCCATGTCGCAACTCAGCAACAGCGTCAGGCACGGCCAAGCCATATCCTTTCGCGTTGGCGCACGAATATGGCTCCGACGCTTGGGATTGAAAGCACCTTCAATTCAGCAAGCCGCTCCTTGGCCGGATAGCGCCATAGCGGAGCATGCGTTTACTGTGTCTGTTGCAAAGCTTCCCGCAACACCCCAATGCTTCAAGGGAAGTTCGCACCCTTATTACAAATTGAGTCACCTCGCACAGACGCACTTACTACGTGCCCTGCGGCTATCTCCCGCGGAAGATTTGGTATTTTTTGCTTGAGAACGAAAGGTCGCCCAGCATAGACCGCTGTGTTACTCTCGATACGCAGAAAATTTTTGATTTTCCAACGAAGAAAATCTACGCCACCGCGCTCCGACATCTCATGGCGACAGGCGATTTCTTCAAATTCACTATCGGCAGAAAGAACGCCGAGGGAGCCATTCGGCTCGCCGCGCTCCAGCGGCGAGCTTTTCCGGTTTCCGTCGTTCAGCGGCCCGTCATGATCCGCTCGACCAGTTGCTTCACCGTAGGGACGAAGCCGTTCGAGTAGAAGGGGTCAGTCCCGAAGCGCCATGCGCTGGTGCCGCCGAACATAAGGTTGTTGTCAGCCACCAGTTCCTGATCGGGACCATGCGCGTGCGCGATGGTCTGGAGCGTCTTCTGAATGCAGAAAGAGCGCGGGTCGGCCTTACGGCCGTTGCTGAACTCCGGCTCACGCTGGCTCCAGTTGGAAAACCGGCACTCCGAAAGACAACCCATGCAGTCGACCTGATCGGTGACGATTTCCCGGCCCCGCTCCGGCGTGACGAAGATCAGCGTTGAATCGGGCGTCCGCATGGCCTCGGTGAAGCCCTGAGCCTCCCAGGCGCGGATATGCTCCAGATCTGTAGGCGTGACGAAGACCAGACGTTTGCGGGCGCCGACGCCATACGCGGCGACATGTTCGCCTACCGGCTCCGGCGAAAACGCCACCTGCCGCTCCGACCGCTCGCGCAGTTCCTGCAGGAAGCTGTTGTTCACGGCGGAAGAATAGAAGCCGGTGGGCGAGAAGCGGTTGAGGAACACGTCCCCTTCCTTCAGCGTCAGCAGACGCTGCTTCCATGCTTCCGGAATGGGGCTTTCCTTGGTCAGAAGCGGCCGCGTGCCGAACTGGAAGATGATCGGCCCGAGTTCCGGGTTGTCGATCCAGTCCTGCCATTCTTCCAGCCACCAGACGCCGCCAGCCATGATGATTGGCGTATCGCCCAGCCCGAACTCCCGCATCAGCTTTCGCAGAGCGACGACACGCGGATACGGGTCTTCCGGGCTGAGCGGGTTTTCAGTGTTGGACAGACCGTTGTGACCACCCGCGCGCCACGGATCCTCGTAGACGACGCCGCCGAGCAGATGCGCCGTTTTGTTATAAGCCCGCTTCCACAACGCGCTAAATGCGCGCGCGGAGGAGACGATCGGGTAGTAATGGACGCCGAAACGGGCCGCGATCTCGGACAGACGATAAGGCATGCCGGCGCCACACGTCAGACCATGAATCAGCCCCTTCGCGCCCTCCAGAACGCCAGCGATAACACGCTCGGCGCCGCCCATTTCCCACAGGATGTTGGCGTGGACACGCCCTTTTCCGGACGACTGCTCATGCGCAATCTGCGCCTGGGCGATACCGCCGCGAATGGCGTAGTCAATCAGTTCCTCGTGCCGCTCGCGCCGTGTCCGGCCACGATAGATTTGCTGAACGGGCTGACCGTCCTCGTCGTAGCTGTCAGCGTTGACAAGCGAGACGGTTCCGACGCCGCCAGCCGCCGCCCAGCTTCCCGCTGAAAGGCCGGTCGACACGGAAACGCCCTTGCCGCCTTCCACCAGCGGCAAAACATCGACGCCTCCAACTCGAACCGCATTGATCGCCTTCATGGCCGCCCTGTCGTTAATTCTTGCACAATTGAAGCTCGCGGCGTCTTTAACGCGCCTTCCGCCGCAACGCTATACGCAAGCGGGCGCTGCGACGCTTCGTCACAACGCCCGCCCTACACCGGAGACTGGACTCCGCTCAGTCTTCGCGGCGAGGCGCGCGCGCAGGCCGATCACCGACCTCAGCACTGATGTCGGCGCCCGTGGCCTGATCCACAACCCGCATGGACAGCTTTACTTTGCCACGATCGTCAAAACCGACGACCTTCACTTTCACGGCGTCGCCCTGCTTCACGACATCCGTCGTGCGGGCCACGCGGCCCTGCGCCAGCTCGGAGATGTGAACCAGACCATCCTTCGCGCCGAGGAAGTTCACGAAGGCGCCGAAATCGGCGGTCTTCACGACCTTGCCGTCGTAGATGCGACCGATTTCCGGCTCGGCGACGATGCCGTTGATGCGGCTGATCGCCTTCTGCGCCTGCTCGTCGGACATCGCCGCAATGGTGATCGTGCCGTCGTCGCCGATATCGACCTTCGCGCCGGAATACTCGACGATCTCGCGTATGACCTTGCCGCCGGAGCCGATCACGTCGCGGATCTTCTCTTTCGGCACGCTCATCGTGGTGATCTTCGGCGCCGTGGAGGACACGTCCGTCCGGCCTTCTGTCAGCGCCTTGGCCATTTCGCCAAGGATGTGCAGGCGGCCGCCGCGCGCCTGATCGAGCGCGATTTCCATGATCTCAGGCGTGATGGACGTGATCTTGATGTCCATCTGAAGAGCGGTCACGCCCTTCTCTGTGCCTGCGACCTTGAAATCCATGTCGCCGAGGTGATCCTCGTCGCCAAGGATGTCAGACAGAACCGCGAAGCCTTCGTCTTCCTTGATCAGGCCCATGGCGATGCCCGCCACAGGACGCTTCAGCGGAACGCCCGCATCCATCAGCGCCAGAGACGTGCCGCAGACGGTCGCCATTGAGGACGAGCCGTTGCTTTCCGTGATCTCGGAAACCACGCGCATCGTGTAGGGGAATTCGGTCTTCGTCGGCAGCAGCGGGTGAACCGCACGCCACGCCAGCTTGCCGTGGCCGATTTCACGGCGGCCCGGCGAACCCGTGCGGCCGCACTCGCCCACCGAATACGGAGGGAAGTTGTAGTGCAGCATGAAGTTCGTGCGGTATTCGCCTTCGAGTGCGTCGATCACCTGCTCGTCCTGACCGGTGCCGAGGGTTGCGACGACAAGCGCCTGCGTCTCGCCACGGGTGAAGAGCGACGAACCATGAGCGCGCGGCAGGATGCCGACTTCCGACACGATCGGACGCACGGTCTTCAGGTCGCGGCCGTCAATGCGCAGGCCGGTGCTCAGCACCGAACCGCGCACGATGGAAGCCTCCAGATCCTTCAGCATCGGCTTCGCGGCGTCGGCGTTCAGATCGGCGGCGACGAGCTTCTCGATGACCGTCTTCTTCGCGGCGGCGATCTTCTCGTAGCGAGCCTGCTTGACCTTCTCCTTGTAGGCGGCGGTCAGCAGCTTGCGGCCAAGGGTGTCGACCTTCTTGCGAAGGGCGATGGCTTCCTTGGACGGCTCCGGCATGTCCCACGGCGCCTTCGCAGCGTGTTCCGCCAGAGAGATAATCGCGTCGATGACCGGCTGGAACGCCTGATGACCGAAGGTCACGGCGCCAAGCATCGTGGCTTCGGACAGTTCGTTCGCTTCGGATTCGACCATCAGCACGCCTTCCGACGTGCCTGCGACGACGAGATCAAGCTCGCTGCCCTTGGTCTCTTCGATCGTCGGGTTCAGGACGTATTCGCCGTCCACATAACCGACGCGGCAGGCCGCGACCGGGCCGAAGAACGGAATACCGGACAGCGTAAGAGCCGCCGAAGCGCCGATCAGCGCCGGGATCGCCGGATCGTTCTCCATGTCGTGGGAGAGAACGGTCGTGATGATCTGGACCTCGTTCAGGAACCCTTCCGGGAACAGCGGACGGATCGGACGGTCGATCAGGCGCGAATTCAGCGTCTCGATCTCGCTGGGACGGCCTTCGCGCTTGAAGAAGCCGCCGGGGATCTTGCCAGCCGCGTACGCTTTTTCCTGATAGTTGACGGTCAGCGGGAAGAAATCCTGCCCGGCCTTCACGCTCTTCGCGCCGACGGCGGTGCAGAGCACGATGGTGTCGCCGTAGGTGGCGACGACGGCGCCGTCAGCCTGACGTGCGATCTTGCCGGTTTCGAGGATAAGGGGCCGGCCGCCCCATTCGATTTCTTTGCGGAAATAATTGAACATGCTTTGTCAGGCCCTTCGGACTGTGACTACCTCAACCCCGGGTCGTCCGGCGGCGCCAGCCTGCCTGAGGCTCGACCTGCGCCATGTTTGGTTTCCGGCTGTCGGGACAGCGTCTCGGACGGCATGGTGGCTGACGGAGAGGATTGTCAGAGCGCCATGTGGCCTGAAACGCCGCAGCATGCCGGGTAACCTTCAGACTACCGGGGTGAGGCGTATGTTGGCTCCGGCCCTGTCGCCGGATGATAAAAAACCGAGGAACCCGCATTCGGGGCCTCGGCGCATAGCCATAACAGGAATAGCCGGGTCGGGGAAACACGGAGCGCGCGGACATCGGCGGCGCTCTGTGATCCCGACCCGGCCAGCCGTCAGCGACGGAGGCCGAGGCGACCGATCAGCGTCTCGTAACGGCCCTGGCTCTTGCGCTTCAGGTAATCGAGCAGGCTGCGACGGTTGCCGACCATGACCAGCAGGCCACGGCGGGAGTGGAAGTCCTTCGCGTGCGTCTTCAGGTGCTCGGTCAGGTTGTTGATACGCTCGGTCAGGATCGCGACCTGAACTTCAGGCGATCCCGTGTCGGTCGCGTTCGTGCGGTATTCTTCAATCAGCGCCGTGCGGCGCTCAGCCGTAATCGACATCATCGTCTCCAGAACAAAAGTTAAAGCAGGCGCACGGGCTGCAGCCATCCTTCTTCGAGGCGGCACAACCCGAGCACACGCTCACCGTCCATCGCGCGCACGACGGCGTCAGGACCAGTCTCAGGGATACGTCCCATGAGATTCAGGAGCCCGAGCGCCTGTCCATGCAACAGAAGAGCCGCTTCGTCGGAGGTCAGGGCCAGCGCCGGGATGTCGGCCAGCGCGGTCGCGACCGGACGCAGCAGTTCCGGTGAGGCAGGCGCTTCTTCGGCGCTCGCGACGAGTTTGTCCAGAGAAATCGCATCAGCCTCTGTGAACGGGCCAACCCGAAGGCGGCGCAGGGCAGCGATATGTCCTACGGTTCCGCACGCCAGAGCGACGTCACGCGCGAGGGAACGCATGTAGACGCCTTTGCCGGATTCGACTTCGAAGATGGCGTGGTCTGCGTCGGGCCGGTCGATCAGCTCGAAACGATCGACGCGCGCGGGACGAGGGGGCAACTCCGGCGGACGACCGTCGCGCGCCATGTCGTAGGCGCGTTCCCCCGCAACTTTCAAAGCGGAGAAAACCGGGGGAACCTGCATGATGTCGCCGGTCAGGCCCTTCGTCGCCTCGCGGAGCTCGTCGTCAGTGGGGCGCACGTCGGACGTAGCCGTCACTTCGCCGTCGGCGTCGTCGCTATCGCGGGCTTCGCCAAGCCGAAGCGTGAAATGATACCGCTTCGTGCCGTCCATTATGTACGGAACGGTCTTCGTCGCAGCGCCTAGCGCGATGGGCAGCAGCCCGGTCGCAAGCGGATCGAGTGTGCCGCCATGCCCGACCTTCTGGGCGTTGAACACCCGCTTGACGATGGCGACAACCGCCGTCGACGTCAGATCCGTCGGCTTGTCGATCACCAGCCAGCCGTCGAGCGGACGCCCTTTCCGGACCCGGTTGCGCGCCATACTTCTTACCCTCGCCGCTTCACCGCGCTTGTGCGCGGGGATATTCGAAAGGCGCGGGTCTAGCCGAGGCCGGGACGGGCGACAATGCTTCCCGGCGACTGATTCCTGCTCTGCCCACAATGAAGAGCAGATCAGGTGGAGACGGGCACCGTGAAACACGCCACGGAATGCGTGTGCAGCACGCGGCACGCCGCCGTAGCGTCAGACGCCGCGAACCCTGTCAGACGCGCGCGATAGAGCGAGCGGGACGCCGACGGCGCTCTCGTCACGATCGAAGCCAACCTGCCGGACGCCCCGCCGATAATGGCTTGCGCATGACGAAGCGCCTGACGCGCCTCGGAATCTGACGAGAACGCACCAACCTGCACCGCCCATTGCCCGCCCGAGTAGGCGACGACCGGAGCCGCAGGTAGATAATGCGGTTGCGCAACAGCGCGGGGTCGCGCCGAAGATGGCTCAACATAGCTGGCGAGTTCAACTGGCAGAGCCTGCGTCGCCACGGGAGTTGGCGCTGGCATGGACGCCGAGGCGTAGGCTGGTGCGACGTAAGCGGGCTCCGCAGCCGGAGTGGGATCCGGATGCGGCGTGTCACGATCCATAAGGCAGCCGCTCGGGTCGTAGGCGGCGTCCGGATTACGCAGGCAACCGTCTGCAGTCCGGGAAAGATCCCCGACCGGTGTCGTCGGCGGAGGCGCCGTAACGCGCGTGGGCGCAGCGCTGGCGACCTGAACAGGCGCCGAATAGGAATCCGGCCCCGCTTCGGTCGGCGTGGCGTCGCCCAGATGGGGAGAGATCGAAGCCACGTAGTTGACCGTTTCGTCAGGCAGAGACCCGCCGTTTTGCAGATATTGCTCAACGCGCCCCGGACCCGCGTTATAGGCGGCGAGAAAGCCGGGGGAGCCAAATCGGTCGTACATCTGCCGTATATAGGCTGCGCCAGCCAGAATATTGTCGTGAGGATCGAACGGGTCGTCGCCCAGGCTATTATTGGCAGCAAGGTCGGACCATGTCGCGGGCATCAACTGCATCAGCCCCATGGCGCCCGCGCCGGACTGCGTCAGTTCCCCGTTCATGTATTGATGGCCGCCGGATTCCTGATTCATCACAGCCCGTATCCAGGCCTCCGGCACGGAGAATCGACTCGCGGCCTCCCGGATGTAAGGCCCCCAAGGGTCACTGGACGGGCCGGGCGGAGTATAATTCCCCTGCCCCCACTGACTGGGCGAACCACCCGGCCTGGAACTGCTACAGGCTGCGACGCCGAGCAGAATGGTCATCGCCGCGCAAGACAACGGCCTGCTCCAACGACGATCCATCATGCTTCCTTCCGTCTGCCACCGACCGTTACGCGAGCCGTCGGGACGGAGCTGCGGTCGATATGAGAAGAAAACGAGAATAAGGCGAGAATGCGGCCAACACGTTACCACACCTCGCCTTATGTCTCATCAGTGCGCCTGCGGTTGCGGGCCGATGGCGCCCCCGGTCACCAGATTTTCCGATCCCGTCGTGTCATGCGGCACGTCAATTCCGCCAGCGGGCTCGGGATGATCGACCTTGTTATACTGCAAGATGTCGAACGTCATCGTCTGGTCAGGCGTCGGCAGCAGCTTGTCGCTCCATCCGCCGCCTACGGCGCGGATCAGGCCAACCGTCGCCTGCACGGACTGCATGTCCACCTGAACCTGCGATATTCGCGCATCCAGCGCCGCTTCCTGCGCGACGATGGCGTCAAGATATGGCGACAGCCCACCCTTGTAGAGGGTCATCGTCATGTCCTGCATCTGCATGGCGGTGTCGACCGCTTTCTTCAGACGCTCGTTTTCCTGACGAAGAAGCACGGTTTTCGAAAGACCGTCCTGCACTTCGCGGAAGGCTGAGAGAACAGTGGAGCGATATTTATCGCGCGTCTCTCGGTAGTCCGACCACGAATGCTGCAGCTCAGCACGTCGCATGCCGCCTTCGAACAACGGCAGCGACGCCGAAGCTCCATACGACCACATGCTGTTGGCGAGATTCGCCAACGTGAAGCCGTTGGCGTCAAAACCGCCAAGCGCATTCAGAGAGATATGCGGATAGAACGCTGCGCGCGCCACGCCGATCTGGCGGTTTGCGCCCGCCATCTCGCGCTCGGCCGAGGCGATGTCCGGACGACGTTGCAGCAGTTCGGACGGAACGCCAACGGGCACGTTCACGATCGGAAAGCGGAAGTCCTGCAGCGGCGCGATGTGGAAAGCGCTCGGGGCCACGTTCACCAGAATGGCGATCGCGTGCTCCGTCACCTGCCGTCGCGCCTGCAGATCCAGCTCCTGCGCCTGCGTCACGTAAAGACGGTTCTGCGCACGGGCGAGATCGAGACGGGGCGCCGCCTGATTGTCCAGCTGCGTCTTCGTCATATCCACGGCGCGCTGATAATATGCGATCGACTGCTTGTAGATCGCGTCCTGCGCGTCATAACCGCGCAGCGCGATATAGTCGCTCGCAAGCTCCGCTTCGGTGCTCAGGCGAGCGGCTGCAAAATCTGCGGCCTTGCCCTGCGCCGCCGCCTTGCTCATACGCACGCGGTTACGGATTTCGGACCAGAAGTCGGGCTCCCACGACGCAAGCCCGCTGTAATACTCATCAGTTTGCGTGATGGCGCCCTTGTAGCGGAACAGGCGGTCAGCAGACTGCTTGTTGTCGGAAGCGCCGAAGGCGAGACCGAAATGCGGAAGCAGATCGGAACGCGCGTTCATCACCTGGGCGCGCGCCTGAATGAAGCGTTCAGCCGTCGCCTGCAGATCGGCGTTCTGGCTGATCGCCTGCTTTTCCAGTCCATTCAGCGTGGGATCGCCAAACAGCGTCCACCAATCCGAAGGAAGCTGCGTGTCCGCCGGCGTCGCTACCGCGAAGGGCGCCTGCCCTCCCCAACTGGCCGGCACGACAAATTTGGGGGCCTCATATTTGGGTGCGAGATCGCACCCCGAAAGACCCGACGCGAGCGCCAGCAGGCAGCAGCCCGTCAGCGTCGACTTCAAAGCGGAAAAGCTCATCCTTCGATCTCTTCAGAAGAGCCGTCATAACCCTTCATCGGCTGGACGACGTGAACTTCCTCGCCGTCCAGAAGATCGGCCGGCGGATTCTTGATGATGCGATCGGTGGGCTGGATGCCGCTGATCACTTCGGTCGTCGTGTCGGCCATGCGTCCGACTTCGATATTACGGAAATGCACCTTGTTGTTCGCGTCCACAACGACGACCTGCATCCCCTTTTCCTGGAACACGAGCGTCGACGTCGGCACTTCGAACACGCCGCCTTCAGCCGGCGCCGTCAGCTTCACGGATGCGAAGGTGCCCGGCCACAGCTTGTGGTCGTCGTTGTCGAGGGTGAATTCGGTGACGGCCGTACGTGTGTTCGGGTCATATCCACGCGCGATGGTCAGGAAGTTCGCCTTGAACACCTGATGCGGGAACTGCGGCACCGTCATGTCCGCCGTCATGCCCGGCTTCAGGACATAAGAGAACACTTCAGGCACCGACACGAACAGACGCATCTTGTGCATGTCCGCGACCGTGAACATCTGGCTGGCGTCGCCGTTCGAGCCATGCTCGCCGCCGCCGCTGCTGACGTAATCGCCCACGTTGATGTCACGCGACGTCACCACGCCGTCGAAAGGCGCCACGATCGTCTTGAATTTTTCAAGAGCGTCGAAGCGCGCGACGTTATGTTGCGCAGCTTCCATCTCAGCGCGGCTGGACTTCAGGTTCGCATCAGCGACCGAAACGGACTGCCCGGAGACAGCTTGCGACTTCGCCATGTTGTGCCAGCGATCGGCGCTGACGGTCGCAAGGTTGAACTTCGCCTCTGCAGCCTGGAAGTCTGCTTTCGCCTGCGCGTACTGGGCGTCAAGGCTGGGCGCGTTGATCTCGGCCAGCACATCGCCAGCCTTAACCTCTGCGCCATAGTCCTTGTACCACATCTTCACGTAGCCAGAGGCCTGCGGATAAAGCGGGGCCTGATACCATGCGTCGAGCGTGCCCGGTATCGTAAGAGAGACGGTCTTCGGACCGGGGGCCGGGTTAACGACCTGAACGTCGGGGACGGCGTTCTTCTCTGTTTCGGCGCGAAGTTCCGTGATCGCATGGAAACGATCAAAAACCTGCCAGCCTACATAGAGTGCGAAGACGCAACCTCCGGCCAGAAAGACAGAGCGAGTGGTGGAGGAAGCCATCAGACGGACTCCTTGAGACGGGTGCGACGGTTATAGACAATTGCGTAAACACAGGGAACGAACAGCAGGGTCGAGATCGTCGCCACGATCAGCCCTCCGATGACCGCTTTTCCAAGCGGTGCGTTCTGCGAGTTGCTGATCGACATCGGGATCATGCCCACGATCATGGCCAGCGCGGTCATGATGACCGGACGGATACGACCGAACCCGGCTTCCACGGCGGCTTTCAACGGCTCGCCATGCAATTCCAGTCTTTCTCGGGCGTAAGACACGACCAGGATCGAATTCGCCGTCGCCGTTCCCATGCACATGATCGCGCCGGTCAGGGCAGGCACCGACAGGTGCGTGTGCGTCAGGAACAGGCTCCAGGCGATGCCTGCCAGAGCACCGGGCAGGGCCGAGATGATGATGAACGGATCTACCCAGGACTGAAAGTTCACCACGATCAGCAGATAGATCAGCGCAATGGACACCACGAGGCCGCCTACGAGCTGAACATATGCGCTGCGCATCGTGGTCGCCTGACCTTCGACATCAACCGCGCCGCCTTTGGGCACATCCTTCGCCGTGTCGGCGACAACCTGCTTCACGCCGCCTAGAACGGTGCCGAGGTCGGTCGCCTCCGCGGACACATAGATGTCGAAGGCCGCCATCGAGTTGTAGTGCGAGACTTCGCCCGGCGTGCCCATCGCCTTGATCTGGCTCATGGCGCCCAGCAGCTGCATGTTCTTGCCGCTCGGGTCGTCATCGCCCTTGTCGACCGGAATCGTCAGCAGATCGTTCAGGTGCGTCAGCTGATCCTGCGACACATATGTGTTCACAAGGAAGGTCACGCCCCATTCCGGATCATACCAATACATCGGATCAACCACCGAGCTTCCGGACAGCGTCATCAGCTCGTTGTCGGCCAAGTTACCCGCGGTGACGCCAGTCGAAAGACCAAAGCTGCGATCGCCCTGCACGAACAACGTCGGGGTGGACATTGTCTGCTGCAGCGAGACGTCGACTGCGCCCGGCACCTTCTTGAGACGGCTGACCAGATCCAGTGCGTATTTATAGCTGTCCTGCAGATGCGGACCGGACACCTTGATGTCGATCGGGGCCGGAGATCCGAAGTTCAGGATTTTCGCGGTCAGATCGGCGGGCTGGAACGTGAATTCCGTGCCCGGGAAGCTGGCGCGCAGCCCTTTACGCAGAGTGGTCCGGTAGTCCCATACGGGCGATTCCTCGTTCGTCAGCGTGATCGTCAGATCGCAATCCTGCGTTCCAACGGTCGGGGTCGGAATGAACGCCTGGTTATGAGGGCCTTCCGGAAGACCGCAGTTGCTGACGACGTCTTCAACCTTACCCGGTAGCAGCTGATGGATACGATCGGACACCAGCGTAGCGATACGCCCGGCGACCTCAATACGCGTTCCCAGAGGCGCGCGCATGTGCATCTGCAACTCACCGGATTTGATCTCCGGGAAGAAGTCGCGGCCAGCGATGGCGTAAAGGCTGAGCGACAGGATCGATACGCCAAGGAACACGCCGACGAAGGCTCCGCGCCGCGCCACCAGACGCTCCAGAAGAGCGCCATACGCATTACGGAACTTCGTGAAACGATGCTCGAAGCCCTTCTGGAAACGCGTGAAGGCGTTGTGACCGTGGGGAAGAGCTTCATGCTCCTCGCCATGTGCGCCCGGATGGACGTGCCCGGCGAGCAGGAACTTCGCCATGGTCGGAACCAGCGTTCGCGACAGAATGAACGACGCGATCATCGCGAAGATGATGGCTTCGGCCATCGGCATGAACAGCCAGCCGGCGACGCCGTCGAGTTCGAACAGCGGCAGCCACACGATACAGATACAGGTCGTGGACACGAAGGTCGGGATGACGATCTGGTTGGCTGCGTCGATGATCGCGGTTTCGAGATCCTTGCCCATCTCGAGATGGGTGTCGATGTTCTCGATCATGACGGTCGCGTCGTCGACGAGAATGCCGACGGCGAGCGCCAGACCGCCGAGAGTCATGACGTTGATGGTCTGCCCGGCCCAACCCAGCGAGATGATCGAGCACAGGATGGCGAGCGGGATGGACGTCGCGATGATGACCGTCGAGCGCCAGGACCCGAGGAACAGCAGAACCACGAGACCGGTCAGGGCCGCGGCGGTCACCATTTCTCTCAACACGTCCTGAATGGAGTCCTTCACGAACCCTGACGCGTCACTGAGCACGCTGATTTTCACTGAGGCTGGCAACGTCGCCTGAATACGAGGAAGGAGCTTCTTCACGCCTGCGACGACGTCAAGGGTCGAAGCCTCGCCGCTCTTCATGACTACCATGATGACGGCCTGCTTGCCCTTGACCAGCACGGAGTTGGTCTGCGGATGGCCGCCGCGATACACTTCGCCGACGTCGTGGATGAAGATGAATTTGTTGCCTTCACGCTTGACCGGAATATCGCCGATTTCATCGGTTGATCGCGGCGCCGCGTTTGTCTGCACCATCCAGTCGGTCGGCCCGATCTTCTGGTCGCCGGCGGGACGCACCACGTTCTGAGTGTCCAGAACGTTCTGGACGTCCATGGCGGACAGATGATGGGCCTGCAACTGCTTCTGGTTCAGCGACACCATGACGAAGCTGTCCATACCGCCGTAAGGATGCGGCACGATCGCTCCCGGCACTGTCACCAGCAGCGTACGCACGCGAATCTGGGCCAGCTTAAAGAGATCGGACGGCGTCATGGTGTCAGACGTCATCTCCAACGAAATGACTGGCACGGACGACGCTTCGAGCTTCATGATCATCGGCGCAGGGATATGCGTCGGCAACTGCATGAGTACGGTTTGCGAGATCGCGGTGACGTCCGCTTCCGCCGAACCGATATCGGTTCCCGGCTGAAAGAAGATCTTCACGATGCCACGTCCGTAGTAGGAATCGGACTCCATATGGTCGATGCCTTCGACCGTGGACGTCACGCCCTGCTCGTAGTTGTACATCACACGCCCGGCGAACTCTTCAGGCAGCAGTCCGCCATAAGTCCACACAACGGCGATCGCGGGTATCTTGATGTTCGGGAAGACGTCTGTCGGCGTTTTCAGGGCCGACATGACGCCAAACATCAAGATGACTATCGACAAGACGACGAACGTATACGGTCGTCGTAAGGCGGTAACGACAATGGCATTCATGAAACTGGCTGACCTCGTTCTGGACGCTCGGCGCGACTGTTTTTCCGCAGCGGCACGACGCTAAAGCGCTGAGTCCGTGATCTGGAACAGCAGACGACACATACGCCGGTTTTACGGCGCGGATGCACGTCCCCTTCTCCAGACAAACTTTGACATATAATCCGATCACAGACCTGTCATATAAATAGCTGTTTAGTATTGCCCTCGCCGCTTCCGCCCCCCCACGACCAAGATCGCTTTAGTGTGCAGCCACGGGCCAATCGTCGCTCTATGGCCAAGGCATCAGGTTTGCCCTAACGTCGGCGCCGACGATGACCAACGACCCGAGCCACATCCCCGCCTCTGTCGGCGACAAGCAGGATGAGCGTCCGACCTGGACGGTCGAACAGAGCGGCGTCGATGCGATTCTCGTCGTCCGCGGGCACTGGACAATTGACGACGGCGCCGTGCTGGCGATTCCTGATCGGGCGCTGCCCGTAGCACCGTCGGGCGCTGGGCGGAGCGCCCCCACGCTGCATGTGAATGTGCGCGATCTTGGTCAGTGGGACTCATCGCTCGTCTCTTTCTTATGGACTACGAAACAGGCGGCCGCGAAAAGCGGGCTTAACTTCGACACTTCCTCTCTACCCGTCGAGGTCGCTCGCCTTTTCGCTCTCCTGCCCGCAGCGCCGACAGAGCCCGCGCCGCCATCGTCGAGGCAGCCGAATATACTCGCCGTCACCGGCGGCGCTGCGCTCGGGATGGTGGATGAGATTGGCGCCGTTGTGGAGCTTGGGGCCCAGACAGCGCAAGGGTCTTTGCGGGCTTTGGCCGGGCACGGCGGCATGCGGTTCCGCGATCTCATGGCGAATATTTTCGACGCCGGGCCTTCTGCTCTGATCATCGTTAGCGTCGTCAATTTTCTAATCGGCGCGATCCTTGCTTTCGTCGGCGCCGTGCAATTGAGTAAGTTTGCCGCTGACGCCTACGTCGCCAATCTGGTGGGCATCGCCTGCGTCCGCGAACTTTCAGCAGTGATGACGGCGATCATCATGGCTGGCCGCACCGGCGGCGCTTATGCCGCCCGTATATCGACGATGCTTGGCAACGAGGAGATCGACGCCTTGCGCGTGTTCGGCATCCCGATCTCGTCTTACATCCTGCTGCCTTCGGTCCTTTCGCTCATGCTTATGATGCCGCTCCTTTATCTATACGGATGCGTCGTCTCGATGATCGGCGGTTACGTCGTTTGCGCCGGGATGCTCCCTGACGTCACGGGAGCCGGCTACATTCATCAAATGCTTGGCGCGGTGAATGTGCAGCAGTTCGAATTCGGTTTCGCCAAATCCATTGTCTTCGCCGTCCTGATCGGACTTACGTCCTGCCGGATCGGCCTCAAGGCCGGACGCAGCGCCGCCGATGTTGGCTCGGCGGCGACGTCCGCCGTGGTGACCGGCATTGTCGGCGTCATCGCGCTGGACGCTATTTTCGCCGTTATTGCGGACGTCATCGGCATATGACCATTCACGTCGCCTCTGAAGCGCCGACCGACAGCGGCGTCCAGCACAAGGCGGGGAGCGAAACGCTTCTCTCGTTGCGCGATCTGACGATCGGCTATGGCTCGAAAATCATCCAGAAGAATATATCGATGGATGTAAAACGCGGCTCGATCTTCGCGATCATGGGCGGGTCCGGCTGCGGCAAGAGCACCGTGCTGCGCACGATGATCGGGCTGCTCCGCCCCCTTGCGGGCCGATATACGGTCGACGGCGATGATTACTGGTCGGGCCCTGACAGCCACCGCACTGCGCTCAACCGGCGTTTCGGCGTATTGTTCCAGAGCGGCGCGTTATGGAGCTCCATGACCGTCGGCGAGAATATCGCGCTACCGCTGGAGATGTTCACCAGACTCGACAAGGATATGATCCGTCGTCTGGTGGAATTGAAACTGGGGTTGGTCGGCATGTCTCATGCCATCGATCTATACCCTTCGGAAATTTCCGGCGGCATGGCCAAACGCGCCGGGCTGGCCCGCGCGATGGCTCTCGACCCAGACGTTCTGTTTTTCGACGAACCCTCGGCTGGCCTCGATCCGATCACTTCGGCGCGCCTGGACGACCTTATCCTGACGTTACGCGATGGGCTGGGCGCGACTATCGTGATCGTCAGTCACGAGTTGTCGAGCCTTTTCACGATCGCAGATGACGGGATCTTCCTCGACGCTCAGACGAAAATTCCCATCGCGCATGGCGCGCCAAGGGATTTGCGCGACCACTGCCAAGACCCGCAGGTGCACGCCTTCATGCACCGGGAAAACCCCACAGACCCCACGCCTCCCCCGACCGTCAGGAAGGACACGAACACGCATGGCTAAAGACGCAGGAATCGCGCGGCAGACAGTCGTCGGCGCATTCGTGATAGGCGGCGTGGCTCTTGGGCTCGCAGCGCTTGTCCTGTTCGGAGATCTTCGATTGTTTTCGACGAACAAGCGTGCGGTCGTCGTGTTTCAGGACTCCGTAAGCGGACTGTCCGTGGGGGCCCCCGTCACGTTTCGCGGCGTGCGGGTGGGCGCTGTCGAAAGCATAAAACTGCAATACGATCAGGCAGGGCGCGTCGCTTACATTCCAGTCGTGGTCACGCTGGACCCGAAGCAGATCCATGTGATGGACACGGCGCACGCTGGCGGCGAACCGCTTCAGCTCAAGGACGTCATCGCTCACGGGCTGCGAGCAGAACAGAACGTCCAGAGTTTCGTCACAGGATCATCGAATATCAACCTCGACTTCTATCCCGGTTCTCCCGAGCAACTGCATCCCAATGTCTCGAGCCTTCCGGAAATACCGACACATCTTTCGGCCATACAAAAAATCAAAGAAACCATCGGTGATCTTCCGCTAAAAGAATTGGCCACCAACACCAATGCGGCGGTTATCTCCATCCGTGATCTTGCCGAGAAGCTCGACACTGATATTCCTCCGCTTGTCACCGGCCTGAGACAAACTTCCGACCAGTCCCAGAAGACGCTCGACGCCGCAACACAGGCCATTACTGATCTGCGCGACCATCTCGACGTTACGCTCGCCAACGTCGATCACCTGCTCCGTTCGTCCGACGCCGAAATCCAGCAACGGGGCGCCGATCTGCATACGACGCTGGCCAGCGCGACACGCGCGACCGATCAGGCGCGAGCGACGCTGGAGAGCGTGCATGGCATGCTCGCGCCGCGTGGCGCAGAGCGCGACAACGTTGACGCAGCACTGCGCGACATCGCCGCCGCCGCCGCTTCGCTGCGCGGCTTTGCAACCGATGTCGAACGCAACCCGCAACTTCTTCTGATGGGACGCCGTCAATGACCGCCTCACCACCACGTCCCGCTCTCGCACCACTCCGCAAGCATTTCTTCAAAAAATATGTGTTTTTTGGAAATATGCTGTGCGCCGCAGCCTTGTGCGCGACGCTAGAGGGGTGCGCGTCGGCGGCGCTGCGGCTCTACACGCTTGACGCGCCCGCCATCCCGTCCGGAACCTCGGCGAACGCCAGCGCCGCCGTTGTGGAAATATCCCGTATCCGGCTGCCGGATTATCTCGATACGCAAAACATTGTCACACGTGACGGGCAGTTTGTCCGAACCAGCCCTAACGGCCGTTGGGCCGAGCGTCTCTCAAACGGGTTGACCGATCTTCTCGCCGCCAAAATTCGACAAGCCCGACCCGATCTCATCGTAACCGAAACGCCGCTGACAGGCGCGCCGACTTCGCGCCTTATGTTGGACATCACACGCTTCGACGTCTCCGCCTCCGGCGTAGCAACGCTCGACGCGCATTGGGCGATAGTGGGTGCGCAAGGCGACGCTTCCGCATCTACCGGACAGACAAGCCTGACAGCCAGCGGGCCGGTATCAAGCGACGCCGACGTTGTCTCGTTGATGAACAGGCTTTCAGCGCAGGCGTTCGACAAAGTTATTCAGAATTTGGCCACGATCCGCTAATCGCTGGGCCTATGTGCGGCCGTTACGTCAGCGTTCAACCAAAAGAAAATTTGCAAGCCCTGTTCGGCGCCAGGGGATCTGCGCCGGAGTGGCTTCCGTCCTGGAACATAGCGCCGACGCAACCCGCGCCAATCATTACGGCTGAAGCGGGCGGTATGCGGCGCCTGACGCTCATGCGTTGGGGGCTGGTGCCGTCATGGGCCAACGACATGTCCTTGCAACCTTTTAACGCACGCGCCGAAACCGTCGTGGAAAACGGCACATTTCGCGCCGCTTTCCGTAGCAGGCGCTGCCTTGTCCCCGCCGACGCCTATTACGAATGGGCGCGCGGAAAAACGCCGCGCCAGCCATGGGCTTTCGCCAGACCGGATGGCGCGCCAATGGCGCTTGCAGGCGTCTGGGACATGTGGGGCTGGGATGGGGATGTCCTGCGCAGTTTCGCAATCATCACTACGCCAGCAAATAATTTTGGCCGCACGATACATGAGCGCATGCCAGTCATTATCGCCCCTCGCGATTACACGACATGGCTCACCGCACCCGCGAAAACAGCCGCCACGCTGATGACGGCGCCGCCGGAAGACGCGCTGGTCCGTTGGGCGGTATCACGTCGGGTCAACAACGCCGTGTTGAACGACGCTGCTTTGCTGGAACGGCATCCGGCCTGACAACTCTCTGCCTAACCGACAAAGATACTCACCGGACCAGCGGACACGAACCTCCGCCGTCAACCGGCGCCGCCCAAGGTGAGACGGGATAGAACAATCCGACGCCGCGCCACTCCGGGATCACGCCCTGCCCCGCTCCGCGCGACTGTCCTTCCACTGCCCGAAAGCGACCCGAGCCGCCACCCCAACTGGCCAGAACCGGTGCAGGGGAATCGGCGATATCGGACGCGTCGGCAAAAGCACGTCATGCGCCGGAGTTCCGTCAATCCGTCGCGAGATCTCCCGCCCGAGCAGCGTCGCCATTGCGACGCCCCTGCCGTTGTAGCCAAGCGCTGCTATGACGCCGGGCGTCGGTTCATGCCAGTGCGGATAGTGGTCCCGGGTCATCGCCAACCGCCCGTTCCACCCATGCGTCCATTCGACACCATCGAGATTAGGCCACATGCGGAGCGCGAGTTCTCGCAAGAACGGAAACGCGTCAGGCCCACTCAGTGGGCGGGAGGCCGAGCGCCCTCCGACCAACAACCGTCCAGTGTCGTCAACACGGTAATATATCGTCACGTCCCCAAGTTCGTACAGAACCTCCCGCTGCGCGAGGATGGTCTGGGCCAGAGTCCTCCGCAACGGCTCAGTCGCCACGATGGCGCTGAACAGAGGAATTACGCTCTCTGCGAGTTCCGGCCAGAGACCGTCCGTATAACCGTTGGCGGCGAGCACGACATGCCCCGCGACGATAGCTCCTGTCGGCGTCCGCACACGCCAGGCCTCACCCGAGCGGGACAATCCGACGGCGCGTGAGTTGGAGTAGACTGCGGCGCCTTCCCCGATGGCGGCGGCGGCAAGCCCTCGCGTGTAGGCCAGCGGATTGATCTGCCCTCCCCGGCGGTCGATCATTCCGGCGACGTATCGCGATGTTCCCGTAAGAGCAGCCATCTCAGCAGCATTCAGCCACGCGACGTCGCCGCCGCGCGCCCTGCATTCGTCGGTCAACCGCTCCAGCCCCGGCAGTTGCGCCTGCCCGGTCGCAGCGCGGATCGTGCCGCCACGTGCGGGTGAACACTGGATGCTGTACCGGTCTATCAGGGCGAACACGAGATCCGGCGCGTTCCACGCTGCGACCGCGAGCCTGCGTCCGACCTCACGCCCGAAATCCCGCTCCACCTCCGAAGGAAGCGCCTTCAGGCCCGGATTGATCTGACCGCCATTCCGTCCCGACGCTCCCCACCCCGGTTCGGCAGAGTCGAGAACTGCGACGCGCCTTCCCGAGGCGGCGATATGCAGCGCGGCCGACAGGCCCGTGATTCCGGCCCCGATCACCGCCACGTCGACACGCGTTTCCCCGCTCAGTCTTTCGGTCACCGGTGGAGCCTGTGTCGTATCGACGTAAAGCGAGGCTGGCATAAGCGGTTGTTGCGCGAATTGCAGCCGTCGTCCGGTTTCCTGACGCGTCATGTTTGCCCGTTCATTTCCGTGCACAAGAACAGCGACGCAGCAGCAGCTTCGATGCGTCAGACCTTAGGGTGTTCGGGAAAGCCGCTTACGCCTCGGCGTACCCGAGGACCGCCTTGATCTCCAGAAAATCATGCAGGCCGTATTCGCTGTATTCAGGCCCGTTGCCCGACTGTTTGTACCCGCCGAAGGGCGCACTCGCCCGCCACGGGGCTCCATTGATATTGACGTTGCCCGCCCTAAGCAGTCGGGAGATGCGGCGAGCCTCCGTCAGATCCTCGCCCGCCTGGATATACGCGGCGAGGCCATACGGCGTGTCATTGGCGATCTTCACAGCTTCTTCGACGCTGTCGTAACCGATGATCGAAAGCACCGGCCCGAAGATCTCTTCCCGGGAAATGGTCATCTCCGGCCTGACGCGTCCAAAGACTGTCGGCCGCACGTAATACCCTTTCGTCAGCCCTTCAGGTCGGCCGACGCCGCCCGCGACAAGCGTTGCGCCTTCGTCGACGCCAGCCTGAATCAGCGCCTGAATCTTGTCGAACTGCACGTCGCTGACCACGGGACCGAGCATAGTGTCCGGGGCGTCCGGAGCGCCGACCACGATGGCGTCAGCAGCCTCCTTCGCCGCAGCCATCGCTTCGTCCATTGTTGCGGCCGGGACAAGCAGACGCGTGGGGGCGTTGCAGGACTGCCCGGAGTTACCGAAACATCTCTGCACGCCCTTCCTCACCGCTTCCTTGAGATCGGCGTCAGGCAGCACGATGTTGGGCGATTTACCGCCCAACTCCTGATGGACGCGCTTGACTGTCCGCGCAGCAGCCTCGGCCACTGCGATTCCTGCGCGTGTCGAACCTGTGAAGGAGACGATGCCGACATCAGGATGGGTGGAAAGCGCGGCGCCAACGCCCGGTCCGTCGCCGTTGACCATGTTGTATACGCCGGGCGGTAATCCTGCCTCGTCGACGATCTCGCTGAACAGCAGCGCACTGAGTGGAGCCACCTCGCTCGGCTTCAAAACCACCGTGCAGCCTGCTGCAAGAGCGGGCGCAACCTTGCAGGTGATCTGGTTCATCGGCCAGTTCCAGGGAGTGATCAGGCCTGCGACGCCAACCGGCTCGTGCGTGATGAGCATGTCGCCCTCGACACGATCGAACTCGTAAGCGCGCAACACGCGAATCATTTCGTTCAGGTGCGCAGCGCCGATCCCGGCCTGATCCGATTTCGCCATTGGCAGCGGTGCGCCCATCTCGGTCGAGATCGCGACCGCCATGTCGTCGATGCGGCGCAGATACACCGCAAGGATTCGCTCGAGCGCGTCGAGTCGCTCGTCCTTCGACGATTGCGACCACGTATCGAAAGCGCGTGCGGCGGCCTTGACCGCGCGATCAACGTCAGCCGCGCCACCGATAGAAATGGTGGCGCAGACCTCTTCTGTCGCCGGATTTATGACGTCGAGCGTTCGGGGCTCGATCGGGTCCACCCACACACCATCGATATAAAATTGCTTCGCGTGCGCCATCCGTAGAGCCCTCTGTGTTCCCGATACAGTGCGCCCATGGGGCCGCAGGACCAGTCACAGGTCAAGCCGCGAAAGCCGCGCCTGCGCGCCGTCGGGACGAGCCCACCGGAGCGCGACGGGGAGTCCGTGTCCCAAAAACAAGAATTTCATGGAACCGAACGGCGTTCAGAGACATGTATGTCTTATAGGCGCGACGCCAGTGCGCAGCGTCCTTTGTAGGTACTCACACGCCACGAGCGCCCCGCACGCTGACCGCCGAGAATGTCGCAGATTATCGTCGCGCCTCGTTTCAAACCTGACATCGATGGAGTTCGTTCCGGTGAGATATTTCCGCCCGCCTGCTCTGCTTGCCTTGACCCTTCTCGTCGCAAGCGCGCTTCCCATTGCGGCCCGCGCCGACGACAGCGCCGCGGTGCAGGGGATGCTCGACGCCTGTTACGCAGGCAGCGGTCCCTGCGTGATCGACCTGCAAGGAGCGACGAAGACGCTCGCCACCACGCTCAAGGTAGACCCGGAACTGGTGACGATCCGCGACGTGATCTTCCAATGCACGATGACGAGTGGAACGTGCCTCTACGTGTCGGAGGACGGCTATGTCGGAAAGGGGCGCGGCGGCGCTCATCGCCTGGAAGGCGTCGCGCTGATCGGCAACAAATCAGCCGACGGCATCACGATGAATTACACGGACTCCCAAAACTATAACATCGACGCTGGCATGTCGTTGTTCAACGTAAAGATTGCCGGCTTCAATCACGGGATCACGCTTGGGAACAACGTCTGGGGCGTGGACATGGTCAACGTGATCATCGGCGAAGGCAATATCGGCATCTACGCAGAACCCGGCACGCATAACTCAGGCGAACGCTCCGCGTTTATCGGCGGCACGATCTACAACAACGCCGTTGCGGGCGTGGACGAGGAATCCTCCTGCGAGATCGATTTTCAGGGCGTGAGTTTCGATTTCAACGCGCAGCAAATGATCCTCGCCGGTCCCACTTCGTTCACTGGCCATATCGAAAATCGGGATACTGGCGCAACCGAAATCGTTTTGAAGGCGTTGGAAGGCGTTCCCCCGGGGTCGATCTATATGAGCGCTGGTTCGACGATTACGGTTGATGAATGGAACGCGTCCGCCCCAAAACAGGCCTGCTACGTGCAAACCAGCCTGTCGGGCAACAATGTCGTGGTTCCTGCTACACTTTGGGGGTTTGGCGGCAAGCAGGGGGCGGTGTGCGGCCCCGGCACAGTCGTGACGTGGAATGGCGGGCCAGCGAATTTCCGGTAACGTATCCTGCCGTTTTCGGTAACGCACCCGGAAACGGCATCGTCACTCGAATAATTTTCGTCTGCCCGCCGCATCCATGTCTCCGCGAAACTCCCCTGAGGCTGAGCGTATAGGGCGGACAACAGGCACCGGTCCCAAATCTATTAATCGCCACGTTTTCATTGGTCATTTTAACCATTTGGAAACTCCCGCCCGTCATCCTGCACTGACGGCGACGGCATTCGATTTGCCAGGAAGAGCCGTCTTTTCCTTTAATTGAGGAAGGTGCAGGCGATGCGCGTGTTAGAGGCAGCCCGACTGGTCATCACTGGCAAACTGGATCCGGAAGTCCTGTGGCAGATGACCACACCCGCCGAGCGGGTCGCAATCGCCCTGCTCCTTGGACGTCCCGATCACCTGCCGCCGTCAGCCAACACACCGGTTTCGGCATGGAAAATCCTCGACGCTCGACACCGGGATTTGATCCTGAGACGCGCCCCCGCGCGCGTTGCAAAACGTCTTCCCGGCTACGTGGCGGGCAGTCGCCCCGCACAGCCTGTGTCCGTGGCACAGTAGAGGAACCACTATGCCAGACCACGGAAATTGCTCCTGAGCACAGCCGTGACGGGCTTCTCTATTCCTAGCCCCAAATTTAGTGGCTCAGAGCGTGCTTCAACCCCGCCGAACGCATCGGCTCACGACGGATTTGCTCCGAACAGACCAATATCGAGCCATTTGCCGGTGGAGTAGTTGAACCCCCTGACGCGGCCATATTCGATCGGCTTCACGCCGCTCGTCCCTATGCCTTCCTGAAACTGCGCTTCGTCTCGTCGCGAAACGAGCACCAGTCCACACGAGGGATTGCGTGCCAGCATCTCGCCGCCAGCACGTGCGCTACGCAATTCCACCTTGCCATGCATCAGGAAAACAAGACTGGGTTCCGAGAAGGAGCTGGAGACGACTTCAGTGTCCGGACATGGGCGATATTCGTCTGTTAGCTCCGCAAGACGCGGAGCCAGCCATATCGTATCCAGATGAGGCGCTACGCCCAGAAAAATCCCGCAATAGACGACCGCCGCGGCGCCCAACGACGTGATGGCCCCGCGCCAGACTTTGCCCAGCACAGTCAGCCTGACTGCGACCGCCAGAAGCGGCAGGCTTCCCGCCGCGGCGATCCAGGCGCTGAGAGGCGCGTGGCCTTCGAGAAACCACGACAGAGCGATCCCGGCAACGCTCAACGCCACGCCAACCAGAAGCCAGACCACGCCGTAAATACCGAGCAGGGCTTGCGTCCACCGTCGCGCAGGCCACGCCCGCCAGTTGTCGGGCGCAGAATGCAGCGCCGCCGCAGTCAGGATCGCGATAGCCGGATAGGTCGGCATGACATAGTGCGGCAGCTTTGTGGCGATCAGTTCGAACACCAGCCAATGGGGGAGGATCCAGCACAGGAGGAACCGGATGCGCCACGCTTTCCGCGACGCCCATACCACCGGAAGCGCAATGGCTGCGAACAGAGACCCTGGCCAGAAAGCCAGAGCGAACACCGCGAGATGGAAACCGGGCGGCGCCCCGTGAGCTTCCTGCCCATGGCCGATTTTACCCAGAAAATTCCGACCGACCGCGCGTTGGAAGAACTCGCCGTGACTGATCACATCAATGGCGACGCACCAAGGGACCACGACCGCGAGCATCGCGAGCCAACCCCAGGAAGGCCGCAACCGCCGCCATACCGAAGCGTCGCGCTCCAGAACCGCCATGACCAGCGGGGTTGCCAACCCGGGAATCAAGACAACCGGCCCCTTGAGCATCAGCCCGCACCCGAGCGCAAGCCAGTAAGCCAATGCCGTCCACAGTGGAGTCGACCGATCCCGGGAGCGGTCCATCAGCACGCGGAGCACCATTGTCTGCACGATCAGCACGACCAGCAGTAACGTGCTATCAATCGTCGCCATGCGACCTTCGGCTTCGACGAGGACGGAGCCCGCCAACAGCGCGCCGCCGAGCAGACCAACCGCCGGACCGAACATGATCGCCCCGATGCGCGCCGTAAGCGCGACCGCCCCGGTCATCGCCAACAGAGACGGAACGCGATAAGCCCAGACTTCCCGCTGCTTCAGAGTCCCTGAAAGCCAGACGGACGCGGCTTCAAGCCAGTAAATACCCGCAGGTTGCAAATAGCGCGGCTGATCCTGAAAGCGGACGTCAACGAAGTTGCCGGTCTCCAGCATCTGCGCCGTCGCCTGCATATACCGCGGCTCGTCTCGGTCGAAGGGGGGGATAGTCGACCGACCGGGCAGCAGCAGGACGAATGTGCAGAAAACGAGCGCGGCGATTTTCCCGACAGTCGATTTCGCTGCCGCGTTTAATCGGAGAATCGGTTTCAACATTCCCGCACGGAAACAGGCAGACGAGTGCGGTTACGGAGCCAGATGACACCGAGCAGGTCGCGCACGCCGACGACGGCCCGACCAAGATTGCTGTATTTCGACTGCCCGTGCAGGCGGGAGCGATGCCTTACAGGCACACAGACCAGCGAGACGCCATAAGATTGCAAAAGAGCGGGCAGAAAACGATGCAGCCCCTCAAATTGCGGTAGCGCCAGAAAGTCGGAGCGCAGAAAAAGCTTCATCGGCGCACCGGTGTCCGGACACCCATCGTTCAAAAGCCGCTTTCGCAAACCGTTAGCGAAGCGGGTCGCCAGCTTGCGCCAGATCGTGTCGCTGCGTCGGGGACGCACGCCAACCACGAGCGGGGGCCGCCCCTTTGCGGCGCTCGCCTCTGCATAAAGCGCCACGATGGCGGACGGATCATCCTGACCGTCTCCATCCATAGTCGCGATCCAACGCCCGCGCGCATTCCGGATTCCCGTGCGCAACGCCGAAGATTTACCGCACCGACGGTCATGAGACAGAATGCGGATATCGCCGAGGCCGTCGATTTTGCGCGCGGCGGCAATCGCTTCAATCGTGCCGTCGGTGCTTCCATCGTCAACGAAGATAATTTCGGATCGTGGGAAGTCGCGCCGCACGGTGGCGAGTTCCTGACACACTGCAGCGATGTTCTCGCGCTCGTTGAGAACCGCGATAACGACACTCAGCGCCGGAGGCCCGTCTTCTGCCTCAGCGGAGGGGCTTATGGCGCTGCCTTCAGCCAACGGAATACGACCGCTCAGGCCGCCCGCGCCGACAACGCGGCCGGAAGATCCTGAATGGCTTTATCGATCAGAGCCTCAGCAGAATTCCCGCCCACAGCCCCCTGGATAACGTCGCGGGCGCCGTCGAAAGCAGCATCTACCGCCGCAGCGCGGACTTCGCTGATCGCAGCCCGCTCAGCCGCCTCGATTCGGTCGCGGGCCATGCGCTCGCGACGACGAAGAGATTCTTCGGCTTCCTGCCGGGTCTTCTCGGCAAGCTGCTCGGCATGCAGGCGGGACTGCTCGATCAGAGCGCGGGCTTCGATCGTGGCCTGCTCGCGCTCACGCGTTGCGTCTTCGAGCATCTGCTCGGCTTCACGGCGCAGGCGCGCCGCCTCGTCGAGATCCGCCCGGATGCGATCCGCGCGGCTGTCGAGAAGAGCGGCGAGAGGCGTCCAGACTTTCCGGCCGAAAATTACGAAGAACAGAATGAACGAAACCGAGAACCAGAAACCAGCCTCGTGAAACAGATTGGACACTGGCGCTATCTCCTCGTCAGACGCAAAGCCGGGTCTGGACGCTAATCAGAAATCAGTGGGCCGCCTGGGCCGTGGCGCGTGCGACGGCGGCTTCCACGACTGCACGATCAGCGCGCGCGCCGATGAGACGCTCGACGAGCGATTCAGCGACGTCGACGGCGATCGGACGGAGCGACTGAAGCGCACGCTCACGTTCAGCCACAACCCCCGCTTCGGCGCGAGCAATCTCGTCGTCGAGACGCTCAGTTATCTCGGCAAGCTTCGCGGCCGCAGACGCACGCTCGTGCTCCAGCACTGCGTCAAGATGAGCCTGGGCTTCCGCCGCAGCAGCTTTTTTGGTCTCGCGCAGTTCAAGCACCGCCTTATCGGCTTCCGCCTTGGCTGCGCGCGCCTGATCGAGATCCCCGGCGATACGTTCGCTGCGGTTTTGCAGCACGGCATCGACCTTGGGCAAGGCCCAGCCACGCAGGGCGAGGTAGAAGAAGAGGAAGACAACGCCGCCCCACACCACCTGACCAGTGACGAGAGGGTTGTTGAAATCCAGCTGCGGCATGCCCGCAGCGTGCGCTTCCGGCGCCGCCGCCAGAAGAAGCGGGGCGCAGGACGCCCCTGCGAGAACGACGCGGCGGAAAGAAGTCACCGACAAGCGCACGCGACCTACTCCTGTTTCAGACGAACAGGATAAGGAAAGCGATGAGCAGGGCGAAGAGAGCGACCGCTTCTGTCAGAGCGAAGCCGAGCATGCCGAGACCGAACACGTGCGGACGCGAAGCCGGGTTGCGGGCGATGCTGCTGACCAGCGTCGAGAAGATGTTGCCCAGGCCGATGCCTACGCCGGCAAGAGCGATAACGGCGATACCGGCGCCAATTTCACGGGCAGCAGCGATGTCCATGTCTGGTTCTTCCTTGTGTGACGAAAACGTTGAACGACGAGAATGGCCGCCTCAGTGAGCGACCGCCTCCCGCAGATAGATGCAGGTCAGGATGGCGAACACATACGCCTGGAGAACGCCGACCAGCAATTCCAACCCCATCAGCGCGACGTTGATCACGAGAGGGCCCACCGCAAGAACGTCGCCCACGAAGCCAAGTCCGGCCAGCATGATGACGAAGCTTGCGAAGATATCGAACATCACGTGACCGGCGACCATGTTGGCGAACAACCGAATGGACAGGCTCACGGGACGGGAAAGAAACGAGAGGATCTCGATCGGCACCAGCAGGGGCGCGAGAGCGACAGGGGCTCCGGCCGGCATGAAATGCGCGAAGAACTTCAACCCCTGCACCTTCAGCGACACGATGATCGCAACCAGAAAGACCATCATCGCAAGCGCGAAGGTGACGGCGATATGACTGGTGAAGGTGAACGAGAAGGGAAGAAGACCGAGATAGTTACCGGCAAGAATGAAGAAGAAGAGAGCGAAGATAAACGGAAAGAACGCAACGCCTTCCGGACCGATCGTATCGACAGCCAGATTACGCACGAATTCGTAGCATATTTCCGCCGCAGCCTGAAAACGGCCCGGCACAACGGCCTTCGGCTTCATCCCGTAATAGAGGAACGCAAGAACCAGACAGACAGCCACAGCCATGTAGATCGGCGACTGGCTCAGGCGCAGGGCCTGACCAAGACCGCCGATAACCGGGTGCAGCTCGAACTGACCGAGAACGTCTATGCTTGAACCGCCCGCCAAAACTCTTCTCCACGACCGCGAGGATCGATCAGGATTTTCCGAGATCGTCCGGCGGCTTCACCAGCCTCCAGACGTTCACCACGCCGGCAGCCCCACCGAGAAGCGCGAATACGACAAGGAACAGAGCGCGGAAATGGAGCCATCGGTCCAGTCCCCACCCGAGCAGCACACCCACCAGAAGCCCGCCGACCATTTCGGTCCCGGCTCTCGCAGCCATGGCCATCAGCGATTTGTCCTCGCGGTCAGGCCCGGCTTCAACGACCGGCTTTCCATGGCGCGTTTCCGCAGCCCGGAGACGTTCTTCGAAGGAAGTCTTGTCCTCGTCCATTCGCACCTCAAGACCGGGTGCAGGCGCTTGCTAACGATATGGCAATGCGCTGTCAAGCAATCGGACATGTCTGAAACGCGACCCGAGCTTTCTGGCTCCGTTATTTTTTCAAAAGCCCCATTCGCCGACGATGTCGCGGCACCGTCGCACATCCACACCCGTCCGCAGAGGGTCGTCCGTTTTTGTTTTTTTTATGACACAGCCGCATCAAAACAAGACACAGTGCCCCGTCACTGGCGGTCGGGCGGCGTGCGCGCCCGGCTACGCGCCAAATAAGCCGGAGCACGCTCATGATCAGACTTACCCGCATGGCGCCGTCGCTATGAGCGCGGCAAACGCCAATTCCGTCGTTTCAAGCGGCGCGAGCGTCGCGGTTGACAACGACGCCTACCTCATCTCGTCCACGGTGATGAACGGCGGCGCGTTAACCGTCGCCGGAGCCACAATCAGCGGTCAAGTGTACGGAACCGAGACCGTGATCAGCGGCGGCATGGCAATCGGCTCGACCATCAACGGCGGCCAGGAGACTGTTTCCAGCGGCGGACGCTCTCTGGACGCTGTCATTCTGGCCGGCGCGCAGTCCGTCGAAGGCGGGGTCGTCAGCGGCGCGACGGTGTTGGGCGCCGATTACTACTCCACCGTAGGATCAGACACTTACGGAAACGCGCTGCAAACCGTCGCCTCCGGAGGCGTCGCCATTGCGACCACTCTGTCGACGGGCGTCGCAACAAATGCACAGGGCCTTGTCACCTATCACACGGCCGCCCAGATCGTCGGCGCCGGGGGCGTTGCTATCGACACTGTTTTAAATGGAGGCCTCTCCGCGCAGTTCCAGTTGATGAACACGTGGTGGGAAGCAGGACTTGCGACCGAAACAGTGCTTGCCGGCGGAACTGCGATTCGAACCGTCGCCAACGTCGGCGGTGCGATCGACGTGCACGCGGGCGGCACTGCATCGGACACGTCGTTGGGCGGTGGGTCGTTAACGCTGGAGGCTGACGCGACGTATGAAGGGACCGTCACCTTTCGGCCGGTCGCAGTGCCACCGAACGGCGGACAAACGGGGCCTTACACTTCCGGATCGACGCTGACGGCCACGATTTCGCAAATCTCCGCAATGACGATCGTGGGCTTTAACGTCATCGGGTCTGTTTATTACGCCGATCAGGCGCTCAAGCCCCTCGCCGGAGACACAATCAACCGCATTATTGTCTCCGACCTTACTTTCGCAGGCTCATATGGCGAAATCGACCAGGGCGAGATCGGGCCGGACGGCACGCTTACGGTTATCGAAGGCGACGCGCGCGCGACGTTGCATCTGTCGGGCGCCTTCGGGTCCGAGTTTTATTTCCAGAGAGCCCCCGATGGCGGCACCGAAATTACCTACGGCGTCCCATGCTACTGCCCCGGGACACTGATCGCGACGCCCGATGGCGACAGACCCGTGGAGGGACTGGCCATTGGCGACCTCGTGCTCACGGCGTCCGGCGCGTCGAGGCCGATCCGCTGGATCGGACGCCGTTCTTATAACGGCCGCTTCGCCGCCGGAAACCCGGACATCATGCCGGTCGTCATTCGGGCTGGCGCTCTGGGCGAGGGCCTCCCCAAGCGTGATCTCACTGTATCGCCGCTGCATGCCATGGCGGTGGAAGGCTGGCTCATCCCCGCCCGCCTTCTGCTCAACGGCCGATCCATCGCCCAACAAAGCCGCCTCGCTCAAGTGGATTACATTCATATTGAGTTGGAAACGCACGACCTGCTGCTGGCTGAAGGCGCTCCATCGGAAACCTTCATCGACGACGGCAGCCGCGCCATGTTCCACAACGCAGTCGAATTCGAGCAGCTTTATCCTCCCGTGAAGGGTGAGACGGCTGAGACGCGATTCTGTCTGCCGCGTATCGAGGACGGGCCGGCGCTCGAAGCCATTCGCGCTCGACTGAGCCTCATTGCTGCGAAGCAAACCGACCGCCGGACGGTGGCTGGATATGTCGATGTGGCTACAGACGGGGTGATCGCCGGATGGGCGCGGTCGCAGCGCCAGCCCGGAACGCCGGTGGAATTGGTGATACGCCGGGGAGGCGTCGAAGTGGGCCGCGTTGTCGCAGACCGGGGACGCGCCGATCTGGACGCCCTCCCTCATTACTCTGGCGCCTATGGATTCGAATTCCGGCCCGACGGTGAGATCGATATCGCGGGTCTGACCGTGCATGAAGCATCGAGCGGTGTGCGGCTGCGCCTTTCCGGCGCCCCGGAGAGACGCGGCGCGGTGTGACGCCTGGGCGCGGCGGGTCTATTTGCCGCGTTTCGCCGCGCCGCAGCGGGACCTCATCAATCGCAGACGACGTGCAGTAGGGAAATATTCAGGATCTTCAGCGCCTGATCCCCGTATGTCTTCCGACGACGCTCCCTCAGGGATCTGTGGCTCCATCGACGATATCCGGTTCCAACCGAATCGGGGATGGCTGATTACAGGCTGGGCCTTCGATCCCACCAGTCCAGAGAGATGCGTCATCGTCGCTGCGCTGCGCTCCGGGCGCGAAGTCGCTCGCGCCGAAGCGTCCATCGCGCGCGCAGACCTGCGGCGACCCGGCGTGGACGACGGACGCAGGGGCTTCGAACTGCTGGCGCCGCTTGACGAAGTACCCGCTCACAACCCTGCTGCTCTGGACGTCGTCGCATTGCCCGAACGCACGCCGCTGCCGCGCGCTGCTTTAGCGACGGCGGCGCCAAGGCATGATATCCGGTTGCGCGCGTCCGTAGACGTGGTCGGGCGCACACGCATTGCCGGATGGCTTCGCGACGAGGCGCGACCAGACCAGCGTCTGAACGTAGCGATCCTTCTGGATGACGTGGTCTTGCGTAGCGCGGTCGCGAACGCCTTGCGGACCGACCTGCGGGATACGGGACTTGGGGACGGTCGTTACGGTTTCGATTTCGTCCTTTCGCCTCCCCTGCCCTCCGACACAGATCACGCGATTACCATTCTGTGCGAGGAAACAGGACAACCGTTGCCCGGCTCGCCATTTCATTTCCCGGCTTCGCACCGCTTCAACGAAACGTTTCGCCAGCACGTCGCACAGACGCTTGCTGGACTCAGCGCGCCGAATGCCCGGGCGGACGCGCTGACGTTCCTGATCGGCCAGATAGAAAAGTTACGCCGAGAACAGGCGCGCGCCGATGCGCGGGAAGCGGAATCCGTGGCGCACGAAAGGGCTCGGCGGCTAGGCGCAGACACCGAAGAGACGCCGCCGCGCATCCTGTTTATTGACGACCGCGCGCCCGACATGCGTCGGGACGCCGGTTCCTGCGCGATATTGTCGCATATGCAGGCGGCGCAGGCGCTGGGCCATGAGGTCAGTTTCATCGCCTCCGCAATCGAGCCTGACGCCACCACCCGCCATACACTGGAGGAGAGCGGTTTCAGGTGCTGGGCCGCTCCCACCTATCCGACGGTTGAATCCCTGCTTCGCGGGCAAGCTGGGGCCTTCAACGCGATTTATCTGCACCGGCTGTCCAATGCGTCCCGGTACCTCGCGCTGGCGCGCCATTACATGCCAGGCGCACGGATCATATCGAGCGTCGCCGACCTCGCGCATCTTCGTCTTGAGCGACAGGCAGTTGTCGAGGGACGGCCGGAGTTGAGGATCGCCGCCGGTCAGGAGCGTGTGCGGGAACATATGGCCGCATGGGCGTCGCACGCGGTGATCACCCACTCACGGGTTGAAGCCGATATACTCGCGCGCGCAGTGCCTACGGCGAATGTCTACGTCGTGCCGTGGTTGACGCGTTTGCCGCCCGAACCGCTGCCGTTTCATGAACGACGCAGCGTGGCGTTCGTGGCGCATTACGGTCACGCTCCCAACCTCGACTCGGCCAAGTGGCTGGTCGAAGATATCCTGCCTCTGATCAGAGAAGCCGCCCCGGAGATCGAACTGCTGCTTGTGGGCAGCGCTATGCCGGACGCCATTGCTCGCATGAACGAGGCTCCCGGCGTTCGGGTTCTTGGGCATGTAGCCGAACTCCCTACCCTATTGCGCAGCGTGCGTCTGACTGTGGCTCCTTTGCGTTTCGGTGCCGGGATCAAGGGGAAAGTTCTTGAGAGCTGGGCCGCCGGATTGCCGTGCGTCGCGACGCCGATAGCTCTGGAAGGCCTGCCTCTACCCTCCCCGCTTGAGAGCTGTCTGGCGAGGACGGCCATAGAGTTCGCTGACGCGGTGGTCCGTTTGTATCACGACGCGGAACTTTCGGCGGAAATCGGCGCTGTCGCGCGCGCCACCATCGCGCAGCAGTTCAACGCGGAAATCGTCGAACACGCGCTTAAACGCGCGCTGGGACGATCATAGGGAGCGCCGTCCGGCTCAAGACGCGCTTGCTTGATCGGCTCTTGCTGCTCCGGGAAAGACATGAGCGGATACAAGCCGGGCAAGCTCCTTGATCTGCTGGTGGAGCGCCCTTCAAACTCCGGGCAGCGTCGCGCGGACATGCGCGGCGAAAGCGGCTACGGCCGGAGGCGCCTCCGAGTGTTCCGGGTCCGGCGCCAGCACAATCCCAAGAACCGGCAGGCGAGGAAGGCCATGTTCTGGCGCTATTTCCTTTAAATCCGGCGGAATGGCGCTGCGGGTCAGCACCGCCGCCGCGTGGCCTGACCGAACGGTGGCCAGCAGCCCGGACAGGCTGATGCTGGCGTAGGCGATGCGATACGGCCAGTCCAGCGTCGCCAGCGCCGCCAGCGCGCAACTGTGATCGTGCGTGTCCGGCGCTCCCAACGCCAGAGGAAGCGGCGCGCACGGGTCCGGGACAAAATCCGGGCGCGCCACCCACACCAGCGGCTCCAGACGGATGCAATCCACGGCACGCAGCACCGTGTCCCGTGTCACGAGAGCGCCTCGCGAACGCGACGATGGCGCGGCCTCGTCGACAAGCACGGAGACCAGAGCGGAATCGAGCCGACGCTCGGCCAGAGCCTGCAGGAGGGACGGCGTCGAGGCGCAGACGACTTCTATAAAGACGCCCGGATGTTGTTCCGTGAAGTCCCTGATCAGTTTTGGCAGGAACGACACAGCGTAATCATCGGGGCAACCGAAGCGGAAACTGCCCGAAAACACTTGTCCCGCCAGATCAGCCACGGCGCGATCATGACTGCGCAGAATCTCACGCGCATGAGCAAGCAATCTCTCGCCCTGCATGGTGAGGCTCACGCCTTTCTGGCTGCGATGAAACAGCGTCGCGCCCGCCACGTCCTCCAGACGCCTCACCTGCATGCTCAGGGCGGACTGCGTGCGTCCTATGCGCGGCGCTGCAAGACTGAGCGACCCGACGTCGGCAATCGCAACGAAGGAGCGAAGCAGGTCGATATCGAGAGCCGCCGGCATCGTTCCTCCAGTGTATCAAAATATTTGATAGAGTCCTTCAAATCTATTCGCAACTCTCATCGAAAAACTCCTGCTACTGTTTTTGTATCAAAACAAATACGGCTGGAGCGCCCGATGTCGGCAAAACCTCATACGTCCGGCGCGAAGGAATTCTGGAACGCCGCGCGCGATCACCTGATCCGCTATGGCGGCGAATTCACCCCGCATATCATCGAGCGCGCGCAAGGCAGCTTCGTCTATGACTCCGCGGGGCGGGCGATACTGGACTTCACATCCGGCCAGATGAGCGCCGTTCTGGGCCATTGCCACCCGGAGATCGCCGCGACCATCGCAGAGTCCGCCCGGACGCTCGACCATCTGTTCAGCGGAATGCTTTCCCGGCCGGTAGTCGGATTGGCCGAAGCCCTCGGGAGCCTCGTTCCCGGTCTGGAGCGGGCCCTGCTGCTCAGCACCGGCGCCGAATCCAACGAAGCCGCATTGCGACTGGCGAAGGTCGTGACGGGAAAATACGAGGTCGTCAGCTTCGCCCAGTCCTGGCATGGTATGACGGGCGCCGCTGCGTCCGCAACGTATAGCGCGGGACGACGCGGAGCGGGTCCGGCGGCGGTCGGGTCTTTCGCCATTCCGGCTCCATTCCCCTATCGCCCTCGTTTCGAAAAGAATGGTCAATACGACTGGCGCGCGGAACTTGATTACGCCTTCGACCTGCTCGACCGGCAATCCACCGGCAATCTGGCGGCGTTCATAGCTGAACCGATCCTCAGCAGCGGGGGCATTATCGACCTGCCAGAGGGCTATCTTCGCGCCTTGCAGGAAAAGTGCCGCCAACGGGAAATGCTGCTGATCCTCGACGAGGCGCAGACAGGCGTCGGGCGCACCGGAACCATGTTCGCGTTTGAGCGGGACGGCGTGGTTCCCGACATCCTGACGCTGTCGAAGACGCTAGGCGCCGGGTTGCCGTTAGCCGCGGTGCTGACGTCGCGCGAAATCGAGGAACGCGCCCATGAGCGCGGCTTCCTGTTCTACACCACGCATGTGTCCGACCCGCTCCCCGCAGCCATCGGACTGAAAGTGCTGGAAATCGTGCAGCGCGACGATCTGGCCGGTCAGGCGCGGCGCATGGGCGCCCGGCTCGCGAACGGTTTGCGCGCCCTTCAGGACCGCCATGACTGCGTTGGCGATGTGCGCGGACGCGGGTTGCTGCTCGGAATGGAGATCGTTCGCGACAGGGGCACCAAAGAACCGGACGACAAGCGAGGCGCAGCGATCACGAACGCCTGCATGGAGCGGGGGCTGAGCATGAACGTGGTTCAGTTGCCCGGAATGGGCGGCGTGTTCCGCATTGCGCCGCCCCTGACTGTCAGCGAGGCCGAAATCGACCTTGGACTGGAGATTCTCGACGCGGCCATAGGCGCCACGCAATGATTGCGGTCGAGAGCTGAAGGGATGCGGGCGAAACTCGTCTTCGGCGTCCTGTATCTGATCTGGCTCGTCTCCTACGTGGATCGCGCCGTCATCACTTACGCGGCGCCGGTGATCGCAACCGAGTTCGCCCTGAACCACCAGCAGATCGGCTGGACGCTGGGGGCGTTTTATCTCGGTTACGCGGCGATGCAGATCCCGGCGGGCTGGCTTGCCGACCGCTTCGGCGCGCGCGTCATGGTACTGGCGGGCGTCGGCTTCTGGTCGCTCTTTACATTGCTGACCGGATTGTCTGGCGGATTTGCGGCGCTGCTCGCTGTGCGGCTGCTATTCGGGCTGGGCGAAGGGCTTTACCCCCCTGCCAGCGTGAAGATGATTCGCGAAAGCTTTTCTCGTGAGAAGGCGCCGCTCGCAGCGTCCCTGCTGATGTCATCATCCTATCTCGGGCTGGTCTTCACGCCGCCACTGCTGCTGCCCCTGCTGGGCGTCGTGGGATGGCGAACCTGTTTCGAGATACTTGCCGGGCTCGGCGTCACGATGGCTGTGGTCTTCGCGCTGACGACGCGGCCGTCCCCAAGTCAGGACGCCGCTCCGCAGGAAGAAAAACCAGAGGGCTGGTCACAGATCATCCGGCGCAAGGACGTGTGGCGCCTGATGCTGGTCTGGTTCGTCGCAAGTCTCGTCAACAAGGGTCTGGACGGCTGGATGCCTACGTTCCTGTTGCGGGCCCATCATGTCGCCATCAAGAGCGCAGGCGCGCTTTTGGCGGCGCCGAATCTCGCGGCCACACTTGGCTCCTTGCTTGGCGGGTGGGTCGTCATGCGATTCTTCTCGCGGCGAGCCGACGCGTTGCTGTCACTCATCCTGCTCGGCGTCGCCCTGTCTCTGGCCGGCATGGCCACCGCAGGGTCCGTCAACATTGTCATTCTCTTCGAATCTATAGCGTATTTTTTCAAGGGCATGATTCTGGCGGTGATAACGGCCATCGTCACGGTCAGACTGCCCCGTGCGCGGCTCGCGTCAGGTAACGGCTTCATCAATTTTGGCGGCCAGATGGCCGGTTTCGTCGCCCTGCCCATGATGGGCGTCGTTCTGGACGCCACCGGCTCATACGCAATGACGTTTGCATTGCTGATGGTCGCAGTGACATGCGGACTGGCGTTCAACCTTCGTTCCGGTCGCCTCGGCCTGTCGCCGGAAGACCAATCCGGCAGGATGAAGACAGCATGACCGAGATCGCCAGCGAACAATTCCTCGACGCCGCACTGGAAGCGGCCCGCACGGCGTTCGACGGCGGCGCGTTCGAGCGTCGGTTGGCCGATCTGGTGGCGCGCAAAAGCTCGTCGCAGGATGAAGACGCGCTGCCGGGGCTGCATGCCTACCTGACTGACGGGCTGTCTCCCTGGCTCGAAGAGATGGGCTTTTCGACAGAAATATTTCCGAACCCGGAAAGTGGGGCCGGTCCCATCATGGTGGCCGAGCGGATCGAACCTGACGCCCCGCTCACCGTGCTCAGCTATGCCCATGGCGACACCGTCGCCGGGCTTGACGCCCAGTGGTCGATTCCGTCCGGTCCGTGGCGCCTGCATCGCGACGGCGACCGCTGGTATGGCCGCGGAGCGGCGGACAACAAGGGACAGCACGCGATCAACCTTTTCGCGCTTGAGCAGGTGCTGAGGCATCGTTCCGTCAGGAAGGATGGCAGGCTCGGGTTCAGCATCAAGCTGGTCGTGGAAACGGCGGAGGAACGTGGGTCCCAGGGGCTCGCGACGTTCGTCGCGCAGCACGCCGAACGTCTGAAGGCGGACGTCATGATCGCGAGCGACGGCCCGCGCGTCAGCCCCGAAACCCCCACTGTCGCCGCCGGGTCGCGAGGCAGCTTCACCTTCGACCTCGCCGTGCGGCTCAGAAAGGGTGGGGTTCATTCGGGACATTGGGGCGGGGTCACGACAGATCCCGCCGTCATCCTCACCCACGCGCTGGCCAGCATCGTGGATCGCCGGGGCTGCATTCAGATCGACGACTGGCTCCCTCCCCTGACGCCCGGCGAGCGCAGTGGCGGCGGACTTTCGAAATGTCCCGTCGATCCGGGCGATGACGCGGCGACGGTGGTCGAGAATTGGGGAGAGCCCGGCCTGACGGTCCCGGAGAAGCGTTACGCGTGGAACGCCTTTATCGTGCTAGCCATGACTTGTGGACGGCCGGAAGCTCCGATGAACGCGGTGGCGCCCAGCGCGCGCGCAACGTGCCAGATACGCTACGAGCCCGGGTCCGACCCAACGAAGTTCATGCCCGCATTGCGCAAGCATCTTGACGACGCCGGGTTTGAAAACGTCGCGATAGAAAATGCCGGGATCACCATGCCTGCAAGCGCGACAGAGACCGATCATCCGTGGATCGTGCGCGTCGCGACGATCATGGAGAAAACGCTTGGCCGCCATGTGCAGGTCATCCCCGCCGTATCCGGCGGCATGCCGGGTTACGCGTTCACGGACACGCTCCGCTTACCGCTAGTCTGGGTTCCACATGGCCACAACGGGTGTAAACAGCATGGCCCTGACGAACACATGCTGGTCCCCATCGCACGAGAGGGGGTGGAGGCGTTCGTCGGGTTGTGGTGGCGCCTTGGGGATTCGGACGGTGGCGACACCGCAAGCACGAGCACGCTACGCTGAAGGAACCTGTCAGTTGGTCGACGTGGACAATGCATCTACATACCCGGAACTCTCCAGTCGTCTATTCTGGCGATAGTTTTCACGTGTACGTCCCACCTCGTCTGAACGATGTCGGCGGTGGACAGATTGGCCTAACCGTATATGCATCGGAACACGCAAAACGGAAGTGATTACCGCGACATACAGACGCGAAAATTCTTCGCCATATTCAGGGCGCACTCAAAAATCTCTCATGGGCGGCGATTTACGTCTGAATCCATGCCCACGCGATTAGTTGCGATGGGATTTGCGCCAGAATTTTACCACCTACGGCGTCAGTTTTATGGTTAGACACCCATTACTGCCGCCTCAAGAGTGATAAAGCCGCAGGGGTCGTTCGCTACTTCGAACAGCCGTTATGAGCTTGGGCAGGCGTGTCGATATTTTACTTCCTTGCGATCCGCCTAGGCGCAGCCAGCCTCCTCGCGCCGCTCGAGCCCGCCTCATACCAGCGACAACGGCGCTGGAAATATCTTTTCATTTGGAAATCGGCGTCTGTAAATAATTTACAGAAATACATCATGCACCGCTGTTTCCGCCTTCCAGCCCTGCCCCAATACCGTTAAGCATCTGCCAGTCACGCTTCCACAGAGAAGGGAAACCGCCAGATGTCATACCAGGATTCGGCAACCGCGAAGCTCAAGCAGATCATTCAGGCTCAGAACGGCGCGTGGGATGCGATCAACCCCGAGTATGTCGAGCGCATGCGTTCGCAGAACCGGTTCCGGACAGGTCTCGACATCGCCCGCTACACGGCCGGAATCATGCGCCGCGACATGGCTGCTTACGATGCCGACCCCACCCAGTACACCCAGTCTCTGGGCGCCTGGCACGGGTTCATTGCACAGCAGCAGATGATTTCCGTGAAGAAACACTTCGGATCGACGAAGCGCCGTTACATCTACCTGTCAGGCTGGATGGTCGCGGCCCTGCGCTCGGAATTCGGCCCGCTTCCCGACCAGTCGATGCACGAGAAGACCTCCGTGCCCGCTCTGATCGAAGAGATTTACACGTTCCTGCGTCAGGCCGACGCGCGTGAACTGGGCATGCTTTACCGTGATCTCGACGCCGCCCGCGAGGCTGGAGAGACCGGTCGTGCGGCCGAAATCCAGGCGACGATCGACGGGCACCAGACCCATGTCGTGCCGATCATTGCCGACATCGACGCCGGCTTCGGCAACGCCGAGGCGACGTATCTGCTCGCGAAAAAGATGATCGAGGCGGGCGCCTGCGCGCTGCAGATCGAAAATCAGGTGTCCGACGAGAAGCAGTGCGGCCATCAGGACGGCAAGGTCACGGTGCCGCACGAGGACTTCCTCGCGAAAGTGCGCGCCATCCGTTACGCCTTCCTTGAGCTGGGCGTCGAAGACGGCATCATCGTCTGCCGCACCGACAGCCTTGGCGCTGGCCTGACCAAGCAGATCGCCTTCAGCCGCGAGCCGGGAGATCTTGGCGACCAGTACAACGCTTTCCTTGATTGCGACGACGTCACCTCCGGCGGAACGCAGGACGGCGACGTCATCATCGCCCGTGAAGGCAAGCTGCTGCGTCCGAAGCGTCTGCCGAGCAACCTGTATCAGTTCCGCCCGGGCACCGGCGCCGACCGTTGCGTGCTGGACTGCATCACTGCCCTGCAGAACGGCGCCGACCTGCTGTGGATCGAAACGGAAAAGCCGCATGTCGAGCAGATCGCCAGCATGATGGACCGCATCCGCGAAGCCGTGCCGCACGCCAAGCTGGTTTACAACAACTCGCCGTCCTTCAACTGGACGCTGAATTTCCGCCAGCAGGTTTACGACGCGTGGAAAGAAGGCGGACGCGACGTCTCGGCCTATGATCGCGCGCGCCTCATGTCCGACGCTTATGACTCCACCCCGCTGGCGGAAGAAGCTGACGCCCGTATTCGCACGTTCCAGCACGACGCCGCCCTGCGCGCTGGCATTTTCCACCACCTGATCACCCTGCCGACGTATCACACGGCGGCGCTGTCGACCGACAACCTGTCCAGCCGCTACTTCGGCGAAGATGGAATGCTGGGCTACGTTCTGAACGTGCAGCGTGCGGAAATCCGTCAGGGCGTCGCCTGCGTCAAGCATCAGAACATGGCTGGCTCCGACCTCGGGGACGACCACAAGGAGTATTTTGCAGGAGAAGCCGCCCTTAAGGCGGGTGGCAAGCACAACACCATGGGGCAATTCTCCTGATCAGGAAGTCCTGACCGTCCAATAACGGTCAAGGACGGCGGCTAATAAAAATAAAAACAGAGTCGCCGGCCCGAAACCCGGTCTTTCGCGTGAAGACCGGGTTTCCTGTCGTTTGCATAAACGACGAACGGAGCTGCATGCACGCCCATACCTGACGGTATGCGGCGTACCCTCGTTTTACACGCCGCATTCCAAAATACTTGCAGCATACATGTGTCCCACGCTGCCCGGATGCCCGCGCACCACCAGCCCCCCCCTGTGCGCTTACCCCGCAATACCTTCGAGAAAAGCAAAGGCGCTTTCGGGAAGAACGATAGACGCCGCAGCGAAATTCTCTCCCAGATGCCCGAGCGACGATGTGCCGGGTATCAGCAGGAGGTTCGGTGCGCGCGCCAGAAGCCACGCGAGCGCAACCTGCATCGGCGTCGCGCCAAGCTGCTTCGCCACATCGTGCAGTTTATCCGACTGAAGCGGAGAAAAGCCGCCCAACGGAAAGAACGGGACGTAAGCTATTCCCTGCCGCTCAAGCTCCGCAATGAGCGGTTCGTCCTCACGATGGGCGAGATTGTACTGGTTTTGCACACACACCACCGGCGCGATTGTCTGCGCCTGAGCGACCTGGGCCGCCGTCGCGTTGCTGAGGCCAAGATGCCGGATCAGTCCCTTTCGCTGCAGGTCGGCGAGCGTCGTGAACTGTTCCTCAATCGAACCCTCAGCAGGGCCGTGAATGTCGAACATGAGCCGCATGTTCACGACGTCCAGCACGTCCAGGCCGAGATTGCGCAGATTATCGTGAACTGCATCGACCAGTTCCGCCGGACTCTGGGCGAGATTCCATGAAGCGTCGGAGCCGCGTTTGGCGCCGACTTTCGTGACGATTACGAGATCGTCCTGATAGGGTGACAGCGTTTCGCGGATCAATTGATTGACGACATGCGGGCCGTAAAAATCACTGGTGTCGATATGGTTGACGCCCGCTTCCAGCGCCGCACGTAGAACGGCTCGGGCAGTTTCGACGTTTTTGGGCGGGCCGAATACGCCAGGCCCCGCGAGTTGCATCGCCCCATACCCCATACGGAACACCGGGCGGTCGCCCAGCATAAACGTTCCGGAGTCTTTGATATCCGCCATTTTTCGCTCTCCAGACAAGAATGCAGAGAAAACTATGCGTTCTTTCCGATTGCTCGATAATACGTCATAATATGCACAGGCCGTGCGGAAATCAGGACAATGACGACCGAACTTCAGGACTTGCAGGCATTTGTGACAATCTGTCGGGCAGGAGGATTTCGTGAAGGCGCGCGCCAAAGCAGCCAGTCCGCCTCATCACTCAGCGAGGCGATCCGCCGCCTTGAAGACCGGCTGGGCCTGCGGCTACTGCACAGAACGACGCGCAGCGTAACCCCGACCGAGGCGGGCGGGCGCCTCCTTGAACGCCTGGCCCCGGCGTTGGGAGAGGTCGAAGCGGCGCTTGATGGACTCAGCAGCTTTCGGGATCGGCCGGCCGGGACCCTCAAGCTCAATGTGCCCGCAAGCGCGGCTCGCCTGATTTTGCCACAGATCATAACGCCCTTCCTGAAAACCTACCCTGACATCAAGCTTGAGATCATCGTCGAGGAAAGCTTCGTGGACGTGCTGGCGGCGGGATGCGACGCTGGCATTCGCTATGACGAGCGTCTGGAGCAGGACATGATCGCCGTCCCAATCGGCCCGCGCGCCCAACGCGTGGCGACGGCTGCGTCACCCGCCTATCTGGTGGAGCGCGGACGCCCCGAACGCCCGAGCGACCTGCTCGGCCACGCGTGCTTGCGCGGCCGCTTTCCGAGCGGCCACACTCCATTATGGGAATTCGAGAAAGACGACGAAATTGTAACCATCGATCCGAAAGGACCCCTGCTCGTCCAGATCAGCGGCGGCGTTGACCTCGCCATCGACGCCGCCGTACGCGGGCTTGGCGTCATTCATTTTTTCGAAGACTGGCTGCAACCTTACTTCGACAACAAAACTCTGACGCCCGTTCTCGAACCGTGGTGGCAGAGTTTCAGCGGCCCCTACCTCTACTATCCTGGACGGCGGCGCCTGCCTCCGCCTCTCCGCGCTTTTGTCGACTTCATTCGCGCGGGTCCGTACGGATCACGTTGATGCCCCCGTTGTCAGGAATCGACAAACCGCATGGCGTCATACCGATAAAGGCCGAGGTCCGACCGACATCGTCTTCGCGTCAATCCATACTCCTGGTGTCGCAGCATCATCCGAAAGAGAATATTGAAACAGGATTTTTCTTTCGACAGACGACTTTATGCCCGTCACTTTCCATCTGAGGCATCCTTCCTCATAAGCGACGCGACGAAAATCAAAGCGCCCGCTATCTATAATCTCCTCACCAGAGATCAACCGCAAAAATATAAATCCCTTCCAGGGAGAGGGCAGGCAATAGTGAATCCACAACCAAAACGACACAGGCGCCGCTGGATTATTAGGGAAGATATGCCCATGCAATGTGCCTATCAGAATATCCTTCCCGCTCTTCTCCGTTCGCACGTCTTCGCAGCAAACGACGTTGCATTCTCTTAGCCTGATAAAATTTACCGACATCGACCACCGCCCAAAAGAATGCACGGAAAATAATTACAGAAATCTTTTCCTAATAAATGCACATCAAGAACGTCTGTCAAAATCACGAGGTGAGCGGCTGCCCGACCACGCGCTTCAATCCACCCACGTATCCGGCATGAACCCTGCCTCGCGGCATATCACTCCCCAACAATTTTAAACGGATGTTCGCCGCAAACGCGTTTACCCAAGCCGGATGAGCGCCCGGCTCTATAATTTTCTCGCTGTGTCACTTATAAAACCAGCTATTACCCCGGCAGGATATACAGCAGCAAAGGCACGATGATCGCAGTCACCAACCCGTTCAATCCGATGCCCAGCGCCGCAAACGCCGCGCCTACCGGATCACGTTGCGCCACCTGCGCCGCAGCGATGCCGCTACCCGCTATTCCCGCCGCAAGACCATGGGCGCGCCAGTCATGGATTCCCAGACGACGTAGCGTCGTTTCTCCGATCATGGCCGCAATGATCCCGCCAAGAATAGCGAAGGCGGCAGTAAGTGCCGGCGTGCCGCCGATCTGCTGCGTGATGGCTATAGCTATAGGCGTTGTCACGGCTTTTGGCGCCATCGACAGCGCCACTTCATGGCTGCCGCCAAACGCGACGACCAAAAGAACGCCGCTGACCACAGAGGTTACCGAACCAGCAAGCAGGGCCAACACCATGGCAGGCAGGCTCCGCGTCACCTGCCGGATGGAGTCCGCGAGCGGAATCGCGAGCGCGACCGTAGCGGGCCCGAGCAGAAAATGGATGATCTTTACACTTCGAAAATAGGCGTCGTAAGGCGTTTTCGTGACAAATAACGCCGTCGAAATGACGACTATCGCGAACAGCACCGGGTTGGCCCACGGAGCCCGTTTCAGGTGGATCTGGATACGCATGCCGACCACGAAGGCGGCGATTGTCGCGCACAACCAGAACAGAGTCTCTGTGTCAGGAGATGGAATCGCCTGCGCGTAGACATTGTGAATGAATGCAAAAAACCTGTCCGCCATAAGTCAGAGCACCTGCCCGTCGGCATCGGAGACCTGCTCCGGCGCAGGCGCATCATGCGTCGCCCGGTGCATGACAAAGGCCGTCACCAGCAATCCCAAAACCGTAGATCCGAACAAGGAAGCAACGATCGGCACGACGTTGGCGCCCAGAACCGGCAGTTCGGTGACAAGGCCAACCCCGGCAGGGACGAACAACAGGCCGAGACATGCGATCAAAGACCGCGCCAGCGACGAAAGCGCTGGCGATGCAGCCGGAGCTTCAGCAGCGTCCGCATCGTCAGACGCAAGCGTCTGCCGTGACTTGCGCCAGAGCAACGTCCCGGCGAGCAGAAACATCCCGATAACCGGACCCGGTATCGGCAGAGTCAGCGCACGTTGCGCAATGACGCCAATAAGCTGAAAGAGGAGAAGGGTAAGGAAGGCTTCCGGCATGGACCACTTCACGGCTGGAGTTGACTTCCCAAGGCCAGCGAAGCGGCGCACGGCAGCCCCCGCCGACGATTAACCACGGCAGGAGCCTATGGGGTGACGAAGGGGCGTCCGTCCTTGTCGCGCGACGAGGACGGCCACGCAATCGGGACCGCATAGCGAAACCCCGACCGGCCGACACGATCAGCTCGCCCTTACCCAGCTTTCAGCCTGCTGCAAACCCGACTGTCACGTCCTGCGTCGCCTCCATGGTGTCGCGACGCTTCGCTTCCCGGCGGCGACGATGCAGGATCGCCTCCGTGTAGCCGTTCGGCTGCTCTGCGCCGCGAAACACAAGGTCTTTCGCCGCCATGAACGCAGGCCCTTCCGTGTTCGCTACCAGCGGACGATAACCCGGCTCACCTTCGTTCTGCTGATCGACGATGCGGGCCATACGCGTGAACGCATTTTCAACCTGATCTTGTGAAACGACACCGTGCATCAGCCAGTTTGCGACATGCTGCGCAGAGATGCGGAGCGTTGCGCGGTCTTCCATAAGGCCGACATTGTTCATGTCGGGCACCTTGGAGCATCCGACGCCCAGATCGACCCAGCGCACCACGTAACCCAGAATGCTTTGCAGGTTCGTGTCGAGTTCGTGCGCGATCTCCATCTCGGACCAGGACCGTCCGCCAGCCAGCGGCAGGGTTAACAATTCCGACAGCGGGGCCGCAGGCTCGTGTCGTAATTCGCGCTGCGCCGCCGCGACGTCGACCTCGTGATAATGCAGCGCATGCAATGTGGCGGCCGTCGGAGACGGCACCCAGGCGGTGCACGCCCCGGCGCGAAGCTGTGCGCCCTTCTGCTCCAGCATGTCCTCCATGCGATCGGGCATGGCCCACATGCCCTTGCCGATCTGGCCGTGGCCGTCGGGACCAACGGTCAAGCCGCTCCTGATGCCAATTGCAACATTGCGTTTCTCATACGCCTTGATCCAGGCCGTGGCTTTCATGTCGCCCTTGCGGACGACCGGCCCGGCCTTCATGCATGAGTGGATTTCGTCACCCGTCCGGTCGAGGAAGCCGGTATTGATGAACACGACCCTCTCGCGCGCTGCGTGCAGACACGCGGCGAGATTGACGCTGGTACGGCGCTCCTCGTCCATCACACCCATTTTGATGGTATTGCGCGGCAGCGACAGCATGTCTTCGATCGCGGCGAAAACGCCGTCGGACAGCGCCACTTCGTGCGAGCCGTGCATCTTGGGGCGCACGATATAGATCGAACCGGCCCGGCTGTTGCGCGTCGTCCGCTCACTGCGCAGATCGTGCAGACCAATCAGAGCCAGCACTGCTGCGTCGATTACGCCTTCCGGCGCTTCATCCAGTCCTGCATCGAGCACCGCGTCGGTGGTCATATGGTGTCCGACCGTGCGGGCGAGAAGCAGGCTACGACCCGGCAGCGTGAACGGCGCGCCGTCCGTGCCGATATAGGTGCGATCAGAAGCAAGCCTGCGCGTCACGACCTTGTCGCCGCGCGGCACTTCCGCGGTCAGTTCACCGCGCATAAGACCGAGCCAGTTGCGATAGACGCGAACCTTGTCCTCAGCGTCGACAGCAGAAACACTGTCCTCACAATCCATGATTGTCGTGAGGGCGGACTCAAGAATCACATCCGCGACGCCAGCCTTGTCGGTTTTGCCAACAGCCGAAGCCCGGTCGAAGCGCAGTTCTATGTGCAGCCCGTGATTGCGCAGCAACACAACGGTCGGTTCGCCCGCCTCCCCTGCGAATCCCGCGAACTGGGTGGGGCTCCGCAGCCCGGTGGTGCGACCGCATTCGAGCTTCGCGTGCAGTTCGCCATGACGGACATAATAGCCCGTCACGTCCACATGACTTCCGAACAGAAGAGGCGTCGTCTCATCGAGAAACAGGCGCACGCGCTGCACAACCGCGCGGCCACGCAGTTCGTTATAGGCCTTGCCCGGAGTCAGCGGCGCTGACTGCGACAGCGCGTCGGTTCCATAGAACGCATCATACAGGCTGCCCCACCGCGCATTCGCGGCGTTCAGCGCGTAACGGGCGTTATTCACCGGCACGACGAGCTGCGGTCCGGCCACCCGCCCGATTTCATCATCGAGACTGTCTGTCGACACCGTAAAATCGTTGGGTTCGCGCTCGATATACCCTATCTCGCGCAGAAATCCGACCTGACTGTCAGCGTCGGCGCCAGGGTTTTCCCCGAAGAATGCGTCGATCCTGTCCTGCAACTGATCGCGGGCTTCAAGAGCCTCCCTGATTTTAGGCCCGAAGGTCTCGACCAGACCAGCCAACCCGCTCCAGAACGTCGCCGCCGAAACGTCGGTTCCTGGCAGGACTTCGGTGTTGATGAAGGCGTGGAGCCCTTGGTCCACGCTAATCGAACCGATCTCGATACGGGTCGTCATGTCAGATTCTCCCACTGACAGCGCTGGTTTTACGCGCCGGAATTCAAAAAGCCACTGAAACGGTTTCCGACCGACCCACTCGGGATCGGTCGGACCGGGATGCAGAGACACAAATGTTCACTCCCCGCCCCCGCTGCACGAAGCGCAAGCAGGGAGAGCGCTCCGTTAGTCCGGAGTCTTATCCTTTCCGGACGCCGCCTTCCTGCGAAGTCGACCGCTTCCGGTGGAGCCATGCATGGCGACCGTCGTAGACGTTCCGCCGCTGGCGATTGTGGCAGCCACATCAAGCGGGCCTGCATGGATTCCGCGCATGCAACACGTCATCTCGCCCACCACAATGTCGCCGCCTATTCCTGCCCGCCAGACGGTCGCATGACCAGACTGCGAGTTCTCACGTAACAGTTTCGGCAAGCGCAAGGCGCCTGCCTGCGCAAAAGCTCCTCCAATCTCAAGGAAGCCGCAGCCGCTGACCCCGCTGCATGCAACATTGCTCGCGCCTCGCCCCAGATCGTCCACCCAGACCCAACCACCCTGGATCGACATGACAGCCGCTCCCCATTGATCGTTCGTGACGTCAGTTAGGATGAACGCGGCGAATACTTCCAGATGGAAAGGTCATTCTGCCTGTGAATGTTGTAAACATCTTTACAAACAACCCTGAACATTTGTAAATCAACCCATGAGCAGCAGTCCCGGAACACGCATCGGCCGAATCGTGCGCCGTCTTCGTCTGGAAAGAGGATTATCCCAGCAGGCGCTCGCCGCGCGGTTGGGCATTTCCGCCAGCTACCTGAACCTTATCGAGCACGACCAGCGCTCCGTGACCGCGTCGCTGCTTATCAAGTTCACCCGCGCGCTCGACGTCAACATCGAAACCCTTTCGGGAACAGAGGAACAGAAGGTCGAGAACCTTCTGCGCGAAGCCCTGTCAGATCCGGAACTGGGCACCGATCTGGAAGGCTCCGCCCACGAGATCACGACCTTGGCGGCGCAGCCGACAGTCGCGCGCGCGGTGTTGACGCTGCATCAGGCGTTTCGCGCCGCACGACACGATGCGGAGTCGATTTCGCTGCCCGGAGGACGGCGCGTCATTCTCCCGCAGGACGAAGTTCGCCGCATTTACGACGAGCGGATGAACTATTTTCCTGAACTGGAAGCTGTGGCGGAGGCCGTTCGCGCCGACATGGCCCGTGATCTGGGGTTTTCGGCGGGAGAAGCGTTGCCGCAGGCTGAAACCAACCACGCCATCGCGACCAGGTTGCGCCAGCGTCACGGAGTCATCGTCCGCGTCCTGCCCGTAGACGACGTGCTGCGCCGCTACGACCCGTCGTCGCGCGTGCTGATCCTTTCCGATCTCGTTCCCCGCGAAAGCCGCGGGTTTCACCTCGCCTTCCAGATGATGCTGTTTGAAGCACGCGAAGCGATCGAGAACGTCATAAAAGACGCCGCGCCAAGTTCGGAAGAGGCGCGGACCTTTCTGCATATCGGCCTTGCAAACTACGCCGCCGGCGCATTGCTGATGCCATACACAGCCTATCTGAACGCCGCAGTTTCCCTGCGCTACGACCTCGACATTCTCACGGTGCGCTTTGGCGTTTCGTTCCAGCAGGCGGCTCAAAGGCTGGCCAGCCTGCAGCGGCCGGGCGCACGAGGCGTGCCTCTGTTTTTCGCGCGCCTCGACCCCGCAGGCAACATCACGAAAAGCTTTTCTTCATGCGGCTTTCCAATGCCGCGTCAGGGTAACCCCTGCCCGCAATGGAACGCCTGCACAGCGTTTTCAACACCCGGAGAGATTCAGGTCCAGATCGGCTCCTTCACCAACGGCATGAGCTACCTGTCGGTCGCGCGCACGATCTCCAGCGGAGTATCCCGCTGGGGCGAGCCAAGGCCAAGACAGACTGTCGCCATCGGATGCGACGTCTCTCGCGCCAAGGAACTGGTTTATGGGGAGCGCCTCAACCTGGAAGCAAAAGCAACTCCGATCGGCATATCGTGCCATCTTTGCGACTGGGTGGATTGCCGCTCCCGCGCTTTCCCTCCGCTCGCGCACAGATTGACGCCGGACGTCAATCAGCGGGCCGCGTTGCCTTTCCCATTTGAAGAAAAATAACGACGCGCGGGACAGCGGCGTTCGAGTTGAAGTAACAGGTCCGAGATTTCGTTTCAAAAAAAACGCTGCGATAGAATACAATATTTCAACGATGCTCAGTTGCGATAACGCATCGCTTCGACGAACGCGGCGAAGGCGGGCGAGTGAAGCTTTCGGCTGGGATAATAAAGATGATACCCCTCATACTCTGGACACCACTCCGACAGGACTTCCATAAGTCTGCCGTCATCCAGATATGGTTTAGCCAGCACATATGGAACGTATCCAAGACCCAAACCATCCAAGGCGCCTTGTAATACCAACATTGCGTTGCTGAAAGTAGCCTGCCCGGAAACACGCAATGTAAAATCTTCACCTTCGGGGCTACGAAATTCCCACCGAAGGTTTCCTCCAGCAGTTGCCATCCGCATGTTGATACAGTTGTGGCCCCCGAGTTCCTGAGGTGTGTCCGGAACAGGGCGATGTTCAAAATATGCAGGGGCTCCGACGACACAGAAGCGCCAGTCAGGGCCGATGCGCGTAGCGACCATGTCGCGCTCTATGGATTCGCCTATACGTACGCCGCCATCAAAACGCTCAGCGACAATGTCAATGAATGCGTAATCCATGCTGATTTCCACACTTATATCGGGATATCGCCGGAGGAATTCGGCAAGTTTGGGACGAAACACGAGCTCGATCGCTACATCGACGCAGGTGATCCGAATGGTCCCCGCCGGCTTGTCGCGAAGGGCTGTAATTGAATCAAGCTCGGCCGACACCTGCTCAAACAATGGCCCCATCCGCTGCAACAAACGTTCACCGGCGTCCGTAGTGGCCACATTTCTTGTCGTGCGCGAAAGCAGCCTGAGACCCAGCCTTTCTTCCAACCCCTTGACCGTATGACTTAGGGCAGAGGGCGTGACGCCTAGCTCGGCAGCGGCTCGCGTGAAGCTCCTCTCTCTGGCGACAGTCAGAAAGGCGGTTATTTCGTTGATATGATCGCGTGGCATTGCTGAGCTTATTTCAATGATGCGTGAACCCTATGCACCCTAATCACAGACCGCAAGCTTCGCCTATCTTCCTGCCTGCGAGCCGCGCCATCAGCATGTGACAGACAGGAAGATAACATGGAAATTTTCCGTGCAGGACATAAACCTTCAATGAGAGGTCCAGAGGACTGGTTCACAGGCACGGTCCGCATCGACTCGCTTTTTAACCCGGCGGCCCCGGATCGAGTGCAGGGCGCAAGCGTCACTTTCGAGCCCGGCGCGCGTACTGCGTGGCACACGCATCCACTTGGCCAGACCATCGTCGTCACGTCGGGCGTTGGGCGTGCGCAGCGCTGGGGCGGCGCTCTCGAAGAGATTCGTCCGGGAGACGTCGTATTTTTCGAGCCCGGAGAAAAACATTGGCACGGTGCCGCGCCTGCCACAGCCATGACCCATATCGCCATTCAGGAAGTCGAAAATGGCACGGTCGTCGACTGGATGGAGCAGGTCTCGGACCAGCAATACGGCGTCTGACGAGACAATTTTCGCGAGATAAAAAACAATGATTGAAAACAAGGTCGTCGTAATAACGGGGGCGTCTTCGGGCATTGGCGAGGCGAGCGCCCGCTTGCTGGCGCGTCAGGGGGCGAAAGTCGTGCTCGGCGCCCGGAGAGAAGATCGTCTCAAGGCCATAGCCGAATCGATAGAAGCCGAAGGCGGCTCGGCCGCCTTCGTTGCGATGGACGTGACCAGCCCAGCCGACAACGACGCGATAATTCGCCTCGCTGAAGACAGGTTCGGCTGTGTCGACGTCATCTTTCTCAACGCTGGCCTGATGCCCACATCGCCAGTTTCCGCGTTGAAAACGGACGAGTGGAACGCAGCCGTCGATATCAACATAAAGGGGGTGTTAAACGGCGTCGCAGCGTCCATGCCTCTCTTTCTGGCGCAGAAATCGGGGCAGGTCATTGCAGTTTCTTCCGTCGCAGGTCTCAAAGCCTATCCGGGCAGCGCCATTTATGGGGGCACCAAATGGTTCGTTCGCGACTTCATGGAGGTGCTTCGCATGGAATCCGCCATGGAAGGCTCCAACATCCGCACATCGACCATCTATCCGGCGGCGATCAATACAGAACTGCTAGGCGGCATCTCTGATCCAACCGCGGCTGCAGCGATGAAAAATCTTTACAGCCAATACGCCATCTCTCCCGAGCGGGTTGCAAGCGTGGTTTCATTTGCGATCGACGCGCCTGAAGACACCAACATAAACGAATTTACGATCGGTCCAACCAGTCAGCCTTGGTGAGGTGATTCATGCCGCATGTAATTATAAAACTGTGGCCCGGGCAGTCCGAGCAAAAAAAACTGCGACTTGCCGAAGCTATAACGGAAAATGTGACTGCCATTCTTGGTTACGGAAATGATGCAGTGTCGATCAGCTTCGAAGAGGTTCAACCGCCTGACTGGCGCAATCAGGTTTACCTGCCTGACATCGTTCAGAAAGAGAGCCATCTCTACAAAAAACCTGGCTACTCCATGTAGCCGGGTTTCAAAACATCGATAACGCCCTCTTTCTACAAAGGCTGAAATGGCGGATCGACTGGTCATTTAGGGTCGATCGCTGAGCATCAGTCCAGACACTCCATCAATCTTTTCAACGTCTGCGGCGCCCACCAGATGACGGCAGCGTCGTCATATGACCCTATGCCATCGACCATTATGCTCGACAGAATGGCGCCGACCCCATTCGCCCGGCGGTTCGTATCAAAATAAACTACAAAATCCCGATGACTTTCACGCCCAACACCGCCGCGTTCGGAATTCGGCTGGTGCCACCCGGCCGAAAGACATATTCGAACTCCGGCTGGATGAGCAAACCGTGCATGGCGTCGATACCGTAGTTCACCTCGATCACCGATGTGGTTTTCTGCGGACCCGCGACGGTGGCGTCCAGACTGAACCCTGCATCCTCGCGAATGCGCTGGCCGGTCTCCAGCCTCGGGCTCACCCGATAATAGTTGTATAACACGCCCAGACGATCGTGATTTCGTCCGGGAATCAACCCGGCAAACGACGCTCCCGCCCACGCTTCATCCGAATAGATCGAATTGCGCGGCGTGTTGTGGACATACCCTGCCAGAACGTAGGCGCCGTCCATCTGCGTCACGCCGCCGCTGCGATAAATCATCTGGTCAAACAACACCCAGACCGAATCTCTTTGCGACGTACGCGCGAATACACCATTCCCTTTCGCCAGAGCAGGCGATAGCTTCCCGATGTTATCCGCATAGATCGAGGTGTCGTGCATGTAGCCGACCTTGTAATGCCCGACGAGTTTTTTTGATCCGAAAAACGGTTGCCACGTGAATTCCACGGGGAACGCCGCACCGGTAGTCTCTTCGCCAGCCCACGCCCAGCCGCTGATGTCGCTTGCGGTCGGGCGAACCTGATACGCGCCGAATTGAAGCACTGTGTCGCGCGTCGGACGCATCCGAATGCGCGCCCCCCATGACGCTTTCGGATAGACACTGAGACCCGCGTCAAGCTTCAATGCGACCGGAGCAGAGCAGAGCAGCATAAAGGTGCAGATCAGCGGAGAGGTCGCGAAGTCGGTGCTAAGCGGCATACGACCAAAAATAATGTCGACCCGATTGTTCAGGAGCCTTTTTTCGGCGTAGAGAAACCCAAGATGCGCCGCCGAATTTCCTGAAAGACCGTATATTTCTCCATAATTTATGTAATAATCGCCGAGCTTTTGTTTACCGACCGAGCGGCCTGCCCGCTCAAGGATCAGGCCATGTACGGACCAGCCATCTAATCCGAGCATTTTCTTTAGATCGAGGTCCACGCGGAAGTTGACCTCGTGTATATACTCCATCCCGCGCTCTTTACCGCCACTGGCGACGCCTAGCGCTTCGGCCTTGTACGACATCTGAAATCCGACGCCGTAATTACCCAGTCTTTGCCTGAAGCCGTTCAAAGACGGCAACAGATGCTGGGTCGTCGGAGACGGAGCGAAATATTGGTCCTCCAGCAACGTATTACGGTGCGCATCCCATTGCGGCGGAAAAAATCCCGAAAAAACTTCAGGAGAAAACATTGGAGCTATTTCAATTTTATTCGGCGCTTGCCCCGACGTAACCGACGGAATCGTAATGATCCGCGTAACCCGGTCTCCGGATAATGTTCGTGCTGGGCTGGCTGGATCGTGATCGATAGGACCAGTAGCCCATGAGGTGTGAGCGTGCACGGCAAGGTCCGTGCTTCGACCTGCAACGGGGAGAGCCTCTTGCGCCTCTGCAGTTCCAGCGAACAGCCCCATTGCAGCTACGACGGTTGGGACAAAACGCGGACGTGCGGGAGCACTGCGATCTGGCTTCTGGCTCGCCGGATACGAATCTCCAGCGGCGAGTGCGCCGATTTCCGTTTTCATTTCTGGCCTTGCGCCCATTTTTTGGGCTTGTTGCTTGTTAACTACTTTTCCGCATACGTCAGATAAAGTTTCATCTCAATTGCGTGATTGCGTTGAACATCCATCCACATTACGTATATGTAATGGCGTCACAGCGCACCGCTCATAAAGTTAAAAAGCTGAAATCAACCCTGAAATACTTTGACTTGAATACGATAAATTTAGAAAAACTTACGTCCTCAGAAAATAAACATTTCGACTCTCTTAGCCGCAGGCGAATCACTGCCGCTTAATCAACCCTTTAGGCGCCCGAAGACGAACTTCCTTCGGACGGCTCAAGACCGGCCACTTACTCCGCTCGAAATTCCATTTCCCGACGCCTCGTGGACCACATGCGCTCCACGCACGGCACGCACGAAGCCAACGATCGCGCTTAATGATCGCCTCATCAGGAAGGGGAGGCTTTATTGTCTGGCTTCAACTTCAAGCCTTACATTTAAGAGCCTGTTTGGAAAATCGGTCTGATGTGATTCAAGCTCTGGATGTGGACGC
>NZ_JAFVMF010000081.1 GCF_017377715.1 Acetobacter sacchari | reverse complement strand
ACCATCATGGATACCTTGACCCGTTACCAACGGATGAAAGGCAAAAATACCCTATGGCAAGTCGGTACTGACCATGCGGGTATCGCCACCCAAATGTTGGTTGAGCGTAAACTTGAGGCCGAAGAAGGCAAAAATCGCCATGACCTAGGTCGCGATGCCTTTATGGATAAAGTGTGGGAATGGAAAGCGCAATCGGGCGGCACTATCACTAAGCAGCTACGTCGTATGGGCGCTTCGGTTGATTGGGACCGCGAGCGTTTCACTATG
>NZ_JAFVMF010000080.1 GCF_017377715.1 Acetobacter sacchari | reverse complement strand
GCAGCAGACGCCCAGCGGCTGTTGGCGCGTCAGCGAGCGCAGCAAGCGTAGGGTGTGCTGCTGGTGGTACAGATCCAGCGCCGAGGTTGGCTCGTCGAGAAACAGCCAGGCGGGTGACGGCTGCGGTTGCCACAGCTGCGCCAACACCCGCGCCAGCTGTACCCGCTGCTGTTCGCCGCCGGAAAGCTGACGGTAGTCGCGCTGCGCCAGCGCCAGGCAGTCGGTTTGTTCCATCACCTGTTGGATCGCCTGATGCTGGTCGCGTTTAC
>NZ_JAFVMF010000079.1 GCF_017377715.1 Acetobacter sacchari | reverse complement strand
CGGTGACCGTGACGTCTTTCATTTCATCTCCGTCCAGAGCGGTGCCAAACAAATTCTCGCGAACATTCGGGATGCGGGAGGGACGGGGCGGCGGCTGAGAAACACGGGAGTACGGCGGCCCTGCGACGCGGGACTGAGGCAGGCGATTGATTGCCGAAGCAATCAGCCTGTTTCCACCGGGAAGCGGCGCCGCGCGTCCGTCACCAGCACCGCCAAGTCCACCGCTGTATCCTCCACGTCCAGCGCCGTTTGCCGCACGAGCGCCGTTCTGC
>NZ_JAFVMF010000078.1 GCF_017377715.1 Acetobacter sacchari | reverse complement strand
CGATGATCTAGAAATTCTCCTTGTGGAAGACGAATTTGGTGGTGGTCTTGTGGGAGAAGTCCTGGGCGAGGCGGCGGAGCTCCGGCGTGAGCGCCTGGTCGCCGCAGAAGAAGACGCCGACGCGCTGCCCCTGGTGGTTCACGGCGACGCGCTTGAACACGTCGCGCCAGCTCGGGCGCGCGAAGAGGGTGCGCACCCGCGTCCCGGACACCACGTCCACGCCGTTCTTGGCGTGGTGGAGCGCCTGGAGCATCGTCACCAGCGCCGACCGC
>NZ_JAFVMF010000077.1 GCF_017377715.1 Acetobacter sacchari | reverse complement strand
ATGGCGGCAACACGAACATATTCCACCACTTCCTCCAGAGAGTGCTCAAGCTCTTCCTGGTCTTCGTCTTCGTCATAACCGAGCTGGGCGATATTGCGCAAATCGTCGATCGCCTCACCCACTTCGTCTTTCACCTGAGCCAATTTCGGCTGCATCATGCCGAGCCCGAGGAGAAAATGATTCACCCAACCGGCCAGAGCATCCGCGCGGTCGAACACGCTGACCGTTTCGCCTTCCGGCATCATCAGTTGGAACATGAAATCGTCGTCTTC
>NZ_JAFVMF010000007.1 GCF_017377715.1 Acetobacter sacchari | reverse complement strand
GCGTCCACATCCAGAGCTTGAATCACATCAGACCGATTTTCCAAACAGGCTCTGAGCACCCAACCGTTCCTGGATACAAATTTGGTATTATTCATGGCATTCTTGTTATGCGATCGCATAACTATATGATTTATATATTTAATGTATACTCATCAACAATCGAGTAGGAATTATAAATAGAACTACCAAACGAATGTCCGGTTTTTCCAGTTCCCATCCGAAACCAGACATTCCGCTCCCCCCCCCCCCCCCCAAGCAGACCCACGACCAATCACGCCAGAGCACCCTCACCAAGGAACGGGTGATAAAACTCCACGCCCGCCCGGAATCAAATAAACCCGCAGTGGACGGCAACCCGGAGCGATGTCAGCATGGCGGGATGATCCCGACCTTCCCCTCCCTCACCTTTCCCCGCCCCACGGAAGCCAGCCTCGACGAAGGCTTCGGCGCCGTCGTCTCCCTGCTGGACGCGGGCGACCTCGCTGGCGCGCTCGCCCGTTTCGATACGGAGCGGCGGACGCTGGAAAGCTGGGCCTCGCTCGCTTATCTGCGCTTTTCTCAGGACACGACGGACGAGACCGCCAAGGCGGAGCGCGATTACGCGGACAAGATCGGCCCCAAGGCCACCGCGCATGAGGTCGCGATCAAGAAGCGGCTTCTGAACGACGTGGATCGGTCAGGGCTGGTGAATCTGGTCGGGCCGCATGTGACCAAGCTGTGGGAGAGCGACGTCACCACCTTTGACACCCGCATTGAAGCGGCGCTTGAGGAAGAAGCACGGCTTTCCGGTGAATACACCGCCTTGCTTGCCTCGGCGCGGATCACGATCGGGGACGCCACGGTCAATCTGTCTGGCCTTGCGCCATGGCTGGAGAACCCGGACCGCGCAGTACGGCACGAGGCCGAGACGGCACGCTGGGCCTTTTTTGCGGAAAATGGCGCGACGCTGGACGATCTTTACGATCGTCTCGTGAAATTGCGCCACGGAATGGCTACGACGTTGGGTTTCGACACCTACACGCCACTTGGCTATCGCAGGATGCGCCGGGTCGATTACGGCCCGACAGAAGTCGCACGTTTCAGGGACGATGTCCGCGCCCATGTCACGCCGCTTGTCGCACGGATTCTGGAAGACCGCCGTGTGGAGATGGGCTGGGACGCCGTGCGTTACTGGGACGAGAACTTCATCGACGCGCTCGGCAATCCGAAGCCTGCCGGGGATTACGATCTGCTGATCGCGCGCGCGCAGACCATGTTTGACAGGATGTCGGGCGGACTTGGTCCCTTCTTCCGCGACATGGTTGAAGGCGGCTATCTCGATCTTAAAAACCGCGACGGCAAGGCGGGCGGCGGGTTCTGCACGTCGTTCCCGAATGTCGGGATGCCGTTCATCTTCGCCAATTTCAACGGCACGCATGGCGACATCAACGTCTTCACGCACGAGATGGGCCACGCGTACCAGAACTGGCGCAGCCGCGACCAGCATGGCGTTGACGAATTATGGCCGACGATGGAGGCGGCGGAAATCAACTCCATGGGGCTGGAATTCCTGACCTGGCCGCATATGGAACTGATGGTCGAAGACGGCGCCGCCGATCGCTTCCGCCGCATGCATCTGATCGGATCACTCAGCTTTCTGCCTTATGGCGTCTGCGTCGATCATTTTCAGCATGAAATTTTCGCCAATCCGAACATGCTCCCTGCGGAACGCCATGCGCTCTGGCGAGATCTGGAAAAGCAATACATGCCATGGCGCGATTACGGCGATCTGAGCTATCCCGCTGCGGGCGGACGGTGGCAGGCGCAGGGTCACATTTACAAATCACCCTTTTATTACATTGATTATACGCTCGCGCTCTGCTGCGCGATGCAGATTTGGTTGCTGTCGCGGCGGGACGAGGCTGCTGCGACGACCGCGTATGAAGGCCTGTGCGCGCGCGGCGGATCTGCCGCGTTCACTGCGTTGATCGCGGAGGCCGGTCTAATCTCACCCTTCACCCCCGGCGCCCTAGCGGATGTCGTCAGGGAAGCAGCGCAATTTCTCGACACACCCGGCATGGAGGATCGACTTTAAAAACCGTCCGCCTGAGGGGTGTCAGGCGAATCTCACTCTCGCCGCCCTAAACCGGCTCGGATCTACGCGCAGCCTGTCCGATCAGACAGGTTACGCGACCGGGACGACGCTAACGCCGCTCCCTTAGCCCAAGCACCCCAGTCAGACCGACGCGAAGGGCCTTGACCACGGGCGTGGGCAACATACGCCGCAGAGCGATGAGCGCCCTTCTGGATGGCGGAAGTCCGGGACGCTCCAGATAGTGAGTATTCTGGCTACCGATCTCCACCGGATCATCGCTTTCTGTATAAAAATACGCGATCAGCGCTCGCCTCGTCCGACCTTCCGGAAGCGGGGCCGGATATCCGTGGGCCGCATCCTGAGACTGTCCCATGATCAGCGTCCGCCCCATGATCGGCGCCACCCTGACGTAGCACTTGCGCTCTTTCAGGTTCCATAGCTCAAGCTTGCCACCGTCTTCTTCCGTCCACCCCTCATTGAGATAAGTAATAAGCGCCACACGATTTCTCATCCCCGTCGTCGGATGGCGCTGGAAATCGACATGGACCTCAAAGTGTCCGTGTACGCCAGCTTCATGCAACCCGCCGCCATAGAGACTGAAATCGGGGAGAAGAGGGCCTACCCCCGTCACCCGCTCCATAAGCGTGATAAATTCCGCCGAGTACACAGCGCGAAAATATCGCGCAATTTCTTCAGGAAGCGACACCGGGTCGTCCAGCATGCGCTTGTTTTGAAGCGCCGTATGATGAGACGTCCAATCCGCGCGCGGAGCCGACGAAGCGTCTGAATTGACGGACGAAAGAAGGCTTCGTTCAAAGAAATCGTCGATAACCAGATGCGGGAACGGCACAGCGTCTCTATACGAACGCCGCCATTGCTCCAGCGTGTCGGTAGTCGGTGAACGCCAATCGGTGGTCACGGGCAAATCGCCTTCCTCCTTTCCGATCGTCGCAACCATCACAAATCATTTCTTCCGCGACGAGAACAAAACAATGCGCAGGGAGACAACCCGCCGCCAGCGGACTTTCAGCCGCTACAAAAGCAACAACATCAAGTACTACGTACGCACACGCTTTATATTTTCATATACAAGAAGAAACAAAGTCGACTGCGCTCTCGATTTACTGAAATATACACTTCAGGCACCAGATTACATTCGGAATGGACAGGAATTTCAGAGCCAACACTCAAGGAGGCGATCTCTGAGTTCCTGTTCGTTTCCGAACGATGTCTGAACAACCCATAAGCTTCTCAACGCATCGAGCGCAAGCTTTATAACAAAATATCGTTAATATCAATTTCACGTTAATAATTTGTTAAATATAACATACTGAAAAATATACAATATTTATAAAATATCTCAAAATTGGATCGTTAAAGTCACGTCGCGTATGACGGATCCTCGACGTCAAGAATACGTTTCATTTCTGCGAAATGTTCGCGGGAGAAATCAGTTATCCCTTCCCACGCGCGTGCGGTCTTTTCCGCGACATCTGCATCCAGGATTTTCAACGGCTGTCCGGTCGCATAAGCGTTCGCCAGAATCTGGCAGGCGCGTTCAAGGGTGTAGATGTCGTCGAAGGCCTCTCCAACATTCTCCGCCGTCACCAACACGCCATGGTTGCCCATCATCAGGCGTGACCGATCACCCAGCAGGTGCGCCAGCCGCTCACCCTCCGCCACCGTATCAGCCATGCCGCCGTAGTTCGTGTCTTGAGCAACGCGATTGAAGTAGCGCGCGGAATTTTGCTCTATCGGCAGAATTGTGGGGTCTTTGAGGCAAGCGATCGTCGTTGCGTGGATGGGATGCAGGTGCATCACAACCCGCGCCTTGGGAAGCAAACGGTGAATCTGGCCGTGAATGGACCAGGCGGTCGGATCGATATCGGGATGACGGCTGGACGCGAGGTCGTTTGCATCCAGCAACACAAGATCGCTCGCGCGGATACGCGAAAAATGTCTCCATTTGGGGTTGAGCAGAAACCAGCGTCCGTCCTCAGAGACGGCGGCGCTGAAATGATTCGCCACCGCCTCATGCAGACCCAGCTTCGCCGTGATCCGAAACGCCGCCGCGAGATCTATTCTGATACGCTGCTCATCGGTCATCGCGTCGGTACTCCTGTGCGTGGCTGTTGTTTCGACGTCGAACCATGACCAGGACGCCTGTCCGGGACAAACAGGGTTTTTATGGGTCAGGCTTCGTCAAAATATGTGCGCGACGTCCTGTTGTGGCAGCGACAAGCTTCGAAACCTGACGTCACGTCCACCTCGGATCTTACCCGCCGTCAGGCCTCCCTTCATCCACCTGCGCAATCGCCAGACGAAATCCCCCTTGCTGCGAGCAGAGGCAAAACATGGCTCACCATGAGCGGCGCAAGCGGAAGCGAGGTCGCATCCGACGCGGTCACCCAAAGCGCCTCCGCAATCTCGGCCGAAACCTTCGCCGTTTGCGCCGTACGAAAATGAAAGAGTTCCGCCGTCACGATCGCCCCGGCCTCATTAGCCGCTGGAGCGGAAAAAGAGCCCAACGGCGTGAGCGAGCGGTCGTCCGCGACAAACCCGACCTCTTCCGCCAACTCCCTCTTGAGCGCGTCAACAGGCAGCTCTCCCTTCTCGATTTTCCCGCCAGCAAGCATAAACCAGCTCGATCCGGCTTTCCTGACCACGAGCAGGCGCCCTGCGCCATCGTCTATGACTGCTGCGGCGATTTGTATGACTGGCGCGGCAAGATCACTCATAAACAGAAAAATCCTCTGTGATTCGGGACAATGATCATCGATACGACTACTGCGTCCAGAAAAGAAGCCGCAGCACATTCTCGGCCACAGCGATCCCACGCGGAGCCGTATGCCACGCCGCCGCAACCGGGTTCTTCGCCACCCTTATACTGCCAGTCCAATCCGACAGGGCCTGATCTGACTGCAAGCGTATCGCCCGCGAGCAGTCAGCAAACATCGCCGTCGGCACGAACGACCAATCCGGGCCGACGTGACAGTCGCGCCGAACCAACAGGGCCTATCCACGACACCAGACGAGCGAATACAAACGCCCCCATAACTATCATCACGCCGGAGAATCGTCGCAGTGTCCCGCGCCAGCCGCTTGCTAGACCTGCTTCAGGCCCTGCGCCGTCGTCGCTACCCCGTTACCGCCGCCACGCTCGCAAGTGAACTGGGCGTTTCGGCGCGCACGATCTATCGCGACGTCGGCACGCTGATCGCGCAAGGCGCTGCGATAGAGGGGGAGGCTGGCGTCGGCTACGTGCTCCGACGAGGATATCTTCTCCCACCCCTGCGTTTCACCGACGATGAACTGGATGCGTTGATTCTCGGCCTGCGCCTCGTCCGTCACCGCGACGACGAAGATCTGGAACGGGCGGCGGCCGACGCGCTCGCCAAGATTTCGGCGGTCCTGCCAGATACGCACGCGCACGAAGTCGAAACCAGCGGCATGCTCGCCGGACCGCCCGGGCGGAACGAAACGCCCTGCCTCAAGGTCATTCGACAGGCGATCCGCGATGAGATGAAATTGTCCCTGTGTTACACGGACAAAGAAGGAAACGCTACCGAACGCACGATCTGGCCTGTCGCCATCGGCTTCTTCGAGACCTCCGAGATGTTGGCCGCATGGTGCGAAAAACGCGCAGACTTCCGACATTTCCGACTGGACCGCATCGAGAGCGCCGTGCCGGGTAGCGAGCGTTACCCGCGACGGCGACGCATTCTGCTGGCCGAATGGCGCGCGCGAAAAGGAATCTCCATACCCTACTGACAGAAACTGTCTCTCACCTCCTCCAGATGGACGTCGTTCCAATCATCAGGAGACCGACCCGTGTTTCTCTCAACCTCTACTATTCTCTATGTGGACAATCCTGCCGCCAGCGCCGATTTCTATCATACCCTATTGCGGGTTGAGCCAGTCTGGCTTGCGCCGGGCTTCGTGCTCTTCAATCTGCCAGACGGCGGCCGCCTCGGCCTATGGAATCGAGAGAACGCCTTACCAGCGGGCGCCGACAGTGAGATCACGCTCACAACGGAAGACCCCGACGCGGTTCACAAGCTGTGGATCGAAGCAGGATACACGGTGATTCAGCCGCCGACCGATATGGCGTTTGGCCGCAATGTCGTGGTGGAGGATCCAGACGGGCACCGCCTCCGCGCGTTTCGCCCGGCGGCTGCATGAACGACGCTCTATGGGCCACAACCAGCCCGTCAAGCAGTCGCATTATGCCACGCCGATAAGTGACGTGGATCTCCGCAAAGCGTTTCAAAAGAAGCTCCAGACGCGAAACACCCGGCGTCGCGGTTTAAGTCGAATGTGATGTAGTGATTCAAAACAACATTACATTATTCGTAAACGAGAACATTGTGTGTTGGGGGGGGGGGGCAGAAGTAAAGTCTGCCCCTGAAAACGCATTTTTGCAAATAGAAGCAAAGGCCGAAGCCATGAAAATACAACCCCGAAACACCCCCAGATTTAAGTGAATTAATGAAATGAATGAGTCGGCTGTGGTAAGGTTCCACAGGAGTTATCTCGTACCTTGAATTCTACGCGGCAGAGACATTCCGCACCAAAGAGCCTTCACCCTCGCTTGCCGCACAACAGAATACACTGAGAGATTTACGGGTAATTTTCCCTGATATCGTTGTAGGCAATCGCTTTACAAATCGAACTTCTTTAAGGCCAACCCATCGACCAAGCGCCTGATGAACGTGTCCAACAATAATTTCGACAGGGGGTGGAGAATCCAGATCAGAATTCGCCACAACATAGGCGACTGGGCGCTGTCCTCTCAACTCGTCAGCAACCGCCACTACGGCGCAAGCGTGAACGCCGGGATGAGCGGCGATGATTTTCTCGATCTGCACGCCCGAGATTCGGCGACCGGCGACTTTGATGACATCGTCCGAACGCCCGAGCATATGGACGGCGCGCGAGGCCTCGATCATGCCTTCATCGAAGGTGCGGTAATACATGCCGCTCTCATCCAGATACGCCGCAGGAACATGGATCGCCCTTTCCTTCCAGACCCCCGCCAGACAACCGGGTGGCAGCGGCAGAGACAGAAGAATCTCGCCGCATTGTTCATCCGTTTCGGATGGTGCAATCACCGGACTGAATCCCGGCGCAGGCCGCCCGATGTCATTTTTTAGCGAAGCAGGTTCACGCTCGGGCAGACCGAAAAAATGCGCGGTGATGCTCCAGCCAGTTTCCGTCTGCCACCAGTGATTGACAACCGGCTTCTGAAAATACGCCCGCGCCCACTCAAGCAACGTCGGATCGGCATACTCTCCAGCTACGAAAATGCGAGCCAGCGCAGGCAGTATCGCTTGTGGCTGGCGACGACTCTCCTGTCGCATGAGCCGCATCTGGGTCGGAGTGGTGAACAAACATTTTACCTTGTGTTCATGACAGAGAGCGCTAATGGCGCAAGCCGACGCTCCGCCTTCGACGATCACGCTGGTGCAACCGCTGATCAGAGGCGCGTAGATGCCGTAGGAGTGACCAACGACCCAGCCTAGATCCGATGTCGTGAAGAACGTATCACCCGGACTGCACCCATAAATCAGTTCCATCGACAGGGCGAGCGCCACGGCGTGTCCCCCATTATCCCGCACAATGCCTTTCGCATTGCCGGTCGTTCCGGATGTATGAAGGATATAGAGCGGGTCTTCGGATCTAAGCATGACTGGATTTACAGGCGCCGACTGCTCCAGCACATGAAAGTCATGATCGCGCACCGGCAGCAGCGAGGCCGCACAGCCCTCGCGCTGCACGATCACACAGGCCTGCGGCCTGTGAACGGCCCCGGCGAGCGCCTCGTTCAAGCCAGGCGCCGACGGAACTGCCGTCTGTCCTTGAAAACTGCAACTGGCGATGATGATGACTTTCGGGGCCACGTCATCAATCCTGCGAGCAAGTTCAGGCCCTCCGTAACCGGAAAAAACCACCACATGCACGGCGCCGATCCGCGCGCACGCCAGCATTGCGACAGCCGTCTCGATCATCGTCGGCATGGCGATCAGGACCCGATCCCCCTTGCCTACCCCTAGCGAGCGCAAACCACCGGCAAATCCTGCCACCCGGCGCTGCAGTTCCCGGTAGGTCACGATCTGCCGTTCCCTCGTCGCGCAGGAATGCCAGATCAGCGCCGCTTGGTCGCCGCGTCCACTTTCCACATGCCGATCCACGGCGTTGTGGCAGGTGTTGAGCGTCGCGCCCGGAAACCAGTCACGCCAGCCGTCCGCCCGCGCGCGGTGCGCGATCGCAGGCTCCTGCTCCCATGTGACGCGTCGAGCCGCATCCAGCCAGAACAAATCTGGCTGGCCTGAAGCCGCGTCATACATCGCTTCATAAGTCGCCCATGGCGGCATGGCGTGCACCCTCCACTCAGGCTACGGGAATGTCCCTGCCGGTGATCTGACTGGCCAACCACGCAGCGTCGCGAGAAACGCCGGAGAAGCGTCCGGACCCCCATGTATGCAGCCACGGCAGCCCGAGGAAGTAGAATCCCGGTGCATCCGTCACGCCCCGGCGCCACACAGGTTTGTTGGCTCCGTTAAAGACCGGCACATCGATCCAGCGGTAGTTAGGGCGAAAGCCGATGCACCAGACGATCGAGGTGATTCCGGCAGCCTTCAGATCCAGCGGCGCATTATTCGCATCCGGCTCCCACAACGGGACATAGGGCGCTTCCGTTGGTGCATCGACGCCTTCGCGGACGATGTAGGCGTCTATGGATTTCTTTATGTCCGAATTCGTCTTGTCCGCATCATCGAGATTCTCTTTCAAATCTGGAAGAAAATGCGCCATGTCGTCGCCGATGGTATCCAGCGTGCCGTGCAGCCCCACCCCCTCTTTCGCAAAAAGGCGCAAATCAAGATCGTGGCCACCGTTTCGACCAGTGACATAGTGATTGGTCTTATCGCGCGCACCGTCACGCAGAGGATGATTGTCGACCGTCAGATCATAAAACTGCATATCGGCGAGCCAGTCCACTACGTCGCGTCCACGATAGAACCGAGAGACGCGGGGCGCCGATCCGACGCACAAATGGACCTTACGTTTTTCCAGAAACAAGTCTTCGACAATCTGCGCGCCCGACTGGCCGCTTCCCACCACCAGCACGGCTCCGTCCGGCAATTGCGCGGCGTTCCGATAGTCCTGTGAATGAACCTGATATATCGAAGAATCTATCGCGCTCGCGTAACCCGGTATTACTGCGTCCTGATATGCGCCCGACGCGATCACGACGTGCCGCGCGCGCCAGACGTCGCCACCAGCCGCCACGCGGTAGCCGCCACCTTCATGGCGGGTGATGGAGGTGACTGCAGTGTGCTCACACAGGGGCGGATTGAATGACTCAACGAAGCCTTTTACATAATCGATAATTTCCTGCTTCACCATGAAGCCGTGCGGATCATTCCCCTTGTAAGGATGCCCCGGAAGCGCGCACTGCCAGTTAGGGGTGACAAGGCAGAAATTGTCCCAACGTTCATCGTCCCATGAATGACACGCCGTCTTCGCCTCAAAGACAATGTGCTCGACTTTCTCCTGGCAGAGATACCAGCTCATTGACAGACCGGCCTGTCCGCCACCGACGACGATCACTGGGATGAATTTTTCTTTCTGTGTCATGATAATATTCCGTTTCAGAATCCAAAGGAGAGGATGCGCACTTGCGCATCAGGCAGATTTAGAAAAGGGGCGCCAGCCTGCCGAATTGCGTGAAGCTGGCCAAGCGCACGGCTGCAAGGAAAGCCGTAACGCACGCGAACCCGTTCGCTCGCTTCCGTCAGGGCGACGTCCGCCTTTTCAAGAAATTCGTGGATCGGGTAATCTTCCCCAGGTTCGAAATGGTCGCGTATGACCAGAGACGGGGAGTAACAATCAGTCTCCTTTCCGTCTGGCCAGCGCACGCGGAAAATCATTTCAGGCATGATTGTGTAGCTCCTGAGCAAGGACGCTCGCGCGTGACAGCGCCGCCAGACGTCGGTATGCGGGGAGATGACGATTGGCCACGCTGCGCCAATCGAAGCGACGAGCCGTTGCGGGGCCGCTGACCTGAAAACGGGCCGGACTCCGGGCGCTGAGAGCCTCACGCAACGCGCAAACGAGTGTCTCAGGCCGATCCGGAAGACACCAGAACGCCTCAAGACTGTGAAGATGTTCTGTGAACGGCGGTGCGGCGGGCGTCACCGCCGGTATCCCGCATGCGAGCGCCTCAAGCGGACACAGACCAAAGCCTTCCGTCTGCGAGGGATAGGCCAGAACGGAAGATTGCCGGTAAAACGCGGGTATATCGTCATCCGCGACGACACCGGTCACGGTTACTGCATCGGCAAGTCCAGTGGTCCGAACGCGTTCATCGAAAAAGCGGCGGTAATCGGAATGGTCCAGCAACGTGGCGCCGCCGACAATCACGAGATGCAGGCTCGGGTTCTCCCGATGCAGAATCTCAAACGCTTCGAGGAGAACAAGCGTGTTCTTGCGACGCTCCACCCCGCCAATCGAGAGAATGAGGCGAGCGTCCTGCGGAAGTCCGTAACATTCACGAACATCGTGGTCTCTAAGAACTGGCTCCGAAGAAAATTTCTCCAGATCGACGCCGTTTCCCACCACGGGCGCCTCCCGCCCATATTCGGCAAGAAGAGTGTCCCTCCACATTTGACTGACCGTGAAAAGTTCGGTCGCGGCCGTAACTCCCCGTCTCTGTCGGGCTGCGACACCGGGATGAGAGAAACGGTCCAGATGGTGGACTGTTCGGGCAAATCCCGGGATCCGCCCTTCCGTCGCCAGATCCGCCAGCGCGTTGGAGCTTATGGGATCCTGCGCGTGCAATACATCGAAACGCCCATCGTCCCGCAATGCTTCGGCGATCTCTTCGATACGGCGTTCCACCAGCGCCGGAAGCTCCGCCACGGGTTTCGCCGGGATGCAGCGTGTGGCGCAACGGGGCGTGCGGAAGAAACCTGCTCCAGTCGCATCCGGCGCAATCAGGGTCACTTCGTGCCCGGCGTCGCAGAGAGCTTCCGCCAACGCCATGCCGTGCACCACGCCGCCGCGTGGGTTGGTCGAGTGGGTTAGGATTCCTATCGAGAGCATCATGGCGCAAACCCCATGAGCGGCGTTTGAGCGAGATCCCAGTAAGTTCCTTTTTCTCCGTCCCATGTGACGTCGAGCCGCAGCGTGCTGTCGCAACGACCGATGACCGCCGCCGCTATGTCGCGCCCGTGAAACCGGGCCATGATCTCCTCCGCATCATCAGGGCGGGCCGTCAACAGATAGCCATAGCTTGGGAAGGCGGACAGCCATCGTTCCATCGAAGCGCTCTCGGGACGCGGAATGTCGTCAAGTGTGATGGTCATGCCAACCCCTGAACACTCAGCCAGCATGAGCGCAGTGCCTAGCAACCCGGCCATACTGATATCCTTGGCTGCACGGCTCAGACCGTCCTCGGCGATAGAGGGAAGAATTTCGATGTCGCCCCGCAGACGGGCCGCCCCCTCGACGCCGCGTAGAGAAGAACTTGCGTCCCAGAACGGATGTGGATCATGCCAGCGGCCACGCAGATCGATTGCAGCGATCAGAACCTCGTCTGGTCGGGCGTCGAAGCTGGTGAGAAGATGACGTGCACGACCAAGGATCGCTACCGAAAGCGAGTTATGAGAGCTACGCATGTTGGTATGCCCGCCGACAACAGGCACGCCGTAAGCGCCGGCTCCGTCATGCAGACCGGCCAGAATGGAGGCGGCTGCCTCCGACGTGTCGCTCCACAGAGCGTCCACCACTGCCATCGGACGACCACCCATAGCTGTGATGTCGCTGACGTTGACCATCACGCCGCAATACCCGGCAAACCACGGCATGGCGCGAACAAAGCTGTCCTGAAAACCTTCGCTGGCCAACAGGAGATAACCATCGCCATCCGGTATCGCGGCGCAATCGTCGCCCAGGCGGACAGCCTCGCGGCTCGCAGGGTTCAGGATCGCCGCCACCTCTGCAATGTCCTCTTTGGCCGCGAGCGCACGACTTTGGCGCAGCGTGCGCAGCAGGGTGGCGAGTTCGCGCGTCATTACGCCACCTGCCGGGTTCTGGGTTGCGGGCGCAACAACCATGTCTGGTCCTGCTCATGAGCCGGATAGCGTGAGAGATCCGCCTCCATGTCGTGGTGAGGCAGGCCATGCAACGTGACCTCCCCAAGACTTTTCCAATGCAGGCGACGAAAGAAGAGCACGTTCTGTTCCTGAACCTGCGCAAGAAATTGGCTGGCTCCAAGCCCGTGCGCCGTGCTAACCGCCATTCGGATAAGTTCGGCGCCGATCCGCCCCAGTCTCCGGTGGTCTTCGTGTACCGCCAGACGGGAACCGCGCCAGACGCCGGGTTCGGGTTCATGGATGCGTACCGCGCCTACAACCCGATCCGGCATTCCCGCCATGCAGCAGGCGGCGACGATGGGAATGGCGATTTCATCCACAACATCGCGATCGTCGCCCGAGAAAACACGTTGCTCTTCGCAAAACACTTCTCGACGTAAAGCGTAATAGCCTGCGCGCTCCCACGGCGTCCGGGCAAGCCGCACGACGTATTCCGTGGGCACGAACGGGCGCTCTTCTACATCTACGAGGTCCATGCTCATTGTTCGTAGGCCGAGAGCGAGGAACAGGCGCCGCAACGACCACATCCCGCGCGGATGTCGGTGGATTTCATGTTGGCCTCTCGCAACATGCGTCCCAGCGGAGCCAGAACCGACTTCATAAAATCACTCGAAGGTGGAGCGTGATTTTCCAGAGGCGTTCCAGAAATCGGCACGAACGGCACGACGAAGGGATAAACCCCCAACGCGATCAGACGCTCAGCCAGAGCCAGAATGTCTTCGACGCCGTCTCCCAGACCGGCCAAAATATAGGTATTGACCTGCCCGCGCCCGAAGATGGGAACGGCGCTGGCGAACGCGTCCATGTAGCGATCGACGCTGACTGTGGCTTTGCCCGGCATGATCTTTTCACGCACGGCCTGCGTTGCCGCTTCAAGGTGCATGCCCAGACTGTCCGCGCCCGCATCGCGCAGACGCTGGAACCAGCCGTGATCGCGCGGCGGCTCGCATTGCACCTGAAGCGGCAGGTCAACCGCCGCCTTGATGGCGCGGGCGGACTCCGCCAGCACTGCGGCCCCACGGTCGATCACGTTGGGCGTGCCGGTCGTAAGCACCATGTCTCGCACGCCATCCAGCTCGACCGCCGCTTTGGCGACCTCGGCGAGCTGCGCAGGCGTTTTGTAGGCGATCGTCCTGTCGGCTGCCAGAGATTGACCGATGGCGCAGAACTGGCACGACGTTCTTCTGTCGGCGTAGCGGATGCAGGTCTGATGCACTGTGGTAGCCAGCGTATCACGCCCGTGCAGCAGAGCGATTTTCCAATAAGGAACGCCGTCCGCCGTGGACAGGCCGTAGAAGCGCGGGGCGGTCGGAAAGTGAATTGTGCCGAGAGCCTGACCGTCACGCACGAGTGTACTGGCCCCGCGTTGATCCGGCGGGCTCGCCTGAAACGGAGAACGACGGGCGCCGGACGTATAGACCGGGACCATGATGGTCTGGCCGGCGATAGTGATCGTCTTGTGATCAGAAGGGCCAGCCCCGCCCTTACGGGCTATGCCGCCAACATCGTCACCAATTTGCAAACCAAACGATTGCAGATCGGTGAGAAGCTTACGGCCGGAGATCGTGCCAAGCGTCGGGACGGTCATTGTGTGACCTCGTCATCAGAAGAGAAAAGTCTCGCGTCAGCATCGGGATAGCGAACAGTTCGGGCCGGACGCCGGTCATGAAGCAGGCTGAGCAACTCCGGACGTGCGTAATGCCCCACTGAATCCATCATCCGCTTGCGTTTGGTGATCAGGGCGAAGTCGAGATCGGCGATCACCATCCCCTCGCCTTCCGTCAGCGGCGCGCCAAGGAGTTTGCCCTCCGGTGAAACGATGGCGGTGAAACACCCACCACGCAGCGGCCCTTCAAGCGCCGGGTCACGCGCCACTTCCTTGATCTGTTCTTCCGTGAGCCATCCGGTGGCGTTCACCACGAAGCAGCCGGATTCCAGCGCATGATGTCGGATGGTCACCTCCATCTGGTCAGCGAAGATCTGGCCCACCAGCGAACCCGGGAACTGGGCGCAGTGAATCTCCTCGTGCTGGGTCATCAGCGCATAACGAGCGAGCGGATTGTAATGCTCCCAGCACGCCAGAGCCCCGATACGTCCGGCGGCGCTTTCGACAACTTTAAGGCCGGCGCTGTCGCCTTGCCCCCAGACCATACGCTCATGGTAGGTAGGCGTGATTTTTCGCCGCTTGAGCAGGATGTCTCCCGTCGCGTCGAAAATGATCTGTGTGTTGTATAGAGTGCCGAAATCGCGCTCATTCACGCCCAGCACGACGACCATGCCCGTATCACGGGCGGCTTCAGCCACCATGTCCGTAACCGGGCCGGGAATGACAACCGCGCGTTCGTAAAGCTCCAGATGCTCTCCGCCGAAGCGGAAAGCGGGTTGGATGAACGAGAAATAGGGGTAATAAGGCACAAAGGTTTCAGGAAAGACCGCCAGCTTCACACCTTTTCCAGCGGCGTCACGAATGGCCTGACAGACTTTCCGGGCGGTACCCAGACCGTCGTCACCCAGGACGGGGCTGATCTGAATAGCAGCGGCTCGAATGATGCGTGACATGGCTTGCGGTCCTCCCTTCCGACCTCAGAGAGTCCAGGTATTGAGGATGAAAGCGTTGTCTCGCCGGGCCAGTAGGATGATGTCGAGTACATCCTGCGGGTTGATCGGCGTGATGCCCGGGATCAGATTTTGTTCGCCGTAACCGTATAGAGCCTGAAGCGCGAAACGGCAGGCGTAAACTTTTCCGCCCTCTTCAAGTATTTTCGCAATCTGGTTGTTGCAGTTCATGTGCCCCGGAAAGGCCTCGTCACCAAGACGGGGAAAGCCGCGCTGCACGCCAAGGGTGACGCCCGGTCCGTACAGCAATACCGACGTTTCGAATCCCTTCCGAATCAGACGTGTAGCCTGAAGAAGATTTACGAACCCAACCGAACCCTCGTTGGCCATGGTATGGAAAGTGACGAGCGCTTTCTCGCCGGGCTGCGCTTTGACGTCCTCGAAAACCTTGTTTTCATAATTGACGAAACAATCACCATCTTTATGCGGAGCGTGCTCGACTTTTGGCATGACATTTCTCCCGTGTAATGCGGTCTCCGGCGAAGCGCCGGGGCCGACCGCGTTGCCGAAGCAAACGTGACACGGGAAAATTCTACGGCAAAATCTTGTATGGACACTAAGATCGGTACAATAAAATCAATGCAAAATGAACATCACAATTTCGCATGAACATTGACATACAATAAGGAATTAAACACCATACAATCTATCGCAATTCTTATAAACTGTTGTTTCAACGTATTTTTTTTATCACGAATTCGTGAACACGGTGCTTTCTTGATTTTTTTCCGCTCGCTCGGATCAACCGCAGAGTTGAGCGATTTGACCGGTTCCGCTCGCAATAAGCCGGTCACACAATATCAGCGAAGCCGGGAGAGCGCTTGTGTTGCAAGATAGACAAGACCCCGTGAAGAGATTCCTCAAGGCTGGCGGCGTCCGGCGCACTGCCCAGAGCGATACGGGCACGCTGTGGAGGTTCGCCGCTGATGGCGAACACAGTGCTCGGGACAAGCGCCAATCCTCGTCTGCGGGCATAAGCCACAAAGTCCGCACTCCCCCACCAATCTGGAAGCTTCAGCCAGACATGCGGTCCATCGGGATTCATACAGTGCTGATCACCCAAAACCTTACGGGCGATCGACTGACGAAGACGCAGCTCTCTCTGAATAGCGTGCAGAATCGTGTGGGCCTGCCCGGTCTGCATCCAGCGCACTGCAAGCGCGCTCAGCAACCCGGCGTTGGTGAGCACGATCGCACGGATCGCGGCGGTGACGCGCCGGGTCATATCCGCATTGGGAAGAGCGACATAAGCAGTGCGCAGGCCCGGGCTGAGCGTCTTGGCGAGCGTCGCGATATAGCTGACACGACTATGGTCGAGCGCCGCCAGCGCGGGTAGCGGGTCGTTCATCAACAGGCTGTAAGGGTCGTCTTCCGCAATGTGAAGATGGTGACGTTGAGCAACTTTAAGAATATCCTTGCGTCTTTGAAGAGACATCGTGGCCGTTGTCGGATTGTGAATTGTCGGGATGCAGTACAGCAGCCGAGGGTGATGCTGAGCGCAGACCTGATCGAGTTGCTCAGACGCCATGCCTTCGACGTCGCTGTCTACGCCGACGAGAATGAGACCAAACTGAGCCGCGATCGTCCGAATTCCCGGATAAGCGATGCGGTCGGTGACAATGACGTCTCCCGGCTGCGTGTGTGTGCTCACAATTGCCGCAAGCGCGCTCTGAGCGCCTGGCGTGACCAGAATTTCGTCTGTCCGCCGCTGCCCTATGGCAGGAGCGATCCATTTGGCGCCGAGTTGACGCTCCTCGATCGTGCCGCCCGTAACCCGGTAGGACATCAGGCTGTTCAGGTCCTGCTGCTTCAGAAGAGCCGTAATATCGTTCTGGATCATGCGCTGAAGCGGCGGATCTTGCGGAATGGGGGGAAGGTTCATGGTCAGATCGACCACGGCCGGACCGGTATGTCGCCAATGGCTTTCGCCTGCCCCCACCCGGACGAAGGTCCCGCGACCGACCGTGGCGTCTATGAGCCCTCTACGACGAGCCTCCGTGAAGGCGCGCGTCACGGTGGTAAGGTTCGTGCCAAGGTAATCCGCAATCGTTCGCTGCGGCGGCAGTCTGTCGCCCTCGCGCAAATCGCCCTTTCGGATGGACAGCGCCAGCGCGTCAACGATCGTCAGATAAATTGAGTTGGGACTGCGACTGATTTCATCTTTCCAATGAGTCAGATAAATTTCAGATGACATGTGACGAAATTCCATACATTTGGCACATATTGCCTGCGCAAAGCACCATACAATTAGTGCAATCACCCGTCTTCTAAATATGCAATCCAGTGCGCCGACCTACGTTGGGCGACATCGACGCGGAGCCGCGAACCTTCGTGCCCCGAAGCCGATAAATTCGATAAAAATACTAGTGACCCGTTAGAAATTTCATTTGCTTTTATTGCGCAAATAATTTGTCGCCATCACCACGGCAAAGCAGAAGGTAATCGCGTTCGCGCGCGCAATAATCGCCATAAAAAAAGGGAGGGCGAAATCGCCCTCCCCTCTTCGGAACCGTATGTTCGACTGGATCAGAAATCCATGTCGCCCATGCCGCCCATGCCGCCACCCGGCATCGGCGGAGCCTTCTTTTCCGGCTTCTCGGCGACCATGGCTTCGGTCGTGATCAGCAGGCCAGCGACAGAAGCCGCATCCTGCAGAGCCGTACGGACAACCTTGGTCGGGTCGATGATGCCAGCCGACACCAGATCCTTGTACTCGCCGAGCTGCGCATCGAAGCCGTAAGCGTAGTCGCTGGACTCGAGCACCTTGCCAGCGATCACGGCGCCGTCTTCACCAGCGTTGTGAGCGATCTGACGCAGCGGAGCCTGAAGGGCCTTGCGGATGATTTCCGCGCCGACCTTCTGGTCTTCGTTGTGGAAGTGCAGGTGGCCAAGAGCCGCAGAAGCGCGAGCCAGAGCCGTGCCGCCGCCCGGAACGATGCCTTCTTCGACAGCCGCGCGGGTTGCGTGCAGCGCGTCGTCGACGCGGTCCTTGCGCTCTTTCACTTCGACTTCCGTCGAGCCGCCGACGCGGATGACCGCGACGCCGCCCGCGAGCTTCGCAAGACGCTCCTGGAGCTTCTCACGATCGTAGTCGGAAGAGGTCTCCTCGATCTGAGCGCGGATCTGGTTGCAACGACCCTTAATGTCGTCGCCTTCGCCAGCGCCCTCAACGATCGTGGTGTTCTCTTTCTCGATGTGCACCTTCTTGGCGCGACCGAGCATCGGGAGCGTCACGCTCTCAAGCTTGATGCCGAGGTCTTCGCTGATGACCTGACCGCCGGTCAGGATCGCGATGTCTTCCAGCATCGCCTTGCGACGATCGCCGAAGCCCGGAGCCTTCACGGCAGCGATCTTCAGACCGCCACGCAGCTTGTTGACGACCAGCGTCGCCAGAGCTTCGCCATCGACGTCTTCAGCGATGATGACCAGCGGACGGCCGGACTGCACAACAGCCTCGAGCAGCGGCAGGATCGGCTGAAGCGAAGACAGCTTCTTCTCGTGGATCAGGATATAGGGGTTTTCCATATCCGCGATCATCTTCTCCGCATTCGTGATGAAATACGGGGAGATGTAACCACGATCGAACTGCATGCCCTCGACGACGTCGAGTTCGGTGTGAAGGCCCTTGGCCTCCTCAACCGTGATCACGCCTTCCGAACCGACCTTCTGCATGGCCTTGGAGATCATCTCTCCGATTTCATGCTCGCCGTTTGCGGAGATCGTGCCGACCTGGGCCGTCTCGGCCGGGGTCGTGATCTTCTTGGTGTTGTTCTTCAGCTCTTCAACGACAGCCGCAACAGCCTTGTCGATGCCGCGCTTCAGATCCATCGGGTTCATGCCAGCCGCGACAGCCTTCGCGCCTTCACGAACGATGGCCTGAGCCAGAACGGTCGCCGTCGTGGTGCCGTCGCCAGCCACGTCGTTGGTCTTCGAGGCCACTTCGCGCAGCATCTGTGCGCCCATGTTCTCGAACTTGTCAGCAAGTTCGATCTCTTTCGCGACCGAAACGCCGTCTTTCGTGATGCGCGGCGCGCCGAAGCTCTTGTCGAGCACGACGTTGCGGCCTTTCGGGCCAAGCGTCACCTTCACTGCGTCAGCAAGGATATCCACGCCGCGCAGCATGCGCTGGCGGGCTTCACCGCCGAACTTTACGTCCTTGGCAGCCATAGTTTCTTCTCCTGTGAGGATTAAAAGCGATCAGTACGGGGGATCTGAAGCCTGCCTTGTTCAGGCGGCGATCACGCCCAGAATGTCGCTTTCCTTCATGATGAGCAGGTCTTCACCGTCGATCTTGACCTCGGTGCCCGACCACTTGCCGAACAGGACGCGGTCGCCAGCCTTGACGTCCAGAGCCACGATCTGGCCCTGCTCGTTACGAGCGCCGGAGCCAACAGCGATGATCTCGCCTTCCATCGGCTTTTCTTTTGCGGTGTCGGGAATGATGATCCCACCAGCCGTCTTTTCTTCACCCGTCAGGCGACGGACCACCACACGATCGTGCAGGGGACGAAATTTCGTCATTATGGATCGCTCCACATATATCTGGGGCGGCGCCCTCTTGAATCAAGCAACGCCACCGTTTGCCACGCGCTTAACGCCGCGGTGCGTTAGCACTCCCACCCCGGGAGTGCCACGATTGAGATAGGATCGCCCCCCGGCCCTGTCAAGGATCGTGGATGATTTTTATCGACGAAGATAAGTGTCTGTTTTTATTGAATTTATTTAAAAATTTACTGATCGCGCTCGCGCGTTTCGCTCGACCTGACCCAGCATGAAATTTTGATTGCGCTGCACGAGCAATGAAACGGCGTCGACACCCCGTCATGCCGCTCAGCAAACAGGCGCCACATACTGTAGTCGTCCTGCCTCAAGTCAAAAATCAGGCAGGGCTGACCCTCGCGAACGGCGCAGGAGCACGACGCCTATCCGCCGTGCCTCGCGACGAAATGAGTGCGGGGAGCCGCCTCTCATTTCCGCCTTCGGCGTCCGTCGCCGTGGACTATCGGGACGTCTACTACAATGCCGCCGACCATATCGACGGCATATGTAAGGACCGCGCTCCCCCCAAAGGCTTGGCGCCCCGAACGGCGGAATGCCGCCTCTGACGGCGCCCCTTTTAGAGCAACTGCAGATTCGTGGCCGCGACTTTTCCGCGCTCGGTCACCAGGTCGAAACTGAGCTTCTGATCCTCAACGAGACCCCGAAGTCCGGCCGCCTGCACCGCTGTGATGTGAACGAACACATCCTTGTCGCCTTCGTCGGGAACGATAAAGCCGAAGCCCTTGGTGGCGTTGAACCATTTCACGGTACCGGTTGGCATCTTACTGTTCTTTCCTTCTCATCCGCCGCAGGCGTCTTACATCACACAACGGCAGCTCACCCTGATCACCGCGGAAAACCACCGACAGAGCCCTCAGCATCCGCTCATGGAAGAAACAACGCTGTCAAGCCGCGTTTGGTTACCACCTTAACATTCGGCCGACAGAGGTCATTTTTCGAAAAGCGGAATCTGCTCCATCGCTGGCACCGTAATCAGCCCCCGATCGGTAATGCGTATCTCGGGGATGACCGACAATGGAATAAGATTGAAGCCCATATATGGCAGAGTGCAACCCAAAGCGCTCCATTCACGCTTCAGGACTTCAGTCTGCGCCGCCACCACCCCGCCGCGCTCATCCGACAGCAGCCCCGCTATCGGCAGGGCCACCAGCGCCTTCACTTGCCCACCGGACACGACCGCCACGCCGCCGCGCGCATCGCGGATCGTCTCCACCGCCAGGCGCATGTCCGCTTCATGCCGCCCGGCGACGATAATGTTGTGGGCGTCATGCCCCACGCTGCTGGCTACGGCCCCCTCCGTCAAACCGAACCCGCGCAGCAAGCCGTGCGCGACGCCGCCATTGCGCCCATGACGCTCGAGAATGGTCACGAAACAAAGATCATGCGCGTCCAGAACGGGCTCCCACGCACGCGCCTCAGCCAGTTCCAGAACCTCATGCTTCAGCGGGATTTCGCCCTGCGCGCCAACGCCGATCACGTTGGCGCGGCATGGGCCGGCGGGCAACTCCGGCGTCAACGCGCCGATTTCCGGCAGAATTACCGTGCGGTAGGCCGCGTCCGGGTAACGATAACGCGCCTCCGAAAGCTGTCGGTCGAGAACTGGCGTGATCTTTTTATGTTCAACGACCGGAACGCCACCATACCAGGTGTCCTGCACCTCCAGCGCATCGTTAAGCAGCACCAGATCGGCGCGGCGTCCCCCGCCCAGTCCGCCGATATCGTTTTCCATGCCAAAGCGGGTCGCGCCATGCAGCGATCCCATGCTCCACGCCACCTCCGGCGAGAGGCCCGCCGCCACAGCCTGCCTCACCACCCAATCCTGACCGAACAGAAACAGGTCGTCAGCGTCGCGGTCATCGGTACATACGCAGATCCGTTTCGGCGACGCTCCCATCTCCGTAACCGCCCGAATCGCTTGCGGCAGCGAATGCCAGGGCGTCGTCGGCGGTCCGCCGCGCAGAAAGACCCACACGCCAGCCTCTATCAGATCGTCAGCGATCTCGCCGGTGATCGCCTCATGCGTGTCCGTCACGCCGGAGGCGGCGTACGCCGCTACGAACTCCCGTCCATAAACATGGCCGCTGACTGGTCGACCGCGCTTCAGCGACTCCGCGACGATCGCATGGCTGCGTTCATCGCCGAGGCAAAGCGGCACGAAGTCCATTTTCTCGCCCAGCGCGACCGCCTCCGGCCAGCGATCAAAAATTCCGCCGATCTTCTCCGGCGTCAGGTCTCCGCCTGCCGTCTCGCACTGGGGCGACGTCGCCGGCACGGTGCTTGGCACGGTCAGGAACACGTTCAACGGCGCCTGACGCGCGTCCTCAAGCATCCATTCGACGCCCGCGACATCCGCGACATTGCCAATTTCATGACTGTCACAAAAAATTGTCGTCGTGCCATTGAGCAGCGCTGCTTCCGCATAGGCGCAGGCCGTCATCATGCTGCTTTCAATATGCAGATGCGGGTCAACGAGGCCGGGGGCCAAGATCCCGCCCTGCACGTCCCTGACGACGCCGGGAGCATGTCCGGTCACCCGCCAGCTTCCCGCTGGCTTTATCGCCGCGACCCGGCCGCCGCTGATCCAGACCTCACGGTCCGTCAGCATTCTCTCAGAATAGGTGGACAATATCCGCGCACCGGTCAGCACCAGATCCGGAGCGGCGCGTCCCGACGCGACAGCCGCCAGCCGACGCGTCATCGTGTGGAGGGGATCGACCGAAAAGCGCGTCAGGAGCGAGGGGCGGATCGGGTTGTGCTGTGTGCTCATAGAGCGAGCATAATCAGGTCTGATGCGACCTGTCTGCTATTCTCACGTCATGGCGCGTGATGATTTTCATGATAGGCCCAAAAGGCCGCCGACAACGGGCGACGTGCTCTGCAGCCGCCTCCCTTCTGTCATCGTTCCCGCCCCGCCTCACCCGACTTTGACCGGATGGCGGCTACCCCGGATCTGAACATGCCTGATACTGAAGTCACCATCTATCACAACCCCCGCTGCGGGACGTCCCGCACGGTGCTGGAAAGGCTACGTGCGGAAGGTCTCTCTCCTCGCGTCGTTGAGTATCTGAAAACCCCGCCAGATCGTGAGACATTGCTCAGTCTCGGCCGATCCAGCGGCGTCGGGCTGAAAGGCCTGCTTCGGACGAAGGAGGCTCTGGCGGAAGAACTGAACCTCGGTCGCGCGGACATCCAAGAAGAGGAGCTTCTGGACGCGATGCTGGCGCACCCTGTGCTGATCAACCGCCCAATAGTCGAGACGCCCCTCGGCGTGCGCCTGTGCCGTCCGGCAGACATTTTAACGGAGATTCTGCCCGCCGCCTGATCTCACAACATCACGCGTGGAGAAATCGCAAAGCGGGGGAAGGCTTCGCGGCGGAAGCCCGTGGAACCCCGCCATTTCCACGCCATGTCATTACTCATCAACGTATCGACAGGGAGGCCCGGCCCCTATGGACACCGACCGTCGCCACGAAGCGCGCCATGCTCGACTTCCACATATTCATTTCCCGCACATTCACTTCACCCGGAAGGAGCTTGAGGACCGCCCTTTGGCCGGAGAGCCGCATCCGGACCACCCGTTACACTGGAAACTTTACGCCTGCGAGGCGATCGCCACGGCTGTGCTGATGATTATCGGCGTGACGACCAACACGCTGCTGAGCGCGCCCTCGTGGTCCGTCGGCGCGTGGCTCGGCCGGCGCCCCTTACTGCAAACTGCACTTTGCGGCCTGTGCTTCGGCGGGGCAGGAACTCTGGCCGCCATGACCCGCTTCGGAAAAGTCAGCGGCGCGCATCTCAGTCCCTCCGTATCGCTGGCGTTCTCTCTTGGCGGGCAATTAAAGCCGCTCGATCTGACCGGATATTGCTGCGCGCAAATTGTTGGCGCAGTCGCGGGGTGCGCGTGCGTGGCAGCCTCCGCAGTTTTGATACCGGGTTGGGGCAACTTTGTTCATGCCGGGCATTACGCGGCCACATTACCTAATCCAACGCTTGACCCGGGCTGGGTGGCGGCGACCGAAACCGTCGTCACGTTCGGCCTTATTCTGGCAATTTACTATGCTGCGGCGAAACCCCGTCTGCATTTCATCGCTCCATGGATCGGTGCGATCTATTTCTTCGCCATGAACCCGATCTTCGCCTGGATATCTGGAGACAGCACGAATTTCGCCAGATCTTTTGGGCCTGCGCTCTTTGATCGGAACTGGACGTCGCTCTGGATTTATCTCGCTGGCCCGCTTCTCGGCAGCGCGCTCGGGGTCGGGGCGATAAAATCCCACATCTTTGGTCGCCTTCGCGCTGTCGAGGCGCGGGTCGTCAATTTCGGCCATCATGGACGAGTGCCCCGTCTCGGCGCGCCCGAGGCGGCGCCCCAGCCTGCAGCCGATCATTTGCAGTCCAGCTAGCGTCCCTTCTCATTGCGTCTTTGCTACGCCAACCCCAAGCTTTTGGTCTGGCTGCGGTTTTACCCGATTAAACAGCTTCTTTAGGTTGCTGACGCGCCAGACTGCGTCCCTCGGCGCATAGGCGTGGATGGCCCCACACGGCGAGAGCCGGATAAACGGCCTGGCTCTACCCAGTTTCGTGGGCCGGGGCCGCGGGCGCGTAGGCAGAAGCGTCATCATCGAAACGCATCCGCCAGCCACAAGCGAAGGGCCGCCCCCCAGCGTCAGACTGCTCGATCAGTTGGGCAGAGACCAGTCCAGCCAGGCGAGCAAAGCGACGACGATCAACATCACCACATGCATATAGACCAGAGCGCGCACGCTGATGACCGGCGCGTCGTCTTTTGCCTTACGCTTCGCCATGAACCCGTCTCCGCTGATGCCTGAAATCGATCCTGCGTCGCTGAAGCTGATTGAGCGGGGCAAGTTCGACAAACGATTAACCGAAATTACGCCCCCGCATGAAGGCGTAACGCGCTCTATTTTGCGCTGATATAAGGCAAATGATGATAGGCGCGGTTAAAATAAACCAGCCCCCCGACGTCTCCGCCCAGGCGGATCGCCTGCACCGCGCCAAAAATCACCGTATGCGTGCCGACCTCGACCATCTGCGTAATGCGGCAATCGAAACTGGCGACCGCCTCCTCCAACGTCGGCGCGCCGGTTTCCAACGTTCTCCAGTGGCCAAGAGCGAATCGCTCCGACATCTCCATCGGCGAGGCGAAATGGTTCGACAGGGCGTCCTGCCCCGCGGAAAGCACATTCACGCAGATGGCTCCGAAATCCACAAAGGCCGGTCGGGCGCGTGTGGACCTGTTCAGGCAAACCAGCAATGTCGGGGGCGTGTCCGTAACCGAACAGACTGCAGAGGCGGTGAAGCCAACCGGGGCGTCCAGACTCCCCGTGGTGACGATCGTGACCGCCGCGCCCAGACGCGACATGGCTTCACGGAATACTGCCGCATCTACGGACACCTACGCGATCCCTCCTGCACTGCCTCCGCCTGCGCGCGATTTTCACTGCGGTCTGGAGGCACAAGCACTCACCCGTAAGAGATTAGGCGACCTCCGACAACCATATATAAAAGTGCAGGCAAAACCGGCCCAGCCGGTTGAGAGATAAAGCGGCGGCTCCACGATGAACCATTCCCCCTACCCGATACTCGTCGACCGGCGCGGTCATGTGGGCCGCATCACACTTGATCGCCCCAAAAGCCTGAACGCAGTTGATCCGCCCATGGCGCGAGCAATCCTCGCGACGCTCGACACATGGAGAGACGACCCCGGCATCCAGATCGTCCTGATAGACAGCTCTTCGCCCCGCGCGTTCTGCGCTGGCGGCGATATCAAAAACATCAGGGCGATAATCGAGAGTGAAGGGCCACGTAAGGCACTGGCCGAGATGTCCGTGCCTTACGTGACCATGCTTGCGATCGCATCCTACCCCAAGCCGGTGGCGACGGTCATGGATGGGATCACGATGGGCGGCGGCGTAGGGCTTGGAGCGCACGCCCGGCACAGGATCGTCACCGAGCGTTCCGTGCTCGCGATGCCTGAGACGGCTATCGGCCTGACGCCTGACGCGGGGGGCTCCTGGTTGCTTGCTCGTGCGCCGGGCATGCACGGATTACGTCTCGCCTTGACCGGGGGCCGTATATCGGGCGCGCAGGCCGTGGCGCTTGGGTTCGCGGATCACGCCATCGCCTCCGACGCGCTTGCGGACCTTTTCGACACGTTGTCGACGGAGGCTCCGCAGAGCGTCGACAACCTGCTCTCGTCATTTGCTTCAGCCCCGGCCGCTCCTTCTCTATCGAACGTGATCAACGAGACCTACGACTTCCGCAATGTTTCGCCCTTTGAGGGCCTACCCCTGCTTATGGCGCGTCTCGAAACTCTCGCGAAGAACGAAGACGCGCATGACTGGGCTGCTGCCGATCTTGGAATCCTGCGTGGCGCCTGCCCGTTTTCGCTACACGTCACATGGCTGGCCTGGAACGCGCTGCAAGGCGGCGTGACGCGAGAAGAGGCCTTTGCGCAGGAAACGCGTCTGGTGGGACATCTGCTCAACCGCCCTGATTTTATGGAGGGCGTACGTGCGCGGCTCATCGATAAGGACAACGCGCCCGTCTGGAGTCCACGTTCAATCGGAGACGTGACGAGGCAGGCCGTGCTGAGCTGCTTCAATCCGGATGACGCACCGTAAGACTTCTCCCGAGCGATCTAAGAACGCGCGAGCGACGAACGCGAGACGACGCCCCATCAGGGGGGGGACGCGCCAACAAAAAGGCCGCCATCGGAAGATGGCGGCCTTGCAGTCGCTCACACTAGGAACGAACGATCAGAAGTCGAGACCAACCTGAGCGAAAACATACCGACCGATGATGGCCGAGCTATAGATCGCATTGGCGGTATTGGTCGCCGCATCGAATACGAAGGGCGGTTTCTTGTCGAGAAGGTTGTTGACACCAACTTCAAAGTTCCATTTGTGCAAGCGGTAGTTGACCGTCACGTCATGTGTGAAGATGCCCGGCGTCTTCCACTGTCCCGCCGTCTGGCGGTTCAGATCGTTGGTTCCATCGTTCCACACCATGCCCCCGGTGTAGTGCAGCATGTAAGTGAATGTCAGGTTATCATGCGCCCAGGACGCCGTAGTGTAGTTCGTCACACGCGGAATGCCGTTCGTGCCGCCGACGCCCGACGATCCGGCAAAGAACAGCCGCCCTGCGTAATTGTACCACGGGCCGCCGGGCTCGTTCTGCTGAAGATAACTCACGATCTGCTGGAAGTTGTTTGACAGCGTCAGCACGTCGACCGGCGAAACGCGAACGTGGTAATCGAGATCAAAGTCGATGCCCGAAGTCTTCAGGCCGCCGAGATTCTCGTCCAACGTTGTGACATAATTAAGCTGCTGGTTGGAGTTTCTCGAAATCGCACTGCAGTATTGCGTCGCTGTTCCCGTGTAGCATCCGTCAAGCGCGTACTGCGCGAGCACAGAGCTGATCTCGTTCTTGACGGTGTAGTGCCAGTATTCGACGGACGCCGTGAGGCCCGGAATCCAGCGCGGCGTGATGACCGTGCCGAACGTGTAGGTGCGGCCCATTTCCGGAGACAGTTTCGCGTTGCCGCCGCTGATCGCGGGTACCTGCCCCGAATTAGCCACTTCAAAGGTCGCCGGGTTCTTAATGCCGTCTCTCTGGCAGCGGGCGATCACGTTCGCAGCAAGACCGGCGTAGGAAGACACCTGCGCGCAGGGATCGGTCGCAGCTGCGTAGCCGAGCGACTGACCACCATACAGCTCATAAACATTCGGCTGTCTGTAGGAGGTTCCCAAAGTGCCGCGAAAGCGAATATCCCGGGTCGGGGCCCAGTCAATACCGACCTTCCAGTTCTGCGTGTTGCCGAACGTGTTGTAGTGCGACCAACGGCCCTGAGCGTCGACCGTAAGGTCACGCGCGAGGAATGCATTGTGCAGCAGGTTCAATTTTGCTTCGCCATAGACCTCGGTCGCATTGAAGCCGCCACCGGAATAGGCCTGCGTATTGCCGGTCGTGTCGCCGGACTGCGCGAGGATGTCAGGCGTGTAGCTCAGCTGTTCGCTACGATGCTCAAGACCAAACGCCAGACCGAGCTGTCCGCCGTTTTCATACGGCATCTTCACGACGCGATCATTGTTCACGCGAAGGTTGAAGTCGCGCAGCATATACTGCGCAGTGTCATGTTGGGTGAACTTGCCGTAATTGGCGGCCTGCGCCGACATAGGCGCGAACGGGTTTTGCAGCACGCATCCGCGCTGGGAGGTGCACACCGTCGGATCGTAGGTCACTGCGCTACCCGGGTCACTAGGATCCAGCTGACGAATACCATACTCTTCCAGAATATGTCGGTAATTTCCCATATTTTCCGTATCATAACTCGCACGACTGACGCCGTACGTCATCGACGCATCGTATTCCCAGTTAGCGACAATGTTGCCACGTGCGCCCCCCATGACCTGCAAGTTGTCAACTGCAGTTTCCGAACGACGGCCACCAAAGTCCGTATAACGTTTCTGCGTAACGACATCCTCGCCCCACGGATTATAGGGGGCGTTGCCAGGAAGCGTCAGCGGATTGGACAGCGTGGACGGGTAGATACTTCCTGCAACCGGCGACGCCGCCATCGACGTAGCAGCGGATTTATGTGTGTACCGGACCTGAGCATACGGGATGAAGTGATCATTCACCCGGTAATGAATATCGCCAGATAGTGTCGAACTCTGCAGATAATTAGAAAGACTTTGGTCATTACCGTAGTTATAGCGGTCAGCCGACGTAAAGTTGTGGAAGCCTGAACCGTCGCTATTGGCTATCAAGCCAGCTCCCGGGCCGCTCAGAACCCGCATGCCGGCAGAATAACCGGACCCGTAAATCGGAGCCACGCCCGGATCGTTAGATGCCTGCACCGGATTCGCCCAGGAGCGATCCCGCTGCATGACCGGCCCCACGGTCATATATTGACCACTAATCGTAATGTTTCCGCGATCATGATCAAAATTCCAACCTTTATAGGCGGAAATAAGACCCGTACGCGCGTCTCCGTGGTCAGTCAGGCCGCCACGGATCGTAATATTGCCTGTATTCAGGTCGTGACGCAGTTTGATATTGATGACGCCAGCAACAGCGTCCGCGCCATAAAGTTCCGAGCCGCCATCCTTGAGAATTTCCACGCTTGCGATCTGCTCGACCGGGATCGTGTTCAGGTCGACGCAAGCCGCGCCGGGATCCTGGGTCGTTCGCTTGCCGTCCACCAACACGAGCACGCGCGTACTGCTAAGATTGCGCAAATCGGTGCACGACACCCCGCCAAAACCGTTGGTCTGCGTGTTCGCGGCGCCTGAATTGCCGATCGAAGGCAGACGCTGCAGGTAGTCACCTAGCGTAACGGCCGACGTCTGCTGGATTTGCTTCGACGTGATGGTCTGAACCGGGTTGGAATCGGTGTTACGTGCGGAGCGCAGGAGCGAACCGGTCACAACGATCGCCTCGCTGCCACCGTCCATCGTCGCGGCGGGGCGTGAGAGGGCGGAGCTGCGGGCCGCCGCCGCCGGCGTTGCAGGAGCGGAGTTTGTTACAATACGAGGAGCTTGAGCAGCCGGTGTCGTTACGGCGTGGGTTTGGGTGTGTTTTACCTTTCGTTGCGATGATTTACTTTTAGTTGCGCCATCAGCAACTCCACTTCCAATGACAGGCATCGAAACAAGAAGCGCGGCTCCAAGAAAAAGTGATGTTTTTTTAGTTATTACTTTGACATTTTTCATACTTCACCGAACTTTGGCGAGATGTGCGGACTTGTCGTCCGGAATGACCCATGCATGACAAACATGTCGAATATGTTGCAATCGGGTAATTGCCCCTCAACCCATTGTTGAGTCGTTAAATCTCGCCATGTGATGTTTCGGCAACATATTGTGTCGTAGCGTGTCATATCGCGACGTAACCATGACACTCACGCGCGCAACCGCCACATCGCTTCTGCACAATCACGTAGAAACACGCTATCCCGCTGCGGAAAGTGAGTTTTGTAGAAGGTTTCCTACAATGCCCGTTTCGCCGACGTACCGACCGGCAACCGATCACCTCTCCCTCGGCGCCGAATTCTACGACCCTGTTCAGGCCGCGCACTTCCCGCTGCACATCCTGCGCTATCGCAATGAGCGCGCCGCAGCGTCCGTAGGCCTTGCCGCCCTCACTGACCCCGAATGGGTCAGGCATTTCGGTCGTTTCGAGCCGTTGCCCGGTTCGCTGCCGCAACCACTTGCGCTGCGTTATCACGGTCACCAGTTCCGGCAGTACAACCCCGATCTCGGCGACGGGCGCGGCTTTCTGTTCGCGCAGCTACGAGACGATCAGGGGCGCCTCCTCGACCTTGGAACGAAAGGCAGCGGCCGAACGCCGTGGTCGCGCGGCGGCGATGGGCGGCTGACCCTGAAAGGCGGCGTGCGCGAAATTCTCGCTGCTTCCATGCTCGGAGCCCTCGGCGTGGATACGTCGCGCGCGTTCAGCCTGATCGAAACCGGCGAAGAGCTGACGCGGGGCGACGAACCGTCCCCCACGCGCTCCGCTGTGCTGGTGCGGCTAAGCCACTCTCACATCCGCATCGGCACCTTTCAGCGTCTCGCGGCACATGAGGACGTGGAGTCCATTTCAGCGCTGATCGATTACGTGCTCACCACGTACTATCCAACCCTTCCCGTAAGCGACGGGGACAATCCTGCTCTCGTCATGTTCCGCGCCATCGGCGAACGTGTCGCGCGCGTCGGGGCGCAGTGGATGGCCGCCGGTTTCGTCCACGGCGTGCTGAACACGGATAACATCGCTATCACTGGCGAAAGTTTCGATTACGGCCCATGGCGTTTCCTGCCCCGTTACGATCCGAACTTCACCGCAGCGTATTTCGATCACGGCGGACTCTACAGCTATGGCCGACAACCGCAGGCGCTGATGTGGAATCTCGCGCGGCTGGCGGAATGCTTGCTGGCGCTAGCGCCGCATGAAGCGCTGAACGAGATTCTTTCCAGGTTTCCTGAAAATTACGAAACCGAACTGGATCAGGCATGGCGAAGACGGCTCGGCGTGGCGTCGCTCGGCCCGGAAAGTGATCGAGACCTGAGGCTAGCCGTCACCGAATTCCTCGTAAAATCCTCAATTCCCTTCCATTTCCTGCCCTATGACTGGTATGGAGGTGAGGCGTCGCGCCATCGGGCCGACGCCAGTGCGCGCGCAACTTATTATAACGAACCTTCGTTCGTTCCCGTGCGTTCACTGCTGCAATCCCGCGCGCCCGCGTCCGGCGTCGATCTGGGTCATGCGTATTTTGGGGCCGATGCGCCCTGCGACCTGCTGATCGAGACGGTCGAATCCCTTTGGTCCCATGTGGCTGAAGGCGATGAGTGGGAACCACTGCGCAACATGTGGCTACGTCTCGAGTCCATGGCCGACGCCCTCGCCGCCGGATCTTCTTCATGAAGCTGGCGCGCGCGGAAAACCGTAAGGAGACACATTGTTGGAGACCACGTCCAATCCCGCAACGGCGATTTCGCCCGCCGTTACGAAGGCGGTAGACGCCGCAGAACTTTCGCCTAACGCCCGCTGGGTGCTTTGGATCGCAGCCACCGTGGCCGCCATTTGCGGCGGTCTCTATGGCTACGATACCGGCATCATCTCCGGCGCCCTGCTGTTGATGACGCACGATTTCAACCTCGGCACTGGCATGCAATCGGCCGTCGCTTCGGCAATTCTCGCAGGCGCCACGATCGGCGCGGTCGGCATGGGGTGGTTTTCCGAACGCTTTGGGCGTCGGACCTCCGTCATTCTGGTGACCGCCGTGTTCGTTGTCGGCGCCTTAGCATGCTCCATGGCGCCCGACGCGATCTCGCTTATCGTGGCCCGCGTGTTTCTTGGCTTCGCCGTTGGCGGCGCCACGCAGGTCGTACCAACTTATATCTCCGAATTGGCTCCGCCCGAACGGCGCGGCAATCTGGTCACCATGTTCAACGTCGCGATCGGCATTGGCATTCTGCTGGCCAATATCGTCGGTTTCGCGATGCGCGACGCCTGGGGATGGCGGCCCATGATTTCGATCGCGGCCATTCCGGCTGCGTTCGTCTTCATCTGCATGTTCTTCATGCCAAAAAGCCCACGCTGGACGGCGGAAAACGAGGGCGTCAAGTCGGCCGTGACTCAACTGAGCCGTGTCCGAACCTCCCGTAAGCAGATCCGAAAGGAACTGCACGAAATCCATCAGAACGCGTCGGCGATCGAAGAGGACGAGCGTGGGTGGCGCGGCCTGTCGCACGCATGGGTGCGTCCCGCGCTGATCGCGGCGCTCGGCGTCGCTTTCTTCACGCAGGCTGGCGGCCTGGAGATGATGATCTATTACACGCCGACGTTTCTGTCTGATGCAGGTTTCGGTTCGTCCTCGGCGCTGCTGGCCAGCCTCGGGGTCTCGATCGTTTACTGCGTCATGACCCTGCTGGGATGCCTGTTCGTCGACAGGATCGGACGACGACGTCTGGTGTTGATCATGGGACCGGGATCGGTGCTCAGCCTGATCGGGCTTGGAATCATGTTCGCCATCCATCCGGACAAAGGCTCTATCGGCAGCTACGCCACGGTCGCCTTTCTCCTGCTGTTCATGCTGTTCAACTCTGGCGGCATTCAGGTCGTCGGCTGGCTGCTCGGCGCTGAGATGTTTCCGTTGCCTATGCGTGGCGCCGCCACCAGCCTGCACGCGGCCGTTCTCTGGGGCAGCGATCTGCTGGTGACGTCCACTGCGCTGCTGCTCGTGCAACTTGTTTCGCTTGGCGGCACGATGTGGGTCTACGCAGGCGTCAATCTCGCCTGCACGGCCTTCGTCTATTTCCTCGTCCCCGAAACGGCGGGCGCGTCGCTCGAGGATATCGAAGCAGCGTTGCGACGCGGAACGTTTACGCCGCGGCGCGGTCAGAGTCCGGTAATCGCGCATCAGTCCGAAGCGTCCGCCGCCTGAATGCGGCCGTCTCCCGAGCGATTTTGACGTTCGGGAGACAAAGCAGCCCACGAACCGCAGATCCGGTCACAAAATATTCGCGTTTGTGTCGATAATCGACCAAGAGCCAGCGTCCCGCCTTTCTGAAGGCGCCGGGATCGGGGTATGCTGGCGCCCGGCGCGTTATTTATGCGGCGCCGGTTCGCAACAGGTTCAGGATCGACCACTTGGCGCGTTTAAGCCGTCTCAATACGCCCAATCTTTCTTCTCCAGCCCTTCGCTCCGCGCTGCAACGCCGGAGCGAGGAAGCTGGCGGCGTCCTGCTTTGGCTCATCGCCTTGGCCCTGTCCTGCGCATTGTGGAGCTACGACCCGCTCGACCCCTCGCCAGACGTTTCGACGACACGCGTCGCCAGCAATCTTCTCGGCTGGCCGGGCTCCTACCTCTCCGACAGCCTGGTTCAGGGCGTCGGCCTGGGCTCGTCGATGCTCGTCATCGGACTTGTCGCCTGGGGATGGCGTCTGCTTCGCCACCGCGGACTGAGCGTGTTCCCTGTGCGCGCCGCAGCGTTGTTGTGCTTGCCGTGCGTTGTCGGAGCGCTGCTTGCGGCCGGGCCGATACTGATAACCGTCATCCACGCTCCTGAATGGCCATCTGACGCTGGGGTCGGCGGCGGTATAGGCGCAACAATCGCCAGCAACGCGATAGCCGCCGGAACCTCCGCCATTGGCCCGGCGGGCGGCGTACTCATGTGGATTTTGGGTGGACTGCTCGCTCTCCTGCTCGCCGCTCTGGCGTTCGGACTGGATCGACGCGAATGGTCAGCCCTGGGCCGGTTTACAGGCCGAAGCACGTTATGGCTCACTTCTCGGCCAGTCATTCTGGCGCGCCGCTATGTCGCCATGCAGAGACGACAGGAGTTGCCCGCCGGCCAAGGGACAGCGTACGCCCATGCTGGCGGCGCGACACCATCCTATACTGGCCGCCCAATGCCGGAAACCAATTGGACGCCCCCCAGCGACGCCCGCCGCGCCGCCGTGCGTCGCAATGAGGCGACAGCGTCATCCCCTCGTCCCGAACCTGCAGTAGCGGCTGCTAACGCCAAGACCGCCCAGATCAACGACGAGCCCTTGCGGCTGGCTGCTCCGCAACCTGGCAGCATTACGGCGCCGTCGCCTGCGGCTTACCCGGCGGCGCGAGGGAGCGGCAGGTTGGTCGGCGTCAAGGGAGAGGAAGATGCTCCGGCGATCGCCCTTCCCGGCCCGACCACGGCAGAGCCTCGGCCACAGCCAATCCATCACGTCACTGAACCAGCTCCACACGCCGCACCGGAGCCTGAAGCCTTCGAAGACGAGCAACCGTACTCGCCGCCTGCGCCTCAGCCGCCTCCACAGGATTACGCCCGACGCGAGCCCCCGCAGACTGAGCAACCCGCGCCTGTCGCGCCTCAAGAGGCGCCCCGGAGGCCTCTGTTGACGCGCCTGTTCGGCGGACGAGACGCCGAGACCGGGCACGGCGACAAGGCACGCGCACGTGATGCGGCGAACCAACCCGGCGCGGGATGGACCCTCCCTCCCGTGTCGCTGCTTCGTTCCCCGCCGCTGTCGCGCGCCGATTCAGCGCCATCCCGTGAGGCGCTGGACGCAAATGCGCGTCTTTTGGAAAACGTGTTGTCGGATTTTGGCGTTCAGGGCCGGATCGTCGACATTCATCCGGGCCCTGTTGTGACGTTGTATGAACTGGAACCCGCGCCTGGCATCCGTGCGGCGCGCGTGATCGGCCTCGCCGACGACGTGGCGCGGTCGCTGTCGGTGCTGAGCGTTCGCATCGCGACCGTGCCCGGCCGCAACGTCATCGGCATCGAAGTACCCAACGCGCTTCGCGAAACGGTCTACCTGACCGAATTGTTTGATCGACCGGAGTGGAAAAGCCCGACAGGGCGACTGGAACTGGCTTTGGGTAAAGATATCGCTGGCGCCGCCGTGTTCAGTGATCTGGCCAAGATGCCGCATCTGCTGGTCGCGGGCACCACTGGCTCGGGCAAATCCGTCGGGATCAACTCGATGATCCTGTCGTTGCTGTTCCGTCTTTCCCCGGACGAATGCCGCCTGATCATGATCGATCCGAAGGTGCTCGAATTGTCGATTTATGACGGCATTCCGCATCTCCTGACGCCGGTGGTTACGGAACCCAACAAGGCGGTCACGGCTCTGAAGTGGGTCGTAAGGGAAATGGACCGGCGCTATCGGGCGATGGCGCATCTGCAGGTTCGTAACATCGCAGGATATAACGAACGCGCGGCGCAGGTCCGTGATCGCGGCGAGGAAGTCACCCGCCGCGTCCAGACCGGCTACGATCCCGAGACCGGCAATCCGATCTTCGAAGAACAATCGCTCACGCTCGATCCCCTGCCCTTCATCGTCGTGATCATCGACGAAATGGCGGATCTGATGATGACCGCAGGCAAGGAAATCGACTCTGCCGTGCAACGGCTTGCGCAGAAAGCGCGCGCCGCAGGCATCCATGTCATCATGGCGACGCAGCGCCCGTCGGTCGACGTCATCACTGGCACAATCAAGGCGAATTTCCCGACGCGAATTTCCTTCCAAGTGATCAGCAAGTTCGACAGCCGCACCATCCTGGGCGAACAGGGCGCGGAGCAGTTGCTCGGACAGGGCGACATGCTGTTCATGCAGGGCGGAGGAAGGATCACCCGCGTTCATGGCCCGTTCGTCGCGGATTCTGAGGTCGAAGCCGTGGTCTCGTTCCTCCGCGAACAGGGCGAGCCTATCTACAACGAAGACGTCATTTCGGAACGGGAGGAAGAAACCGGCGCCGCGGCGTTCGAAGGCGGAGGGGGTGGCGGCGACGGTGACGGAGGCCTCTACGACAAGGCTGTCGCCATCGTCATCCGTGAGGGCAAGGCGTCGACATCCTTCGTGCAACGCCATCTTTCCATTGGCTATAATCGCGCCGCGAAGTTGATCGAGCAGATGGAGAAGAACAATATCGTCAGCGCAGCCGACCATGTGGGACGCCGTAAGGTTCTGATTGGACGTGGCGCCGATGACTGACGTGCGACGTAGTAAATCAAAGCCCGGGCGTGGCCGCCCCGGATTGCGTAAAGCTCCTGTGCAGCGCCACGATGCGCGACAGGAAGGGGCCCCGACGATCGCATTTGCGGACCTGCCCCGACCATATGAGACGCTCTACGAAAGTCCGCGCCTGCTGGTGATCAACAAACCGGCGGGTTTGGCGTCGCATGCGGGCCCGACCGCCACGGCCTGCGTCGAAGACTGGTTTCCGCTGATGAGCCGTCGACGGGACGGCCCATGGTTGGCGCATCGCCTGGACACCGACACGGCAGGGTGTCTCGTGATCGCGTTGCGCAAACAGGGACTTATTGAAACACAGGAGTTCTTCGCAGCGGGGCGCGTACGTAAGACATATTGGGCTGTGGTGAAGGGTACGCCCGGCGCCTCTGCAGGTGAGATTGACCTCCCCTTGCTGCGCGTAACCACGCCCGACGGATGGAAAATTATTGCCGACGAGAAAGGCAAACCCGCCAAAACGGCATGGCGCAGCCTCTTTTCCGGAGGGGGATTCTCCTTGCTGGAACTGACGCTACGCACAGGACGTACGCATCAGGCGCGTGTGCATTGTGCAGCGCTGGGGACCCCGATCGTGGGGGACGGCGTCTACGGCGCCCCGGATGGCCAGAAACTGCATCTGCTCAGTCGGGCGCTGCATCTTCCCTTTACGCCGCCAGTCGACGCCATAGCCCCGCCCCCGCCGCATATGCTCGCGACGCTCAATCGGATCGGTTGGCAGGGCTGACGGTGCGCCTGCTCGCAGGATGCGCATTACTCCGCAGCGGAACGTTGATACGACGAGAGCCTGCGCTTTACCGAATGCGCCATGTCGGCGATCAGGGCGTCTATCTTCCCCTCAAACTCCTCCGCAACGCCCCACTCGCCGTGCACTCGGCGCGTCATATAAAGCGCGCGGCTGATCTCGATCTGGATGACGCTGACTCCATCATCCGGCCTGCCATAGTGACGCGTGATAAACCCTCCGGAGAAAGGGCGGTTGCGCGCGACCCGATATTGCATCGCCTGCAGACTGCGCTGTGCTGACTCAACAAATATCGGCTCTGATGCTGCGCCGAATGCGTCGCCTATTACGAACTGAGCCGCCCCGGCCAATCCGGAAGGCATCGAGTGCATATCAAGCACCAGACAAAAACCATGCGCGGCCCGAGCCTGCGCTATCAGCTCCCCCAGAGCGGCATGATACGGCCGCCAGAGCGTGAGTAGACGCTCTGCCGTCTGGTCGAACGTCAGCTTGCCCGAATAGACCGGAAGACCGCCTGAGGCGACACGTGGCACGCTGCCCAGACCAGCCAACGCCCGCTCGCTCGGACGCAGACCAATCTTGTCACCGTTGCTGATCATCGCGGGGTCGAGATCGAGCGGCGCTCGGTTCACGTCGCAAACCACACGTGGAAACGTCGCATGAAGGGTCGTCGCGCCGTGCGTTGGGGCAGAGGCGATAAGCCGGTCGACGTAAAAATCCTCTCCGGCCCTGAGTTGGACAAGTGACAGCCGCGAGAGCTTTCGAAAGGCGGCGTTGTAGTGGCGTCCAGAATGGGGAGAGCAGACGATAAGCGGAATCGCAGTCCCTTTCGGCGTTTCCACCACGAAAGGGGTGACCGGGTCCGATTCGGCGGCCGGTGAGTCGCCGACAGATTCGCTTCCCGCCCGACTTACCCCCTGTTTTTCTTCGAATTCTGCGAGAAATGCGCCGATCCAGGCGTCAGAGTCGATCAACGCGAATGTCTTTTCCTGTAGCAGGGTTGCGCTTCGGAGCGAGTGGGGTTAGAAGCCGCCTACCGAGCGGATGGGCGCATAGCTCAGCGGTAGAGCACTACCTTGACATGGTAGGGGTCACAGGTTCAATCCCTGTTGCGCCCACCATCCGCCGGTTTTTAATATCCTTATAAATCAATATGCTAATATCTTACAGCGTCTCGTCGTTGAGGTGATTTTCCGTCACCAAAACCCATTGCGATATGACTTCAACGGCCCTGAGTCAGCGCAATCCGTACAATTTGTTCGTGCAATGTGCGCGTGACATTTTCCGTTCTACCTCTCCCCCTTCCCGTGTAATTCTGCGCGGCTACAGATCAAAAGATATCGCGACTGGATGCCGGTCCTATGTCGGGGGGGGTGCCTCAAGCCTGGCCCGGAGCAACATTGCCTGATCGCTCAATCGGTCGGACGACGCACTTTGACTGCCTAAATATTGGTTCGAGTCCTCGCCTGGGGCACCAGTAATCGAGTTGCCGTCACAGCATCAGCACTCTGCGATCCAGATCACCGAACCTACCGTTTTCGTGCAAACAAGCTCACGCCACCAGAATAGTGACCCCGGCCTCCAAAGCTGCCGCAGCGCACTCTTTCGCCTCGGAAATTGGCAACCCTCCCTCGACAACTGATATCGAAATGAAGCTTGATATTCTCTCGACAAGAATATCTATCGCGTCCTCAAGGGATAAAGCTTTCTCCCTTATGTCGGAGGCGAGCTGAACCCCAATATTAGCCATCTCTCTTTTTTCTTTATCTATCGCTATATCTTTAGTCATTATCTGTACCTTAATACAAAACAGTGATATCGGAGATAATACGAAATTATACGCCTTCTAAAATTATCAAGAATGCGAAAAAATTTATAATTTTATATTTCTATATTATTTTATAGAATTGAATTCGATCGAAAATTTTCTAAATACGAATGCACTATTCGACCTGCGTCTCGCTGTCGAAGAACTTCTGCGCTTGTTCGATGACGAGGCCGAAAAGGTCACGATGAAGTGCGTTTCTGCCTTCATGACCACGAACGATATCGACAACAGACGAGATAGGCTGGAGGTCCACGTCCGGCAAATCACGCGGTGGGAGGGCGGCACGATGCATCGAGACGCCTGATTTTCGCGCAATGTTCTTGTTTTGCTCTAGAATATTAGGCGACAGCAACCATACTCACCGTCCAGCGCTCGACCGTGTTGTGTGAGGTTGATGTAACGACTGTGTCCAGATTCGGACTGAGCCCTAATACAGGGAGCGCTTGCGGAAGCTCGAGAGTCGGTCGCACTCGCGAAGCAGTTAACATCCAGCAAGCGCCGGAAGCCGTTTATGTTAAAGTGAGCTTGTCTCAACACCCACCGGCCAAACGCGACGATAGGCACGCCTGTTCCGTTCACCGAAGGAAACAGGGCAACGCGGCGCCGTTATACGAACGACTGCTGTACACCGCGAAGAGCAGCCGTTCGCGCACCAAGAGTGTGGCCGCCGATTATGGCTGTTCGGCCTCAGCCATCCACTGTACTGCATCTTCACCGGCGGCAATCTTTAGCGGTGCGCCCGGATCGATCGTAGCCCGCCAGATTGCGGCCGCTACGTCGGCAGCATAGGTGAGCGGACCGCTTTCCTTGCGAAAGCCTGCGATCATACCCTCGATCATCGGCTTGTAGTCAGTGTTATCCATGCCGCGCAGATGCGGCATGGCGTTATTGCCAAAGCTCGTCGCAGGCGAGCGGCCGGGAAGGACGATATGCACGCGCACGCCGAACGGTTTCATTTCGACCGCCAGGCTTTCAGTCAGTGCATTTACGGCTGCCTTGCTTGCCCGATAGACGCCGACCAAAGGTAGTGGCTTGAGGGTGACCGTCGACGTGACATTGATGATCGTACCGCTACGCCGTTCTCGGAATTTTGGCAGGATCTCCTGCATCGTCGCCAGCGTGCCGAGTGTGTTGGTCTCAAATAACTCACGCGCGGTTTCCGGTTCGATCAGCTCGACCGGTGCGGCCGCGCCGAACCCTGCATTGTTGACCAGCACGTCGATATCGCCGGCCTGCGCAAACGCGTCCCTGATACTGTCGGGATCGGTGACATTGAGCGGCAGGATCGTCAGATGATCTGACACAGGCAGAATGTCGGACGAAGGTCGGCGCATAGTCGCAACAACATTCCAGCCTTTTTCGAGAAACATCTTCGCGGTCTCGAGACCGAAGCCGGAGGAACAGCCGGTGATGAGAACGGTGGGCATAGACGCACTCCAGTTTTGTTTGTCACAGCGCAGATATGGTCGCGATCCGCGAGATCATCTATGCTTGACTGTCTCGAATTCATTGGCGATCGTCCTGTTATGAACGTTGACCCCCTCGCCGAGATCGTGACCCTGCTCCAGCCGTCGGCCAGTTACTCCAAGCTCGTCGAGTATGCGGGCCGGTGGCGTCTCCACCGTAACGTCGAAGGAAAACCGGTTTTTTTTGCAGTGCTTGAGGGCGAATGCCGGGTCGTGTCGTCCGGCCGACCGCCAATCATCGTGCGAAAGGGTGATTTCGTGCTGTCCCCTTCGACTAACGATCATGTCGTTGAAAGCATCGACGCGCCCCCGCATGGGATCATCATGGCGCCGACGGAAATTGACGACGGGCGCTTTCGGGTAGGAGCGACTGATGAACAGGTAAATCTCAGGATGCAGGTAGGCCTTTGCAGCTTCGCCTCTCCCGACGCCGCGTTGCTCGTCTCCCTGTTGCCGGGCATGATTGTCGCCAGCGGCGAACCTCGGCTCGCGCTTCTGCTGCAACTGGTGGCTGACGAGACGCGTCATTCCCGGCCGGGACGCGAGGTTGTTTTGGAACGTCTTCTCGAAGTGCTGCTCATCGAAGCCCTGCGATGCGGGGCCGACGTCATGTCGATACCGAGTCTCTCTCGGGGTCTGGCGGACAAGCGTCTGGTTTCGGCCTTGCGGTCCATGCACGCTCGGCCAGGGCATGGATGGACCGTTGTCGATCTTGCCGCTGAGGCCGGAATGTCCCGCTCGGCGTTCTTTGCGCGCTTCACGCGTATCGTCGGGCATTCACCGATGGAATATCTCCTGGCATGGCGCATGGCGCTCGCCAAACGTCTTCTACGAACAAGAAAATTTGCGATCGAGCATATTGCTGCGCAAGTCGGCTATGGCTCGGCAAGCACGTTCAGCACCGCCTTTGCCCGCCACGTTGGAATGTCGCCAACACAATACATTCGGGCAGGCGGGGGCGGCTAGCACGGGCTACCAATTTTCATCACTAGATGTCTGTCCGCCCGATGTCGGTGAACGAACGCGCCGAAGAACGAGATCCAAGTCCGTCATATAAAAGGCTCTGAACGGGAGGATGTCTAATTTCCGCCATGTTGCCCGGGCATTTGCTCGGCAGGACGGCGCTCGACTTCGCCTCATCTGTCCCGGCCAACCGGCGTCGTCCGACCGCGTGATTGGTTGAAAATATTTGCGACTTCGCAACAGTAACGCCGATATTTTCCCTCTTGTGGAAACGCCACAGATCGTCACACCGCGATAGCGAAATCTCAAGGCGCCCACACTGCCGTCGTATCGAAAGAGCTACGACTCTTCGAAATGCCTTATCGTTCGCTCGCGAAATCATTCATGTCCAACCGGAGCGAAACCGCCCCCCGACTTCATACACCCAGATCGCGCCGACCTTGCCTCAACGCGGTCACGAACCCGCACAGAGACAATCCACCCGTCCACGCTTACAAAGCACACCGTTTGTTTCAAAGCGGGACACAATGCGGTCTCGTTGTTGGTCAAGATGAGGATATGAGGAGTGACATCAAAGCAGAAGCTGCGCGTTTACTGAGCGAGTTTGGCTACAAGGCCGAAAGCGCGGCGCTCAGAAATGCGTCCATGTTCGCTCAGCTTGGCGATTACGATAGATCTGAATTATGGCTCGACATTCATGACGTAATCGTAGCCATTATTCACAAATGAGACGATTAGGGTCGCAGCAGCGACCCCAGCTCACCCATAGCTGCAGTCTGACTCAACGCTCTCAGACGTCCAGATTGGCGACCTTCAACGCATTGCCCACGATGAAGTCCCGGCGAGGTTCGACGACGTCGCCCATCAGTGTAGAGAACACCGCCCCAGCGTCTTCGATATCCGCGACCCTTACTTGCAGAAGCGTGCGCGTGGCCGGATCAAGCGTCGTGTCCCAAAGCTGAGCGTCATTCATTTCGCCCAAACCTTTGAAACGATTGATCGCAAGACCCTTGCGTCCCTGCGCAAGGAATCGACCAAACGCAGACGATGGACCAGCGGCGGCTATTTCGCTGCCGCCCTCAAGGTGCAGCTTAACTCCGGCGCCGTAGTCGCGGGCCAGCCGTTCTGCATTAGCGGCGAACCAACGCGCATCGACGCCGACCATCGCCGTAGGGTCCAGGCGATAGACCTCGCCCACGCCACGAACGTTTCGCGCCATTTCAAGCCCGTCATCGCTCAGCACAACTTTCCAGCCGCGTTCGGAAGGCTCCGACACGTCATCCAGACGTTTTTGAAGATCGGAAACATTGAGCTGCGCAGCGGCCCGATCGGCATTAAACACTCCGGCGATAGCAGCTTGTTCGACAATCCAGTCCGGAACGCGGGGGGAAATACGGGCGATTGAGCGCGCCGCGTCGCGCATGAACGAGAGCTCAGCCTCACGATCCTCGCCGACGACAACGTGGCCGCTCCCAAGAGTCAGGGTCGCATTGTTCAGAGCTTTGTCGAGCAGGTACCGCTCAAGCGCGGCATCGTCCTTCAGGTAGCGCTCCTCGTTACCGCGTTTGGCGCGATACAGCGGCGGCTGAGCGATGTAGAGATAACCCCGCTCAATCAATTCCGGCATTTGACGGAAGAAGAAAGTCAGCAGCAGCGTACGGATGTGAGAGCCGTCGACATCGGCGTCCGTCATGATGACGATGCGGTGATAACGCAGCTTATCGATCGAGAACCCGCCCTGATCAGCCTCGCCACGACCGATTCCGGTTCCAAGGGCCGTTATCAGAGTGCCGATTTCCGCCGAACCGAGCATTCTGTCAAAACGCGCGCGCTCAACATTGAGAATCTTGCCCTTGAGCGGCAGAATCGCCTGGAAACGCCGATCCCTGCCCTGCTTCGCCGTTCCCCCTGCGGAATCTCCCTCGACGATGAAGATTTCAGCCTTCGATGCGTCACGTTCCTGACAATCAGCGAGTTTGCCGGGCAGCGAAGAAATATCCAGAACGCCTTTGCGGCGCGTCAACTCGCGAGCGCGGCGCGCAGCCTCGCGCGCCGAAGCCGCATCCAACACTTTTCCGACAACGAGCTTCGCTTCCTTCGGATGCGTCTCGAACCAGTGCCCGATCATGTCGGCAGCGGCCACTTGCACGACCGGCTGCACTTCCGACGAAACCAGCTTATCTTTGGTCTGCGACGAGAATTTCGGATCCGGCACCTTGACCGACAGCACCGCTGTCAACCCTTCGCGCATATCCTCGCCAACGAGCGACGCAGCGTCTTTCTTGGCGATGCTTTCTGCATATTTACCGACAATTCGCGTAAGCGCCTGACGGAATCCGGCGAGATGCGAGCCACCGTCGCGTTGCGGGATATTGTTCGTAAAGCACAACATCGTTTCGTGGTAACTGTCGTTCCAGCTCAAGGCGAATTCCACCTTGATGCCGCTATCCGCATTTTCGAGGCTGCCCGTAATCGGCTGCGCCATGATTGGCGTGCGCGAACGATCAAGCCACTCCACAAAGGCATTCAACCCGCCTTCGTAAAAAAACGTTTCCTCTCGAACCGTTTCCGTGCGGGCGTCCCGCAACGCAATTCTCAGGCCCGAATTAAGAAAAGCCAGCTCTCGCAGACGCTTTTCAAGAATTGCGAATTCAAATTCAACTTTTGTGAACGTCGCAGCGCTCGGCTTGAACGTCACCTCAGTCCCACGCTCAGCGTCGGACGGGCCGACGACCACCAGCGGCGCGTCGCGTTCGCCGTGCTGGAAACGAATCATGTGCTCCTGACCATTACGCCAGATACGCACCAGCATCCACTCGGACAACGCGTTAACAACGGCGGCGCCGACGCCGTGCAGTCCACCCGAGACCTTGTATGAATTCTGATTGAATTTGCCGCCGGCGTGCAGTTTCGTAAGCACTACTTCCGCCGCGCTAACGCCTTCCTCCTCGTGCATATCGGTCGGGATACCACGACCATTATCACGGATCGTCACGCTGCCATCGGCATTGAGCGTGAGCTCGCAGTGGGTAGCGAACCCCGCCTGCGCCTCGTCAACCGCGTTGTCGATGATTTCAAAAGCCATGTGATGAAGGCCGGAACCATCGTCGGTGTCGCCGATATACATGCCCGGACGTTTGCGAACCGCATCCAGCCCTTTAAGCACGGAGATCGATGAGGCGCCGTAATCGTCATTCTCGACAGGCGAAGCCGACTTGGCGAAATCAGTCATACTTGGGGAACGCTCCGAACTTGATCTTGAAGACGTGGCAGAGCCGCCACCATAGCTTCTTCCTTGGAAAATCGCCAGCTTCGCCACCCCACAAAGCGGCTTTTCCTCCACAGCCCCTATCGAATTTCCTAGATTTCAACCCAAGAGGACCTACGCAGACTCCGGGGCGCCAACTTCATGAAAAGACGAATCAATTTGGCCGCCGGCAAGCCGGATGAACTCAGCGCGTCCTTCCAGCGGCGCAAACGGATCCCGATCTGTTCCAGTCAGCAATATGGGAGCTGGAAATCTCAACACAGCACGCATCAGCGCTTCTCGCCGCACAGGATCGAGGTGAACGAGCGGTTCATCCAGCAGCAACATCGGAGGGACCACACCCGTCTCGGTCATCAGCCGCGCGTGAGCAAGGATCAACCCGATCAACATCGCTTTCTGCTGTCCCGTGCTGGCGTCCGAAGCCGTCCTGCCGCTGCTGCGATCACTCAGACCAAAATCGGATCGGTGAGCCCCGAACCCCGCCTGCCCACGCCGCCTGTCATCCGCGCGAGCCGTGCGCAAACGGACGCGCAGCCATTCCTCAACAGCAAGAGCCGGCTCCACATCCAGCCGCTCAGCTATCGGACACACAAGCTTCAACACCGCCGCAGGAAAAGCGTCGTCAGAGCCAGAGCCGCCATCCGCATTCAACCGCATAACAAGATCGCGGCGCGCGGCGGCAACCGACACGCCATGGCGCGCCATCGCGTCTTCAAGACCGGATAACCAGACATCTTCTCCAGGCATGGTCGCCAGCAGTCGGTTTCGCTGCGCCGTCGCGCGCTCACATGCGGCCAACTCCCGCGCGTGGTGCGTCGCAACCGCTACGACAAGACGATCGAGAAACCGACGCCTTCCGCTAGCGCTTTCCCCAAACAACCGATCCATCTGCGGCGTGAGCCAGACTGCGGACAAATATTCCGTGACCGCATTGCGATTACGCGCCGGCGCGCCATTCAACAGAAACTCGCGAGCGCCATTCTGGGAGGGCTTCTGCCCGACGCCTATTTCAAATCCGCCACGCTCATCTTCAAAAGCGGCTGCGACACCCCACCCACCTGACGCAGGATCAACGTCATCGGCAACTCTGCGCCGCAGATCTCCGGTTTTTGCGCCGCGAAGACCACGTCCGGGCGTCAGCAAAGATAGCGCTTCGAGAAGATTGGTCTTACCGCTACCATTATCGCCAGTAAGCACTACAGGCAATCCCGCGGGACGCCAGACAAAGCGGTCGTAATTACGAAATTCCGTAAGCGTCAGGCGCTTGAGACGCATCATGGTTCGATCGCCCGATACATACCGCGCGGGCTATACCTTAATTGACGCCGGAGTTTGCCCGTATCCGCCCCCTGTCGCCAGCCAGCGACGCTCGCCTCGGCTGGCGACCCGACCTTCGATCAGACCCTCATCGGCATCAGCACGTACAGTGCGGATGGACTATCAACGTCGCGCACAATGGTCGGCGCCGCACTGTCGGCGAAGACGAACTCGACGTCCTTGTTCACCTGGTCTGTAATGTCATTGAGATAACGGGCCTGAAACCCGATCTCCATATCCGCGCCGTCATAGGAGACCCGGTTGTCGTCGAGTTCTTCCGTCGCCATGCCCTGATCGGCGCTGATCGCGGAAAGAACGAGCAGGTCGCGTGACAAAGCGAGCTTGACCGGCCGCGAGCGCTCCTGACTGATCGCGGCGACGCGCGACACCGCGTCCGAGAAGTCCTTTTTTCCAACCCGGAGGACGCGGTTGTTTCCTGAGGGAATGACGCGTTCGTATTCCGGAAACGTGCCGTCAATCAGCTTCGAGGTCAGCATGACCGGGCCGATCGTGAACTGTATTCGCGTGTCGGACACCGACACCTGAATCTCGTCTGGCGCTTCGTCCAGCAATTTACGCAGTTCGGCGACGGTCTTGCGTGGCACGATGACACCGGGCATTCCGGCCGCGCCCGCTGGCAATTCAGTCTCAACGCGCGCCAGACGGTGACCATCGGTCGCCACCGCACGCAGCAGCCCACCGGTTTCACCGTCGGTTACATGCAGATAGATACCGTTCAGATAATACCGCGTCTCTTCTGTAGAGATCGCAAACCTCGTTCTATCGATCAGCGTTTTCAGAACTGTGCTGTTCAGCTTGAACTGGTGCGGCAGGTCGCCTGCGACCATCGAGGGAAAATCATCCACGCTCAAGGCGTTCAGTCGCGTCGAAAACCGCCCGGCGCGCAGGTCGAGTTGCGCGTCGCCGCCAGCATGATCGAGTTCGACCTCACTGCCATCCGGAAGCTTGCGAACGATTTCATAAAGCACCGAGGCCGGAGCAGTCACGGATCCGGGCGTGACGATGGTCGCCGGGATGTCCTCGACGATGGCGATTTCCATATCAGTGGCGGTCAGGGAGAGGCGGATGTCTCTGGCCTCGATCAGCACGTTGGCCAGAATCGGTATAGTGTTACGCTTCTCCGCGACGCTCTGGATATGAGCCAGAGCCTTGAGCAGCGTGGCGCGTTCGGCCGTAAACTTCATCGACGCCTGTTCCTCCGTGGGCCGGAAAGCTCGCCTGTAACGGCGATCCAGCTGAAATCCTTTAAATTTACGGTCAACCTAGCAGCGTCGCGAGTCCAAGCAAACCCACAGGCCGTCGCCGTCCGCCGACGCATCGGCAGCCGTCAGCTCTCCAGCATGCGGCGCAGAAGCTCCACGTCCTCCGCGAACGCAGTGTCACGCTCCATCAGTTCAGTCACACGCTGCACCGCATGCATGACGGTCGTATGGTCGCGATTACCGAACTTCCGACCAATCTCTGGCAGCGAACGGCTGGTCAACTGCTTGGCTAGATACATCGCAACCTGCCTAGGCCGTGCGACCGCACGAGCGCGCCGCGCCGAGGACATGTCGGTGAGGCGGATGTTCCAATGCTCGGACACCTTTCTCTGGATTTCCTCGATGGTGACCCGCCGGTCGTGAGCCTTGAGAATATCGTGCAGAACTTCCTGCGTCGCTTCCAGCGTCACAGGGCGACCGAACAGATTAGCGTGCGCGATCAATCGGTTAAGAGCGCCTTCCAGTTCGCGCACGTTGGTGGTGATCTTGTGCGCAAGGAACTCCAGCACCTTGGCTGGAACCGGCACGCCGGAGGCCGTGGCCTTCGCCTCCAGAATGGAGATACGAAGCTCGAACGTCGTGGCGTGAATATCGGCCACCATTCCGCAACCGAGACGGGTGCGCAGTCTGTCTTCCAGCCCCGACAGATCGGAAGGCGACTTGTCGGCCGAAACCACGATCTGCCGACCAGCATCCACCAGCGCATTGAAGGTGTGAAAGAACTCTTCCTGCGTGTTGTCCTTCCCTATCAGAAACTGCAGATCGTCGATCATCAACACGTCAACCGAACGTAACTGCTCCTTGAACTCAATCGTCGATTGCGACCGGATCGCGCCGATGAAGCGATACATGAACTTTTCAGCCGACATGTATGCGACGGACACTCGCCCTTCACGCGTCAGTTCGGAGCCTATGGCATGCATGAGATGCGTCTTGCCCAATCCCACGCCGCCATACAGGAACAGCGGATTGAACCCCGGACTCGACGGCTTTTCGGCCACACGACGGGCGCAGGCATAGGCGAACTCGTTGGGTTTGCCGACGACGAAGCTGTCGAACGTGAAGCGAGGATCCAGCGGCGCGACAAGATCCGAACGCGCGTCCTGCACGCGCTCCACGACAGGAGCCGGGGCTTCCGGGACGTCCGCGACGCGCCGGCCAGACGCAACCGGAACAGCCTGTTCAGCCGTTGCGGCAGCAGGGCGATCGCCAGGGCGCATCACCTGCAACTCGACGCGACGAAGCGCCGGAATCTCCTGATTCCAAAGTGTGCTCAGACGGTCACCATACTGGCTACGGACCCAGTCGCGCAAAAACCGCGTCGGCAGAAGCAGCGTGACTTCATCCCCGTCCACCGGCCCGAGCACGATCTGCTGCAGCCAGGTCCGATACTCGACCTCGCCCACCTCGGACTTCATACGCGCGGCGATCCTCGCCCACGCCTCCGTCAGAAGCCCTCCTGGCGCCTGAGCGACGTCATGATCATCACTGATCTGCCCTGAAAAACCCGCAGTCATATCTTCTCCCAGGTCGCTTGCCGGAAATGCTCCCGACGCGATTCCTCTGGGGGCAGCGCCACCCTCAAACGTTGTGAGGCGGTGTTCCATATCCGGTTCAACCTCATCAAACCCGGCGGCCATTCCCACTCCAATATCCTCGACAAGCCCCCACCATGACATGTGCGGAGCATGATTGCCCGAAGATTCTTTCGCTCAACGTTCTTTGAACGGGGCGGCGATTTTGCGTTCGCCGCCTGTTCCTCAAAGCGGCTTTGATGCGCCGCGCCCGTCCCCTGCGGCCTTCCCGACCGTACAGGAGCAATCACGCCATGCTTTCTGGCGTACAAAGAACGAAGAACCCCCAGATCACGGAAGGAAACAGCCGTCTCTTTATTATCAAGCTGTGCGAATCGGTTTAGAGCACCGATTCGCATGACGCAATGAGATTTTCGACTCGAACGAAACAAGTTTTGTGAATAAATAACCTGAACGGCCAGCACTTACTTCACGCCAAACACGCCGGACGCAATTCCAGAAAAACAAAAAGCCGACACCTCTCTCGAGATGCGGCTTTTTTACTTAATTAATTCGGCTTTCTATTGCCGAATTAAAACTCGCAGCGGTTCAAGCCGGAGCAAGAGCCTTGATGCGTGCGGACAGGCGGGAAATCTTCCGCGCGATCGTGTTGTGATGAACGACGCCCTTGGTCGCGGCGCGCTGGATTTCCGGCTGAGCCAGCTTCAGGGCCGCGTTCGCCTGCTCTTTGTTGCCCGACGCGATCGCCGTCTCGACCTTCTTGATGAAGGTGCGCATGCGGGACATGCGAGCGGTGTTGCGAGCGGTGCGGCGCTCCGTCTGACGGATGCGCTTACGGGCAGATGCGATGTTCGCCATGGTTCTCTGTCTGGTCCAAACGAAAATGAATAAGGCTTCCGACCCGCCTGTCGACGAAGAGGCCCGAATGAGGTTGGGTTCTCTAATCCAAGCCGCGCGGGGCCGTCAAGCGAAGTTATTCACCTTCGCGAACCGCGCGGGACAGGCATACGCGGAGAGTCGTCCACAGGCCCTAGCTAGACGGCGCAGGCTGCTGGCGCGGACAGAAAAATGTCGAGCGACCGCCCTGCGTGATCCTTCGGACGCCGGGGCAGTCGAAATTCGGACGGCAATCCGGACACGCTTCCCCCTCCCGCCCATACACGCGCCACGCATGCTGGAAGTATCCCAATTCTCCATCTGGCTGCACATAATCCCGAAGACTGGAGCCGCCGGCCGCCACCGCCTCTTCCAGAACCGCCCGGATAGCTGCGGCGAGACGCCGCAACGCAGGCGCCCCTATCGCCCCGGCCAGCGTCTCGGGGTGGATACGGGCACGAAACAACGCCTCGCACACATATATATTGCCCAGTCCGGCCACCACGCGCTGATCCAGCAGCAACGTTTTGACCGGCGTTCTGCGCCCCGCAAAGGCTTTCGTCAGCACTCCTGCCCTGAAGCTGGCTTCCAGCGGCTCCGGTCCCATCGAGGCCACCAGCGAATGCCGGCCCTCCAGCGCCGTGTCGATCAGATCGAGCGCGCCAAACCGTCTCGGGTCGACCAGCCCAAAACGCGTTCCCTCCCGCGTCATGAAGGCAACGTGCTCGTGCTTCTGCGACTCGTTCTCCAGCGCCCTCGCCAGAGCAGCGCCGGAGAAGCTGTTCAAAACGACGCGGCCGGACATGCCCAGATGAAGCAGGAGCGATCTGCCGCTGCTCAAACGCATGAAGATGTACTTGCCCCTTCGACGAAAACTTTCGATCCGCCGCCCCGTCAGTTCCTGCCGCAATCGCGGCGGCAAGGGCCAACGCAAATCCGGCCGCCGGACTACGGCCTCCACGATCGTGTGGCCTTCCATCTGCGCGCGCATTCCGCGCATGACGGTTTCTACTTCGGGGAGTTCTGGCATGGGTCCAAACACGCTATACGTCGAGTCCATGACCGACAATGCCCCGCACACATACGACGCGTCGCCGCACTCCCACGGAACCGGGGGAGCCGACTCCTTCGGGACCAGTTCCGGCGACACCGCCGACTTCGGCTACCGGACAGTGCCGAAGTCCGAGAAGAAGACGCTGGTCAGGGGTGTTTTCGACAGCGTCGCCAGCCGTTACGACGTCATGAACGACCTGATGTCCCTTGGCGTCCATCGCGTCTGGAAGCGGATGTTCAATGCGGAGCTCGGCCCACAGCCCGGCCTAAAGCTTCTTGATCTGGCGGGCGGCACGGGGGACATCACCTTCGGCTGGCTCGCAGGCGGCGGCGGTCCGGCCATTATGACCGACATCAATGCCTCGATGCTGTCCGTCGGTCGTGATCGCGCCATCGCGCGCGGGTATGTATCCGACCTGACGTTCTGCGTCGTCGACGCCGAACAGATCCCCTTGCCGGATCGTGCCGTCGACCGGGTGACCATTGCTTTTGGTCTGCGCAATTGCACCGACAAGATGTCGGTGCTGCGTGAAGCGCGGCGTGTGCTGCGGCCGGGTGGCCGCTTCCTCTGTCTGGAGTTTTCTCACGTGCAGGTCGCGGCTCTGGCGCCGATCTACGACGCGTGGTCATTCAAGGTGCTGCCGCTGCTTGGAGAAAAGATCGCCAAAGACCGCGACAGCTACCAGTATCTGGCCGAGAGCATCCGCACCTTCCCTGATCAGGAGACGCTGGCCGACATGTTCCGTGACGCCGGATTCAGCCATGTCCGTTATCAGTCCCTGTCGGGCGGCATCGCGGCGATCCATTCGGGCTGGAGAGTCTGACAGGCCGCGACCTGTCGGCGGTCGAATTCTGAGCCACGGGGTGATCCGCCCATGACGCATGAAATGAACAAACCCTCGGTCCTTCTGATCGTGAGCGGCGGCGTCGCCGCTTACAAGGCGCTCGAACTGATCAGATTACTGACGACTGCTGGCGTCAGAACGCGCTGCGTCCTGACCCACGCCGCCGAACAGTTCGTAACGCCTCTGGCCGTTCAGGCCCTAAGCGGCGAGCCTGTTTATCGCGATCTGTTTTCTCTCACCGACGAACAGGAAATGGGCCACATCGTCCTTTCCCGTTCCGCCGACCTTGTCGTCGTCGCCCCCGCAACCGCGCACATCCTCGCTCGAATGGCTCATGGGCTGGCCGACGATCTGGCGACAACACTGCTACTCGCGACAGACACACCCGTCATGGCGGCTCCAGCAATGAACGTACGCATGTGGGATCACCCGGCGACTCGCGCGAATATTGAGACGTTGCGGGTCAGAGGCGTGCAAATTGTTGGACCGGACGATGGGGAAATGGCTTGCGGTGAATACGGGCCAGGACGCCTCGCAGAACCAGCGACGATTCGCGACGCGATTCTGACGAGTCTGCGCGCCACACCGAAAAAGACGCAGCTCCTCTCGCCTGCCCCTCTCCCCTTGATCGGACGCAAAGCGGTCGTCACGGCCGGACCGACCCATGAGCCTATCGACCCGGTGCGCTTCCTTGGAAACCGTTCATCGGGCTTGCAGGGATATGCCATCGCCGGGGCGCTCTCCCGACTTGGCGCTGATGTCACGTTGGTCAGCGGCCCGACGTCTCTGGAGTTCCCACAGGGCGTCCACGGCGCCCGGGTGGAGACCGGTGAGGAAATGCGCTCGGCGACATATGCCGCCCTGCCGGCAGATATCGTCGTCTGCGCAGCGGCTGTCGCGGACTGGCGCGTCGAGCATCCAACGAACTCCAAGATCAAGAAGCAGGCGGGGCAGTCGCCCCCGGTTCTGACCCTCGTTCCAAATCCCGACATTCTTGCTGAAATCTCAGTGGTTGGACCAAAGCGGCCTCGCCTCGTGATCGGCTTCGCAGCGGAGACGGACGACGTCGAGGCGAACGCCATCGCAAAGCGGGCGCGCAAGGGGTGCGACTGGATTGTTGCAAATGACGTGTCGACAGGCACGAATGTCATGGGCGGCCCGGAGAACCGTGCTATTCTGATCTCGGACGCGGGCGTCGAACGCTGGCCGCTGATGCTCAAGGACGATCTCGCATCCCGCCTCGCGGAGCGGATCGCGAAGCAGTTTAGCGACGATGCGCCCAGTGTCGCAAAGACGACGCCATGATCGGGAGTTCCATGTTTCTTTCACATCCAGCCTCCGCCCGCAGGGCCGCTTTCAGGAGCGTTCGATGACCGCGCCGTCGATCCGCGTGGATGTAAAGCGCCTTCCCCACGCCGAAGACCTTCCACTCCCCTCATACGCCACCGATGGCGCTGCGGGGATGGACCTTCTGGCCGCCGTCAGCGAGCCCCTCGTCGTGCCTCCCGGCGGGCGGGCGCTGGCGCCAACCGGGCTGCGCATCGCCCTCCCCCCCGGTTACGAATTGCAGCTTCGTCCCCGCTCGGGCCTCGCGCTGAAGCACGGCGTGACGCTGCCGAACTCGCCAGGTACGATCGACGAAGACTACCGCGGCGAAATCGGCGTCATCATCCTCAACACCGGTTCTGAGCCGTTCACCGTGGAGCGCGGAATGCGTATCGCCCAGGCCGTCGTCGCGCCTGTGCTTCGCGTAACGTGGAACGAGGTCGCAGAGCTTGACGCGACCGCGCGCGGCGTCGGAGGCTTTGGCAGCACCGGTCACTGATCATCTCCGGGGAGACCATGACGTCAGGCGAGCCTGCTTTTCATCCCGGGCGGATCGCAGTTTTCCCGCGTTCCGCACGTGCGCTTGTTAAATCTCTTCTGGTCGACCTCTCCGCACCAGTCTTTTTGGCGGGAATGGCCATCCTGGCGGCAGTTTTCGCCACACGCTGGCTTCCCGTTCCCTCACAACCTCCACGAGCGCTTAACCTCACGGCGTGGGCCGCTCCGTTATCTGCCGCACTCACTGTGTCACGCATGGCTATTGCGCTACTTCTGGCGCTGGTCGTCACCGGAGTGTGCGCTCCGTTGGCCGCTTCGGGCGGCTGGAGCGGCGCGATGCTTACGCGACTGACGCGCGCCGCCCGATCAGTTCCCACACTTGGCCGTGCAGCGTTTCTAACCCCGCTATTCCTTGCACTGTCTTCTCGGAATGGCGCCGGCGCCGAGTTCGCCGCCATCATCGCCACCGCCGGTTCCGTTGCGCCCGACGCGGCGTTCGCAATGATTCTGGCGCTCCGTGGCGTGCCAGCCGAATTGGACCTCGCGGCGCGTGGAATCGGATTGACCGCGTGGCAACGCTTCTGGCGCCTCGAAGCTCCATGCTCGATTCCACCTGTCTGCGACAGCCTTGCCTCGTCCTTACCCGGCGCATGGTTCACACTACTCTTCACGGAGAATCTGACGTGGGCTCAGGGGGGAGAGTCCTTGCCCGGCATAGGCTCCTACGTCGCCGCCGCAGCGACACAAGCCGCGATCCAGCCGATCATTCTTGGCGGCGGGGCCATGCTTGTTATCGCGCTCGCGTGCAATAAGCTCGGTCTGAGGCTCTTGAGGGGCTGGGCGACGCGGTATCGTCTTGGCGACGTTGAGCGCAGCGACCCAATGCGTGATTCGGCGCTTTTCCGAACGCTTCGATTATCGCCGTTCCTCCGGCCTGCGGCGCGCGCAACGACAAGTATCGTGGAGTTCGTCGCCCGACTTCGGATCGGTGGACGCCCCCGAGCGCAACATTTGAGCGAGCCGCCGGCCATGGAAAACCGCGCCGTGCCCGCGATATTGCTTACTGGAGGTGCAGTCGCAGCACTGTGCGGCGACGTTCTGATCCCAGATCACCATCTCTTCTGTGACTTTCTGCATATATTCTTTTTTGGATTGTTAACGACGATACGTGTCGTCGCTTTGATTGCACTGATCTCGCTCTTCTGGACGCCTGTCGGCGTATGGCTGGCGCGGCGCTCCGTATCGACACAGATTGTCGGCGTCTGCGCCATGTTTCCAGCCAACCTCCTGTATCCGCTCATCGTCGGCGCAGCGATCTACGCACATGTACATGCCGGGTTCTGGCTGGCGGCGTTGCCCGCTCTTGGGGCGCAGTGGCTGTTTCTGGCGCATATTTTACGCGGCATAGAAACTTTTCCCGAAGACCTCTTGCGGGCTGCATGCGCGTTCAACGTTCGGGGCGGTCTATGGTGGCGCAAGGTGATGTTGCCAGGCCTTGCCCCGGCATGGCTCGGGGGCGTCGTTGCCGCCGCTAACGCAGCCTGGAACGCCTCTATCGCCGCCGAACTCGTCAGGTGGGGCGGCCACGATTTCGAGCTTCTCGGAGTAGGCGGCTACATCACACATGCCAGCATGAACGGCGATATGACAAACGTAGCGCTGGGCATCGCCGCAATGACATTCTTCGCCAGCAGTTCGCGCCGCCTGATCTGGGCTCCACTGACAAGTGCTCTGAGGCGCCGCCATACTTCAGGCGCATACGCTCATGTCGCATGATGCATTTCAGCCTGATTAGCAGTCTTCCCGTTTACGAAACCGGATAGGTCATCGCACGTTGGTATCTGCATCAGCCAGTGCGGCTGAGACGACCTTTCGGTCCGTATTACTTCATATAAGGATAGATACGATGGGCGAACTTACTGACAAAGTCAAAGGAACCCTCAATAAAGCTGTGGGCTCCATTAAAGAAGAAGTTGGCAAGGCGACCAACAACCCGGAGCTTGAGGCAGAAGGCTCCGCCCAGAAGATCGAGGGCCATGTCGACACACTCAAGGGGACGGTGAAAGGAAAAATAAACGATCTGTGAGGCACGTTTCTCCACCAAGTGGACATTCCTGAGACAGTCCGAGACCGTCTCGGGAATGTGTGCCTTAAGTAGAAAAAGGCGATTAATGCGCCTACTTAAATCACCTTGCCCCTCCTGTAATCCAGGTTTGGACGATGGGTGAGCCTTCGTGGACTCGCCTCTCATTTCCGATGCATTCTGGGCGGCCATGGAACCGCTCCTGCATGTTGTTTTTGCGTGGCCGAGAGGTGGGCGCGCCTTTTAAAGCCCCTTGCAGACAAGAGCCGTAATTATCAGCCCTGTCGGATGGGGCGCCCCTCATGGCATCAAAAGCAGCCCCCACGGAAAAAAGCATCGCCGGGTCGTCGGTGCGAACCTCAGTATAGATATCCCATTTCTGACATCTCACCGTGCGCTAGACAAGGAAGGCAGATTCCACTTCGCCTTCACACTGATCGCGGGCTGCTTCGGCAGCCCTTACGGCATGGTTTTGAAACACGCTCTAATGCGAAAGCGCGGGGATTACGGACAGATAGTAATCCACCGCTGGAGCGATGCTCGCCACTGGCGTCCGTTCGTTCAGGCCGTGGCTGAAATCCTCTGACGGCTTCAGGAACACGGGACTGGCGCTATAGCTCGGCACACCGTTCTTGCGAAACCACATGCTGTCGCTGGCTCCTGCAGTCATGCTTGGGAAAACCGGTGTTCCAGGGTAAATTTTCTGAATACCTGTAGTCACCGCATCGACAAAATCAGGACGCATGGGCGACGCCGCCGTTTCGACAGATCCCGCGCTCACGTCTTCGAAGTGAACTTGCGGATCCGCCGCGACCTGCTCCAGTTCGCGCATGATGGCAACGCGCGCGTGGCCGGGGAAAATTCGACAGTTAATGTTTGCCGAGGCATGTTGCGGCAGCGCGTTTAGCGCATGGCCACCGTCGATCATCGTCACCACGCAGGTTGTGCCGATCTTGCCGATCAGAGCCGGATCAGCGCTTAGCGCCGCAATGGCTTTTGCATTAGCCGGGTCCTTCGCGAACGCGAGCATAGCCGCGCCAGTGGCGCCGGGACGCAGCTTCGCCGCATTTTCGAAATAGCTGCGCGTCAAGTCGTTGAGTTCCGGCTTGAACTGGTATTTCTGGATGCGCAGCAAGGCTGCCGCAAGTCGATCAATCGCGTTATCAGCACGAGGCTCCGACGAATGGCCGCCGGGGTTCGAGACCGACATACGGAAATCCGCATAGGTCTTCTCTGCACCCTGCCAGCTGAAATACTGCGGCTTGCCTGTCTTCTCGTCGAGAACCCCTGAACCGACGTCGATATTCAACACAAGATCGGCGTTGCGAAGGGCATCGGCGACCATCTCGCTGGTCTTCATCGCCGTTTCCTCATCCCCGGAAAATGCGAGAATGATCGTGCGACGCGGCTTATACCCCTCGCGGCGCAACTCGATCACCGACGAGATCGCCAGCGCGCCGTCGAGCTTCATATCCGTCGCGCCGCGCCCGAACAGATAACCGCTCTCCACGACCGGCTTGAACGGGTCGCGTTTCCAGTCCGAGGGTTTCGCTTCGACCACGTCCATATGCCCGGAAATGACCAACGGTTTCAGGGCCGGGTCGGAGCCCGGCCAGCGCGCGATCAGATAAGCCGTGTTATCCACTGGCGTGATGACGACGTCGTCAGGCGTAAATCCGCCTTCGATCAGAGTTTTCTTATAAAGCTCGGCCACCTGCGGCGTCTGGTTTCCAGGCCCGGACACTGAACGCAGCGCTATCGACGCCTTTGCGAGGTCGAGCGACTGTTGCTCCGCCTGTGGGTGATGCGCAATTTCGGCTCGAGCCGCCTGAGGCGCCAGAACAGCCAACGTAAGCGCGAATGGAAGCACCCGCATGGATCGTTTCTCCCCGGTTCAAATCGAACCCGGATCGTATGCGTTCGCCCGCCCGAGGGAAACCCAGCTTGTTCTCACCCCAACCTTCATTAGGACACGTCCGGTCTGCGGCAGCGCGTGAGCCAAGACGGCCGGACGCAGCAACGGGACGCCATCGTGTCGTCGGACGACATAACGTGTATGAGGACGCGCCATTCGGACGCAATTCCGACAAGGATGCAGCAAGTAGTCGTTACGCAGCTTCCCTGATCGGGCGTCACGCAGTAGGTTCTGCTTACGCTCTTGTGTTCCCCGCGCTCCCTGGCGTCGTGGAGTGCGGGGCGTTTCTGTGGAGACCGGACGAAGCCAGCGATGCCGAACGCGCCGAAACGCCCCCTCCTCTCCGTCGCACCCGAAACATCCTCCGCCGCCTCCAAGCGCGGGGAAGAAACGTTGATCCGGGTGACGGGCGTCAAGCAGTCTTTCCATCAGGACGCCAGCGCCGATTTCCTTGTCCTTGACGACGTCAGCATGACCATCCGGTCGGGAGAGGTCGTCGGCTTGCTGGGAAGGTCGGGCTCCGGAAAATCCACGCTGTTACGGATCATGGCGGGGCTTGTCGCCCCCACAGCAGGAAGCGTTTTCTGGCACGATCAACCTTTGCTCGGCCCTGTGCCCGGCATCGGCATTGTCTTTCAGTCCTACGCACTGTTTCCATGGCTGACCGTACAGGAGAATGTGGAGCTTGGGCTTGCAGCCCATGCCCTTCCCCGCGCCGAGAAGACTGCCCGCACAAGCGAGGTCATCGACCTGATGGGGCTTTCCGGTAACGAGAACGCATGGCCACGCGAACTGTCTGGCGACATGCTGCAACGCACGGGCCTCGCCCGCGCTCTGGCGGGACACCCAGATCTTTTGGTGATGGACGAGCCGTTTGCAGCGCTCGACGTGCTGACGGCGGAAAATCTGCGCACCGATCTGATGGAATTGTGGGACGAGCGCAAACTGCCGCTCAAGGCAATGATGATTGTCACCCACAGCATCGAAGAAGCGGTGCTGATGTGTGATCGCATCCTTGTTTTCGCCGCCAATCCGGGGCGGATCGAGCATGAATTGCTGATCGATCTTCCTCACCCGCGTAACCGCGATGACCCGACGTTCCGCGAACTCGTTGATCATATCTACTCTTTGATGACCCGCCGCACGCCTGTCGTGTCCGAAGCTGACCTGAGTGAAGCGCGTCCCGCGTCGCAAGGACCAACGCATATGCCCCTGCCTGCCGTTACGGTCGGTAGCATGCTCGGGTTGATTGAGGCTCTGGCTGCACCTCCGCTAGGCGGCCACGCCGACCTGCCGCTTCTTGCGTCACGCGCGCAACTGGAACTGGACGACCTCTTCCCACTGGTCGAGACGCTGCAACTGCTCGGCCTTGCGGAGCTTGAGGATGGCGACATTCTCCTGACCCAGGAGGGCCAGCATTTCGCCGGAAGCGACGCCGACGAGCGCAAGGCGATCTTGCGTCACGCCTTCCTCAACGAAGCGCCCTTGATGAAATCAATTTGCGCGGCTCTGGACGAACGCCCCAACCATACCGTCAGCGTCACACGGTTTCGCGACGAATTGCAGGAAAGCATGTCCCCCGCATATGCCGCCCAGACGTTGCAAACCATCGTTCAATGGGCGCGATATGCGGAGCTTTTTGATTTTGATGAGGAAAGAAATGAATTTTTACTGACGGAGAATACTTTCGGGTGAGGTCCGCTCTATCCGACTGAGCAGATTGTCTTAGACTAGCAGCGAATTCTTGTACACAGATTTCCCAGCTAACCCAATCGAACTTCAATTACACGAACACAATACGCCCGACACTGCGCAGAAAAACACACAATGAAGGAATTCCATTTTTGAATCCAATGACGAACCCCGCACCCAATTCGAATTTGGCGCGACGCTCCACACGTCTGGCCTTTCTTATCGCCGGTTTTGCCGGAGCGGCGTGGGCGCCGATTATTCCCTACGTAAAATTTCGATGCGGCTTAAATGACGCCCATCTCGGGCTATTACTTCTGTGCCTTGGAATCGGTTCGATTATATCCATGCCAGTTGCTGGTAGCGTGGTAGGTCGTTACGGCTGTCGACGAATCATCGCTGGCGCGACTTTGGCGATATGTTGCGCTCTTCCCGCGTTAGCGTCTTCTGGCTCAATACCAGTTCTTGCTATTGCCTTGGTCGTATTCGGAGCCGGCGTCGGTTGCATCGATTGCGTAGTCAATGTGCAGGCCGTCATTGTTGAGCGCGCATCCAAGCGAACAATGATGTCAGGCTTCCACGGCCTGTTCAGCGTGGGTGGTCTGCTGGGAGCCATCGGGGTCAGCGGCATGTTGAGTTTTGGACTTTCCGCTACAAATGCTTCGCTTTGCGTCGTTTCCTTATTGCTTCTGAGTGGAATCCTGGCTCTGCCGGGACTTCTGACAGGGCACACCAATGCTGAAGAAGAGGCATCGTTTGCGCTACCGCATGGCGTTGTGCTCACCATTGGCGTCATGTGCTTCGTCGTTTTCCTCACCGAAGGCGCAGCTATCGATTGGAGTGCTGTTTTTCTGGCGACAGAGCGCCAAGTTGATGTGCGCTATACAGGATTGGGTTACGTTGCTTTTGCCTGCACAATGACTGCGGGGAGACTGCTTGGCGATCGACTTGTACGTCGCGCGTCCGGGCGCTTGCTAATCATTGGCGGCAGCCTGTTCGCTGCGGCGGGAATGTTGCTCGTTGCGACAGTTCCCGCATGGCAAACCACGTTATTGGGTTACGCCTTTGTCGGCGCGGGATGCGCCAACGTTGTGCCCGTGCTTTATTCCGCCGTTGGCCGCCAAAACTATATGCCAAAACATCTGGCTGTTTCAGCAATAACGACACTTGGTTACTCCGGTATTCTGACAGGTCCCGCTGCTCTCGGATTTATCGCCCATGCGACCAGCCTTTCGCTCTCCCTCGGAATTGTTGGTGGCTTACTGGCAGTCGTAGCTATCATGGGAATGCTGCTGCCGCGTGTCCTGCTGAATGGCGCCGCAGTTTAATATCGATGTTTTAAAAAGCATCATCAGAAACATAAGAACTCAAAACAATCTCGATCTGAGAGAATATTCGCCGGAAGTAAGCATGTCAGACACCGCTGGCCCAAGCAGACCGTTTTACAAAATCGGAGCCGCCAGGTTCCTCATGATCTTCGCGCCAGCGCCAGCGCGACAGGTCGTCCTTTCCACATTCAGCCAGACCTTCCAGACACTCTGCATCGCCAACTTGCGAGTCACCGACGATTGGCAATAAATGCTCGTGGTGAGATCGACCATTTTGAGCGACGACCGCCAGCAGGCAGCCGAAAACATCTAACGCAGTTCGTAATTGGCAGCGAGACGTAGGTTAAAACCAAACGTCCCGCTGTGGCGCGTCAGCGCCTGCCGCCGCCGCCATGTCCACCACCACCTGGACTGCCTCCGTGGCCACCGCCACCGCCCGGACCACCGCCATGCCCGCCCCCGCCGGGGCCGCCACCATGTCCGCCACCGCCAAACCCACCGCCCGGCCCGCCTCGGCCACCACCACCACCGGGGTGGCCACCAAACCCACGAGGGCCGCCACCCCGATATGGACCGACGCCGTAGCCCGGTCCCCAACCGCCTCCCCAGCCGCCGCCTCCCCAGCCGCCGCCATAATATCCGCCACCGAAATCATCGTAACCGACCCCGACGCATCCAGAGAGCATCCCAACCAGTCCGAGCGCGGCGACCAATTTGATCTTTCTACTCGTCAACACGCTCATTTCGCTTCTCCGTCGACAGAGGCCTGGGCTTCCATAACGCCGAACACAGCGCCTGCGGGATCGGCCAGAATGGCGATCATGCTGTTATTATGATCAAGATGCGGCTCACTGATCACACTGCCGCCAAGCTCCGCAGCTTTTTTCGCACTCTCAGCCACATTGTCGACATTGATGAAGCTGATCCAGCGCGCTGGCGCATCCGCGCTCAGACGAGGCGGCAGCGGGTTCACCGTAGCGCGCGTCGAGGCTTGTGAGGAAAGTATGTAACGCAGAGGACCTTGCGACTCATCCTGCGTCCGAACTTCGTATGAAAAAAGCTTCTGATAGAAGCCGGTGGCGTCTCTGGGCGCGCGCGTCAGCAACGCATTCCATATCCACTGCCCCTGAACGGCGGGGGCGTCAGAATCTTCCGGATCGCCGCTGCTGGATTGCACGGCTGCGAACAACCCTCCCTGCGCGTCGGAGATAATCGCTTCGCGACCAATGCCGGGAATGTCATGAGGAGAGAACATGATCGATCCACCCCAGGTTTTCGCGGTTACAACCAACTGATCGACGCTTGCAGTCGAAATGAAGGGAAGCCACAGCGGGGTGTGCCGCCCATCAAGGGGACGCTCGACCAGTCCAGCAACGCTTTTACCGTTCACCGTCGCCTGCACGTAACGCCCGACCGAAACCGACGATTCCTTGAACGTCCACCCCAGAAGCTGCCCGTAAAAGTGCTCGGCCTGCGCAATGTCAGGCGTGGTCAACTGTGCATATACGAACTTTCCGGGCATCGTCTTGTTCGTCGCAGGGACCGCCAGCGGCAGGAAACTGTCTGCCGCGTGTGCGCCGTTAGCCAGACATAACGTTATCCCGACAGGCAGAGACAATACCAACCGCCGCCAGTCAAACGTCTTCAACGCGCTGGTGGTTTTCCGCGAAAAAACTGGCACAGCAAACGCTCCTGTTTAGCGAACGGTTTAGACAGCGTAGACGATACGCCGACCTTACCCAGTCGTCAGATAAACTCAAATTCTCTAGTGATCGCAATCCACACGGCTTTGATTTTGCGGTTTGCGAGCGACAGTCTGATCTGGTTACTGTCACAGCCCTGATCGCAACTACCCCCTCCTACCTCGCCAGAGAAGGTCTACCAGGCGAACATCAATCCCCTTGAAATCACCAGCGTCTCCAGCGGTTAAATACTGACGGATCGATCGCCCGTGCCTGCCACACTCGGCAGTAGTTTTTGAAGTATAAACATGTTGGAAACAGAAAAATTTTCTCGGTCAAAAAAAATTGTAAAGGTCATATTTTCACCGTCGATCTCATAAATACTTTCCGCAAAACGAGATAAAAAGTTCGGATGAAAAACTCCGTTATCTAAATGAAAAAAAGCACACAATTCTTCCAGCTTTATTTTTCCAAACCCTCTATTCAAAGACACCATAATCGTCGAAACAGTTTTATTTTGACTCTTTTTCACCTTATACATGATGGCAAAATTCAAATTCCCACTCTGAATCGGCTCAAACGCCACGCTTTTTGTGTTATATTCAATGTTTTCAATTTCATCGAAATGTTTTCTAACTGAACCCGCACAAACCCTCCCTCCAAAATCTTCAATTACGCTTACTTCGTCTGATATATTTTTTTCTTTGAGGCGTTTTTTTACCGCACATAGAGGTGCGTGAACGTCAAGCATTTCGTCAAATCCCTTCCCCGAAGGAAACGTGCCCGCAAAAACCTAACATTTCATAATCATCAACATAAGACGTATCGAAAAGCCTTACCCTAAAAAATTTATGATCGCGGGTTAGGTGCTGTCTGCATTCAGGGATTCCCTTGGAGCTGAAGTTCTGATTTAAGGCTTTCGATGGAGGGCAGGCCTTGAGCAGACGGACACTGACGGACGAGCAATGGATCCGGATCGAAGGCCATCTTCCCGACCGGATCGGAACGCCCGGGCGGAGTGGCGCCAACAATTGGCTGTTCGTGGACGCGATCTTGTGGATGGCTAGCAATGCGGCGCGCTGGCGTGACCTGCCGGACGTGTTCGGCAAATGGAGTGCGGTCCACGCTCGTTTTCGACGTTGGTCACACGCGGGTGTCTGGGAAAGACTTTTCCATGCCCTGGCCGACACGCCGGAGTTCGAATATGTCCTGATCGACAGCACCATCTCAAAGGTTCATGCCGATGCCACGGGCGCAAAAGGAGGGCTGAAGTTGCCGCCATCGGTCGTTCGCGCGGCGGGCTGACAACCAAGCTGCACGCTGTCGTCGATGCGATCGGCCTGCCGCTGCGGATCCATCTGCTCGCCCGTCAGCCAATACAGGCCACTCATCTTCAGTTTCCTCAAGGAGCCTGAATCACATCCTGCTGCCCACATCAATGGATCCTGAGCCTAAAGCAAATATCTTAACAATCCGATCCTCTTAAAATGTCAAAAAAATTACCAAAAAAAACTCCCACTACAGATATTTATATATATCGCCCCCAAGGTCATTACTATCACCGCGAATTTCTCGGCCCGTTTTTTTTAAAAGTCGATTATACGCAACCCCACCTGCACCCTCTCATTCATAATATCTACACCTACCTGTAACTGTTCATCCGATTCATCATCGGGATTGTAGCTTTCTCCTGATTTTTTGAACTTGATCACCAAATCCCTGTGCTCTTTCCACAAATAAACAGAGATTATTTCTCCCTCATCTTTGGGCATGTTTGTGTACAGGTTTTTTACCGTTGGCTTTTGCATTTTCTACCCATCTCAGGATCCTTTAAAGGTGTCATTATTGACTAATAAAGAAAACCGTCACTAAACTAAGCCTCCTCACCAATGCGGCGAGGGGCCCTTAACAATCTCCGCCAGATCAGCCGGACGCACCCACTTCCTGAACGCCGCCTGCACGTCCGCCGCGGTCGCATCGTAATACTTACGCGCGGCAATATCAGGCGTGTTCAGCGGTAGACCGAGTTGCGTCAGATGCAAATATTCCCCGGCGATAGCGCCGAGGCTGGCACGCGCAAGAGGCAGGCTGCGCAGCAACGCCGATTTCGCCAGAACCAGTTCATCGTCCGTCACAGGCGCCGTCTGCATCGCCTTGATGTCGCGCATCGCGGCCTCACGGGCCGGGCCGACCTTGTCCGGGTCGGCGCCATAGGACACAGAGTACGCGCCGCGCGTGCGCCCCCATTCGAAACTGCTGCTCACCGAATAGACATATCCGGTTTTCACGCGCAGATCACGATACAGGCGCGACGAGAACCCGCCGCCCAGAACCTCGTTCCCAAGCGTCAGGAAGAAATGATCGGGGTTCGCGGCGGTAAGCCCCAGGCTCTCCGGCAGGATCACCGTATCCTGCACATTGCTCTTGTCCGGCACGTTGGCGCGGGAAGTCTTGCTGTCGGGGCGCGTCGGCAGATCGACCTTCGGCTTCGGCCCTTCCGCTGTCCAGACGCCGAACGTCTTCTCCACGACTTCGCGCGCCTGCTCCGGCGTCACGTCGCCGGTGACAACGATGGTCGTCAGGTCCGGACGCCACGCGGCTTTATAATACGCACGCACGTCATCAAGTTTTAGCGCCATAATCGTCTGCGGCGTAGCCTGTCGCAGGGTCGGATCATGCGGAGGCGAGATCGCGGCTTCCACGGCGCGATCAAACAGATATCCCGGCGACTGAAGCTGCCCTTCCTGCTCCTGCGCGGTCTGCTGGCGCACAATCTGGAAGTATTGTTCCGGGAACGCCGGGTGCAGTTCGTTTTCGGCGAGCAGCGCCATACCTTCCCCGAACTTTGAAGACGGCACGCGCAGGGAGAATCCTGCGCCCGCGCTTTCCCACGCAGGCACTTCGTCGAGCGCCTTGCGGAAGGCCAGACGGTCATGGCTTGTGGTGCCATAGCTGAACAACGCTTCAGTGATATCCGCGACGCCTTCCTTGCCCTTCGGCTCCTGAAGGTCAGAGTTGCCGCGCACCATCCCGTTGACTTCAACCGTCTGGCTGACATGCGCCGGATGTACGATCAGGGTCAGACCATTCGGCAACGTGGACACGACCGGGGCGAGCGCGGGCGGCGGCACATCGAGTTTTTTCAGCGCGGCTTCCGCCCAGTCGGGCAGCTTCACCGGCTTGTCGGGAGCGGAGGCGAAGGATTCCGCCCCGCCGAACCCGCCGCCTGCGACCGGCTTGCCGGAGTTTTCGGGCGTTAGGATCGCCGTCACGGCCCGCGCGGGGTCGAGAAGCTTCTGCGCCAGTGCGTTGACCGCCTCTGGCGTCACCGCGTTATAGGCGGCGATCATGTCATCCGGCGCGGACAGCCCCTTGAAGGCCAGCGCCTGAGACCAGCTTTCGGCCAGACCGCTGACAGAGTTCGCGGTAAAGCCAAGCTGCGCAATCTCCTTGCGCTTGGCGGCCTCGACCAGATCGGCGGGAACGCCGTGCTGCCGGATGTCCGCCAGAACGTCGCGCATATAACCGAGCGCCTTGCTGGAATCTCCGCCTTTCGGGAATCCTGCGAGCGCCAGTCCGAAACCTGCCTGTTTTTTCGGAGCGAATTCAAAACTGGCGAACAATGCCTTTCCGGTCGGGCCAAGCTGATAAAGCGCGCCACGCTGGCTCGCCAGCACATCGGACAGGATATCGGCGGCGGCGAATTCCTGCGCCGTCAGGCCCGGCATCGGAAACGCTATGGTGGCGAAGCCGATCGGATAATCCGTAGGAAAAGACAGGGTGCGGGCGGGCGCGGGCGCGGGAGAAACCGGTTTGCGCTCCGGCAGCGTTTTGCGCGGAATAGCGCCGAAGATCGATTTGACCTTCTCCAGAGTAGCCTGCGGATCGACATCGCCCGCGATCACAAGGATCGCGTTGTTCGGCGCATACCATTTCTCGTAGAAATCACGCAGAAGCTTCGCGTCGGTCTTGTCGAAGGACGGCCGCGTTCCCAGCGCATCGTGCGCATAGGGCGTGTCCTGGAAGAGAATGGACTGAAGCTGCGAGATATAGCGGTAAGCCGGACTAGAAAGATCCCGCGAAACCTCCTGCTCGATCGCGCCGCGCTCCTTGTCCCAGTCCGCCTGCGAGAGAGTCAGACCGTTCATACGCAACGCCTCGATGCGCAGCGTGACGTCCAGATCCTCGGCGGGGGCCGTGTAGAAATACTGGGTCACGTCCTCGGTCGTGTCAGCGTTGTAGCTGCCGCCGAGACGCGCGCCCAGCGCCGCGAGCTGATCCTTGTCGAGCCCGTCGGAGCCGCGGAACATCATGTGCTCAAGGGCGTGCGCCGTGCCGGGAAAACCGTCCGGCGCTTCGGCAGAGCCGACCAGATAGTTCAGCTCCGTCGTGACGACGGGGGCCAGACGATCCGGCACGATAACGACGCGCAATCCATTGGGCAGCGTAGCCTGCAACGCGCGATCCACGCTGGTGGCGAGAGGCGCCGCCATCGCTGTGCCCGCCATAAGAGGGCTGGTCGCCACGGCGCAAACGGCGCCCTGACCGACAAGGGCGGCGCCAGACAGCAGCGCAGCGCGCAACAAGGGACGAACCGCGTGCGGAAAGCGAAAGGTCATGACGTGAGCTAATCCCTCTACCTGTAGCGGTGGGGATCATGCAGCCTCACGGCCACGCTGTCACCTTGGCGCGCGGGCGGTCGGGCAGCTGCGGCGTACGCCGCGTCCCCCCAGATAGGTCAACAACGGCAGGGAAAGGCGTAGCAGGCCCGGCGCGAGCATGCAGAGCTTTCCGAACAGCCCGTCGAGCGCGGGCCTGAACCGTTCTCCCCCGGGTCGCCTCAGCGTTTCCATGACGGTGGCGGCGATTTCTTCAGGACGAGCCGGCGCGCTGACATAATTCAGCACCGACCCTCCACCCGCCATTTCGTCCCGCAGCATGGTCGTATCGACAGCGCCGGGGAAGATCGACGACACGGCAATTTTTCTACGTCGCGCTTCCAAAGACAGGGAGAGCGCGAAGCTGCGCAGACCCGCCTTGGTCGCGGCGTACACGGCGCTTCCGGCGAGCGGCATGACCGCCGCCATCGAATTGATGAACACGACATGGCCGCCACACGGAATCGACGCCATCAGCCGCGAGGTGAGTAATATAGGGGCCACAAGATTGACCGATATCTGCCGTTCGACGTCATCCTGCCGCAGTGCATCGACTGTGGCTGGCGTAATGACCCCGGCACAATGGATCAGGACGTGGACGTTCTTGCCCACAGCGGCCAGTTGCTCCGCGACAGACGTAATCTGCGCCGTGTCCGTGAGATCGCACGGCATATGCGAAACGCCATCACGGACAAACGCAGGTGGTGAACGGCGGGACACGACGACGACGTCATAGCCCTCATCCGTCAGACGCGAAGCGATTACGGCGCCGATTCCGCCAGACCCGCCCGTCACAACGGCCAATGGCCTTTCGCTTGTTCCGTCCCCCCGGGCCGTGGCCATATCCGTATCCCTGCTCGCGCCATGCGGTCATTCGACGCCGCAAACCCGCCTTACCCCGGAGTGTTTACGACCAAGAAGGTCATCGCGGTATCGTGCAACGCGATACAGCCCCATGAAATTTCGTCAACCTTCCGAAGCGGAGGAAGGAATGGAGGCGACGACCCCGTTTGCGTGCAGTTCTTTCCACATCGCCAGACGAGCGTCATTTGAAACCGCGCTGACGTTTCTTGGCGACTGCGTCCGGCCGGACGCGCTCAATGTCACGGTTTTGCCCGAGATGCTGGAAACCGAAACTGTGGGAGCGGGCGTTTTCAACAGATCGGGCACCCCAGCCAGAGCGGAAGACATGACGCCGATCGCCTTGACGAGGTCCGTACCCAAAGGAAGGTCCACAGCCACCGAAAGGGAGCCTGTCGGGTGGCCGAGCGTGGCGTTCCGCACGGCAGAGGTGATGAACTGCGAATTAGGCACGATCATCGTCGAGCCGTCCGCAAGCCCGATATCCGTCGAACGCACGCTGATCCGCTTGATGTCGCCCACCGTTCCTCCGATCTCGACCAGATCGCCGATCGTCACCGGGCGTTCGGCCAGAAGAATTATGCCGGACACAAAGTTTTGCACGATCGATTGCAAACCAAAGCCAATGCCCACCGAGAGCGCGCTGACCACCCATGTCATGCTCTTCACCGTGATCCCGATGGACGACAGCACCGACAGCCCGACGAGAATCCAGGCAGTGTAGGTAAAGATACTGACGATGGACGTTTGCGCGCCCATATCGAGGCGCGTTCTCGGGAAGAGCTTCGTCCGCAGCCACACCTGAAACGCCTTGATGATGTAGTGCCCGGCCACCGGCGCTACGAGACAGATCAGCACCGTATCGAAGGAGAATGTAACGCCGCCGATATTCGGCCCGATCACAAGCTTCCCTACGTTCACTGTGGTCTGCTGGAGATCGAAGTTTCCGTCGGACTGCGCCACCGCGACTGCGACGAACGCAAGAAAGACGCTGATCAGGCCGGTCGCCAACACACTTCCCAGATCAATGACCCGATGCGGGACGCCCAGCCGCGTCAGCCTCCACCCGAAGGATGAAGACGAAACGAACACCGTCTCGCCAAGATTCTGCGTCAACATGAAAGTCAGCCCAAGAACGGTCAGGGCCGCGGCCATTGAGCACAACCAGGACACCGTCGTGTACGCAAGCGGGATGTAGCCGCAAGCAACAGCCAGAAAACAGAAAGCCGCCACGACAGTAGCCAACGTTCGAGCAAGCCGCCCGATGCTGGCGGTCCTCAACTCGATCAACGTTCCCGACCCTTCATCCGGGTCCTGACCGTCCTCGCCGGGCAGACTGCGGACAATCGCACGAGGAATCATGATGAGCAGCGGCGCTGCGACGAAGACGAAGATGGCGTCCAGAACCTGCACGCCCAGAGAACCAAGCCCGCTGGCCAAGTCGACATACCGCAAGACGCCTTTCAGCACGGGCAACGTTGCGAACCAGATCGCCAGCGGCACGAGAGCCCGCGCAGCCTCGTCATTCAGCGGCGCAATCCGCCATTCTGTCTGTCGCGGAGAGAGGATGGCGGCCGCGACCCCAAGCAACGCCGCCGCCATAGGCAATTGGGCGCCGACCATATCCGCGAAAGAATCGAGGTCCGTGCCCTCGAGGTCGTCTCCCCCCGTCAGCCCGAGCCAGAAGACGCCGGACGCCGCCATGGCGCAGGCAAGCGACACGACCATCAGCATCAACGCCGAGGCCAAACGTCTGTCCTTTCCGTCGCGCAAGATACGGGCCGCAGCTCGTCGTATCTGCCGCGCGAGCGCGAACGGAGCGCCAAGCAAACATGCAGCGGCTACGATCCCCACGAGAAAAAACGTCAGGCGGCCTCTTTTCGTGGCGTCCACAACGCTTTCGCCAATTTCGTTGGACAATTGCAGCGCCCGTCCGGTGTCAGCAGAAAACTCGCCCCGCAGCCGCCCCCAGAAACCCGCGCCAAGAGGAGATTGAAAGCGTTGCGTCAGCAACGCCTGCTGCACGGCATCGGTACGCTGCCCTAAAGCGACTACAAGTTGATGCGCCTCGAGCGCATACAGTCGTGCGCGCATCAAGCGACCTGAAAGATCGCTCTTCCCTTTCAGGAGCCTGTCCCTTTGGGCGGTGATCGCCGGAGAGGCGTCGGTCTCTCCCTTGCCCGGCGCAGGGCCGAGAAGCGCCAGAAAACTCTGGTAGATCTTCTCGTAAGGCTCCAGCCGCGCGACCATGGCGTTCGCGCTGGTTTCAGCCTTGTCAGCGCGGCGCTCCAGATCCGCGACCTCCGCCGCCCCGCGCATTGCGTGGGAGTCCACCCGCGTCCTGAAAATCTGCTCGATCGAGGCCTCAAGAGCGTTCAGATCGGCGTCGGAAACGACCGCAGATGGCGCTGCAATCAGCGAATCCGCGCCCGGCGTCAGACGGCCGGTCGCCGGGCCGGGCTCACTCGAAGCGGCCTCCGCCGCCGAGGCAGACGCACCCATATTCTGCTGTGCCCGCGCCATCGGAGGGCAAACAGCGAAAGCCACGGTCAGAAGCGCCGCCGGGACGAATCGCCTGCGCAAGAAGAATTTTTCTTTCAATAACATAGGCTTTCCTGAAAAACCTCCTTCGGTCGTCAAAGGCTGCCGGGCGGACGACCGCCCGGTCTTTGGGAGCCGCCTCCTCCGGCAGAATTCTGTCGAGGCAACGCAGAGGCCCCCATCCGACACGATCAGCCCAACATGGCTATTTCCGGGTCGATCCGGAGCGCAAGCCACTTCTAAACAGAAGCGGGTCATTTTCATGGCCTCCGACATCGGCCATCATAGCTGCATCCCTGCGCATCCCGCGCGCATAACGCGACCGGATCGACTTCGGCGCACAATATACAGTCTGGCGTGACAGCCCGACCCAACCCCGTGGCCCATCCGCATGGAGGCAGGGCCGCCTGCAGGACGACTTTATGGATCGATCTTCCCCGGCCCGCGAGATGACGTTTCGCGGCCTTGTCATCGGCGCCCTGATCACCGTTGTTTTCACGGCGTCGAACACCTATCTGGGGCTTCGGATCGGGCTCACCTTTTCCTCGTCGATCCCGGCGGCCGTCATATCGATGGCTGTGCTCCGTGTGCTCGGCGGCGGAACGATCCTCGAAAACAATATGGTGCAGAGTCAGGCGTCGGCGGCTGTGGCCATAGCCACCGTTTTCGCCTCCTTCCCGGCTCTTATCCTGCTCGGTTTCTGGGCCCATTTTCCATATTTTGAAACATTCGGATTGACTGCCGCTGGCGGCATGACCGGAGTGCTCTTCACCATTCCCCTTCGCCGAGCCCTGGTGAACGAAAGCCCGCTTCCCTACCCGGAAGGCGTCGCCGCCGCCGAAATCCTGCGCGTCGGCTCCGCCGCCGATGGAGCGCGCGCCAACGCACGAAGCCTGTCCATGTTGATCAGCGGCGCCGTGGCGTCCGGCGTCTTCTCCTTCGCCAGCGGTGGGCTGAGGCTTATCTCCGATGGAGCAACGGCTGTTTTCAGTCTGGGGTCGTCTGTCTTTAAACTTTCCACCGGTTTTTCTCTGGCGCTGCTCGGCGCCGGGTATCTCGTCGGCATCGCCGGCGGCGTCGCCATGCTGGTCGGATATGTATTGTCATGGCTGGTCGCAACGCCGCTCCTGACCGCATACACGCCCAATCTCGATCATCTCGCTCCAGCGGCGTTCGCCACCTCCGTGTGGGTCCATAAGGTGCGCTTCATCGGCGCCGGCGCAATCGCACTGGCGTCAGTCTGCACACTTGCGGAACTCGCCGGGCCGGTCCTGCGTGGCGTGCGGGACGCCCTGGCGTCAAAGGTCGGCGCGCACCCGGACGAACGCGACCTTTCCCCTCGCGCCATCGCCATTATCGGCGTCGGAATCACCATTGTTCTCGCCGCGTCGCTGACTGCGTTTCTTACGCCATCGACGCATTCCGTCGTGTTGCCGGTCATCGTCGGCACCGGATTCATGATCATCTTCGGCTTTCTGACCGCCGCGACCTGCGGTTACATGGCCGGACTGGTGGGGTCGTCGTCGTCTCCTATCTCCGGCATCGTGATCATCGCCACCGTGCTGATTTCCTCCATATTTCTCCTTCTTGAGGCCATGGGCCTGACGCCCGCAGTTTTTTCGCAAAACCACCACCACGTCGCTATCGCATTCGCCATCGCCGTGCTTTCGGCGATCGTAGCGTCGGCGGCGATCTCCAACGACAACCTTCAGGATCTCAAGACCGGGCAACTGGTCGGCGCGTCTCCCTGGAAGCAGGAAGCGGCGCTCCTCATTGGGTGCGTGATCGGGGCGTTGGTCATCCCGCCCATCCTCAACCTTCTCTATCAGGCCTACGGTTTCGCTGGTGCGATGCCGCGTCCCGGCATGGATCCGTCCCGCGCTCTGGCGGCGCCGCAGCCGGCGATCATCGCGATGATCTCGTCCGGCATTTTCGAGCGCGATCTGGACTGGAGCATGATCCTGACGGGGCTTGTCGTCGGCGCCGTGCTGGTGATTATCGACCGTCTTCTGCGTCGCAAAAAACTGTCCCTGCCCCCGCTTGCCGTCGGCATCGGGCTCTACCTGCCGCCTTCAGTCTCCACGACACTCGCTGTCGGAGCCTTTCTGGGATGGTTGCTGAAGCGACGTGGCGCAAGCGCGGACAAGGAAGCTGGAGCCGGGACGATGCTCGCCTCAGGCCTGATCGTCGGTGAAAGTCTGGTAGGCGTAGCTATGGCCGCTGTCTCCGGCGCCACGGGTCGAGACGACGTGCTGGCGATCGTCGGGCCGGGCTTCGCCCCGTGGGGCACGATTATCGGCGTCGTCGCGTTCTTGGGCGTCTGCATCTGGTTTGTTCGCCGGGTGCAAAAGGAAGACTCCATTTCGCAGAACGCCGCCTGAACGCCCGCGTTGGGGATGACGCTCGCCGGGTGAACGGCGCACAAAAAGCTCTGATCTGAATAACCAATCAGTCTTGATTGACCTTTGACATTCCCAATCGCTGATACAGTTGGACAGCTCCCGAAAGGTTGCTGTCCTCAACTTTCAGAGCGAACTCTGCGGCGCCTCGATCATGAAAAACGTTGCAAGCGTGAAGAAAGAGCGCTCGGCCAAGACCTCTTCGGCGCCACTCGCCCACCACCACCAGGTCTTTTAAAAACGAAGATGTCCAGCACTGGGCGACCCCGATAATCTCTCCTCGCGCATCCGCAGCCAGAAAGAAAACGGTTGGGTCATACTCGGGATCATTGCGTAAAGCAGTCCACCAGCAATCAAAGTCTCCGACACTGCCTCCACCGTTTTTGTAGGCTTCCACCAAAAGAGCATGTGCGGACCCACTGTGCTTCTCCGCCTCGAACGGTTGTAACCGTGTTCCATGAGGCCAGACCGGGACGGGCAACTGCCCAAGGAGACTTTTCTTGAGGTGGGTATAAGGCAGGTCATTCATCACTGCACGATAGCAAGGCGCTGTTCCCTATTTCAAAACTGAAACGGTCTTCTCTTAAGCGAACGCCAGTATCTGTTTTCCCCGATTACGGTCATCGATTCATAAAAAGCCTGGCCCTTCCAGATTCTTTGCGCCACGATGGCGTCAATCGGACAGCGGAATCGTCGATGACTGACGCGGAGCCATATACAGGCTTTGATACATAGTCAGAGCCGGTATGACCGAATTCGCGAGCGGCGGCGTGTAGGTGTAGGTCACTTCACCCAAAATGACAGCGCTTGTCGTCGTCGACGTTCCGCTTGGCAAAGTCACCGAAGATCCGGTCGCACGCGGCGTGGCGTTCAGTCCCTTGCTCCATACGATCGTCGCATCGCCGGATGCGCTGACGTTGACCTCAGATACAACCAGTTGCGCCGTCGCCACCGGGTAGGGCTGCAACACAAGTTCTGACGCCTGTAGAACCAGATTGGCGTCGCTGTCGCTCATCGACGTGTATTGAGTCGCAAGATTCGCGATCGTGTGCGCGACGGTCGTGACCTTGCGAGAGACGGTCAGCGCGTCTTCAAGCTCGTAAGCACCTACCATAAGGAGAATGAGCACGGGCGCAGCCAGCGCAAACTCGATCGCTGCAACACCTTCGCGCCCAGAGCCAAACGCAACGAGAAGCTGACGCCACGTCACGACGACGGCTCCACCTTGATCACTACAGTGGAAACGAGAAGCTTTGTCCCGTTGGGCATATTCGCAGGTGAAAACCCGTCCATGCCGCTGATCACCGGCAGCATATACATGAGCTGAAGCACGACGATTCCGCCTGGCGCGCCGGGATCATAGGCCCAGGAGTTCGACACCTGCCCAGATGCGCTGAACGTAATGCTTGGCGCTGCGGCGTCGATATCAGAGTAGTTTGCGACGGCCTGCACATTCACCAGAAGATTGCCGCAGGTCATGTAGGAAGGCAGCATCCCGCAAGCGAGACTTTTGAACGCCGAGCCCTGCCCGGAGGCTGGCGCCTGCCCGGTCAGGATAAGCCGCGAAGCCCCTTCCGCCACGGCGTCGAGGGACGCCTGCGCAAGATAGATGAAGCTGACGACGACCGTGGCTACAATCAAGGTCAGAAACGGCAGGGCGACCATAGCGAACTCTACCGCCGCGGCCCCGCTGCGATCAGCCAGAAACGCCGGAGGCCTGACGGCATCGAACCCAGGTCGCCTTGGAACCCGCAGCGTCAGCGCGCCAACTAACGACCGGAAATATCTGACGGTGTTGATCACAGGCTCCAACTATGGCGGCGCCGAGGAAGAAACGTCATGGCGAAACGGACGCCTGACCTCGGCTCATGCGTCGTAGCGTTCAACGCCTGTCAGCCAACGGACGGCGTCTGGTTTCAAGACCCTGACAGCCCTGTATTAACGCTGTGTTATCGCCCTCCGCGTCTTGCATCGCGCCGCCGCGATAACCTTATGTTGGGCGCACGCCATACCCGGGCGTCCAATATCGCCCGCTTTTCCGGCTGTCCCCCGCCCGCCCATGCGCCGCGACGCCAGCGCCTCTTCGGAGATCGTCATGTCCGAATCCTTGTCCGTTCCGATTGAGGGCATGACCTGCGCTGCTTGCGCCGCCAGAATCGAAAAAGTGCTCAACCGACTTCCCGGCGTGACTGCCCGCGTCAACTTCGCCTCAGCTCGCGCGTCCGTGGATCTCGCGGCGCAACATGCTCCTGTCACAGATATTGTTGGCGCCATCGAAAAGGCCGGGTTCGTGGCGCCGAAGGAACACGCGTCGCTCGCCATAGAAGGCATGACATGCGCCGCCTGCGCGACCCGCGTCACGAAAGTGCTGGACCGACTTCCTGGCGTCGTCGCCTCCGTCAATTTCGCGGCCAACAAGGCCGAGGTCGACTTCACCCCCGGCCTCGCCACGCCCGATGCCCTGATTGCCGCCATCACGCAGGCGGGCTTCAGCGCGACCCTCGCGGGCGCCGATGATTCCGCACGAGAAGAGCGGCGGATGCGCGCACGGCGCAGGCTCTGGACCGAACTGGCGGTCGGCGTTGCGACGACTCTGCCGCTGCTGGTCGGCATGATCCCTGCGCTCGGCGTGATGCCTTCGAGGTGGCTTTCCCTGCTTCTCGCCACGATCGCGCAGGGCGTGCTCGGCCTCAAATTCTACCGTGGCGCATGGGCCGCCTTGCGTGGCGGCGGCGCGAACATGGACGTTTTGGTCGCTCTCGGCACGACCATCGCATGGTTCGCCAGCGCGGTTGTCACCGTGTTCGGGCTGGACGCGCCGGTGTGGTTCGAATCCGGAGCCACAGTGCTCACGCTGGTGACAGCCGGTCGATTGATGGAGGCGAGCGCGCGGGATCACGCCGCATCCGGCGTCGCTCGCCTCGCACGTCTTCAGCCCGCAACCGCACATGTCGAAACCGGGCGCGGCGTGCAGGATCGTCCTGCGGCGTCGCTGACCGTGGGCGACGTGTTCGTCGTGCGTCCTGGCGAGGCGTTTCCGACCGACGGAGATATTATCTCCGGTGAATCCGGCGTCGATGAATCGATGCTGACCGGCGAAAGCATCCCCGTGATGCGCGGTCCCGGAGAGCCGGTTCGCGGCGGATCCGTGAACGGCGACGGCGTGCTTCGGGTCCGGGCCACAGCCGTTGGAGCGAACACGGCGCTGGCCCGCATCACCCGCATGGTCGATCAGGCCGAAGGTTCGAAAGCGCCGATCGAGAGACTGGTCGATCGCGTGGCGGCCATCTTCGTGCCGACCATACTGGTCATTGCGGCTCTTACGCTCGGCGGCGGCTGGGCCGTCACGGGGTCGTTCCAGACCGCTCTGGTCAACGCTGTCGCCGTGCTTGTGATTGCCTGTCCCTGCGCGCTGGGCCTCGCCACGCCGACCGCCATCATGGTCGGCGCAGGGCGTGGCGCCGCCGCCGGCCTGCTGTTCCGCTCGGCCGAGGCGCTTGAGCGGGCCGGGCGCATCTCCGTGCTGCTGCTGGACAAGACCGGCACACTGACCGAAGGCCATCCCGGCGTGACCGGCCTGTACCCCGCGCCGGGCGTCGATGAAGCCGCCCTGCTTGCTCTCGCCGCCGGGCTGGAGGCCGATTCAGCCCACCCTTTGGCCAAGGCTGTCCGGGAAGCCGCCGAGAGGCGCAATGTAACGCCCGCCGCCATTTCATCCGGCAAGGCTGTCGCCGGACATGGCGTCAGTGGTCAAATCGACGGCGTGACGGCGCGCCTTGGATCGGCGCGCTTTCTTGACATGAAGCTGGAGGGCGCAGCGGCGCAGGCCGAGTCCTCTGGCGAGACGTTGATTGGTGTCGAGCGAGACGGGCGTTTACTGGGTTGGATCGCGGTCGCCGACGCAATACGCCCCGAGGCCGCAAGCGCCATCGCGCTGCTGCGCGATCTCGGCGTCAGGCCGGTGATGGTGACGGGCGACTCGCCAACCGCCGCACGACGCGTCGCCGAGAGCGTCGGGCTTGCCGACATCGCCGCAGGCGTTCTTCCAGAGGGCAAGGTTGCTGAGGTGGAGAAAGCGCGCTCCGAGATCGAACGCGCAGGCGGCAAAAGTCTCGTCGGCATGGTCGGCGACGGCATCAACGACGCCCCCGCCCTCGCCTCCGCCGACATCGGCGTCGCGATGGGGACCGGGACCGACGTCGCGCTGGAAACGGCTGCGATCGTGCTGATGCGTTCGCGTCTTACAGCCATTGCCGACGCAATCACTCTCTCGCGCGCCACCTCTCGCAAAATCCGGCAAAATCTGTTTTTCGCTTGCATCTACAATGGGCTGGGCGTGCCTCTGGCCGCATTCGGCGTGCTGCACCCGATCGTTTCGGGTGCAGCGATGGCCCTCAGTTCCGTATCGGTCGTGGGCAACGCATTGTTGCTAAACCGGTGGCGTCCAGCGCGGATCACAGACGCGCGCTGACGCCCGCCCGGACTGGACATCCTGCCCATGGGGCGCGAAGTTCGGGCCGAACCGCTATGGAGGCGCGCCCGCGCCGTCCGGTCCATGGCCACGCGCCCGGCCCGGTCCCCGGCCAATGACGCTTGAGGAGAACTACTCATGAAAACAGATACGCTTCTTGTTCAGGGCATGACATGCGACGGATGCGTGTCCTCGGTAAAGCGCGCGCTTTCCGCGATCGAAGGCGTCACCGAAGCCACTCCCTCCCTTGAGCAAGGACAGGTCACGGTCGTTTACGATCCCTCACTGACCTCTCCCGATGCGTTCCGCGCCGCCATCGAAGGCGCTGGGTTCGAGGTCAACTAGGACGCCGTCCCGCCATGCGGGGCGCACGCAGCCGCCCTGCCGCCCACCCTGTTCAGGGACGACCCCGGGCGTGGCACAAACAACATCCAGCAAGCGTCTTTGAGGAGCCCGCGGACCATGCCCCATTCGAAACAGTCCGCGCGCCGCGGGACCACGTGCCTGCGCTTGCTGCCCCTCGCGGCGCTGGCGCTGTTATCCACGGGTTGCTCCAAGGAGATGGGCCGCCGCATCAACGATACCGACGTGTCGTGCCTGCGGGCGCAGATGAGCGGGGAATCCCGTGTGTCGTTCCCCATCGCTGCAAACACCTGTCAGCGTATGAGCAACGGGAACCTGATTTTCGGCGCGAAGAACGCCAAGCCGATTCCGCTTAACCTGAAGGACGCGCCAGACCTGCAAGCTCAGGCTGCCGAATATGGGTACACCTATACGCGTTAGAGACCTCACTCGAGGTAAAGCCGGATATACGTGAGACAAGGAAGCGAAACGCGCTATGGCTTGGCTTGACCACCAGGCAAACCTGGCAGTTTCACAGAACGTGGCAGCCTGCCGCGTACCCTGTTGTTAAGGCGAGCCTGAAGCGCCTTCCGCAACGTCCGCTGAAGGCGCACAGGGAGTAAACCTGACGCAAGCCGATCTCTTTTTGAAGAGGGATGTTTTCTCGTCCCTTACAATCTCTCAGCGGCCCGTCGCTCTTTTCCGAGGACCGTCAACTTTCCAGTTCGACATCCCAATAAAGGTAATCCCGCCAGCTCTGATGCAGGTAATTCGGCGGGAACGCCCGGCCATTGTCCTGCAACTCCCACGTGCTCGGCTGGGACGGACGCCTGCGCGGAAACATCCGAATTTCGGCGGGCATATGCGAACTCTTGAGAAGATTGCAGGTGCCGCAAGCCGTAACCACGTTCTCCCACGTCGTTCGGCCGCCACGGCATCTGGGAATGACATGATCAAACGTCAGCTCGTGGGTCGGGAATCTCTCGTGACAGTACTGACACGAAAAATTGTCGCGCAGGAACACGTTGAAGCGCGTAAAGGCCGGGCGTCGCGCCGTCGGCACATATTCCTTCAGGGCGATTACGCTCGGGAGCCGAAAGCTTCGGCTTGGAGAGCGAACTTCCATGTCATACTCGCTGAGAACAGCGACGCGATCCAGACAGACCGCCTTGATCGTATCCTGCCAGGACCACAAGGACAGAGGAAAGTAGGACAACGGCCTGAAATCTGCGTTCAGGACGAGAGACGGAAAGTGCATACTGCCATCGGGCAAGGCGCGCGTCCTTTTCTCGGAGACGGCTCATGCAACACCAGGGCGGGACTCGGAACTGAACGCCTTGGGTGATGCGTCGTCGAGGTCTTCGCAAGAACTATAGGCGCATGTTTTCGCAAACGGCAAGAAAGCCGGGCATTTCCGGGTTATGACGATTTCATGGCAAGCGTTTTTCCCTTCTTAACCGCACCGGCAGGCGGCTGGATCACCCGTTTCGCGCCAAGCCCCACCGGATTACTGCATCTTGGGCATGTCGCGGCCGCGCTGTTCGCTCGGGAACACGCCGAACCGGGCGGGCGCCTCCTGTTACGGATCGAGGACATCGACACTCAACGTTGCCAGGAACGGTTTATCGCCGCGACCTTGGAAGACCTTGGCTGGCTCGGGTTGCGCTGGCGGGACGCGCCGAGGCGCCAGTCACAGCGCATGGACCAGTATCGTGCGACATTGGACACCCTGCAGGAACGAGATCTGCTCTATCCCTGCTTTTGCACCCGCACCGACATCGCGCGGGAGGCCCAGAGCTCCGCTTCCGCGCCCCATACTGCGCCAGACGGGGGACTGCTCTACGCCGGAACATGCCGGAACCTGTCCGCAACCGAACGCGCCGCGCGGATTGGCGCGGGCCAACCCTACGCCCTGCGTCTGGACATGCGTCGCTCCTGCGCCCTCGCCTACGGCGCGGAACGCCGCCGCCTCACCTTTCGCGATCTGAAGCGCGGCGTCTGCGCGTGCGAGCCGGAAGCTTTTGGCGACATCATTCTGGCCCGCAGGGACACACCCGCATCTTACCATCTTTGCGTCACGCACGACGACGCTGCGCAGGGCGTGACGCTGGTGACGCGCGGGGAGGACCTGCGCTCCGCCACTGACGTGCACCGCCTCCTGCAAACACTGATGGGATGGCCTGAGCCGGTCTACGCGTTCCACCCGCTGCTATGCGACCAGAACGGAAAGCGGCTCGCGAAGCGTGACGGCGCTCTTTCGATCCGGGCCATGCGTGAAAGCGGCATGGCTCCGGAAGCCGTCATGGAGATGGCGAGGCGCGCCAAGCCTTAGGAGGTCCGGCCCTGTAACAACTTCCCCCTTGGCGTGAGAAGCGCGGCGAGTTCAGCGCGTCGTCTGCGTGGATGGCGCCAACATCCCCTCGCCCGCCGAGCCAGAAGAACGCGCCGTCCGTTCGCCGGGCGCGAACAGGCGAAACAGCGGTCCGGTCAGCGTCGTCGAAATAACGGCAAGCACCATCAGAGAGGCGAAGGCGAACTCCGACAGCATGCCCTGCCCGTGCAGAATGGTGGCCGCCACAATCTCCATCAGTCCCTTGCACTGCAGCAGCGCTCCAACACTCAATGCCTGACGTCGGCTGAGGCCAGCTGCCGGCGGATACGCATAAACCGCCACAATTTTTGTGACGATCGACACGGCGACCAACATCAGGGAGGCGATGACCGACGGCCAGGTCAGAGCGTCCCCGTCGATATGTAGACCGCTATGTCCGAAGAACATCGGCGCCAGCCAGAACAGCGAGAATGTGCCGACCCACTCGACCGGCAGACGACGCACCCAGCTGGGCGGCATGATCGCTCCGGCAAAATACGCGCCGATCAGCTCATGCAGGCCAAGCTGCATCCCCGCCCACGACCCTGCCGCCAGATAGAGAGGCACGGTCGTCCAGATAACCCACGATGGCGGGTTGCTGTAATGCCGGGACGCCCAGTTCCCGGCGGCCGCGAGACCCACGAGCAGCCCGATGGCCACGAATTCAAGCCCTGTCCATCCGTGAAGCGCCGCCGTCCCTTTTGCGGCGAATTGCAGGGCGGCAAGACCGATCCACAGGGCGGCGTCGTCAACTACCGCGAGTTTCAAGGCCAGTTGTCCCAACGGGCGCTGCGCAGGCTCTAGCTCCCGCACGACGCCGATGAGAACTGGTAAGGCGCTCACCGCGATACACAGGCCGATCGCCGCTGCCGCGACCATCGGCGTCGCATGAGGCGCGTGCCATCCGCGCAGAGGGAGGAAAAACTCGTACGCCAGAATCGAGCCGATCAGAAACGGACCGCCCAGCGCGACAGCCGCCCCACCCAGCAGACGCTTGAGCGATGGCGAAGGAATAGCATGGCTCGCGTCACCCTCTCCTGGGTGCTGCCACATCTCGAGCCCAGCCGTGAACGCAAGCACGAGGACGGCCACCCAACCGATGTCGTTACCGTAAAGTGACGGCACGCCATATTTCTGCACAGGGACGTGCCAGACCGCCAGCAGGATTCCTACAAGGATCGGTAGTACTGCTATGGGCAACGCCTTCTGCAGCAAACGCCAGAGCGCCCACGGCAACAGCACAAAGAGCGCAGCGTCGCTGATAAGCGCAGTAATGTTGGTCATTGCGCATCCTTTCTCGCCTATCGGCCGGACAACGTAGTGACAAGAAGTTTGTTATGCAAATTGAGCATAACACGATACGGTGTTTTGACGAGGTGGAAGCGTCGTCAAGACGAGAGCGCGCTCGGTATTTTTGCAAACATCGTCTCCGAGTAAATCTGGTCGTTCAAGGAACCGTCACATACTTTCTCATACCCGCGCATACAGATGACGACGTCTCAAGCATCAATCGAATTTAATGAGAGACATAATTCCACCCATCCTAACGGACCATCTGGCGTTACAGACGCTCACGGTCGAAGATCTTTCCGCTTATCTGGCCTACCTTAACGAGCCTTCTGCGCTTACCGCGCAAATGATGGAAAATACGAGCGAAGTCCCCGCCCGAGACTTTCTTCACTCCCAGCGGCAACTCACTCCCGACGTTTTCGGCTGGGGGATGTTCGCCATTGACCCACGGTACAATCCAACGTCATCGGCGCAGTCGGCGCCGTTATTTCGAAGGAAAATACAGAAACAAGCGGCATAGGCCTGGTGGATGAGCCCTTCATGCCAGAGGCAAGGCTACGCCACGGAAGCCGCGAAAACGCTGGTCGCATGGTGTTTCGTCGCGCAAAAAAAATGCATCGACTTGCCACGCAATGTCTCGCAGTCAACGCCGCCTCTTGCAAAGTAATAAGAAAGCGCGGCGTGCGGCTTGAAAACCAAACCGTCGAAAGCCGATTTATCGTAGGACGATGGTATGACGAAGTCGGATACGCCATCCTGCGACGGGATTGGATAAAAACCGTCGATTGCAAGGAGGTAAATCAATAGGCAGTTCTCTGAGACTTAATTCTCACCAGTCACTTTCATCGCCATATCGAACAGACTGCGGAATCGCTCACGCTTTTCTTGCAGAATATGTTCAGAGACGATCTTCTGATCGTCATTTTCGGGTAGCAATGATTCACAAACTCGCCTTTGAATATAATTTCAAATTATCTTGAAATTGAAATTGTACTTTAAAAGTATTTCGCTTCATATTACATCATGTTTGCACAAACCACAACACGCGCTCACCACGGCACGCCCTTTCCATTACGATCAATGAAGCGCAAACCCGGCTTACCCTGCTGTCCGATTAACGTATCAACCAATTTTGGAACAGTTTCCTCGATACCAAAAGGCGCTTCCGGACCTCCAAGTTCGGTGCGTATCCAACCTGGCGCCATCAGCACAAGTGCGCGCCGGCCGGAAGCATGCCGGGCGGCGTAACTGCGCATACACTGATTTAACGCTGCTTTGCTTCCTCGATAAATCTCTCGACCTCCTTTTATATTATTAGCAATACTTCCCTGCCCCGACGACATGACCCCAATCAATCCAGCGGGACGCACCAGATCCTGAAGCCCCTCGATCACGCGCAGGACGCCAAGCGTGTTGGTGAGCATGACGCGCACGAATTCGTCCGTCGAGACTTCTGCGATCGTCTCAGCCTGATTGCGGTTGGATGTGCCAGAATTGACAAACAGCATGTCGAAGACCCGCCCCGAAAGCCTGTGGCTTAAGTTTGATATCTGGGCGGCGTCGGTAATATCGATGTCTTCTATCGTCACCTGAGCGGGGTACCGGTCGGCGAGGTCGTGCAAGCCTGTAATTCCGTCTCCGCGCACAGTTCCGACGACACGCCAGCCTTTAGCAACGAATTCGGACGCCATAGCCAACCCAAGACCGCGTGAGGCGCCGACCAGGAGAAGAGTTCCGGGCCGATCGCCGAGTGCCGTTGTCATGTCGAGCTTCCTTCTGTCCTGCCACTCCAATGTGAACCTCTCCACAGCAAGCGCCAGACGCACGATATGCAAACTATGATTGCATAGAACGCTATACCGATCCGGCTGGCGCGCTTATCCTTCACCCATGACAAAGACCATTGATCTGAACCTGCTTCACGCCCTCGACGTTCTGTTGACCGAACGCAGCGTCACGGCTGCGGCCAGACGCCTCGGCCTGAGTCCATCAGCGACAAGTCGGACGCTGGCGCGCCTGCGCGTCGCCACGGGCGACGCCCTGCTGGTGCAGGCAGGGCGTTCGCTCGTGACGACACCCTATGCGGAGCAATTGGCGGAACGCGTCCACATTCTCGCGCAGGAAACGCGCACAGTGCTTACGCCCGCTCTGGGCCAGGTGGAGCCAGCGTTACTGGACCGCACGTTCAAAATCCGCGCCAACGACGGGTTCGTCACATTGTTCGCCCCCGCGCTCGTCGCGGAAATCGCCAAAGCCGCCCCGCTTGTTCGCCTCTGTTTCGTTCCCAAGCCCGACAAGGACGCAACGCCCTTGCGCGACGGAACGATTGATCTCGAAATCGGAACGACGGGCGCGTCCGCTCCGGAAATGAAGAGTCAACTTATCTTCCGCGATCGCTTCATTGGCGTTGCACGCAAGAATCACCCACTGCTCGGAAAACCGGTTACGCCGCAGCTATACGCCGCATGCAGGCACGTCGTCGCTTCACGCCGAGGCGCATCGAAAGGACCGGTGGACGACGCCCTTCGGGATTTAGGCCTCCGCCGCGAGGTCGTAGCGATCGTGCCAAGCTTTCTCGATGCGCTGAACATCGCGCGCAACTCCGACCTGATCGCGCTCGTGCCGAACTCAAGTCTCGACAAACAGGCTCACAGCCTGCAGCGGTTCGAACTCCCCGTATCAACGCCGGAACTCGCGATTAGCGCCATGTGGCATCCGCGCCTCGACAGCGACCCGGGCCATCGCTGGTTGCGCCAGAAACTCATGGCGGCATGCAAAACGTCTTCATAGACGACGCTGGCAGTTACCGGCTTCAGGCGGCATTCCATCATTTGATTTTATTTTGAAACAAGGAATAATCGCGATTCATTGCGTACTTATTCCTTGCTCAAATACCTATTTTTCAATTCATCTTGCTCTTAACATGATATCAAGAGGCAACGTGACAGCGCGTATTATGCAAACGATAGCGTCACGCTCAGGGAGGCGTTCGGTCGGATGAGCACTTTGCAAAAGGGAGATCCCCTGCCCTGGCTCGCTCCGTTATGCGCACACACAGGAGCGCCATTTCGTATAGAAGCCGCAGGCGGTCGCTTTTCATTTTTCTGTTTTCCTAGATTGCAAGGACACGCGACAGCAGCAGACGACAGCGCCTTGGTAGACGCCGTCAGGACATTGTCTGCGCAGTTAGACGGCGTCGCCCGCCTGCTCTTCGTTGTGTTGCCCAGCGGAAACGACACACTCAACGCTGAACTTCGCGCCTTAGGGGACGCCGTGCGCGTCCTGCTGGATGACGATCTTACCCTGCACCATGCTTTCGGCGTTTCGGAAAAACGGTCAGACAGCCTGTGGTTCGTCGCTAACCCGCGCCTGAAGTTGCTCTACGCCCAGTCATTTCCGGACGATATGGTCGGCGCGCGCACGATGGTGGAACTGGCTCGATACCTGCCGCCGGATCTCGCGCATTACAACCGCCAGACGCCGCCTCCGGCATTGCTTATGGAAAGCGTGATTGAACCCTCCCTGTGCCAGGAGTTGATCGAAACTCATCTTCTGGGCGATCGCTACGCCTCCCCCGCACAAACAGAAATAGGCGGACAAGCGGCGCAGGACCATGACAACACCCGCAAGAGCCGCACTGATTCAGAGATTCCCGAACGCCTTCGCAACCTGGTCATCAAACGTCTGGCCGCGCGCGTGGCGCCAGAACTGAAGCGCGCCTATCAGTTCGATATGCACGGAATCGAACGGCTGGTCGTCGCCTGCTACGACGCCGCCACGGGTGGTCGCTTCGATCCGCATCGAGACAACACGCTGACACACACGCGTGACAGGAAATTTGCGATCTCTATCAATTTAAACGATGAGTATGATGGTGGATATATCGGATTTCCGGAATACACGGGCACGCTGTACCGCCCACCCGCAACAGGAGCGATCGCATTTTCCTGCTCGCTCATGCACGTCGTGACGCCTATCACGAAAGGTCGCCGCTTCGCTCTTCTCCTGTTTTTAACATGAAGGTTTTTTCCAATAATAAATAAATTCGACTCTCTCAAGCACAACCATACTCAGGTAGGTCGCCACGCTCTGCAGAGCGCTACGCTGAGATACGCAATAGAGACGCCACAGCTGCATGTAATCGTGTTACCCACGTTGCAGGTATCACAAATCTCACGTTCAGCGCAGAACGATCAATGCAAGCCTTTCAACAAGGCTTCGGCTGTCTCCCGCGCATGCAACCTCAGCATGCCGTCAGACATTTCTCCGGCAGTCCAGAAGGACAACACGCCGCGAAACCCGAAAGCAAGATGACCAGCAAGCCGACTCAACGCCTCTGGCTGACCTGTTATCGACAGTCCTGCGCCGGCGCCAAGCGCCTGCTTCCAGAGCGTCGCTGACTGTACCCACACATCTCCGGCCACCGGCCCGGCCGCACCGAGCCATCCCATGACGGTCCGATTGACGGCAGGGGACTCCAGCATGACAGCAACCGCCGTGTCGACGGCCAGCAAAACGCGCTCATCCGCGCTCATATCTACGGGCGCTTCGGCGAGCAGCGTCCGCATCGCGGCGATCCTTCTCGCGGAAAGAGCATGCATAATCGCCGCCTTACTGCCGAATTGGTTGAACGGCGTGGCGAAACTGACCTCAGCGCGGGACGCAAGGTCACGCATCGAGAAATCAGCCTTGCCGTCCCGAAGCAGATCTTCAGCTGCGTCAAGCACGTGTTGCCGTTTCGCGTCCGCCCGTTTGCTGCCGGACACGCTTTGGGTCTTGCTAACTGCCATGGTTCATATTTATATCATGATATAGTTTTGTCTCCATATGGAGTTAGATCATGACAGCAACCACCGCCAGAACTTTTCTCATCACGGGCGTCAGTTCCGGTCTTGGCAGAGCGTTCGCTGAAGCGGCTTTTCAGGCCGGACATCAGGTTATAGGGACCGTGCGCAAGGACACGGACGCCGAGGCGTTTTCCGCTCTCGCCCCCGATCGCGCCTATCCTCTTGTGCTGGACGTGACGCGCTTCGACGCCATTCCGCAGGCTGTGGCTGATGCGGAACGTAAGGCGGGTCCAATCGATGTGCTTGTTAACAACGCCGGGTATGGACAGGAAGGCGCTCTGGAAGAATCGTCGATGGACGACGCACAACGTCAGTTCGCCGCAAACGTGTTTGGGCCGATCGCGATGATCAAGGCGGTGCTGCCCCGCATGCGCGCCCGACGCAAGGGGCACATCGTCAACGTGACCTCAATGGGCGGCTTCATCACCATGCCGGGGCTGAGTCTTTACTGCGGCAGTAAGTTCGCTCTTGAAGGCGTTTCCGAAGCGTTGAGCAAGGAAGTCGCGGGTCTGGGCATAAAAGTGACAGCGCTGGCGCCCGGTCAGTTCCGCACCGATTGGGCAGGACGCTCCATGGATCGGGCCGCCCGAAGCATCGCGGATTATGACGACGTCATGAACCCCCTGCGCTCCGTACGTATTGCCAAAAGCGGACGCCAGCCCGGAGACCCGGCGAAGGCGGCAGAGGCTTTGTTGACGTTAGTAGAAGTGCCTAACCCGCCAACGCGTCTCTTCCTTGGAGAAGACGCCCTGTCGCTTGTGGAAAGAAAACTCGAAAACATGAAAGATGAGATGGCCGAGTGGGACGCACTCTCACGGTCCACCAACTTTACGTCATAAGCGCGCTTGTAAAAGCGAGGTCGCGAATGTGTGGAAACAGACGATCAGGCGTCGGGCTACGATGAAACTAACTAAGTGTGTTCTCTGCTCGGTTATCCTCGGCGATATGCCGATGTATCGTCATCGAATATCCAACCTCATGACACAACGAGATCCAATGAAAATCCCGCTTCTCGGCGATTGGTCGTGAAAAAACGAGCGAGCTGAACTCCTGCGACTAGCTGGCAGCATCAAACAAGAGAGATAGGACAGCACAAAGCTCGTTCGCCCAGATCGCAGACACCCCAATCGGATACGTTCAACCTACTAAATGGTGTACACACACCGCGAGATCACCTGACCTCCACCGTGAATCGTGGATATATGCGCCTGCCCTGCCGCGAGTTCTTCAACGTTTTTCCGCTTAGATTACGGTGGATAAAAAAGTCCCGGAAGATTATTGAAGCCGCGCTCGCGCATGCGCTCCGCCACTTACCACAACTGTCTTCGAAACCATCATACCGAAGCACAGCTCACAGCGGTGAGCCGCGCTTCGCATAAAGCATTGTAAAGAAGGTCAATTTAACCAGGAAAAAGCCAAAAGCGCCGCGGTAACGGTAACAAATCCGCCAATTTTTGTGGACACCTGTGCGCTAGCCATCAGGGACAGCCTTTGCCCTGCGCTCAGAATGGCGACGTCGCCCGCCCCGCCAGAACTTGCGTGACATGTCATGATCATGGAGGCTTCAACCGGATACATCCGAAAATACCGTGCCATCGCAAAACCCGCTCCCGCCAAAGTAACAACGGTGCATGCGACCGTGGTGCAGATGGCCGGCGAAACTGCCGCCACAAGCGGTTTCCAAGGCGTCAGCACTACGCCGATGCAAAACATCAACGGATAAGTGCAGGCGGTTGCAAAAAAACGATAAACCCAGTGGGCACCTTGCTCCATGCCATTGGGTATCAGCTTCGCAACTTTAAGAACGACCGCAAGAAAGAGCATGATCAAAGGCGCAGGGAACTTGAGAACGTGATCAAGAGCGGATGAAACCGCATACAGAGTGACAAGGGCCAAACCAGACGTCGCGACGCGCGCCGGATCAGAGAGCAACACAGCGCGATGATCCGGATCCAGCGTCTGACTTTCAAAACTTGCGACAAGGAGTTGCCCATTTCCCGAAAGAGCGGGTCTTTTTTCACCGATCGAATTCAACAGCCCGGCTATTACGACTGCGCAGATATTGGCCATGGCGACGATTGGAAGCAGGCCTCCTATTATGTCGCTTTCAGACCCATGCGTTACAGCCGCATATCCGATGGCAAGCGGCACTGCCCCTTCGCCAACGCCCCCAGCCATGGTTGGCACAAGGATAAAAAACAACACGTGCCGTGCGTCCATCCCGAACGCCAGCCCCACGATCATGCCAACCACGCCAGCCGCGACAGAGGCAATGGCTAACGGGGTCAATATCTTCAACATGTTCGCCAGCAGAGTCTTTCGGTCCATCGCGAAGATGCTGCCAACGACCACCGCCGTAACGAAAAGATAAAGAAAATTGCTCTGTTTGTAGAAAACGCCGATCGCCTTTTCGAGCGCGTGCGGGAGGAGACCGTAAAACACCATCGCGGACGGAAGGAACGTGTTCAGGATCACCGCTCCCCCGATAGATCGCAAGCCGGGAACACGATGCCCGATCTCCGCGAGGGGATAGGAGCACACGGCCAGTACAACCGCCATAATACACAGATCGCTGGATATTGCGCCTCTGATGATAAAAACAATCATGCATACAGCGGCGATTAAAAAAACTGGCAGCGGCATGATGACGACCCGAAAGTTCGCCACGCGCCGCCAGAACGGTATCGCTTCAAGTGATGACTCTTCGATATGCACTTTGTTTTTTAGCATTTTTTATCTTTTATTTTTTATTTATGACGATTAGTTTACGCAACTATCATATAGTCAGGCCCTTACTACGTAGCAGCGCATTGATGCGATCGGCATTTCCGCCTTCTCGCGCATTTGTCTCACGAATGGCGGCCTCCCTCTCAAGGTGTTCCTGCACCCTGGGCATCAGGCCCGACAGTTCATTCGCCGGGATCGCGAGAATTCCGTCAGCGTCGCCCAGAATCAGATCACCCGGCTGCACCACCAGTCCCCCACAACTGATCGGGATGTTGACCGCGCCCGGGCCATCCTTGCTGGGCCCGCGATGGGTATGACCGCGCGCGAAACACGGCATGCCTCCTTCGTGCCACTCGAGAAGATCACGAACTGCGCCATCCACGATGAACCCGCCAAGTTTACGCGCGATCGCGGTAGTACGCATTAGGCCACCAACAATCGCCTGCTCTACTGATCCGCCTGCATCGATCACGATGACGTCGCCCGGGCTCGCCATAAGCATGGCTTTATGAATCACGAGATTATCGCCGGGACGAGTGCGGACAGTGACAGCACGCCCACACATCACCGTTGCAAGATCAGGATGGTACTGTCGCAGCTCGGTCGCGCCTATGCTCCGTCCCATGCAATCTCCCGCCACCGCGACCGGGATTGTACGCCACGCATCGATAACCTCGTCCGCAATCGGCGCCCCATTAGGGAGGATGCGCCAGCCGGGCGGCCAGCCAGCTTGCTGGTCAAGAGATGGTAAAATGTCCATGGGCTCCTGCACTGCTTTTCATCGAAAAACTGGCGCAGGATAGGCGCCACGTTTACAAAACATCTATTCAATAATTTTCCGCAATCAATTACCCAGAGCTATCAGATGAACGTCGACTCCCGAGACTTGCGCTACTTTGAGGTAATCGCGGAGCTGGGGCATCTGCGCCTTGCAGCCGAGCAATTGCACCTCAGCCAGCCGGCGCTTAGCAAATGCGTCAGGCGGCTCGAGAGCGCCGTCGGAGCGCGGCTCTTCGAGCGCGAAGGACGGGGCATAAGACTGACCGCCGTTGGGGACGCGCTTCTACAGCAAGCGCGTCGGCTCAACCTGATGACCACCAACGCTTTGCGCGAAATTCAAGAATTCGCGGCAGGCGGCGCAGGCGTTCTCAGGATTGGTTGTGGTCCCGTCATGTCGGAATTAATGCTGCCTGCAGTTTGCGAAATTCTGACTCGCAATATGCCAAACGTAAAAGTGACGATTACGGTCGGCATGAACTACATCCTGCGTGATGAGCTGCGGCACGGGAACATCGATGCTATCCTCGGACTCGTAACAGACGCAGACGAAGAATTCAGCAGCCACCCGCTGCTTACAGACACGGTCGTAATCGCCGCCACCCAGACGCACCGCCTTTTTCGACGCAAAAATGTCAGCATTGCAGATCTCGCAGACGAGCAATGGGTATTGCCGGTGCAGCAGGTGGCCAGCCGCGTGTGGCTGGATGAACGATTCAAGGCTTACGGACTGCCGCCCCCGAAAGCGCGCATGGAGGTCAACGCGACGCCATTACTGTTGCCAATGATCGCTCACAGCGGATTGGTCTGCTTTGTCTCCCGCCATATTCTGGCCCGGCAGCTACAGGCGCCCTATCTGAAAGAACTGCCGATCGAAACGCTTACCATGCAAAGGAAGCTTGGCCTCACAACTGGACGGACAGCGCTGCCTCCCGCCGTGTTGAGGTTTGTCAGTTTAATGGAGAGCGAGGCGTCGGATTTTGTCCACTCGCAGTAGGCGCACAGGACGACTTGTCGCCACGAAGCCGCGACTGAACGTCCGGCATCGACCCGAAGGAGCGATATACACGCTCTATGTCAGCGATTTAGGTAAATTTGGCGGAGAAGGTGGGATTCGAACCCACGGTACCCATAAGGCACAACGGTTTTCGAGACCGCCCCAATCGACCACTCTGGCACCTCTCCGTCGCTTCCGGCGACGCGGTTGCGCTTACATATGCGTCTGCGTGATTGGAGACAAGACCCTTTTTTCAGCCTCGTGATTCCGGTTGACGAAACCGACCTCCAGCGCTTAAAAGCCCACTCCGCTCAAAGAAGGCGGAGCCAGCCGTGACGCACGGCCAACGAGAAAAAGCGACTGGACCGATCGCCTGCGCCAACACGCCGCGAGACGTCGATTGATCGAGAAGAGACGAGTTTATTATGTTCGCAGTCATCCGCACAGGCGGCAAACAGTATCGCGTAACGCCGAACGCCGTGCTCAAGGTCGAGAAGCTTGAGGTTGAGGCTGGCGCCACCGTGACGTTCGAAGACGTCCTCGCTGTCGGCGGCGAAGCCGGCACGACGATTGGCGCTCCCCTTGTCCCCGGCGCCAAGGTGACGGCCACAGTCATCGCTCAGGACCGCCTCGCGAAGATCATCATCTTCAAGAAGCGCCGCCGCCAGAACAGCCGCCGCAAGAACGGACACCGCCAGCCGGTCACCGTCCTGCGCATCAGCGAGATCGTCGCGGCCTGATCTCCTCCCAGAGAGGATCGAGCAGAGCCAGCATCAGTAAGGAGCAAAGTTCATGGCACAAAAGAAAGCAGGCGGTTCGTCACGTAACGGGCGCGATAGCGCCGGCCGCCGCCTCGGCGTCAAGAAGTTCGGCGGAGAGGCCGTTATCGCCGGAAACATCATCGTCCGCCAGCGTGGCACGAAGATGAAGCCGGGCACCAACGTTGGCGTCGGCCGTGATCACACCCTGTTCGCCCTCGTCGACGGCGCAGTGCGCTTCTCGCGTCGCGGCGACGATCGCGTTCATGTGTCGGTCGAGGCTCTTCCGCTCGCCGCAGAGTGATTGGTCCTATGCGGGCATAAAACCCGCATACGGATCAGCGACCAGACTAGTGACAGGGGTCGATCCGCATGGGTCGGCCCCTTTTGCATCCGCCATTTGCAGCGAGATGCCGGAAGACGGTGATGAAGTTTCTCGATCAAGCCAAGATTTACGTTCGGTCCGGTGACGGCGGCGACGGCGTCACCGCGTTCAGACGCGAGAAATACATCGAATTCGGCGGCCCTGACGGCGGCAACGGCGGACGTGGCGGCGACATCATTTTCGAAGCCGTCGCCAATCTCAACACGCTGATCGACTTTCGCTACACACAGCATTTCCGTGCGAAAAAGGGCGGCAATGGAGCCGGATCAGACCGCACCGGCGCAGCAGCCCCCGCCGTCGTCATCCAGGTCCCCGTCGGCACCCAGATCATGGACGACGACCGGGAGACCTTGCTTGCCGACCTTGACAAGCCCGGCAAGCGCGTAACGCTCTGCACCGGCGGCGACGGCGGTTTTGGAAACGCGAATTACAAGACCAGCACCAACCGCGCCCCGAGACGATCCGACAAAGGATGGCCTGGCGAGGAACGCTGGGTGTGGCTGCGACTCAAGCTGATCGCTGACGTTGGCCTTGTCGGCCTCCCGAACGCCGGCAAATCGACTTTCCTTGCGGCGACCTCAGCCGCTCGGCCCAAAATCGCGGACTACCCGTTCACCACGCTGCACCCCCAACTCGGCGTGGTGCGCCTGTCGATGACCGAGGAGTTCGTCATCGCCGACATTCCCGGCCTGATCGAAGGCGCGCATGAAGGAACCGGTTTGGGCGATCGCTTCCTGGGGCATGTGGAACGCTGCGCGGCGCTCCTGCACCTGATCGATGGCGCGGCGGGTGACGTGGTGGACGCGTGGCGCACCATTCGCAACGAGCTCGAGGCTTATGGTGGCGGCCTGGCCGAGAAACCTGAAGTCATCGCGCTAAACAAGTGCGACGCCATGACGCCGCAGCAGATTTCCGGGCGCAAACGGGCGCTGGAGCGCGCGAGCGGTGCAAAGGTGATGGTGATTTCAGGTGTTTCGCGGCAGGGTGTGCCCGAGCTCCTGCGTGATCTGTTTACAAACGTTCAGAATGCGCGCGCGGAACGCGACGCCGAAGAGGCGGAATGAGTGACGCTGGGGCGCATGATGCGCAACGTCCTGGCCTCAGCGCCGCGAAGCGCGTCGTCGTAAAGATCGGCAGCGCCCTCGTCGTCGATCCTGACCGCGCCGCGCCGCGCACAGATTGGCTCGCCAGCGTCGCTGACGATGTCGCCGCTCTGCGCGCGGCTGGAACCGAAGTCGTTCTCGTCTCGTCCGGAGCCATCGCCCTCGCCCGTCATTCGTTGGGGCTAACTCGACCCGCGTTACGATTGCAGGAAAAACAGGCCGCCGCAGCCGTTGGCCAGATCCGTCTGGCACAGGCATGGAGCGCCGTACTCTCTGAGCGCGGCCTCACCGCCGCACAGTTGTTGCTCACCCCCGACGATACCGAAGATCGCCGCCGCTATCTCAACGCGCGCGCGACGCTGGACACCTTGCTCGGTCTGGGCTGCGTACCTGTCATCAACGAAAACGACACAATAGCGACGGCGGAAATCAGATTCGGCGACAACGACCGGCTGGCCGCGCGCGTCGCACAAATGATCAACGCAGATCAACTCATCCTGCTGTCTGACATTGACGGCCTCTACACGGCGGATCCTCGCGTCAATCCGAACGCTCGTCATTTGCCAACCATCGACGCCATCACCCCCGAGATCGACGCCATGGGCGGCGCGCCCCCGCCCGGTTATTCCTCAGGCGGTATGCGGACCAAGCTGTTAGCTGCACGAATTGCCACCAACTCCGGCTGCGCTATGGCGATCGCTCTGGGCAAGCGTCAACACCCGTTGGCCGCGTTACGGGACGGCGCACGCTGCACATGGTTCCTTCCCGGCGCGGACAGCCGCTCCGCCCGAAAGCGTTGGATCGCGGGAGGACTGACGCCGTCCGGTCAACTGATGATCGACAAAGGCGCAATCCGCGCGCTGAACGAAGGCGGATCGCTGTTGCCAGTTGGCGTCAAAACCGTTCAGGGCGAATTCAACCGAGGCGATCTCGTGCGCGTTCTAAGCCCGGACGGTTCAGAAATCGGCCGCGGCCTATGCTCGTATTCGGCGGAGGACGCACGAAGAATCGCCGGGAAACGGTCTGATGAATTTGAATCAATTCTGGGCTGGCAAGGCCGCGACGAACTCATCCACCGCGATGACCTGATCCTCGACTGAGGCCGATCCTGATGAGCTGAAAGGGCCGTGCGGAGCTGCGTGCTCCGCTGCTACGCCTCAACGTCCTGACGACTGAGCGAGGGTATCGACGCATCCCTGCGCTTGTGGTCGAACTTTTTGTTCACCCATGCAGATATCGGAATATCGTAATATTTCATCGTCAGGAATGCGACTGTCACCGATAGAGCGACCGCGACGCCAACTGTGGCGCAATTGTTTGTGTCAGGGATAACAAGAGCAATTACGTATAAGACCAGCCAGTGCGTTACGTAATTCGAATATGACAAACGGCCAAACCATTTGTCGCCATACACGATATGCTGGCCACGAGCGGAAACTCCGCATATGAGCGCCAACGGCGGCATCACATAAAAAGTAAATATTTTCCACAAAACCGACGAAAACGGTGGGAATATGATAACGATAATCACGAAAAACGAGAAGAAAGGTATGACCTTCGATGTCGGAATATACCTACGTAGCCTGTATATAAGCACTCCGGCGAAGAAATCGTAAAACGTCCTCAGATAACCCCATATCGCGTGAGGTCCACCCCAACCAACGTTCAACTCTTTAGTAAAATATGCGGAAATCGCGAACAGCACGCCGGAAATCATCACGATAGCAGCGACGTTGCGGGTGCGACACCCGACAAACCACCGAGCCCAGATGAAGGTAATCGTTGTCTGATATATAATCGTAGATAGCGGCGGATTCGAAATAACCGTGTTGTCTTCCTTTATGTAATAATCCCCAAAAAATCTTGGTATCAGAAGAAGATTGAGCACTGCATACGCGAAGACAAGAGCGATCAATGGAAGACGAAAATCATGGTGCGTCAGGATAAAAAATACTGACCCCAAGAAAACACCCACCGACATCAACGGAAACAATCGCAGGAATCGGCGTCGGACAAAATCTCGAAACGTTATCCGCCCACTTTCGAGTTTCGGTTCGTCGGCATTGGTCGCCACAAACCCACCCAGCATGATAAAAAAATCGACTACGACATGCGTGTGATTGAGATATGGATATGTGGTGAGATATTGAAAGCTGTGATGCAATATCACGCACAGAGAACATACAAATCTCATAAAATCGAGATAGTAGTAGTACTCTCTTTTTACTTTTGGCTCATAACAACCCAATCGAATCGGATTTCGACTGTAATCGACCAGAGCTTTTGTATCAAAAAAAATTACCGTTAATATTAATGATTCATCGTGTCTTTTTATTTCCATTTAACCTAAATGTGCATTTAATCCGTTGCGTTTATTCCGAAATTATATTCAAAATTCATTCGGAAGCATTTTTTAGTATTTCATAATATAAAATTTTACAATCAAGTAATTATATATTATATAACAAAATATAGATAATTATATTATAATAATCGTCAATTATATAAATAAAACTCGAATTCCAAAACACATATCAGGAATCGCCGCAATCCATCATCCCCACGAGTAGAGTCGACTGTGCTCCACTGCTATGCAGACACAAGCGCAGGACCGCGACAATCCCACCGGGGCGCCGAATACCCCAAACGGAACACAGCAGAACGTCACCACGGCTGCCTCTACGCGCGACCTATCTAGGTGCAGGCTCGTCGTTACGACGCGACGGCCAACGCAGAACAGGTTCCGAACGTCCACCTGGGGCAGAACGCTTGATCTCATCCCCTCCTTCGCCGAGCGGCGACCCGCTGGACAAACCACGCTGCGGTCCGCCCGGCGGTTGTTCCTCATGCCAGGGCATGCGCCTGTCTCCGCTGGAGACACGTTGCGGGTCAGCAGCGGCCGCGCCTCGAAATTCACCTCGAATTTCGCTCCGCAACTGCGGCTCAGGCGGAAGCGTCACCCGCGCTTCGTAAGCATCGGTGGCGCGAACGACCTGAGACCCATCGGCGCCGTCGCCCTGACTATCACGAGGAAGGGCATTCCCCAGATCGTCCGCCCGATTGGTTGGAAAGAAATTTACGTCGCGGCGTACATCCGAGGCGTCAACAACCTTCCCCACATCATGCGCGGCAGCACGCTGAGCAGCGGCGAGTGCATTGACCGACGTCGCAGGATCGGGTCGCGGCGAAGGCGCCGCTTGCCTGGCGTCGGAAGGAGCCTCCGGCAGAGAACCGCCTGCTGGCGACGCAGGTCGAAATTCCGGCTGACGGAATTCCGGCTCAGGCTTTCCTCCAACATGAGCAGGCGGCGTCCATTCAACCGCACCGCCAACCGCGCCCGCGCGATCACGGGGGACCTCTCCCCCCGACAAGCGAGCCGCGATCACGCGAAGATCGCTCCGTACGTCCTCAAGCTGAAGCTCAATCTCGGCCAACCGCCCCTTCAGTCCGAAAACGGCGAACGGCATCAGCAGAAACGCGAGCACGAACACTGCGCCCACGACCAGAATGAGCAGTTGCGCCCAGAGAGGCAGCCATTCGGGAAGAACTGGAGACATCGAGGGGGAAAAGCTCCGACAAAACGCTTGATTGAGGAAAAGCTTCACGCGACGACGCTGGTCGATGGGAATGGCAGCCAATACTGGCAACCGCTGAACCGTCCAGCGCCGACGTCCGGCTAACCAATATCACATGCGCGCCGGTTTCACAGACAAGGGCTTGTCGCGCGTCAGAAGTCCTGACGGCGGTAGCACTCACATACCCAGAGCGCGACGGTAGATGTCGAGCAGTGTCTCCTGCTCCTCGATCTCCGAGGGCTCCTGTCGACGAAGGCGAATGATCTGACGAATCACCTTCACATCGAAACCGGCCGACTTGGCTTCGGTGAAAATGTCCTTGATGTCTCCCGCAAGCGCCTTGCGCTCCTCTTCAAGGCGCTCCACCCGCTCGATGATGCTGCGAAGGCGATCTACTGCAATTCCGCCAACTGCGGCGTCTTCGCCGCCCGAACCCATATCGGTGTCCATCTCCGCATCACTCCATCTCTGTTGCTCGACGCCGAAGATGACGCCCTTACGCCGAAAGGCGGTCGCGCCATGACAGCGGCTTGTCCGAACGCCGCAAAACGACGAACGCGCGGCATTATCCCGGCGACCGTCCCGTGGTCAATCGACGAATTGCCCCACTCCGCCGGAGCAGACACTCTTTCCCCGCTGCCATGATGGGCTGGCGCCAGACGAATGATCGGATTATAGGGGGGCGCTCGCTCGCGCATCGCTTCCGATCGGAACGCGACGACGCGTACGGCGTTGAAAATCGACGTCCAACGTTCAGTCAAACAGCGGCAAGCCTATCGCCACCGGCGCCAACGCCCGGTCGCCGGCCGTTTTTCACCCAGAACGGAGTCCCCTGATGGTTGCATCTGCGCGCAATGGCCAGCCGTCCGAAATCGATCAGCCAACCGATGAGCCCCGCAATGCGCAGGCCGTCATGACACAGACCGATCCCTTCGACTTCGTCATCGTCGGCGCCACGGGCGACCTGACGATGCGGAAACTGCTTCCCGCATTCTATCAACGCTTCCGCCTGGGACAGGCTCCGGAAGGCACCCAGATCATCGGCGTCGCGCGCTCGAAATTGTCGTCCGAGGAATACCGTGAACGCGGCGCCAAGGCGCTGAAGGAATTCGTCCCGAGCGATTCATATGATGCAGCGCAGGCTGAAGCGTTCTTGGAGCTCGTGCAGTACGCGTCGCTGGACGCTGCGGACAAGGAAGCCGACTGGAGCACGCTGAAATCCCTTCTTGACGGCCATGAAGACCGCCCAAGGGTGTTCTACATCGCCACAGCTCCGAATCTCTATGTATCGACGGCCGCTGCGTTCGCGGACAAGGAACTGATCTCTCCCCACACCCGGATCGTTCTGGAAAAGCCAATCGGCGTCGATCTCGCTTCGGCCGAAGAGATCAACACCGGCGTGGGCAAGTACTTCTCAGAAGAGCAGATTTTCCGTATCGATCACTACCTCGGAAAAACGACCGTTCAGAACGTTTTGGCTCTCCGTTTCGCCAACCCCATGCTCGAACGGTCATGGAACTCCGGCACGATTCTGAGTGTGCAGATAACCGCTGCTGAGACGGTCGGGGTCGGCGCGCGCGGCCCGTATTACGACACGTCCGGAGCCTTGCGCGACATGGTGCAGAACCACCTGTTGCAGGTTCTCAGCCTCGTCGCGATGGAGCCTCCCGCATCGCTGACAGCGGCGGACCTCCGCGATGAAAAACTCAAGGTTTTGCGCGCCCTGAAGCCGATGAGCCCGGAGGCCGTGGCCAATGACACCGTACGTGCGCAATACGTCGCCGGTAAGATCGACGGGAAAGCCGTGGACGGATACCTCACCGACCTTGGCGACGATAAAAGCACCACCGAGACTTTCCTCGCCATTCGGACCGAGGTACGGACGCCGCGCTGGTTCGGAGTTCCTTTTTATCTGCGAACCGGCAAGCGCCTCGCCGAGAAGGCTACCGAGATCGTCATCACCTTCCGTCCCCAGCCCTGGCCAATCTTTCAGGACGCGCCGCAACCGGGCCGTTTGGTGCTTCGCGTGCAGCCCCATGAAGGCGTTTCGCTGACACTTTCCAGCAAGGACCCATCGAAGGACGAATTCCGTCTGCGCGAGGCGACGCTCGACGTTTCCTACCCCGAGCAATTCCACACACGTTACCCAGATTCATACGAAGAACTGCTGATGGACGCGGTTCAGGGCGATCCCGTCCTGTTCATCCGTCGTGACGAAGTGCAAGCCTCCTGGCGCTGGGTCGAACCGATCCTGGCTGGCTGGAAAGAAGACGCACGTGCTCTGGAAACATACAAGGCCGGGACCTGGGGACCTGATTCATCGAAGGACCTGCTCGCACGCGACGGGTCAAAATGGCTGGAAGATTTTTAATGGCGTTTCGCAAGACCTCCCCTCGCCCGGGCGACAAATCCACGAGCGGCCGCCCCGGCGTCGGTTTCGGTAAAAAACCGCGCACCCTGCGCCAGCATATCATCCGCAGGCTGATCATGGTTGTGCCCCTCAGTTTGGGCGCGATCTTTCTGGCGCGAAGCGGCATCCTCGACCGCATGGTCGACAGCTATACATTCCAGCCTACAAGCTGGTTCGACGATTCTGCTCTGGTCAGACATTTACGCAACGTCGTCACGCATAACGGCATGACCGGGGACCGCCCGGACTGCCTGCTGTTTATCGTCGACGGCAATAGCCCGCCCGACGGCACGAAGATCGACGTGATGGAGAAACATTCCGGATCATGCCCAAATCCAGACAAGTCGCTACCGAAGCTGTTCACCCTCAAGGTTGACCGCGTCGACCGGCAGGTCTTCTCCGATCAGGGCTCTCCGGGGACATTCCACCTCATCCCCAACGGCGCGAACTGAGGCGCGTTCCTCGCTTGCGCCCGTTAAGGGCAACCGGATAACAAGGCGCACATGACCGGCTCTGCTCCCGGCGCCGCGGCGCCCTCCCCTCCGGAAAGCCCACCGCGCAGAGATCTTCTGACGCTCGTGACGGCCTCCACCATCGCGGTCGGCGCAGGCGCACTGTGCTGGCCGTTTTTGGAAAGCCTCGTCCCTGCTGACTCCAACGTCGCCAATGTCCCGATCGACGTGGATCTGTCCACGCTCGCCGTAGGGCAGCAGGTGACAGTGCTCTGGCGATCAAACCCGATCTTCATCACACGACGCTCGCCACAGGCGCTGGAGAAACTGAAAACGCCCGAACTGCGGACTCGCCTTCGCGATCCTGACTCAAAAACGCTGCAACAGCCGCCCTACGCCGTGAATTGGCACCGCTCTCTCTCTCCCGAATATGGCGTGCTCGTAGGCGTCTGCACCCATCTGGGCTGCGTCCCCGCTTATGCGTCGGGTGCTACGGACCCGACACGACGCGGTTACGCATGCCCATGCCACGGTTCGAAATTCGATCTCGCGGGCCGCGTTTTTACCGGCGTTCCCGCACCCTATAACTTGCCCGTTCCGCCGCACCGGATGCTTTCGCCCAACCGCCTTCGGATCGGAGAGAACCCGCCCGGCGTCACGTTCGATTTCTCCGATATCGTGCAAATCTGATCACACACACTGGACGAATTTTCCGACGTGGGGCAGAGCTGCAACAAAATGCGGATGTTCATACCGCTCATTTTCCGAGGAACGCTTTTCATGCGCCGCTCTCTCATCCTTCCCGCCCTCGCTCTCGGACTGGCCGTGAACGTAACCCACTCTCACGCCGCAGCGCCGAAACAGGAGACCAGCGTCGTCTACACGGCTCCGCAAACGGCAGGATCATGGGCGTCGATGGGCCTGCCCGCGATCACCGTCAGCGCAAATCGGGCGGCCGGGCCTGCAAGCCGTCTGCTTGTTCATCTGCCGGACTTCCTGCGGAAGGGAGGCAAAGCTGACTACGCCCTCGCTCCTGATGGCGCCAACGCATGGAAAACCAGCGAGGATGGACGCGTCGTGTCTTTCACGTTGCAGTCCGAAAATTCCGCCGTCTTCAAAATGGACGGCGCAACATCCAGCCAGCATATCGAACTGCCAGTGTTTCGCTTCTAAAACGAGTGTCACCTGGAGTGCATCGTGCGACCGAATAACCACCCACCGTAAATATCGCCCCAAAAGCTTGGCGCAAGAGGCGACGCGCCGTGTGCCAAGCAATCTCACGACACCAGTTATCAGCAATAAACCGCGTGCGCCCGCACGAACCCGCCGAGCAAATTTCCACTCGTCATCCTTAGTGGATCGCGCGACACGATCTCGGCATTTTACGTGACCAAAAGCAGCTCCATTGCCCCGGCGGGGCGCCGCGAAATGCTCCGCAGCATCGAAACTTCCAAGCGACGCAAGCCACACGTCGTCGTTCCCGAACTGGCCACTCGCCTTGATATCTGGCTCAAGCCGAGGCGATGGATCTTCGATGCTTTGAAGAAGTTTCGACGTCAGATTGGCTATATGAACATTGAGTCGGTTGATTGACTGTTGCGCGCAAATAATATTTTTTGTCAGCATATTTCGGGGAGATGACTTTTCATGCCAGAGCACGAGACGGCCGCCACGCGGCGACAACTCCTGTCGCGAATAGGAGCGGTTGCTGGGGCCGGAGCCCTTTATCAGGCGATGACGAGCCTCGGTCATGCTGCGCCAAGTGATTTCGTCAACCCGCCCAAATTGTCTGGCGCTCGGCCGGGAACAAGCGTTCTGATCCTCGGGTCTGGTCTGGCAGGCATGGTCGCTGCCTATGAATTACAAAAAGTTGGCTACAAAGTTCAAATTCTTGAATATCAAAACCGGGCCGGCGGGCGAAACTTCTCCCTTCGCGGCGGAGACACCTTTGAAGAACTGGGCGGCGCTGTCCAGCGTGTAGGGTTTGCCCAAGGCAATTACTTTAATCCTGGTCCTTGGCGGATACCCTATCATCACCAGGCCGTCCTGCATTACTGCCGCACGCTGGGCGTCGAACTGGAACCTTTTGTTCAGGTCAACCACAACGCCTATGTGCATTCGAGCACGGCCTTCAGTGGCGCACCACAAAGGTATCGCGTAGTGGACGCCGACTACTCTGGTTATGTTTCAGAGCTTTTGGCAAAATCTGTAAATCAGCACGCTCTGGACAATGAAATCAGCGCCGATGAGCGAGAGCATATTCTACAGTCTCTAAAAAGTTGCGGCATGCTTGACGCCTCCTATGCTTACAAGAAAAGCGATCTGACTTCGATGCGTCGAGGTTACGAAAAGCCGCCCGGCGGCGGTCTGGACGGCCCGTCCGTCACATCGACGCCGCTTTCCAGAGGAGATATTTTCAGCTCCGGGTTATGGCAGGCGATTTCCGTAAACTCGCTTCTCAATCATCAGACAAGCATGTTCCAGCCTGTTGGCGGCATGGATCAGATCGGAAAGGCGTTTCAAAAACAGCTGCAAAACGTCATTAATCTCCGATGCAAGGTCACCGCAATTCATCAGGATGATTCAGGCGTATCCGTTACGTACACGGATGACGCGCATGGAAGCGCCACTCGTGTAGCAAAGGCCGACTACTGTATTTGCACCATCCCACTGTCCATTTTGTCTCAACTTGACATTCAGGTGAGCGGCTCGATGCGCGCAGCAATCGCCGCCGTGCCTTATGCTCCAGCCATAAAAGTCGGGTTGGAATTTAACCGCAGATTCTGGGAGGAAGATGAGCAAATATATGGAGGAATTTCGTTCACTGATCTTCCAATTACGCAAATATCTTACCCAAGCACGAAATACTTCTCCAATGGCAAGGCCGTTCTTCTGGGAGCCTATCTGTGGGAAGACGTGCAGGCGTTTCGCTTTGCCGGAATGACGCCCGCCGAGCGGATCGAAGCATCGATAGCTTCGGGCGAAAAAATTCATAGGCAATACCGTAAGGAATACTCCTCCGGCGTCGCTGTCGCCTGGAGCCGCGTCCCTTGGGCTATGGGATGCTCTTCAATCTGGAGCGAGCAGCGCCGCAAAGATCATTATAAGAACCTGTGCACTATGGACAATCGTATTGTTCTTGCGGGTGAACACGCTTCGTACATTGGCGGATGGCAGGAGGGATCCGTGCTTTCCTCCATCAACGCAATTGAGCAGTTGCACAAGCGCGCTTCGGGAGTCGGCTAATGCACAAACTTGCTTTAATGTTGATAGCATTGGCCTGCCTTCCCAACGTCGCATGGGCGGACAGCGCAGATGCGATTACAACGAACAAACTGACAACCACTGACGGTCGCGTCCTGTATCAGACGCTATGCCAGGCATGCCATATGGCGGACGCAAAAGGAGCAGAGGGAGCAGCTCACTTTCCTGCATTGAGTGGAAACCCAAAACTTGCGTCGAGCAGTTATCCCGCTTACGTCGTCGCAAACGGGTTCGGCGGAATGCCTTGGTTCGCAGACAAACTTTCCGATAGTCAAATCGCAGCTATCGTGAATTACGTGCGCACACATTTCGGCAATCACTACACTGACGCCTTGAAGCCATCAGATGTGACGAAGGTTCGACCGTCGGAGGAGTCGATTAAACCGATTTTTGACTAAACGCGTCGACGTGACGAACGCTGGCATCCTTCTGATCGATCAGGCGCTCCTTACGGGCGCCTTACAGCGACATCGTTACAAAAAAGAAGATTTGAATTCGGAATTCCATAGTCTATGTAATGAGCGAGGCGTCGTGCCGCTTTTCATATGATCTATCAGGCAGGTCTGCCATTTAAAAAGCGTACGTATTCTTTTGCCAACTCACCACCGCTCGACACAGATACTGCGCTTATGCCCGCGATCCGTTATCCTCTATCCCAAGCGTTGAGCCTGAGGCCTGGCGCCCCGGTCCGGCATTTGTCCCGATGCGAAAGATCAACCGCGTCGCCTCCCCCTCGCGAACCGCCACAATCGCTCCTCCATGCAGGCGCGCGATTATAGCGGCGACATAAAACCCAAGGTCGAGCGAACGATCGTTTCTGCTTCCACCATCAAACGGATCCTGAATATGTGAGGATATATCCCGCACCTCAGCAGCCGGGTTCGCAAGCACATCCAATTCAAACCCCTGCGGCCCGGACACAGCTGTCACTGCGATAGTCTGCTCAGCTAACTCCAGCGCCCGCCCAGAGGAAAGAAGAGAAGCCAAAAGCTGAGCCATCCGATCATTGTCGCAGTAAACCGGCGCCAGAAGGTTGAAATCGGTCGTGACGATGACCTCTGGCTGGGCCGCCCTGAACTCCTCAACGACCTCGCGCAACACAAGAATCAGACTTTCGGGCGTCCTCACCCGCAAATCTCCGAGTTTTGCAACCGAAACACTGTCGGCACGGTCAGCGTCGACGCAGCTTGCTCCCGGTTCATCCATACCATCGGCCGTCCCGTCAGAGGACGTCACCCCGGTCAGTTGCAGGTCGACGAGATCAAATGCCCGGTCAATCAATCTGTTCATCCTGCCGACAGACTGCCTCATCTGCGGAACGAAATCGTTCCATCGGTCGGGCTTGCGTTCCAGCAACCGCAAACCGGCCAATACCGCAGCAAGAGGATTTCGCAGATCGTGTGTCAGCGCGGCGATGAACCGCTCGCGCCGCATCGCTTCATCCTCAACTACAGCCAGACGGCTCGCAGTTTCCAAAAATCGCCCCAAAAGTCTCGCATGCAGCATCAGCGCTTGCTTGCCGATCACAAGGGTGTCGCCGTCAGGCTCCTCATCCCACAGACAGCACAGCAATCCAAGAAATACACCCCTCGAATCAACTACCCGCGCAGCCGCACAGTGGCCGCCCCCACAGGCTTCCACAGCCGAGATCATACTGTCGTCCGAAGTGTCGCCCGTGCTCACTGCAGTACGTATGGCCGCAGCCACTTGCTCCATCACAGCAATCAAATTTGCGGAACAAGCAGTATCGCACAACAACATGCTGGCGGCGTCCACGAACAGCGTGTTCGTGGCGCGAGCGCCATCACGCAGCTCAGCGAGAAACGCCTTCACGGTCGGATCGGCGGCTTTGGTTTCGCGCTGTCGCAGATTTGCATCCATCACGCCATCGCCTCTCCCGCCAGCCTCAGTATGGGACGCGCCAGCCCCTGTTAAGTTCCGCCCAGCGACGTCGGACACCGGTCGGCTATTATTCGTGCGAAGACGGCAGACGCCGGAGCATGGCTTCACGCAGCAGCGGAACGAGGCTCCCATCCGGATCGAGATCGCTCGCCGTCCCGTTCAGAGCGGCTGCGACAAGCCGCATTTCCCGACGCGTTGCATAAAGCTGGTCCAGCAACGAGAGCACTAGGGACAGAGCGTCGTCACCGACGCCCAGATCCTCGCGGAGTTCGACGATCAATCCGGCTCGCGCAACGTCGATTTCGCTGAACACATAATGGCCGGGATCACCTTCCGCCCGAATCCAGTCGTGGCTGATCCATGCCTCGATCTCGTCAACGCTCGCCCGGCCAATGCGGCTGGCGAGGACTTCGATCGTAATCATGCCGCCTCCCCTCCGACGGCGCCTCCTTCCGGCTTCCAATCCTTCAGGAAGGCCTGCAAGGCATCGTCAGGTTTGCCTACGTGAATCTCCAGAACGACGTAGAGATTACCCGCTTCGCGCCCGCCATGCTCTTTGACGCCGCGTCCGCGCAGACGCATGACCGACCCGGTGTCGGAGCCTTCGGGCACATTCATGCGCACCGTGCCGGACGGCGTCGGAACCATGATCGGCCCGCCGAGCACGGCGGTCTTAAGATCAACCGGCAGCCGTTGACGCAGATCGCGTCCTTCCCGTGTGTAACGGGCGTCCGGCGTCACCGTAACGGTGATCAGCGCGTCTCCGTCAGGTCCACCCTGCTGGCCGGGCGCGCCTTTACCACGCAGACGAAGCACCTGCCCGTCCTCAATCCCCGGCGGAATGCGAACGTCAAGCTCCGCGCCGCCCGGCAGGTTGATGCGTGAGGTCGCCCCAAGCACTGCGTCCACAAACGGTACGGTCAGGGAATAAGACCGGTCGGCGCCGCGTTCGGGTCCTCCCGACCTGCGGCCAAAGCCGCCCCGGCCGCCGCCGAACATACCGCCAAGAATGTCACCCAGATCTTCCTGAGAGAATCCCCCGCCGCCTCCCCCATATCGGAAGCCGCCCGCCCCGTCCGCAAAATCGCGATATCCGCCATGAGCGCCAGCGCCGTAGCCGGGCGGCGCGCGCTCCTGTCCAGACCCGTCGATCTCGCCACGGTCGAAACGACTGCGCTGGTTTTCGTCGGACAGCAGATCATTCGCGCGGCTGATCGACTTGAACTTCTCCTCCGCCGCCTTGTCGCCGGGATTCAGGTCGGGGTGATATTTCTTCGCAAGCGCGCGATAGGCCTTGCGGATATCGTCCTGGCTCGCCATGCGGGCGACGCCCAGAATTTCATAAGGGTCGGCCGTGCTCACGCGTCCTCCTCAGGCGGCGTGGGGACGCCGAAATCTTCCGTCTCCAGCAGGTTAAGCAACAGGGCGATCGTCACGTCCGGCGCGATCCCATCCGATTCAGCCTGCGCGATCAGCGCCTTAAGGCGCGGCCGCAGCACATCCTGTGCGGTTTGTCCGCTCATACGCTACACACTCCTCTCACGCCCCGAAAACCGGCGGCGTCGCGACCGCCTTGCAAGGCCGGCCGAACAGTGAACTTTACTTCATAAAATAATGGGAATGCATTCCCCGCCGGTCAATGGTCGGGAACAAGACTTAACGAAGTCCTGCACCGCAACGTTTCGGCTTTGGCTTCAGTTGAAAGCTTCGCAAAGCGCCCTTCATGCGAAAATCGCCGAAATCCATATCCAGCCTGTCGGATACGCCGTTGGCGTAATACCGCATGCCCATCTCGAAATCCGGCAGCATCGCCCCCGGATCGACGGCGTAGAACGCGACCCGGACCCGCGCCGTCATCAAGCCAGACAACGCAGGGAACGGCGCCTGGCCTTCCAAAGGAGTCCAGCCAAGAATAGACACGTAGCTTAGCTGCGCGCCGTCCGCTCCGGTGCCGTCAAACAGCGGACGCGCGAGATCGTGCGCGCCATCTTTCGCCGCGTGGAGAATGGCCAGCGTATGGGCCATTGGAAGAAGCGTCCCCTTCGGCAGGGTCACGGTTTTCTTTTTCGGAGCGGAGTAATGCACGACGCCTGAGCCGTCGGCGTCGAGCGTCGCGTCGCCACGTATGACCATCACAGTCTGGTCGCCGGATTTCTGCGTCGTAGCGAACTGGAACTGCCGTCCGTCCTTGCTTTCCAGCGCAGAGTATTCCGAGGTTTGCTCCGACGCCGCACCGGATCTGGATACGGTCTGAACCTTCAGCATCTGTTCGGTGGACCAGAAGCCGCACGAATCGGACACCGCATAAGTCATCGACCCGTTCGCCGCGACGACGTCCCCTCCACCGACGGCTGAGAGAGTCAGATCATAGACCGCACGATGCGGCGCGGCGCTAATTTCCGCATCATTGACGCCGGGGGGCGTGACGGCGGTAGCCGCAATTGCAGCGGCAGGCGCGGCATTCCCGCCGCCTGTCGTTGGCGCCTGCGCAAGCTCCGAGGAGGAAGAGGCGGCGAAAGCCGACGCAGGGCCGCACATGATTGCCAACGCCGCTACGGCCGCGACTCCCCGACCTCCTGACATGGGTCTGAATCGTTCCATGATCATACGCCCGGAGCTTTATGCGAAATCATGCGCTCAGAAGAGGGCAAACCGCGTCCGAGCGCAATCGCCGCCCGTAACGATCCGCCTCCGTGAACCAGGTGTCAGCCGACGTTTGTAGGCTCGGTCTTCGCCGTCGGCTTGGGCTTGGGCAGATCGAGCGCCAACGACAGCTCCTTCAGACGCGCGGGCTCGACGGGCGCAGGCGCACCCATCATCAGATCCTCGCCCTGCTGGTTCAGCGGGAAGAGAATCACCTCGCGGATGTTCGGCTCGTCGGCCAGCAGCATGACCATGCGATCCACGCCCGGAGCCGAACCGCCATGCGGCGGTGCGCCGTAACGGAACGCGTTGAGCATGCCGCCGAAACGCGCCTCGACCTCGCTTTCTGGATAACCGGCAATCTCGAACGCGCGGATCATGACTTCCGGCAGATGGTTACGAATGGCGCCGGACGACAGTTCGATGCCGTTGCAGACGATATCATACTGATACGCCTTGATCTTCAGCGGATCCTGCGTGTTCAGCGCATCAAGCCCGCCCTGCGGCATCGAGAACGGGTTGTGCGAGAAGTCGATCTGCTTCGTCTCCTCGTTCAGTTCGTACATCGGGAAATCGACGATCCAGCAGAAGCGGAACGCGTCTTTCTCGATCAGGTCCAGCTCTGTCGCGATGCGCGTGCGCACCAGACCGGAGAACTTCGCGACATCGTCGCCCTTGCCCGCAGCAAAGAATACGGCGTCGCCAGCCTTAAGACCAGTCTTCTCGCGGATCGCCTCCACGCGCTCGGCTTCAAGGTTCTTGGCGATCGGACCTTTGCCGCCATCGGCTTCGAACACGATATAGCCAAGACCGCCAGCGCCGTTCTCACGCGCCCAGTTATTCAGCTTGTCGAAGAAGCCGCGCGGCCTGTCGCCTGCGCCCGGCGCCGGGATGGCGCGGATCTCGCCGCCATCCGCCGCAATCCTGGAGAACAGGCCGAAGCCCGAACCCGCGAACGCTTCGGTCACGTCGCTGATCTTCAACGGATTGCGAAGGTCCGGCTTGTCGGAACCATAGACGGCCATCGCCTCCGCATAAGGAATACGCACGAAGGGCGCGGCGCTGACTTCGCGACCGCCGCCAAATTCCCGGAACACGCCTTCCATGACGGGTTCCAGCGTCGCGAACACCTCTTCCTGCGTCGCGAACGCCATCTCGAAGTCGAGTTGGTAGAACTCGCCGGGGCTGCGGTCGGCGCGGGCGGCTTCGTCGCGGAAGCACGGCGCAATCTGGAAATAGCGGTCCAGTCCGGCCACCATCGCCAGTTGCTTGAACTGCTGCGGCGCCTGCGGCAGCGCGTAGAACTTGCCCGGGTGCATGCGTGCGGGAACAAGAAAATCGCGCGCGCCTTCCGGCGAGGACGCCGTCAGGATCGGCGTCTGAAACTCGGTGAAGCCCTGCTCAACCATCCGGCGACGAAGGCTCGCGATCACCTGCGCGCGCAGCATCATGTTGCGGCGCACCTTGTCGCGACGAAGGTCGAGATACCGGTATTTCAGACGCAGGTCTTCCGGGTAGTGCTCCTGTCCAGCGACCTGGAAAGGCAGCACGGCGGCGGCGGACTGCACGACGAATTCCTTGGCGCGCACCTCGATATCGCCCGTCGGCAGGTTTGGGTTGCGCGTCGCCCCGTCGCGCAGCACGACTTCGCCCGTCACAGTGACCACGCTCTCGACGCGGACGGCCTCGGCGGCATCCATCACCACAGACCCGGCGGGGATGACGATCTGGGTGATGCCCGCATGGTCGCGGAGGTCGATGAACAACAGGCCGCCATGATCGCGCTTGCTGTGCACCCAGCCCGAGAGACGCGCGGTCGCGCCGGCGTCTTCTGCCCGAAGGGCGGCGCAGCTATGGGTGCGATACGGATGCATTGCTGAAGTCCTGTCTGAGGTGAGCCGCGCCGGAACCGCGCGTAAAATGAGGCGTCGGAGGAAGCCGCTCACGGCCCGATCTGTCAACCCTGAGAACGCGCGCCTCATGGCCGTAACGGCGTCCTGCGTCATTCAGCGCGCCGTCAGGTTCGTATGATATGCATCCGCGTGGACATCGCAGGCCCCCCAACCTCCATGCAGCACCTCGCGCTTCAAAAACCGCTCAACGCCAGGCTCCCGCTCCGCGCGCGCCCGAAGGCCGTCACCGCAGCCGTCGCCGCAATGCTCCTGACGTTCCTACCCGCCGCGACCATGGCCACAACCTCCACATCCACAGGTTCGGGCGTGGCGGCCATAACCGTGGCCTCCGCACCCAAAATTTCACCCGCCAAGAGCGTTACGACGGCGCCCACGGCGGCAAAACCCGTTGCAGCCAGCGCCTCCACAACCGCTCAGGACGTCGCCAGCACATCCTCCGCCGCGAGCATGGTGACGATGAGTCTGGCCGCCCAGAAAACAGAGAGCGTCGTCACTGGTCACCCTTCCCGCGAAACGCTGGAACGCACGTTGCCCGCCATGGCCCAGATTCAGCCGGACACCCGGCTGGTCGTCCATGTGCGCCCGGCAGGCTCAGGCAAGGTTCTGGCCGTGAGCGTCATCCCCGGACAGAAGGTGAAGCGCGGCGAAGGGCTTATCGACTACACCGACCACGCGCTGCATGTGGCGCAGTTGCAACGCGCGCAGGCGCAGGCAGCCCTCGCCGCCGCCCGCGCCGAGCAGACCGACGCGCGGCTGGCTTACGACCGGGGACGCGCGCTGGTGGGCGCTACGGTGTCGCAAGGCGAACTCCAGCGCAGGACAGCAATGCTGCAGCAGGCGGACGCCAATCTGGCGGCGCGCGAAGCCGACGTCGGCACGATCAGCCATCGGTTTCAGGAAGAATACACCTCGGTCACAGAACGCATCGACGAGGACGAACGCTCGACGCTGCTGTCGCCCGTCGACGGCGTGGTGCAGTCCATTTCCGCAGCCCCCGGCGCTGATATCGAAACGGGAACGGAGGTAGCGACCGTCGCAGACCTGTCACGTGTCTGGTTCGTCGCCTGGATCGCCCCCGAAAACGCCGCCCAACTCTCGCCGGGAGGACGCTTTGACGCGCGCCCCGCCGGACAGGGAACGAACAACGGAGACGACGCTCAGACCGAAGGCGACGGCGCGTGGCCATGGAGCGGAAAGATCGCCAGCATCGATCAGGCGGCCGACCCGACGAACGGCCTGGTTCGGGTCATCGCCGAGGTCGCCAATCCAGACGGCGCCTTGCGGCCGGGCGCCATGCTGGACGCACGACTGCACACGACGGCGCAGCAGACCGGTGTGACCGTCCCCTCTGACGCCGTGCAGCGGATCGACGGGCGGGATTTTGTCTTCGTGCAGGAAACGCCGGAGCGTTTTCGCCCAACCCCCGTCGTCACCGGCCTCGAAGACGGCGGCCGCGTGATCGTCCGCTCCGGTCTTCGCGGCGACGAAACAATCGTGACGCAAGGCGCCTTCGCCCTGAAATCCATTGGCGCCGTTGCGCAACTCGGTGACGACGACTGACGCGATGCGCCTCCTCTACGCCCTTCAGAAAAGCAGGTTTCTGCTGTTCGGCGTCCTGGCCGCGATCATCGCCGTCGGCGTCGCCTCGCTTGCCGGGCTGCCTGTAGAGCCTGTCCCTGATATTTCCCCGCGGCAGGTTCTGGTGTCGGTCGTAGCGCCCGGCCTCGCCACGGAGGAAGTCGAAAAACTCATCACCTTCCCGGTCGAAAGCGCGATGACCGGCCTGCCGGACCTCGTGGACCTGCGCTCAATTTCACGTTCGGGCGTATCCGTCGTCTATGTGCAGTTCGCCGACAGCACCGACATAGATCTCGATCGAACGCGGGTGAGCGAGCGGATCGGACAACTGCGCGGCTCCCTTACCGTTCCAAACCTGTCCATCAACATGGGGCCCCGCTCGACTGGCATGGGCGAGATCATGCAGTTCCGCGTGGAGGGTAAGGATCGCTCCCTGATGGAGCTGAACCGCTTCGCCGCCTGGACGATCGCGCCGCAGTTTCGACTGATTCCGGGCGTCGCGGACGTCAACATCAACGGCGGCGGGGAGGAAACCTGGCAAGTCAGCCTGAGCGACGCACGGCTCGTCGCGTATGGCGTCTCCGTCAGCGACGTCTTTCGCGCGGTCGAGGCCAATAACGCCGCCAGCGGCGGAGGCTGGATCGAGCGCCACGCTGAACAGCAGATTGTCGTGGGACGCGGCCTGATCCGCGACCTTGCGGATTTTGGCGCCATACCGGCGCGCGTCACCCCGGACGGGACGGTCATCCGCCTGCGCGACCTTGGACAGATCTCGCGCGCGCCCCGCACCCGGCTGGGCGCGGTGACGCATGACGGCATGGGTGAAGCTGTCGTGGGCGTCGTGATGATGCAGCAGGGCGCGAGTTCGAACGCCACGCTGGACGAAATCCGACGGCGGCTTCCCGCGATCCAGCGCAGTCTGCCGCCGGGCGTGCGCATCGCGCCGTACTACGCACGCGACGGACTGACGGAAAAAACCATCGCGACCGTAAAGGAGAACCTCGCGCTGGGCGCGGCGCTGGTGATCGTTGTGCTGATCGTGGTGATCGGCGACTGGCGCGCCTCTCTGGTGATCGCCTCCAGCATCCCGTTCGCGCTGATCTGCGCCATGGCCGGCATGCGGCTGTTCGGCGTGTCGGCCAACCTGCTCAGCCTCGGCGCGATCGATTTCGGCATGATTGTCGACAGTTCTCTGGTCGTCGTCGAACACGTTCTTTCACGCAGGGCGCGCGAACGTGACGTGGCGTTGCCAACGCTGGTGGTCAGTTCGCTTGCGCAGGTGATACGTCCTGTCAGCTTCGCAATTCTCGTGATCGTCATGGTCTACCTGCCGGTGCTCACGCTGCAGGGCGTCGAAGGCAAGATGTTCCGCCCGATGGCCCAGACCGTGATCATGGCTCTGCTCGCCTCGCTCCTGTGGTGCGTCGTGTTCATCCCTGCCATCGCGTCGCTCGCCCTGCGGCGCAGCCCGATACACGCCGCCGACGAAGGAATGAACGAGAACGCAGGCGACACGAAGCTGGTCGCGATTCTGCGTCGGGGCTACGGCCCTGTGGTCGCGTGGGGAGAAGTCCACCCAAAAACCATGTTCGGCTCCGCCATCGGCGTTTTTCTGCTCTCCGTGTTTCTCGCCACCCGGCTGGGCGGCGAGTTCATTCCAACGCTGGAGGAAGGCGCCCTGACCGTCACAACGACGCGCCTGCCCAGCGCATCGCTCCCCACCGTGCTGGCGGGCGTGACGCAGCAGGAACGGATTCTCCGCTCCTTTCCCGAAGTCACATCAGTAATCAGCACGACCGGCTCTTCCGCCATTCCCACCGACCCGATGGGCGTGAACGAAACGGACAGCTTCATCTTCCTGAAAGACCCGTCGCAGTGGACGACGGCCCGCACTCAGCAGGGGCTGGTCGACGCGATGAGCCGCAGGCTCCATGACGAATTGCCAGATACGCTGCAGAACTGGAGCCAGCCGATCGAAATGCGCATGGACGACCTGCTGTCCGGCGTGCGAAGCCAGATCGCCGTATCGATCTACGGCGACGATCTGAGCGTTCTCTCACGCCTCGCCCGGCAGGTCGCGGCGACTATGGCGACGATTCCCGGCGCCGCCGACGTGGCGCCGCAGGACGATGGAACCGTACCCTTCGTGCATATCGACATCGATCGCGACCGCGCCGCACGGCTGGATGTGACCGCGTCCGACATCCTCGATACGATCTCGGCAGTCGGCGGCCTCGTCGCCCGGCCAGTCATCGTGGGCGACGCCATCATTCCGACCCAGATTCGCTTCGCCGCTTCCGATACGGCATCGGTCGACCAGATTGGGCTGCTGCGCGTACGACGCGCCGACGGACGGGCCTCCACGCCCCTCTCCTCCGTGACGCATATCTCCGTGCAGGACGGGCCACCTCGCATCAGCCGTGACGGCATCCGCCGCCGTATCATCGTGCAGGCCAACGTGCGCGGCCGCGACCTTGGCTCTTTCGTGGCCGAAGCGCAGGCGCGGGTGAGCAAGGCAGTGTTTCTGCCCCCCGGATATCGCATGGAGTGGGCCGGGCAATTCCGCAACCTGCAATCCGCGATGCGCAGGCTGGAGATCGTCGTGCCGATCGCGCTTGCGCTGATATACGTCCTTCTGGTCGCCGCCCTTGGCTCGGCGCGCGCCGCCCTGCTGGTGTTCCTCAACCTGCCGATAGCGGCCACCGGCGGGATTTTCCTTCTATGGATCAGGGAAATTCCCTTCAGCATTTCTGCGGGCATCGGCTTTATCGCCCTGTTCGGCGTGGCGATCCTGAACGGCGTCGTGCTGCTATCCGCCATCGGCACGTTACGGAGAGAACTGGCGCTGGACGCCGCACAGGCAGCGTTCCGAGCGGCCGAGGAGCGGTTTCGCCCGGTCATGGCGACGGCGCTGGTCGCAAGCCTCGGCTTCTTCCCGATGGCGTTTTCGACAAGCGCAGGGGCGGAGGTCGAACGGCCGCTGGCGACGGTCGTGATCGGCGGCCTCGTGTCCTCCACGCTGCTGACCCTTCTGGTGCTGCCGTCTCTCTACGCCCGCGTCATGCGGGGTCGAGCCTGATCCAGCGGCGCTCGTCCAGAAAAGCAGAGTCTCCAGAAAACGTGAAACAATAGAGTTGCTCCACCGAACCCGTTGACGCCCATTCGGTTGAGGCCCTGATGGCGATCCGACTCTCGCATTCCAGCCCCAACGTGAGCATGACGCTTGATGCCCGCGTTCCCTCGCGTTGCATCGTCGGGGGCTACGGCGACAACAAGCGATCCCGCCGAAATACGCGCATCTCAGAAACAGATGAACCTGGTCGTAACGCCAGAGCCTTTGGGCGAACTGGCCGCGCCGACCGTTTCTCAAGGCGAACGCAACCTGAACGCGCTGCACCGAGACCTGAATTTCGACCGACCGCAGCGCGATCGTCAGAGGGCAGCCGCTTGAGTCGATCTTTCTGTCTGCGCGGGCGCACGCCAGAGCCGCGCGACGCGGCCTTTTCCAAAGGAGCGTTTTCCGCTCACATACGGCCAACGCGTCTACCCGGCGCCCAGAGCCTCCAGTCGATCACAGGACCCAACTCTCCATGACCGCTCTCGCCGCTACAGATACGCAAGCCCACCGTGTCCGCACCGCCATCGAGACGTTACGGACACGGTTCGGCGATCGGGTCTGCACGACACACTCAGTTCGCGAAGAACACAGCCATGGCGAAGCCCTGGACATCTCCCGCCTGCCTGAAGCAGTCATTTACGCAGAAAGCACCGAAGACGTGTCGGAAACGTTGCGCGTATGCCATCAGCACCGTGTCCCGGTCGTCGCATTCGGAGCTGGGACCTCGCTGGAAGGCCATGTGACGCCGCCAGAGCACGCCATCAGCCTGGACCTGTCGCGGATGACGAAGATCATCGCCGTGAACACGGACGATCTCGACTGCCGCGTGCAAGCGGGCTTGACCCGACAGTCCCTGAACGCGAACATCCGCGATCAGGGACTGTTTTTTCCGGTCGATCCTGGCGGAGAAGCTACGTTGGGCGGCATGTGCGCCACGCGCGCATCCGGCACGGCCGCCGTACGTTACGGCACAATGAAGGAAAATGTCCTCGGCCTTACGGTCGTTCTCGCTACAGGCGAGGTGATTCGAACCGGCGGTCGGGTGCGCAAATCCTCAACGGGCTACGATCTGACGGCCCTGTTTATCGGATCTGAGGGGACGCTCGGCGTCATCACGGAAATACAGCTCCGGCTCTACGGGCTCCCCGAAACCGTATCCGCTGCGATCTGTCAGTTTCCCAATCTGAACGACGCCGTAGCCACGACGATGCAACTCGTGCAGATCGGTTTGCCGATCAGCCGCGTGGAATTGCTGGACGAAGTCCAGATGGGCGCCTCGATCCGCTACTCCAGACTGGAAGACCTGAAGCCTTTACCAACACTCTTCTTCGAATTCGCCGGAGCCCCGGAAGCCGTGCGTGAACAGGTGCAAACGACGGAAGCCATCGCGCTCGACAACAACGCGTCAGGCTTCACATGGGCCGATACGGCCGAAGAGCGGTCACGCCTATGGAAGGCGCGGCATAACGCATTCTGGGCGGCGAAATCGCTCGCTCCGGGAGCATTGGTGATTTCTACAGACTGCATCGTACCGATTTCGAAACTCGGCGTTCTCATCGCAGGCGTCCGCAAGGACATCGACGCGTCAGGCTTGCAGGCGGCGCTTCTCGGACATGTCGGAGACGGGAATTTCCACGCATTGTTGATCGCAGAAAACAGTGATGAGGGACGCCGTCGGATCCTCGAACTCGACCGCCTTATCGTTGGACGTGCGCAAAGCCTTGGCGGTTCATGCAGCGGCGAACACGGCGTGGGTCTGGGCAAACAGGAATTTCTGGAAGCCGAACACGGAGACGGCGCCCTTAGCCTGATGCGGGCGCTGAAACACACCCTCGACCCCGATGGAATTCTCAACCCCGGAAAACTTCTGCCACCTGGAAGGGTTTATGGCCACGAGGCGCCACTCAATTTATAAACGCGAGGCGAAATCGACGTCCCTTGCAAGAACTCCGCCCAACATCTGCGCGTCCCCGGACGTCGGGCCAAAATGATTGCGCCCGATAGTCCTTACGATTGAGCGCATATCCGCTTCCGTGAGAACGCTGTGGCGCGCAACAGCGTCTCTTTGCTGAAAATCGCTCCGATAATGTGCGCCACGACTCTCCTGACGCATCAACGCCGAAATCATCGTCAGACAGCCCATCAGCGCCGCATCGTCATAGCCGGAACAACGAGCGAGCGCATCCAGTTCACGTAGCACTCCAGCACGGTTTCTTATCGGACCGAGCGCGTTTCGGAACGCCTTTCGCACCGCTGACAATTGTCGGTGCAACGGCGCGCGGTCCGGGCGTACGCCGGATACGTCGCATAATGGAGAGGACGGCGCGCTTAGGACGCTCTCCACTACAAACCCGCTGCAAACCACGGCCTCCAGCAGGGGGTTACCCGCACTGATCGACGCGCCATGGAACCCGGTGCATGCAATCTCTCCACACGCCCAAAGCCCAGGAATGGAGGAGCGCCCCGCGGTATCTACCTTAACCCCACCGATCTGGAATGCAGCCGCCGGACGAACCGGCAACGCCTGCTTCTTTGGGTCGAAGCCCCGTGCGAGGCATCGTTGGACCATCGCGTTCAACGCAGGATCGCGCTTGGGACCGTCAGTGGCCAAAATTCTCGTTATGTCGAAAAAAACTGTACGCCCCTGAGCCCGCCGCACGGCGATATCCCGCGCAAGCAACCCCGGATCGAGTTGATCGACATTCAGCCTGCACCCGGCGTCGTCAAACAGCACGCCATAATTGCAGAACTCAACAGGCGCGTAGACTCCGGTCGACCACGCGTCGCCCTCGTCGAGCGTCAACGGATGAAAATAAATCAGCTCCAGATCTGAAAAATCCACCCCTGCGCGCGCAGCGACCGCCATGCCCGCCCCAATCCCGGAGCCCTGCGTCAGGGCGTCGGGAAAGAGACCGCAGGCGCCGCCACACGCAAGAATGACAATGTTCGTGTCTATCGCAAGTAATCTCTCGCCAACGTCAAGGCTCACCCCCCTGACGTGTCCGTCGATAATTGTAAGCCGCCTGAGCATGGCCGGCGCCACGATGGTCACGTTTGGACGATCACGAAGCTTCGCCAGCAACGCTGCATGAAGTGCGGCGCCCGAATCATGAGTGTCCAGCGCCACGCCGACGCGCGCCAGACTCTCAAACGCATGCGGCATTGCGTTCGTAATTCGCTGAACGACTTCCGGAGACGCCAATCCCGCGCCACTGATGAGCGTCTTCGCGGCACGATCCGCAATCGTTTCATCGCGCCCCAAAGCCTTTCCAACGCCGGAGGCGAGCATGCCCGCGCCTGGCTTCTCGGCAGCCGAGACAATGACGCACGGTCTGTCGCCGAGACGCAACGCCGTGAGCAGCCCCGCCACTCCTGCGCCCACGATCACAGGCTGCCCCCTCAACGCGTGCGTGTCCAGGGAGTACATCATCGAATAGCCGCACTTTGGCTCGCCAGACATTCCAACCAAAGAACGCAACAAGAAACGCCTGTCATGTCGTGCTCCCTCTATAACCAGAGGCCTTCGACCCCTCGACAGGGTTATCCGACAAGCGTGATCATCTGGTTACCGACGCTTCACGTTTTCGCGTTGAACCTTCTCATGCCCCCCCGGCTTCGTCCTGAGGAGCAAACACCGCATCCAACGTCTCAGACTGCAGTTGCTCGATCACCACCGGAGGGGTGAGTGTCATCGTCTGCAGTTCACGCAGCGTTTCCATTTCAATTCTAAATCGGAACAAACGCGATGGACGACCAAGCGCATCAGAAACCAACCCGCCCGCAGCCGCCACAAGCTTTGCCCGTGTGATCTCGCGCCGAAACATCTGGCTATCGCGATGCTCGCCCATCACGCCTTCCACGCCGGCCTGCAACTGCCGCAAGGTGAAACGGCGCGGCATCAACTCGGTCGGAACCGATAACGAGCGAAAGGCATTACGCACCACGCCAAGCGCCCGCGCGAGATGTCGCTCCCGATCGCCCAACTCACCCACGCCCAACGTATGCAAGGCGTCTTCGTCGAGGCGACCTTCGACCACCGCCTCCCTCAGCGCCATGAAACGTTCGTACGCCAGTTCGGGTCGCCATGGCCATCCGCCGGTCCCGAACAGGGCGTTGATCCGGCGTCGATAAAGCTGCCCCACCGAATAAGACGTCGTATCGATCGTCTCCATCAGCATCGCCGCCAGAATTTCAGGATTCACCCATTTCTGACCTGGCTCGTTTCCGCGCTCTCGCGCCTGATCACCCTGCGACCGCCGATCTTCCCACGGCAGGTAATGATAACAAGGGGACCAGTTGGCTGCGTCGCCCTCTATCGTGGTCGTCACTACATACAGGCTTCTGGCTGGGGAGCGTCCGTCCGAGCTCTCCTCCAGCGCTAACTGCTCCGCACGCACCACTCCTGAACTGCGACGGCGCGCCATCATGTCGCGAAGCGCCTCTGGAACGGAGCCGTGACGCAACTCCACACTGGGCATAAACCCGTCGCTTCCAGTCATTACATAAGGAACGTCGCCCTTGAGAGCGATGGGCACGGCTACGAGGACGATCCGTGTCCCTTCCCTCATGACCGCGGATCACCCCAACGACGTGCTCGGTTACGACGCTCAACTGCACAGCGTCAGTCTTCCGTCGGCAAGGACGCCAAATCCGACGCACTTTCGCCCGTAACCGGTCTACCGCCCCTCCCTCCTGATTTTCCGACAGCTCCCCACGCTTAATTCACAAGCGCTGCGAACATCCTCCTGAGACGGAGCAACGGGCTTCTGACTCTCAAAAGCGTTCCATCCCGACCTGAAGGCGCCCCTGAGATCGGCCGCCCGCGCATTTCATCAGGGTGTCGTCCGCATGACAATTCCTTTCAGGAGGCAACCAACACCGCTCAGGGACATTCTCCGTGCTGGCGCCACATGTTAGGGTCCGCTGAAACAGCGGGTTCATTTAGGAGAAACGGTATGGCGAAGAATGACGCCAAAGAAAGCTTGATTGCGCTCCTGCACGGCGTGGAGCATTTCAACACACAGATATTCCCCCAGAAGCGCGAACTGTTCGCTGAACTGGCCGACGGCCAGTCTCCGACGACGCTTTTCATCGCCTGCGCCGACAGCCGTGTGAACCCGACCCTAATCACTCAGAGCGACCCGGGCGAACTTTTCGTTTTGCGCAATATCGGCAACATCGTGCCCGCCTACGGCGAGATGCTCGGCGGCGTGTCGTCGGCGATCGAATACGCCGTACTTGCGCTGAAGGTATCCAGCATCATCGTCTGCGGCCACTCCAACTGCGGCGCCATGATGGCTCTTCTGGACCCGGATCCGAGCAAACTGGCGAAAATGCCGACCGTGCAATCCTGGCTCCGCAACGCCGAAGCCGCACGCGCGGTCGCTCTGGCAGCGACCGATGGCGGACCGGCGACGGTACGCAGCATGGCGGAGCAGAACGTGCTGCTGCAGATCGCCCATCTGCGGACTCATCCCTCCGTCGCGGCTGCTCTCGCCAGACAGGAGCTGATCCTGCAGGGCTGGTTCTACGATATCGGCAGCGGCGAAGTTATGGTTCTGGACGAGAACGCCCGCCGCACGATCAGCATCGAGCAGGCCGTCGCCAGTCTTGAGGCTTCGGAGAACGCGGCAGCCTGAAACCGCGCCTTTCTCACTGCGTACCGGTCTCGCGATCATCGAAAGTATCCGATTCGCGAGAGCGGTCCTAATGGCATCCGAACGAACCTATCGCGACGACTGATCTCCCGGGATCGACGACGCGCTGGACGGATGCTAGCCGCCTAGTCATAACCATCGTGAAGCGCGGCCCGAACACGGCCGCAAAACGCGCTGCACGGACGTTATGACTGGTCGTAAAAATCGAAAACCGCCAAACGGTTTCTTACGAGTAGCCGCCATTTCCGCCGTGGCGGCCACGCTGCTGGTCACGGCCTTACCCGGCATATGCCATGCATATCCGATCAAGATCGCGACATGGAATCTCGACTGGCTGACCAGCGATCCCGAAGGGCAGAAAAGCATTCCTGCTGACGTCTACCGGCGACAACCCGCGGATTTTGATCGGCTCGCAGCTTACGCGCAAAAGCTGGACGCCGATGTCATAGGATTTCAGGAAGTCGATCAACCGCGTACGGCTGCGATGGTCTTCCCCCCATCACGTTATGCGATTGTCATGTCAGACGACAGGATCGAACAGCGCGTGGGCATCGCGGTGAAACGCACGCTGCATGTGACGCGTAATCCCGACCTCACTGCTCTTAATGTATACCCGCCCACCGCGCCGCATGCACTGCGGCGCGGTCTGGACGTGACGATCGGAGACGGCGCCTCCGCATTGCGGGTCCTCGTGGTGCATCTCAAGACCGGGTGCTGGGACAACCCGTGGAATGAGCACGGCCATTCCTGCCCCACTCTGGAGAACCAGTTCGCAATACTTGAAGACTGGGCTCTCGAAAGGACAGACGAAGGGCAGCCCTTCGCGATCATAGGCGATTTCAACCGGCGCCTGACGCCACATGATCCATTTTATATGGCTCTGACCCATGACACGCCTCTTACGCTCACCACTTCCGGGCGCGCCAGTCCATGCTGGGGCGGGGAATATTTCATCGATCACCTGCTGCTTGGCGGCGGCGCAGAGCACTGGATGACGCCGGGCAGCCTCCGGGTGGCTACCTTCAAAAATACGGACGTCCCCCCTGACCACCTGTCAGATCATTGCCCCGTGTCGATCAAACTGTCTCCGCCCTGACCGAGCAGCCTCCTTGCCGGTCGTGCTCTGACATCTGACAAAAAAGCGCCGCAACTCAGCTTCGGGACGGTGAGATAAATTTCAGCCCTGCCGCGCCGCGCCCGACGAACCACAGCAGTCGCAGACGTCTGTGAAATGTCAGCCCGCGTCTACGGACTGACGCGGCGCCGTCAACGCCCTCAGGGTCGGGTCCTCATCCCACTCCTCGACGGGAACGAGATCGACCCCAACGCGCAGCGCATCGCCGCCACCGCCCAAGATCAGACCGCGAACCGGACTGATATCCGCGTAATCCCTGCCCCACCCCAACACCACATGCTCGTCCTGCACCACGATCCCGTTCGTTGGATCCAGGCCAAGCCACCCGAACTCTGGCCCCAACCAGACTCCGACCCATGCATGCGAAACATCAGCGCCCAGACGACGCTTTTGCCCCTGCGGCGGGCGCGTGCGAATGTAACCCGACATATATCGGGCCGGCAGACCGAGCCAACGCAATCCACTGAGCATCAGGTGCGTAAAGTCCTGACAAACCCCTTCCCGCCGCGCCAGCACCTCGTCCGCCGTTGTCCGCAACGACGTGACGCCGGAGCGGAAACGAAACTCCTTGAAAACGCGCATATTGAAATCGAGAACGCCTTCGAGCAGCGACCGACCCGTCGGAAAAGATTGCGCTGCATAGGCGCCAACTTTTTCGGAGGCGCGACACATCGATCCGTCAAACAGAAACTGAGAAACATCAGCATCAAATCTTGAACAGTCTCGAATAAACTCCCATGGAGATATCTCCTCCGTCGGGGGCGGAGGCGCAAACGCCACATCAACTTCCGATACAGCCACGATTTCGAACCGCGTATGCGGTTCTTCATGGAAGAGCCAAAAGACCGAATTTCCGAAATGATCGACGCCACCATGACGTTTCACCGGTGTCGGCTCACAATCGAGGCGCGTCCACAGCACCCGCTGCCCCGGCAGATCTCGCGGCGTTACATGCAACACGTGCGCAGCAAGATCGACCGGATTTCCGTAGCTGTACACGGTCGAATGACGAACGCGATAGATCATGCCAGCGCCTCGTCATGGCTGTCCGCCACCAGATCGTCGCCGATGATGCCAACCAGTCGTGGCGACGTTAGAACGGAGAAATAGCAGCGGCCGATCTGGTCGGACAACGAAAGAACCGAAGCGCAGGCGCTGCGCAGCGCCTCCGGTGCGTCGGCTGCGGCGCGGTCCTGATTCTGGCTCTCCAGCACCGACGCCACAACCATCGTCAACGAATCCAGAACCTGCGCTGCGGAGGCTGACAATTCGCCCGACGCCGCACGTTGCGCCGCCGGCGCTGTCCCCCCAGCGTTGGCCAGTTCGCCAAGAGAATCCCGCAACGCCGCCAACTGGAAACCGGCGCCGCGCGGGTTGTCCGCATCAAGCAACAGCAAATCGAGCACTGGCGCAGGCTGCACGACGCCAAAATAACGGGAGCGGTAGGTTATGACGCTGTCGCATATTTCCAGCATCAACCGAAGCGCCGCCTCCATCCGTCCACGCTGATAAACACCGGGTTGCTCCAGAACGCCCGCGCAGCACGACAGAACCAGCGACGCGCGTTCGATTCTACGGCCAAGATCAAGGAATTGCCGCCCGCCGGAACGCACCATGTTTTCCGCCGTAAGGCCCGAAAGCGTCGCCCCATACACCAGCAACGCGTCGGTGATTGCCGTCACGCGCGCGATGGACCGCGACACTTCGCTGCGGCCCGGCGCAGCCGCCAGCTTGTCCAGTAGGGCGTTGGAGTTGTGGATAATGAAATCACGCATCTCACGCGTCAGGCGATCGGAAAGCTCTGGCACAAGTCGCAGAGTTTTTCGTAAAATACGCCCGAACAAGCCCTGCTCTCCCATCGCCCGGGAGAGCGTGTGGGTCAGTGCGGAGAGCCCATAACCGAAGGCCGGGATTTCATTGATAAGGCCAACCGCACGCAGTTCCCGCACGAGCGTCTCGAGATCGACCCGCTCTCTTGGCGATGGCTCACCACCCGCCATATGCGCAAGCACAACGCGTAAAAGTCGCGCAGCGCTGTCGATCTGTTCGAGATACCGGCCCAGCCAGAAAAAATCGTCCGCAGCGCGGCTGGGGAGATCGCCAAGGGAGCGCCGAATCGGCAACGGGGTGGCGAGATGGACCGGATGTTCCCGAGGCGCGATCTGATCGTTCACGAGAACCCAGACGTCCTTGACGACGTGCTCGCGACCGTCCCCATTCGTGGGGACGGCGTCTTCATACACGCTTGCCAGACCGCCCGGCATCACCGTCCAGTCCTCACCATCGTGGACCGCGAACAGCCTCATCGTCACCGGTCTGGGCACGAACTCCGCCACGCCGACGGTCGGCGCGACCGACGGGGCCAGAACCGGGCGAGCCACGTAACGCCATGGAGCGCGTCGAACCCGATCCACCGCCTCAACGCGCTCGACGGCGCTCAGCTCCGAAATCCGCAGATACGGCTCGGCCGGGTCCAACGCGGACCCTATCTTCCACGCAACGGACCGTCTCGCAGGAGTTTCCAAGTCAGAGCGGAGAATCTCGTCCAGACACCTCTCCCCCGCTTCGTCTCCCAACCAGACGGAAGCCGCGTTTTCCAGTAGAAGATTTTCACCAAGAAGCCGATTGGCCAGCGGCGCGAGGAAGGGCGCGAGCCCCGGCGCCTCGACGAATCCGCTACGCGGATCATTCACCAGCCGGACCGTGCCTGCACGAGCGGCGTCCAGCAAACCGGTGACCCCACCCGCGCCGGTCCCGTCTGGCTCCAGCGGATCAAGGGCTCGCCCGTCCTGACGGGCGAGCAGAACATCCACACGCCGAAGACCTCTTACGGTCTTCAGCCACAACTCGCCTTCGCGAACCGCCAGATCTCCAGCCTCGACCAGAACACAGCCCAGTTCGCGCGCGAGAATCACATGCTCGCCCCAATCCCGGCAATGCGGCCCCGGCGTCAGCAGTGCCAGACCGGGATTCGTCAATCCTTCGGGCGCCGCCCGCTGCAGCGATTCCTGCCAGATATCGAGAAATGGTCCCAGGCGGCGTAAATCCTGTCCGGAAAAAAATTCCGGCGCGACACGCACCATCTGGCGGCGCGCCTCCATCGCAACGCCCGCTCCGTCCGGCCTGACGCTCTGTTCCGCCAGAACCCGCCAGACGCCGTCCTGCTCGCGCACTACATCCACGGCGAAAGACGACAGAAAACGCCGGGAATGGCCGTGCTGGCCCTCCAACTCTCCTCCGCGCATAAACCCGGCATTCGCCCACAGGAGGGCCGGAGGCAACAGGCCCAGAGCCAACGTCTCGCGCTTGCCGTAGACATCGTGCAACAGGCTTTCCGCCAATCGCGCGCGCTGAATGACCCCGGCCTCCAGCGCCGCGAATTCCTCGGCGCGCAGGATTATCGGCAGGGGATCGCAGATCACGGGCTTGCTCTGACCCGTCACGATGTCCGAACGGCGGGGTTTGACGCGCCCCTCGATCGTCTCGCTCAATGCCTCTATCGGCAGCGGCGAGCCGGTCTGATCGGACAGCGCCACCGCGATCTGGCGCTTCCGAGCCGCCAGTTCACGGTGGCCAAGATCGGAAAACACGGCGAGCAGCCGCCGCCAGTGCTGGCGAACGCCGCCACGACCGTCCACCATCTCGTCGAGGGGAATCGTCTCGTTCATAAGGAGTCGTTTTAAGGGGTGGCCCGTTCTGTGCGCAATGCTCTCGACAAGCCCGCCTCACAGGAACCTGCTCCGATGCTTCAATAGCATACGAAACAGACGCTGGACGACATTTCCGGAGCTACAGCTTCTTGGGCGGACTTACAAAGCGGCTGCCGATCTCGATTTCTGTTTCGCTCAGCCCTCCATCGAAACATACGCACGCTGAAATTGTATCAGCGTCTCCCCCATACGACGCCAGACTATATTTGAGCATGCATGCGACGACGCCACGTCCGTCAGGACTGGAGGCAATTAATCGCAACTCATCGCCCCCGGTTAAAGTGTCCTTAAGAAATCTGCCCCCAGCTCAAGAGCCGGGAGCCTCTTTTCTCAGGAAGCAAAAAATACGAATCCACGGCCACAGAATCCATATGAACTAGAAACAAATTAATTAATTCCCTCAGCATTCTCCAGATGATTTACTGTCGCAACTCCAGAACGTAGAACCCCACCGATCTGAACTCGGACTCCCCCCGCGCTATAAGATCCGTCCATAAGATACCCGTCCATTTTATATTGGATTAAAGTTGCAGACTTCAGGTCGACCGCAATCATAAATTTATCGCCATTTATTTTTGAAATAGAAATTTCCTTGGATATAGAATTTTCAAACTCTTTAACTCCACCAGCATCTTTAAAAACCAAAGTCGTACTCGGAGTTTTCTTGCCAATTGGCGTCAAGCCGGTATTAGCGTAGGGCCCAAGCTGAACGCCATGTTTGTTTTTCTTTAGCAAAAACTTGTTGTGCCTCGCGTAATTCACCTCCTCCGCGCGGCGGCTATGGTTGATGGATTGCGCCGCCGCAGGATCGTTTTCCAATAGGTAGGGCTCTACCTCGTTGGAATCCCGCATATAAGCAGGAAGCCTGTTTTGGTGATTTTGTATTACATCAAAGCGAGGATTTCCAATGGACATATGACGAGATCTAAATCCCTCAGAAAAATGAACCTCAACCATACATCCCCCAAATTACTTCTAGGTATATATAAAACTCTTCAAGACATCGTATCAGACCGTTCTTGCGAAACAACCTCCGTCAAAGCTCCAGGAAGCACCAGGCCATGCACAAGCTGATGGATAAAGCGGAGCTTCTCCGCAATCTCTGGCGTGATCACAAACGGATAGAGATCCGCCTGCCCCATGGACCGATTGAGCGCATTGACAACGACAGTCAGCGGCAACCACGCCTTAAGGATTTCGTCAAAAGATCCTGCCGAATACGGATCGAAATTGAAATGACGCTCCACGCCATCGCCTTCGGGCGTGCTCGTGTCGACTACAAGACCAAAAGCCATCGCGGTCTGCAATGTATCGACAATGTGTATGTAATGCGCCCATGTTTCCGCGAAATCTTCCCACGGGTGCGTCGTGGCGTAGGAACTGACATACGTCGCCTGCCACCCGGCTGGCGGTCCGTTTTCGTAATGGACGGTCAGAGCGGCGCCGTAATCCTGGGAATCGTCGCCAAACACTGCGCGGCACGCGTCAAGCTGTCCTGCGTCCCGCACGAGGACGTTCCAATAGTAATGGCCGATTTCATGACGGAAATGGCCGAGCACCGTGCGGTAATACTCGCCCATTTCCAGACGCATTTTTTCACGTTCAGCATCATTTGCTTCTCGTAGCGCGACGGTAATGACGCCCTCGTCATGGCCCGTCATCACTTTCTGGGTTTCGTCCCCGTCAGGCGGGTCGTCCATGAAATCGAAAATCAAACCACCGTCTGCAGCTTCGACAGATTTTTTGATCGGCAGTTTCAGCAGAAGAAGGCTGTAGATCAGATAATGCTTGGCCGCTTCAAGCTTGCGCCACAACTCAAGATTTCCCTCGATCGCCAGATCGGGAATAACCCTGTTGAAGGCGCAGGCCACGCAAAACTGGTCTTCGGTTCCAGCAGGCACCAGCCAGTTGCACGCATCCTGCTCTGCATTGACGCAGAACATGCGCGGCGCCGAAGCGTCCCCGCCGGCCGGCAACCAGCCTCCCTCGCCGATCCCACCCTCGCCATCAGCGGGGTCAAGCGCGAGAAGCGTCGCTCCTTCGCTGCAATAACCGACGCGCCGCGAACACCGTTCGCACCGGACATTCTCAAAGAACAACATCTGCCCGCACGCCTGGCAGGAAAACAACTTCATGACCGTCTGGCTCCGGATCCCGCTAAGGCCCTAACAACGTGACAGTCAGTGCGGTCGTTTCCTATCAGCGGTTATTTTTCGCGGTTCCGTTGAGACGTCGTTCAGAAACGACGCAAATCCAGTGTGCGCGGCTGCTCCAGAGATTGTTCCTGACGTGGCGGCGCCATCGGCCCGACTGTGTGTCCGATCGGGAAGAACCGCGTACGGCGCCGCGCTTCCGCCTCGTTCGCATTCACCGGACGGGTATCGTAGCTGCGACCACCCGGATGAACGACGTGATAGGTCAGGCCACCGACGCTCCTCCCCGTCCATGTGTCGTAGATGTCGAACACAAGGGGCGTTTCAACCCCGATCGTCGGGTGCAAGGAACTGGGGGGATTCCACGCCTTGAAACGAACGGCGCCCACATACTCACCCTGCCTTTCCGTAGCGCTCACCGGTACGGTCACCCCGTTGCAGGCAAGAACATAGCGTTCACTGACCCAGCCGCTGACCCGCGCCTGCACGCGCTCAACGGAACTGTCGACATACCGCGCCGTACCGCCCGCTGCAGGTTCTTCCGCAAGTGTATTCCAGGGCTCCAGCGCATGGCGAAGCTCAAGCGTGATCCCAAGTTCGCTGATATTTCCGATCTCTGGGAACCGGAACTCGAAATGCGGCGCGAACCAGTCGGCGTCGAGCGGCGCGCCCAGCTGCGCCAGTTCTGCGATCGCGTCACGAAAATCCTGCTCGACGTAATGCGGCAGCATGAAATCGTCGTGCAGGCGCGTTCCCCAGCGAACCAGACGGCGCTCGTATGGCGTCTTCCAGAAGGCTGCGACGCAGGCGCGCATCAGCAGGCTCTGCGCCGCCGCCATCCGGTGATGCGGCGGCATCTCGAAGGCCCGGTATTCTACAAGCCCCAGCCGACCCGACGAGCTTTCCGGCGCATACAGCTTGTCGATACAGAACTCGGTCCGGTGCGTGTTGCCGGTCATATCGGCGAACAGGTTGCGGAACAGCCGATCGGTCAGCCAAGGCGGCGTGAACGTCTGCCGGTTCACCTGCCGGAACGCGATCTCAAGCTCATACAACGCATCCTGTCGCGCCTCGTCGATGCGCGGATGCTGCGAGCTTGGTCCGATGAACAGGCCACTGAACAGGTAGGACAGCGACGGGTGATTGTGCCAGAAGCCGACCAGCGACCGCAGCAGGTCTGGACGGCGCAGGAAGGGGCTGTCCTCCGGTCTCGTCGCGCCCATCACCACATGGTTGCCGCCGCCCGTTCCGACATGACGGCCGTCGAGCAGGAATTTTTCAGCGATCAGGCCGACGCCGCGCGCCTCGTCATAAAGCTGGCGGCTGCGCTCCTCATGCTCCGCCCAACTCGCAGCTGGATGCACGTTGACCTCAATGACGCCAGGGTCCGGCGTGATCGAGAACGATTTGACGCGCGGATCGCGCGGCGGCGCGTAGCCCTCCAGCACAACCTTGCGACCGAATTCGTTCGCCGTCGCTTCAACCTGCGCGCACAGATCCAGCCAGTCCTCGATCGCATACAGCGGAGGGAAGAACACATGGAGGATACCCCCCCGCGCCTCGACGGTCAGCGCGGTGCGGACAACGTCCGGCTCTTCCCGATTGATCTCCAGAAGGTGCTCGCCCAGCGCCGTCGCCGTACTGATGCGCCAGGGCTTGCCAACGGGATAGGGCGGTAACGCCGGAAGATCCGACAATATAGGCTCGGGACGTTGCAGTCGCTCATGGAAAGCGCCCTGCGAGCCAATACGATCCGGCGCGCTCGCCCTGTATGCGGTCGGCGTGTAACGAACGGCTGCCGGATGCGGCGGGAGAGGAGATTTCGCTGCGAATGGGTCAGGCTCGAACTGCTGCTCGATGCTCTCTGCGTCGGCCCAGGGCAGGCTGTGCAGCGGCAGGCGGAAACCGATCGATGAGTCGCCCGGGATCAGGAAAATGGTGTCGTCGCGCAGGAACCAGCGCCCCGACCTCCAACGCCGTACGCCGTCGCGCACCTCAACCCGCAGCGGCAACACCGAACCCGATTCCCGCGACAATCCGCGCCCGAACACCCGCGCAAGACGCTCACGCTCCAGAGGGTCGTTCAGCTTCGAACTCTCGGCGAGCACGTTCGCGGGCAGCCGGTGCTCTTTCCACAGATAATAATGAACGTCCTCGTACGCAGGCGTCACGAGTTCTTCGTCAACGCCAAGACGTTGCGCGAGCGAGCGGGCGAAACGCCGTGCGTCATGTTCCGTCGCGTCGTCCGTATCGTCGTCGGACGCAAGGAGCGCACGGTCAAGCCACACCGGCTCCCCGTCCACGCGCCAGTAGCAGGTCAGCGCCCATCGGGGCAGTTGTTCGCCCGGATAATGCTTACCGAACAACGTCATATAGGTCGCGCCGGGCGACCAGAGCGGCATCAGTTTATGCAGAAGTCGCTGCGCGTAAGCCCGTTTGGTCGGGCCCAGCGCCTCGATGTTCCACTCCGGCGCGTCCATGTCGGCGGCGGCGATGAACGTCGGCTCCCCGCCCATCGTCAGACGAACGTCGCCAGCCTCCAGCTGCGCGTCGACCGCTTCGCCGGCAGCAAGGATGTCGCGCCACGTTCCGTCGGCGTAAGGCATCGTCGTGCGCGGCGTTTCGGCCACGCGCGTCACGAACATCTCGAACCCGAATTCGGTCTCGCACTTCTCCACACCGCCGGAAATCGGTGCAGCAGAACTCGGCTCCGGCGTCGCGGCGAGCGGAATATGCCCCTCGCCCGCCAACATTCCCGAGGTTGCATCAAGTCCGACCCAACCGGCGCCGGGCAGATATACCTCCGCCCACGCATGAAGGTCGGTGAAGTCCGCCTCAGGGCCGCTCGGGCCTTCCACAGGCTTTTCGTCGGCGGCGAGCTGTATCAGATACCCCGACACAAACCGGGCCGCGTAACCAAGGTGACGCAGCAACTGCACCAGCAGCCACGCGCTGTCGCGGCACGAACCGCGCCCTTCACCAAGCGTCTCCTCCGGCGTCCAGACGCCGGGCTCCATACGCACGACATACGAGATACGTCGCTGAATCGCCTGGTTCAGCTCGACCAGCATGTCCACTGTCCGACGCGGCTCGCGCGACACGCCGTCAAGCCAGGCGCTCAACAGCGGGCCGAGAGGCTCGGTCCTGCGATACGGCGCAAGTTCCTGATCCAGCACGTGGTCGTATGTGAACGGCCACTGCTCCGCATCCGGTTCAAGGAAGAAGTCGAACGGATTGACCGTCGCCATGTCGGCGACAAGGTCGACGCTGACATGGAAATGGTCGACGCGCTCCGGGAACACGACGCGGGCCTGCCAGTTGCCGGACGGGTCCTGCATCCAGTTGATAAAATGCGGTTCCGGCTCGATCTTGAGCGTGTAGGACACGACGTTCGTGCGGGCGTGCGCCGCAGGACGCAGACGGATGACCTGCGGGCCGAGCGTCACCGGCCGGTCGTAATCGTAGGTGGTCTTGTGCGTCAGCGCGACGTGTAGCGTCATAGTCATCTTTCCAGAGCTTGGCTTTCCAGAGTTAAGCCCAGCGCGGCGAGGACCGACAGACCCATTTTTATTACGCAATGAGAAAAATTTGACGCAGTCTCCCGCGTCGACGCGCAACGCCCGATCTTGGGAACGCTGCCGCCAAAGGATACGCCCCGTGATTTTCTCCCTTCATCTCTCCCGTTCGTCATGATCCCACCGGAGGCGTCCGCCACAAATCACGACTTTTCAGCATGGACCTGCATACGGCTCTCACCGCGCCTCACTATCCACGCAAACGGGAAGCAACCAGTCCTGCCGTCGGAGACGGAAGCCTGCGTCACGGGCATATGGGACGACGCCCGTCGCATACGCCCCACGCTGTTCAACGGGCGCATCTTCTGCGCCGACGCAATCTCCACCGACCGAATAGACGGGCACTGGACGGAATATCGTCGTGCATTCGCCCAGATCCGACGCCCCGGCCTTTTTGGGCCGCGCCCACTTCGGCAACTTGCCGTCTGCGGCGTTCTGTTCTGCCCCGAAGGACTGGTGTTGGCGCGACGTCAACGCGACGCGGCGTATCTCGGCGGGTTCTGGCAATCCCCGCCCGCAGGAACGGTCGAAGCCCGAGCGAGCGCTGCTGGGGACTCATCCACCGATATCAACCTCGCTGCACAAATTCTGGCGGAAGCCGAGGAAGAGCTCGGGTTGGGGGCGGAGAATCTGACGGTCGGCCCGCCTGTCATCGCGGTGACTCACGCCCATACCGAAATCGTCGATATCTGCGTCTCCCTCACCACCGCCCTGCCCTTCGCCGAAATCGAATCGCTATGGCGACGGTCCGGCGACAGGGAGTACGAACAAATCACTGTCGTCGCCGAGGCAGAGCGCTCTGATTGGCTCAGCCGGCCTGATTTGATCGCCACGACCCGCCTCGCCGTTGAAATGATGACGCAATAAAAATTCGGCCACCGCGACACAAACATTACATTTCAGCGACGAAAATTCCGCGCGGAAAATCCATCGACGACGGCCGCAAAACCGCGCTCAGCCTACTCGGCAGGCGCTCAGCAACATGCGTCCACCGCATGACAGGGGCGCGTTTTTTAATTTACTTAAGATGAACATTGAGTCACATTCGCACCACATGATCTTCCGGGGAAAACATCATGATCGCCTGGGTCGCTCGTCAATTTTCCAATGGTCTGGTCGCTGTTTTGCTGGCGGCGCACACACATTCGCAGGAATCGACAGGTACCGGCTCCCCGCGTCTCTGATTACCCGCCGTCACCCCCGAAATTCCTGTGCCGTCCTGTCTGGGGCACGCGGTTGCTGATCTTCGCCCCAACTAAAGCCCTACCCAGATCGCGCCGAGCAGCAGCAACGCGCCCACCACGACAAGCACGACCATCCCCATCGCCTCTCCCGGCATAACGTCGGGCGCGGCGATAGCGAACCGGGCCGCAAGTCCCATAGTGACCAGCCCAATAACGATGACGATCACCCGCATCGTTATTCGTTGCGCCAGAGCAGTTCGCCAGTTGTCGCGCATCCAAATCCCCCACTCCGCGCCATCAGCGCCCTTAGTTCGTGTTTTCGCAATAACAAAATCACCGGGCGCGGCAAGGACCGACGGCGCCCTTACGGCTTTCGACGATCAGCGCCTTCCGTTTCACGCATAATCGAAACACCTGTCCGAACCTGTCTTTCCGTAGCCCCGTTCGCATCTCTATAAGCGCTTATGCTCAAGGGTTTTCTTACTGTCGGCGGCTGGACGATGCTCAGCCGTATTCTCGGCCTCGTACGCGACCAGCTTCTCGCCGCCTTCATGGGCGCAGGTCCCATGCAGGACGCGTATCAGGTGGCGTTCAGACTGCCGAACATGTTCCGCCGCTTGTTTGGAGAAGGTGCGTTCAACGCGGCGTTCGTCCCCCTGTTTTCCTCGGCGCTCGCGACCGAAGGCGACGGCGCGGCCCGAACGCTCGCACGGCAGGCGTTCGGCGTGCTGCTGACCTGGCTGATCTTCCTTTGCATCCTCGGCGAGATTTTCATGCCGCAGGTGCTGCGGGTCATCGCCCCCGGCTTCACCGAGACCGGCTCGCGATACGATATGGCCGTAACGCTCAGCCGCATCACCTTCCCTTATCTGGTCCTGATCTGCGCGGCGGCGCTGGTTTCGGGCGTGCTGAACGGCCTGCACCGCTTCAGCGCCGCCGCTGCGGCCTACCTCGCCTTCAACGTGGTCGGCATCGCCGCCGTGCTGTTCGCCACACCCTTCCTGCCCAGCGTCGCGCACGCGGCGGCATGGGGCGTCACCGTCTCCGGCGTGGCGCAGCTCGGACTGCTGATGATCGCCGCGAGGCGAGCAGGTTTCGATCTGACGCCGCTGCCGCCGCGCATCACGCCGCAACTGCGCCTTCTGGGACGGCGTATGGCCCCCGGCCTCATCGGCAGCGGCGTCACTCAGATCAATCTGACGATCGACACCATTATCGGCACCCTCCTGCCTGCAGGCAGCGTCTCGCTGATGTATTTCGCTGACCGTCTCAACCAGTTGCCGCTGGGCGTGCTGGGCGCCGCCGCCGGAACCACGCTGCTGCCGGTGCTGACCCGGCACCTCGCCGCTGGCGAGGAAGACACGGCCCACGCCGTCCAGAACAGCGCCATCGATTACGTACTGTTGTTGACGCTGCCCGCCACCGCCGGGCTTCTCGCCCTGGCCACGCCGATCATGCAGTTTCTCTTCGCCCACGGGTCGTTCAGCCTCTCCGACGCTGCGCTGTCCGCGCAGTCCCTGCGCGCCTACGCGCTTGGCCTGCCCGCTTTCGTGATGGCGAAGGTTCTGGCCCCGGCGTTCTTTGCGCGCGGCGATACGTCCACGCCGGTCAAGATCGGGTTCTTCACCCTGATGATCAACCTGATGCTCAACCTTCTGCTGATGCGCCCACTCGCGCATGTCGGGCCGCCTCTGGCCAGTTCGCTCGCCGCCATCGTGAATGTCGCCGCGCTGACATTGCTGCTGCTGAAGCGCGATGCGTTGCGCTTCGATCGCAAGCTGACGAAGCGGGTCGTGCTGATGGCGGGCGCATCGCTCGCCATGGCGGCGGCGCTCTGCGCGGCGCAGGCCATGCTCACCATGCCTGCGTCGCATCGGACGCTGTGGCTGGGGGTCACGCTCGGGATCGAGGTTCCTCTGGGCGCGGTGTTCTACCTTGGCGTGCTACACGCGCTCGGGGTGCTAAACCTCGCCAGCGCGCTGGACGGCGTCCGACGCCGTCTTTCCCGCCGGACCAGCCGCCAGAAATGACCCGTTCCGCCGAAAGCGCTCCACCGAGCACGTGGGCGCTGGCGACGATCTCTTTCGTCACCATGCTCGGCATGGGGGCGATGGGCATGTCGTTGCCCATCCTGCCGCCTCAGCTCCATCTCGGATTCGGGTACGACCTGACGACGGTCGGCTGGGTCATCGGCCTAGAATCGATCGCCACGCTGGTCAGCCGCCCATGGAGCGGCCGCGTCGCCGACAAGCGCGGCGGCAAGAGCGCGACGCTGCTCGGTCTCGGCGTCATGATTCTCTGCGGCCTCGCCTACGCCTTGTCCGACTTCACCAATCCCGGGACAGACGCCGGGCGGTCGCTGGCGCTGCTCGCGATCATCGTCGGTCGTGTGTTGATGGGGGTGGGCGAAGGCCTGCTCATCGCCGGGTCGGGCCTGTGGGGGATCGACCGCGCAGGACCCCGCCGCACCGGACGCGCCGTTTCATGGGTGGGCCTTGGCATGTTCGCCGGACTCGCCATCGGTTCCGCCGCCGGCGCAGCGATCGATTACGGTCAGCCCCATGGATTTGCGCTGGCCGCGCTGGCGTCCATGCTTGTGCCCGCGCTGGCGATGGCGGTCTGCGCGCCGATTGGCGCAGGCGCGCTCTACCACGATCATGAACCTGTCTCATTGCGGAGCATGATGTCGGCCGTTCTGCTGCCAGGGTTTGCGTTACTCGCCAACGCCTGTGGTTTTGCAGCCGTCACTTCCTTTCTCGCACTCGATTATACCACGCAAGGCTGGACGGCGCTTCCACTCGGAGGGACAGGAACCGGGGTTTTCGGCTTCGGCGCCGGACATGTCTGTGCGCGCGTGCTGTTTTCCGACGTGACCGATCGCATTCGCGGCCCGTGGCTCGCTGTCGCGTGCCTGCTGATGCAGGCGGTCGGGCTGGCGACGATCTGGCAGGCCGAAACACCGCTGATGGCGCTGGTCGGCGCTATCGTCACCGGTTTCGGCTTCTCCATGGTCTATCCACTGCTCACCGTCCCGGTTTTCTCCGCCGTGCCTGCACAGAAACGCGGGACCGCGCTGGGCCTGTTCGACGGTTTCTTCGATGCTGGAGCGGGCGTCGCAGCACTGGCGTCCGGAGTGGTGGCCCACTACCTCGCACTCCCTCAAGTTTTTCTGGTCGTAAGCGCGATGGCGCTTGCTGGTGTCGCTCCGGTCCTTCTCGTGCGGCATGAGAGGTGGCGTCCGGCGGCGCAGGACGCCTCGTAATGCGCGTTATCCGTGAACGCATTGTCCGTCGCCAAGGGAAATTACCCGAGCGTCGTTGCTGTAACGCAGAGCTAATGGCGCTTCGCGAAGCAAGCGCGGCGAGCCCCCCGCCTGCTTCGTCTTCTACGGAAGCCGTGACTGCACAGAAACGGTCAAAACCTCACCCCACCGGATGAATTCATCCGGTCGAGCGCAGCAATTCGCCGGAACCGATACCTGAAGTCATAATCTGTGAAGCAATGGGAAGAGATATGGTTTCAGCGGGCCGACGCTAGACGCGTCAGCCCCCCCGCAACGCCTCGAACAGCCGCGCAATGGCCTCCGCTCCCGGATCTGGCGTGTCGTCCAGCCGTCCCTCGGGAATGTAAGACGCGCGCCCCGCGCCTGCCTTCTTCATTTTAGCAGTCGCGTCCGCCCCGCTCCTTGCAGCACTGACGACACTGTCCCAGGGTCCGTCTTTCTCCAGAACTTCGATCGCCGGGATCAGCGCGTCCAGCATCGTCCGGTCGCCCGCCCCGGCGCCCCCGAGATGCTGCATGGCGGCAAGACCTTCAGCCAGCGCCGCCTGCCAACGTTCCTGCTCACTACGTCCTGCCGCTGCGAACATGATCGACAGCAGCACCCCACTCGACCCTCCCGCGTGTCGGGACAGCAGCCGACCGAGCGTCTGCATCAGGGCGAAAGGATCGTTCAGCGGCAGGCGGTCCAGCGCCCCGTCGATGACGCGCGCAGTCTCAGCGAAGGTCGATCCAGCGTCGCCGTCACCAACCTTGGCGTCCAGTCCGTTGAGATAATCCTCATTTTCCAGCAACGCCTTGACCCCGCGCGTCACCGTCTCCCTGACTGCCGCATTGTCTGAGGGCGCCGCCGCGAAGACTTCGGGCAGGGTCGGCAACGGCGTCACGGAAGGCTCGCGCCACGACGCGACCCCGGTCCAGGCTTCCGGCCCGACCTCGCTTTCCAGCGCAGCCTCAATCTCGGTGCTCAACTCAAGAACGGACAGCGAAAATCCGTTCATGTCGAGAGCCGTCATGAACGGCGCAGGACCAGCCACGAGAGCGACTTTCTTCGCCAGCGCAGTGCGCGAAAACGCGTCGAGCAACAAGGACATTTCGACCACCGGCGTCGCCCCCAGGTTGTTCAGCATCAGGGCGTAGCGTGCATCGCCTTCGGGCAAAGACGAGACCAATTCGTCCGCCGCCAATCGCATCAACCCATCCGCGCCCGTCAGTCCGATGCGCTGTGCGCCGGGCTCGCCATGAATACCCAGACCGAGTTCCGCTTCATCCACCTTCAGGCGGCTTTCATGCGCCTCGTCGTACGCGTCCACGTCGCTCAGAGACAATCCGATAGAGCGCGTGCGCGCCGCGACATCTTTCGCCATGGCCGTCACCTCGGCCAATGACCCACCGGCCTCCGCTACGCCGCCCGCCGCCTTATGAACGAAGATCGTGCCCGCAACGCCACGCGCGTGGCGATGTCCCGGCAAGGAGATATCGTCGCCGACCACCACCATCTCGACATTCAGCCCCATGGCGCGCGCCTGCTCCGCCGCAAGCCCGAAGTTAAGACGATCGCCAGTGTAATTCTTAACGACCAGCAGGCACCCGGCGGGTCCCGTCACCGCGATGACGCCTGCGAGAATCGCGTCGACGCCTGGCGAGGCGAACAGCGATCCGCAAACAGCGGCGGTGAGCATGCCGCGCCCGACGAAACCGGCGTGCGCCGGTTCGTGGCCGGAGCCGCCGCCGGAAATCACGGCGACCTTGCCATCCTCTTTTTTCCAGTCACGTCGCAGAACGACTTTTATGTCCGGATAACCGTCCAGCCGTGTCAAGTTACGACCCGCAGGCGATCGCAGCAGGCCGTCCAAAGCCTCGGTGACAAGCTTCTCGCGGCTGTTGATGAAGCGCTTCATGCCGGAATGTCCTTTCGCGGGAGGCGGTCCCTGATGCTGGCTGCGTCACCCGCCCGAGACCATAAACGCGCTACCGTCCCGCCGTTTCGATCGCCCGTCCACCCCTGCGACCACCGCGCTCCGGAACTCCGACTCCGGGAACTGGCCCCTCGCGCCTCGGCTGAACGCGCTCAATCATCGGCAGGCGAGTAGAGCTGTCTTCGCAGAAATTCAAAGCTCTCAACAGGAAAAGACTCCGCGTGAGCGACAGACCGCCGCAACTGCCACAGGCGCTCATGGGCGAACACAAGATTTTCAATGACGCGCCGACGACCGAGTTCCCAACTCATGCCCCTCCGCGCGCTGACATCCTCCGCAAGCGCCAGAAGGCCGCGCGCAGTATCCAGCTCACCAAGATCGCAGGCCTGATGGACCGCAGCCAGCAACGTTTCCGCCAGCCGTCGCCGACGCCCGCCATGGTTGCCGCGCCCGTCCGCAGGACCCGGCGACGCGCCGTCGTCCGACCTTCGCCGATAGTCCATACCCCTAGCCCCTCGTCGAAATCCGGCGAGGCCCCCGGCAAATCCGACCAAAGCTCGGATGGTCGAAGAAAGGCTAACGCACGATAAAGTGACAGTTGATCGCGTTCGTTTATCTCAAAAATGGTTCCGACGCCGCAAGATGGTTGTCACAAATTCATCATTTTACTGTCGTCGCTTTTAAAATCCGATTCTCGTATTCAGACCCTCGTCTTGGCGCGGGGAGCAAGAATGTCAGACGCAACGATCGACTATCAGAACGCCGCCGGTCCACTGCATCGTCCCGACCTCAACGGGGGCAGAAAACCGCTCGGCGCCGCGATCTTCTTCGGCGCGCTCATCGGCGCGCTCGGCTTCGCCGCATGGAGCGTCCTGCACGACATGAGCGCTGCGGGCGACACCAGCCATCTCGCTGTCGGCACGTTCGTCCTGCTTGGCGTGGCTTTGATCATCGCGCTGGCGTTCGAATTCGTGAACGGATTTCACGACACGGCCAACGCCGTCGCCACGGTGATCTACACCAACAGCCTGCCGCCCATGGTCGCGGTCGTCTGGTCGGGCTTGTGGAATTTCCTTGGCGTCGTCACCTCCGCCGGCACAGTCGCCTACAGCATCGTAACCCTGCTGCCTGTCGAACTGATCCTGCAATCGGGCAGCAGCGCCGGTTATGCGATGATCTTCGCGCTGCTGATCGCCGCTATCGTGTGGAACCTCGTCACCTGGGCGTTCGGCATTCCCAACAGTTCCTCCCACGCCCTCGTCGGCTCGATCATGGGCGTCGGCCTTGCCAACCAGTTCGTCTCTCCCGCTGGCGCCGCGACGCAGGGCGTGGACTGGGGACAGGTTCAGAAAGTATTCTCCGCGCTTCTGTTCAGTCCGCTCTGTGGCTTCGTGATGGCGGCGCTTCTGCTGCTCGTCATGAAGATTTGCATCAAAAACAGGGCTCTCTACGATGCGCCCAAGGGCGACCAGCCGCCCCCGACATGGATCCGCGCCCTGCTGATCGGCACCTGCACGGGCGTTTCGTTCTTCCATGGCGGAAATGACGGCCAGAAAGGGATGGGCCTGATCATGCTGATCCTGATCGGCGCTGCGCCAACGGCTTACGCGCTCAACCGCGCGATGCCGGACAGCAGCATGCCCGCCTTCATCCAGACTGCCGATCAGGCCGAAAACGTGTTTCACCTGCATGCCGGAGACGCGCCCGCCGTGGACAGCGCCGCCGCGCGTGATCGGGTCGGCGCCGCCTTGCGGGCGAAATCCGTCTCGTCCCCCGACGTCTTCGCCGCCCTGACCACTCTGAGCGGAGATATCTCTCACTCCGTGAAGACTTACGGCTCGATCAAATCCGTGCCTGCGGCCAGCGTGTCGAACGTCCGCACGGATATGTACCTGGTCTCCGACGCAATCCGCGTGATGAAAGACCCAGCTGACTTTTCCGCCGACCAGAAGAAAATCCTGAAATCCTTCATGGGCGAATTGAACGCCGGCACCCGTTTCATTCCCCTCTGGGTCAAGATCTCCGTCGCCATTGCGCTGGGCCTCGGCACGATGGTCGGCTGGAAGCGCATCGTCGTGACGGTGGGCGAGAAGATCGGCAAAACGCATCTGACCTACGCTCAGGGCGCGGCCGCCGAACTGGTCGCCATGGGCACCATCGGCCTTGCTGAAGGATACGGCCTACCGGTTTCGACCACGCATATCCTCTCCAGCGGCGTCGCGGGTTCCATGGCGGCGAACGGCTCCGGCCTGCAATGGTCCACCCTGCGCGCAATGGCGATGGCGTGGGTCACCACCCTGCCCGCCGCCATGGCGATCTCCGGCTGCCTCTACATCCTGTTCCGACAGGTCTTCTGAGCCTGCTTTGGTCGGCTTGCCCCGGGCGAGCCGACCAAAGCATCTCCGCACCCCGTTTCAACACGATCCCGGGTGCACAAGCGTCGCGCCGACACTATAATCGGTGCGCAACATGTCTCTCGTTCAGACCGAACTCGTCGCCGTCCTCGTCGTCTTTAACGGCGACACGCCCCGCGTGCTCACGTTGGAAGACGGGCGCAGCCTGCCCAACGGCCCTCTGAGAACAGACGACCGCTCCTTGCAGGCCAGTCTGCGCGCCGCCGTGGAGCGACAGACCGGCGTCGCGGTCGGGCATCTGGAGCAGCTCTACACCTTCGCCGACCACCCCCCGGCTGACGGCGAGCCACGGCGCGTCGCGATTTCCTATCTCGCCCTCACCCGAGTCGGCGCCGAACGTCGCGCCGAACACGCCAACCCCTTCGACGACGCCGGGTCCCCTGCCGCCTGGAGGGATTGGTACGATTACTTCCCATGGGAAGATCAGGCGTGTCCGCACGCCGCACCCGCTATCGGCGTCCTTCTTCAGCGCCTCGACGACTGGATTACATGGCAGTCGCCCGAAAGGTGGGAAGAACTGCGCCAGCGACGCGATCAGGTCTTTGGCCTGAATGGGGAATCCTGGAACGACGAACTGGTCCTCCAGCGTTATGAACTGCTTTACGAGGCAGGACTTGTCCCTGAAGCGCAGATGGCGGACATCGGCGGCGACGCCTGCGTGACCGGGCTCGCCATGCGCCATGACCATCGCCGCATCCTTGCGACCGCCATGGCGCGGCTTCGCGCGAAAATCCGCTACCGACCGGTCATCTACGAACTGATGCCGGATCAATTCACGCTGTTTGCACTGCAGCAGGCCGTCGAACGCGTGGCCGGTCGCCACGTCCATAAGCAGAATTTCCGCCGTCAGGTCGCTCATCAGGGGCTGATTGAAGAGACTGGCGAAGAAAGCCGGGAGGCTGGCGGACGACCGGCACGGCTCTACAGATTTCGCCGTTCGGTGGTCATGGAACGCGCCGTAGCCGGATCGAAGCTGCCGATCGTCCGCGCGCGTTGACGAACAGGCAGCAAGCGTGACGCCAAACGAGCGAAAAGATCCCGGCGAGTGCTGCTATTGCGAACCACGGTAACGCACAGCGCCTGAAAACGCCCGGAGAATATCTGCGGAACATCCACGGCCAGACGGAGGACGCGCCAACACGAATATCAGCGATTAACGGCGAACCCGGGTGGAATCTCACACTGATGTGTGGTGCCGCCATTTCCGGCGGTCGACAGCCGTCAGCATGCCTTCACGGCCGTTACCCCCGCTGCATTAAAGTTTTTTTCTTTTGACTTTCGCCACGCGGGAAGCCCTCCTCACGCCGATCTCGTAGCTCAGGCCACACGAGGCAGGTCTTGCTTCCACCCGATTAATACTCATATTGAGCATTAATCTTTTTCGCCGCCCTTCGGAGGGCTCATGAACCATATACTCAAGCCTCGCCTGGAAGCGCCCTCTCTGGACGCCCTGTATGACCGCGTGAGCTCGCTGATTCCGCCAATGGAATGGGGCGCGTTCGCCGACGACATCGCAGCGATCCAGCGCCTGAAGGCGGAGAAAAACGCCGTCATCCTCGCCCATAATTACCAGACGCCGGAAATTTTCCATTGCGTTGCGGACGTCACGGGAGATTCACTCGCGCTCGCGCGTGAAGCGCAGAACGTCGAGGCCGACGTCATCGTCATGGCGGGCGTGGAATTCATGGCGGAAACGGCGAAGCTGCTGAACCCGTCCAAAACCGTGCTGATCCCCGACAGCAACGCGGGCTGCTCTCTCGCCGACTCCATCACCGGGCGCGACGTCCGGCTGATGCGCGAACGTTATCCTGGCCTGCCGGTGATCACCTACGTGAACACCTCCGCCGACGTTAAAGCCGAGAGCGACATATGCTGCACCTCCGGCAACGCCGCGCGCATCGTGAAGAGCCTCGGCGTCGACAGGGTCATCATGATCCCCGACGAATTCCTCGCCCGGAATATTGCGAAAGAAACCGGCGTCGACGTCGTTACGTGGAAGGGCCATTGCGAAGTCCACGAACGTTTCACACCCGAGGAAATTCGCCACTGGCGCGACGCCTACCCCGGCCTTGTGGTTCTGGCGCACCCGGAATGCCCACCGGAAGTCGTGGCCGAAGCCGATTTCTCTGGTTCTACAGCGGGAATGTCCGATTACGTCGCCACTGCGGATGGGCGTCGGGTGTTGCTGGTGACCGAGTGCTCGATGAGCGACAACCTCGCCATCCAGCACCCGAAAGTGGAGTTCGTGCGGCCATGCAATCTCTGCCCGCACATGAAGCTGATCACGCTGCCCGCCATCCGTCGCGCTCTTGAAACCATGACGACGGAAGTGACGATTGACCCCGCCGTGGCGGACCGCGCCCGCCTGTCCATCGAGCGTATGCTCGCGGCCTGACGCACGGTATTTCGGAAGAAGACAATGCACTATCCCCTGCCCGACCTGCTGCTTGAGCCCATCGTCCGCGCCGGACTTCTGGAGGACCTGGGCCGCGCGGGGGACATTACCACCGACGCCATCGTTCCCCCGGATGCGATCGCAGCCGCTGCGCTGCGCAGCAGACAGGACGGCGTCGTGGCCGGTCTGGACATGGTGCGGCTGTCTTTCAGACTGATTGACCCGACCGTGACCGTAACGATGCTGGCGCGCGACGGCGACAGGGTGGCGCCGGGCGACACGGTGGCGCGCATTGAGGGCTCGGCGCGTGGCGTTCTGACCGGAGAGCGCGTTGGCCTTAACCTGCTCTCTCATCTGAGCGGCATCGCCACGGCGACCGCGTCCATCGCCCAGGCGATCGCCGGAAGCAAAGCGAAGCTGTGCTGTACGCGCAAGACGACGCCCGGAATGCGTGCGCTACAGAAATATGCCGTAAGGGTCGGCGGCGGCTCCAACCATCGTTTCGGCCTCGACGACGCCGTGCTGATCAAGGACAATCACATCGCCATCGCTGGCGGCGTCGGCGCCGCGATTGAGCGCGTGCGTTCGAATGTCGGACATCTGGTGAAAGTCGAAGTCGAGGTCGACACCCTCGCCCAGCTCGCGGAGGCGCTCGCCACAGGCGGCGTCGACGCCGTTCTTCTGGACAATATGTCGTGCGATACGCTGCGCGAAGCCGTAGCCATGATCGACGGCCGGGCGATCGCCGAGGCTTCCGGCGGCATCACGCCCGAGACGGCGCCCGGCATCGCTGCGACCGGCGTAGACCTGATCTCGGTAGGCTGGTTGACGCACAGCGTGCGCGCCATGGATTTCGGGCTCGATTTCGACGCGTAGACGCCACGAGCCCTGATCAGCGAACTGAAACCATGCCGATGAGCGGCATGGTTACGAATCCGGCTTTAACCGCGCCCGTCCACAGCGAGACGACCCAAAGCCGGATCGTCCGTGAAGAACCCGTCCAGTCCGAGATCCAGATAGCGACGTAATTCGGCAATCATCCCTGCGGGATTACGCGCTGTCGGTCCGTCGCCGTTGCGGAGTTGCTTTGGCAAAAACATGTTTTCTGGTCGCGCCGTATAGGAATGCACCAGAAGCCCCGCTTCATGCGCGTCATGTACCAGAGTGCTGGGCGCCGTCCACGCGCCGTCAGCATCCCGAGGAATGAGATCGGTATTGGACGGCCCGATCACATCCGCAAATGTGCGGATATCCTTCAGCCCTTCCGGCGTCATCATATCCCCGAACGTCGTCTTCTTTCCTGCGGCGACCAGATCAGGAATCTGGTAATTACGTTCACCCATCAGGAACATAAGCCGCGCCTGCGGGTTGATCGCCAGAACTTTTTCGCGGATCGCACGCAGATTGCCCGTTTCGAACGACTGCACCTCCAGCGGCGCCTGTCGCGTATATTCGTGGGCGGCAATCACGCGCAGGAATGCGGCTTCAGGATCGAACCCTAGCGCATGAAAATGCGTGGAATTCTTGATTTCCGGTATCACACCGAAAACTTTTCCTCGTGCAGCGGATTCCGCCGACACGAAATCGATCATTTCCTCAAAAGTCAGAACGTCAAAACGTCCGTCGTAACGGGCGTTGCTTACACGAACCGTTCCCAGACGCTCCTTTGCGCGCAGCGTCTTGAGTTCGGCCAGCGTGAAATCCGTCGTGAACCATCCGGTCTGGTCCCGCCCGTCGATTTTCATCGTACGTTTGCGGTTGGCGAACTCCGGGTGAGTGGCTACGTCCGTCGTTTCCGCGATATTGCTTTCATGACGCACGACCAGCACGCCATCCTTGGTCATGACCAGATCAGGCTCGATGAAATCTGCCCCGTCCGCCATCGCCCGCGCGTAGGCCGCCAGCGTGTGCTCCGGAAACAGCGCAGACGCGCCACGGTGTGCGAAAATCAGGGGCTTGGGCGCAAGCATCGGCTCCGCCTTTGCGCTACGCCCGACAATGGAAACAGCAGCCGTCGTGGCGGCGAAAGCGAACGTCGATCTGCGCGTAAGCATGTGTATCCTCATCGTAATCCATCTACCGAAGCGCACATCCGCTTCGGCGCCGCCCCGCCAGGCAGTCTGGTGACGGGGCGGCAGGCGCGCAAGGCGCCTCCGGCGAGTATCTTACCACTCAGCGCTAAGCGTCAGGAAGAACATACGCGGCGCAATCGGATACGCCGTGAACTGCCCGGACGTTTGAGTGGCGTTCACTGTGGACCACGCCTTCACATTCGTAAGGTTCGTGATGTTTCCCTGCACTCTCAGAACTGGAATATGTGGAATGCCATGGATCGCATATCCCGCGTTCATGCTGAACATTGCGTAAGGCGAGGCCCACATGTCGTTCGTATAGGTGGTGAAGCGCTTGCCGATCACCTCCCCGATGAACTGCCCGCTGAAACCGCCCCAGTTCGTCGTGGCGATGAACTTTTCGCTCCAGTCCGGAGTGCCAACCACGTTCTTGTTCGCCGTATGAACAAGCGAGGTGCCGGTGGAGTAGTTATCGTTGTAAACGGACTTGTTATAGGACAGCGCGTTATACAGCGAGAAATGGTCGCCAAACTGCGCCGTGAACGAGAAGTCCATGCCGTCGGTGGACACCGATCCGACATTGGCGAGCGTCGTCGCCGAACCGACGATGGACGACAGTACCTGCGTCGTTGAAATCGCCACCAGACGGTTCGAGAAATGAACGTGGTAATACTCGGCCTGAGCCTGAATGCCGGTCAGAGGGCCCAGGTTGACGTTATGATGCGTCCGCAGGCCGGTCTCGTACGTCCACGATGTTTCCGGCTTTCCGTTACGCGCAAAGTTGTCGAACGCGGCCTGACTCGTCGCGCCCCACGCCGTTGCGTTTCCATAGCCCGTCGCCTGGAAAGAGCGCATGTTTTCCTGAATATTCGCGAACCACTGCTCGTTCGGCGTAATATTCCAGACTGCGCCGAACGACGGCAGGAACGGCTTCGCCGCCGCAACCGTGCCGCCCGGAACCGTGATCGCCGTGCTCGGCGACAGAGACCCCGCCTTGGCCGCGACTGGCAACGTGCCGTTCGTGTACACCAGCTCCGACTTGAAGCCCGCATTCAACGTGAAGTTTTTCGATACCTTCCACGTGTCCTGCAGATGCGTGACCCAGGTGTTCGTGTAAAAATTGTTTGTATATTGATCAATCAGCGCATTCTGCTGGCGCTGATAAGGCGTGGTCGGATCAGACCAGCTGAACGGATACCAGCGCCGCGCCTGGGTATTGTTATTGCGTTCGTACCAGCCGCCGACCTCGATCGTGTGCGCGCCCAGTTCATACCGCAACGACGACATGACGCCGCCGCGGTTGTCCCAATATTCGGTCGTGCGTGTCGCAAGACCCGACCCGCCGAAAACCTGATTCAGATTCTGACCCGGATAATATGCCGAGAAAAGAGTCGGAAGCCCGGCCGCTGAAATGGGGCCAGCGACGACGCCTTCTCCTGTGTTGTTGTGATAGTAGAATTTTGTATTCAGGTGCAGATGGCTGTTGAAATCGTGATTCCACGAGAGATACGTCAAAAAATCACGGCGCTGCGCTGCGCTGTAATAATTTCTGTAGTTCAAACCAGCCGAAGTATAGGCGCTCGAATTGAAATATTTTTTTGCGTAGGCGGCGTCAGGATAAATGAACGGCCGAACATATGTTCCGTAACCGTTAGGCAGGACGATGCCGTCCTCGTTCGGCTCAACCTTGTCGGACCAGTCGAAAAACCAGCTTATCTTGTCATGCAGGCCTTCATGCACGAACTTGGCGTTGACCTGATTGCCGCCCTGGTGGCCTGCAAAATCCCAAGCCCGCGCGTCCTGTCGCGCCCACGAAACATAGGCGTAGTTACCATTTCCGAATTCGCCCGTATCGATCCGCGCGAAGGTTCGGAACGTCGACCAACTGCCGAACGTCTGCGAAAGCTGCCCTCCGGCATGACGCTTTGGGTCGGACGACGTGAACTCCAGCGTGCCGCCAAGGTTGGACGTCGAGGCGGTGCCCAGCGAACCCGCGCCTGTGGCCACCGCCGCATTGGCGATGTTCTCGCTGATCACCGCGCGCTGCGGCGACAGGCCGTTATAGTTGCCATAAGACTGATCGCCCAACGGTATGCCGTCGAGTGTGAAGCCAAGCTGGTTCTGATTGAACCCGTGGATGTAGAGCGACGCATTCTGCTCGTTGTTGCCCCACGGATCAGCGTCTTCATAGATAACGCCGGGCAGCATGCTGAGCGCCTTGATCGGATTCACGCCCGGAAGGATGCGCTGGATCTGGGTGTGGCCAAGGCTCTGCTCGGAGCGCGAGCGCCGGGCCGTTGCGACAATGGACTCCACCCCGGACGCCGTCGTGGAGCCGGCCACCTGTTTGACTGGCTTCACGGACAGGCGTGGCGCGGTGGAGGCTGTCGTAGCGGCGGGAAGAGACGCCGCGGGCGACGTTGTGTTTTTTGCGCGCGTCGTGTGGCGCTTTGCCGAAGTGGATGACGAGGCCGCGTCGGCCGAAGTCAGCGAGGAAAGCAAGGCCAAAGGCGCGCAAAAAGCCGAAAGCATGGCGAGGCGCCGGGCGCGTGAAGTCATCAACTCTCTCATTTTACAATTCGTGACGTTATCCGGCGCGGAACCTACGTATCTGGCGGCTTCCCGTGCGTGACATTTGCGGGACAGTTACGTTTCAGTTGCGTGACAGCATGATGAAAAGCGGGGCGGAGCGCGCTGTTCGCCCCCTGCGGTCGATCACGCTTTACAACGGGTTCCGTTCGACGTATTCAGTTGCGAATGCGTCGCAATAAATTTCATCCCCGAATATCCGAGCACAGAAAGGCGGCGCCAGTGGCAGCCCAGCGTCGCCCCGGCCTCGGGCGCGCATTCTCCTGGCGCCTGCTGCTCGCCGCAGCGCCCGCTTACCCCGCCGGACTAGCGATCGTGACGCTCGTCCCCGCAATTCTTGCGACCCACGACCCTGACGCCCTTTTCGTTGCGCAGGCAGAGGCGGTCGCAGTCGTACCGCTGATCGTCCTGATCATTTTCGGCGCACGCTCGCTGCCTCGCGGTTTCGTCGCCGCTGCGGTCATGGTGCTCTGCGCGCTTGTCCTCGCCATTCCTTATCTCGCCTTCGGCGCAACGAACCCCGCGCAATGATCCGTAAACACCGTTCCCATCTCAGCGGCCCGAGCACATCCGCCAGCCCCGCTCCCCCTTCCCTGCGCGCCCGCATGGGCTGGCTGCACGCATGGGTTGGCTTCATCGCCGGGGCCGTGCTGGTCTGCATGTTCACGACCGGGACACTCGCGGTCTTCGACCGCGAAATCACGCGCTGGATGCAGCCGGAGATGACACTGGGCGCCGCCTACGCCCCCAGCGCCACTGCGCTCGACAAGGCCGCAGTCCTTCTGACCGAAGGAGAGCGGGCGGGCGGGCGGGCGTTTCTCTCCCTACCCTCCGAGCGCGAGCCGGGACTGAGCATCCTTCATCTGGAAAATGACGCCTTCGTCGGCCAGACGCTGGATCCGCGTGACGGCTCCGTCATTCCACTGCGCAACACCACCGGCGGAGATCTGTTCTTTCGATTTCATTACACGCTGCACCTCGGTCATCTGACCGGCGTCATCATCGCGCAGCTTCTCGCGGCAGGGTTTCTGGTCACGCTCATGTCCGGGCTGGTGATGCATTACCGCGCGATGCTGCCGAATCTTCTGACGTTCCGGCCAAACGCGCCGCGTCAACGCTCATGGCTGGACGCGCATCTGCTCGCCGCCGTGATGTTCCTGCCGTTTCTGATCATGGAGCCTTACACAGGCATCATGATCCACGCGAACCGGCTGTTTCCGACAGGTGGGGAACCGCGGGGGGACGCCCACCATGGCGAAGGGCGCCCGGATGGAAAGCGCGCGCCCGGCGAACATGGGCGGGGAATGAAGAGTGACGGAGACCATCACGGACGGAAAATGGATGCGTCCGCCAACGCGCCCGCGGAGCCACCCGCCAGCGCGACGCACCCCCCGCCACTTGGCGCGATGTACGAGCAGGCCGTCGGCGCGTTTGGTGCGGGGCACATCGGATTCGCACAACCCCGAGGCGATCGCATCACCTTTGTCCGGGGTGACGACGCCACGCTGCGCATGACCCGCGACCATATCGACTTCGACCGGCTGACGGGCCGCTCTCTCGGCCTCACTCATGAAGCTACCGCCGCCGCCATGACCCGGCAGGCGATGGCTGGTCTGCACATGGCCCGCTGGGCGCCATCGCCGGTGCGCTGGCTTTATTTCGCCTCCGGCGCGGCTGGAGCAACCATGATGTCGACAGGCCTGATCCTTTTCCTGATGAAACGCCGCAAGAACGCCGGAGAGCATCCCGTCGCCATGGCTCTGGGTGAAGCGCTCGCCATGACCGCCATCATCGGATTGCCTGTGGGATGCGCCGCCGTGTTCTGGGCGAACAGGCTTCTGCCTGCAACGATGGCGGCGCGCGCATCCTGGGAGACCAGCGCGCTGTTCGTCGTGTGGCTCGCATGCGCCGCACACGCGCTGCTGAGCGCGTTCAGGCGCAGGGTACACAGCGCCTGGCGCGAGGAAACGGCGATACTCGCGCTCGCGCTCGGGCTGCTGCCAGCACTCGACCTTGTGACCCGCTGGCCATGGATTCAGACGCAGTCATGGAGCGTGCAGAGCACCTACTGGGGCGTCGACGCGACTGCTCTCATGTTCGCAGCCATCAGCGGCGCTCTCTGGTGGCGGCTCGGACGCGCCCGCGAAACCACGAAACATGTGCGGCATCCTGCCTCGGCCAACACGATCGGGTTGGAGTATGGATCATGAGCGCTGCATCAATGGCCGTCGTGCAGGCGTTCGACCTCTGGTGCGTCGGTTTTATGGCGCACGCTCGCGCTCAGAAAAAAATTCGAATGGACGGACGAGCGGACGGCCTCTCATCCGCAGTGCGCGTCGTAGCGCCAGCCGCCGGATTCCTTGGCTGCCTGTTTTTGATGGGCGGCGTGGGAGCGCCAGTCTGGCTTGCCGCAGGCTCTATCGCAGGCGTCTTGTGCGCACTGATTCTGGCTTTTCGCAAATCGCGAGCCGTGCCGCAGCCAAGGCCGCGCAGGCGACACAGATGAATTCTCAGGCGGAAGGTCGTCCGTCAAATGACGGCAGGCCGGAGACGCTGAATCAGGCAGACGAGCAGATTGGCGCATCCACCTGCAGCCCTTGTTCAGGTCAATGGCTGAAACGGCTCAAGGACAAAGCGACAGACCGACGTCTCTGAACCCTGTTTGAGCGTAACGGCGTCAGGAAGCCGCCTTACCCGTCGCCCCCGTGTCGTTGGCAGGCTTCGAAGCGCTGCTCAGCACGGAACTGATGGTCTGGCGCGCAACGCGCACCACCACGTTCTGCGCGATCTCGACCTCGATCTCATCAGCGCCGTCTTCGGCCTTACGAACCACGCCGACAATTCCGCCAGCGGTCAGCACGCGATCGCCGCGGCGCAACTTGCCCAGTCCTTCACGAAGCTGCTTCTGCTTCTGCTGCTGCGGGCGGATCAGGACGAAATACATGATCGCAAATACAAGCAGGTAGGGAGCAAACTGCAACAGGCCGGACGTGCTGAACGCGCCGCCGCCAGCCGACTGCGCATAAGCGGGAGAAATCAGGAGGTCGAACATCGAGGCATCATTTCCAGAGGCAAACGTCAGACGAGCGCTGACAGACAGGGCGGGACCATAGAATTTGAGCCGCCCGCGTCAAGCCAGCCGCCAGTTTTCGCACCACCTTCAACGCGTGTATTGCGGATATGCCGCTCGCACAACAGAGCCGACACAGGAAAGACGCCCATGACGCAGCCCGACCTTCTGCCCACTCTCGAACGCATCGCAGCCGCGCTGGAGCGTATGTCCCCTCCCCCGCCTTCGCTGGATGGCCTCTCCACCGCCGACGCGTTCGTCTGGCGCCCCGAGAGCGGCAAGCTGGACCCGGTCGCGCACGTCGCCCATGTCGACATCGGTTTGCTCCGAGGCGTTGAATCTCAGCAAACAACCCTGCTGGAGAACACGCGCCACTTCGCGCGCGGCCTCTCGGCCAACAACGCGATGCTCTGGGGATCGCGCGGCATGGGCAAATCCTCGCTCGTGAAGGCCTGCCACGCGTCCGTAAACGCCGAATTTGGCGCCGCCCCGCCCGGCGAAGGCAAGCTCGCTCTGGTGGAGATCGAACGCGAGGATCTGTCCACACTGCCCGAATTGCTCGGACTGCTCCGCCGCGCGCCGCGTTCTTTCATCGTGTTTTGCGACGATCTCTCCTTCGAGCGCGAAGACCGCGATTACAAGGCGCTGAAATCTGTGCTCGACGGCGGCATCTCCGGCCGCCCCGCCAACGTGCTGTTCTACGCGACGTCCAACCGACGTCACCTCATGCCCCGCGAGATGATCGACAACGAACGCGCCACCGCCATCAACCCATCCGAAGCCACGGAGGAAAAGGTGTCGCTGTCGGACCGCTTCGGACTGTGGCTCGGCTTTCATCCCTGCTCACAGGACACATTCCTGGAGATGGTGCGCGGTTACGCCAGAGAACGGTCGCTCACGATCTCGGACGAGGATCTATGCATGCGCGCGAATGCGTGGTCGATCTCCCGCGGCGGCCGCTCAGGCCGTGTCGCGCAACAATTCATCGACGACCTCTCAGCCACGCTGAGCACATAAGTATTAGGAGAGGGCGGGCGGCGGGCGCCAATCGCCCAGACAAGTCATCGATCCCGTCGACCGATCCAGTCCCGTGTCCTGAACGCCCTCCGCCCATCGTCCTATTCGCCGAACGTTTTGTGCCGCCGCCCCAACACCTCTCGTCGCCTCTTATTAAACAATTATTTCATCAAATCGGGGCGCCCGTTGCAAAGCGGACACGTCCCGAAACCATAGCCATGCACAGGTTCGCGATCTGATTTGCAAGGGCGATCAATCCGTGTAGGGAATGTTCCCGACCGAGAAATATACACCAACCTACTACCAAGGACTTTGCATGACGGACGTTCATCAGCACGCCGCGCCAACGCGTCGGCAGATGCTGACCCGTATCGGGTTGCTCGCCGGAAGCGCCGGTCTCTATCAGGCAATGACCAGCATGGGTCACGCGATGGGCACCGACTTCAAGGGTTCACCCGACCTTAAAGGCGCCAAAAAAGGCACCCGCGTCGTCATCCTCGGCTCCGGACTGGCCGGAATGCTGGCCGCATATGAACTGCGTAAAGCCGGTTACGCCGTGCAGATCATCGAGTACCAGAACCGGGCGGGCGGGCGAAACATCACGCTCCGCGGCGGCGACGTCGTCAACGAACTCGGCGGTTACACCCAGAAAGTGGGCTTTGCTCCGGGCAACTACATCAACCCCGGTCCGTGGCGCATTCCCTACCACCATCAGGGTCTGCTGCATTACTGTCAGGAATTCGGCGTAGCGCTGGAGCCGTTCGTAGAACTTAACCACAACAGCTACCTGCATTCCTCCGCCATGTTCGGCGGCAAACCTGTGCGTTACCGTGACTATGCCTCCGACTTCACCGGCTACACGGCGGAATTGCTGGCCAAAGCTATCGACCAGCACAAGCTGGACGACGTCATGTCCAAGGACGAGCGCGAGCACGTCGGGGCCGCGATGCGCGGCTGGGCCGGTCTTGAGAATAACGGTGCTTGGGTGAAGGGCGTCCGCAGCTCCCTCCGCCGCGGCTTCGAGCGTCCCCAGGGTGGCGGCATCGACGGCGAACCCATTCCGTCCGACCTGCTGCCTCGCGACGAAATCATGAAGTCGGGTCTGTGGCAGTTCATGTCGTTCCATGAACGCCTCGACATGCAGACGACCATGTTCCAGCCGGTCGGCGGCATGGACAATATCGGCAAGGGCTTCATCAAGCAGGTTCACGACCTGATCACGCTGAACTGCAAGGTGACGGCGATCCATCAGGACGACCACGGCGTGAAAGTGTCCTACGCGGATATGGCTCACGGCGGCGCCATGCGTGAGGTGGAGGCCGATTACTGCGTCTGCACCATCCCGCTTCCGGTCCTGTCGCAGCTCGACGTGCAGGTCAGCGGTCCTTTGAAAGCCGCGATCTCGGCCGTTCCCTACGCGTCTTCCGTCAAGCTGGGTCTTGAGTTCAAGCGTCGCTTCTGGGAACAGGATGAACAGATCTACGGCGGCATCAGCTTCACCGACCAACCGATCAGCCAGATCTCCTACCCGTCCGGCGGCATCTTCTCCAAAGGCCCCGGCGTACTTCTCGGCGGCTACATGTTCGGCCCCGCCGCCTACGACTTCGCAGGTATGACGCCGGAACAGCGCGTTCAGGCGGGCATCGAACAAGGCCTCAAGATTCATCCTCAGTATCGCGAAGAGTTTTCCAACGGCGTCGGCTTCGCATGGAGCCGCATGCCATGGACGCTCGGCTGCTGCAGCATGTGGTCCGAGCAGGCGCGCAAGCAGCACTACAAAGCGCTGGTCACGATGGACAACCGCATCGTGCTCGCTGGCGAGCATGCGTCCTACGTGGGTTGCTGGCAGGAGGGCGCTATCCTGTCCTCGCTCGCGGCGATCACCTCCCTGCACAAACGCGCCATCGGAGCCGCCTGATGCGTTCTTATCTTCTCGCCGCACTCGCCGTCGCCGCGACGGCGGCTCCCGCGCTGACAGCCCGGCAGGCCCACGCGGACTCCGCCAGTTCTGTCGTTGGGCGCGTACAGCCGCTCAACACCGGCGCCGCCGTCTATGAGCATGTCTGTCAGGGTTGTCATATGCCCGGCGGCAAGGGCGCGGCCGGGGCTAGTTCGGGCTTCCCCGCATTCGCCGGCGACGGACGCCTGCAAAGCGCCGGATACCCTGTTTATATGGTATTGAACGGCCGTGCGGGCATGCCCTGGTTCGCAGGCATGCTTTCAGACAAGCAGATTGCGGATGTCGTCAATTATATTCGCACGAGCTTCGGCAACCATTTCGATGGAACCGTCAAGCCGGAGGATGTTGCGAAGATGCGGCAGCCCGTTCAGATGGAAGAGCAATAAGCAATGAACTCCACGATCCGTAACCTGACTTTCGCGATCGCCAGCGTCGCCGCCTTCGGCGCCGCCAGCGCGTCGGCCGCCGACAGCGTCGTCCGGCACACCGACCCGGCGGGTCATTTCCCGATCGCTCAGGCCATCGAAGTGCCGCCCGGCGCCTCGACGATCTATCTCAGCGGCATGGGTTCCCCACCGACGAACAAGTCGGCTGATCCGAAGACCCTCGCCGCCTACGGCGACACCGAGACGCAGACGCGTGGCGCACTGGAAAAAATTCAGGACGCTCTCGCCAAGCTGAACCTGACGATGGGCGACGTCGTGCAGATGCACATGTACATGGTCACGGATCCGAAGCTCGGCAAGCTCGATTTCGCAGGCATGATGAAGGCTTACACGCAGTTCTTCGGGACAGCAGCGCAGCCCAACCTGCCCGTCCGCTCCGCGTTCGAAGTGGCTCACCTCGCCAACCCCGGCTGGCTGATCGAAATCGAAGTCACCGCCGTTCGGGCGCCTCATTCATAATTCATACGTTATCCCTGATATTGATCCAGTTCACTTCGTCACCACGAACTGGGTGATATAAGCGAAGAGTTCGCCGAGATTCGCTCCGCCGCTTCATCGCGGCGGAGCGAGGGCGCAGGAGAGCGCGAAAAAGGGGTACGATGGGCCAGTTTCTTCCGACCGAAAGTCCCTCAGAATCCACCGAGGCATGCCTCGATCCCGTGATCGCGGGATCGGATTCTGAAACGTCGACTGACGCTACAGACACCGAAAATCGGTCCGCATCTCCAAAAAACGCCGCCGGACAGGATCTTCGCCGCATCCATTGCGATCCGGATTTCTGGTATCCCGTCGCCTGGAGCCGCGAACTGAAGCGTGGCAAGGTTATCGCCACACGTTACGCTGGACAGCCCATAGCGCTGGTCAGACCCGATGAAGGCCCCGTCTTCGCTCTCGAAGATCGTTGCGCCCATCGTCAGGTGCCGCTCAGCAAAGGGCGCGTGTGCGGGCAATCCGTTCAATGTTGCTACCACGGCTGGGCCTATGGCCGCTCCGGCCGCTGCATCGACGTGCCGTATCTTGGCAAAGGCAAACTGCCGAACGGCGTGCGCACCTATCCAGTGCGGGAACAGGACGGCCTGATCTTCGTCTTTCCGGGAGATCCCGAGAAAGCCGCCGCCAAGCCGCTGCGCCGCGAACTGGCTCAAAGCAACAATACAGCCTACAAAACCCGCCGCTTCGGGCGCCATGTCGCCTGCCACTACAGTTTCATGCACGAGAACCTGATGGATATGAACCATCAGTTCATGCACATGAAGCAGATGGGGCAAATGCGTCCCCGCTTTCTCGGCCAGAAGCGCGAGCCCGGTCTTGTTGAAGCGCGCTACAGTTTCGCGCGTACCAGCGGCAAGCAGCCCCTCGGCGAGGCACTAATTTTCGGAGAACGTCGCGACGCGTCGGCCAAATACGCAGACCGCGATGTCATGACGATCCGCACCGAATACCCGTTCCAGACTCTGCGAATCCAGACCGGCGACGAAGCACCCGTCATGGACCTGTGGATCGCCTACACGCCGCAGGACGCGGACCAACTCACCAACCGCACTTTCGGCCTGCTGTCGGTCAAGAAGCCCGGCGTCCCCGGCCTCCTCGACCTCGCCTGGCCGTTCCTCGTGGCGTTCACAGAGCGTATTTTCGCGGAGGACCGCGAAATCGTCGAACTGGAACAAAAGGCGTGGAACGAGCTGGGCGGCGATCACAATCAGGAAGTTTTTCCGGTCATCAACGCGCTTCGCAGCCTGCTCGCCGAATGCGGCGTTCAGCCAAATGCTTCAACGCCGGACAGTTCGCCACAAGAGACCTCTCCGCAATCCTCGTCGTCACAAGGCCAGGAAGACGCTGCCGCCGCTCCTGTCATTGAGCAGCCGTCACTCAGTGACGCTCCGGCGCCTGAAAACGTGACGGCGGCCCGCGCCAAATCTGATTCGCGGTCCGGCAAACGCACTTCGGGCGCGAGGAAGAAAGCCGGAGCCACGAAGCCAGACGGCAAGCCGACCTGATCACTCGTGGAAAGTCATCATACCACCCGGACGCCTGACCTTGAGGCAGGGCCCTATCGTCTCCGGGCCCTCGACGTCAGCGACGCCAGCGGGATGCACCGTCTGGTGAACGACTGGAACGTCATCCGGATGTTAAGCCGACTGCCGTTCCCCTACCCCCGCGAACTCGCCATGGAATGGATCGCCAGCACCCGCGAGCAGGCGGCGCGAGGCGAAAGCCACCATTTCGCGATTCTGGACGGCGACGAGGCCCTGATCGGGTGCGTAGGCCTCACGCTTGAAAAAAACCCGGCCATCAAGGTCGCCCGGCTGGGATACTGGATCGGCAAGCCCTTCTGGGGACGTGGCGTCGCAACCCTCGCCGCCGGGCGCGTCGCCCGCTGGGCTATGGCCAACCTGGACATTCAGGCGTTGCGCGCGACCGTGGCGCAGGACAATCCGGCCTCGGCCGCTGTGCTCCGGCGCGTCGGCTTTCGTCAAATCGGAGAAGGTTCGCAGCCCTTCATGGCGCGCGGCGGTGAAATCCCGATCCACTTGTTCGAGGCGTCGCGAGGCGACTTTGACGCCGGATCGAGCGACGCTATCGCAGCGCCGATCGCCACAGGCGTCGCACGAAAGCTGGTCCTCGTGGCCGCGGCCGCTCTGATTGACGTCGATTGCCGCATCCTTCTGGCCAGACGCCCCGAAGGCAAGCCGATGGCGGGCCTGTGGGAGTTTCCGGGCGGCAAGGTTGAACCCGGAGAAACGCCCGAGGCTGCGTTAATTCGCGAACTGAACGAGGAACTGGGACTCGACGTGACCAGCGCCTGCCTCGCCCCGTTTACCTTCGCGTCTCACGCTTACGAGACGTTTGACCTTCTGATGCCGCTATATGTCTGTCGCCGCTGGAAGGGCGCGCCCCAGCCGAAGGAGGGCCAGACCCTGAAATGGGTCGCTGCGGAACAACTCGCAGATTATCCGATGCCCGCCGCAGACCTGCCATTCATTCCGCTGCTACGCGACCTGCTTTGACGCCGAAACGGGCGCCGTCCGCTGGCTAAATCCGGACACACGGCGCACACTCCGTCGAACAGAGCGTTCAACCGCACATGGGCGCATTGCCCGGCACGGCGCGCTCGCTCAAAAAGAATCAACCGTCCTCCATCACCTCAACCGAGCGACGATTTCGGAAAATTGGCCCCCACACAGGGTCGCGAAAACACGCCCGGAAAACGGGCCAAGGACAGGATAGCTCCCGATGAACCCAACATCCGCGCTGATCGTCATCGGCAACGAAATTCTCTCGGGGCGAACACAGGACGCCAATATTCGTTTTCTGGCCCAGAGGCTGGGCGCACTCGGCGCGCCACTGCGCGAGGTCAGAATCATCCCGGATATCCGGGAGACTATCGTCACCACCGTGACAGAGATGAAGGCGCGCTTCGGGCAGGTGTTCACCACCGGAGGGATCGGTCCGACCCACGACGACATCACCGCCGCCTGCATCGCCGAAGCGTTCGGCACGACGCTCGAACTGCATCAGGAAACCGCCGCCCGGATGGAGGCGCACTACGGCGTCGACCAGTTCTCCGAGGCGCGGCGTCGAATGGCCATGCTGCCGAAAGGAGCGACGCCAATCGTCAACAAAGCCTCCGTCGCTCCCGGCTTCACGATCGGCAACGTCCATGTGATGGCTGGCGTGCCGTCCATCATGCAATCGATGTATGAGGCGGTGGAACCTGACCTCCTTCGCGGATCGCCGATCACGTCGCGCACCTGGCATACGACGACGCTGTTCGAGAGCATGATCGCCGCGCCGCTGGAAGCGGTGCAGAATCGTTTTCCGGATCTCGACATCGGCTCCTACCCCTTTATGCGCGGGGACGGACGACGGGGAGTCGCTCTGGTCGCCAAAGGCGCGAACGCCGACCATGTGGCGGCGGCGTCTGAGGAAATCCGCAACCTGATCGTTGCGGCGGGCGGCGATCCAATCGAGGGAGAATCGCCCATCTGAGGGGTGAACGACGAGTATCTGGCGGAAGAAGATGCCGCCTCGGCAACAGCCACTTTGAAGCTCTGTCGCTTCGAGAGCGTCGCGCTGTAGCCGGAAGCCCCCGAGCCTGTCGGGCGCGTGACCCGCGCCCGAAAACATCACGCCAGAGCGTCACGCCCCATAGCGACGAACTTGTCTCGCCGTTGCGCGACCAGAAGCGCAGGCTCCAACCCGACCAGTTGCGCGAGTTCTTCCGAAATCGCGTTCCTTACGCTCTCTATGGTCGACGCCGGATCCCGCTGTGCGCCGCCGACAGGCTCGGTCACGATTCTGTCGATCAGCCCAAGTTTCTGCAGGTCTTGCGCTGTCAGCTTGAGAGCCTCCGCCGCAGTCGTGGCCTGCTTCGGGTCTCTCCAGAGAATCGACGCGCACGCTTCCGGCGAAATGACGGAATAGATGGCGTTCTCCAGCATCAACACGCGGTCGCCTGACGCCAGCGCCACGGCGCCGCCTGATCCGCCCTCACCGATCACCGTTGCAACCAGCGGCACGGGAACTGTCAGGCAGGTCTCGATCGAACGGGCGATAGCCTCGGCCTGCCCGCGCGCTTCCGCATCGATGCCGGGCCACGCGCCCGACGTATCGACGAATGTCAGAATCGGCAGGCCGAAACGCCCAGCCAACTCCATCAGGCGCATGGCCTTGCGATAGCCTTCCGGGCGAGCCATGCCGAAGTTGTGGACAAGCCGCGTATCGAGATCCGACCCACGTTCCGTGCCGATCACCACCACGGACTGGCCATTGAACCGGCCCAGACCGCCGACAACGGCCTTGTCGTCGGCGAACTGCCTGTCGCCCGCCAGCGGCGTGAAATCGGAGATCGTCGCGCGGATGTAATCCAGCGCATGCGGACGCTGCGCATGACGCGCGACCTGCACTTTCTGCGAGGGAGTAAGCTTCGCATACAGCGTGCGAAGCTGCTTCTCCGCCTTGTCCGACAGACGCGAGATCTCGTCGGAAATATTGACACCATCAGGCGCGCCCTCGCTCGAGGCGGCCATATTTCGCAGGTCGTCGATCTTGGTCTCAAGCTCGGCGACCGGCTTCTCAAAGTCCAGAAACTGACGCATGGCGGATGGCGATAGCACAGTGGCGCGCAAAGCCAAGCTTCACAGCGCAACGACCGCACATCTTTTACTTCAGACCTGCGTCTTTGGCAGGTCCGTACCAGCAGGAAACGCGCAGCGAGTCGTGGCGATACGGGGGTTTTGTCGTCATCGGCGCGCCAGACAGCCCCGGCCACACACCTTCGGCATGCGGACGCTAAAGCCCAACCCTCGTCCCTCGTGGTCCTCAGATCGTCGGCGGATCAACCACCTTCTGAGGGCGACGCGTCGTCTTCTACCGAGTCGGCACTCTCTCCCAGTGGATGATGAGCGAGCACGATCTCGCGCAGCCTGTCGGCCTGCACATGCGTATATATTTGTGTTGTCGCTATGTCGGCGTGCCCAAGCAATGTCTGCAGCGTCCGTAAATCCGCACCGTGTGCGAGCATATGCGTCGCGAACGAATGCCTCAGCGTGTGCGGCGACAACCGCGCGACATCGAGATCCGCCCGAATAGCGATGTCCGCAAGGATCTTGTCAAAACCCTGCCGTGTGAGCGCGCGCAGCGGATTGCGCCCGGGAAAAACAAACGGGCTGTCCTTCATTTCGTCCGCACGCATCAACGCCGTTGCCGCCTCCCGTGCGGGGTCCGATAACGGAACCAATCGCTCCCGACCGCCTTTGCCTCTTACAAGAAGCATTCGCGCGCGATCCCGAAAGGCGACCCTGCGCAGCGCCAGCAACTCTGAAACACGAAGCCCGGTTGAATAGAGCAGCTCTATCGCCGCACGCCCGACCAACAGCCTACGCGCCAATTCCGGCGTCGCCCTCTCGTCAGGGCGACAAGCTCTGATGAGCGACAGAACCTCCGCCTCAGAGAGAAATTTCGGAAGCGAGTCATGCGGTGACGGCGCATCGAGTCTGGCCGCTGGATTGTCAGTCCGTCGACCGTCCCGGAGCAGGAAGAGAAAATATTGTCGGACGCAGGAAACACGGCGGCTGATCGTGCGGCGCGATAACCCTGCGGCGCCCATCTCCGCCACCCATGCCTGCAACCCCTCGCCAGAAGCGTCCGGCAAGGCTTCGCCCCGCGCGGCGAGGCTGTCGGAGCATTCAGAAAGATCGCGCGCGTACGCGGCCAACGTCGCCGGAGCGGTGCCGCGCTCCGCCGCAAGCATTTCGAGAAAAGCGTCCACCAGACCGCCGGTCACTGTTGGTTCCGCCTTTTATTGGCGACCATACAGCCGTAGCCGACGATGAACCGCACAAGCGCCCGCCCGGCCGCGCACGGCCTCAGCGCCCGGAAGCCGCCGATGTCGACGAAGGGACCGGAGAAGCCGCCGACGGGGCCGTAACGGCCGGGACGGATGCCGCGGGAGCCGTCATCGCACCCGGCGGAATGACGTTCGGAAGCGCTTCCGCAGGTGGCGCGCTGGAGGCGAATGCGCTGGACGGCAGGTTTTTATGAACGACCTGCTGGACGGGGGGCTGCGGCGAAGTTCCCAGCATCGCTATCCCTCCGACGAGAATTACGACGACCAGAGCGGCCACAATGATGACGAGTCGACGCATTCCTGTCTCTATGCTCCAAAACTGTCGGGCTCGCGCCCGGCCTCCACGCAATAGCGGGTCTTCTCCCGCTCTATGTTACGATGCCGCCCATGTCACGCACTCGCCAAGCCCATACCAACGCCGAAGCCGCCGACGTCTATTCGGAAAACGAAGACGCGGACGCCGTCACGACGCCGCTCGACCTGCCGCTCAATCTCGACGCGGTGCGCTCAGCCGCCGGATTCGGGCCTCTTTCCGGACGCAGCATCGTTTTGATCGGCCTTATGGGCGCCGGAAAAAGCACGATCGGCCGCAGGCTGGCCGAACGCCTGATGCTCGGCTTCGTTGACGCCGACGCCGAAATAGAGCGGGCCGCCGGTTGCTCTATCAGCGACGTATTCCGCCTTTATGGAGAGCAGGCGTTTCGTGAGGGCGAACGACGCGTGATCCGACGCCTGCTCGATGGGCCGCCATGCGTCCTGGCCACCGGAGGCGGCGCGTTCATGAACGCCGAAACCCGGGCGCTGATTAGGGAACGCGCGACGTCGGTGTGGTTGCGCTGCCCCCTGCCGATGCTGGTGAGGCGGGTCGCCGGACGCTCGCATCGCCCCCTGCTGAACGACGCACGTCCCAAAGAGGTGCTGGAAAGACTGATGACAGAACGCCACCCGATATACGCGGAAGCAGATGTCATCGTGCAATGTGGAGACGACAACGTGGATAACGGGACATCACGAGTCATCGAGGCGCTGGCGCAAAACAGACGGCCTCACCGCCTCGCGATCACGCTTGAAAGAGCGTCATACGAAGTTGTGATCGGCTCCAGCCTGCTGGCCCGCGCCGGCCTGCTGCTGGCGCCGCTGCTTCCCCAACCGCGAGTCGTCGTGATCACGGACGAAACAGTCGCCTCGCTTCATCTGCAAAGCCTGCTCGACTCCCTTTCTGATTCGGGAATCCATTCGCAAACCGTGATCGTTCCTCCCGGAGAGCGATCGAAATCTCTCGAAGAGTACAAACGTGTAACGGACGCCGTGCTGGAATCGGGCGTGGAACGCCGGACGACGATCATCGCCTTCGGCGGCGGAATCGTTGGGGACCTCGCCGGATTCGTAGCCGCGACAACGTTGCGCGGGCTGCCGTTCGCGCAGATCCCGACCACCCTGCTGTCTCAGGTCGATTCGTCGGTTGGCGGAAAGACCGGAATCAATACGAGTTGGGGCAAGAATCTTCTCGGCGCGTTTCATCAACCGATCGCAGTTCTCGCGGACGTTTCCACTCTACGCACCCTGCCTCAGCGGGAGTTGGTCGCTGGTTACGCCGAAATCCTCAAGGCCGGACTGATCAGCGATCCTGAGCTGTTTGCGTGGTGCGAAGCGAACGCCTCGGCCGTTCTCTCCCAGGACGCCGGGGCCCTGACGGAAGCAGTTGAGCGCGCCTGCGCATTCAAAGCGTCGGTGGTTGCAGACGATGAATTCGAACGCCGCTCCGACGGCGGTCGGGCGCTCCTGAATCTCGGCCACACGTTCGGGCACGCGCTGGAAGCGGAGATGGGTTACGACGGCAGCCTGCTGCACGGCGAAGCAGTCTCGATCGGCCTGCGTCTGGCCTTCCTGCTCTCAGTGCGGCTTGGCGTCTGCCCGCAGGAAGACCTCGACCGCGTGACCGCACATCTCGAGGCGCATGAGATGCCATCGCGCATCTCGTCGCTCGCCCGCGCCGTCACGGCGGATGCGCTTGTCGCCCACATGGCGCGTGACAAGAAGATGAGCGACGGAAAGCTGAGCTTCGTTCTGGTGAAGGGCATCGGACAGGCGTTCAGTTCTCGCGATGTGCCGATGTCTCTGGTGCGCCAGGTTCTGATCGAAGACGGCGCCGTGAACATTAGCGATGCACCTGGCGAATAGCTGAGAAGCAAAACTATTACGAAAACGAACACGTTATGGGCATGATTTTAATGCCAATCTGCGCGTCGGCGTATTAAAAGCGCCATAAGCAGGGATATGCTTGAAGGGCGGTCGTTTCGGCCGCCTTATTTTCTGCCTAAATTTTTGCCTACCGAAATGAAGTGTTGCATATAAAACACGCTTATGGCTTGTAATGTCTGATAGCGCTAAACAGCGGGTTCCATTGAAGGAACCGCTGGCCCTATAGGGCTTTCAGACATCTTGCGGGGGCTGACACGCCGATGGTAGGCGTCAGCCCCGACAGATGAGGGAAGAGGACGAAAAAATGCGTCTCCGCACGGCGTTACTCGCAACAACCTTGATGGCCGCGGCGCCTGTGGCTGCATCGGCCACGACGATCACTGGCCCCTATATCAATCTCGGTGGCGGCTATGATCTGACCCAGACCCAGCACGCTCACTTCTCCCCGACGACGCAGGCGGACGGATCTGAATCCAATTCCGGCACGTCCTCGAAGTTCCGTCACAAGGACGGCTTCACGGGCTTCGGCGCGTTCGGTTGGGGCTTCGGCAACGGCCTCCGCGCTGAACTCGAAGGCGTCTACAACTACTCGCAGATCAATCACCGCAACGCGACGCCTGTCGCGGGCTCGACCAGCGGCAGCGATCAGTCCTATGGCGGCTTCGTCAACGTCCTGTATGACATTGACCTGAAGCAGTTCGGCATCGATGCGCCGATCACGCCGTTTGTCGGTGTTGGCGCCGGTTACCTGTGGCAGCATTACAACCCGATCACCACCACCTACGCGAACGGCAACGTGAACCGCGTCGGCGGAACGAACGGTGGCTTCGCCTATCAGGGCATCGTCGGTGCGGCTTACGACATTCCGTCGGTTCCGGGCCTCGCGATCACGACCGAATACCGCATGATCGGCCAGACGTTCACGGACGGTTCCTATTCGTCGACCTCGTGGAACCCGTCCGGGATTCACAAGGGCAACGTGAACTTTGATCACCGCTTCAACCATCAGTTCATCCTGAGCCTGCGTTACGCGTTCGACACGGCTCCGCCGCCGCCGCCGCCGGCTCCGGTTGCTCCGCCGCCGGTCGTTGCTCCGGCTCGCACGTACCTCGTGTTCTTCGACTGGGATAAGTCGATCCTCACGGCGCGCGCTCGCCAGATCGTCGCCGAAGCTGCTCAGGCTTCGACGCACGTTCAGACGACCCGCATCGAAGTCAACGGCTACACCGACAACTCGTCGGCTCGTGGCGGCGCTTCGGGTGCGAAGTATAACATGGGCCTGTCCATCCGCCGCGCTGACAGCGTGAAGGCTGAACTGATCCGTGACGGCGTTCCGGCGACCGCCATCGACATTCACGGCTACGGCGAGCAGCACCCGCTGGTCCCGACGGGTCCGAACACCCGCGAGCCGCAGAACCGTCGCGTCGAGATCATCCTGCACTGATCGACTCGTCGATCCAGTCTGGATATCGGAGGAAAGGGCGCCATTCGGCGCCCTTTTTTCTTGCCTATCGTCCGCTGCGAAACACCTTGCTTTCAGTGCGCCTTGCCACGGCAGCTTCACGCGATCAGGATCTAAGGTGACATGGCCCCCGCCCTTCCGCCTCTCTCCGCCCAGCACCTCGCCCAGGTGCAGCGATTCCTGAAGTTCGGCGTAATCGGCAGCCTCGGTTTTCTCTGGGATACCGGCACGGTCTACGCGCTTCGCCCAGTTATCGGGCTAGGTCTGGCAACCCTTGCGGCCTATTTCGTCGCCGCCTCACTCAATTGGCTGGCCAATCGTCTCTGGACGTTCCGTGGCGTCGGGCTGGACGAACATCCAGTGCTGCAGTGGCTTCGGTTTCTGACAGCCAACAGCCTCGGCTTTCTCCTCAATCGCGGTGCGGTCTATCTGCTGTTTTATCTGGAGCCATTCTGCGTCCAGCACCCGGTCGTAGCCATCGCCGTCGGGTCGCTCACGGGAATGCTGGCGAATTTCAATCTCAGCCAACGTCTTGTTTTTCGCGAACGGCCACCCCAGTCCGCCCTTGATCTGGCCGAGATCGCGACGGGTCTGACCAGCGCAGAAAAACCCGATTCAGAAGACAGCGCCGCTGCATAAATCCGTTCTGGCGAGCAGAGCGTCGTCCCCGACACTTCCGGGGCGGCCTCGACTAGGTTAAATCTGCCTGAGAACCAGTTTCCGACCATCTTTCGGCCGCGCGGCTGTCCTCGGGCGCCACGCATCCATATCCCCGGGATATCCGTCCGCCGCCATGCCTACGACAAACGACATCCGCGCCGCGTTCCTCGATTATTTCGCGTCGCAGGGGCACCAGATCGTGCCGTCCTCCCCCCTCGTTCCCCGCAACGACCCGACGCTGTTGTTCACCAACGCCGGAATGGTGCAGTTCAAGAACGTTTTCACAGGGCAGGAAACGCGCCCCTACAACCGGGCCACGACAGCGCAGAAAGTCGTCCGCGCAGGCGGCAAGCACAACGACCTCGACAACGTCGGCTATACCGCGCGCCATCACACGTTCTTCGAGATGATGGGCAATTTCTCGTTCGGCGATTACTTCAAGCCGCTCGCCATCGAACTTGCGTGGAACCTGATCACGCGTGATTTCGCGCTGCCGAAAGACAAGCTGCTGGTCACCGTCTACTCGGAAGACGAAGACGCGGCGGCGCTCTGGCGCAAGATCGCCGGTCTTTCCGACGACCGCATCATCCGCATCCCCACCTCCGACAATTTCTGGCGCATGGGCGACGTCGGCCCCTGCGGCCCCTGTTCCGAGATCTTTTACGACCACGGCCCTGACGTTCCGGGCGGCCCGCCGGGCTCGCCTGATGAGGACGGAGACCGCTTCGTCGAGATCTGGAACCTCGTGTTCATGCAGTTCTTCGAAGACCCGCCAGGCACGCGCACGCCGCTGCCGCGTCCGTCGATCGACACCGGCATGGGCCTTGAACGCTTCGCCGCGATCATGCAGGGCAAGCGCGACAATTACGACACCGACACGCTGCGCGCCCTGATCCTCGCCTCCGCCGACGCGACCGGACAGGACCCGGACGGACAGTTCAAGTCCAGCCATCGCGTGATCGCCGATCACCTGCGCTCCACCGCCTTCCTGATCGCCGACGGCGTCCTGCCCGCAAAGGATGGACGCGGCTACGTGCTGCGCCGCATCATGCGCCGCGCCATGCGGCATCTGCACATGATGGGCACGACCGATCCGGTCTTCTACAAACTGCTGCCCGCGCTGATCCGTCAGATGGGCGCCGCCTACCCCGAACTGGGACAGGCCGAGGCGCTGATCCGTGAGACAATGCTCGGCGAGGAAGAGCGCTTCAAGGCGATGCTTGGACGCGGCCTCGGCCTGCTCGGCGAAGAAACCGACAAGCTGCCATCGGGCGGCGCCCTGCCCGGCGACGTGGCCTTCAAGCTGTATGACACATTCGGCTTCCCGCTCGACCTGACGCAGGACGCGCTGCGTTCCAGCGGCCACACGGTCGACGTCGAGGGTTTCGACGCCGCGATGAAGCAGCAGCGCGAGCGCGCCCGCGCGGCGTGGACCGGCTCCGGCGACACCGCGACGGAGACCGTCTGGTTCGAAGCGCGCGACCGTTTCGGCGCGAGCGAGTTCCTCGGCTACAGCACTGAAGTCGCGGACGGCGAGATTCAGGCGATCGCGCTCGGCGACCGTCTGGTCGAGAGCGCAGGTCCCGGCGAACAGGTCGCCATCCTGCTCAACCAGACTCCGTTCTACGGCGAAAGCGGCGGACAGGTCGGCGACACGGGCGAGATCACCGCGCCGGGCGTTCGCATCGCCGTCACCGACACGCAAAAGAAGCTCGGCGACCTGCTGGTGCATTACGGCACGATCACCGAAGGAACCGTGAAGCCCGGCCTCGCCATCCACGCCGTCGTCGATCATACGCGGCGCAGCGCGATTCGCGCCCACCACTCCGCGACGCATCTGCTGCACGAGGCGCTGCGTCGGCGTCTGGGCGAACACGTCACGCAGAAAGGCAGCCTGAACGCGCCGGACCGCCTGCGTTTCGACGTCAGCCAGCCGCGCCCGATCACGCGCGAGGAACTGGCCGAGGTCGAAGCCGAGGTGAACGCCCGCATCCGTGAAAACACCGCGGTGACGACGCGCATCATGACGCCGGAGCAGGCCGTCGCCGAAGGCGCCATGGCCCTGTTCGGCGAGAAATACGGCGACGAGGTCCGCGTCGTCTCCATGGGCGCCTCCGACGACAAGTCCGGCTGGTCCGTGGAACTGTGCGGCGGCACCCATGTCGCGCGCACCGGCGATATCGGCCTGTTTCGCATTTCCTCGGAAAGCGGCGTGTCGGCGGGCGTCCGTCGGATCGAAGCCCTCGCCGGTCCCGCCGCCGAAGCCGCCGCCAACCTGAATGACGAGCGGCTGTTCCAGATCGCCGCCATGCTGCGCGTTAACGCCGCGGAAGCGCCAGAGCGGCTGGCGACGATCCTCGAAGAGCGCAAGGCGATGGAAAAGCGCATCGCTGATCTGCAGCGCAAGCTCGCAGCCGGTGGAACCGAAGCCGCAGGCGTCGAGACCATCGCTGGCGTTCCGTTCGCAGGCCGCAACATCGGCGACACGCCCGCGCGTGAACTAAAGGGGCTGGCCGAGACCATCGGTAAGCAGATCGGCGTGGGCGTGGTGGCGCTTGTCTCCACCGCCGACGGCAAGGGAACCGTAGTGGTGTCCGTGAACCCGGAACTGCCGGAAGCCATCGACGCAGTGGCCCTCGTCCGCGCCGCAAGCGCCGCGCTGGGCGGCAAGGGCGGCGGCGGGCGGCGCGACATGGCGCAGGCTGGCGGACCGGACGTTGGGGCCGCCGATGCGGCGCTGGACGCGGTGCGTGCAGGTATTGTTGCAGCGCAGGGGTAGGTTGCCTGAGGGCCGCGGCAGAGTTGAAAACGGAAGAGCCCCTTGTTTGGACGAGGGGCTTTTTTGTGAACGATTACTTCATGGGCAAATACGTCAGCTTTCGCCTCTCATGCCGGCCGCAAACCTGTCACACTGACATTTTCGAAACAGAATCTGCCTCAATGACCACTGAAACAAGAGATTTAATCTGCTCTGAAACCTAAATAGTAAGTCTGGACTTATGAATTTAGAGAACAATGATGAACTCGAAAAATTTAAGAGTTATATGCTTGAAAGATTTTTAGAACTAGAAAGAGACAGTCGTGGTACCGTCTGGGATTTTGTGGGGCTGTCGGTATCCTTGGACTATCTTGCCTCCCTAACCAAGATTCAAGTCACAGATCAAAAAACAGGAAAATTAAAATACCAATCAGGGAATGAATATTTCACGTCTTTCATCAATCAGTTTTTTCCGAAAGCATATTCCCAATTCACCTATAGAAGTGGCTCCAATGACTTGCCGGAGCAGATGTATCGCACTCTCAGATGTGGTTTGGCACATGCCTTCAGCTTGTATGGCGAGCCCAGTGGGCGGGGTCGGACTGGATCAATTATGATCGGGCATGGGGTGGGTAACCTAATCCCCGCTCAAAAGGCCCCGCCTCGTGATGATACTGTAATCCTGAATTTTATTCCCTTTATTAATGACGTGCGGACGGCGCTTAACAACCTCATAGAGGTCGCCCGCTCTGATTCACAATTAAAGGAGCGCCTGTTAGAACGTATTCGAGCGCAACCCCCGCTCCAACTAATCCTCGAATAGTACCGCTGTTTAGCCGTGTGTAGAGATGAAAACTTTCTGGAGATCAGTTAAGTGTCAGTCTGACGACTTTCTCTCTTCATTACCGATGACCGGACCGTCCGCTTACCCCGAAGCAGTCAAAATGACGGCCTCAGTTTCCCGGCTATGAGAAAGACCCGACCGACACAACATCTATCAAAACAGAAAAGTCTTTTTGTTTCTTTCTCTTAAGAAAAAGAAGGCAACCCTGCGACTCACCCATTAAGCAGATCCCGAGCAAGCCGGTTATGGTCCGCCACCAACCCACGCTCATCCGCGACCAGTAAAACCCCGCCACGCACCAGCACCTGACCGTTCACCATCGTCAGCGCCGCACGCACCGGCGAGCAGAACAGCAACGCCGCGAGCGGATCGCACTGCGCCCCCGCGTGCTCGATCCCCGAGATATCGAACGCCGCGAGGTCCGCCGCCATACCGGGCTCAATCGTCCCGACGTCATCGCGGCCAAGCACCCGAGCCCCTCCCCGCGTCGCGATCTCCAGCACCTCGCGCGCACCCAGCAACGGCCCGTTCGTCTGATCCAGCACGCGGCCCAGCAGCATCGCCTGTCGCGCCTCGCCCAGCATGTGGCCGCCGTCGTTCGACGCCGAACCGTCAACGCCTAGCGCCACCGGCACTCCCGCCGCGCGCATCCTGCGCACCGGCGCAATGCCCGAGCCCAGACGCATGTTCGAGCAGGGGCAATGCGCGACGCCTGTTCGCGTCGCCGCAAACCTCGAAATGCCGTCCTGATCGAGTTTCACGCAATGCGCGTGCCACACGCCCTCGCCAAGCCAGCCGAGATCTTCCGCGTAACGGGCAGGCGTCTTTCCGAATTTCTCCAGGCTGTAGGAGACGTCGCTATCGTTCTCGGCGAGATGCGTGTGCAGGGTCGTGCCTGTGGCGCGGGCGAGCAACGCCGCGTCGCGCATCAGCCCCTCACTGACCGAAAACGGCGAACACGGCGCGACGACAACCCGTCGCATCGAGAAGCGCGAGGCGTCATGCCACCGCTCGATCACGCGTTGCGTATCGGCCAGAATCGAACGCTCGTTCTCGACCAGCGCGTCCGGCGGCAGGCCCCCGTCGCTTTCGCCAACGCTCATGGAGCCGCGCGCGGCGTGGAAGCGCATGCCCATCTCCTCGGCTGCCTCGATCTGGTCGTCCAAGCAAGCGCCATTGGGAAACAGATAGAGATGATCGCTGCTGGTCGTGCAGCCCGACAGCAGAAGTTCCGCCATTGCTGTGCGTGTAGAGGCCCGGATCATCTCCGGCGTCAGACGCGCCCAGATCGGATACAGCGCACGCAGCCAGCCGAACAGCGACACGTCCTGCGCCTCCGGCACGGCGCGGGTCAGAGTCTGGTACATGTGGTGGTGGGTGTTGATCAGGCCGGGCAGCAGCACGTGCCCGGCGAGATCGATGCGCTCCGACGCCTCGGGCTCCGGGTCCGTGGCGGCTCCCACTGCCGTAATCTGATTGTCCGTGACCAGAACCCAGCCGCCGGGCAACTCCCGGCGCTGGCCGTCCATGGTCGCCACATAGGCGTTAGAAAGCAGGACGGTTTTCGTCACGACGGGGCCTCCGCAGGCTGCTTGCTTTTTCTACCGGAACGCAGGCCCGCGTCGCTCGAGACGAAAAGGCTGTTTCAGCGCCGTCCTGCCGGAGCCGATGCGGGCGTGCTGTGCACCGCGGGCGGCGGCAGAAGCGACTGCACGAAATACAGCGTCCCGTTCGACTGCGGCGCGCCTGTGACCCACAGCCGCGTCACGACGCCCGCTCCGTTGGACAGCACGATCTGACCGCTCGACGCCTCGACCGTAGCAACGATGGAGGCGCCGCCAATGGTCGGCAGCGCAAACGCACCGTTCGGCGAATGCGCGATCTCCTGTGCGATCTTCACCGCGGGCCAATTCCCCTCGACGATCGTGTAGGACAGAAGCGCCTTCAGGGCCGGAGCGTTCGCCGGAGCCAGAATTCCGCCCGGGAACTGTGTGGAATAATGTTCCAGTGGGCTGTTCGGGATGGCGAACACCGTGAATGGCCCATTGCGCTGCAGGAGCCTGAACAGATCCGCGTCCTGCAGGGCCTTGCGATAATCAGCCAGTTCGATGGCGGCCATCAGCGATTCGGAGATCGGACGGTCGCAGTAGATCGGCGTTTCAGGGTCCGGATACGCGATCGCGCTGTCTGGCGCGGCGCCTTTGGGGGCGTAGGTTCTGGCGCCGGACACCGTGGGGGCCATGAAGGAGCAGGTGCCGGTGGGCTTCGTATAAGGGTCCTGCCTCGCGGAACTTTCGCATCCTCCAAGTGACAGAGCCGTTCCGAGGACGAGCCCCGCCACGCCGAACCGTCCAGCCAGACCTGGCAGCATCCCGTTCCTCACGTTTTCAATCATTGATATTCAACCGCATCACAACCGACACGGCTCACGCCGAGTGTATTCGCGCCCGGTTTCGAAGACGTAAAGCCGTCTCCGGAGCGAAAGTCGCACATGGCGTCCAGTTTCAAACCGCAGACCTAGCAACCATCGCCGCGCATCGTCCAACCGGACACTACGCCGTTGGCGAGTTCAAAAGTCGTCTGGCAGGAGCTGTTGTAGTAGCTGGGCGGCATTCCGCCGCCGCCGCCCCAACCGCCGCCCCAGCCATTACCCCAGCCGCCCATGCCGCCGCCCCAGCCCCAGCCGCCGCCGCCCCAACCGGGGCTACCGCCCCAGCCCCAGCCCCAGGCGCTGCCGGTTCCTGGCGAGTAACTGGTCTGGTTGTCGATGTAGGCGAGGAAGGTGTGGCCAGATGCCTGGAAGGTTCGCGTCGGTACGCCATAGGCGCGGATCACGTCGACCTCGGTCTTGCCGATCAGCGTATTGAGCTGGGCGCGCTGTTCGGCGCTCGGGCCGGATGAACAGGCTGTGAGGACGGCCGCCGCCGCCACTGCGCAGAGACGCTTGGATTTCATCAGCTCGCCCCTCACTGGTTGTCTATGCTCAACGCCGGCGCGCCCGTCCGGCGGAGCCGCGCCGGTAGCGGCTCTGAATTTCCTAACGACTGGCGCGCGCCTAAGTTACGCGAAATCCCTAAAGCCACAAGATATCAGCAAGTCGTGGCGCTCCGGTCGCGAGCATAACCAGCCGGTCGAAGCCGAGCGCGATGCCGGAGGTCGGCGGCATATCTGGCAGCGCGTCGAGAAGGGCTTCGTCGAGCGGCCAGTCCGGGCGTGATGGATAAAGCGACCTGCGACGCCCTCGGTCGATACCGAAGCGACGTCTCTGCTCTGTCGCATCAGTCAGCTCTTCAAAGGCGTTCGCAAGCTCGACCCCGCCTATATAAAGCTCGAAGCGCAGGGCCGCGCGCGGATCGTCAGGACAGACACGCGCCAGCGCCGCCTGACTTACCGGCCAGTGGGTCAGAAAGGTCGGACGGTCACGCCCGATGACAGGCTCCACACGTTCGAGAAGCAGACGGAAAAACAGATCCTCCCACGTCTCCCTGTCCCGCAGGACGCAACCGGCCTGCGCCGCAAGCCCCGCCGCATCCTCGGCCGTTTCGAGCACGTCGGCGCCGACATACTGATGAAACGCCTCCGCGACCGTCAGCCTCTCGAATGGCAAGTCGATGGGAATGTCCCGACCGCCCCGATGGATCGTCAGCGGCAGAGCGAGGCGCGTCAGCGCCTCCGTCTCATCCATTAGCGAAGCGAGAGAGGCCCCCGGCCGATACCATTCCAGCATGGTGAACTCGGCCGCGTGCAGATCGCTTCCTTCGCCATTCCGCCATACGCGAGCGAGCTGAAAGACCGGCAGCCCTGTCGCCGCGACGATGCGTTTCATCGCAAATTCGGGGCTGGTGTGGAGGAACAGATCCTCCACGCCGCCGTCCGGAAACTCACGCCGCGTAGCGAACGGGTATAGATGCGTCTCCTCGCCCGGCGCCGGAACGGCATAGGGCGTCTCGACCTCCAGATATCCGCGCCCATCGAAGAACGCCCGGACCGCGCGCACCAGCAGGGCGCGCCTGCGGAGCAGAGGAAGGCGCTCGGCGATCCTGTCCGGGGCTGTTCGCGCTCCGACCGCGGCTGGAGACCGTCCCTTCTGGCCTGCGCCGCCGCTTTCCATGACTAGCCCCCCTGCTCTCCGGCGCTCGCAATAATTACGCGACGCCACCGATCCCACTCAGGTTTTCCTTGCGCCAGATGCCCCCGGCCCACGTCGACCCACGGCCGCACGCCTCGTATCTCCTTACGCCAGAACGACCGAAAGCAGACTAGTGAAAGACGCCTGCTGCGCAGGCGCAGGTCTCGAAACCGCCCCTTATCGCCGCAGCCTCAAGCGACCGCAACGCCGCCTTTCGTCCGCGCGGTTGCGCGCGCGGGGCCGGGAACGGTAAAGACCGCTCATGCCCGAGGCCTCCATATCTCCCGACGCCCGTCACGAGGCGCCGACGCAGTCGCACGCCCGCAACGCCGCCCGCGCGCAACGGACGTTGCGCACACCGGGGGACCTGCTCGAATCGGGGCTGATCGACCGCGACGCCCTCGCGGACGTAACCCGAGTGTCCCAACGCTACGCCACCGCCATTCCGGACACCTTTCGCGCCCTGATCGAGCGTCCGGACGATCCGATCGGCCTGCAGGTCATACCGCACGCCGACGAACTGATTCTGTCTCCCGACGAGGACGCCGATCCTATCGCCGACGACGCGCTGTCGCCTGTGCCGGGCATCGTGCGACGTTACGCCGACCGAGCGTTGCTCAAGCCGCTTCTGGTGTGTCCGCTTTACTGCCGGTTCTGCTTCCGCCGGGAACATGTCGGCCCGGATGGCGGCCTGCTCGGCGACGAAGATCTGGATCGCGCTCTTGGCTGGCTGTCCGATCACGCCGAAATCCGCGAAGTGATTCTGACCGGCGGCGATCCGCTGATGCTGTCTCCACGGCGCCTCTCGACCATCATGGCGCGACTGAACGCAATTCCGCACATCACCACCATACGCATTCACAGCCGCGTTCCCCTCGCCGCGCCCGAACGGATCAACGGCGAGTTGCTTGACGCGCTGGAGACCGACCGCGCGCTTTGGCTGGCGCTGCACGCCAATCACGCCCGCGAATTCACGCAGGCTGGCGACGTCGCCATACGCACGATCATCCGCCGAGGCGTTCCCGTGCTCGGTCAGTCCGTGTTGCTGCGCGGAGTCAACGACAGCAGCATGGCGTTGGAAGGCCTGTTCCGAGCCATGGTCGAGCGGCGCGTCAAGCCTTACTACCTCCACCAGCTGGACCGGGCGCCCGGCACCGCGCGGTTTCATGTGCCCATCGAGGAAGGACGTGCGTTGCTCGCATCGCTGCGTGGTCGCGTGACGGGTCTCGCATGGCCCACTTACGTCCTCGATATCCCGGGCGGCCATGGCAAGGCGCCGCTCGGGCCGGATTATGTCGACCTCGAATCCGGCGTGATCGTCGATCCGTCCGGGCAGACTCACGCTCTGGGAGCGGCGTGAGAGGGATCTGGCGACCTGCATGTGTAAGCGCCCTGCGGCCAATAGCGCTCATGCTTGACTGAAACCCGGAGTAGATTGAAAATCGATACTCATATTCTATAAACATCCATAAATATAAATTTTTATACAAATATTATTAATGATACAATTCCGTTTCCCCCTTCCCAATGTTCAATAATGTGCCCAAGAGCAGTCCCTGCCCTCTTTGACGCTTTATCTCTCCAGGATTTTAAATGACGAAAGTCGCTGCCGTCCTTTTCGTAAAAAACGAAGTGGAGGACATCGTCTGGTGGCTCGCATGGCACTTCGCCATCGGTTTCGATACCGTATTCGTCTACGACGACGACTCAACCGACGGAACACGTGAACTCGTGCAAGCGGCGGCGTGGTCGGTGGACGTCCGCTGCCGCAAAGCCCTTCCGGCGCTGCGCTTCAATCAACGCCAGAATTTGACGTATATGGCCGCACTGGAAGAGGTGCGCGCCGAATTCGACTGAGTCGCCTTCCTCGACGCCGACGAATATCTCGACATCAAATCAGGCGAGAACGTTCACGATTTCCTCGCCCGTTATCCGGACGTTGACGGAATCGCCATCAACTGGACCTGCTTCGGCAGCGGCGGCCACGTCCTCAAACCGTCAACGCCGAACGTATTTGAAAGCTACCTGAGTCATTCGACCGAGGATCTGGAAGAGAACAGTATCGTCAAATCCTTCATTCGCCCGAAAGCCACGGCGACCGAATACATGAACCCCCATCGCTTTCATGTGCGCGGTCGTTACGTGCTTCCTTCCGGCGAAGACGTGGAGTGGTCGGGCGAATATCCCGAACGCATTGCCGGACGCCCGGACTGGAGCGTCGCAACGGTCCGCCATTACATCGTCCGCAGTGCTGAGCACTACGTAAGGAAGGTGGCGCGACGCAGCGATCTGCGAGAAGCTCGGGTCAATATCGGACTCTTCGTCTATCACGACACAAACAACGTGTTCTCCCCGGGCCTCGACGCACGACACTGGCGAATGTTCCAGATCGTCCACAGCGTGCAGAACTCTCTCGCACGACGCGCCCTCGCCCTCGTCTTCCCGCACCGCATGACGGATCAGGCAGTCGTCGCGACCTCGTCTCTCTCGCCCGCCTTCCGTCAATTGGAGTTGCATACCGGCGAGGGAATGCAACTGTGCTACGACGCCCGCACCGGAAGCATCGTCCAGACGCGATCCCCCAAAGCGGAAACAGGTCTGGTCACACTCTCCGCCCTCATCGTCGAAGCGCAGCCAGACGTTGTCTATCTGGTCGCAACGGAGCCTGTCGTCTCCCTGCACCTTACCCGCGATTGCCGCGTTTCTTCGGTTCTGTCATTCAGGCTTTCGCATGGTGAACAAGGCGATATCGGATTGCGCAGCCCGCATTCCGGCAAGGCTGTCTGCTGCCTGCCGCCAAAGCCCGGCCAATCCATATCGTCACATGTGGAGCTTGATCGCGAAGCCATTTTGGGGTGGGAGGGCTTCAGGTTCATCAAGCGCGCAACGCCGCCCACAGTGCTTGCACTCATCGTGGCGGACATTGCCCAGAGACAGGCGCGGGGCGAAGATATTCCGCACTATGCGGACGCTGGCGAGAAGTTCGTCGCCGACGCCTATGTCGCGACGATTTCAGCCTTGGACAGAACAGCCATAGACGCATGGCGCGCGGCCCACGGCGTCCCGGATGTTCCCTGGCTGGACAACGCACAACCCCATACACTGTAATCGCCAAAGAGTGGCATTTAAGGGGCCATGCCGTCTGCGGCGCGACGCCCTGGGCGACGCAGATTCGATCACCGTACGCGGAGACCGGCGATTACGGAAAAAGGTCGGAGGCTGCGTCAGAGCAAGCCTCCTTGATGGGACCCCGTAAGCAACCCTCTCCACCGTCTCCGGATCTTTGAGACCCAGCCACGATGGAGCAGCTACGCGGGAAAAAGATCCACCCGCGTCTCGACGCTTACAATTTTACATATGTGTCGACGTCGTATCCGCCCCTGGCCCGGGCGACGACTGGACGCCCGGTTGAGCCGCCGAGCCCATGTTTCCAGGCTGCGCCGAGTGCTCGACGTCGTAGGCGGTCGCCTTCTGAGCGTACGACCCTTTCACGCCCGGATGCTCCTGATCGTACAGAGCGGCCTTCGCCTTCGCTTCCTTGCGGTATTTGTGACGGACATACATGCCGGTCACGCAGCCGCCGACGGCCCCGAGCACGCCGTGATTAGCCAGATGACCGCCAACAGCGCCCGCCGCGCCATATTTGATGCAGCCGCCGGGTTCGGCGTTGGCGACGGAAAGTGAACCCGCCATCATGGTTACGGCGAGAGTCGCCGTCAGAACTTTACGCATCGATATAATCCTAAACTGCCAGGACGCCGTGACCCGGCGCATGCGCATCATGCCGCCGAATTGTGGCGACAGCCAGTACAGCGGGAAGCGAGCCATCGTCGCGCAGTCTTGACGCTCCCCTCCCGGTGCGGCCATGAGCTAAGCCAGTTTCGCCAGCCCCCCCGAACGGACGCGACCGCCGCGCCCGAGAACCGTCTACGCCGGAGCCTGAATCCATGCAGCTTTCCCGCCGCGTCCTTCTCGCCGCCAGTCTGTCCGCGCCCGCAGCTACGCTTGCGCCACGATTCGCACTGGCCGACGCCGTCGATCCGCGCATGGCCCAACGCTCGTTCGGCTCCGCGAACGCCAAGGTCGTGGTGGAGGAATGGTTCTCCCTGACCTGTACTCACTGCGCGCGCTTCGCGATGGACGTGTTCCCCGACATCCGTAAGAAGCTGATCGACGCGGGCCGCATCCGCTATGTCTTCTGCGATTTCCCGCTCGATCGCGTGGCGTTGATGGCTGCGCAGGTCGCGCGGGCGCTGCCGCCGGAGCGTTACGAAGCGTTCGTTCTCTCTCTCTTGTCCAACCAGGATCGCTGGGCGTTCGTTCAGGATGGCAACCCCGAGGACCAGCTTCGCAAGATGTCGGCGCTCGCCGGGATGTCGGCCGATAATTTCGACCGCGTCGTCAACGACGTCACCCTGCAAAACGCCATCCTCGCCGAGCAGAACCGGGCCGAAGCCGCGTACAAGATCGACAGCACGCCGACCTTCCGCTTCAACGACGACGTGTACCGTCAGGGCGAGCTGACCTATGACGCGTTCGCCCAGAAAGTCGCCGACGCCGAAAAGGCCGTCGGCGTCCACGCGGCGCAGTAAGGCTCGCGCGCCCCTTGAACGCTCCCCGCACGTCGCGCTCGCCCGCCCTGCGCACCGCCGCATTCCAGCTTTGTGGCGGACGGTGATTTCCATCCATGAGCGCGCGTTTCGTCCAGCTCCGCATTGCGGGATTCAAGAGTTTCGCTGAACCGATCAGCGTCGATATCCTTCCCGGCCTGACCGGGATCGTCGGCCCGAACGGGTGCGGCAAATCAAACGTCGTGGAAGCCCTGCGCTGGGCGATGGGCGAAACCTCCGCCCGCTCCCTGCGCGGCGGAGAAATGGACGACCTGATCTTCGCAGGCACCGCCAATCGCCCGGCCCGCAATCTGGCCGAAGTCACGCTGACGCTCGAAAACGCCAAGGGACTTGGCCCCGGAGCGTTCGCTGACGTGGACGACCTGCAGGTCACCCGCCGCGCCGAACGCGGCTCAGGCAGCGATTATCGCCTGAACGGCAAAACCATCCGTGGCCGGGACGTACAGACGCTTTTCGCGGACCTCGCCTCCGGCGCACGATCGTCGGCTATGGTCAGTCAGGGCCGCGTCGCCATGCTGGTCGGCGCGCGCCCGGAAGAACGCCGCACTATCCTCGAAGAAGCGGCGGGCATCACCGGCCTGCACGCCCGCCGCCATGAAGCCGAACTGAAGCTGCGCGCGACCGAGACGAATCTCACCCGTGCAGAGGATCTCCGAACCCAGCTTGAATCCCGCCTCGAAGGGTTGACCGGACAGTCGGAGCAAGCAGCCCGTTATCGGGATATTTCGGCGTCGCTGCGCGAATCAGAAACCTCGTTGCTCGCCCTGCTCCATGCCCGCGCGCGCCAACAGGTGGAGCGCGCCATCGAAGCGACGGCCGCAGCCCGCAAGGGGCTGATCGCCGCCGAGGAAGCCGCCGAAACCTCCGTCATCGGCGACTTCGAAGCAGGAAAAGCCCTCCCCGCCCTGCGCGAAGCCGCCGACGCCGCGCGAACCGCGCTGGAGCGCCGCCGCGTCGCCGCCGAAGGCGTCGCCCGGGAAGAGGAACGCGCCGCTGAAACCGCTCGCGCCGCCGCCGAAAGACTGAAGCAGAGCCAGGCTGACCATGACGCCGCGCTGGCCCGCCACAACGACGCGCAAGAAACACTGCAGCGCCTGACCGCCGAGATCGCTGACACCGAAGCAGCCACCGCGGCTCTGCCAGAAAAGCAGGCAGACGCCGATCGAGCGACGGCGACCATGCAGACGGCGATCGCCGAAGCGTTGGACACACTTGAGCGCGCTACAGGAGAGGCTTCCGCCGCACGCGCCAGACTGGATCAGGCGCAGGCCGGGCTGCAGGTCGCCACCGTGCGCCATAACCGCCTTGTCGAGACTCGCGCGACTTTGGATAGCGATTACGAAAGTCTCAAAGCCGACCTGCCCGATGCGGGAAGTCTGACGGCGCAGGAAGAGGCTATCGCTGCGGCCATCGCCACGCTCGCCGCCCAACGCGGGGCGCTCGAAGAAGCAACCCAACGTCGCAGTGACGCGCAACTTGCACTGTCCATCGCCCGCAACGCGGCGGAAACCGCCCGCGCCCGACATGCGGAACGCAGGACTGCGCGCGACAGCGCCGCCGCGCGGTTGAAGACCCTGCAACAGGATCGGGATACGCTGGCGCGCCGCAAGGCGGAAACCGAAGCCGGATTGGTCCCGGAAGAGGCCCGCGCCGCGTTTGCCACAGCACTCGCCGAAGCGGAATCGCAACGCGCCGCCGCCGGAGCTGCGCTGGAGGCCGCCGAGGTTGAGCGCGCAGCCGCGGGCGCGGCGCTGGTCGAGGCGCGCGCTCGCGCACAGGAAGACAACACGATTCGCGCGGCGGCTGCGGACGCTCTGCGCGCCGCCGAAGCTGCGCTGCGACGAGCTGAGCAGGAGGCGGCGACCCTGTCGCGCGACTTGCAGGTCGCCATCCGCGACGAGGTTCCCGACGATGTCCTCTCCACAGCCCAGACGGCGCGTGCAGCGGAAGAGCAGCGCCTGAGCGAGATCGAGCAGACGCTGGAGGCCGCCGATCGCGCCCAGAGCGAAGCGACGACGACTGCCCGAGAGCACGACGCCGCTCTTGGCGCGCTGAAGGCTGAACAGACCCGTGTCCGTGCACAGGCCGAAGGTCTTGCCGAAGCGCTGAAGGGCGGAGAAGAACAGGACGCGGGTGGTGCGCCAGTCTCCGACCTGCTGACTGTCCCGGACGGGCTGGAAGCTGCGCTGGCGGCTGCACTCGCGGAAGGGCTCGACGCCCCGGAGGCGCTGGCCTCTCCGAACGCCCCACGCAACTGGCGCGACCTGCCGCCGCTTGCGGCTCCCCCGCCCCTTCCTCCCGAGGCCACGCCGCTCGCTGCGCTTGTCACGGCGCCGGACGTGCTGACGCGCGCCCTGTCGTTGGCGGGCCTGGTCGAAGACGCCGACGCTGAACGCCTCGCTTCAGGCCTCGCGGCAGGCCAGTGCCTGGTCACGCGCGCCGGAGCGTTGTGGAGATGGGACGGGCTGCATATGCGGGCGGGCCTGCCCAGCGCGGCCGCACTACGCCTCGCCCAGCGCCGCGTCTTGCGGGAAGCCGAGCAGCGGCTTCAGGATCTCGCCGCGTCATTGCCGGAGGCCGAACGCCTGGCCGCTGACGCCGTCCGCACGGCGCAAGACGCGTCCGACGCGGTCAAAGCCGCTCGCGCCACGCGCGCAGCCGTCGAGGCTGCGCTGGGCAAGGCCCGCTCACAGGAGGCCGACGTCGCCCGACGTCATGGCGCAGCGAAGGCGCGGCTTGACGCCGTGCGCCCACAGCATGAGCGCGCGACGCAGGCTCAGGAAGCGGCGAGACAGACGCTCGCCGAGGCGCAGCAAACTCAGGGCGCTCTGCCTGATCCGGCTGCGCTGCGTGCCGCACATGACGGCGCGCGCGAGCGCGACCAGCGCGCCGCGCAGGCCGAAACCGCACGCAGAACGGAGCGACAGCGTGCGGAGCAGGCGCTCGACGCGGCCCGCAAACGCGCACAGGAAACAGAGGCGCGGCACGGTTCGGCTGAAGCGCGCCTCGCCACCATTCTCCCGGAACTGGCTCGACTGAGCGATGAAGTCGCCACCGCCGAGGCAGCCATCGCCGCGGCGGAGAGTGCGCTTGGCGAAGCCGCTGACCCGCAGGCTGCGGCGACCGCGCTTCAGGCCGCCGAGGCCGAGACGCGTGCAGCCGACGTGGCGCTTACGGAAGCCCGCGCCGCCGCAGAAACTGCTGAAGCCTCCGGCGAAGCAGCGCGCGCGACCCACCGCGCGACGCAGGAGCTCTCCCTCGAACTCGGTGCAAGAATTTCCGCGCTCGAGCCTCGCCGCGCGGCGATGGAGCAGGAACTGCTCGAAGCGCGCGAGGCGCTTGAGGCCGCCCGCCGCGACGTCGCCACATCTGAAGCCTCGGCAGTCGATCCGGCGAACGTCGAAACTCTGCGCGAGCGGGTGACGGCCCTTCGCGCCGAAGAGCAGGCGGCGCGGGAGCTACGCGCGACACTCTTGGCGGAAGCAGGTTCGCTCGCCACGCGCGTGACCGCCCTCAAGGCGTCAATCTCTGAATGGACCGCGCGCGAAGCCTCAACCCGCACGGCCCTGAACGACGTCGAGGCGCGCGTGCAGGCGGCGTCCGGTGAGCACGCGACGGTCTCTGCCCTGCCCGCCGAAGCTCAACGTCTGCGTGAGAGCAGCGCTTCGGCGCTGGCGGAAGCCGAAGCTGTTTTTCTGGCGGCGGATTCCGCACGCGACGCCGCCGAAACCCGCATTCGCAACGCACAGGACGAGCGCCGTCGCGCCGAAGCCGCGCTGGCTGCGGCGCGCGAGGACGTGCTGCGCAGCGAAGGCAAGAGCGAACAGGCCCGAGCCATTCTCGACCAGCTGCTGGCCGAAACCCCTGAACCGCCGCTCGCCCCGGTCAGCGATCTGACCGAGTCCGCCGAAACCAGCCTTCGCCGCAAGATCGCACGCCTGACGCGTGAGCGGGAGGACATGGGGCCGGTCAACCTGCGCGCCGATATTGAAGCGCAAGAAGCCCAGACCCATATCGACACTATCCAGCGCGAACATGGTGAGCTGGAAACCGCCATCGCCCGCCTTCGCGGTTCGATCGGCGCGTTGAACAAGGAAGGCCGGGAGCGGCTGATGGCCGTATTCACGCAAGTCGACCAGCATTTCCAGTCGCTGTTCTCGCGGATGTTCGGCGGCGGGCGTGCGCATCTTGGCCTTGTGGGCAGCGACGACCCGCTTCAGGCCGGGCTTGAAATCTACGCACAGCCGCCCGGGAAGAAACTCGCCACCCTGTCGCTGTTGTCGGGCGGCGAGCAGGCGCTGACAGCTTTATCATTGATTTTTGCTGTATTCAGGTGCAATCCAGCGCCGATATGCGTGCTCGACGAGGTTGACGCGCCTCTCGACGACGCCAATGTTGGTCGTTTCTGCGCCCTGTTGGGCGACATGGCCAGTGAAGCCGGAACGCGTTTTCTTGTTGTGACACATCATCAACTCACCATGGCCCATATGGACCGTCTGTTCGGAGTAACGATGCAGGAGCGCGGCGTAAGCCGTGTGCTCTCGGTCGATCTTGAACGCGCGTCCGCCATGGCTGGAAGCCAAACACGGGAAGAGGCCCATGCCTGATCCTGACGTCCTCACACTCGACGTCGCTCCTTCGCGCTCTGTCTGCGACTGCAAGAACAGCGGCGTGGCGCGCCCGGTGGTCATGCGCCGTTGCATGCGCAAGGCCGCTATCGCGATGTGCGCCCTTGGCGTCGCCGGCGGTCTGCTCGTCTGGCGGGAATCCCGCGCTGACGCCATTCTGTCGCGCATCCATCACGGCATGCTCGTCTGCGCGAGTGGCGACGCCGCCACGGCCACGCTGGTTGGGCCGCTTACTTCGGGCGGCGCCATGTCGGCGATTCTCCCCGGCGCGGTCGCCAATGCGGCCATCCCCACGGATCTGCTGACCGGGCGCCAGTATGCGCCCGCGATGGTCAGGCTGGACGTTTTCGAATCGACCGCCGGACTGTTGACCGTCGGCGGCGGGACGCAATCGCTCTCCAGCGCGCTTTCCGCGTCCCGCAAGGGACGCAAACTGGTTATGCTCTCCCTGCATGGCGCGACCCCGAAGCATGTGGCGCAGGCCATTCGGGCCGCGGATATGCGTCATCACGTCATTCTCGCCGCGACCAACGACGCTGAAGCGCGCACCGCCATGGCCGCCGACGGCGGCATGATGATCGCTCTTCCCGTGCGCTCGGCGCGCGAGGAACAGCACGCCCGACGCCTTGTGGGCTCGCATCGGTTCGCCGCTTATCTGCCCGCCTCCGCGACGCCGGAGCTGTTCGCCCTGGCCCATCACGACGCCGAAGCGGTTATTGCCGACGGCCCGACGACGCCTGACGATCCGGCGAAATTGCAGGCGCTGCTCGACGAGCCTGTAGATATCATCGTGACAGACCAGCCTGTGCGCTTCGCCGAAACGATGACCGGCGAAGACGCAGCCAGGCAGTAAAGCCGGGCTCCAATAAACTGACGAAGACAAAAGGCCGCGCCAGCTTTCAAACGCATCGTCGCGTCGGTTGTGTTCCCTGGAGAGCCAGTTGGCTTTGCGACGGACGATCGTCAGGGCGAACGTCCTGCGGCCGGTGATACAGCTGCTCCGTTTCAGTGACCGGCACGTCGTTGACCAATGCAGTCCACAACGCCATCAGCCCGGCGTCGTCGAACTGCCAGTTCTCATTACCGTGGGACCAGAACCATTGCCCGCTGTCGTCTCGCCACTTTAGGCGAAGCGGCGCCCTTCGTGCGTCCAGACTTCCTTGATGAGGCGGCACCCCATCTCCCGCGCCCATTTGCCTGCAAGGAATCCTACGATCTGCTCGCGTGCGACAATGGACTCGGCAGGGTTCCGCCCAATGCTGTCCTCGGTGTAGGCGAGCGACACCTTGTGCGGATTCCGGCTAATCCGCGCATCCTCAGCCATACGGGCTTTAAGCGCAACCGCTTCTGCCGTGAACGGCGGTACGGGCGGTCAAGCCACTGCCTTATCGCCAAACCCGCGTCCCAGCTTGATCGCCATGGCGACGTTGCGCACTGTCCGGCGCAAGCTAGAGCGAGCTTCCGCCAGAGCGTCGCCAAGCGATCCGGGCCTTTGCATCGTCGAGAAAACGGCGTCGATGCCCGCCGCGTAGACGTCGTCGACGCCCGCGCCGAGAGACCCGGCTATTGCGATCACCGGTTTGCCGGCCTGCTGAGCCACCCGCGCAACGCCAGCGGGCGTCTTGCCACGCACCGTCTGGCCGTCGATCCGTCCCTCGCCGGTAATGACCAGATCCACGTCCGCGACGATCTCCGCGACGCCGAGCGCCTCCATCACGATTTCGACGCCGGGGCGCATGCGCGCGTCAAGAAAAGCCAGCGCCGCAGCGCCCATGCCACCCGCCGCGCCCGCGCCGGGAACGGACGCCACATCGCGCCCCAGATCGGCTGCGATACGCACGGCGTAATGGCTCAGCGCCGCATCCAGAACGCCTACCATTGCCGGAGTCGCGCCCTTCTGCGGTCCGAAGATCGCCGATGCGCCATGCTCGCCAGTCAGGGGATTGTCTACGTCGCACGCCACATCGACGCGCGTCTCCGCCAGACGCGGATCCAGCTCATCGAGACTTATCCGCGCAAGCCGCGCAAGCGCCGCGCCGCCCGCTTCAACCTCACGCCCCGAATCGTCAAGGAGCGACGCTCCCAGCGCCTGCGCGAAGCCGGCTCCGCCGTCATTCGTGGCGCTGCCGCCAAGGCCAAGGATGATATGCCGACACCCGGCGTCGAGCGCCGCGCGAAACAGTTCGCCCACGCCGCGCGTCGTCGCTCGGAGTGGATCGCGGCGTTCCGACGGCAGCAGTTCAAGTCCTGCAGCCGCAGCCATCTCGATGATGGCCGTCCGGCCGTCGCCCGTGACGCCGAAGAACCCCTCTACAGGATCGCCCAGCGGACCCGTAACGCATGTCCGCACAATGCGTCCGCCGGTCGCAGCGACCAGCGCCGCAACAGTCCCTTCACCGCCGTCAGCCGCAGGCGACTTCACGCAGACGACGTCAGGCCAGACGAGACGGAACCCCGCCTCGATCTCATCGGCCACCTCCAACGCGGAGAGACTCTCCTTGAAGGAATCGCAGATGATCGCAATCTTCATCTCGTTTCGTTCCCTGCTTTACGTCCAACGAAAATCGCGCACGCCGCACGGCCAGTTCGGCCAGCCACCGGGCTGCGAAGGACGATGGCGACGCCAGCAACCATCAGCGCAGCCAGAACCACCAACGCGTCGCCCGGTCCGCCCGTAACGTGGCTGATCCATCCGACCAGATAGGGGCTGACGAACCCGGCGACCTGCCCCATCGAGTTGATCAGCGCGAGCCCCGCCGCCGCAGCCTCCGCGCCGAGAAACGAGGACGCAAGCGGCCAGAACATCGCAAGCCCGGTCAACGCGCCCGAGGCGCCCAGCGACATCCCGAGCAAAGCAACGAAACGGATCGTCGGGTCCTGCGCATGGGCGCCTCCGGTCCATGCCGCTGTCAAAAGTCCCGCAGCCGCCAGCAACATCGGCCCGGCGAGGTGCCACCGCCGCTCCTGCGTGCGATCCGCAGAGCGCCCGACGAGAAGCATTACCGCTGCGGCCACGGCGTAGGGGGCGGCGCTCAGCCAGCCGACCAGTTGCAGATCCTCACCGAAGCTCGCCCGCACAAGCGACGGCAGCCAGAAATTGATCGCGTAAACCCCGCCCTGCACGCAGAAATAGACCAGCCCCATCGCCCATATCCAGGGGCTGCGTAAGACGTCGCCAAAATTCGCTGCGCGCTGAGCGGGCGCCTGTGCGGCGGCATCGGCTGATAATCGCCCTTCCAGCGCTGCGCGGTCCATTGATGACAGCCATCGCGCGCGCTTCGCGTCATCGCTCAGGATGAAGGCCACACCGACGCCCAGCGCCACCGTCGGCGCGCCCTGCAGCAGAAAGAGCCACTGCCACGCCTGCAAGCCGCCTACACCGCCCGGCGCTCCGGCGGCCCCGCCCCCGAACGAGGCCATGATCCACCCGGAAAGCGGACCGCCCACGACGCCAGACAGCGGAATCGCCGCCATGAACAGCGCCATCACGCGTCCCCGGCGATCAGTCGGGAACCATCGCGTCAGGTAGAGCACCAGACCGGGGAAAAACCCGGCCTCCGCCGCGCCGGTCAGGAAGCGGAGGACGTAAAAGGCGGTCGCGCTGTGAACAAACGCCAGACTGGCGGACAACGCTCCCCAGACGACCATGATGATAGACAGCCAGCGCCGGGCGCCGAATTTTTGCAATGCGATGTTCGCCGGAACGCCGCAACAGACATATCCGATGAAGAAGATGCCTGCCGCCAGCCCGAACTGCTCGTCATTCAGGCCGAGAGCGTCGAGCATCTGCAGCTTGGCGAAGCCGACATTCACACGGTCGAGGTAATTGAACAGGTAACAGACGAAAATATAGGGAACGATGCGAAGGGTGACGCGGCGATACAATGCCTCGGCGTTGTCGCCAAAGCCCGTCGCCCGGTCTGCGCCGGTGGTCATGGTCGCTTTTCCAGCTCTTTGTTCTTGAGGCGCGAAGCACGCCTTGGGGTACGAAGGCCACGCCCGAAATGGTGTGGCGAAGCTGCACGTTAGGACCAAAAACCCCCGTCCGGCCAGTCACCTCGACTGACTGAGGCTAAACCGACTTTGGCGCGGCCCAGACCGATCAAGGCGATCCTCATGGGCGGCCGGCGGGCAAATCGGCGACGAGCGAACAGAATAGACGGAACGCAAGCTGGCCAACGCTCCGATGGGTAAGCAAGCGACTGACTTAGCGGGCTGGGCTGGCGTTACCCGCCAGCCCAAACAGCTTTTTCAGGACGGCATCATTGTGCCGGTTTCGACGAAGCGCTGGTGCCAGGACAGGGCTTCGTTCAGAAGATGCGGCGTGTGCTTGCCGTAGGAGTCCTTCTTCGAACGCTCGAAGTAGTCACGCAGGGCAGGTTTGTAATCCGGGTGCGCGCAGTTCTCGATCACCGCTTCCGCACGCTGGACCGGGCCGAGACCGCGCATATCCGCGAGCCCCTGCTCCGTCACGATGATCTGACTGTCTTGCATGATGTGATCGACATGGGCTGCGAACGGCACGATCGCGGAAATCTTGCCTTCCTTCGCCGTCGACGTGGACAGGAAGATGGACAGGAAGGAGTTACGCGCGAAATCGCCCGAACCGCCGATGCCGTTCATCATCCGCGTGCCCATGACGCGCGTGGAGTTCACGTTGCCGTAGATGTCGGCCTCGATCATGCCGTTCATCGCGATACAGGCCAGACGGCGAATGACTTCGGCGTTGTTGCTCACGTCCTGCTGGCGAAGGATGATCTTCGTGCGGAAGAAGTCGATGCGATCGTTGATCTCGTTAACCGCGTCGGGGCTCAGCGAGAAGGACGTCGCGGACGCGATCTTCATCTTTCCGCTGTCGAGCATCTTCAGCATGCCGTCCTGAATGACTTCTGAATAGCCCATCAGGTTCTCGAACGGACCATCGTTCAGGCCTTCCAGCACCGCGTTCGCGACGTTGCCGACGCCTGACTGAAGCGGCAGCAGCGACGGAGGCAGACGGCCTTTCTTCACTTCATGCTTGAGGAACTCGAGCAGGTGACCGGCGATCGCCTTCGCATTGTCGTCCGGCGCAGCGAACGGCGCGTTCCGGTCCGGGTCATTGGTGCGAATGATGGCCGCGATCTTTTCCGGATCGACCTTCAGCGCACCTTCGCCGATGCGCTGGTCTGCAGTCGTGATCGGAATGATGTCACGCGGCGGCGGCGCGCTGACATTGCCGCGCCAGATGTCGTGCATGCCTTCCAGGCCAGCAGGCTGCCACTCGTTGACCTCGATGATCACTTTCTTGGCGAGGTCGAGGAAGGTCTGCGAATTACCGACCGACGAGCTCGGTACGATGCCGCCGTCTTCCGTGATCGCCGTCGCCTCGACGATGGCGAAATCAAACTCGCCGTAATTGCCCTGAATCGAGCGTGGCGCGACCTGACCCAGATGGGTGTCGAAATACTCGGTCTCGCCCGAGTTGATGTTGTTGCGCATCGCGGCGTCGGTGTTGAACGGCGAACGGAACGAAACGCCGTGCACCTTGGCAAGCGCGCCGTCCATCTGCGGGCCTGTGGAGGCTCCCGTCACCAGACGCACCTTGAACTCTTCGCCCTTCTCGTGCGCTGCGGCGATACGTTCGGCCAGAGCGCCCGGCACGGCTTTCGGATATCCTGCGCCGGTAAAGCCGCTGGTTCCCAGCGTAGCGCCATTGCCAATCAGTTCGGCTGCGGCTGCGGCAGGTTTTTCTTTGGCGCGCAGCGCCTGGCTGCGGATGCGATCAGTCATGAAAGGCGGTCCCGTCCCACATCGTTTGTCCAGCCGCCGGCGCGCACGCTCGACAAGCTTGCGAAGTCACCAGCCGGGACACTCTGCCGAGCCCCGCCAATGCCCCTGTCACCTGCCGACGCGCGCATTCCGCTACGACCGTCGAGCTAACACTTAGTCGCAATTCGGCTCAGTATGCGCGTCACATGGTTGTGCGCACTCTGACGGGAGCGTGAGCTTCCACAGATCGCTACGCATTCCCTCGGGCGGTTAGCTGGCGACGCAATCAATTTTTGAGCGCCTCGCCATCTTCCGTCGAGGCATATCGAGCCCAATTTAAAAGGATGTCGGGGCGGAAGCATGCTGTCTGTCCGCCGCAGCCGGATAAATAACCCGCGAACCGTCTTTAGGGGCTGCCGTTGGAATAATACCGGCTTATATCCATAGGCTAGGAGGCGGTGGGCAAACGATGAGTGAAAGCAGTTCATTCGCGCGACTAATCGCCGGCCGCCCCGTGCGGGTGGTGGGGGACGTGCACGGCGATATAGCCGCCTTCCGCCATGCGACGGCGACGGATCGGTTCGTCGTGCAGCTTGGCGATCTGGTGGATTACGGCCCCGACAGTGCTGGCGCGCTGAGGCTCATGGCGTCCGTTATAGAGGAGCGTCGGGGCGTCTTCGTGCTCGGCAATCATGATCGCAAGCTGGGCCGGGCTCTGCTCGGGCGTAAACTGCGGCGCGATCCTGTCGTCGAAGCCACTCTCGCCCAAATCACCCGCCCTGAAAACGCGGACGTGCTGGATATCGTCGTCCCAATGCTGTCCGCTGCGCCCACATGGTTGCGGCTTGGCCGCCGCGTCTTCGTACACGGCGCCTTCCACACACGCATGCTCGTCGAGGATGCGCCCGGCGGTCTCGACGGCGTCACGCCGGTCCTCTCACGCGCGATGTTCGGAGAAGTGGTGGGACGCACTCAGGCGGACGGCTACCCGGAGCGGCGCCTGAACTGGGTGGACCACATTCCCGCCGGATACACTGTCTATTGTGGCCACGACCGTCGCTCTACAGATGGACGCCCCTGGGTGAAGCACGGACGAAACGGCGGAACCGCCGTATTCGTGGATACCGGCGCTGGCAAAGGCGGGCATCTCGCGTGGATCGACCTGCCTGCGGAAGATCCCCACACCCCTGACTATCCCGCGCCGGAACCCTACTTCGACCACGGCTCTCCGCGCGATTCCCACGGCGCCGCGCCACAAGGATTCTGATGCGTGGCGCTGGGTCGTCGGCTTTGACAGAAGGCTTGTCCGCGTGATGAATGGGCAGGCGTTTCCGACCGCCTTTTCGGCACGGGAAATGCGCCGTTTTTCACGTTTCAAGAACACGGGGCAGGTGTGACCGCGACGACAAACGAGCCAACCGGCGCCGGATTTTCGGATGGGGCGGACGCCGCCGCCAGACTCGCCGAACTGCGACAGAGCATCGACAATATCGACACCGCGCTGATCTCGATCCTCGCGGAGCGGTTCCGCTGCACGCAGGCGGTCGGCGAATTGAAAGCCCGGAGCAGCATGCCGGCCGCCGACCCGGCGCGAGAAGCGCGGCAGATCGAGCGGTTACGCACGCTTGCCGCCAGTTCCCGACTGGATCCGGATTTCGCGGAGAAATTCCTGAACTTCATCATTCGTGAGGTCATACGCCACCACGAAGCCATCGCCCGAGACCGAAATCAGGGACAGGCTTTGTCTGGAGCAGGCGAGGCGCCGTGAAACCCGTCGCCCATCGTCTGCTGCTCCTGCGCCATGCCGAGGCCGCGCCGCCCGAAGGCGGCGATCTCGGACGCGACGCCGATCTGGCGCGCCCCCTGACGGCCGCAGGCCACCAGATCGCCCGGCAACGCGGCGAAAGCATGCGCCGCGCCGGGCTTATCCCGGATCTGGTGCTCTGCAGTCCGGCGCTGCGCACCAGACAGACCTATGCAGGATTGCTGCCCTTCGGGCGCAATGCCCGGCCAGAGATCAGAATCGAGCCGACGCTCTACCTCGCCGCGCCCGACGAACTGCTGGCCCGTTTACGAGCCATCCGCGACTCCGTTCATACGATCCTGCTCGTCGGCCACAATCCTGGCCTCCCGGCTCTCGCGCGTTATCTCAACGGCGTGGAGGCGGCGCTGGATTCCGATTTTGCGCTCGCGACCCTGGCCACCTTCCGCGTAGAGGCGGAGGAGCGGGAATCAATCGCGTTGGCATGGGCCGGATTGGGACCGAAGACGTCCTGGCTGGAATCGTTCTCGCAAAGTTGAGCCGAAAAACGCTCTCAGAGGCCTGCCTCGCAACAAGGTGAGCTACTGAGCGCCCGTCTTCGACTTCCTGTTTTATCTCTGATCGGGGAAAACCGGGGGGAGCGTCACCAACCGTACAACCGGTTGGTGGCAGGATCGTTGCAGGAGTATCACCATGAGCGCGTCGCAGACCGGGGTGACGGGACAACCCGCCACAATCACGCTTGGAAACAAAACAGCCGAATTGCCGGTTCTTACGGGCGTTCTTGGACCGGATGTCGTCGATATCCGCCGCATTACCGCCGATCTGGGCGTCTTCACATTCGATCCGGGTTACGGCGAGACCGCTTCCTGCGAGAGCAAGATCACGTTCATCGACGGTGATGAAGGCGTTCTCCTGCATCGCGGATATCCGATCGAGCAGCTCGCCACCGAAGCGACCTTCCCCGAGCTTGTGTATCTGCTGCTGAACGGCGAACTGCCGAACAAGGCGGAATACGCCGCGTTCGTCAGCACCCTGACCAACCACACGCTGCTGCACGAGCAGATCCGCAATTTCTTCAACGGCTATCGCCGCGACGCCCATCCGATGGCGATCCTGTGCGGCACGGTCGGCGCGCTTGCCGCGTTCTACCCTGACGCCAACGATATTTCGAAGCCGGAGAACCGCGAACTGGCCGCTATGCGCCTGATCGCGAAGATCCCGACCATCGCCGCATGGGCATACAAATACACAATTGGCGAAGCCTTCGTTTATCCGCGCAACGACCTCAGCTACGCGGAAAACTTCCTGTCGATGATGTTCGCGCGCCCCTCGGAGCCGTACACGATCAATCCGGTTCTGGCGCGCGCCATGGATCGCATCCTGATCCTGCATGCCGATCACGAGCAGAACGCCTCGACCTCCACCGTGCGTATGGCCGGATCGACGGGAGCCAACCCGTTCGCCTGTATCGCCGCGGGCGTCGCAGCTCTGTGGGGGCCCGCTCATGGCGGCGCGAACGAGGCGGTGCTGAAGATGCTCGCCCAGATCGGTTCGAAGGAGAACATCCCTGACTTCATCGAAAAGGTGAAAGACAAGAACAGCGGCGTGAAGCTGATGGGCTTCGGGCACCGCGTCTACAAGAACTTCGACCCGCGCGCGAAGATCATGCAGGCGACCTGCCACGAGGTTCTGACCGAACTTGGCATCACCGACGATCCGCTGCTGGAACTGGCGGTCGAGCTGGAAAATATCGCCCTGCATGACGAATACTTCGTCAAGCGCAAGCTCTACCCGAACGTCGATTTCTATTCAGGCATCATCCTGAAGGCGATGGGCATCCCGACCTCGATGTTCACCGTTCTCTTCGCCGTCGCGCGCACCACCGGCTGGGTCAGCCAGTGGAAGGAAATGATCGAGGAGCCCGGCCAGCGCATCAGCCGCCCTCGTCAGCTCTATCTTGGCGCTGGACGTCGGGATTACGTCCCTGTCGAGAAGCGCGGCTGATCGTTGCCCCTGCCCGTCCGCCCTAAAAGGCTGGCGGGACCGCTTTTCAGACAAGGCGCGCCGGTTACGGGCGCGCCTTTCGCGTTTATGGCGCATGTTCTGGAGGCGGCCATCTTACTTTGGAACATGCGAAGGGCCTACACACCTCCATAAAGTCCATTCGGGCTCAGTTGGTCCGGGCATAGCTTTCCTTGGCGCGCTCGTTGCTGGCGGATGGAGATGCTTCACTAAAAAGGCAGCTGAGCACCGCCGTTGAACTGGCGTCTTTTGACGGCGCCCCGCCCTGACCCCTGACCCCTGACCCCCAGCAGGCGAACTCCATTCGCTCCATCGCCTGACAAGTCGGGCGCCAAGAGAACGCGCCATCTTCGTGTGGTCCAGCGAAAGCCGTAGAAAGTCCGCCCCGCTCACCCTACGGGAGCCCCAGTGCGTAATCGGCAAAAAAAGCGCGACGGGCCGAAGCCCGCCGCGCCAAAGCGCTCCCAAAAGGGACTCGCCGATCAGGGGCAGTCGCACCCGTTGGTCTGGCCCGGAGCCTGCCGGACGATATGGTGGTCTATCCACTCTGACACCAGACGGCGGGCCTCGTTCACCGAAGCCTCGGGATGGTGGATACGATAGAGGGTCGTACAGGCATTGAACGCCGAGACCTCATTAATTCCCACCACTTTCAGCTCCTGATAGGCGGTGATCACTGCGCGCTCGCACTTGCGGGCAATCCGGCTGGTTTCAACGACCACGGAGCGAGTCCTTAAACTGAGAATTAATTGCAACTTACGTCAGTTTAATGGAAATGCTTCGTCGGGCGCAAGTCTCTTGAAGTATGGCAACCGCGTGCCGCGTGCATGCCCGGCGCGCTCAGAGCCCAAAGCGCTGACGAAGAAACGCCGCAGCTCGCCCGGCTTCGTCCAGCGGTTGCCTGGGCCAAGGCGAAAATCCTTCGTCCAGCACCCGCACATAATCGGCGGCTATCAAATTTTTGACGATTGCGTTACGGGTGCCAAACAGCCCCGGCGCTTCCCCGACGAACACGGGAAGATCGCTTGCCGCCGCATCGACAAGCGTCGCGGGCCTCCCGCAGAACACGACCACGGCGTCGGAGCAGGCCATGAAGCCCAGCGTCGGATCGTCGTCCGGCTCCCCATGCCGCCAGACGAGATTGAAGCAGGAACCAAGTCCTGCGACGAACGAGTCGGCGACCTCCCGCGAGACCCCATCCGCGACGGAAAGGAGGACCGAGCCATAATGGTCCTGCACCATGAGAGCGAGGCGCCGCGCGCTTTCATTAGCCAGCGACGGGGTCATATGCGCGCCTGAATCCAGAACGGCGGCGATCCTCGGTTCCGGCAAATGGTCGAGGCGCTCGCTCCAGAGACGGCGAGCCCGGTCGAACAGCATCGGCGACACCGGAGTCAGCGGGCCAAAGACCGACATCACGCGATCATCCCGCAGGTCGCGCGGGCGAACGGACGGCACGATCGTCATATCGAAGGGCCTGCCGCGCGTGACCCGCGCGAACTGGCTTGCGCAATGGACGACCGGCGCGTCGAAACGCCTCCCCAGGGTGAGGCCGGCCAGACCGCCATTGACCCCTGACGTCAGAATGAGATGCGGCGGCTGTCCATCCGCTTCGGCCGTGGCCACATCGCGCACGCGCCGAAAAGAGTTGCCGAGCCTTCCCGCCAGAGCGTGAGCCTGCCCCACCTGCCCCGCGCGAACGGTTTCGATCACCCAGATTGCGGCGTCGGGCGCAATATGTCTGGCCATGGCGGTCGGGCGGCTCGCCCTGGCTGAACCCTCTTTCTCCATCTCATCGGCGCTCCCGATCGCCAGCCTTACCCCTTTGAGCCGCGTTTCAAGGGCGCGGCGATGGATTTTCCGCCCATCTCCGTCTATGCCACGACGACGTCGGCAGGCGCGCGAGGATAGAGGGGCATGGGAAACATGATCGGACAGGAATCGGTTCTGGGCAATGACGCATCGGCTTGGGATCGCGACGCCGCTCTCACGACTGCGCGTCTTCTTCTTGAAATCAAGGCAGTCAATTTCCGACCCGAGGATCCTTATACACTAACCTCCGGCTGGAAATCCCCAGTCTACATCGATTGCCGCCGCATCATCTTCTTCCCGCGCGCCCGCGCCAAAATCGTCGAGCTGGGCGTCGAGAAAATCGGTCGCCATGTCGGCTACGAAAGCATCGACGCGGTGGTCGGCGGAGAAACGGCGGGAATTCCGTTCGCCGCATGGTTCGCCGACCGCATGATGACGCCTATGGCGTATGTCCGCAAAAAGCCGAAAGGTTTCGGGCGCAACGCCCAGATCGAGGGCGACGTGCCCGAAGGCATGCGCACCCTGCTGGTCGAAGATCTGACGACCGACGGCGCATCGAAGATCGGCTTCGCCAAGGCGCTTCGCGACGCCGGGGCGATCGTCCATCACACCTTCGTGGTCTTCTTCTACGGCGTGTTCCCCGGCGCCCATCGCACGTTGTCCGACATGGGCATCACGCTGCATTCGCTGTGCACCTGGTGGGACGTGCTGGAGGCTTGCGCCGAGCGTCCGTATTTCTCGGAAGAAGCCGCTACCGAAGTCCGGCGCTTCCTCGAAGATCCGTGCGCGTGGTCCGCGAAGCACGGCGGCGTCGGCAGCCTTGAGGAAGCCCTCGCGCTGAAGACTGCGCGCGACTCCTGACGTCACGGCGGCGCGCCCCGGCGCGCCGGTCTCAACCCTCGACGCCGCGCGACGCCATGGACGAACCTTCCATCTCCCTGCCCGACGATTTTTCGCGCTTTCGCGTGCTGGCGTTCGATTCCGGCATCGGGGGGCTCGGGATCGTCGCGGCCCTCCGCCACCGCCTGCCGGGCGCACGGATCGACTACCTCGCCGATAACGCCCTGTTTCCCTATGGAGAACAGGAAGACGAAACGCTGATCCGCCATATCGTGGCGCTTCTGAGCGACGCCGTGCGGCGCCTGAACCCCGACGTCGTAGTCGTCGCGTGCAACACCGCAAGCACGCTCGCGCTTGCCAGCCTGCGCGCCGCCTGCCCCACCATCCCGTTCGTCGGCTGCGTGCCGCCGATACGCTGGGCGGCGCGGTTGAGCCAAACCCGCGTCATCGGCCTTCTGGCGACACGCGCCACTGTGCGCAGACCCTACGTCGCCGCCCTGCGGGAGCAATACGCCCCGGACTGTGTTCTGATCGCGCACGGCGCGCGCCACCTTGCGGACATGGCCGAGCGGACGTTTCGGGGCGAAGCCGCCGACCCGGCTGTCATCGCCCGCGAACTGCGCGGCCTGTTCGAACAACAGAACGGAGACCGGATCGACGCAGTCGGCATAGGGTGCACGCACTACACGTTTTTGCTCGACGCCTTGCGGCAGGCGGCGCCGCCAGAGGTGACGTGGCTGGATCCTGCGGACGCTGTCGCCAGACGCACCGCTACGGTCCTGACAACCGAGTGCAGATCAGATGGCGCGAAACCAGAAGGCGGCGCTGAAGACGTGGGAGGAACAGGCCGGGCATGGTTCACCGCTCAGCCCGAGCGCCCCTCGTCGCTGACTCGCGGTCTCGCCAGCTGCGGCTATGCGGCAGTAGAAATCTGGCCTGCTCGGGACACGCGGGTTCGCTCCGAAAAGACCGAGAGCGAATCTCGGCCAAATGGGATCGTTTGAGGCGGTGCAGATGCTCGATTGAATAGGGATTCGAGCATTTCCTTTGAACCCATGCTCAGTGGAGGAATGCTGGAACCGCGGCCGTTTGCGTTGTTTCGCGGATGTGAAGCCAGTCTATTGGCGTGGCTGGGCCTTTTTCCGACTGGTTGATGTTCCATGACGGCGTTCAGTCTGACAGAAACGCTCGATTAAGCGCGGACTTCCGCACGGATCACGCGAAGCGCCTGACCGACAAGTACTCCTGAACCGACAAATCGCTAATTCGTGGGTGAATTAACCGCTGAACGGCGGCGAGCGCGCAAAGCCGCGCACGGCGACGAAGAATTGAGCCGCCTGGGCAAGAGTTGCGCTCGCCCTCTCCGCTTTCACCGAAGCAGATCAATTCGCCAGCGACTGCCGCCGCATGATCGATGGGTGATCGTCAGGAGCGTCCGAGCGAAATGCACTGCGGCATATCGCCCGTGAAATATCCAACAGCCAGACGACGGCGCCTGACTGTGAATCGGATTATCTGGAGCGAACGGCCGTATAGCGCGCGACGGCCACCAACAGGCCCGCCAGCTTATCGTCGCCGCCCGAGATACGGGCGCCTTCGAGCGCCTGACACGCCTTCTCCGCGTAATCGCGCGCGCGCGCCATCGTCACACCGATCGCGTCCGTTTTCGCGATAAGGTCGAGCGCCCGGTCGAGATCGGCGTCGACCTGCGACTCGTTGTCCTCGATCGTCTTGACCCAGAAAGCGCGCTCTTCTTCATTTCCAGCGTGATAGGCCGCCAGCACCGGAAGCGTGACCTTGCCTTCGCGGAAATCGTCGCCGACGGCCTTGCCCAGCACCGCCTGATCGGCCGCATAGTCCAGAGCGTCATCGACGAGTTGAAACGCCATGCCGAGATTGGCGCCGTAATCGCGCAAGGCTGCGCGCGCGTGCTCGTCCGCGCCAGCCACGACGGCGCCGGTTTCGCACGCGGCGGCGAACAGGGCCGCCGTCTTGCCATAAATGACCTGCAGATAGCGATCGACCGTGGTGGAAAGGTCGTTCTGGGTGGTCATCTGCATGACCTCGCCCTCTGCGAGAGTCGCCGACGCGGCAGAGAGAATCGCCATAACCGGTAGAGAACCGTCGGCGGTCAGAATCTGGAACGCGCGGGCGAACAGGAAATCTCCGACCAGAACCGAAGCCTTGTTGCCAAAGACCGCGTTGGCGCTGGCGAGGCCGCGCCGGAGCTGGCTGTTGTCGACGACGTCGTCATGCAGCAACGTCGCCGTGTGGATGAACTCCACACAGGCGGCGACGCCTACATGACGCATATCGTCGCCCTGAACGTCGTACCCGGCCAGACGGGCCGCAGCCAGCACCAGCAGAGGACGCAGCCGCTTGCCGCCAGCTGCGACCAGATGCGCAGCCAGTTGCGGAATCAAGGGGACTTCACTCTGCATCCGCGCGACGATCTCGCGGTTGCAAGCTTTCATATCCTCGGCAAGATAGTCGGCCAGCGCCCTCAGCGCCGTCTCTCCGTCATGGACGCCCTCTTGAGCAGTCGCCTCTTCTTCGCCAGAATTCATTGTATGTTTCGCGTCCTTTCCTTCTGTCGACGCGATCCCGGAGCCGGACTGGGTATCGACGGCGGGACTTCCGGCGCGATCAGTCGCAGAAGGATTGGCTGCAGCGCGCAAACGATTTTCTCCCGATGCAGGACGCCCGTTGGTGCAACCATATGAGCGGCGGTCAATGGACGGTCAAGCTGTGACCTCTTCGCCTTACCCCTCCGCCGGACCGCATCTGGCGCAGCGCGGCGAGCCGAACGCAGGCTCAGCCTCCGACGTGGGTCACGAGGCCTTCCCGGATGAAATATCCGATGGAACGCTCCTCGGCGGACGCGTGATCTATCGACAGTTCCGCCACGGCTATCGCACCGGGCTTGAACCTGTCCTGATGGCGGCGCTGACTCCCGCGCGGAATGGAGAGCGCGTTATCGAGGCGGGATGCGGCGCTGGCGCCGGGCTTTTATGTCTGACCGAGCGGATTCCCGACCTGACTGGCGTAGGTGTGGAAATCGATCCCGGCACTGCCGCCCTCGCCACCGCCAATTTTACCGCCAATGGTCGCTCGCGCCTGACGGCTATCGAAGAAGACATCCTCGCGTCGAGCCTGCCTGAACGCCTCGGCGCGATGGGGACGACCCGGTTCGACCATGCGCTCGCCAATCCGCCATGGTGGCGGCCCGACGCCACGGCGTCGTCCGAAACCCGTAGGGATCAGGCCCGACGAAGGCGACCCGACACGATTCCCGCCTGGGTGAACGCCCTCGCCCGTCTGTTGAAACCAAAGGGCTCGCTGACGCTCGCCCTGCCCGCCGAATTGCTGGCCCCCGCTCTGGCGGCGTGCGAGGCGCATGGAATAGGCAGCGTCGAGATCATCCCGTTATGGCCGGAGGCGGGAAAGGAAGCAAAGCTGACCCTTCTTCGCGGGCGGCTGGACGGGCGCGCGGGATCGCGGATGCTCGCTGGCCTCACGCTTCATCTTCCCGGCGGCGAGTTCACCGCTGACGCGCAGGCTGTTCTGCGCGAGGGACATGGATTGTATCAGGCGTCTTTCCGAACAACCGCCCGCACGGCGAGCGCCGCTGCAGTCGCACCCCAGCTGGCCTCAGCCACTTCTGAAAGAGATGAGACGGTCCGGAGCTGACGGCATGCTCAGTTACACGCGCCACGAATAACTGTCCTGCGTTGACATCAGTCTCGGGCGGGAGCCTCGTAACCGACGAGCGGCGACGCGCAAGCGCCGCAGGCTTCAGGTGAACGCCCTGAACACAGTCGCCCGCTACGGGCGGCTGCAGAAGATGCTCAAGGACCGCAAAAATGGCGAAAGCACAGACATCAAAGTCAAAGCCGGCCGCAGCGAAGGCGGCTCAAATTCATCACTTTCTGGGCACGCCCTCCGATCTTGGCGCTGAAAACGTCGAGAATATCTCGGCTTCTTTACGCGCATTGCTCGCAGACGTGTTCGCGCTCTACCTCAAGACGAAGAATTTTCACTGGCACATGAGCGGTCGCCATTTTCGCGACTACCACCTGTTGCTTGATGAGCAGAGCGATCAGATTTTCGCAATGACTGACCCGATCGCCGAGCGTGCGCGCAAGATCGGCGGGACCACGCTTCACTCCATCAGCGAAATATCGAAACTTCAGCGTATTTCTGACAACAATGCTGAATACGTTGATGCGCAGGATATGCTCGCAGAGCTGTGTCAGGACAACAAGCTGCTCACCACCGAAATGCGCGCCGTGCATGAACTGACCAGCGATGCTGGCGATTGCGCGACAACCAGCCTGCTGGAGAACTGGATCGACGAGACCGAGCGCCGCACATGGTTCCTCTTCGAAGCCTCGCGCAACACATCAGGGGCGAACGACTGACGTCCGGTGGCCGTATCCCGCTGCGCTTGCGCGGATACGGCCTGCCCCGCAGAGCGTCGCGCGGGTTCTCTATAGCGCTACGGCTCGCAACTGACAGAACCTTCAGGTCGGCCGACCGAACGCCTTCAGTTTCAGTTTGTCCTCACGCGCCGCGCCGCCCGGCATTTTCGGATCAAGCTCCAGAGCGCGCCGCCACGCTTTCAGCGCCGCCTGCCCGTCTCCGCGTTGTTCTTCGGTCGCCGCCAGAAGTTGCCAGGCGCCGACATCATCCGGGTCGTGTTGTAGCGCCACACCAAGATCGCCGATGGCGCCGTCGGTGTCGCCCGTGGCGAGACGCGCTTGCGCCCGCAGACGCCAGAGGATTTCAGCGTCCCCCTGCAACGCCAGCGCTGCACCAAGATCCTCGATGGCGTCTCCAGGCTTCTCTTGAGACAGTTCCCGATTGGCCCGCCGCAGCAACAGCATCGTGGCAGGCGCGAGGCCGTGGCTACGCATCTCTTCCAGTTGCGCCGCTATCGCCGTCGCCTCGGATTCGTCGTGCGCCTGCGCGAGAGCCTTCACCAACGCATCGCGACGGTCCGACGCCTTCGCAGACGGAGTCGCCGGTTTACCCGGCGGAGCGGGCGCATCCGTATGACCGCTGGCGTGCGGGGTCGGCGCAGGCGTCTGGGCTGCGGCATACCCGCACCACATTGTCAGCAGCAAGGCTGGCAGAAGCGCGCGCCCCGCCAGAGTCCGGGCCTCAGAACGCGAAAACCCGCCATACGGCTCTTTCAGGAGAGCCACATGGCGGGTCGACGTAATCCTGATCACCAAGGAAAAGGAAACCGGTATCAGCCCTGACGAGCCTTCATACGCGGGTTCTTCTTGTTGATGACGTAGACGCGCCCACGACGACGAACGACGCGGCAGTCCTTGTCGCGGATTTTCGCCGACTTGAGGCTGTTCCTGATCTTCATAACGGGTCTCTTTAATCAGCACGCCGTGAGGCGTCGTGAAACGGAAAGTGGAGCGACATAAGCAGCCCCCGCGCCAAAGTCAAACCCTGACTGCGGCCGAGCGCGCTTTTTTAGCGTGTAGCCGCCGGATAACAACGGCTATACGGCGGCCTCAAGCCCTTCTGCGGCGGTCGTCACAACCAGATCCCCCTCGGCCGAAACAGGCGTATCGCCGGGGGCTAGCGCACGCAACGCCTGGGCAAGCGCGTGGTAATCGGCTGCTCGGGGCGACTTGGCGCGCCAGCCGACGCCGATTGTCCGCCAGGCCTGCCCGCCTTCAATGGAACGCGCGACGACGCCCGTGCCATTCAAAACACCCGAATCGACCGCCATGCGCGGCAGCAACCCGACCCCCAGACCCTGCCCGATCATTCGCGCCAGAGTATGCAGGGAGGACGCCGTGTGCGCAGTCTCGCTCTCCTCGCCACTCCAGCTTCCGCCCTGACGACACACGTCGACAGTCTGCTCCCGAAGGCAATGCCCGTCCTCCAGCAGCACCATGTGCTCAGATTGCAGCCGGTCCAGCGGAACGTCCGCCATATTGATCGCGAACGGGTGTCCCGACGCCGCAGCAACCACGAACGGGTCGCGCCAGATCGGAATTGTCTCCAACCCGTCGCACATGCACGGCATGGCGAGAAGCAGGACGTCCAGCCGTCCCTTCGACAGCTTTTCCAGTAACCGCTCGGTCACGTCCTCGGTCAGCACGAGCTTCATGCCCGGGAACCGCTCCCGCAGGAGCGGGACGAGGCGGGGCAGCAGAAATGGCCCGATCGTCGGGATCACGCCCATGCGCATCGGGCCGTGCATGGGCGCACGCGCGGCCTGCGCAATCAGGGGAATCGCCTCCAGTGCGTCCAGCGCCACTCGTGCGCGACGGGCGACCTCGTCTCCCAGCGGGGTGAAGACCACACGCTTGCCGACATCTCTGTCGAGCAGCTGCGCGTCCATCTGACGTTCCAGCGCAAGCAATCCGGCGGAAAGGGTGGATTGCGTCACGGAACAGGCCGCCGCGGCGCGCCCGAAATGCCGCAGTTCCGCGAGTGCGATCAGGTATCGGAGTTGCTGGGGAGAGGGCAGCGCCTGCATGAAAACGCCTCCGGTGCGGCTCAGATATGAAAAAAGCGGTAGCAAACGAACAGAACCGGCCGCCAGACGATGACCCAGAAATCGGCTCTTACGTCTTTATGGACAAGAGTGCGCCGCACTCACTCTGTCTGGCGAGCGGAAGATGCATCCATCCTGCCTTATGACGTCAAAAGAACGGCCGGCGCGCTCGGTTGCCTAAGCTCCGGCGAAGACCTGTCGGCGCGGTGGCCGCAGCGCGCTCAATGGACCACGCCTTCGCACCAAGGCGGAAGCTTTCGAAAACACCGAAGCATCGGACGCAGGGACAAGCAGTTAGTACACCACAATGACGACACCGCGTCATCATCGAATATTTCAATCATCCTGAGATAAATTATTCATTGGCATGATCAGACAATCGCCGCCATAGATACGTCCAGAGCGCGGCGCCGTCCGGCGACGCGCCATGTGCCACTTCAAGCGCGAGGAGCGTTTCATGCTTACCGTAGGCGACAAGTTCCCCTCATTCGACCTGGCCTCCGTCCCCGGCGGTCCGGAAGGCCTGAAAGGCAATTTCGTTCAGATTTCCGACACGTCGGACGCTGGCAAGTGGAAAGTCGTGTTTTTCTGGCCGAAAGACTTCACCTTCGTCTGCCCGACCGAGATCGTGGCGTTCGGCAAGCTCCACAAGGAATTCGCCGACCGTGACGCAGTGGTCTACGGCGTGTCGATCGACAGCGAGTTCGTTCACCTAAACTGGCGCCTCCACCACGAGGACCTGAACAAGCTCGAGATTCCGATGCTCGCCGACATCAAGCGTGAGCTTTCGGAGCAGACCGGCGTTCTGGCGAAGGACGCGGGGGTCGCCCTGCGCGCCACGTTCGTCGTCGATCCGCAGGGCATCATCCGCCATGTGTCGGTCAACGACCTGTCGGTCGGCCGTAACCCGCAGGAAATCGTCCGCATTCTGGACGCGCTGCAGAGCGACGAGCTCTGCCCGTGCAACTGGAAGCAGGGCGACGACTTCCTGAAGGTCTGATTCCGCAAGGAAGACGACCGGCGACGAAGGGTCCCCCCGTCCTTCGTCGCCAACGCGCCGGCGCCCGCCCTGCGGCGTTGGCTACGGCGCGCCGAAGCGCCCTTGCCAGATCGGACGACCGGCGTCCGATGCGGCAAGGGCGATCAAACCCCTTCCCGTTACCTGTCGGCGCATACGCCGCCATCCGCCGCTATTCGGCAGGAGACCATCATGTCATTCGAAGCACTCAAGGACCGGATTCCCGATTACGCCAAGGACCTGCGTCTCAACCTCGGGACGCTCGCCAACGACGCCACGCTCTCCGCACAGCAACTGGCCGGCACGTTCGTGGCCAGCGCCATCGCCTCGCGCAACGACGAGTTCACGAAGGCGGTGATCGAGGAATTCGGCGCGAAGCTATCGCCTGAAGCACTGGCCGCGGCGAAATCCGCCGCCGCCATCATGGGCATGAACAACATCTATTACCGCTTCACCCATTTCATGGGCGGCGATTACGAAAACCTCCCGGCGAAGCTGCGGATGAGCGTGATCGGCAAGCCGGGCGTGGACAAGGTTGATTTCGAGCTCTGGTCGCTGGCCGTGTCCGCGATCAACGGGTGCGAAATGTGCGTGCGCAGCCACGAACGCGCCGTGCGCGAAGGCGGCCTGACCAGCGAGCAGGTTCAGACGGCCGCGCGCATCGCTGCGGTCGTGCACGCGGTGGCGGTCACTTTGGAAGCTTCCGCCGCCGCTGACGCCTGACGCCAGCACTCTCCGACAAGAGCGCCGCTATTTGGGCGGCGTTCCATCGACGGGAATGTCGTCGTTGCGGATGTACACGCGCCGATACCGGTAGGATATCATCACCGAGTTATGGCGCAGGAAATCGGCGCCCAATAAGGCGGTTGAGACCTCCATTGGAGCGATCATAAAAGTCGGGTTGGAGAAAATTTCTTTCCCAACTTGCAATGTCTGGAATTTATGGCGCCAGCCGTGTACCGCGTTCTGGTCCACACCGATTAACGACACCGCGCGATCAGCCGCCAGCATCGATTTCGTCACGCCCGCGCGCGCCGCGTCTTCGGGCAGAATCGTCGTGCCGGCCGCCCCGCTGTCGAGGATGGCGTCTACCGGCGCGCCGTTGATTTTCATGCTGATCTCGACATGGCGATCATTGTCGATAGTGAAGGGAACGGGGTCGAACTCCTTTTCCCACCGCTCTTTTTCGTCCGTACACTCATGCAGGCGATACAGATTGACTGTCAGATGGGGCAGTTCCAGCGCCACTGTGTAGTTGGAAAGAAAATCAGCTCCAAACAGACCCACAATCGGCACGCCCCCGATCGAGCCAAACTTCTGATCGGTCTGGATCATCTGGACGTTCCGCGCCGTCGCGGTTCCCATCCCGAGTTCCGCGATCGACATAACAGGGAACCTTGACATACCCCCTATCCCGGAACCCAGAGTCGTGGCTCCGGTATATGCCACATCGAACGCCCTGACGGACGAAGACACGCCCGACATGCCTGCGCCACTGTCGACAATCATGGCTGCGGGCTTGCCGTTGATCGTCACTTTTACGATCGGAACGCCTCTCGTGTTCAGAACCTGAAGCGGTCCGAGCCGCTCCACGCTGCACCCTTCGCCGCCATCCTCGCAGGCAGCCAGCCCGATGGCGACGCAACATAACGCCGTTCTGAAGAGAATCTTACGAATACGCGTTAAAGTTTCATCAGGGGAAACGTAAGCGCCGGTCTGGCCTGACTTCAAAACGCGTCTCCTGCGGCTTCCGAGGTTTCGGGCGTTGATCACCCAAATCCCGCATTGATAAGTTACACTTTGAAATAATCAATACGCACTGACAACCCCCTGGAACACGGCGACGCCACTATGAGACAAAAATAAGACGCTCTGGCGGCGTAATGAAAACCGTGTGATGCTGCTTCGGTTTTCAAAGTTTGGGACGGCCGCGCCGATGCAGACCGATTTACGCTCACACGGACTTTGGGAACGCACCGCGCCTCCCGCGCCCTACGCCGAGGCGCTGTATTCCACGATAGACACCGACGTCGTCATCATCGGCGCGGGTTACACAGGTCTGTCCGCCGCGCTGCATCTGGCGCAGGCGGGTTATGCGCCAGTGGTGGTCGAAGCCGCACAGATCGGTTTCGGCGGATCGGGGCGCAACGTCGGGCTGGTCAACGCCGGAATGTGGGTGAAACCTGAAGATTTCCCCGGCGTTCTGGGGCCGATCTACGGCCAGCGGCTCCTCACGATGCTCGGACAAGCGCCGGATCTGGTGTTCGACCTGATCTCGACGCACGCCATCGCCTGCGAGGCGACGCGCGTCGGCACATTGCATTGCGCGCCGGACGAGCGGGGGTTGTCCGATCTGGCGGAGCGGACGCGTCAGTGGGCGCGGTGGGGGGCACCGGTCAGCCTTCTCAACGCACAGGAGACGGCGCGGCTGATCGGGTCCTGCGACTACAAGGGCGCCTTGCTCGACCGGCGCGCGGGGACGGTGCAGCCTCTGGCCTATGCGCGCGGTCTCGCCGACGCCGCAATTGGCGCGGGCGCACGGATTTTCGTGAACTCTCCTGTCACCGGGATGATGCAATCGGGAGACCGGCACATCATAGACACGCCACGCGGACAGGTTCGCGCGGCGAAAGTCATCGTCGCGACCAACGCCTACAGCACCGGTCCATTCGCCGCGATCTCGGACTCTCTGGCGCCGTTGCCCTACTTCAACGTCGCAACCGCGCCTCTATCGCCGTCAATACGCGCCCGCATCCTGCCCGAAGGCCACGGAGCCTGGGACACGCGATCCGTGCTCAGTTCCTTTCGCATGGACGCCGCAGGGCGCCTCGTCTTCGGCAGCGTAGGCGGCCTGGGACGGTGGGACGCGGCTGTCCATCGCGACTGGGCGCGCCGCGAGGTGACTCGCCTGTACCCTCATCTCGCAGGCGTGGATTTCGAAACGGAGTGGTCCGGCTCCATCGGCGTGACCGCAACGCGGTTGCCGCGCCTGCACCGTCTGGCACCGGGCGTCGTCGCGATGGCCGGATACAACGGACGCGGCATTGCGCCGGGCACGACCTTCGGGCGCGTCCTTGCGGACATGACGGCCGGCCATACGCCAGACAGCGAACTTCCTTTGCCGGTCATGAATCTTCCGGAACCGGACGTGCTACGCGGATTGCGGGGGCTGGCCTATGCGGCAGGCTCCGGTCTCAGACATTTCGCTGGAGCCCGGCGTGCCCGGTAGGGCGCACTCCGTTTCGGCGCGATGTTTGAGCGGCGAAAGTCGGGCGCGGGGAGACCGCTGTCTTGAACCATCCGACTGAACCGGCGTGCGCCTACGCTTCTTGCGGACCTTATCCATAACGAGAGCTAAAACATCAGGGGTCGCCTCGCATCTCGGCCGCGGACTCTCATTTGCCCAGAAATATTCTGGCAAGATAGGCGACGCAGCCGGACTTAAACATTCCGGCCACCCAGCGTCCGTCACACTGCAACCACGCGCCAGACGCCGCCTGTGATGACGGCTCTGGACACAGTCGTCCCGTTTTCGTTTTGTCACGGGGAAACCCGGAGGAAAAACCATGTCCGACATCGCCTCGCTCGACCTCGCCACACAGACGCGCGATCTGCTCTCCGGCCTCGGGGTTGATGAGCGACGCCTCTCCGCGCAGGGCGCAGCGATCCCCGTCCGGTCTCCGGTCAACGGACAGATGCTCGGACATGTAGCCTCAGCTACAGCTGAAGAAACGAACGCCACAATCGAGCGCGCGCACGCCGCTTTCCTCGCATGGCGTCGCATTCCCGCGCCCCGGCGCGGCGAGCTTGTTCGACTGCTCGGCGAGGAACTGCGCGCCAACAAGGACGCTTTGGGACGGCTGGTCTCGATCGAGGTCGGCAAGTCGCCGTCCGAAGGGCTGGGCGAAGTGCAGGAAATGATCGACATCTGCGACTTCGCGGTCGGTCTGTCACGGCAACTCTGCGGCCTGACCATCGCTACGGAGCGCGCGGAGCATCGGATGATGGAGACATGGCATCCGATCGGCGTGGTCGGGATCATCTCCGCCTTCAACTTCCCTGTTGCGGTCTGGGCCTGGAATGCGGCGTTGGCTTTGGTCTGCGGCGATTCTGTCGTCTGGAAACCTTCGGAGAAGACGCCGCTGACCGCCATCGCGACGGACGCGATTCTCCGTCGCGCGATCAAGCGTTTCAACGCCAGCGGCGACGCAGCGCCGGACGGGTTGGCGGAGCTTGCGGTCGGCGGGCGGGAGACCGGCGCGGCGCTGGTGGCCCATCCGAGAGTCCCGCTGGTCTCGGCCACGGGGTCGACCGAAATGGGGCGCATCGTTGGACGTGAACTGGCGAGCCGCTTCGGACGGGCGATTCTCGAACTGGGCGGCAACAACGCGGCGATCGTCACGCCGTCCGCCGACCTCGATCTGGCGCTACGCGGAGTAGCCTTCGCGGCGATGGGCACGGCCGGGCAACGCTGCACCACGCTGCGCCGTCTGTTCGTCCATAGCAGCGTCTATGACGCTTTCGTGCCGCGGCTGAAGGCCGCGTTCTCTTCGGTCAGCGTTGGCAGCCCGCTGGATGGGCATCTTGTGGGGCCGTTGATCGACCACGCGGCACTGGAGCGTATGCAGGAGGCGCTGGCGGCGGCCATGGAGTTCGGCGCGACGGTGCATGGCGGAGAGCGGGTCGACGTCGGCGCCCCGCAGGCGTTCTACGCACGCCCCGCGCTGGTGGAGACGCCGGTGCACGACGGCCCTGTGCTGGACGAGACGTTCGCGCCGATTCTCTATGTATTGTCATACGACGATCTTGAAGACGCCATCGCGTTGCAGAACGACGTTCCGCAAGGTCTTTCCTCCGCCATCTTCACAACCGACCTGCGCGAGGCGGAGTTGTTCCTCAGCGCGCGCGGGTCGGATTGCGGCATCGCCAACGTGAATATCGGCACGTCAGGCGCGGAGATCGGCGGCGCGTTCGGCGGAGAGAAAGCGACCGGCGGCGGGCGGGAATCCGGTTCCGATTCGTGGAAAGGCTATATGCGGCGCGCGACCAACACGATCAATTACGGTCGTGACCTGCCGCTGGCGCAGGGCGTCACGTTCGACGTCGGCTAAGGCCGGTCATTCAGAACTCTCTGTCGGCGGAGCGCGGCGTGGCGCCTCGATTTCACTTACAGAGACGATTTTCGCAGACGGCGGCGCGACGTTTCCCGCGCCGCCTGCTGGCGTCGTTGAGGTAAACTCTCGGTTTTCACCCCTTCGTCCGGGCGTCGCGCTTTCCGATGCCTCGTCTGTCTATCGACGCGTTTCCGCCTGTCGTTTGAAGCACGGATTACCCCAGCGCCGATCCCTTTTCGCACCAGGAACACAAACACCGTGGATATACTCGACGCCGCTCAAACCGCCGCCCTTCTTCCATGGACTCCGTTGATCGAGACACTGGAGGCGACGATGCTGGATTACGCGGCGGGCAAAATCCTCTGCCCTGAACGGCAGACGCTTATGCCTCCGGGCCGTGAGGGCGTCATGCTGTCCATGCCCAGCGCGGCGGCCGACGTATTCTGCCACAAGCTGGTCACCGTCTATCCCGGCAACGCCGCACATAATCTGCCTGCGATTCACGGCGTAGTGACCTGCGGCGACGCCCGCGACGGCCGCACGATTTTGAGCCTCGACGGCCCGACCGTCACGGCGCGCCGGACAGCCGCCGTCACCTTCGTTGCAATCCGCCGTCTGTTGCCCGCCCCTCCGCGCTCCGTTTTACTGATTGGTACGGGCGTACAGGCGCAAGCGCATGTGGAAGGTCTCTTCACCCTGTGGCCGGATATTCGCGTAACCGCGCAAGGCCGCTCGGTTGAGCGAGAGCGCGCGCTTCGCGCGGCGACAGATTCGCGCGTCGCTCTTTCCCACGAAGCCGTAGAGCGCGGCCAGCAAGACGCCACGCATGACGCGGTCGTCATAGCGACCACGGCCCGAGAGCCTGTCTATGACCTTCCTGGCCGCGCAGGCGCTCTGGTGGTGGGATTGGGCGCCTTCCGACCGGACATGGCCGAGATTGGCCCTGCGACGCTTGAGAGCAGTGCGCTCTACGTGGACGACCCGCACGGCGCGCCTTCGGAAGCCGGAGACCTGATTCAGGCCGGGATCGACTGGAATCGCGTCCGTCCCCTCGCCTCTGCGCTTGCCGCCCCACCCGATTCCCGTGTGCCGGTCGTGTGCAAAACAGTCGGATGCGCCGCGTGGGATCTCGCGGCATGTCGCACGGCGCTTGGTTTTTCCGGCGCCCAGTAAGGGGGCGACCATGTTTCGGCGGCGTGTTGGAAAAATTTTTCCGACAGGTGTTGCCAGCGTCGAAATCCCCGCTATAAGTCGCGCCAACACGACGCCTCACCGAGGCGCTCGTTGAAAAAAGCGGGTGTAGCTCAGTTGGTTAGAGCGCCGGCCTGTCACGCCGGAGGTCGCGGGTTCGAGCCCCGTCACTCGCGCCACTTTCAAAAATCTATATCGATTAGAGACAGTGGCGTCATTTGACACCTGCATAAAAAATCCCGTTGCTCTTGGCGCGCGCACGTGTTCGCTGCCGCTATCGGCGCTTTCAGCACGCACATTGGAAATGATCGCCCGACCGCAGAAGCGATCGAGACAGGCTCTCTAGAGGCGCGCCGCCAGAGTCTGCCCCATTCACGGCATTTCGTGAATCTACTCCTCATCTGCATTGCTCAGCCCCGGCCCACTCGCGAATCAGGCGCGTTGCGGCCGGCAAATTCGACACAGATTCGTTTTTTAGCGAACATTCTGATCCGGTCAGGCGCTTCCTGATCGGACTGTGCTCGGCACGGAACTTCCAGAGCTACGGTTTCGAACCGTCCCTGCAGTGATCGCCTTGAGGCCGTGCGCCCCGCATGGACGAGACGCACGGCGACGATCACCCGATTTCAGGCTTCAGGCGCCTCTTCCATCGTGGCTAGCAACGAACGGAACTGAACCGCGAAGCGCGATTTATCGGCGTCGCGAAGACGCACGGTTATGAAGACTCTCTCCTCGCCGTCATCACGCTCCAGAACCTCGCCATGATCATAAAGCCACGCAATTGCGGCGCCCTCGTGAATCGGCAACCTGTAGCTGGCGACGACCATCGCGCTGGTCAGGCGCTCGTCGATGGCCTCCATCAATTCAGGCAGCCCATCGCCGGCCATGGCCGAAATCGGCACGATATCGTCCCGATACGGCAGAGCTCTGGGCTCGGCGAGCAAATCGACCTTGTTCAGCACCTCGATCACTCGCGACCGCCATTCGGCGTCCAGCATGCCGTCGCGCTCCATGCCGGTGAGCACGGAATGCACGTCCGATCGCTGCGCGGAGGAATCAGGGTGGGCGATGTCGCGTACATGCAAGATGATGTCCGCCTCCGCCACCTCCTCCAACGTAGCTCGGAACGCGGCGATCAGTTCGGTCGGCAGTTCGCTGATGAAGCCGACCGTATCCGACAGAATCACCCGCCGCCCTGACGGCAGTTCAATGCCGCGCATGGTCGGATCGAGCGTCGCGAAAAGCTGATCCCTCGCCATCACCGACGCGCCAGTAAGCGCGTTGAACAGCGTGGACTTTCCGGCGTTGGTGTAGCCCACCAGCGCCACGACCGGGAACGGCACACGTTTACGCGCGGAACGGTGCAGACCACGCGTGCGCCGCACCTGCTCAAGCTCGCGCTTCAGACGCACGATGCGGTCGCCGATCATCCGGCGATCAGCCTCGATCTGGGTTTCACCGGGACCGCCGAGGAAGCCGAAGCCGCCGCGTTGTCTCTCAAGATGGGTCCACAGGCGCACCAGCCGCGAGCGCTGGTACTCCAGATGCGCCAGTTCGACCTGCAGCGTTCCTTCCCGCGTCGCAGCGCGTGCGCCGAAAATATCCAGAATGAGCCCGGTGCGGTCGATGACCTTGCACCCGAGCGCCGTCTCCAGATTGCGTTGCTGGCCAGGGGAAAGACGTGCGTCGATCACAACGACGGCGACGCCCTTGTCCGCGACCGCTGCTTTGAGCGATTCGACCTGGCCACTGCCGAGCAACGTCGCCGGGCGACGCGCACGCAGCAGAAGCACCGCACTCAACACGACGACAAGACCGATGGAGGACGTCAGGCCGACCGCTTCGTCGAGCCGCGCTTCAGCGGCCCGAACGTCCTGATCTCTGTCTGGACGCTCCCACGGAAGAATGACGGCCGCCCGGGTGGCGGCCGGAGTGGTGTCAGTAGATGTCGTCGGCAAGGGTTTCGTCGTTCTCCACATGCGCCGCCGTGCCCGCCTGCGCCGCAATTCCGGTCGCGGTCTCCAATATGTTCACTGGCACCAGCGGCATGACCGTGCTGATGGCGTGTTTATAGACCAGCTGCGTATGGCCGTCGCGACGCAACAAAACGGTTTCTGCATCGAACCAGGTGATGACGCCCTGCAGCTTTACGCCGTTCACAAGAAAGATAGTGACTGGCGCCTTGCCGCGCCGGACATGCCCTAGAAACACATCCTGTACTGTCTGAGGTGCTGATTTTGCCACGTTGTTGTCCTGCGCTTTTCTTTTTTTTATTGTTGCGGCCGATTAATGTTGAACGCGCGGAGATTGTCGTATCCCCTTCCCCGAAACGGGCGCGCAAAATGTCAGTTTCACCATTAAAGCAGATTTACCGCCACTGGCGAGAGCGCTTTGCGATGCTTGCCCCGCGTAGCCCGCCGGGCTTCCTCACAAACACGATATATTTTTATTTAGACATGTCTCGTCCCGCGTTCCCTACGACGCGTCCGATCCGTGATCGACCAGCCGCGCCGGTTGATTTGTAACGAAAGGCGGCGGCGGAACCACCGGGTTTCCCGAAAAAAACACACCGTTGCTCCGGCCACCATAGCGGCGGGCGCAGTACTGCCCACCGGACATCGCGTTTGTCCGACCCCTCCTGCCCCCGGCCTATACTCCGGCGCGTTCGTCCGCTGTCACGCCAAGCTGTTTCAGCTTGCGGTGCAGGGCGCTGCGCTCCATGCCGACAAATCCAGCTGTCCGGCTGATGTTGCCGCCAAATCGCAAAAGCTGGGCCTGCAGATATTGTGTCTCGAACAGGTCTCGCGCCTCGCGTAGCGGCAGACTCATCACGTCGGCGTTCGAATCCAGCTTCAGAAGGGCGGGAGCGCCTTCCGCTATTGTCGAAGGCAGCATATCCGCGCGAATCGGCTCAGTCCCGTTGCCCGGCATCATGATGAGCAGGCGCTCCATCAGATTCCGTAACTCTCGCGCGTTGCCGGGCCATTCATAAGCCTGCAACGCCGCAATGGCGTCCATGCTCAGTTCCCGCACCGGCAATCCCGCCGATTCGGCCGCGCGCGTGAGAAACAGCCGCGCGAGATCCGGAATGTCCTCGCGCCGTTCGCGCAGGCTGGGCACACGCACCGGCACAACGGCGAGCCTGTAAAACAGATCCTCACGGAATCGGCTCGCCGCGATCTCCACATGCAGATCGCGATTGGTGGTGGAGATCACCCGCACGTCGACACGTACGCGCGTAGCCCCGCCAATCCGTTCGAAACTTTGATCCTGGAGCGCGCGGACGATCTTGCCCTGCGTCTCGATCGGCATGTCCGAGATTTCGTCGAGCAGCAGCGTGCCGCCATGCGCACGTTCCAAAACGCCGATGCGTCGCGGCGCTCCCTCCGGACCTTCCAGGCCGAACAGCTCCTCTTCGAATCGGCTCGGCGCCAGGGTGGCGCAGTTTAGCGCAATGAACGGGCCTTCCGCGCGACGCGACCGCGCGTGAATCATGCGCGCCGCCACTTCCTTTCCCGCGCCGGGAGAACCTGTGATCAGCACGCGCGATCCCGTCGGGGCGACGCGTTCGACCTGCGTGCGAACGGCGGCGATAGCAGCGCTTTCACCGAACAGCGTGGTTTCCGGTCCGGCGCGAAGACGCAGTTCCGCGTTTTCACGCGCCAGACGAGACGCCTCGATCGCGCGACGCGTCACCACGAGCAGTCGGTCCGATTGGAAAGGCTTTTCGATGAAATCGTACGCGCCGTGCTGAAGAGCCGCGACGGCCGTCTCGATCGTACCGTGCCCGGAAATCATTACGACTGGAACGGAGGGATCCTCCGCATGCATGGTCTTGAGAATATCAAGGCCGTCCAGCTTCGATCCCTGCAACCAGATATCCTGAATCACCAGCGCAGGGCGACGGGCGCGGAAAGCCGCGAGCGCCGCCTCCGAATCACCAGCTACCCGGGTCTCGTATCCTTCGTCATGCAGCACGCCTTCGATGAGCATGCGGATATCCGGCTCGTCATCAACGATCAGGACTTCATACGCCATCGTTTTCTTTCCGTGCTGAATCCTTGACGGGTAAAATCAGAACTGCCTCGCTTCCCGGGCGCCCGGGCCGATCGGAGAGTTGAACACTGCCTTCATGGTCTTCCATGATTTTCTTCACGATGGCCAGCCCCAGACCGGTTCCCTTCGGCTTGTGAGTGACATACGGCTCGGTCAGCCGATCCCGGTCCTCCCGCGGCAAGCCGACCCCGTCGTCCACTATGGCTATGCTCACGCGTCCGTCCTTCTCCGTGATTTCGACGGTGATCGCGCCGATCACGCCATCCGGATGATGAACGCGCGGAGCGTCCCCAACGTTGTCGTCTCGCCTGTCTGTGGCCAGCGCCGCAATGTTCGCCCGACCGGTCATCGATATGGCGTCAGCCGCGTTCTGCAGCAGATTGGTCAGCGCCTGTCCGATCTGCCGCCTGTCGCACGGCGCGACAAGGCCATGGTCCGGCCCGATCACTGAATAGACGATCTCCGGGTGGGCGTCGCGCTGAAGCACCAAAGCCTCCCGCACGATGCGCGACACTTCCTCCGTCGCGATTTTCGGCTGCGGCATGCGCGCAAAGGACGAAAATTCGTCCACCATACGCCCGATGTCGCCAACCTGCCTCACGATTGTGTCAGCGCATTGCTGGAACGTCTCCGGGTCGGACGTGATTTCCCGCAGAAAGCGCCGCTTCAGGCGCTCCGCAGCCAACTGGATCGGGGTCAGCGGATTTTTGATCTCATGGGCGATACGACGCGCTACGTCAGCCCACGCAGCCTTCCGCTGAGCCGCCTGCAGCGCGGTGATGTCATCAAATGTCACCACGTAGCCGCGTGTGACGCTGCCCCGCAGTTCGGCTGCGACCCGAACCAGCAGCACACGGCGGTTTCCTGTTGGCCCGATCTGCACTTCCCTCGTCAGAGCGCGGTCCGAGCCCTGACGCAGATCGTCGAGGATAGAGGCGAACTCCGGAATCGCATCCGACAGCTTTTCGCCGACCGCAAGCGTAAGATCGCGGTTGAGCAGCTCCGACGCGGCCCGGTTCGGCAGTTCGACCCGCGTCAGCGCGTCGAGGCCGATCACGCCTGCCGACACGCCCGATAGCACAGCCTCCGTGAAGCGGCGCCGCTCGTTGATTTGCGCGTAGGCCGACATCAGCTCCGAACGCTGGCTCGACAGTTCGTCAGTCATTCGGTTGAACGCGCGCGACAGGCTGGTGATTTCGTCGTCGCCGCCGCCCTCTGGAACGCGGACCGCGAGATCGCCCTCGCTGATCCGGCGCGACGCGACCATCAGAAGCCCGAGGGGCCGCGCTATCTGGTTTGCAAGCGCAAGCCCCATCAACGCGGCCATCGCGAGGACCAGAAGCGCCACCAGCGCAAAGATCATCACGAACGTGAACTGAATCTTCGCGCGGTTGTTGTTCAGGCGATGGTAATCCGCGACGACGCGCTCAGTCTTGCGCATGTGGCCGACGATTTCCGGATCGACCGGACGTGTTATCACCAGCATCAATTCCGGTGTGACGCCCAGAGAGACGACCGCCCGCACCGATTTTTCATCCGGACTGTCGTAAATCGCGACATCGTTCGCCCGCGCCATCATCGTGGCGGCTGGAGGCGGAAGCGGTTCGTTGTAACCGGCATGGCTCAGCAGGCCACCTGACGCGACGACCTTGTTGGTCAGCGGGTCATAGACAACCGCCTCGGTCAGTCCTCGCACAGTCGCCTGACTGTCCAGCATTTCCCCCAGACTGGCCGGGTCGTGCATCAGGTCCCCGCCATTCCCGGACAGCTCGTTTTCCGCGCTGACAAGGTAGTTGGAGAGGGAGAAGGCGTCTGTGCGGATATTGGCGTTGTGTTCGGTCAGATATCCGCGCGACGCGAGCAACGCCTCGTTCAGCGCCGTGTTGACCCTGTCGGAAAACCATATCTGGATGCCGTAATTGAAGAACAGCGTCGCAAACACGCCGACAAGAATTGTCGGCGCAACCGCGACGAGGCCGAACAAGGCCACAAGCCGGACATGCAGCCGTGTCCCTGCCAGCCCGCTGCGCGTATCGGCGACAACGCTACGGACGCGAGAACCGAAAATAAGCGCGAGCAGGATAAGTGCAAGCGCGTTTCCGACGAACACACAGGTCTGCAACACGGGGTGATGGGCCAGCGCCGAGCCGCCCGAAAGCACCACGAACGTCGCGAATCCCAGAACCAGCGCCAGCGCGACCAGAATGACGACGACGCTGCGCAGATCGAGCGCCCAGCGCATGCGCCCAAGCAACAAGCGCCGCTCCTGCCCCTCGCCCGCCGTCAGAGCGTTCGCCGCTGACGGGGCGTTCGCACGCGCAGCCTCTGCGGATGTTTCATTCCCGCTCATCGACGAAGTCCCGGTTCAGTGGGTGCACAGAGCCACACGCATGTGGCGCGCGGCGTGTCGTCGCGCCTCAATCGGCCTCCCTCGCGATCGGCCCCTTCATCACGGGAATATTCAGATCGCGGATCTTCTTGCGCAGGGTGTTGCGGTTAAGACCGAGCATCGCCGCCGCCTTGATCTGATTTCCCCGCGTCGCGGCGAGCGTCATCTGAATCAATGGCCGTTCGACCTCGGCGATCACCCTGTCGTACACATCCTGCAAGGGAGCGCCGTCGTTACCTGCGGCGAAGTAACGACGGATATGGCGGCTCACCGCATCGGAGAGCGTCTCGTCATCCGAGAGGGCGGCCTGATGGCTGGCCGCACGAGAGTCCTCGCGCACGCTTTCCGACAGCTCATGGTCGATCAACGCGCCGGTGATGGTCTCCTGCGGATACAGCGCGGTGACGCGCCGCATCAGGTTCTCAAGCTCGCGCACGTTGCCGGGCCAGCGCCATGCCTGAAGCCGCGCCACGGCGTCTTCGGACAGTTGCTTGGGAAGCTGACCGCCCTCCGAACAACGCTCCAGAAAATGCTGTGCGAGCAGCGGAATGTCCTCCACCCGCTCCCGCAGGGGCGGCAGGCGGATCGGCACGACATTGAGGCGGTAGAACAGGTCTTCGCGGAAAGCGCCCGCCCGGATCATCTGATTGAGGTCGCGGTGCGTCGCAGCCACGATCCGGACGTTCGCCTTGATGGGGCTGCGGCCTCCCGCCGAAGTGAACTCGCCGTCTTGCAACACCCGCAGCAGTCGCGTCTGCGCCTCCAGCGGCATGTCGCCAATCTCGTCGAGGAACAGCGTCCCTCCGGCCGCCTGCTCGAAGCGGCCCGGATTGCGCGCCGTGGCGCCATTGAATGCCCCGCGTTCATGGCCGAACAATTCACTCTCGATCAGGTCACGCGGGATCGCCGCCATGTTCACTGCTACGAAAGGCCCAGTGCGACGCCGCCCGTAGTCGTGCAGCGCCCGAGCCACAAGCTCCTTGCCCGTGCCGCTCTCGCCGTTGATCATCACTGTCAGGTCGGACGTCGTGAGGCGGGCAATGATGCGATAGATATCCTGCATCGCCATGGAGCGGCCGATCAGCGGCATCCCGTCGTCGCCTTGCGGCGGGACGCTCAGGCCCGATGCAGGCGCAGGCGTGGCCAGGGCGCGCTCGACGACGGAAAGAAGCTCCGTGAGATCGAACGGTTTTGGCAGATATTCGAAGGCGCCGCGCTGCGTGGCCTTCACTGCGGTCACCAGCGTGGATTGCGCGCTCATCACCAGCACCCGCAGGTCGGGACGGGCGCGACGGATGCGCGGAATGAGGTCGAGACCATTCTCGTCCGGCATGACGACGTCGGTGATGACCAGATCGCCCTCGCCGTCCTCCACCCATTGCCACAGCGCGCTCGCGCTGGCGGTGGAACGCACCTGATATCCAGCCCGCCCGAGGGCCTGACTGAGAACCGTGCGGATCGACCGGTCATCGTCGGCGATCAGGATCGTGGGCAAAGTCATGGGAACGGAATATCTCTCGAAAACAGAATAACCCGCATGCATGCGGGAAATGAAGAGAAGCCGGTTTCGGCTCGCGCAGGCACTACAGCAAGCAGCGCCCGATCTCCAGACGCCGCTTCGTCGGACCGCAGTTTATGCAACCGCGCCGGTTTCCTCGGTCACCACCGGCAAATGCAGACTGACCTCCGTGCATCCCGGGCGGCTTTCGACCTCGATAATGCCGCCGTGGTCGTTGACGATCTTTCCGGCCAGCGCCAGCCCCAGACCAGATCCCGCGGCCTTGGTGGTCAGAAACGGCTCGAACAGATGCGGGCGCACGGTTTCCGATATGCCCGGCCCGGTGTCCCTGATTGTAACGAGCAGCGGGAGGTGCCGCCGCTGCCCTGTTCCTGGCACAGCCAGACGAATGCCCTGCCTGTACGCGGTGGCCAGGGTGATCGTCCCGCCCCCGCCAGCGCCGGTAATCGCTTCGGCGGCGTTTTTCACAAGATTGAGCAGGACCTGAACCAGTTCGTCTCGATTTCCCCAGACCGGCGGCAAGGACGGATCATATGATTCGACGATGGGAACGCCGCTGGCGACGCCGTTCTCCGCAAGCGTCCGCACATGTTCCAGAACGCGGTGTATGTTGACCGGCCGTCTTCCGACCGGTTTTTCGTTGAAAATCTCCATCCGCTCCACCAGCGAGCGGATACGGTCGGCCTCGTCGCGAATAAGCACCGCAAGTTCCCGGTCCGTCTCTCCAACGGAGCCCTCCAGCAACTGCGCCGCGCCACGAATGCCCGACAGCGGATTTTTCACTTCGTGCGCAAGAATCGCCGCCATGCCAGCCACGCTTCGCGCGGCGGAACGAAACGTAAGCTGTCGGTCCAGCGCTTTCGCCGCAGATTCATCCTGAAAGACCAGCAGCACCTGCCCGGGGAAGTCCGGCACGTCCGATCCCTGAACGCTGACGCCGTCATGCTGGAAACGCGGCGTGCTCAGAACCAGTCCGTGCTCCGTCACCGAGCCGCCGATCTCTCGCACCTGCCTCAACAACAGAAAAAGCGGATGGTCAGGAGGCACCAGATCGGAGAGCGGTTCGCGCTTCAGCTGAGCCCGCGACCGGGCGAAAAACATCTCGGCGGCGCTGTTGACGGTCAGGATCGCGTCCCCAGCGCCAATCAGCATCACGGGCGCGGGCAGACAATCCAGCAGCAGGGCGGCCTCAGGAATTCTCTCCTGAGCGACGGCGCCGGAGGCCCCGTCACGCGAGACGCTGCGCGGAGCCAGATGGTTCATGCCGCGCACAACGCTTCCGTCCGTTCATCCACTTCTCCGCCATCCGCGGAGGCAGCGTCGAGCACACGCGATTTCCGGACTTCCCGCATTGCGCCAGCGGCGATCTGCCTGTCGTAAAACGCGTTGATCGCGGCGATGACCTCCTCGACGTCATCCATGCGGTTCACCGCCGAACGAAAGCCGGCGGAATCCGGAAGTCCGGCGGAGTACCAGGACACGTGCTTGCGGGCCAGACGCATGCCGGGCCCCCGCCCGAAATGCGCGAGCATGGCGTCGTAGTGCTCGAGAACAATGGCCCGCTCCGTCGGCAGATCGGGATCTGCTGGCGTCACGCCCGTTCTCAACGCCTGCGCCACCTGCGCCAGAAACCATGGTCGTCCGTAGCAACCACGACCGATCATCACGCCATCGGCCCCCGAACGCGCCAGAGCCTCACGCGCGTCCTCCACCGTAAGAATGTCGCCGTTGACGATAACCGGAATCCGAACGGCGTCCTTGACGTTGCGGATGAAGCCCCAGTCCGCGACGCCGTTGTAAAACTGCTGACGTGTGCGACCATGCACCGTCACCATGCGTATTCCCGCCTCCTGCGCGATACGCGCGAGCCTCGGGGCGTTCAGGTGGTCGTGGTCCCAGCCCATGCGCATTTTTAGCGTCACCGGCGTGCCGACTGCCCTCACCGTCGCCTCCAGCAGGCGGCCGGCCGCCACTTCGTCACGCATCAGGGCCGATCCGGCCATTTGCCCGACCGCCACCTTCTTCACGGGGCAACCGAAATTGATGTCGATGATATTGGCGCCCCGACCGACAGCGATGCGCGCCGCCTCCGCCATCGCATCAGGATCGCATCCTGCGAGCTGAATCGAGTTCAACCCCTCCGGCCCGGCGACTTCGGCCATACGAAGAGTCGCCTCATTCTCCCGCACCATTGCCCACGAAGCGATCATTTCGGAGACCACGAGCCCTGCGCCCAGGCGCCGCGCGAGACGCCGAAAAGGGACGTCCGTCACGCCAGCCATCGGCGCGAGAATGACCGGCGTCTCCAGAATCACCCCGCCAAGATCAATCGGCGACAAACCTGCCGCGCGTTCGCCCGTGTTTTGAATGCTGCCTACCATTTGAGCAATATAGTGCCCGACCCAGTGCAGCGCAATCGGCGTTTCAACCCGTCACCACGCACAGGCGACGCGGTAGCGGCCGTTCTCCGCGCTCAACCATGCTTTTCGGCGGCTCCGCCGTTCAGGACCACGTTGCGTTTTCGTGGTGCTCGTCGGACTTCGTTGCCGGTTCGTTAAGCAGCGCCACCGCAGCTTCTCCCGGAGGACTGTCTTCGTCGAAATCCTGCTCCAGATGAACGATAGCCGGAATTGCATCGTCTTCCGTCCGGGAACGCAGCTTTTCCAGATTCTCCCGGATGACCGGAAACTCCTCGACCAGCCTGACAAAGCGGGCGGCGCTGATGGTCAACATATGGCTGAACTGCAGGGTGCGCACGGTGCCAGGCATCGGTCGCGCCTCCAGCGCCTCCACCCCGCCGATCAAATCGCCCGCGCCATAGCGCAGATCGCTCTCCGCGACGTGCATTTCAGCCAGACCCGCGCTGATGAAGAACACCGAACGCGTCTTGCGCCCACGTCGGATGATCTTCTCGCCCGGAGAGGTGAACCGGAGCGAAGTGGTCATCGCCAGGTCGTGGATGACAGATGCTGGCAGCCCATCGAACACAGTAGCCCGGCGCAGCCGATCTTCGATATTGTTCTTCAGGTTGAACGTCATACGGTTGCCAAGGCGCTGCTTTCGCAGTTCCACGTCCCGATTCAGTTCCCGGTACAGTTCGTCGCTGATCAACGATTCCGAGTGCAGTTCGTCGAACTCGACGCTCTCCAGCCGCAGGACGATCTGCCGGAAAATCCGGTTCTCCAGCGCCTCGGAGTAGCCAGGATAGTGAAGACGCAGGGTCGTCAACGCCTCATCCAGCATCTTGCGTTGCCGGAGCAGCGTCTCGCCTACGATTTCGCTGATGCGGCTGCCCAGCGTCGGCTCAAGACGGTCTCGCATGAAACGCATTAACGAGATCGCCACGAGATGGATGACCATCAGCATCTCGAAACGCTCGGCCATGCATTCCATCAACGGCCGGTCGTAATGGAAACGGTTATGGATCTCCTGCGCAATGCGAAAGCGCAGCGAGGGGCTCAGCCGCCGCCGAAGCGCCCGAACGTAACCGAAGCGCCCTTCCAGCCGTGCGCCGTCGCCCATGGCTTCCGACGTGCGCAAAAGGTTCTCCATCACGCGTCGCGACAGACCCTGTATCTTGAACAGATCGAGCAGGATCGACCGTTCCTGATTCGCGAGCGTGATCAGGGCCAGCGTCACCCTCTGTCGGTCGCCGAGCGCAGTGTCGAACGTGTTGGTGGATTGCTCCTCCGCTCCCCGCTTTTCCAGCGAGGACACGACCGACCCTGTCGCGTCAGGAGAAAACCCGAGCTCTTCGCCGGTCTCCTTCGCCTGCTCGGCGACTTTGCCCAGCGCGATGCCCAGAACCTGATGGCGCATCGCCTGATCAATCGGGGAAAGCTGATCCAGTCTGAAGAAGATTACGAGTGAACGAAGGGTGGTGCCGTTAACCAGCAGAGTGATGAGCACAAAGCCCGTGGCGATGATACCGACGAAATGGGCCACGGGCGTCGATACGCGCGGATTTTCAGTGACCGCCAGCGCCAGCGCCAGCGTGATCGCGCCGCGCAGGCCGCCCCACACCATCGTCACCTTGAACGGCGTCGGGACAGGCGGAGCCAATCTGGTCATCGCCAGAAGCGGCAGCATGCCGAATACGACGGAAGCGCGCGCCACAAGGCCAGCGCAACTCGCGATCAAGATCAGCACGACGTCCCAGCGCGTCATGCCGATCAGCAGACGCGGAACGAGCATCGAGGCGAGCACGAAGACGAGCGACCCGGCCCAGAACACAAGCTGCTGCCACAGCTCGTTCAGGAACCGCCATGTTTGCGGGCGGAAGGTCGAAGGACCATAAACCGACAGCGTGAGACCGGCGGACGCGGTCGCGACCACGCCTGATACGCCAAGCACCTCGTCGCACAGAATGTAGACGATGTAGGGCAACGCCACAGTCAGCGTCGTCTCTGCAGCAGGGGCATTTCCCAAGGCGGTGATCATGTAGAGCATGAGCCGCGCGCCCACGATGCCCACGATCGTGGCGCCTGCAAACGACACCACGAACGAAAACGCCGCGCCGCCGAGATGAATGGCGTGGTGCGACGTGACGGCGGCAAGCAGGATCGAGAAAATGGAGATCGCGGCCGCGTCGTTGAGCAGGGCCTCGCCCTCCACAAGTCGGGTCAGTCGCGACGCCGCGCCGATGTCGCGGAAGATGCCCGCGACTGCAGACGGATCGGTGGTCGCCACGATCGCGCCGAGGAGCAGACAGACAATCAACGGCATCTGCGCGAATGGCATGAGCGCCAGACCGATGGTGGCGGTCGACACCGCGACGGCCACGACAGCGAGCAGCAGCACCGTGGCGGTTTCGTCCGCGAGGCGCCGCACATCGATCACCATCGCGCCCTGAAAAACCAGCACCGGCAGGAAGATAAGCAGGAACACCTCGCTACTGACCGGAAAGTCGAGCAACGTCTCCGCAACGCCATTGATGGCGTTGCTGGCGACGCCTGAAAGCGAATCGGTGTACGTCGTACGGAGCACCAGATCAGCGCCACCGCCGATCACAATGCCCACCACCGCGAGCAAGACGGTTTCCGAGACTTCCAGTCTGCGGGCCAGCGGCTGCACGGCGCTGACGATCACCAGAAGAAGCGCGATCGCAAGCAGCACCGCCGCCAGACCAGTCACCTCCATACCGCCCTCCCTGGATTCACCCGATCCGCTCTCCGCCTCCCGGACCCGACGGCCGCACCGTCACGTCCCGCCGCGCCCAAAAAAACAGCGGCTCACGATCACACAGAGGGGACCGCAGCCGCGCAGTCAACGCGCGAAGTGTTCTTACTCGCATAAAGTAAACGAGATTTAAGGCGGCGATATGGTTACTTCGCCGCCTCGTGGCGAATTATCAGCCTTCCTGCTCTTTGAACGGGCCTTCCCACGCGACAGTCGCGAGCGGAGCACGTCCGGACGGCGTCTCACGCGGCCGCAGGCCTTCGGGAAGCAACTCGGCCGGCCCCTGTCGCCCGATTGCGACGGCCGCGTGGATCTTGAATTCCTCCGGCGCCGAGAGCCCTTTCTTCGCCGCCTCCGCGTCAAAACCGCTCATCGCGTGCGTGGCCCATCCCAGATGATTAGCCTGCAGATGCAGCAGCATCGAAGCCGCTCCGGCGTCAAATTCATGCGTGGTCGCCGGAACGGTCTCCCCCGAAGGCGAAAGCATGACGGTGCGGGACGCAATGTAGACGAGGGCGGATGCGTTCGAAGCCCAGGACTGGTTGAACGGGATCAGCCATGACAGAAACGTCTCCCACTCGGGCGTCCCCTTGCGGGCTACCAGAAAGCGCCAGGGCTGCGAATTATAGGCGGAGGGCGCCCAGCGCGCGGCCTCGATGATGGACGACAGCTCGTCCCAGGAAATCGGCGCGTCAGTGAATGCGCGGGGCGACCAGCGGTCGAGCACAATGCCAAGGGTCGAGGGGCTGGAGACCCGGTTTTGCGAAGTCGTCATGATTCAGGTGTGCCTTCCTGCGGATGAGACATAAGACGGCGGCGGTGCAGAAACCGCATCAGCCGGGGCCGCAGCTATGGAGCGGGCCGATAGCGCGACGCCTGTCACCGGGGCGACGGCGGCGGCAACGTCGGGCGACCCGCGCCACGATAATACAACGATCCGTCATAACCTACCCCGCCGCGCTTCACCGAAGTCGTTTCCGGGACACCTGCCGTCCCCGCCGCCTGAGGCCGCCCCTGCGGCTGCGGCGTCGCGGCCGTTGCAATCGACGCGCCCCGCAGCGTCACCGGGCGAGCTGCGGGCGCGGGCTGGTCTCTTCGATAATACGGTCCCGCATAGGCCGCGCCTATCTGGGCGGCGTTGAGGCCGTCAACTTCGCTATCGCCAGTGCCATCGGCGTAAGCCGGACTTGGAGACAGGCTGCTCGAAGGCGGAGCAGCGTGCGCGACAGCCGTCACTGACAAGATAGCTGCCCCGAACGCGACCCGGATCGTCCGGCGCCAGTTCGCAGGCCGTGCTTCGCGATATAATTGGCTAACGCGCATGGCAGGATCTTCCCTCGGGGCGGCCGCCAAAGCGGTGACCGTCGCCCTGCCCTACCATAGCGCCTCAGAGGCCGACGGTCTTCACCGCTTGCGGAGGCATGCCTGCCCCAGCGCCTTCGGCCTCCACAAACGCAAAACGCGCCGCTTTCGCGGCGCGCTTCGTAAATCGCGGCTACCCGCGCCGGATCGACGCAGATTACTGCGAGGACGCTCCGGTCGAGTTCGCGATCCCCTGCTGCGCCGAGCTGGCGCCGCGAGACATATCGTGCCCGACCGAGCTGACGTCCTTGCCGGCGCCCGCCACCGTGTTGCAAGCGGCAAGAGAGAGCAGCGCAGCGCCGATCGCAACCACGCGCGTCAGCTTAACGTCCGATTTGCTGCGGTTAACTGAGGATACCGTTACCATTGGGTCGACACTCCATAAAACAGTCGTCTGCCGCGATAACGTAGATGAGCCCGAGAAAGTTTCACTACAGAGATAACAGTTCGCAATTACAGTCCCCGCGGACGCTGGCGGGCTGCTCCCCACTCGGATAAGCTGCGCCAATGCACGGTATTTTCATATCAACGCCAAGTTGGGCGCGCGAGCGGGTATGACGACGCGCCAGCCCGACACGCCTCATGACGCGGCGCCTCAGCCGACTGAAAACCCGCCAGCTCGGAAGCCACGGCTCACGCCTGCAGCCGAAGCCGCTCTGCAGGAGCGGAAAGCCGCTGAGGCCAACGCCTTGCGCGCTAATCTGCTTCGGCGTAAGGCGCAAGCCCGCGCCCGTGCGGCCGACGAAGCGTCGCGCGACCAGCCCGCCCGTATCGACACGCCTGCCCCGGAGACAGATTCATGCCCATAATGCCCGACACCTGGATCCGCGAGCGGGCGTTAAACGACGGCATGATCGAGCCTTTCGTCGAAAGCCAGAAGCGGGAGGGCGTGATCTCCTACGGCCTGTCGTCTTATGGATATGACGCGCGGGTCGCGGACGAATTCCGCATCTTCACAGACGTCAACGGCGCCATCGTCGATCCGAAGGCCTTCACCGAAGACAGTTTCGTGTCCCGCAAAGGTCCGGTCTGCGTCATTCCGCCGAACAGTTTCGCTCTGGCGCACACCATTGAACGGTTCCGCATTCCGCGTGACACTCTGGTCGTCTGCCTCGGCAAATCCACTTACGCCCGGTGCGGCATCATTGTGAACGTGACGCCGCTGGAGCCTGAATGGGAAGGCCAGGTGACGATCGAGATCAGCAACACGACGCCGCTTCCCGCCCGTATCTACGCCAATGAGGGTATCTGCCAGTTCCTGTTCTTCCAGGGCGCGTCGCCATGCGAAGTCAGCTACGCGGATCGCGCGGGCAAGTATATGGGACAACACGGCGTCACGACACCGAGGCTCTGAACGATGGACCGTTTCATCATCCGCGGCGGAAGGCCGCTTCGTGGCGAGATCGTCATTGGCGGCGCGAAAAACGCCGGTCTGAAGCTTATGGTGGCCGGGCTGCTGACCGCCGAACGGCTGGTGCTGACCAACGTGCCGCGCATCGCCGACATCGCGACCATGCGCGATCTGCTGATCCAGCACGGCGTCGCGGTTGAAGACGTCAACGGCGACGGCAGCGCCTACGCCGTCGGCGGCGAGATCACCAGCACAGAAGCGCCTTACGACATCGTTTCGAAAATGCGCGCCTCGATTCTGGTTCTCGGTCCGCTGCTCGCCCGTTGTCGGGAAGCGCGCGTGTCCCTGCCCGGCGGCTGCGCCATCGGCACGCGCCCGGTCGACATGCATCTGAAGGGACTGGAAGCTCTGGGCGCAGAGATCCGGCTTGAGAACGGCTACATCAACGCCCGCGCGCCCAAGGGTCTGATGGGCGAGCGGATCATTCTTCCGTTCGCCTCGGTCGGCGCGACCGAAAACCTGCTGATGGCGGCGACGCTCGCCAAAGGGCGCACCGAAATCGTCAATGCGGCGCGCGAACCGGAAATCGGCGACCTTGTGGCCTGCCTGAACAAGATGGGCGCGCGGATCAGCGGCTCGGGCAGCGGCACGCTCGTGATCGACGGCGTAGAGGCTCTGCAGGGCGCCGAGCACCGGATCATGCCCGACCGCATCGAATGCGGCACCTACGCCTGCGCTGCTGGCATTACGGGCGGCGACGTTCGGCTGGTGGGCGGCAGGCTGGACGATTTGGGCGCCGTGGTGCGCACGCTTGAAGAAGCGGGCGTCGAAGTGACCGAAGACGAGAAGGGGCTGCGGGTGCGCCGCACGGGGGCGCTGCGCGGCGTCGACATCATGACCGAGCCCTACCCCGGCTTCCCGACCGACATGCAGGCGCAGTTCATGGCGCTGCTGTCAGTCGCCGAGGGCGCGTCGATGGTCACTGAGACCATCTTCGAAAATCGTTTCATGCATGTGCCGGAACTGAACCGCATGGGCGCGCGAATTAATGTCCACGGCTCGTCCGCCATCATCCGCGGCGTGCACGCCCTGTCTGGCGCGCCGGTCATGGCGACCGACCTGCGCGCGTCATTCTCGCTCATCCTCGCAGGCCTCGCCGCACATGGCGAGACGATCCTGAGTCGCGTCTACCATCTTGATCGCGGATACGAGGCCGTGGAGCGGAAGCTCGCGGCATGCGGCGCGAATATCGAGCGCGTTCGGGAGTAGCGGACGCGCATAGTCGGGCGGTGCTTTCGATCCCGCCCCCTCCGGCGGCCCGCTCCTGTCGACACTTTTTCGGAACGCCTTTTCGATGGACCGCCAAACCAGCGTCTGGCCAACGGCGCTGACGTCAACAGGGAAACCAGCCAAGCCACAGCTCTCGATGTCGCGGTCACGAGCCTCCCCCGTTAGCTACGGCACATCGGTCCAGACGCTCAGTACGATTGAAGCACGAAGATTAGTTCCCTGATCGGGGAGACGACGCAGTGACACGATCACGAACCCGCCGCCAGATGCTCATCGGCGCTAGCACGGGATTGATGTTTGGCGGGATGCCTCTGCCGGCTCTGTCCCGCGCCAGAGCCGGCGACGCCGTTGGAACATGGCCATTATGGGAAGGGGCGCCGCCCGGCGGCGGCGGTCCCACAGGCCCCGAACAGGTTTCGGCGCACGGCGCAATCACCAACGTCTCCACGCCCACGCTGACGATCTGGCGTCCGGAACGCCCCAACGGCGCGGCGATGCTGGTGGCGGGCGGCGGAGGGTACCAGCGGATTCAGATGCAGAAGGAAGCCGAAGCCGCCGCACGCTGGCTGATTGGCTTGGGCGTGACCGCCTTCACCCTTGCCTATCGCCTTCCCATGGAAGGCTGGGGCGCAGGCCGCCTCGCACCGTTTCAGGACGCGCAGCGGGCCGTGCGTATGATGCGCCACAGCGCCCCCGCACTCGGCCTCGACCCGCACCGGATTGGCGGCGTCGGATTTTCGGCTGGCGGCCATCTTCTCGGCATGACAAGCGCCCGGTCTCACGAGGCGATTTACGCCTCAGCAGACGCAATCGACGTCGCCAGTTCTGCTCTCGATCTGAACCTGCTGCTCTACCCTATTGTGACGCTGAAGCCTCCTTATGATCGGACGTCCACCCGTCGGGTGCTGATCGGCGCCCATCCTACACCTGAAGATAGCGCCATGTGGTCTCTGGAGACTCATATCCATCGCGGCCTCAGGCCATTCTTTCTGGCTCAGGCCGCAGACGACCAGATTTCAAATCCTGCGAACACCGCCATTTTGGAATTGGCGTGCCACCAGACGAGCATCAGCGCGGCGCGCCATCTTTTTCCGACGGGAGGGCATGGCTTTGGCATGGGGATTCCGGGGACGGAGACCATAATGTGGCCAGGATTGGCTGAAAACTGGATGCGGAAGACGGGCTTCATCGCCTGAGGGCGAGAATCGTTCTCTGCAACGATTTTACTGCGCTTTCCAACGTGACGATGTTTTTGGGCATCGCTCCACCGCGCTCAGTTATGCGATTGGCTATTCGTCGATCTCAACGCAAGATTTCTTCACCCCGCCCCCGCCCTTGAGCCTTGAGCCTTGAGCCTTGAGCCTTGAGCCTTGAGCCTTGAGCCTTGAGCCTTGA
>NZ_JAFVMF010000076.1 GCF_017377715.1 Acetobacter sacchari | reverse complement strand
CTAGACCTAGTGCAGGATCTGACCAAAGCTTCGAGCGTTCACCGCTTCATCCACATTACCAGGCAAAAGTTACCGGTAGAAGCAGTGGATCTCCTGCTTGGGAAGGAAAGAACCATGATAGTAGTCATGGTACCCCTGGAAGGTCCCGGCTAAAGCCGACTTCTCGAGGAGATGAAAGTCCTGATAAAGGTGCCGCAGTTCCAAGATTTGATGAATGGGACGAAAACGATCCTCAGTCCGCTGAAAATTTCACTCACATTTTTAACAAGGTGCTG
>NZ_JAFVMF010000075.1 GCF_017377715.1 Acetobacter sacchari | reverse complement strand
AACGTCTTCTGGCGGGCCAGTCTGGTATTCGTGTTTTGCCCGATGAAATCGTTGAAACACTATCGGTGAAAGTCGGTGGGCAAGTATTAACCAAAGATCAGGACCCTGAGTCAGGCTTTGAGCCGGACCTGTTTGTTGTGCCGAAAGACCAGAAGAAAATGGACCGTTTTATTTTGTTCGCCATGGCCGCTGCTGATATGGCAATAACCCATGCTGGCTGGAAAGCAGAAACCGACGAACAGCAGGAACGGACTGCAACCGTGATTGGTTCTGGCA
>NZ_JAFVMF010000074.1 GCF_017377715.1 Acetobacter sacchari | reverse complement strand
GAACCCTAGAAATAAAGTGAGAAAAATAGCGAGCTCGGGGCGCTCCCTGAGTTGGTTAATAATCCATTCCATACTTAATGTCGTTTAGGTTTATATTTTTATTTTTAGTCGCAATAGTAAAACAGAACTTAACTAAAAGAGTTTTGTATTCGATTCGTTTTTTGCTTGTAGCCCTTAGTGAGTCAGGAGTTACGATAGTGAAAAAGTTCTAAAATGACTATTTAATCCGACAAAAAGAGCACCGTCGAAAGGTTGTAAATACTACCTTTGCCATCA
>NZ_JAFVMF010000073.1 GCF_017377715.1 Acetobacter sacchari | reverse complement strand
GATCATCGGCATGATCGTCGAGCTGCTGATCGTGCGTCGCTTCTACAAGCGCCCGCTCGACTCGCTGCTCGCCACTTGGGGCCTCAGCCTGATCGTGACGCAGTCGATGCTGCTGATCGTCGGCTCCGCGGTGCGCGGCATCGGCACGCCGGAGGGCAGTTTCGCGATCGGGGGCTACACGTTCTCAACCTACCGCCTCGTGCTGTTCGGCTGCGCGGTGGCGGTGTTGGCCGGGCTCTACATCATCTTCATGAAGACGCGCTTTGGCGTGATCGC
>NZ_JAFVMF010000072.1 GCF_017377715.1 Acetobacter sacchari | reverse complement strand
CTACTGGCAGGAACAGGCCGGCATGAGCGTGGCCGATGTGCGGCGCGAGCTGTACAAGAACTCCGGCCTGCTCGGCGTCTCCGGCCTGTCATCCGATATGCGCGAACTGCTGGCCAGCGATTTGCCGGCGGCGCGCGAAGCCATCGAGCTGTTCTGTTACCGGGTGGCGCGCGAAGTGGCCAGTCTGGCCGCGGCGATGAAAGGCCTGGACGCGCTGGTATTCACCGCCGGCGTGGGCGAGCACTCGCCGGAGGTGCGCGGCCGGGTGCTGCAACA
>NZ_JAFVMF010000071.1 GCF_017377715.1 Acetobacter sacchari | reverse complement strand
ATTAAAAAAAAAAAAATAAAAAAAAAAAAAACAAATTCCAAAACCCAAAAAAAAAAAAAAAAAATTAAAACAAAAAAAAACCCCCAAAAAAAAAAAAAAAAAAAACCCCAACCCCGCCACCAACAAAAACAAGTAGCCAAACCACACACCCAGCAAAAAAAACCCCCCCAAAAAAAAAAAGTATCGCCAGCCCAAAAAACCAACCACAAAAACAAAAACACAAACCAGATAGAAAAACAAGACCCCCCCCCCCCCCCGCCCCCCCCCCAACACAAAAAT
>NZ_JAFVMF010000070.1 GCF_017377715.1 Acetobacter sacchari | reverse complement strand
AGGATGCGTCCGGTGTCGAACGAGTACATGGTGGCGTCCGGCCGCCGTGAATTCGGTGGAAGTGCGGTTACCAACGATTTCGGCCGCCTGCGATCGCGATGACGCGCGCCAATGCGCACGCCCTGATGAACGCGCTGGGCGTCACTGCCGAGGAACTGGATATCCGTAGTAAAGTTGTCCAAAATTGTCTTCGAAATATTTCTTGCCATACATATCTTCATATCGCGGGGCGCGGGGCAGAGAATTCGAACGCCGCTTCGATCTGGCCGAGCATATGAAAGT
>NZ_JAFVMF010000006.1 GCF_017377715.1 Acetobacter sacchari | reverse complement strand
TGGCGTCCACATCCAGAGCTTGAATCACATCAGACCGATTTTCCAAACAGGCTCTAACGTGGCCACACGTTGCCCACAATTTGAATGTTTATTTATAAGTAATAAACAGTTAAATATAAGACAAAAAAATATCAATTCTATATTTATTAAATAATATAACTACACGCATGCAATTAATACAAGATATTGTTTTATTTATGTGGATTTTATTTCGATTTAAATTCTAGGATTGCTCGTCTCCCATTCGGGAGCGTCATTTTCAAGGAAACTCAAAATGTATGCTCTTCTTTTCGCCGAGGAAATTGTCGATCGTGGAGCACTCCGCGTCCACGCACGTGAAGAGGTGTATGGCTCGAACTTGATCCGGGGTTGCGCCGAAGGAGATGTCAATTCGATAAGGGCCCTGCTGGTTGGATTTTGGCCGTTCGTAAAGGCCTTTGAGATTGCGATCGACGCCCGCGTCGGACGAATGCCGACCAGACCCCTGGTGCAACGTTTCGGACAAAGTCGTGTACGCGCGTTCTTCAACGAAGCACGGGAAGCCGTCCGGGAAATGAAGGACGAGGAAGGATCCCATGCCCTTCTTTGGCGCCGCGCGGCGGAAGAGATCGGTGTGGATTTGGACGAAAGCTCTGTGGTCCCCGGCGTCGCTGCGCTCCTTGAAAGCGCGAATTCAGACGATGAGGTCGAATTTTTCTGTTGGCTTGCTGGAACCGAATATATCGCCGAAGAGTTGTCAGCGTATCTCTGTCACTCGCCTGCCTTCAATAGTAAATTTTCCTCGGGACGTTGGGTCTGGGGGCTGGCTCACCTGATGGACGAGCACGAAGGCCCGTCGCATCTGGAGATCGATGAGGATCTTGCTCGCGCGTATCACCCTTCGACGGATACAGCAGTCGTCGGGGCCGCTCTTTTCTCTCACATTCGGCGTTGCGAGAAATTATTTGGCGAAGCTGCTGCGGATGTTGGGCGCGTGCTGACGTTGGAGAGTGTCTAGTTTTTGATATTCATAGAAAAAATAACGTTGTAACAATGTAGTATCACGAAACCTCTGTCTTTGTTCGACGTTTCGTTGTAAGATCAAGACGATGCGAAGCGTATTGGTGATTTTTTTACCAATACGCTTTACTCTTGCGCTAGGGACGGTTGAGCTTGCTGTTCCGGGGCGATCGGAAGACGCATTCCTCGGAATACTCGTGGCCTTAGAGCAAAGGATATCGTCAAATTTTCTTCCGTGGCTTCATCGAGCGCTGGTTTTCTCTTTCTGGCTTCAACTCATCTCCGTCTCGTTACAGAATGGAGCTTGATCTCCAGCGTATCCGTTATGCGTGCGATCTCACCCCATGGGGTAGTCTGACCAGCGCTCTCGTTGTGGGCATGTTGCTGTTCGGGACGTCAGGGACGGCCTCCGATGCGTATCGAACTTTTCTGTTCGGCGGTGTCGAGTTGGTTGCCTTTCTTCAGATTCTCGTATCACTGGTTGTTGGCAGATACCTCTCAACGCGCCGTCAGTACAAAAATTTACGTCTTATGAGACTGGCGTTTGTTGGCTTGGGGCTGTGTCTTGGCGTCATGTGGGCGACGATGCCACTTACGCTCTTCTCTCCAGCCCCCCCGCATCAAAAAGTTATTGTCGCATGCACCTGTGCGGGCCTTATCGCCACGGCGCTGGCGTTTGTACCTATTGCTGGAATGGCCGAGTGTCTGACGATCCCGCTTGGAACCGCTTCCGCTTACACGCTTCTTTCACTTGGCGGCAAAGATTGGTTCGCGTTGTTTGGATGTCTTGTCATATACGGGCTCTTTATCGGCTCCGTTACCGTGCAGGTAAGACGTCTTCTCGACAAAATCACTCTTTATCGCCTTGAGACGCAGGAGCAGCGCTCAACTTTGCAGTTGCTTTCCGGTCGAAGCGACGCTGGAGAAATCTGGAGTTTGTGGGAAACTGACCGGAATGGAGCGGTTTCATTTCTGTCCCCGGATCTGGCGCATATTTTTGACTGGAAGCCCGCGTTAGGGATGCCTCACAATTTCCTTAATGATTTAAAAGGAAAATACATAAATTCTGCGAATGAAATCCGTGGCCCAATTTCCAAGAAATTTGTCGATTTCACGCATATGGTAAATTGTTTAAATGAATCAATTTCATTTCGCGATATTGTTGTGCCACTGAAAGTGAATGATACGGTCGCTTTGTGGTCATTTACAGGCCGCCCGATGTTTGATGATCATCAAAATTATTGCGGGTTTCGTGGTCTGGCTTACGATGTGACAGACACATTTACGGAGCGATTTGAAGAAGCGCATCAGGCGCGTAACGACGCAGTAACGGGCATACCCAATCGCCACGCGTTGAATGAGGCCTTACGCAATGCGTTGAGCGATCTCGGGCGCACGGGGCGGACTTTTGCGTTCTATCTTGTCGACCTAGACGAATTTAAACGGGTCAATGACAGGTTGGGCCACAATGCCGGAGACGCCGTGCTTCGGGTTGCGGCGGCCCGACTTGCGCGTGTGGGTGGAGACGGCGCGTCTGTTGCAAGATTTGGTGGCGATGAATTTGCCTTACTCCTTCAGGACATAGATCCCCCTGAAGCGATCCGCGTGGCGCAAGACATCGTTGATCTATTTTCGGAGCCCGTAAAACTGTCCGACCAGGACGTGCTCGTGCATGTCAGCGTAGGCTTGGCGCTGGCGCCGCTAAGTGGTGACAGCGTCGAGTCAATACTCGATGCCGCAGATCTCGCGATGTATAACGCCAAGCAAGCCGGAAAAAATACGTGGTCCTGCTTTGAGAGTTCAATGAGCGGGCAGATTGAGCAGCGTCGCCTGCTTCTGGGACAGTTCCGTGAAGCCGTTACCAGGCGGGAAATAATTCTTGCTTACCAGCCATTGATCGACGCCAGGACCTTAGCTCTTGTCGGTTTCGAAGCCTTGGCTCGTTGGCCGCGGCCCGATGGTAGTTTTGTGCCCCCGGATCGCTTCATCCTGTTGGCGGAAGAAACCGGATTGATCTGCGAACTCGGTAACTATCTGCTTGAGCAGGCCTGCCGGACGGCGGTTTCATGGCCAACGGATCTCACGGTCGCGGTAAACGTTTCCGTGGGGCAGCTTCACGCCCCGGATTTCCTCCTCACTTTGCAGACAATCCTGAAAAAAACCGGATTGCCGCCTGCGAGGCTTGAGCTCGAAGTGACGGAGAGCATCTTCATGGATGTCAACAGCACCTGCGCCGGTGTGCTGCACGGTCTTTCTGATATGGGAATCAAGCTTGCGCTCGACGATTTCGGGCGCGGGTATTCGTCGCTTGGATTTCTCAAGGAGTTCAATTTTTATAAGCTGAAGCTCGATATGGGCTTTATTCGAGATATGAATCATGACAGGCGTTCGGCCGCTATTGTGCGTTCTGTTATAGAGCTTGCGTCCGAACTCGGAGTTGTCGTCACGGCGGAGGGTGTCGAGACAAGAAGCCAACTCGACGCGCTGAGACGTTACGGCTGCACTCAGGTGCAGGGTTATTTGTTCAGCCCGGCAATTTCCGGCGACGAGACGGCCCTTCTCGCTGAGAGGTCGAGATTTAGCCCCATGCATTTTTTCGAAACCGGCGTCCGAAGCGCGTAAGCCTCTCTGGGGCCGGTCCCAAGATTCATCATGCCCGGAAAAAGCCCGTCACCGCGTTTGGTATGGCAGCTTCTGCTAAACTGGACCCATCATGATGAAATAGATGGGAAAAGTCGGACCTAAGCTCCGTTCTGTCCTCGGTGTCGAAGCAGGTGATCCGCCAGCACGCAGGCCATCATGGCCTCTCCCACGGGTGCCGCACGAATGCCTACGCACGGATCATGCCGGCCCTTTGTCACAACGTCGACCTCTTCGCCCTGCCGGTTTACTGACGGCACGGGCGTCAGCATGGAACTGGTAGGCTTCACGGCGAAGCGCGCGACAATCGGTTGACCCGTCGATATGCCGCCGAGAATTCCGCCGGCATGATTGCTCTCGAATGCGATGTGATTGCCGCTCATGCGCATGGCATCGGCATTTTGCGGGCCGGTGTATCCTGCGACAGCGAAACCGTCTCCGATCTCGACGCCCTTGACGGCGTTGATGCTCATCAACGCAGATGCGATGTCGGCGTCCAGCTTGCCATAGATCGGCGCTCCGAGCCCGGCTGGAGCGCCCTCTACGACAACCTCTATGGTCGCGCCAACGGAGGAACCAGCCTTGCGTATGGCGGATAAATATTCCTCCCATACGGGGACAATGGCTGCATCCGGAGCGAAGAACGGGTTTCGGCTCACTTCATCCCAGTCCCAACGGGAGCGGTCGATCGTATGTTCGCCGATCTGCGTTAAGGCAGCGCGGATCACGACGCCGCCGCCAAGGACGCGGCGCGCTATGGCGCCCGCGGCCACGCGCATGGCCGTCTCTCGGGCGGACGATCGCCCGCCGCCGCGATAGTCCCTTACGCCATATTTCATGTCGTAGACGACATCGGCGTGACCGGGGCGATAAGTGTTGGCTATTTCGCCGTAATCTTTCGATCGCTGATCGGTGTTCTCGATGATTAGAGATATGGGCGTCCCGGTCGTCACGCCTTCGAACACACCGGAGCAGATACGCACTTCATCGGGTTCACGACGCTGCGTAGTGAACGCGGATTGCCCGGGGCGGCGGCGGTCGAGGAATGGTTGGATGTCGGCTTCGCTCAGGGCGAGACGCGGTGGACAGCCGTCCACGACACAGCCAATCGAAGGGCCGTGACTTTCGCCCCAGGTGGTCACACGAAATAGATGACCGAAGCTGTTATGCGACATATCGTCCCTGCCCTCGCCGCGTTCTCTGCGCTATTCGCCGACGACCGAGATATCGGGCGCTTTCGGGTTTTTCATGCCAACGATGTGATAACCTGAATCGACATGATGGACTTCGCCCGTCACGCCGCCCGAGAGTGCGGACAGCATGTAGAGACCGGCGCCGCCGACTTCGCTCAACGACACATTGCGCTCAAGCGGGGCATTGTATTGATTCCACTTTAAAATGTAGCGGAAATCGCCGATGCCGCTCGCCGCCAACGTCTTGATCGGACCGGCGGAAATCGCATTTACGCGAATGCCATCAGCGCCGAGATCAGCCGCCATATAGCGCACTGACGCCTCAAGGGCCGCTTTGGCGACGCCCATAACATTGTAATGCGGCATCACGCGTTCGGCGCCGAGATAAGACAGCGTCAGAAGCGAACCGCTTGGATTCATCATCGCTGCTGCGCGGCGCGCGACAGCCGTGAAAGAGTAGCAGGAGATATCGAGCGCCGTCAGGAATGCGTCGCGGGGCGTGTCGAGATAACGGCCGCGTAGATACTGCTTGTCGGCCCAGCCGATGGCATGGACTACGAAGTCGATCTTCCCCCACTCCTTCTCGATGAGTGAGAAGGTCTCGTCGATCGCGGCGTCGTCGCTGACGTCGCAGGGCAGAACCAGCGTCGCGCCGATGCTTTCAGCAAGCGGGCGCACACGCTTGCCCAGAGCCTCGCCCTGATAGGTGAAGGCGATCTCGCCTCCCTGCGCGGCTACTGCGGCGGCGATCGCCCAGGCGATCGAGCGATCGTTGGCGACACCCATGACGACGCCGCGCTTGCCGCGCATTAGGTCGCCCTTTACCGGGCCATCTTCCACCGACGATGTATCTGCGGCGTCTGACATGAGAGGCTCCCCGTTCAGCTAAGGAGGTGACAAAACCGGACGGGTCGTTGCACAACATACGCTTGGGAACAAGTCGAGAAACGCAAACGCATCTCCGCCCTGCGCGAAAACACAGTGGAAGATGCGTTCGAACGCGTGAAAGCATGACAAACACGCGATGATGCGAGACACCCCGACAATACGAGGCCCCTAGTGATGACACAGAGCGACGCGTCTCCCCTTATCGACCTCGACGCCGATCCATTCGACTTTTTCGCGCTCTGGATGACGGACGCTGAAGCGTCGGAACCGAACGACCCGAACGCCATGACGCTGGCCACGGTTACTGCGGATGGACGGCCGGACGCGCGGATCATTCTCCTCAAGGGCGTCGATCGCTCCGGTTTCACTTTCTACACGAATCTTGAAAGCCGAAAGGCGGCTGAACTGACTGCGACGCCTTTCGCCGCGCTGCTGTTTCATTGGAAGACTCTAAGGCGACAGATTCGCATCGAAGGCTCGATCTCACCCGTCAGCACGGAAGAAGCCGACGCCTATTTCGCCAGCCGCCGACGTATGTCGCAGATCGGCGCCATCGCGTCCGACCAATCCCGGCCCCTTTCCGATCGCTCGATTTTTGAAGAGCGCATCCACGCCGTCGAGGAGAAGTACCAAGGCCAGCCGGTACCCCGGCCAGCCAATTGGTCGGGTTTTCGCCTGACCCCGGACCGGTTTGAATTCTGGCAGGACCGTCCCTTTCGGCTGCATGATCGCGCGATATGGGTTGCGTCGGACGCCGGGTGGAGCGTCACCCGCCTTTACCCCTGAGACTACGCGTTTCCACGCAACGACGTCTCCGGCATGGCGTTTAGGGAGCGAAAAGCCGTATACTCGCCCGACAGGAGGCAATCGGACGCGCTCTTCAATCATGCCGGGCGCAGCTCTCTGGTCCTTCCTTGTGTTCCGGGAACCGCCGCCCTTGCGCGGCGATGACTGGCCATTCGAACATCCGCGCCAAGCGAGAGGTCGCCATGAAACAGGTCAGCAAAATTCTCCTCCCTCTGAGCAGCGTGCGAAATGCGGACGCCGCCCTGATAATCGGGCGCAATTTCGCACGGCGATTCAAGGCGCATCTGGCCGTGCTGCATGTGCGTCCCGACGGGCGCGACATCGCGCCTCTGGCGGGCGAAGGGCTGACCGGCGGAATGGTCGAGGATCTGATGTCGGCGGCGGAGCGCGAGGGCGCGCGGCGCACACGCGAAGTGCAGGAGGTTTTCGAGACCTTCGCCGCTCATGCAGGCATCGCCGTCGTCCCGCCGCGTATTCCATTCCCGCAGGATGAGGCGAGCGTCAGCTTCAACGTCATCAAGGGATCGGAAAGCGAGATCGTTCCGTTCCACGCGCGGCTGTCAGATTTCACGCTGGTCGCTCACCCGGACAGCGGGGACGAGGTGTCTTCGTCCGAAGCGCTTCACGCCGTGCTGTTCGATAGCGGCCGCCCTGCCGTCATCGCACCGCGCGAGCCGATGGCGCACATGGTCAAGCGCGTGTGCATCGCATGGAACGGCACGGCCGAAGCGGCCTCGGCTTTACGTGGCGTAATCGCATGGGCGAGCACCGCAGAGCGCGTGCGCGTGCTGCATTGCGGAGACTATCAGCGACGTGGCCCGGAAGCTCGGGAAGTCGTCGATTACCTGTCGATGCACAATATCACGGCCGATCGTGTGGAGTTCGCACCCGTCGAGCGGGATGTGGGCAAGGGGCTGCTCGCGGCGTGCAAGGACTTCGAAGCCGATATGCTCGCCATGGGCGCATATTCCCATTCGCGGCTGCGTCAGCTCATTCTCGGCGGCGTGACCCGTCATGTGCTGGAGCATGCGACGCTGCCGGTTCTGATGAGTCGCTGATCTGTCTTCTTTGCATCATCAGGCGCGGTAATTTACCGCGCTGTAGAGGCGTCGCCTTTCGAGAGCGGACAAATCTGTAGTGGCGCGTCACGGTGCACGCCACCCAGTTTTTCGCATTGCCGGGTCAGCTCAAGTCCATAGGCGGCGAGAACTGATAGCGCGGTCCGAGATGGTGGCCCGGCAGAGATAACGGCGGGCTTCGCCCCCGCCGTCGCCAACTCCTCTTTAATCTGCCGCGTGAAAGGAGAATTCTGCGACGGCTCGCGGTTGTCCCAGTCTGTCATGCCAACCAACGTCGCGTCAGGCGAGAAGAACGTGCCGGCAAACGCAAATGGTTCGCCAGCAATAAAAACCATGGTCGCATCCCGAAATTGCGCCGGTATGGTCAGATCATATGTGGTGCGCAGCCAGTTCGTGTGCCCCCAGTCGGAGATACGCAGGCTGGCGAACGATGCGACCTCAATCACGATGAGCAACGCAACGGAAAATCGCGCGGAGAACAGTCGGTCCAGACAGGCGCCGATTATGACGCCTGAGATGATTTCTCCCGGCAAAAAATAACGCTGTATTGAAAATGCGCACATCCAGACGACAAGTGAAGCCATGAAGAATGCGATCACGTCGGTAAGGAGATCGGGTGGCTCAGTGTGTTCGCACTGCTGGCGCCGCAGCCGCGGCGCGATCAGGCCGACACCTAGAGCGCAGATCAACGCAAGCGCGATGAGGGGGCGAATATCGCGGAAAAACAGTTCGGACGTGATCGACCCGCCCTGCGCCCAGCGAAGCGGAAATGACAGGGCGCTCAACAGGGAATGAGGAACGTACGCGGTATCGCGATATGATCGGTTCGCGCCCTCTACGGCGTGGAAGACGCTGTTGAAATAAGGAAAAACAGGGTTTCCAAATTTCAGAAAACACAAGGCGAACAGCCAGCCCGATGAAGCAAGCAGTCCTATGACGAACGCCATCGGTTGCATCGCAAGCGTCTGAAAGGAAATGCGACCTCGAACGAAGGGCATTACGCCGATCAGAAGAAGCCCGGGTTCGTAAATCCCGCAGGTAAGTTTGAGTCCCGCCGCCACGCCGAGGCACAGACCAGACAGAGTCAGATTTCGGTCATCCCCCGAGCGGCGCCACTTCAGGTAGAAGTACAGGGACGCGACAATTGGCGTCGCCAGAGCGGCGTCGGCGAATGATGTCCCCGCCTCAGACCAAAGCATGGGCGAGGCCAAAGCGAGCACGACCGTCAATATTTGGGTTGGCAGGCGTGACGCGTTCTTTCGATCCGGAAGCAGAATTCGGACCACGCCCATCAACGGGAAGATCACCGTCGACTGGACAGTACATTGCAAGAGCGTCGCGAACTTCGGGCCAGCAAGTGTCGTCGCCGCATACCACGGGAGGTAAATGAGGGGATTAAGATAGGTGTGAACTATCTGCGCAGGTGCGATGTCTACGCCAGTAGCGCCAGTGAATAAGCGCGAAGGATACGTAATAATGGTAGTTAATCTGGTCGTAATTTACGTCTTGTTTCCGATGGAATGATACAATTATCAGCGACGCGAAAAACACGGTCCACATTGATACGTTTACTAATGCTTTGTGGCGGGGTTCTGCGCGCATTCATATACTCCATGATCTGGCAATGAGCGCCACGTCTCGCTGCATTTGTAGCGAGTTCCCTTAGAGTTTTTTCCTAGTGACGACCACCCGTCACGACGACACCCCGCGCCTCCATAAACCGACGCTAAGCTGGCCGCCCCCCCCCCGTTACTCCACAGAACGAACTTTTTCTCCCTGAGGTTTTTCATTTCCTTGCGGTTTGGTCTGCTCTCACGCGCAACCTTATGGCCACTTTCGTCTGGGCGCGCAGGTTCCCACGAGGTGCGGGGCCCGAGCTATTTTCACGTTGTTCCGCGGGAACGTTTACCGAGGCCCGGCGCGCGCATACGGGGTATAAAATTGCGCCGCGACGTCCACTGCGTGCGCCTGCGCCTTGCCTGCCCTGCCGGGGCTTCCTATACCTCTCGGTCCCGCCAGAACGGCACTTAGCCTGGACGGCAACAGAAAGGGGGCCATAGCCCTCAGGACAGACCGGCCATGACCGAAGAGTTCCATCGCATCCGTCGCCTTCCGCCTTACGTTTTCGCGGAGGTCAACAAGGCCAAGGCCGCCGCCAGGGCCCGGGGCGAGGACATCATCGATCTCGGCATGGGCAATCCTGACAGCCCGACCCCGCCGCACATCGTCAAGAAGCTGATCGAGACGGTGGCCGATCCACGTTCGCACCGCTATTCGGTCAGCCGTGGCATCCCCGGCCTTCGCAAGGCGCTGGCTGGCTATTACGAGCGCCGCTTCGACGTAAAGCTGGACCCGGAGACCGAGGTCATCGCGACGCTCGGCTCGAAGGAGGGGCTCGCGAACCTCGCTGCGGCGATCACCAGCCCGGGCGACACAATCCTCGTTCCGAATCCGTCCTACCCGATTCATCAGTTTGGTTTCATCATCGCTGGCGCGTCAGTCCGCTCCATCCCGGCCTATCCGGGTGAGGACATGCTGCGCGCGCTCGATCGGGCGGTGCGCCATTCCGTTCCGAAACCGACCGCGCTGATCGTCAACTTTCCGTCGAACCCCACGGCGTTCCTCGCGGATCTTGATTTCTACAAGGAGCTCGTCGCGTTCGCCCGGCGTGAAGAAATTTTTATCCTCTCCGATCTCGCCTACTCAGAAATCTATTTCGGCGATCTCGTGCCGCCGTCGATCCTCGCCGTCCCCGGCGCAAAAGACATCGCTGTCGAATTCACCTCGCTCTCGAAGACCTATTCGATGGCGGGCTGGCGCATGGGATTCGCCGCAGGCAATCCCCGTCTGGTCAGCGCGCTGACGCGGATCAAGTCGTACCTCGACTACGGCGCGTTCACCCCGATCCAGGTGGCGGCCGTCGCCGCCCTCAGCGGCCCGCAGGACTGCGTGGCGGAAATACGCGCGCTGTACAAGGAGCGTCGAGACGTGCTGTTGCGTGGTCTGCACGCCGCCGGATGGGACGTTCCATCGCCCGAGGGGTCAATGTTCGCATGGGCGCCGATCCCGGATAAATTCCGCGACATGGGCAGCGTGGCCTTCTCCAAACTGCTGCTGCAGGAAGCGGGCGTCGCGGTCGCCCCGGGGCTGGGCTTCGGAGAATATGGCGAAGGCTTTGTGCGGATCGGCCTGGTCGAAAACACGCAGCGCCTGCGGCAGGCCACGCGCGCCATCCGCGGCTTCCTGTCCGCCCACGGAATCGCACCCAAACCCGGCGCGCCCTCGGCCGCCCAATCCGCTGCTCTTGAGGAGAACACCGCATCGTGACGTCTGGAGCCTCCCTGTCCGCCTCGCCCGCCGCCGGGCAGCCGCTGCGCCTTGGCGTCGCCGGTCTTGGAACCGTCGGCGCTGGTCTCGCCATCCTGCTGCGTGACAACGCCGAGCTGATTACCGCCCGTGCGGGACGGCCAATCGTCATTACGGCGGTAGCGGCGCGTGATCGCACGCGTGACCGTGGCGTGGATCTCGGCGCCTGTCGTTGGTATGACGATGCGGCGGGGCTGGCGACGGATACGGACGTTGATGTGGTGGTTGAACTGATCGGCGGCGCAGAGGGTAAGGCCCGCGAGCTGGTCGAGGCGGCACTCGCCAATCGCAAGCCGGTCGTCACCGCGAACAAGGCGCTCGTCGCCGTTCACGGCGAGGCCCTCGGCCGCCTGAGCGAAAAGCAGTCCACGCCCCTGCTTTACGAAGCGGCGGTCGCAGGCGGCATTCCGGCCATCAAGACGGTGCGCGAAGGGTTGGCGGCTGATCGGCTGCTACGGATTGGCGGTATCCTGAACGGCACTTGCAACTATATTCTCACCGCGATGCGCGAGACGGGGCGCGATTTCGCAGACGTGTTGGCCGAGGCTCAGGCGTTGGGCTACGCGGAGGCGGATCCGTCGACCGACGTTGATGGCGTGGACGCCGCCCACAAGCTGGCGATCCTAGCCTCCCTCGCGTTCGGACGCCCGGTTCAATTCGATAGTGTGCACGTCGAAGGTATCCGTCAGATCGGAGCGTTGGACCTGAGCGCGGCGAAGGCGCTCGGCTATCGCATCAAATTGCTGGGACTGGCGCGACAGACCGAACGCGGGATCGAGGCGCGTGTCTCGCCGTGTCTCGTGCCGCATACCTCGCCCGTCGCGCAGGTGGACGGTGTGTTCAACGCGGTGATCGCCGAGGGCGCGTTCGTTGGGCGGCTCATGGTCGAAGGACGCGGCGCCGGCGCCGGACCGACGGCTAGCGCTGTCGCAGCAGACTTGATCGATCTGGCGCGTGGCAAACCCGCGTCGGTGTGGGGTGTAAGCGCGGCGGAACTGGAACCGGTCCGTAGCCGTCCGATTTCGGAGCGCGAGGGCGCGTTCTATCTGCGTCTTAGCGTCGCCGATCGTGCGGGCGTGGTCGCTGACATCACTGCTATTCTTCGAGATTGCGGCGTGTCGCTCAACAGCATGGTGCAGCACCCGGCTGCGGAGGCTGGCGCCGACGTCCCTCTGATCCTGGTGACGCATCCGACGCGCGAGGCGGGTATGCAGGACGCGACGACACGTATCGCAGCTCTACCGGTGGTGTCGGAAACTCCGATCCTGATCCGGATTGAGACCATCTGAGCCACGTCTGCTGTCGCTACTACGAGTAGCGGAGCATTTTTTGCGCCCGCCCGCTTGCAGAACTCATCGATCAGACCGTGGGCGAATTTTAGGATCGCCGTCATTTCGCATGTCGTTATGACGTGGAGCCGCAAAGAAGACCGATATGCGCCATAGCGAGGGAGTTTAAGGGCTCCCTCAAACTAACTCTCGACGAGACTCGCATGTCCGAGTCACGATCCGGCCCATACGCGCTGAGAGCGACCCCGGTCGCAGCGCCCGCGTTTGCAACCTGCAGCGCGACATGCCACGCAATCAGAACATCATCTCGGAGAACGAAGAATGTCGGCTGACACGCGCAAGGGAAGTTTTATCGTCTCGGATCGCAATCTCGCGCTCGAACTGGTGCGTGTGACCGAAGCCGCGGCGCTCGCCTCCTCGCACTGGACCGGCCGAGGCGACAAGAACGAAGCTGACGGCGCTGCCGTTGAGGCCATGCGGACAGCGTTCGACACCGTTGCTATCGATGGCACGGTCGTGATTGGCGAAGGCGAAATGGACGAAGCGCCGATGCTCTATATCGGCGAAAAGGTCGGCGCCGGTGGCCCGGCCATGGACATCGCCGTCGATCCGCTTGAAGGCACCACGCTCTGCGCGAAGGATCTTCCGAACGCGCTGACCGTCGTGGCGTTGGCGGAGAAAGGCAATTTTCTTCACGCCCCGGACGTCTACATGGACAAGATCGTCGTCGGTGCAGGTCTTCCTGACGGCGTCGTCGATCTGGATGCGTCGATCGGGGAGAACATCCGCAACCTCGCCAAAGCCCGAGGCAAGGATATTGGCGAGATTGTCCTGTGCGCGCTGGACCGTGACCGCCATGCCGAACTGATCGCCAAGACGCGTGAGGCTGGCGCCCGTGTAAAGCTGATTTCCGACGGAGACGTAGCCGCTGCTATCGACGCCTGTTTCACGCAGGGCTCGGTCGATATTTACGCGGGGTCCGGCGGCGCTCCCGAGGGCGTTCTCGCCGCCGCTGCGGTCCGCTGTATGAACGGGCAGATGCAGGCTCGGCTTTTGTTCGAAGACGACGCCCAGCGTGAGCGCGCCGTAACCATGAACCCGGGCAAAAACCCTGACCGTAAGCTGGGTCTGACAGACCTCGCCTCGGGCGACGTTCTGTTTTCAGCGACCGGCGTGACGTCCGGGTTCCTGCTGCGCGGCATCCGCCGTCACGCCGATCACGCGACGACCCATTCACTGGTGATGCGCTCCAAGTCCGGCACGCTCCGTTTCGTCGAAGGGCATCATAACTTCGCTACGAAAACCTGGGGCACGCGCTGATCCGTCTCGTGACGTCGCTTCACATGCGGACAAACCGGTGATGCCTGAAGTCGACGTTCTGGCGGCAGAGGAGCGTGTGGACCAATCCGCAGCTCTAGGCGTTGAGACAAGCTGTTCGGGGCGTCCTTGGCGCTGGCGTGACGGCGTTGAGGCGCCAGCCGTCATGCGTCTGGGTTCCGCCATCACGCAGCGTTACGGAACGTCCGAGATCGTCGGACGCATCATGGCGTTGCGTGAGGTGGGGCTGGCTACGGCGTCGGACTTTCTTGAGCCTACCTTGCGTGCGCTCATGCCTGATCCGTCATGTGTAATCGACATGGACGTCGGCGCCGCCCGTCTCGCCCGCGCAGTGCGCGATGGGGAGACCGTCGGCGTTTTTGGAGATTACGACGTGGATGGCGCCTGCGCGTCCGCGTTGATGGCGGGGGTACTGCGTGAATTGGGTTGTGTGGTTCACACCCATATTCCCGATCGTATGACTGAGGGTTACGGGCCGAACGCCCCTGCCCTGCTTTCCCTTTTCGAGCGCGGCGCCAGTCTGGTCGTGTGCGTCGATTGCGGGACTGCTGCGAGCGATATCCTGAGTTGTCTGGACGGCCGCGCGGACGTCGTGGTGATCGATCACCACAAATCCGAAGGCGCGCCGCCACAGATTCTGGCGACGATCAACCCGAACCGCCCGGAATGCGCTTCAGGGCTGGGCGGACTGTGCGCCGCGGGGCTGTCATTCGTCACAGCGGTCGCGATGGTTCGCGATCTGCGACGGAGTGGCTGGTTCGCAGACGGTCGAGCAGCTCCGGATTTGATGAGGCAACTCGATCTGGTCGCGCTCGCCACTGTGTGCGACGTCATGCCGCTCATCGGCCTCAACCGAGCCTTTGTCACGCAGGGCCTTCGGATTATGGGTAAACATGCGCGATTGGGGCTGTCGACGCTTCTCGGGGTCGCGGGCGTGCAGAGCGCGCCGTCGGCGTTCTCGTGCGGATACGCGCTGGGACCGCGTATCAACGCGGGCGGCCGTATCGCCGAGGCGGATCTCGGCCTGAGGCTTCTGCTAAGCGAGGATAAAGATGACGCGCAGTGGATCGCTGAGCGGCTGGATGCGATTAATCGCAAGCGACAGGACGTCGAGGCTTCGATCCTCGACCGCGCCATGGAGCAAGCCGAAGAGCAATGTGCGGCTGGACGCGCCGTCATCTTACTCGCCAGCAAAGAGTGGCATGTCGGCGTAGTCGGTATTGTCGCCGGGCGGGTCAAAGAAAAATTCAATCGCCCTGCTCTGATTGGCGCTGAGCTGGACGACGGCTTGGTCAAGGGGTCCGGCCGATCCGTTCCGGGTATCGACCTCGGATCGGCGGTCATTGCTGCGCGCGAGGCCGGGTTGTTAAAGACCGGCGGTGGACACGCCATGGCTGCAGGCTTCAGTTTGGCTACGGAAGATATCCCTGTCCTCCATACTTTTCTCAACGACCGCCTTGTTGCAGCCGCGCAGAGACCTGCGACGACAGCCCTTGAAATAGACGCGGCGATCACTTCAGGGGGCGCCACTACAGAGCTCGCCAAGGATCTTGGTCGTCTGGCTCCCTTTGGCAATGGCAATGAAGAGCCGCTGCTGGTCCTGACGCATGTGCGGGTCGTCCGGGCGGACAGAATAGGCAAAGACGGCGCAACCCTGCGCGTTCTGCTTGAGGGGGAAGGACGTTCGGCGGTCAAGGCTCTTCTGTTTCGCGCCGGCGACAGTTCCTTGGCTGCCGCGTTGGAAGATCGCGCCCGTCCATTCCTGCACGTGGCGGGATGGCTGCGCGCCGAGTCCTGGAATGGGAGGGAGACGGCGACGTTCTTCGTGCACGACGCAGCGTTTGCACGGTAATCATATCTTTGGCTGAGACCCGGCAGTTGGACCTCTGCTCTCGATTCATAGCTTTGCGTGAACGAACCCGGAGTGGCTGTTCTTGCTAACGACAGACCGGTAGTAAATCTCAAGATTCAAACATCGAATTTTCTTATAAATATAACAAAGTTTGCACATATAATCACTCAACTCTCCAACGATGCCTGTGTTGAACGGAAGCAGAGAGTGCGGATGTCTGGCTTGATTGCCAAGCGCTGTATCAACGCATCTGCCGCGAGGCCGCGGTCAATGCCGTTGCGCGAACAATTCTTGATTGCGAATTGGTATCTCAATGCGACAAAAAGTGTCTTTCTCTGCGACATGTATCTTTTTTTTGTTGAGAATGCGTCGCACTTGCCATAGAACGCGGACGCCCTAACAAACTGGCGTCAAAAAATGCGCGATTATTCAACAAGCCGGAAAATACTTAATACCGGTTGTACCACTGCATTTAGCGGTATCATCTGCCTAAATGTTATGATTTCGCCGTTGTTGGCGGAAACACGCGCAGCAAAAAAAAATCCAGAAAAGCGCTGGTGCCATTCAGCGGAATGTTCAAGCGGGAAATTGACGACGCATCAGATTCACGCCAAGCGGGCCGAACTGGTAAACGTGACTGCCAGACAGCAAAACGTTTCAGTCAGCGCATCAAAAATGTCTATCCCGTTTCTGGAGAATCCGCAGATCGTTTCTGTTGTGTCGAGAAAATTGATGGATGACCAAAATGTCTTGCGCTTGGCTGATGCATTGCGAAATGTGGCGGGAGTCTCCTACGCCGATAGTTACGCATTGTATGACAGTATCCGCGTGCGCGGTTTGAGCACGTCTGGAATGACGTATCTGGACGGACTCAAGACAATTGATTCCCTTGCAATCAACGAAACAGTCGGATTGTCTCGACTGGAAGTCGTAAAAGGACCAGCGTCAGGGCTATTCGGTCAGGGCCCTTTGTCCGGATTGGTGAATATGGTCAGCAAACGACCAGAAACCAGAAATTTCGCAACGTTCACGGCTCAGGGTGGATCATGGTCCTATTATGAGGGGCGCGCGGACATAAACCGTAAGTTGACATCGAATGGAGTTGTGACTGCCCGGCTGAATACACTCTATCGTAAGCAGGATTACTTTGTGCGGGCGTCAGACATGGAAACGCTATACATAGCACCGTCTGTTTCAGTTCATCCAACAGAAAACACAGATTTCACCATGTTGTTTCGTTACAGCCGTGCAAGCGGACACCCTTATACAGCCATTCCTGGTTACGGGACGGTGCTCCCTTCTCCGTGGGGAAACTTGCCGCGAAATTTCTCCGTAAACGACGTCGACAATCCCGCTCAGCAGCGTCAGACTTTCATTCATCTGGGATACATGTTGGACCATCGATTCAACAACGCGATCGGCCTGCATCAGGGTTTCCGTTACATGGTCTATCGGCAGACATACAATCGTTGGCTATTCTCTGGATCTTATGCGCCGGATCTATCGAGTTTCAGCCGATATTATTATGGACCGTACAACAATCACGGTCACGATATAAGAATTGACACCAACGTCAATCTTCGATTCCACACAGGCGAGTGGTTCTCTCACTACATGCTGATTGGCGTCGATTACGGAATTAACGGAACGAATTCAACGACCGGTTACGCAACCACGACAGCTCTTTCTCTCATAAACCCAGTTTATGGCAATGTCCCCGATATGCTTCCGGGAGCGACAATATCAAAAGTAAGACAAGACCAATTCGGAACGTATATTCAGGATCATCTCAAATTGGGAAAACGAGTGGCGGCGACATTTGGAGTTCGGTGGGATCGCGCGACCGCCGGCCGTGGCGGTAATAACCCGCCAACAACAGCGTTTAGCCCACACGCGGGCTTTACGTGGAGTTTTGTCGACCAAATGGCGTTCTACTTCAACTGGTCACGCGCTTTCCTCCCGACGACCTCTGCGGATTACAGGCAAAACATCCTCCCTCCGCAGATAGGCACTGATTATGAATTCGGACTGAAAGCACAAAGCCACGACGGTTCTGTGCGAGGAATGGCGACGTTATTTCAATTATCAAGAACAAATGTCGCAACGACAGACCCGGCGCATCCGTTGTATTCGATCGCGCAGGGAGAGCAGACCAGCAAGGGGTTTGAGCTCGAGGGCGAGTGGAGTATCAAACCGAACTGGAACGCTACACTAGCCTACACATATCTTGATACGAAAATCACAAAAGATAACAGGCTTCTCCCTAACGGCGGCTCTTTGTGGCTTGCTGGCGTACCGCATCATATTTTCAATATCTGGACAAAATATACTTTGCCTGCCGGCGCTCTTAAAGGTTTGGGATTTGGCGGTGGCGTGCATGTCGAGGGCGCCAGCCCTGCTGATAACTATACGCCGCGCGATCCGTATTACGGACGCACTTATAAAACTTCGGCTTATGCCCTGGTCAGCCTTGCCCTGTATTACGAGAGGGGACCTTGGAGTGCTCAACTCAATGTGCAAAATGCTGCTGACAAAAGATATTTTCCATCAGCATCACTAACTCGAACCACGGTTGGCACGCCAAGAACGATCATGGGTGGCTTCACGCGTAATTTCTGACGACGCGCCGAAGCACAGGCGTGCCTTGCAAGGACGATGACGGCTCGCCTCGAACGCCTGACATCCCCTTGCAAGAGGTTATATTAGCCAAGAAGAAGGCACGGAGATCCAAATAAATAGACGGGAGGAGCGTGCCAGCATGACGTTCCCATTGCGCCTATGATTATAATTTGAATACCGAGAAATTACCACAGATACACAAATTTTATATAATAAGCATTTGTTTCCGGGACATTCCGCCCCTCCACAGAATGCGAATATCTCGCGGTAAAGGAGTAGTGCTTCGAGATATTGAGCATCGCGCCCAGACCAAGAGCCGTCTCCCGGCTATAGGAATCGTTTACGTAAGCATTTTGAGTATTGTTATATGTGCCTGCGACATTCTGCCAGTCAAACGCCAGAAACGGTTCAAAAAGTTTCGTCGCCTTCCAGCTGAAACGCAGGTTTGAGTAAAACACTACGCCAGGATAATAGCTGTCCTGCCCGCGAACGTGACGCGTTGAGCTTGTAACAGCGCCGGCATCTCCGTCGAAGCTGAAATGCTTCCACTCATAGTCAAAAATAAAGCTCGATATATTCGACCAGTTATGTGACGCGAGCGAATATCGCGTGCCTGAAGGCGTCTGCATGAAGGTCTGAAATCCGAACGTGCTATGCGCGTTCGGCTTGAACCAGGCGGCTGGCCCCACAATGGTGCCACCCAGTCCACCGTAATTCGTGCCGTTGGCGAGCACGTAGCTTTCAGACTGAATGACCTCGAAAGCAAAGCCGACATGTGGAATTGCATCGAAACTGCGAAAATGGACGTATTTGGTAAGACCCGACCAGGTGTGACTTCCCCCTTTGGCCTGACGCGTGCCCTGCCCGTTGTAGGTCGAGCCCGCAGCATTGCCGTCGCCATACTGAACCAGCACATTGAATGGGGAAAAGTCGACAGGCAAATCGTATTCGTGTGGCCCGATGATACCCAAAGTAATGTCCGAGGCTCGTGCGCCCGAACATACGCTCAGGGTCAAGCCAGTCGCAAGCAGCGAAAACACGGAGAGACGGCGAACACTCGCCCATTCTGTCACGCGCATGATGTTATTTCCGTCAGATCAGGGGGAGCGTCCGCTTAACCCTGCGGACGCTCCGTTGAAGTCGAAGACTGTGATCGTTGCCGATCAGTGCGCCTCAGCGCCCTGCTGACCGTCCAGAGCATAGGCGATGATGTAATCACCGCTTCTCGTGGCCAGACCGCCGTGACCGCCAGCAGCAATCAGGACGTACTGCTTGCCGTTGACTTCGTAGGACATCGGCGTCGCCTGTCCGCCCGCAGGCAGACGGTCACTCCAGATAACCTCCCCAGTCTTCAGGTCGAACGCGCGTAGATAATCGTCGGCCGTGGCGCCCATGAAGACTACGCCGCCTTTGGTGACGATGTTGCCGCCGATGTTATACATCCCGGTCGGTAACGGCAGGTTGGTGTGCGTGCGGAAGGGGCCCGTATCGCGCGTCGTTCCAACCGGGTGCTGCCACACGATCTTTTTGGTGACCAGGTCGATCGCCGTGAGCGTGCCCCAGACAGGTCCCTTGCAAGGAATCTGTAGCGGATTCAGCCAAGGATTGGTGTAGGCGATATAGGGCGTGCCGTAATCCGGGGAGACTGAAAGCGCGTCGCCCTTGGCCGCAGGCTCTTCGCCATTGCCGTTCCACTTCGGCAGAACGCCGGGATCTTCGAGAGTCCGTCGATGATCGAGTTTGATGCGGAACGGCAGATAGCTCGCATTCGCCAGCATGATCTTGCGCTGCGGATCAATCGTGATCCCCTGCCAATCTACGATACCGTAGAACGCCGGGTAGACGATCGTTGTCTTGCCGACATGTGGCGGCGTGAACTGCCCGTCATAGGCCGACTGCCGGAACTGGATGCGGCACACCATCTGGTCGAGCAGCGTGGCACCCCACATATCCGTTTCTTTAAGATCCGGCGGCGTCAGCGACGGCATGGCCGCCGGGAAAGGCTGCGTCGGAGAAATGCGGTCGTCCGGGGCCACGCCCGCAGTCGGCACCGCACGCTCTTCTACAGGGTAGCCCGGCACTGGCACGCCCGTGCGACGGTCAAGGACGAAGAACTCGCCTCGCTTGGTGCTCTGAACCAGCGCAGGGACCATCTGGCCGCTGGAGTCCGGCAGATCGACCATCGACGGCCCGGACGGAATATCCATATCCCAAAGGTCGTGATGCACGGTCTGATAGGTCCAACGCCGCTCACCAGTCTCGATATCAAGCGCAATAGTGGCGGAAGACGTCGCATCATCGAACGGGCGCCGTGAACCGCCCCAGTTGTCCGGCGGAGCGTTGCCGGTGGGAACGTAAACGAGGCCGAGATTCGTGTCAGCCGTATAGACGCCCCACCCGTTCGGGGTGTCGCGCGTCAGAACGTCATCTGGACCGGGCTTAAACGTCTCCGGATTGTGCCCGGCGTCCCACACCCACGCGATCTCGCCCGTCGTCGCGTCAAACGCGCGCACTGCGCCGGACGGTTCGAAATTCGCCTGATTGTCGAAAACCCAGCCGCCCGTGATGACGCGATTTTTGGCCACAAGCGGCGGCGACGTCACGAAGTGGAAACCATGCGGCACATGGCCGAGATATTGACGCAGGGAGATGAAGCCGTGATCGCCGAAATCGTCACAGGGTTTGCCCGTTTCCGCATCCAGCGCGACCATTCGCACGTCCGCAACCGGCGAGTAGATACGCGCGCGGCAACCGGTCTGGATCTCGTCCGGAATCCGGTAATATGAAACGCCACGGCAAGCGAGGTAGACGTTCTTCGCCAAATCGGCTTCCGCCGGATGCGGGTCGAACTTCCATTTGATCTTGCCCGTGGCGGCGTCCATAGCGATCACTTGGCTATGGGGCGTGCACATATACAGCGTGTTGTCGACTTTGATCGGGGTCAGTTCAAGATTGAACTCATGCCCCTGATCCGGACCGGCGACCGTTCCCTCCCCCATCTGCTGCGTGTCGCCCGTCCGGGTGATCCACGCGCGCTTCAGGTGCGACACGTTCTTCGTCGTGATCTGATCCAGTGGCGAATACCGATCGCCGCCAACAGTGCGGCCGTACGCCTGCCAGTCGGCGGCAGACATCTCCGGCGAACCGGTGTCCGGCTGCCCCTGCGGGGCCATGCGATCCGACGGGACGGAGCCGTTGATCGAATAGGACGTGAAGCAACTGACGACTAGAGCGGCCACGCTGACCCCCATCGCCCCCAGAACTTCACGCTTGTCGGAGAGCCAGCTGTTGGAAAGCCTCCAGACCCAGGGGAGTAGCAGCCATGCGCCCACGGCGATCAACGTTAGAAGACGGACTTCCAGTCCCCAGATGTCGAAGCCGACCTCCAAAAGTGACCAAAGCGTCGCGAACAGTAGCAACCCCGCATAGATGCGCAGTGCGAGGCGAGGCGTTTTGAGGCCGGTGGCCGCCACCGCCAGAAAAACACCGCCGGCCGCGATATAAAACCACGATCCGCCAAGAAGCAGGAGTTGCGCTCCGCCAAAGAATAGAAAGAGCCCGATGGCTCCGACAAGAATCGTTGTTATTATAGACAACATTCTTGAGATGCTTGTCTGCATGTTTCACGTCTTTCCCAGCTCTTCCATGGCGACGGCGCCGGTGGGTTGGCTCCACCTGACGAGCGCCGCCAAAGCTGAGAAGTGTCTCGCCACACCCGATATAATTCCGGCCAGCGATTAACTCACGTGATCACGGCAACTTGTATTGCCTTGGCCAAAGTGTGTCAGAGGTGAGACAGTTTGCGGGCGGCTCACTTGGTCCGCCCATGTTACGAGAGCGGGTTTATGGATGTGACGTGCCGTCGATGCTGACGGCGCATGGGTAATCAAGCCAGCACGTTGTTCGCAAGAGTAGCTGGTTTCGTCCGTCACTCCAGACATACGGATATTTGACGAACCTTCCGTTAAGTGGACATGTGTTATCTCGATTTCAGTTGGCGCTTACTCTGCGTGGAATTGTTTGGTATTTGCTTTGCAAGTATCTGTCCCAGAGAATAAAAAACTCGCTCCTTCTCGTATCGCCTGACGTTGAACTGCATGAAGGGAGAAGCAGATTGGCTCATGCTGAATACATTACCTGGCGCATGAATGATGCTACCGCCCATACTTCCAATCGCGACTGCCGCTAAATCCTGCCCATCAGACGCGCGACACCACAGCTAACCGCTTACGCCCCGCATTCTACGACTGTTTCATGACATTGCCCGCATTATAAGCGCCGACGGCCGCAACGTTCGTGATCTCCTCGTCTTCGAAGTTTTGGATCAGAAACGCCGGCAGGATGAGAGAGTCTCCGACGTCGTCGTCCGTGATATCGGTGGTCCTGATTTCCAGTGATCCCTCGTCGGTCCCGATATGGAGTTTACGCCAGATGCGGCGTTTCAAACCTCCTCGCTCGGGGGCGCCATCAGCCTCCCTGATCCCCGTGCCGTCAATCAGAAGGCGCAAAGGTCTGTTCGAGCCGCGATACGCAATATCGACCGTCAGGGTTTTCTGCCGGCGGCTCGGGGTGCTGAAATCTGGAACGCTCCAAGCCAGCCCCGCCACACGGAGCAAGCTTTCGGCAAAGCCGGTCGTCTGGCTCAAGGTCACGCCAAAAAGAGCCCTCAGCGTCAGACAGGTCTGGATCGCGGCTTCGTTGTAACTTTGTCACCGCCCTCGCCGATCGGACGGCAGACCTTCCCGACACATCGACGGATCGAACCAAACCGTCAGAGGTCCTAGCTTCTTCAGCATAGCATTATTAGGAACCCCGGCTCCTCGCTCCATAGCGGGGTGGAGGTCGTTTGCTCATGCACGCTCGTCACCAGAACGCATTCACTCCGTGAATCACAACCTGTTTGCGCAACAGAGCCGCAGCGCTTATCAAAACAGGCGCATCTCACTTGATGTCTGTGCGCCAGAGATCATTGAGCCACGAGGCTAGGAAATCGACGACACCCTCAACTGCTCCAACTGCTCTTCCGAAATTGAGAAAACCATGAACCTGGTCGCTCAGATGGAGGTGGGTGACCGCAACACCCTCCTGTTCCAGCCGCCGGGCGTAAGCATCCCCTTCATCCCGGAGGGGATCGTGCCCACAGGTCAGCACTATGGCTGGCGGTGTTCTAGCCAGCGAAGCGGCCAGCAGTGGCGAAGCGCGCCAATCTTCGCGATCAACGCCCCGTGGTAGGTAGTGATCGATAAAAAAACGCATAGCCGTCGGCGTGAGAGGAAGCGAAGAGTCGCAGAGGCGATAACTTTCGCTTGCCATCCTGAGATCGGTGACAGGGTAAAGCAGTATCTGTCCGGTCAGCTTAGGGACCTCACCTCGGCTGGCCATGATCGCGAGGACAGCAGCGAAATTACCGCCGGCACTGTCTCCGCAGATGGCCAGGCGTGAGATATCGATTCCACGATCAGGACCAAATCGGACGAGCCAACTCAAGGCTCTTGCCGCGTCTTCCAGCCCGGCGGGAAAAGGGTGCTCCGGAGCCAAACGATAATCGACCGCCAAAACATGCATGCGAGTTTTTTTGGCCAGTTTCCGGCATAGACCCTCATGCGTATCAAGATTACCCACCATCCATCCCCCGCCATGAAGAAAGAGCAGGCAGGGCTGTTGATCATCGCTAAAAGTGTCGCGATAGAGACGCAGCTTCAAAGGAGCGCCATCTCCTTTAATCGCAATATCTTCGATACTTGCGACGGGCAGGAACTCAAGTTCCTGGAGCTTCCGAGCTTCAATATAATTTGCGCGTGTCTCACTAGGGGGCAGCGAACCAAATGGAGCGGCGGTAGATCGCGCCGCTGCGGATAGTATCTCAGGATTGAGGGCTCTGGTCATCTCAGCTCATCCGAAAACCCTGATAGCCAGCCCTGGCGATGTCATCCGATTTCGATGCAAAATTGGACAGACCGCCAGCATAAGGCATGAAAACACGTGGTTTTCCTGGAATATTGGCCCCCAAATACCAAGAGTGATTGGCCATGGGTAGCAGAGTGTTCTTTGCGGCGGCATCAACATGAGCCATCCAAGCTTGAGCAGCGTCCACATCTGCCTCGATGCGTTTGTATCCCTTATCGGCCATGTAAGCGATACACGCCGTGATCCATCGCGTGTGTTGCTCGATCGCGACTGGCATGTTGCAAAGGACGGAGGGGCTGCCAGGCCCAGTGACAGTGAACAGGTTTGGATAGCCCGGCGTCTGGACGCCTAGCAGGGTGCTCGGTCCGGTGGACCAATCGTCGCGTAACGTCCGCCCACCGCTTCCGATAAGGTTGAGCGCCAGTAAAGGCCCCGTCATGGCGTCGAAGCCGGTGGCAAAGACGATGGCGTCGAGTTCATAATCGGCGTTGGTGGTTCGAATGCCAGTAGCCGTGATCGACTGAATTGGCGCCGCGCGGACATCTACTAGCGTTACATTGGAGCGGTTGAAGGTCTCAAAATAATTGGTGTCGATGGGAGGGCGTTTCGAGGCAAAAGGGTGATCCGTAGGAGTCAGCAGCGATGCGGTCTCGGGATCTTTTACGATCGAACGGATCTTGCCACGAATGAAGTCCGACGCTGTGGTGTTGGCTTTAATGTCGGTGAGAAGATCGCTGAACACCGCGCGAAAGCCCAGTCCGCCCTTGGCCCAGGCGTCCTCGTAGCGCCGCTCGCGCTCTTCGGAGGAAACTGAAAGGGCCCCCTCAGGCGGCATTTGATAAGGGTGGCCATTACTGTTGGAACGCATGTGCTTTCGGATCGCGGGGTAATCCTCCTTGATGGCTCGGATCTCGTCTTTTCCAAGGGGCGCATTATGAGCCGGTATGCTGTAGTTGGCCGTGCGCTGGAAAACGGTAAGATGAGCAGCCTCACGGGCGATTTCAGGCGCGGCCTGAATGCCGGTCGAGCCTGTTCCGATCAATCCGACGCGCAGGCCAGAGAAATCGACGCCCTCATGCGGCCAGTGACCCGTGTGGTACCATTCACCCTTGAAGTCGGCGAGGCCAGCGATGTGCGGGACGTTGGCAGATGAGATACAGCCGACTGCCGTGATTAGAAAGCGGCACCTAAAATCTGCTCCGTCTAACGTACTGACGGTCCAGAGATTGGTTGCGTCGTCGAACGACGCGCCAACGACCTTGGCGCCAAAATGAATATTTCGACGCAAGTCAAAACGATCGGCGACGTGCTCCAGGTAACTACGGATTTCTGCTGCGCCAGGATAACGCTCTGACCAAGACCATTCCTGCTCCAGAGAAGGATCAAAGGAATAGCTGTAAGCGTAACTTTCAGAATCGCAACGTGCTCCGGGATAGCGGTTCCAATACCACGTTCCGCCGACATCCTTACCAGCTTCGAGAACGATTGCTTTAAGGCCGAGTTCTTCACGAAGTTGATAAAGTTGATAAAGACCGGAAAAGCCTGCCCCTATAATGATTGCGTCGACGATTTCGTCGGTATGAAATATTTCATCTCGTGTGACTGGATCAGCGATCAACATCGCAACCTTCTCCTCTAATATCCCGTCTACGTCTGATTCTCGAAAAGTTTTTCGGGTTGACAAACGGGTACGCCAGACCCACCCCTTGTCTCAATAGAATTGAATTCACTCCTTAGTTGACGGCAAGGCACAGACCGTGGATCGATATGGAGAGATGGTAGTATTCGCTCGAGTGGTAGCCGAGGGCGGATTTTCCCACGCGGCACGCTCGCTGTCGCTGACCCCCTCGGCGATCAGTAAGGTCATCGCGCGCCTTGAGGATCGTCTGAAAGTAAGGTTGTTTATTCGTTCGAGCCGCGCGATCGAACTGACACCAGATGGGATGAATTTTCATTTGGCGGCGCTGCGAGCGATTGAGGCGGTGGAGTCGGCCGATGCAGCCGTCAATACCGGCGCCTTGTTAAGTGATACGTTACGTATTCGCTCCATGCCGACCTTCGCAACGGCGCAACTCGCCCCCTTGGTCCCGGATTTTCGGAGAATACACCCTTCGCTTAAGCTCGAAATACATCTGCGAATGGAACCCGGCAATTTGCTGGAGGGCGGGATGGATGTCGCCATCCATGTTGGCCCGTTACCCGATTCTTCTTTGGTTGCTAAACTATTTGCCAGAACGCGCTGGGTGATCTGTGCGTCGCCTGGTTACCTGTCGCAGCACGGTACGCCGCAGGAGCCTGTTGATCTGGCATTCCATCGTTGCCTCAATTTCCTGCCCAGTTTGGCGGTTAGTCACTGGGCGGTGCAGGCATCCGATAATGTGGCGCGCAGACTGCGCATTGACAGCGACGTGACCACAAATCAAGGGCAGATGTTGCTTGAGCTCGCCCGTGCCGACGCAGGAATTGTCCGCTTGGCGGCTTTTCATATCCATGATGATCTGGCATCGGGCCGATTAGTTCGGCTTCTCCCGAAATTTCAGTGCGAAGAAGAAGATCCCATCTATGCCTGTTACGACGGGCACCGCAACTTGAGTATGAGGATAAAGCTTTTTTTATCGTATCTTGAGCTATATTTCTCGGGAGAAAAAGGTCGTTGGAATTAGGTTAAGGACTCATTCTTTGTTCCAGAAGATGAAACTTTCTGCATGTGGATTGCAGACATGAATGTATGAGCGCAGCGGTCGTATCTGGTCGCAACACGTCGCCAGTCTTTCAGATTTGCGAACATGTTTTCGATCGGGTGACGCTTTTTATACAGATGCCAATCGTAAGGCGGCTTTGATTTCCGGTTCTTCTTCGGCGGAATACAGGCCGTGATATTGCGTTCTGCAAGCAATAACCTGATCCGGTTGCTGTCATAGCCTCCGTCCCCGATGACTTCTTCTGTCTCGTCGGGGAGGTCTGCCGGCAGCACGTCTGCGCCTTTGAAGTCACTGACCCGACCTGCTGTCAGATGCAGACGAACAGGCCGACCTTGACCATCGCACATGGATGCAGCTTTGAGTTCAGGCCGGCTTTTGTCCATCCGATATGGCGAGGAAAAGCCTATTTTGAGCGGGGACGCCAACCTCCGGTGAGCCTTGAGATGTGTCGCATCGATCATTAGGCGTTTCGAACGGCCAGCCTGCTCTGTCAGAGCAACAAGGATACTGTCAAAAACACCCAGACAGCTCCGCAGGATAAAGCGATTGTATAACGTCTTGTGCAGGACGCAAGCTTTCGGAGCGTCTTTCCACTGAAGACAGTTGCGGAACACGTAAACGATTCCGCCAGAACACGACGGTCATCCACGCGCGGCACACCATGCGCCAGAGGAAAAGCGGCCTGATCCCTTCCATCTAGCACTCAAAAAGTAAAGACACGTCACTCGCAGCTTCATTTGCACCTGTAGGCCTGTGAATCGCAACAGTTCTCTCAGTTCAATAAATTAATAGGTCCTGAGCCTGGCGTCAGCTGCAGCCTTCCAGCACTTCGGTTGCCACCAGACTGGGCCCGCCGAGGCTGGTTCCTACCTGAAGGTCTATCAAACCAGAAATCAGACACTCCAGGGCCGCACAGTCTGGAATTTTCCAATCAGCTTCGCCCCACGCCAAAGCGGCGGTTGCTGCGAGCGTCGGATATGACGCAAGATGGCGAAATCTGCGTGCGGGTTGGTCTGGTGGAGAATGAGCAGCGCATTCGTCCGCCTGCCTGCAACATCCAATGTTAACTAGAAATCGATAGGCGCGAATGCGCTATCAGGCAACGAGGTCCAGTAATGTCTTTCTTTAAAGGCCTCTCGGCTTTTCCAATTACCCCTGCAAATGAACATGGCGTGGTGGATACGGCTGGCGTGATGCGTATGACGAAGTATCTGTCAGCTAGTGGCGTGGACTCCATCGGCCTGTTAGGCAGCACCGGAACCTATGCCTATTTGAGCCGTGACGAGCGATGCCGGGCTGTTCGTGCAGCCGTCAAATCGATTGGGGGCAAAACACCGCTGATTGTAGGGATTGGAACCCTGCGCACCGACGAGGCCCAGAACCTGGCACGTGATGCCGCAGCCGAGGGCGCCGACGGACTACTGATGGCCCCTGTGTCCTACACACCACTGACACAGGAAGAAGCTTATCAGCATTACAAAGCAGTGGCCGAGGTCACGTCTTTACCGCTTTGCATCTATAATAACCCCGGCACGACCCATTTCAGCTTCAGTCGTGAACTGCTTGAGCGGTTGGCGGCCCTTCCCACCATAGTCGCCGTTAAAATGCCGGCTCCGGCAGAAGGCGCGGTTGCACAGGAGCTGGACGCCCTACGATCCAGCGCTGTTGGAAAGCTTGCTATAGGGTACAGCGGAGACTGGATTGCGGCGGAAGCCCTGCTCGCCGGATGCGATGGCTGGTTCAGTGTCCTGGGCGGCTTCTTGCCAAAACTGGCCAAGGCGATGGTGGCGGCGGCACATGAAGGAAATGCTCCTGCCGTAAACCTATTTCAGCAGACGCTGCAGCCGATGTGGGCACTGTTCCAGGAATTTGGCAGCCTGCGCGTTGCTTATGCCGCCATCAACCTTCTGGAGCTATCGGACGCCCAACCTCCGCGTCCAGTTCTGCCACTAACGCCCCGTGACCTTGAGCGCACTGCACATGCTCTGAAGGTTTGCATAGGAGCTGAGGAATAATAGTCACGTTTGTTTTAGGACTACACCGATCAGAAGCAGGTTACCCGCTCCCTCCCCCTGGCTGCAGCCACTTGCAGCAGAGTAAATTTGCCAACAATACGCGAGTTTGAAAGGCACATGGGATGTGCCCCAACTAAAATCCGCGGCACATCTCAAGAACAAGATTCACGGCAAGAAACCGCCCTTGTTCAAAATATCCAAAGCCTCGCGAATACGATGCCCATACGTGTGCTCCGCCATCGTGCGCGCCTGCGCCTTCTTCGTCGTTTCCAGTCGCAACGCGCCGTTGTCGAGGTAAACGTCGAGCAGTCGATCGAAATCTCTCTTGTTGGAGAAGGACGGAATTTCGTCTTTCGTATAATAGCGGCGGATTTCGTAAGTATCTTCGTGGAATATCTGCATCGCCCCTGCCGCGGCAGCCTCATAGGTCCGGGGACCGGGAGTCGACGGCGAAATCATGAAGCGCTTGTTCTCGAAGCTCAGGCTGCGACCGAGATTCAGAACGATCTTGGAGTGTTGGTAGAATTGCACCAACTGCTCCTTCTCAAGACGCGCGTCCGAGAAGCCAACGCCCAGTTCGCCCCAGCCCGGCCCGACGATCTTGATGTTCAGATTGCGCAACGTCGGCAGCAATCCACGCACGATATCTTTGCGGTTCGTGAAGGCAACGCCGCAGAACAGCACGTCGATCGTGCGCTCGGTCGTCTCATTGATCGGCCGATAATGCAGGTTCGGGCATGCCGCGAGCGGAAGATGCCAGACGTTCGGTCGCGTATAAAAATTCGAACCCCAACGTTCGCACGAGAAGACGACGTCGAATTCGTCCGTAATGCGGTAAGACGCATCCTGCTCATAGGGATCTTCGGTCGCCCAGAAAACCGTCGCGGCGCCGACCTTACGCGCCTCCCGGCAAACCTCGCCAAAATAGGTGCTCTCAGGGAGGTAGGACCCGATGGCGAAGACGATCGTCGGTCGGAGATACTGAATAGAGGCCGCTGCGCCGTTGATGTTCGCAGCGATGACGTTTTCTTCGCCAAAGACCTTGGCCCAGCCCGCCATGATGGACTCGCGTATCTGAGCGTTGGCCTGGGATTCAAAGCGCCCGCCGCTGCAGATCAGGACCTTTCCCGAGTATTTTTCTGTCTTTTCAGCGCTTTTGGCCATGCCGCTCTTCCAGTCCGGGGTGCGAGAAATGTTCATACACAACTAGGGAGGACTCTCCCAGCGGGCGCGTCCCGCAAACGACGCAGTTTGTCATTCGCGAGCCTTTTCGATGACGTCCGAAAGCGTGCGCACGAAGCGCGCGGGATCGCAGTCGTTACAGATGCGGTCCAGCGCCGCCTGCCTGACGCCGCTCCACAAGGATTCGTCATCGTAAAGCGTAATGACTGCGCCCGCGAAAGTCTCTGCGTCCGGTGCGCCACCTGAAAGGATGTCTCGCCCGGCGACCCATCCCAGTTCGTCGATAAGCAACTGACTCGCCACGACTGGCAGCCCGCGTGATGCGCTCTCGTGAATCTTGTAGGGGATGCCTCCTGCGAACCGCGTCGGCGCGACAAACGCCCGATGTGCGTCGTAAAGAGGCGAGAGATCATCCACGCGCCCGATGAGCCTCACGTTGTCGAATTCGGACAGGAGCGTCATATCGACGTCCGCTCCCTGATACCCGGCGATAGTCAGCTGCGCGATCAAGGGTCGCCGTTCGGCGATAATCGGCATGACTTCACTAAGAAACCAGAGCAACGAATCAAGGTTCGGAGAATCCTGATCCGTGATCGCCCCGACAAACAGAAGCCCTGCCCGCTCGGCGAATGACGCGGGAGTCGGCGCGACTTGCAGGGCGTGCCCCAGAACATTGACGTTCGTATGTCCTGAGCGCCTGATCAACCCGGCCTCGGCTTCGGTAACGGCGACGATCTGCTTGCAGAACGTGGCATTTTCGAATTCGGCGCGGAGCGCCGCATCAAGGTCTGAGATCGTTTCCGGCAGGTCGAGAGCCTGCTCCCGCAACAACGTACGCGGGGCAGCTACCACCTCTGTGTCGAGGATAACGTCGCATCCTGTAAGGTACCTGTGGTTACCGTGCAGGATCGGCAGCACTCGGTTGAGGTTATGTGTGCGGCCAATCCAGACGACATCAAAGCACCCGGCTCGTTCCTCCAAAAAATGATCGAACTGCGTGGCGGTCTTGTCGAACAGGACTTCCACAGTATCGGGGAAGTCGGCGTAAATGCGCGCAACAGAGTGGAAGTGATTGTCGACCGGGTACACCGTCACCTGATGTCCCAATTCTGCAAGCCCGCGCACGATGTCGTTTGAACGCACATAGCCCGATCCGAGACTGCGCAACGGCACGCGATCCTCGATGAACAGAATGCGCGCTCCGGCGCCTTTCCGGGTTCGCGCCAGAATGACGTTACGGCTGTGCGCAGGCAACTGATTGCGAAGAAATACGCCCCTTAACGCGGCGAGCACCCGTCTGTTTCGCTGCATTAGCGCGTGGGAGGCCCCGGAATTGGAGGAGCCGTATTCCAGGTGCTCGATCACCACGGATGGATCGTAAACGACCCTCAGCCCCTGCTCGATCAGGCGTGCGCAAAAATCAGCGTCTTCAAAATATGCTGGACAGTATCTTTGATCGAAACCAGCCAGTTCTTTGGCCGCGGCCGTTGAAACAAGCAGGAACGCCGCGGAGCAGTAGTCAACGTCGCGAACGAAATTCGCCTCGGCGCAATTTGGATCCCCGTCACGCAGGTAACCGAAGGTCGACCCGTCGCGCCAGATGATCGAGCCAGCTTCCTGCAGAAGCCCATTTGTGCGGACGATCTTTCCGCCGACGGCCCCAATGTCCGACGAGGAGGCCAGACGCTTCAACGCATGGGTCAGCGCGCCCGGCGCCAACCGAACGTCATTGTTAAGATAGAGCGTGACAGGAGCAGTGACTTCCGCAAGTCCAAGATTGCAGGCGCGGACGAAGCCCGCGTTATAACGCAACGGGATGATGCGCGCACCACGCACGTATCGGGCGATATGCTTCGTTTCGTCGGTGGAGCCTGAGTCCACCAGAATCAACTCAATATTGCCGCCAAAATTATCCCGCAAAGACGCCAGGGTCCCCATGGTCAGCGGAAAATGATTGTGCAGCACGATGATGACGCTGACCACTGGTGGTCCGTCGCAGGTGAAGTTCAGGGGGCGACGACCGAGAAACGTGGTCGTCGATCGCGCAGTATCGATGAAATGCGCCTTGGCGTAAGTCTCGGCTGTTTGCGCCGGAAGCGTAGACGTGGCGTCTGCAGAGCGTGACGCAACCCAGTGCGCGTAAGGATCCAGGAAAAGGCCGCTCTCGATGTCTGCGCGAACGCTCGGCCGGGTGGCGTATCGCTCGAGATCACAGCCAGCCACTGGCAACCGCCCCTCGCGGGCGCCAGCCCGCAGGAAGTGATCGAAGCCGTTTCGAAACTGCCCAGCCTTTACTGACGCAGCAACGTCTGGATATGCCTCCGCGTAAAACGCTTCAGAGAACGCTTCTTGCGGATCGTAGGCGTTTGCGTCGTCCACCATGAGGTAATGATGAAGCGCGCAGGTGAACTCACCCTGCTTTATCTGTTCGGCTACTTCGGGATAACGGCGCAGATACCAGACCGGATCGAAGTACCAGGACGAACGGCAGCCATCAAGGAGGCCGTTCTGGACATCAAGCAGCAATGAAAACCAGGTATCCGCGCAGCCTGACTCACGTCCCGACACGCGAACGTTCGCGACAGGGCCGGACGATGCGTGGATCGCCACCACGTGCGGATCGAAGAACCGGCTACCGCTACGAAAACCTGCCTCCCCACCAGACAGAAAATGATCGTATCCGTTCAGCTTCCCCTTCTCGGCAATGACACGGTGCGTCACGTCGGGGTTCATGCGCCGGTAGTATTGCTCAGAAAACAACCAGTGTGGGGAAAGTTTCGTATAACCGACCTGCTTGTAATGATCGAAACCTGAAGTCCATTCGCCACGCTTTACCGCGCGCATGACCTCTGGGTAGGTGGACAAGTACCACAATTCATCGAACCATGGATTAGGAGAATGTCCTAACGCTGCGCCAATGGATTCGTAATAATTATATTCGTTGGAGTATTGTCCGTCTGCAAGCGCTGCAGCGACGAACGGATATGTGCGTCTGTACCAACTTGCCTCGAAGCGAGCCCATGCGGGCTGCGCCACAACTGGCGCAGCGCCCGCGCCAAGAATTTCGTCGGAAGGCGATAGTGTCATCGCACCTCTCCCACCCGCGTGTCTGCGCGATATCCAAACGACGGTTCGCATCCCCGTCGCTTAATGCTTGCGACAGACGCCGCGTGCATCAGGCGCTCAGAAATCCGCTCGCCGCTTCGCGGCATTTATCAAGAACCGCTTCGCTGGGCGGCGAATCCTCAACGGATACGATTTTCCCGTCCCTGCTGGTCAGGCGAACCGCAGTGGGGCGCATTCCGGCTTCATCGCCGACGACATTGAGCAGACATAGACGGTATGCTCCGTCGAGCGTTTCGTTGAACCCCCTATTGAGGCTCAGGTTGCCGACAAAGCCGACGCAAAGAGGCGCGTCATGGAAGATCGTCTGCACGTCCTGACGAATTAGACGGGATGTGCCGAACGATACGCTGCTGGCATTAGCCTCGTTCACCAGAACCACGAAAATCTGCCCGGCGCGAGACAGCCCCCGAAGGAAAGCCCACCCCCTTACGATCAGGTCACTTCCTTCAACATCTCTCTCATGCTGGCCGCCATCTTCGATGAGACCTGTGACGTGATCGAGGTAGAATTCGAGGTCGCCGGAGTAGACGTGGCGCGGTCCATCGGGGAGCGTCGACAGCTTGATGCCCCGCAGCACGCCGTCGCTTTCCGAAACGCGCTCGAAGTCGCGCAAAATCTGTCCATTGGAGGGTGGGACGCGGGCGATACCGATGATTTGCCCATCCGCGACTTCGATCTGCACGCCAGTCAACTGAAATGCGCCGCGTCCATGGACAATGTTCGCCAGACCGATGCGAAACACGCCTTCGCACCACTTTCCACGCAATGCGACCTGACCGGCGAAGCCGGAGCGGCGGGGAGCGCCGGGGAACAACCCGGTCACGTCCGAACGAACCTCGCGTTGCGTGGGAATGAAGATCGGGGGCGCTTCATCCTGACCAATCAAGACAGCGTAAAGCTGACCGGAGCCAGACACTCCCGGCGCCACATACCAGCCCCGAATGTGAAATTCACTGGCGATGACGAATTCCTCGTCGTCGGCCTCGGCGAAGACGTGGCGGCACACGTCGTCGATGTAATATTCCGCACCCTGAATCGAATGCCAGTCCGTTACGATTTCGGGCAACTCGATCGAAACGTCGCGTGTCGTCGGCGGATCGAAGATGTGGCGTGGCGGCGCCTGATGCTTCCATGAAGGATGCGGCAACAGGTTCACCTGCCCCGCGTCGAATTGCACATCGCTGCTGCCTAAGCCATTGCGCGGCGCCACATCTCGGTAAAGGCTCAGAAGCGCTGCGCCGTATTCCTGTGCATTTGTCCATAGATGTGGGCCGATATTGGCCATCAAAGATTGACGCACGGCCTCGCATGAACGGATTAATTCCAGACGTTCGAGCACTTTGGCAGGCGCACCGATCGGCACCTTGAAGCCATTGACGCCATCGATCACACGGTCGCCAAGAGCGCCGACGTCGGTCACGATGGGAATCAGCCCGTTTTGCCACGCCTCCGAGAGGGAGATGCAATAGGTTTCGGGCCATATGGAAAGATTGAGAGCGACGTCCGCAACCTGCAACGCGGCGATCTCGCCGACCGAATAACGCCCGTAGACGTGCACGTTGGCGCGTTTGAGGTTGTTCAGAACCTCCTGATACTCGGGATGCACATAACCGAAAATATGGAACTCGAAGAGATCGGGATTCGCGATCTCGATCGCATTCAGGACCGTGTCGGCCCCCTTCGTCCGCAGGAAGTTTCCGATGATGGCGACTGAAAGACGACGCCCGTCGAGGGGTTGATACGCCTTCGGCGTGATCGGCGCGGTCGTCTCGGGCGACGGAATTCCCAGAACAAAACTGCGCTTGCTGTCCAGACGCGGGTAGATCGTATGCGTCAGATTGCGCGAGTGCTCCGTGCCGAACAAAATCGCATCGACTGAGTTAAGCATCGTCGCGACGAAAGCCCGTCGCGTCTGCTCTGCTCCAAACTCAAGATTCTCCGAACGCTTGAGCATGATGTCGGCGGCGAGAACCCATTTCACGTCCTCCTCGCAATACCGCATCTCATGATTGAGAAGGTTGTAGTGCGCGGACACCAGAAGGAAGTCATGCGCGGAAAACACCACGCCGGCGCCATTGGCCTTCGCAATGATCGGCAAGGACATCGTGTGATGTCCGAGATGTTGAAAATGAACGATATCGAAGTTGTACTGGCTTAAGGCGCTCGAAAATGCTGTTTCTTCCGGCGCATCGCACAGCGCGTCCAGCCAACCGACGTCGGGCACGTCGAAACTTTCGATCTCCCTTCCGCTGGCGTCAGTCAGACGACACGAGCCGTTCCGCCGGAGCCAGTAGAAAAACTCGACGTCACGCAGGAGCATGGACGAAATCGTCCGCTGATAAACCTCTACGCCACCCCAGTTCTGTTCGTAGATGGTCGAATGCGTGCACATCAGGACACGCAGCCGTCCCTTGCGGGACGGAACATTAGTCGGCGACGGGGCGTTGCGGCCAAAATTAGCGCCGGTCGTCTCGATCATCCGCCGGATGCGGTGCTCGTAGAGATGGGCTTCCGACACGGACTTTTGGGCGGCCAGCGCCTGTTTGCGACGCAGCGACTTGTTGCCAAGCAACGCAGCCACATGCCCGATCAGTTCGTCTGCGTCTCGTGCGACATTGATTCCGTTGATCTCGGTCAGATAGCTTTCACGCATCGACTGGCCGATTTCGACCACCTGAGCGGCGCCTGCCAGTGCGAGTTCGTAAAAACGCGGCCCTGGCGCTGTCGCCTGACCCACGTCTCCATGACTCGCGTAGTCGCGGAACATCGTCAACGTCACGGTGCTCGCGTTGGCGAAGTCGATGAACGCTTCATGGCTGACCGGCCGCTGAATTGCGAGTTCAGCGATATCGGCAGGCAGAGGAGGCAAATATTCGTTGCCAGGACAGATCAGTTTCAGTCGCGCTTCAGGGAAAGCCGCGATCACGCGGCGAAGCGTTTCCACCCGGTTCGGCCACATCGTGCCAGCGAAAAAGATGTCGTAGTCGAGTTCGTTGGCGGCACGGACCTTGCGCTCGTGAATAGAGACACTGGCCGCGAGCGGAAGGTAGAACGCCGGCGTCTTGTACTCGCTGACACATGAAGGATCGTTGGTGAAGACGTAATCGAATATGCCGGTATTGTTGACGTTGAATTCGACCATAAACGGGTCTTCAAACGCCCAGAAAATCATCGTTTTGAATGCAGGGCGCACCCGCTTCATCAACTCGCTGTTGATCCGTTGCCCGTCAATGCAGATCAGAACGTCATGTCGCCCAGAGGCCGCGATGCCGGCGAGAGTCATGTTGTCGGCGACAACGACGGCATCATCGCCAAGAACAGTCTTGGCCGCCCGCTCAATTGCTAACGTGAGATAATAATTCGGGTTGTGAGTGTAATTCGTATTGTAGATTACAGCCATTCACTCACGCCGACGTTCCCGCCAAACGCCTTCTCAGCCAGTCAGGGCAGACATCGCATCCGCTTCTTACCTTTCAATAACGCATAAGGAGACTCTACAAAAGCCCAGCCCACGAATTGACGATGTATTCCTTTGAAAATCTGGGGTTTTTACATTTTGAGGCGACATGAACATGGTTTGCGCAAAAAAATAACGCTTAATTAACGGCTGTATTCGCAAATTTTATACGCGCACCTAATAAGTAAACGGCGCGCGTCGCAGTTTAAAACCCGGCTACCAATTCGCAACCAACGCAACACGGGATCTGGGCGCCATTCAAGGCGATCGCGCCCTCTGCATCAGCCCGCGGTGGACAAATAAGCATCAAGAACGTCTTCGGTCGGGCCATCCATGCGCACCCGCCCCTGATCCATCCAAAGTAGACGGGTGCACCACTCCTGCATGATCTCCGGCTGGTGACTGGAGACCACCAGAATTTCGGCCCCCTCCACCAACCCGATCATCCTTTGCTTCGCTCGCTCGCGAAACGAGGCGTCACCCGCCATGAACCACTCGTCCATGATCAGCACCTGGGGCATAATCGCGGTCGCCAGTCCGAATGCCAGACGGACTCTCATTCCCGAACTGTAAGTCTTGATTGGCAGATCGAGGAAGGGACCAAGATCCGCAAAAGTTTCGACGTCTCGTTCGATCTCCTGAATGGCGACTTCGCCCAGAGCATGGAACAGGCCACGCAAGCGGATATTCTCCCGGCCCGACATGTCGTCGTTCATGCCGAGGGACGTATCCAGCAGTGCGCCAATGCGGCCCTGTACGAGCACCTGCCCTTCCAGTGGTTCGTATATTCCAGCCAGAGCGCGCAGCAGAGTGGTCTTTCCCGCCCCGTTGCCTCCGATCAGCCCGAGCCTCTCTCCGCGTTGCAGTGAAAAACTGACCCCCTTCAGGGCCTGCACCAGAACCCGCTCGCGCCGATCCTGCGTAAACCTGCCCGAGAGCTTACCGTCAAGCGATCGGCGAACTGTCTTCTTCAGGCTTCTCGCGTCACCATGATAGAGAGGAAAGGAGATGGCGAGGTCAGTGACTTCTATAGTGGCCATTGTCGTCAGACCCAGTATGCCAGACGCGTCCGCATACGCGAAAACAAAGCGAAGGCTGCGACCCACAGCAGGCCACTATAAGCGACTGCAGCAAGCCAGATCGACGGCCGGACCTCCTGGTTCATTAACGGTCCTCGAACGATTTCCACCAACGGGTAACAGGGGTCCAGGAGCAGATATTGCCGACCTATGAAAATGAGGTCGGGCTTCCAGATAATCGGCGTCACAAAAAACAGAATCTGCATGACACTGGCGCTGACTGGGGGCATATCCCGGAAGCGCGCTCCGAGGACCCCGAAGAGAAGCGTGATGGCGTACATATCGGCCAACCACAGCAACACGCCTGCCGGAGCCTCCCAATTCAGTCGCGGGGCGATTCCGAAAATCACGAAGACGATCGCAACAACGGCTGCGCTGTGCAGGAAGGTCAAAAGCCCGCGTATTGTCACACGCAGCACATGCACGCTGAACGGCATGCGCAACGCATGGATTAACCCTACCGAGCCTGTGAATGTGCTGCATCCCTCGGACACGGCGCTGTTGAGGTAGCCCCACAGAATCAACGAAAACGACAGGAACGGAAGGTATACGCGCAAGTTGATGTTGAACAGCGCCGCGTAGAGGAAGCCCATCGCGCCGACCATGATGGCCGTGGACAGCGTCATCCAGAATGGACCGAGCATTGACCCTCGGTAACGCAGTTTTATGTCCAGCCAGCCGAGCGTCCATCCAAGCCTGAAGAGGCGAAAACCGTCCCGTGTGTCCTTGATCGCGTGAACGCTGTGCGCAAGTCCACGCTCCGGGCGCAAGTCCATCACCGGCTCGGGGCCGTTGACGCCTATTTCCGCTCGAAGGGCGCGGGCGCCTGCATCCTGCAGCGGGGCTGCCGGAGAGTCGCCCGTCACTGTTTCTGGGTGAATTTGCTCAGGCCGCTCGATCCTGTTCATAGCTGCGCGATAAACAACACGCAGCGCGAACGCAAGCGGCCCGATCTCATTGTCCCTCTGACCTCACCATCGCGGAGATAAGGATCAGATACCTTGCGGCTTGCTCGGCTCTGCGGCCAGCGCAATTTCCAGGCACCGCGCACTGGCCAGGGCTCCGAGCGCGCGAATGCCCTTCGTGTCAAACCAATCCGCTTCCAACGCGTCGTCTCCAGCGTGCAGCGACACATCGGCCAGTGCGACGTCCGATGAGCAGAGGATCACAGCGATCAGGTAGTGAAAGAGCAACGCGCCTGAGGGAGCGCGAGTTATGGAATCGAACGCCGTAATCACTGAACGCCCATGTGCGCTGACGCCGGTCTCTTCTCGCAACTCTCGACAGGCGGCTTCGAACATCCCTTCGCCGGGCTCGATTTTCCCGCCTGGAAAGCCCCACAAGCCAGAATCAGGCGGATTGGCTCGTCGAACCAACAGGAAAGCGCCATCGTCGGATCGACGCAAAACTGCGAGGACAGCGCCGCGAGGCGCGATTTCGTTCACCTCAGTCAGCCGTGATTGTGTCAAGACGATCCAATGCGGCCAGCTGCGGAAACCAGCGCATCCACAATACGGTCACAAGTAACGTCCCTACCCCGCCGATCACGACCGCAGGGACGGCTCCCACGAGGCTTGCGAGCATGCCGCTCTCGAATTCGCCCAACTGGTTGGAGGAGCCGATGAACAGCATGTTCACCGCCGACACTCGACCCCGCATCTCGTCCGGCGTGCCCAACTGAACCAGGGCGTCACGGACCACCATGCTGATCACATCCGCCGCGCCCAGAACCATCAGGGCGACCACGGATAACGGAACGGAACGCGAAAGTCCGAATGCGATGGTGGCGACGCCGAAGATCGCCACGGAGAGAAACATAATCCGGCCGGCGCTACGCTTCAGCGGATGGCGCGCCATCGCAGCGGCCATGATCACGGCGCCCAATGCGGGCGCTGCGCGAAGCAATCCAAGCCCGAAGGGACCAGCGTGCAGGATGTTATCCGCATACAACGGCAGCAACGCTGTAGCGCCGCCAAGCAGGACGGCGAACAGATCCATCGAAATGGCGCCCAGCATCGCCGGCTTGCGACGCAGGAAATTTATTCCGCCAAAGACTGAAACAAGGGAGAGCGGCTGACGCGCCCTGGCTGGGAAGCGTAACCGAAGACGCGTCGTGCCAAGCATCGCCATAGCGAAGGCGCTCCCGCAGACAAGGTAACAGGCCGCCGGCCCCAGACCGTAAAGAACGCCCCCAAGAGACGGACCAACAATAGAGACGACCTGAAAGAGCGATGAGGATATGGCCGACGCGCGCGGGAAGTCCGGCGCGCTGACCAGTGATGGCAGAAATGTCTGCTGCGCAGGCATTTCAAATGCGCGACAGGCGCCGAACACGGCGACCAGCGCGTAGATCCCCCACGGGGCAAGCGCGCCCGTCCATGTCGCGGTCATGATGGCGAACGCTGCGCACATTTCGATGAGCTGGCAGCATATTACGATGCGGCGGCGGTCGTGTTGGTCGACTACATGCCCGGCGGGAAAGACCAGCGCCATCATCGGCGCGAACTGCGCCAACCCGACGAAACCAAGCGCCGCTGCGCTGTGGGTGAGCGCGTATATCTGCCAGCCGACCGTCACGGCTTGAACCTGCGAGGCGAAAGCGGACACGTTCCGGCTGATCAGGTAGGCGATCAGCCCGGGCTGTTTCAGAACGGACGAAGCGGACATGATTTCCTGAGAAGTCGGCGCACCTGACCCGACAGCGCCGTCACGACACGTGCAGGCTCATAAAGTGACGTAATGGAAAAAATTTCGTCGCCGAAACCCGCGTTCCCGTCAATATGCGATTGTAGGCGAATGGGTTTCACGGGCGGACGCAAGGCCGACGCCCGGCCACATTGAACGCGTCCGTTGCAAAACCGCGGTTGGTAGAGCAATAGGGCGCAATCCGCCCAGCGCTTTCGTCCGAATGAGGGCGTTTTTTACGGATCCACCAAACCGTGAACGCGCCGCGTCGGGTAGAGGAAGTCGAGCACAAAACGGGAATATCGGCACGATGGCCACCAATTACGCGACAGTCACCTGGGATCAACTTCACCGCGACGCCCGCCTGCTCGCCACGGATCTGATGCCAAGAGGCCCCTTCAAGGGGCTGGTCGCTGTGACGCGCGGGGGTTTGATACCGGCCGCTATCGTCGCGCGGGAGCTCGATTGCCGCCTGATCGAGACCATCTCCGTCGTAACATATGACGAAGAAGAAAAAGGCAAGCCGGTCGTGATCAAGGCGCCCGACGTCGCGGGTGACGGAGAGGGCTTCATCGTGGTCGACGATCTGGTCGATTCGGGCGTGACCGCGCGAATCGTGCGTGAACGCCTTCCCAAGGCGGTGTTCGCCTGCCTTTACGCAAAGCCAGCTGGCAAGCCGCTGACGGACCTCTTCGTTGCTGAAGTGCCGCAAGATACGTGGATTCTCTTCCCTTGGGACACCGCGCCCCTGTTTGTTCCGCCACTGGCCCGCAAATCAGAAACCCCGACAGGCTAACAAACCTTGTGGCGGCCTGCCTGACAGCAGGCCGTCCGTATGAGGCAAAAGTGCCTGTTTTCGTGGAAAGTTACGAACAAAGACGACCAGAAAAGCCCCTTCCTCCAAATGATAGACGAATTGGGACTTGCCATAGGACCTCGAGCCTCCTAGCTTCCGGTCCGGTTTCGGGGCGTGGCGCAGCTTGGTAGCGCGCGTGTTTTGGGTACATGAGGTCGCAGGTTCGAATCCTGTCGCCCCGACCACTACGCCAGACGGCAATGCCGTAGCGAAGGAAACGGGCATGACGGCACGGATTTACAGACAGCCGAAAAGCGCCGGGCAGTCCGGGCAGAGTCAGACGCATACCTGGATTCTTGAATACGGTCAGTCATCACCGCATCGCCCCGGCGGCCTTATGGGATGGACCGGAAGCCGTGACACGCGCTCTCAGCTTCGCCTCAAATTCGGAAGCCGCGACGAAGTCCTCCGATATGCCCAGTTGCACGCCATCGCATACGAGCTTGAAGAGCCGGCGCCTGCACGTGTCCGCAAGCCGAAGGTTTACGCCGACAATTTCGCCTCCGGTCGGGTACAAAACTGGACCCACTGAGTTACAAGCAGTGCTCGTGACAGCGCTGTATTTTTCGGGCAGACACGCTCGACTTGGGCGCCCTTAGCTCAGTTGGATAGAGCAACAGCCTTCTAAGCTGTGGGTCACTGGTTCGAATCCAGTAGGGCGCGCCACTTTCGTCCCAAACGCACGGCGCGATTTTCAGTGCATTTCAAATACACAAGAATGAAATCGTAGCTTCTGATGGTTAAATTTATTCATATATTGAATATAATAAATACCTTAAAAATTCATGAAACTTCTGGTCAATTGTTGCTGCAACACCTAAAAGCGCCGAAGTGTTAAAAAAACACAAACATTTAAAATTCGAAGCGGTTTTTAGGAAATCAAAATGTCGACAGACTCATGGATTGGCGCAGCCGCAGGTGGCGCGTGGAGCACTGCTGGCAATTGGAGCGCCGGGGCAGTTCCTGACCAGAATTCTCAGGCGATAATCGGTTCGGCGGGCGGTACCGCAAACGTGACTCTTACGATACCCGGTGGCGTTTCCGCCAACACCATAGAAGTCGATTCAGGTTCGTCCGCAACTATTGTCGGTTCGGTCAACGGTTTGCAGAATGTGCACGCTTATGGCGGAACTATCACGTTTGGGCCCGGATCTTCCTCATCAAATGTCAACCTTGCCGTGACGTCCTCGGGTAAGGCGATTATCGAGAGTGTGAATGATACATTCACGAACGTTACCGCCTCGGGGTCCGGCAGCACTGTAGAGCTTAGCGGTTTATCTAACTACTCTCTATCAAACGCGAATTTTTCCAGCGACGCAGTGCTGGAGCTAGACGACACGACGATGTCCTACTTCAGCGGAAACTTCAACAGTGGAAGTTCCGTAGTATTAAATAACAACTCAAGCATCAGTATAGACAACCTGTCGGCGGCCGTTACTGTCAATGGCGGCTCGACCCTGACTTTAACCGGCAACTACAATGGCGGCGCATCTGTTGTCATGGGCAGCGGTTCGGGAAACACTGTTATCCTCTCGGGAAGTGCTGCTCAAAGCAATTTGAAGATTTCCGGCGTGGAACTGACGGACAAGATCGGCGTCGCGGGCAAGACTGTGACGAGCGCAACGTATACCAACACGAACGGCTCTGGCAGTGTTACTTTAACCACTAGCGACGGTTCAAGCTACACGTACTCTGGCATTCAGTTCGCATCTGACGTGCCAACCGGGACCCAAACGGTGACGGCCGTGAACGGCGAAGCTGTTGTCTGCTTCTTGGCGGACAGCATGATCGCGACGGCCAACGGCGAGGTTGCGGTACAGGATATTCGGATTGGCGACAGCCTTGTCGCTTTTGACTGGCGCCGCGGCGAGAACGTCACGCGCACCGTAGTCTGGGTCGGAAAGGCCCGTGCAGTGATCAAGCCGGACCTGCCGGATGATGAGGCAGGATATCCGGTCCGTATCGTCAAGGATGCGATTGCGGTGGGAGTTCCCTACAAGGACATGCTGATCACGGCGGAGCATTGCCTGTTCTTCGAAGGAAAGTTCGTGCCCGCGCGCATGCTTGTAAACGGGCGTTCGATTTCTTACGACAAATCTTTCACGTCGTACGATTACTACCACATCGAGACGACGGATCATTCTGTCATCGTGGCTGACGGCGTCCACACCGAAAGCTACCTCGACACCGGAAACCGCGGTTCTTTCGTCCAGCATGGTCAGGTCGTGCAATTCGGAGCCGCCCGCCCCCTGAACTGGGACGACCACAGCGGCGCGCCTCTCTGCACTGAGCGGAGCTTCGTCGAGCCGCTTTTCCACAGTCTCAATGCCCGCGCCGCGCAGATGAATCTCGCCGAGACCGTCACGTCAGAACGTGTTGTGACCACCGATGCGGACGTGCGTCTGCTGACCGGCAATGGCCAGATCATCCGCCCGATCCGTGAAGATGGAGACCGTGTCGTCTTCATCCTGCCTTCAGGTCTGGAGAGCGTGCAAATCGCGTCCCGTTTCAGCCGGCCGAGCGACATGGTCGGACCGTTTGTCGACGACCGCCGGAAATTTGGCGTGCTGGTCGGGAAAATCAGCCTCTATGAAGGCTCCGTCGAAGCAGAAATGACCGAGCATCTGACGCAGGCGGAGCTGGCCGGTTGGAACGGTCTGGAATCTTCTGAAGCGCGCTGGACTTCGGGCGAAGGTGTCATCACGCTGCCGGAGCGCAACGTAAAAGCTCCCGCAATGCTGAGCGTGCAGGTGCTGGCCACGACGCAGTATATTCTGAAAGATCTACAGGAAGCGCGAGCCGCTCAAGCCGCGTGAATTTCGGGCGCAGCCTAATTGGCATGCGCTGTACGTATGATGTTGGCCCGCCTACATGGCGGGTCAAAGATACTGCTCGCCACTCTGTCCCGGGCAAGCCAGTAGCGCGTCATCTACTCAAGAAAATCGCGAAGTATCGTCGTCAACTTATCTCGGTCCCTGATCTCACATTCCCATAGGGTCAGCGCGCGCCATCCCTGATCGCGTAACGCCGCGGCATTACGTCGATCCCGTTCGATATTTCGTGTAATCTTGCTCCGCCAATATTCGGCGTTGGTTCTGGGCGCCCGCGCGCCACGCTTGCAATCGTGGCCATGCCAGAAACATCCATGGACAAAAATTACTTTCCGGCGTCCCGCGAAGACGATGTCTGGAGAACCCGGCAGGTCCTTGCGGTGCAACCGATATCGATAACCCAACGAGAAGAGCAGTTTTCTGGCAGCAAGCTCGGGCGCCGTATTGGCAGACTTCACGGCCCGCATGGTGCGCGAACGGTTCGCGTCAGGCCTGATCAAGCCGCCTGCCTGCCCTTGCCCCCGACGCCAGCCAGGATCGGCTCAAACAAGTGCTCAGCCAGATGCCGTGCGACGGGCGCTGCGACCCCGTCGCCGAGAAGATGGTAAGCCTCGTTATAGACAGAAGGCAGGGCATAATTATCTGGCAGCCCCATCAGCCGGGCCGCTTCGCGTGAAGAGATCAGGCGGGAGCGAACATGCTCGCCCTCCACGATCAGAACCGTCTGCCTGCTGGAGCCGCCGGACGGCGTGCGCAGACACCCCGCCATATCGTCGAACCTGACTTCCGCACGTTGGACTTTCGCCCCCTGCGAGTCATTGCGCGTACGGCGATAAACGCATCCGACGACCGTCCTGCCTGAGCGTTTGGCGTCCTGCAGCCTGCCCATATGCAACGGGGACATCAATCGAATCAGCGCCTTCGTTTCAGCAGCCGTGTGCCATCTGACACTCGCGGGCTCCGCCTCGATCAGATCGCTGAAACCGGTTCGCCGCCGGGGAGGTTCAAGCAGCCGCCACCAGATCCAGTCAGTTTTCAACGTATCCGGCAGTTTCGCGACAGCGGAGCGAAGCCCTTCAGTGTGAAATGGCGCCTGAGGGCCGTCCGACAGCAAGGCCGCCGGCGTCGGCATGCCCTTACGGATGCCAATCACGAAAAGTCTGGGTCGCGATTGAGGCAGGAACAACGCGGCGTCCACGACTACAGCCCCGAAGCGGTATCCGTTTTTGGCGAACATCTGACAGATGGCCTGAAAATCACGTCCGGCATGCGAGGTCAGCGCGCCACAGACATTCTCGACCGCGACAAGACCTGGAGCGCGCCCCTGTGCGATCAGTCCGGAAATGACGCCCCAGAACGGGTAAAACGTGCCCGACCGCACCCCTCCAAGCCCGGCGCCCGCGCCAGCCAAGGAGAGATCCTGACACGGGAACGACCCCCAGGCGAGATCCGCCATGCCCGGCAGATCGTCGGCGACCAGTTCCGCCACGTCGCCGAGCCTGAATTCTCCCGCGTCGCCCCAGTTCGTGGTGTAAGAAACGGCCTTTCGAGCGTCGAAATCATTGGCGAACAGGCATGACCAGTTGGCCCCAAGCCCCGCCCGGACCATGCCGCCGCCTGCGAAAAATTCATAAAAACATGGCATTATGAAAATCTCTTCAGACGAACGTCACTGCCCCTGAACACGAAACGTCGTCGTTCGACGCCGATCGTCGACCAGCCTCAATCCCTGTAGCGCCAGCGAGCCGCCATAATCGCGAAACTGCAACGTCAGCAGACCGTCCGACGGCATCGCCGTTCGGGCCAGCGACACCTGAAGGAACTCCGGTGCTCTCAGAACGGACGTGACGGTGATCGGACCGCTAAGCCGGATCGGCGTCGCAAGGAGCAGACCGAGCGGATTATGCGACAGGCCCATATGTGTCACGGAACCGTTGCGATCGTCGCGCAGGACCAGATAACCGCTCGCAGCCTTCATGCTGAGGCCACGCGGATAGGTGTAGTCGAGCTTCAGGTCGCCCGGCGAGTAGGTCAGAATTCCCTCGCCCACCCCACCGTCGGGCCACACCTGCGAGAAGCCGGCCGAAAATTTGGATAACCCGTTAAGGTAGGCTTCCACCCTCGCGACATCAACCTGGTCAGCAGAAGACAGCGCCGTCGAACGGCTTCCGGCGCAGGCCGCGACCGCCGCAACGGTAGACAGGGAGAGTAACAGGGCCGCACGACGCCCCAGAAACTGCGATGCGCTCACGCCGACGGCTCCGCCGCCACCTTACCGACCGAAACATCCACCGGCGTGTCGAGAGTCAATGACAGCGCGTGTAATCCAGCATCGAACTCGCTCTGAAGCAGGGTATGCACGAGACGCGATCGTGCGACGCGATTGACGCCGCGAAACGCCTCGCTGACAATCACAAGGCGAAAATGGGTCTCTTCGACGCCTTCTCCGGGACCACGGGGCCGTCCGATATGTCCGGCGTGGCGATGACTGTCGTCGATCAGTTCAAAGCGAACCGGAGCGAGTTCCTTCTCCAGCAACTCTGTGATCCGCTGCGCCCGGGGACCTGTCGCTTCTTTGGCCATGATCAAGTTTTCTCCCGGTTTCCGCCATCGGCGTCGCGCCAAGGCAGGCTTCTGGCGCACCGCATTCATATCCGCCCGGGCCAAGATGCCTCTTGCGCCCTGGGACCGCAGACACACATAACAGGGCCCATGATCAAACGGAACACACGCCACCGGGCTTTCGATCCCGACCCGGACGCGCCGGGGCGGTGTTGCGACGCGCCTGGCTGTACGCAGTCGGCGGGGTACAGGGCTCCACGGTCGCGAACCAGCCTGAATGAATATTTCTGGTTCTGCCTCGAGCACGTGCGCGAGTACAACGCGCGGTGGGATTATTATAAGGGCATGAGCGCCGCACAGATCGAGGCTCAGCTCAAAGCCGACGTTTCCTGGGATCGCCCGTCCTGGAAGCTGGGCTCCGTCGGCAGACAACCGTTTAACGAGGAAGATGTTCTCGATCCTCTGGACGTGCTGGGCGCGTCTCGGGCCGAGCGGGCTCGCCGTCGTCGGGAGAGCGCCGCGCCACGGGTTCCGGATCCGTTGCGAGAGCCATTGGATACGATGGGTCTCAGATGGCCGGTTTCACTCGACGAGGTGAAAGCCCGCTACAAGGCGCTCGCCAAGAAGCACCACCCGGACGCCAACAACGGCGACCGCAGCGCGGAGGAACGCCTCAAGACGATCAACGTGGCGTATTCCACCCTGCGCACGCATCTTGCTTCTAATGTGGATAGCGGTCTCGAAAAGACCGCCTGACCGTGCCACACTTTCCCGGATACTGATGGACGGAAACGAAATGACCGCAACGACTGCCGAACTCGCCCCTACTTCCGCCTTCGCCGTGCCTGACATTCAGGTTTCCGCCCGCGAGGTTTTCGGCATCGACAGCGACCTGATGGTTCCGGCGTTCTCGAATCGTACCGAGCACGTGCCGCCTATCGATTCGTCCTATCGTTTCGACCACGACACCACACTCGCGATTCTCGCAGGATTTGCGTTCAACCGACGCGTGCTGGTTCAGGGTTTCCACGGCACAGGCAAATCGTCGCACGTGGAGCAGGTCTCCGCGCGCCTCAACTGGCCGTGCGTGCGCATCAACCTCGACAGCCATATCTCGCGCATTGATCTGGTGGGCAAGGACGCTATCGTCTTGAAAGATGGCAAGCAGATCACTGAATTCCGCGAAGGCTTGCTGCCTTGGTGCCTTCAGCACCCCTGTGCGCTGGTCTTCGACGAATATGACGCCGGACGCCCGGATGTGATGTTTGTGATCCAGCGCGTGCTTGAGGTCGACGGCAACCTGACCCTACTGGATCAGAATCGCGTGATCCGCCCAAACCCTTTTTTCCGTCTGTTCGCCACGTCAAACACGGTGGGCCTCGGCGACACGACCGGCCTGTATCACGGAACGCAGCAGATCAATCAGGGGCAGATGGATCGTTGGAACATCGTGACCTCGCTCAACTACCTGCCGCATGAGCAGGAAGTTGCGATCGTGACGTCCAAGCTCGGCATCTCCCCTGACGACAAGAAAGAGCGCCAGACGATCGACAACATGGTGGCGCTCGCCGGGCTGACCCGGTCGGGCTTCATGGCCGGTGATCTTTCCACCGTCATGTCGCCGCGCACCGTCATCGCCTGGGCTGAGAACGAGCGCATTTTCAGGGATCTCGCCTTTGCCTTCCGCCTGACGTTCCTCAACAAATGCGACGAGGCCGAACGCGACATCGTCTCCGAATACTACCAGCGATGCTTCAATGCGGATCCTATGGGCAAGCGGCCGCGCTAAATTACGCACGTTTGCCGATCAGTCAGCCGTGTCGCTTCGGCGAGGCTACAACTGATCCTCTCCGGGAGCGGCGCGCCACATCTTTGACGGCGTGTCCACGCGTTCGTTTAGAGGCAGATATTGAAGGCGCCGGATGAAAAACGCCGTTCCTCCGAAGAACTGCTTTCCGCGAAGCGCTAGCCGCCAGTTTTTGAGCGCCCACGGCAACGTGTACGTGTGAAGAGGGGGCATTCCCCCACACCCGAACACGTTTTTAAACAACTCTCTGAAACGCGTTGCGACAGATCGAATCTGCGGCGCGCTTCAGGCACATACCCCTTTTCGTCGGCTATGCTTAAAGGGACTATGCTCTAGCGCAGGACGGAGATCACAATGGCCGAGCAGCGCCCGCCACGAAACTCGACGCCCGACGTCAACGATCACGTCGAGACGTTCCGTCGCGCCACGGTCGGCGCGTTGCGCGCCATCGGCGGACGCGCCAACACCGAAGTGAGCTTCCACAGCGGCGCGATCCCCATTGGCGGCCTGGATCAGGAAGCGCCAGTACGGCTGCCCATGCCCTCACGGCACTTCGACCGGGACGAAGCCGCGCGCATTCGCGGGATGGCGGACGCGCAGGCCCTGCGCCTGCGCCATCATGACGCCGAATTGCACCTTTCCCGGCAGCCGCAGGAACAATCCGCCCGCTCTGTCTATGACGCGCTTGAACAGGCCCGCGTGGAGACGTTGGGTTCACGGCACATGCTCGGCGTAGCGGCGAACCTCGCCGTTCGCATGGATCAGGAACTGCGCGACGCGGGCGTGGAGAGGATGGCGTCGAAAGACGATATGCCTCCCTCTCTGGCGCTCGGGCTGCTCGCCCGCGAGAAATTGAGCGGCCAGCCAGTCCCGGCGTCGGCGCGCGATCTGGTCGACGCCTGGCGTGAATCCCTGCCCGACGTGGCGCGACAGGCGCTCGATGGATTGGCGGCGGTACAAGAAGATCAGGAGGCTTACGCCAGGGCGTCACGGCAGTTGATGGCTGCCTGCTCCCTGATTGAGGCTGACGCCGAAACTCCGGAAATCAGCAACGATCCGGACGGCGATGAGAGCGGAACACAGGATGAGGCCGAGGAACCGCCTCCTGCGCCCGAGGACGAGCCCACCCCTTCCGATATCGAAGAGCAAGGCGGTCTGGAGCCCCAGCTCATGGAGGGCACTGGGGAAGCAGGAGAGCCCGATGAAACTTCCGAAGGAGAAGCCGGCGACGCAGACGGCGCCGGTGATCCTGCGGGCCCCAGCGAGCCGACGAACACGCCCCCCGGCGACACGGCGCGCGGTTATCACGCGTTCACGACCCAATTCGATGAGGAAATAGCAGCGGAAGACCTCTGTGACGGCGAAGAGTTAGGACGTCTGCGCCAGCAACTCGACCTTCAGCTTGCCAGCCTTCATGGCGTTATTTCGCGTCTGGCCAACAAATTGCAACGCAAGCTGATGGCCCAGCAGACCCGTGCGTGGGAGTTCGATCTGGAAGAAGGAATCCTCGATGCGGGCCGCCTCTCGCGCATCGTGGTCAATCCGATGCTTTCCCTCTCCTACAAGCGCGAGCGGGAGACCGAATTTCGCGACACCACGGTAACGCTTCTGATCGATAACTCCGGATCCATGCGTGGCCGCCCGATTTCGGTCGCAGCCATGTGCGGCGACATCATGGCCAGAACGCTGGAGCGGTGCGGCGTGAAGGTCGAGATTCTCGGCTTCACCACTCGCGCCTGGAAAGGCGGACAAAGCCGAGAGAAATGGACCGCCGAAGGAAAGCCGAAGAATCCCGGACGCCTGAACGATCTGCGGCACATCATCTATAAGGCCGCCGACATGCCATGGCGCCGGGCGCGTCGTAATCTCGGGCTTATGCTGCGCGAGGGGCTGTTGAAGGAAAACATCGACGGCGAAGCACTGTTCTGGGCCTGGCGCCGGTTGAAGGTGCGGCCCGAGCAGCGGAAAATCCTGATGGTGATCTCCGACGGCGCCCCGGTCGACGACAGCACGTTGTCGGTGAACGCGGGCTCCTATCTTGAAGACCACCTGCGTGAGACGATCGCCATGATCGAAGGACGCAGCGGGGTCGAACTGATCGCCATCGGCATCGGCCACGACGTGACGCGCTATTACCGTCGCGCCGTCACCATTACCGACGCCGAGCAACTCGGCGGCACGATGATGAAGAAGTTGTCGGAGTTGTTCGACGAGGACCGAGGCCCTACCCGCTCACGCGCCGCCTGAGCGGGAGGCGGTGCACGCCAGAACCGCGTCAACAAGACGCTCGACGTCGGCGTATTCGGTTCGGTGATTCACGATGGCGGCGCGGATGACCTTGCGCCCGTTGATCACCGTGGTCGACGGCGCAGCTATGCCGCTTTCCTGCAAGTCCTTGACGATTTCACCATTCAGGATGTCATTCTCGACGTCGTCGCATTGCCGCGCGCAAACCCTGAAACAGACGATGTTGAGCGAAATCGGCGCCATGAGCTCGAGCATCGGCTCCGCCTCCACCCGCTGCGCCAGACGACGCGTCACGGCGCAGCAACGATCAACCATCTCTCCGAGGCGGCGCGTGCCGTACACTGAAAGCGTGGCCCACACCTTGAGAGCCCGAAAACCGCGAGACAGATCGGGGCCGAGGTCGCAGAACCACGGCGCGCCAGCCGCAAGGCCCCGGTCTTCGCGCGACAGATAGGACAGGCTCTGCGCGAAAGCCGCCGCGTGACGGGCTGGATCGCGTACCAGAACGCACCCGGCGTCATAGGGGGCCTGCGCCCATTTGTGGAAGTCGAAGGCGATGCTGTCAGCTCGCTCCAACCCGACCAGACGGGGCCTGATCGTCTCCGACAGAACTGCGGTCGCCCCGAACGCGCCGTCGACGTGAAACCACAGCCTTTCGCTTTTTGCGACATCCGCAATATCGTCGAGAGGATCGATCGACCCCGTATCCACCGATCCAGCCGTACCGACGACGAGAAACGGCTCCAACCCGGCGGCGCGGTCTGCCTCGATCATTCGCCGCAGCACCGCCACGTCCATTTTGAACTCTTGGTCGACGTCGACTAACCGCAACGCCTCTGACCCAAGCCCGGCCATGTCGAACGCACGGCTGACGCAGCCGTGTACGGTCTTGGCTGCATATCCGATGAGGCGCCTGCTCTTCAGGCCAGCCGTCCGTAGCGACAGACCATCCGGCGTCGCGCGGCTCGCCACGATCACGGCTATGAAATTCGCCATGGAGGAGCCTGTCACCAGCAGCCCGCTAGCGTTCTCCGGCAGGCCCATCAACGTCGCGGCCCAACGGATGACCATGCGCTCAACCTCGACCGGCGCATGATCACGTCCCCCGAGATTGGCGTTTAACCCCGCCGCCAGCATCTCGGCCGCCATGCCAACCGGCGTGCCGCCGCCGTGAACCCACCCCATGAAGCCGGGATGCCGGTTGCCGGTGGTGTAAGGAAGAATGTCCTCGCGGAATGACCGCCGCCAATCATCCAGCGAGCCAGCCTCGCCCGGAACCGGCGCCGCCCGAAAGGCCGAACGGCGATCTTCAGGAAGAGGCCGCCAGACTGGTCCGTCGCGCAGCGTCGCCAGATCGTCGATCATGTCATCCAGCATGTGGTGCGCCTGAGAGCGAAACTCGGTCCATTCCTGCTCACTCTGCGGGTCCAGCGAATGCCCGGGCGTCGAGGCTGGCGGCTCGTTCATGCGTCTCTTCTCCACAATGGCGGTCCCTGTTACCGGCCCAGGCCGATGTGAACCTCTCTCCCCGCCTGCGCAACCGTCCCGAGGCAAACGCCTCCAGAAGCGGCGACGGAAGGCACTCACAGGTGCAGCTGACGAAGTGCTCTCCGCATCCTCCATCACGTAATCCGTCGCTTTGGTCGTCCCATCATGGCTGAGCCCGGCGCGCCTCTCCGAACGATGTCGAGCCAAGCTGTTCACAAACCACTTGTCATACGAAAAGATCTTACCGTGGCGGGAAGACCATTCGCACACATGACAAGTAACGAGAGGCGCCTTAGGCAAGCGCAAGCCGTCGTCTTCAAGGCAGACCAGACGGTGCGAACACGGGGCGACAAGGCCGCTCACCGTGAAGGCATGGGAGGCGTCGTTTTGAAAAGTCGTCACAAGCGCGGTAGAGTCGCCGGCGTATCGGCGCCTCGTTATTGTGACGCGTCAGCAGTCTTGAGGATGAGCCAACGGTCATGTTCTTCAGTGGATTCACTCTCACGACGCTGATGGTGAACAGCACCGCATGGCGCCTTCGCTCCGGTGGCGCAGGGCCTGCGCTCATGCTGCTTCATGGCCGACCGGAAACGCACGCCGCCTGGCACGCGGTCGCGCCCGCATTTACGGATACGTACTCCGTTATCTGTCCCGATCTCCATCCTGAACTTCCGCCGCAACGACAGGCCGAGGACCTTCTCGCACTGGCGACCGCCATGGGGCATGATCGGCTTATTCTGGCGGGACAGGACGCTGGAGCGCAGATAGCCTGTCAGATTGCGGCCCTGGCGCCGGAGCGGGTCGCTGGCGTGATCGCTTTGGAAGCGTTGCCCGGCATGAATCATATCGGTCGAGACGATATGGCGTATTCTCTCGCCCAGTATGAAAGCTGTTGGTTCGGTCAGTTGCATCCAAAGCCGGAAGCAGGCGCGGTCCAGACCCCTCCGGAATGGCAAGGCGCGCCGGGCGAGCAGGTCAGCATATTCGCGCCAGAGGCCGTCGCAGATTACACCCACATGGCGCTGTGGCCCCAGTCGACGTCGAGTTACTGGCCGCAGGGCGAACTCTCGCTTCAATGCCCTCTGTTGGTTCTCTGGGGTAAGGCGGGGCGTATCGGCGGGTGGTATGATCCGCCGACCCTATGGCGGGAAGTCGCCCACGGACCAGTGTCCGGCCATGCTCTCGACGCCAGTTTTTTCCTTACGGAAGAAGCGCCGGGCGAAGTTCGTAAAGCTTTTGAAGAGTTCCTTCCTGCATTGCCGTAAAGGCGGCCAGAGCATCTCACAGGCACGCCCGGACGGCAGATCGAATCAAGGCGCGTCGGTGAAACCGGCCGGTAGATCATGACCCGTTCGTGCAACATGAATGCGCCAGACCGCAGACGTTTCACCCGAACAGGGCTGTGATCAGCGATGATGTGCTGGCGGAAGAAATCCCAAACACGCTGAGCGCAACGTTCGTGTTGCTTCCGTCCGATCCATAGAGAGAAAGAAGCGTCGCAGGCTGTGAGGAGGTCTGAGGGGTGATCTGTAACATTGCTAGATAACGTTCAGCGTATTTCTGGATTTTTTCTGTGCTCGAAAAATCCGACAGATTGACGCTCTTCTTGAGCATCTGGACCTGCTGATCATAATCCAGGGCGCCGAATTCAGTCGGGTCATAGCCGGACACCGTCTCGACGACTTTGAGAAGCGTCGAATCTGACATGATCTGCGACAGGGTCATGTCGGTCGTCATGGCGCGCGTAAAATATAGGGCGTTCCCGATCCCGGACCCGTTACTGCTGTCATTCAGGTGAGACTCGTATTTCGACTCCTCGTATTTCGTGACGATGGATGAGACCGATGAGGCGTCGCTAAAGGGTGACGACGACGATGCGCTCGACGACGAACTGGCCTGGTTCCAGACTGAAAACGCGGCTGCGAATTTTTGCCAGGCTGGATTGGCCGACTTTGCAGCGACGGAACTCGCAGAGCTTGGATCCTGCGTAAGCAGGTCTTTCACCAGCGCCGTTTCGTTCTGGATCGAGCTCAAACCATATGCGCCCAGAACGACCGCCAACGCCTTGTAATTGCTCATCAAGCTGGATGCGGACTTAATGTTGACCGCGTCCTCCTCGAAGGTCGAGATATAGTTCTTCTCGGCGCCATCGGTCTTCGCGTATGTCGCGGCTGACTCGGACTCATCAGTCATCGCCTGGAGATATGTCGCTACTGGCGACAGCCCCGAGACCGTTCCGCTCATGCCCTTTGCTCCTTCGCCACGACGGCTCTCTCGCGCCCGAGGGATGTCACACTATGGCCCGCGAGGTGCTGGACTCCGATGTGCAATCGCTTCGTTGCGCAACCCGATTGACGACTGGCCAACTGACAAGACGCGCGCCAACCAAAACTCCAAAGAGCAAGATGAAACCCAATCGTTAACGCCGACTTAAAGTCACAGACGGCATCACGCGGCGAAATCACTTGGCGAACGTCTCAATTCTTGCTTGGCTGCAACAATCCGCCTTGGCAAGAACGCCGTCGGCGGTCAGGCACAAGGGACGCGAATGGGCGATAGCGCAGACGAATCCGTCACACACAACGGGACGCAGGACGCGGCGTCACCGCCTTCACATCGAGAAGGTCTTTTCTCGGGCTATCTCAACGACGCTTTCTTCTGCGAACTGACCAATAGCGGCGGTCCTCCGGATCCCCGCATCCTGCAACTCCGCGAACGGCTCGGCGCTCTGGAGCTTGGAGATCTTCGCAACCGCGCGGCCAACGCCGAGCGCGAGCTCTACAACCTCGGAATCACCTTCACCGTCTATTCCGAACGCAACTCGATCGACCGCATCCTTCCGTTCGATCTGGTGCCGCGCGTGCTGACAAATCCCGAATGGCGCCATGTCGAAGCAGGCGTTCGTCAGCGCGTGACTGCCCTGAACATGTTCCTGTGGGACATCTACCACGATCAGGCGATCCTGAAGGATGGCGTCGTGCCAAGGGAACTCGTCGTCGGGAACGCGAATTACTGTCCGCAGATGATCGGCCTTGACGTGCCCGGTAAAACCTATGTCCACGTCAGCGGAACCGATCTGGTGCGCGACGACGACGGAACGTTCCTGGTGCTTGAGGATAACGCGCGGACGCCTTCTGGTGTTTCCTACGTCATCGAGAACCGACACACGATGCTGCGTGTGATGCCCGACGTCGCCGCCGGGATAGACCTGCTGCCGGTCGACGATTACGGAGTACAGCTTCAGAAGGCGCTGGCGGAGGTCGCGCCGGAGGGCGTGGACGATCCGCAGGTGGTTCTGCTCTCCCCCGGAATTTATAACTCCGCCTATTTCGAGCATGTCTTTCTTGCCCGTGAAATGGGCGTGCCGTTGGTCGAGGGGCAAGATCTGACCATCGAGAACGACAAGGTTTACATGCGCACCACCGCGGGCTTGCGGCCCGTGCACTCCATATATCGTCGCCTGAATGACGAATTCCTCGACCCTGACGCCTTCAATCCATCGAGCATGCTCGGTGTGCCCGGATTGGTCTCAGCCTACCGGAAAGGCAACGTCACGATAGCGAACGCCCTGGGAACCGGCGTCGCGGACGACAAGGCTGTGTACGCCTATCTACCGCGCATCATTCGATATTACCTTTCGGAAGAACCGATCCTGAAGAACGTGGAGACGCATATTTGCGCGGAGCCTGAAGGCCTCGCCTACACGCTCGCCAATCTGGAAAATCTGGTGGCCAAACCGGTCGGCGAGTCCGGCGGCTATGGCCTGATCATCGGTCCCCACGCCACACGCGAGGAGCTGGCCGAATTCCGCACAAAACTTCGAGCGGATCCAGCCAATTACATCAGTCAGCCAGTCGTGAGGCTCTCTGTGTCTCCGACGCTTTGTGAAACAGGCCTTGAGCCGCGTCATGTGGATCTCCGTCCGTTCGCCGTGACTGGGCGGTCCACATGGGTTCTTCCCGGCGGCCTGTCGCGGGTCGCGCTCAAACGCGGGTCTCTGGTTGTCAATTCGTCGCAGGGCGGCGGCTCTAAAGATACGTGGGTGCTGGCGTCATGAGCATGTCACTTGATCCCGTAGCGACGGTATCGCCCCACCCGCTGCTCTCCCGATACGCCGAATGCTCGATGTGGCTGGCGCGATATATGGAGCGCATCGAAAATCTCGCGCGCATCATCGACGTGACCGAAATTTTCGTCCGCTCCGGCGCGTCCGACGGCTGGCGGGCGATCGTGCAAATCAATGCCGATGAGGAGCGATTTTACGCTTCTCATTCGAAAGCGACAGCCGACCGGGTCATCGCCTTTTACGTCATCGATGCGGAAAATCCGACCTCGATCACTTCGCTCGCCCTCGCAGCCCGCGAAAATGCGCGCGCGCTGCGTCCGCTGATTTCGACCGAGATGTGGAGCCAACTCAACATCTTCACACAGTTTCTGCGCGGCCTGCGCGCCGAGGACATCCGCCCAAGCGAGATTTCGCAGCTGTGTGCTCGCATCAAACAGGAGTGCCAGACCCACACAGGCATCACTGAAGGCACATTTTACCGCGATCAGGCGAGCCTGTTCTACAACGCGGGACGTCAGCTGGAACGCGCGGACCAGATCACCCGCCTGATCGACATCAAGTACCACACCCTGTTGCCTGTCGCTGCCGGGGTGGGCTCGGAAGTCGACATCAGCCAATGGACCTCCGTCCTGCGTTCGGCGGCAGGCTACCACGCCTACCGTCGTGTGATGGCGGGCGACCTTCGGCCATCGAGCGTCGTCGGTTTCCTGCTGAAGAGCGAAGCCTTTCCCCGCTCTCTCGTGTGCAGTCTCCGGCACTTGCACAATAACGTCAGCCGGTTGCGCAGCGATTATCGTCTGAGGGACGCTGGCGGCATCGTCGAGCGGATCGAGTTCCTCAGAGCCGGGCTGGATGATCAGACCGTCGGTCAGATCATCACGCGTGGTCTCCACGAATTCCTCGATTGGGTGCAGCGACAGTTGCAGGATGTGCAGACCGAGGTGGCGCAGGCCTTCTGGCCGCCTCCCCGGCCTGCCTCCGCTCCTGCGATCGAAATGTCGGGTCAAACACAGTCGCAGTCCTGACCGCACGCACCGCGCGTTTTTCAGGCTGCGTGACGAAGGCTTTTTTGGTGGGCAAAAGGGGCGCGATCTCCCTATGATCGCGCCATGAACATGCTCACCCCCGTTCACGCCAAGGTAGAGGTCGAAATCGTCTTCGATTTCGTCTGCGCCTGGTGTTACATCGGGATCGAGCAACTCGTTTCAGCTCTTGAGCAACGCGACGATGTGGACTGCAGCCTGCGGTGGCGGCCATTCCTGCTCAACCCCTCTCTTCCCGTCGTCGGAGTGAGCTTCGCCGATTACCTCCGGTCTCGTCACGGGTCGGACGAGCGTTCTGCACGCATCTGTGGCCTGATAGCTGTTCAGGCGCACGAGGCCGGGCTGGACATACGCTTCGAAAGGATCACTCGCGTCAGGCCAACCATCGACGCGCATCGCCTGCTCGCCTGGGCCGGAGCAAGAGGCGATTGCCTCAATCTCGCTCGTGCGATTTTTGCCGCGTATTTCAGGGACGGCGCCGATATCGCCGACCACATGACGCTCGCGGACCTTGCTGCCGCAGAAGGCTTCGACCGGGATATCGCCTTGCAGTTCCTCGCCGGACAGACCCTGACCGGGACAGTCATCGCAGACCACGTCGCAGCGCAGAAATCCGGGATCAACGGAGTGCCGTCAGTAGTCATCGGCGGCCTTGGATTGACGGGCGTTCATGACGCCAGGGTGTTCGACAAGATTTTCGACGCAGCGTGTCCTCAACGGAGCATGGAGCAAAACGCGGGCAGCGTGTTCTCCCACGCGTTGTTGGAATGGTCGGAAGAGCGTTCGAGAGGTTCGTGAAAAGGCTAAAATATCCTTTTCCAGATTGGAGCTCAGTCGCGTTTTTTAGCGGGCAGTTCGTTCAAATACAAAAAACTAAAGGACAGCGCTCTATCATGCTGGCCGCGCCGTTAGCGTAGTACGGGGGCTTGATGACAAGAGCTCACCCCGCCTGAACAGTCCCAGCCCCCTCCTGCTCTGCCCGTCTGGCGAAGCGACGCGCCAGCACGGCGCAGACGAAAAGCTGGATTTGATGGTAAATCATTAACGGCAGCACCACGAGGCCAACTGTGGCCGGAGCGAACAGTACGTTCGCCATAGGCACGCCGGACGCCAGGGTCTTTTTCGAACCACAAAACACGATGGCGACTTCGTCTTCGCGTGAAAACCCGGCCAGCCTGCTGCCAAAGCCTGTCACGAAGAGAACGAGGAATAGCAAGGCGGTGTCGAGAGCCGCGATCATGCCAATCTGCTCAAGCGGCAGGCGCGTCCAAAGCCCTTGCGTCACGGCTTCGCTGAACGCCGTGTAGACGACGATCAGGATGGAACCCCGATCAGTCATCGACAGAAGCTTTTTGTTCCGGTGCGCCCAGCCGCCGATCCACGGCTGCAGCAGTTGCCCCGCCACGAACGGCAGCAGCAGTTGCAGCACGATGTTCAGCACGCCGCCGGATTGCGCCCCATGACGGGCCAGCACCAGACCCACCAGAAGCGGCGTAATGAATATGCCAACGATATTGGACGCGGTCGCCGCGCACACGGCCGCAGGCACATTTCCGCGGCCGATCGACGTGAAAGCGATGGACGACTGCACTGTCGACGGCAGACAGCACAGGAACAGCACGCCCATCCATACGTCGCCGAGCAGCAAACCGGGCGCCACCGCGTGCAGCAGCAGGCCCAGAGCGGGGAACAGGACGAAAGTCGCGCACAGGATCGTCAGATGCAGCCGCCAGTGAGTCAGTCCCTGCACCACGGCTTCTCGCGACAGGCGTGCGCCCTGCAGAAAGAACATAACGGCGATAACTGCGACAGCCAGCCCGTTGAAGACAGGCACCGCAGCGCCATGACAGGGGATAAACGTTGCGACGATCAGCGTCGCAATCAGGCACAGCAGGAACGGGTCCGGTTTGAACAGCATCGCAACATCCAGTCTGCGCGACGAAGCGCGTGTTATTTTTGTTGTTGAAGGCAAGAATGGACGTCATGCCTCTCAAACTTCAAGACCACACCCACGCTGGCTCGTCCAGATTACAGGTGCAGTGGCGGGCCATGACGCCATTGCGAACCACGCGGCTTTCGGTCAGGGTCGGCGTCGCATGACTATATTCAGCCATACCTCCGCCGGGAAAACCGGATTCCGCGCGCGCAGCGCGTTCGCGCTTGTTCTGCTGTGCGGAACGTTCGCCAGGGCTCTGGCTGCGCCGCCGCCAGGCGGATGCGCGCGCATCAGTCACGACGGGGGCTCTGGCGGCGCGATGACCCACGTGCATGTATCCATGGACGACGGAGCCGCAACGCTCGACGCCACGCGCGAAACTTATACAGGGTCCGACGATAGCGTCGCCGACGCGGCGTCAGTTCTGCTGCTTTCCGCGTTTATCGGGCTGCACAAATCGGCGTGCTCGGCGTGGCTTGAGGCCGAGGGCAAACAGGCCGAAGCGGATTTGGCCGACAAACAGAAACTGAGCGTGGGCTGGACCGGCGCGCATATCCGGCGGCATGAACTGCAACTCGGACTAGGCGACGCGCGGCTTTCGGTGAGCATCGACGGAACGCAGGCCAACGCGAACCTGAGTATGTCCGGTGTGAGCGTAACGGGCGTCTCTGCTCCCTCCCTCGCGCCGCAATCGGCCGCCGCCGCCTTCTCGTTGCCGCTCAAGGACGTCGCGACGCTGATGGCGGCGACGGGCGGCAAGCCATCGTCCATGCCCGCGGTGCATGTCACGATCAATTCTCTGACCGCGCGCCGTGAACAGGTTCAGTTCACCGGACATGGCGTGGCGACGCTGACAGGCGACGTCAACCACACATCAGCGTCCGGCCATCTCGAGGTGAGGCATATCAAGGATCTCATAGACCTCGCGCGACAGGACTCTCAGATGCGGGTCGCTGCGGCGCTCGTGCTGGCGCGACTGGTCAGCCATCGGGACGGAGACGTCAGCGCGTGGGACACGACCTGGGAAGGCGGCGTGCTCACTGTCAACGGCGTGCCCCTTCCGCTGAAATAGTCCGACGCTTCTACCGTCGTCTCGCCGGAAATTGCCCGCCCGCCCGGTCTCAGCCATGCTCGCGCCACAAACTCAGGCGATTCGCCTGAGGACAAACGTTTTATCTGCCCTCCACAGGAGACATCGCATGCGGCTTAGCCTCGCCTCCCGGCTACTTCTATCGGTGACGGCCACGCTCAGCCTCGCCGGCGCCCCCGGCGTCGCCAGCGCTGCGGCGTCGCAACAAACTCTGGTCGATAAAGCCACTCTGGCCGTTCAGGACATGTTCGTGGGCGTCACGCCCACCAGCAAGATCCAGCGTTACCTGACGCAGGCGCGTGCGGTTCTCGTCTGTCCGTCGATCTTCCGCATGTCGATCGGCATTGGCGGGTCCGGCGGCGGGTGCCTTCTGCTGGCCCGCGACGCACGTGGTTCATGGTCCGATCCGGCGTTCTACACGCTCAGTTCCGGATCAGTAGGCATCCAGCTCGGCGTGCAGGATTCCGAAGCGATGTTTTTCGTCATGACCGATCGTGGTCTGCAGGCATTGCTCGACAGCCAGTTCAAGTTCGGCGCCGACGCCTCGGCCTCCTTCGCCACGATGGGAAGCGGTATCGAAAGCGGCACCACGGGCCGTTCCAACACCGACATCATGGCCGTCCAGAAATCCAAGGGACTGTTCGCTGGCGCCGCGTTGGGCGGATCGAAACTGACGACCAACAGCGGCGCCAATCGGTCCTACTACAACCAGCCCGTTGGGCCGGAGGACATCGTGATCGCCATGCGGGTCAACAACCCCGGCGCCGATCCCTTGCGCGAAATTCTGACACGCTACGGCGCGCAGACAGCCGCGGCTCCACTTCCCGCGCCATCAGCAGGAACGGCGGCCAACGCCGTCGACAACACGCAACCCACCGCGTTGACGCCTTATACGCCGCCTGCAACTGGCGGCGTGACGAGCGAATCGCTGGCTGCGCCGACACAAACGCACCGCTGATCAAAACCGAGCCGCCCCTGACCCAGCGGTCAGGGCTTCGGTTCGGTCTTTTCCGTTGAGGAGCTGCCGCCCATCAGAGCGACGTTCCGGTTATGCTCCGCCAGAGACGCTGCGAACCGATGCCCGCCCTCTCCCGACGCCACGAAATACAAATCTTCGCCGGACGCGGGGTGAGCGACCGCCTGCAAGGAGGCGAGGCCGGGCGAGCAGATAGGGCCGGGCGGCAGACCCGCGGACACATAAGTGTTGTAGGGGCTGGCGAACGCCAGATCCGCATGTGTCAGAGGTCGACCAAGCGGCCCCGCGCCGTCGTTGGCGGCATAGATGGTCGTCGGATCCGCCTGCAACTTCATCCCAAGACGTAGTCGATTCAGGAAAACACGCGCAATGTGCGGTCTCTCTTCAGGGACAGCCGTCTCTTTTTCAACGATGGACGCCAGCGTCACCATTTCTTCAGGCGTCTTCAGCGACAAGTCCGCATCACGCCCTGCCCACACCTCCGCGACCTCTCGCTCCATTGCCGCGCGCATACGATCAAGAAGCGCCGACCGCTCAACGCCCCTGAGGTAATCATAGGTTTGAGGCGCAATTCCCCCCTCCATCGGAGCGGCGACCGTTCCGGCGAGAAACGGCGCGGCGTTCACAAGCGCTGCGATCTGCCGGGAAGTCAGCCCCTCGGGTATCGTCAACCAATGCCGAACGGGCTGGCCATGACGGAGCACATGCAGAATCTGCTTCATCGAAGCGGCGGCCGGAAACTCAAGCTCAGCCGCGTGCAACTGGCCATCATGCCGTGTCACCGCGATAGCCAACCGGAATAACTGCGTATCGAACCAGCCAGCGGGCAATACGCCTTGCCCCTGCAATGCGCGGATCGTGCTGGAGTAGCCTCCGTGCGGAATGACGATTGCGGCCTGCGCGGGCAAAGGGCCGGGCGCGCGATAGCGCCACACGCACGCGCCAGCAGTTGCGGCGCAAACCGCGACGAAAACGGCCAACACGGCGAGCGAACGCCGGAAGCGTCGCACCTTTTTTGAACTGCTCATGAAATTTTGGCGTCAGGCGTCCGTAGCGGCGACCCGCCACGATGCTGTCCACTCGGCGCCCGGCCCCAAATGCAACAGGCCCGGCTTCTCCTTGAAGGCGCCGGAAAAATTTGCAGGAGAAGCATGGCCACGCCAAGGCTCGATGCAAAGGAACGGCGCGCCTTCCTTGCTCCATACGCCGAGTTCGTCAAATCCCGCCCATTTCACGCGAAGACCCTTTGCGCCGGGGCGCCCAAACCATACGGAGCGCGAGTCCACGGAATCGAAAATCACTGCGTCTTCGACGAACAGGGAATCGGAGAGCTTGAGAACCCGCCCATCAACCGGCGACGGAAATGTCTCATCCAGAAGCAAACCGCCCGCGACACGGCGAATCGGCTCGTTTTCCGGCTGCTCGAAGATGATTTCGTAATCTTCCCGCGCCTCGCCGGGGCGAAGCGGCCAGTTGAACGCGGGATGCACGCCGAGAGACGCCGGAAGCGCCTTGCGTTCGTCAGGGTTCGTGATCGTATAGGTGGCGATCAATTGTCCTGCCGACACGCGATAGGCGATGCGCAGGACGAACGCGAACGGAAAAATGGCCTGCGTTTCATCATCGGCGCGAAGTTCAAGCACGCAGCCAGCCGGCGTGCGCTCGATCCATTCGAACACGCGATCACGGGCGAAGCCGTGCTGCGTCATGCGGTAGGTTTTTCCGTCGATCGGAGCCTGGTCGTCCGCTAACCGACCAACGATAGGAAAGAGAACGGGCGAGTGACGACGCCATTCGGGGCCTGCGTTCCACAGCGCGTCGAGATCGCCATCGAAGACCAACGCAGAAAGCTCCGCCCCCGCAGCGTTTACCATCGCCTGACAGGATTCGTCGCCAAACCGGTGGCTGATGTCGGTCATCCTGCACTCCCTGCCGCGAGCTTACTTCGCATTCCCGACCCGCCGAATGCGAGTCTCTGACCCGCACAGTAATGTATCCATGCGCGAAGCGTAATGCGTGGCGCGGATACGTGAAGCGTTGGACGCGACCAGTTCCGAATCGATTGAACTCTTCGCCATTATCGGCGGGGGCGTTTTCGCCGAATTTCGGGAAGGCGAGAATAGTGTATCTTATTGTTTCACTAGGCCGCCCGCCTGTTCAGATGAGTCCACTCTGAACAGGTCTCGTCGCCAGAAGCGACCACGCGCCGCGCCATCCGGCATACGCGACATCAGTCATCCAGAAGGCGATCTCGCGGATGCGGAGCGGGCGCGCGGATGGCCACTTCGGACGCGGCGGATCCGCGCCCGGACAGCGACGGATGAGTCATGAACCACTCATGGGCGGAGAACGGCTTTCCTCCCGGTTCGAGACGTCGCCATTGGCCGGTTTTCTCCAGAATCCACGAGTGAAGGTTGTCCTTCAGATCGGTGATCATGATCTGGTCCAGCACCTGCGCATGCACGGTGGCGTTGGTGATCGGCACCAGACTTTCCACGCGCCAGTCCATGTTGCGGGTCATCCAGTCTGCCGAGGAGATATAGACCTTCGCTGACCGCGACGGCATCCTCCGCCCGTCCCCGAACGCGTAGATGCGCGCATGCTCAAGAAAACGACCGACGATCGACTTGACGTGGATGTTCTCGGAAAGTCCCGGCACGCCCGGTCGCAGGCAACATATGCCCCGCACGACCGCCATGACCTTCACTCCGGCGCACGACGCCTCGTAAAGCTTGTCGATCAGACGCGGATCGACGAGCGCGTTCATTTTTAGCCAGATGTTTCCTGGCCGTCCCGCCCGCACATGCTCGATTTCAGCGTCGATCAACGCCACCAGCGTTGAGCGGCACGTCAGCGGCGAGAACGCGATGGCCTCCATCCGCGCGGGCATCGCGTAACCTGTGACGTAGTTGAACAGCCGCGCCGAATCCCGCGCCAGTTCGGGGTTACAGGTGAAGAAAGACAGGTCGGTGTAAACACGCGCGGTGATGGGATGATAATTACCCGTGCCGAAATGCGCGTATGACCGGACGACGCTTCCTTCCCGCCGCACGACGAGGCTGAGCTTCGCATGGGTTTTCAGGTCCGGGAATCCGAAGACTACCTGCGCGCCTGCCGCCTCCAGCGCGCGCGATAGGCGGATATTCGCTTCCTCGTCGAAACGGGCGCGCAGCTCGACCATCGCAGTCACGGATTTACCCGCCTCGGCGGCCTCGATCAGCGCCTTGACGATCGGACTGTCGCGCGACGTCCGGTAGAGCGTCTGCTTGATGGCGATCACGTTCGGGTCGAGGGCGGCCTGTCGCAGGAATTGCACCACAACGTCGAAGCTTTCGAACGGGTGGTGAACGATCAGGTCCTTCGCGCGGATCGCGGCGAAACAGTCTCCGCCGAAATCGACGATCCGCTCCGGGAAACGCGGCGTATAGGGCGCAAACAGCAGATCAGGCCGGTCGTCGACGATCATCTGCTTGAGATCGACGACGCCAATCATGCCGGAATGGATCGAGACTTCCTCTGCTGGCAGGTCGAGTTCATCGACGATCGCATCGGCGAGTTCGGGGGGAACGCGCTCCTCCATGTCGAGATGGATCACAACACCACGACGGCGCCGCTTCAGGGCTGTCTCATAGGAGCGCACGAGGTCCTCGGCCTCATCCTCGAACTCGACGTCCGTGTCGCGGATGACACGCATCATTCCGCTCTCGCCGATGGAAAGGCCCGGATACAGCCGGTCGATGCACATCGTGATCAGGTCTTCGAGCAACACGAAGCGTACCTGCGGCGGCTTGCCGGGCGGTGACGGCAGGCGGAGGAATCGTTCTATCTGCGCCGGCAGCAGAATCAGCCCGTTCATAACGAACGCACCGGTGTCCGCCGAAACCAGTCGCAAGCCGAGCGCCAGCCCCATGTTGGGAATGAAGGGAAGCGGATGCGCGGGATCGACTGCGAGAGGTGTGAGCACCGGAAACACGCGGTCCATGAAGCACGCGCTCAACCACGCTCTGTCCGCCTCATCCAGATCGTCGAGCGCGCAGAGAGTGACCCCCGCGCCCACAAGTTGCTGGCGGACATCGACCCAGATGCGCTGCTGGTTACGCAACAGCCGCGCCGACTGCTCCCGCACGGCCGCGAGTTGCAACGCTGGCGTCAGGCCATCGGGAGACAGGGAGACAAGACCCTCGCGCACCTGTCCGACCAGACCCGCCACGCGAACCGAATAAAATTCGTCGAGATTGTTCGCGCTGATTGAGAGAAAGCGCAGACGTTCAAGCAGCGGGTTACGGGGATTCTCGGCTTCTTCGACGACGCGCTGATTGAAGGCCAACCAAGAGAGCTCACGGTTGATGAAACGATCCGGAGAGTTCTTTTCGATGGCTTCATGCATCAGAGCGGGCGGGCGGGCGCGGGTTGAAATTTTTCCCGTTTGGAGCGTTTTCGCGGATTTACGCGCGGGAGGTTTGGCTTTCCCGGTCGCCGACGCGTCACTCGTCGATTTCATCGTTGCTGATCGTGCGCTCGGGCGCTTCGAATCCGTCGCTCCTGCAGTCGCGGCTTTCGCAGGCGCCGACCGTGATCCGGACAGGACGGAGGCGCCACGCGCCCCTCCGGCGGCGACTTTGCCTTCTGAATTTTCGTGAACGTTTCCACCGTGCGTCGTTGCGTTAGAATTCGGTTTCCGCCGTCCAGTCAAAATAGAACTCCCCATACCTCTGCGACGATCACTCGTCGTCACATCAATTGACCAGCGTAGGCGCACGCCTGTGCTCTGTCATATGACAAATTCAAGGGGAGATATTTCGGGGACAAAAGACGCCAGCAATGGCGACGTCACGGCCTCCATGGGCGTCAATGGATGTTATGTGCAACGTCTATGAGTTTGTAATTATTTTATTTAAAAACAGGGTATTACAACGGTTTTATAAAAAATCTACCTTGAAGGTCTAATTTATTTTTTCTTAAATATCATGCAATTAAGAGATAAATCAAAGAAGTAAGATTAACTAGCTACCCGCTGTAGTTCTCCAGCAATTCTTCAATCAACGCGGACGCTGCCGCGCGGTCGAAAGCCGCGCCCGTGCTGAGCGACGCCGCGTCAATCCGCTGCACCGCCAACTGTACCGCGCGCGCTTCGCGAGGCAGACGCGGCAACATCCACTCTACAACTGACGCCGCGACAACAAGCTGGCGTTCCGCGAGCAACCGCAGCATCAGGCGGCGCAGCAACACGTCTTCGGCCGGGCCAAGGCTGACGGCCATCGTCGCACGTACACGGCTTTGCAGGTCGGGCACGGTCAACCGCCAGCGCGCGGGCGCCTGACGCGCGGTCATCAGCACGGGCGCGCCGAGTTCGCGCGCCAGATTCAGCGCCTGCAGCAACGCGACCTCGTCCAGGACGTCGTCAGAGAGGTCGTCAATGGCCAAAGCGCCGGGACCATCTCCGGCCGCGAGGTTTTTGACCACTTCAGCATCCAGTGCGCGGGCCTCGATCACCTTTGCCTCACGACGCGCCGCCCATACGCGCAGGAGATGCGTCTTCCCGCGCCCCGGCCCCCCCCACAAAAGCAACCGCCGATCCGGCCAGCCTTCGATCGTTCGCTGACCAAAGAGCCATGCACGGGCGGCGGCGTTGGAACGGGCCGGCACAAAGCCGGCTTCGTCGAGCACTGGCTGATGAGAGAAAGGCAGCGCTATCTGGCTGCGACTGGAAGACGACGGCGACAAAGGCAGCGCGAGCGTCCCCTGAACAGCTACGCGTTCCTCCGTGCCCGAAGATTTTTCGGGCGCATAGGCGCATTTCGTATCGCAAACCCGGTCCGTCACTGCTATGCGCGCCGCTTCGCCTGCCTTAAAGGAACTCCCGCGCGCCAAGGACATGACGCGTCCGTCGCTTTCACATATTACCGGACGGGCTCGCGGCCAATGGCCGTATGACGACCAGCAGCGGCGCCCGCCCTCTCACCTTTACTGCGAGACGAGACCAAGATGACCCAATCCTCCGCGAAAGGCCTTACCTACCGTGAAGCCGGGGTGGATATCGAGGCTGGAGACGCGCTGGTCGAGGCGATCAAGCCAGCAGCGCGCGCCACGACCCGATCAGGCGTCATGGGCGGACTTGGCGGTTTCGGCGCGCTTTTCGATCTGAAGGCCGCCGGGTTTAAGGACCCGATTCTCGTCTCCTGCACCGACGGCGTTGGGACGAAGCTGAACCTCGCCATAGATTCGGGCCTCCATGAGACAGTTGGAATCGACCTGGTCGCCATGTGCGTGAACGATCTGGTGGTTCAGGGCGCCGAACCGCTGTTCTTTCTCGACTACTTCGCCACAGGGCGTCTCGCCGTCGAAGACGCCGCCAAGGTGGTGAAAGGCATCGCCGAGGGATGCCGTCAGTCCGGCTGCGCCCTTGTGGGCGGCGAAACGGCGGAAATGCCCGGCATGTACGCCCCCGGCCACTACGATCTGGCCGGGTTCTCCGTTGGCGCGGCCGAACGTGAAAATTTGCTGCCGGGCGCCATCCGTCCGGGCGACAGCCTGATCGGCCTGACCGCCAGCGGCGTTCATTCAAATGGCTTTTCGCTGGTTCGCCGCGTGATCGAAGCCGCAGGCCTTACCCTTTCAGACCCGGCGCCGTTCGCCCCCGGTTCGTCTCTCGGCGAAGCAATGATGACGCCGACGCGCCTTTACGTTTCGACAGTGCTGACCCTGCACCGGGAAGGGCTGCTGACGGGCGCGGCTCACATCACCGGCGGCGGCCTGCCGGGCAACCTGCCTCGCGTCCTTCCTGGAGGGACCGGGGCAGTCATCGAACACGCCTGGACTCCGCTACCTGTATTCCAGTGGCTGGCGGCCGCCGGAGGCGTGTCGGATGAAGAAATGCTTCGCGTGTTCAACTGTGGCGTCGGCATGGTTCTGATCACCCGCGATCCGGATCTTGTGATGAAGCGTCTCGCCGAAATGGGCGAAACCGGCGTGCCGTTGGGCCATGTGGAGGCTACCGAATCAGGCGCCACGCCGAGCTTGCGGTTCCTCTCTACGCCGCGCTTCGACGGCAAGTGAGCCCGCCACGATGACGACGCCTGCCGAGAAAACGCCAATAGGCATCCTGATCAGCGGTCGGGGCAGCAACATGCGCTCCCTGATCGCCGCCTGTGCAGATCCGGAATTTCCGGCGTCCGTCTCGCTGGTGCTGAGCAATGATCCCGACGCGCCGGGCCTGCGGACCGCGGCGGATGCTGGATTGGCAACTCGCGCCGTTCCGCACCGGGATTTCGGCCGAAATCGGGAGGCGCATGAGCGCGTCATTGACGCCGCCCTGCGCGAAGCGGGCGTGAAGTTCGTTTGTCTCGCCGGGTATATGCGATTGCTGACGCCCTTCATGACGGACGCCTGGGCCGGGCGCATGATCAACATCCATCCAAGCCTGCTGCCGCTGTTTCCCGGAACGCACACGCATGAGCGTGCGCTTGAGGCTGGCGTGCGGGTCCATGGCTGCACGGTGCATCATGTGACCGCCGGAATGGACGAGGGGCCGATCATCGCGCAGGCGGCGGTTCCGGTCCTGCCGGGCGACACGCCGGACATGCTCGCCGCACGAGTGCTCGAACAGGAGCATCGCCTGTATCCTGCTGCCCTGCGGCGGTTGCTTCAGCCGGAACATGCCGAAGCGGGTTGCTCCGGCGACGCGGCGCTGCTCGTCGCCTGACGGCGCCGCGTTCTCAGAACGATTTCAGGAGCCGGTCTAGATAATCCAGTTCCTGTTGCGGTCGCGTGCGATCCGAATCCCTGCGCCGCAATTCCTGTTCAATCTCATGCGCCCGTTCACGAGAGATGGTATCCGGAATGTGCGTGTCGCCGGGCGCGTTATCGCCGCCTTCCCCGGTTGAACGACCCAGCGGATCCTTGTCCGCCGACCCGTTATCGGAACCGTCGCCACGTTCCGCGCCGCTATCTCCCGCCTGAGACTGTCCCTCGCCTGATTGGTCGCCGTTGTCGCCGCCGCTCAGCGCAGGCAGGAAACTCGGCGTTCCGCCGCTGGAAGAGCCGTTACCGCGCAGAGCCTCTCGCATCTGCCGCCCGCCCTGCTGCAGCGCCTGCAACGCCTTTTCCTCGGCGCCCGCCGCATCCCCGTCATTTCCCTGCGCCAGAGCACGACGAGCGTCCCGCATGGCGCTCTGGGCCTTCGCGAACGCGGGCGGCTCCTTGCCGGTCAGGTCCTTGAACTCCTGCTGCAACTCACTTGTGGCGCGCTCAAGGGCGTGTTGCGTGGCTCGCTCCGTTCCGCGAGCGTCCGCCGCTGCCACCCCGTCGCTCGACTGTCCAGCCTGTGGCTGCCCGCTCGCGGATTGGCTCCCCGCGGAATGATCGGCCGGACCTTGCCGATCGGCATCCGCCCCGGACGGTGGCGCACCGTTCTGTTGACCGGCATTTTTCTGATCTTCGGCGGACGGTTGCTGCTGTGCGCCACCCTCCTGTCCCGGCGGCGCTAGGCCCAGTTTGCGTAGCAACTCCTGCGTCGACATCGTGGCGAGATTCGTGTCGCCGTCGTCGTCCTGATCGCGTACGGCGTTGTTCCGCTCTTCCGCCCGGCGATCCTTGTCGAGCCGCGATTGCGCGTGATCTAACAGTTTGGTCTGCTGCTGCACGATGTCGCGCAGGCCGTCGGTCTGCTCCCGCAGCTTCTGCTGTGCTGCGAGTTGCCGCCCAAGCGCCGCCATGTCCTGCGGCGTGGCGTTGCGCATGCCCTCAATCGAATCTTCAAGCTGTTCCAGCTTGTCCATGGCGTTGCCGGACCTGCCTTCCGCCGCGTCGTCCTGCATGCGTTGCATCAGGCGCCTGAACGCGTTGTCGCCGGATTTCGTCAGGCCGGGCAAATCCGGAATAGCTGTCCTGTCGCGCAACGCCTGTTGCGTCAGCGCCTGCATCTTGTGCGCAATGGCCTGTTGCAACGCCTCCATCCGGCGACGGAGTTCGGCCTGATCCTCCGGCCCATGCGCATTGTCTTCGCGCATGTGGCGAAGTTGCTGAGCGACGGCCTCCTGCGCGGCGCGAACCTCGATGGACGCCTGCGCGCCTTCGTCGCCGCCCCTCAGCCGGTCTTCGATATCCAGCGCCAGATCCCACATCCGGGCGACGGATTCGGCTATTGCGTCTTCATCCGTGACGTCTGGATTGGACAGACGCGCGGCGATCGCAGTCAGGTTAAGAAACATGCCGGTATTGCTGGAAAGCGGCCCTGGCGTGTCGCCCAGCGCCGCCAGATCCTCCGCCGCCGCACGCCGGGATTCCTTCCCGAGCGCCAGCCGCTTCCGCAGATCAAGAACGGCGCGCGCGACGGGAGAACGGAATTTCCGAGATCCCAGAGTGAACGTGACTGACTGGCTTTGGGCCTGTTGATGGCTGACGCTGCGCGCGACAAGAACGGCCTTGACCTCCTCCCCGGCCCAGGGGTCAGAAGACAGGTCGGGCGCTATGACGCCTTTCGCGGTCACGGGATGCCCGGACAGCGGGATCGGCACGCGCAGCACGCGGGAATCGCCCAGAAGCGACGGGTGGGCAAGGCGGATCTCGGCCGTCAGGGTCTCGATGCCGTAAGAGTGCCGCGCCTCGTAAGGCAATCTGGTCCGGCGGCTTCCCTTTTCGCCCCCCGGGTCCTTCCCCCATGCGACCATAGGCGCTGCATCCGGCGTGACGGTGACGTTCCAGCGCGCGATCACCCGTCCACGCGCCTTGAGCGCCAGCGCGCCGCCGTGCTCCAGCGTCGCGTCCAGCCGCCACGATCTCGGATCGAGCGCCCTCACGCTCTCCCGCTCGACGCCACTCGAAACAAGGCGCGGCGCCCCGTTCAAACCGGTTACCGACGCCGTGATTATGGATCCTTGCGGCACAGGCGCTGGAGCGTCGCCGCTATTGAGAAACACTGGCGCTGCAAGCGCGAAGCCGGGCGGCGTGATCCACGCGTCCACATGCGGCATCGGCGTATCCGGGTCGTCCCAGCCCGGCACGAAGGCGGCGGCGAGACGTCCCGGAGCATGACTGCCCGCCATGACGAGCACGACGGCGAGCGCAGGAACCAGCAGGCCGCCCGCGATCCATGGATCGCGACGCGTAAAAGCCGGGCGAGGCCAGCCGGAACGCAACGGCCCGAGCGAGGCGACGAGACGCTCCTGATAAGCGCGCCACAACTCGCTGGAGCCAAGACCAGACGAGTGATCGGTCAGGCTGGCCAAAGGCCGGTTGCGAAGATTCGACGCCTGCTCGATGCGACGGTCGATCTCGATAAGCGTCGGTTCGCGCAGACGCACCCACCCGCGTCGGGCGAGCCATGCCGTCAGCGCGCTCGTTCCAAGCAGCAGCGCCAGATGCGCGCCATCCGGCAGGCTTTGCGGCGCGCGCAGCAGGCCCGCCAGAATATAGCCGCCAGCAACCGTCGCCGCTGGAGCGAGCAACGGCGCCGCGCGTTCGGCAAGCAACACGCGGCGCGTGCGCTTGCGGGCTACGGCGAGGCCGCCCGCCGGTCCCTCACCTGCCCCACCGCCAGAGCCGCCGCCCGAAGCGTTTTCCGGCCCTTTTCTGGCGCCCGAAGCATCGCGCCACGGGTCCGGAATCCGCGATCCGCCGCCATATGTCGCGGCGTCGCTCATGCGTCGCCGTTCAGCCAGCCGGGCGTCGTCTCATTCGCCCACAGAGCCTCGACCGTCTGGCGCGGGCGGATCACGGCCCAGCGCTCGCCCTCGACGAGCACCTGCGCCGCCAGTGGCCGGGCGTTGTATGTGGAACTCATCACCGATCCGTAGGCCCCGGCGTCGAGAAACGCCACGCGCGCCCCGCGTTGCAGCGGCGGAAGCATGCGATCACGCGCGAAGCAGTCTCCGCTCTCGCATACCGGGCCGACGAGATGCGCCTTCTCGGGTTCCTGAACCGCGTCATGAGGAGAAAGGGGGAGCACGCCATGCCACGCATCATACAGCGAGGGTCTCAACAGATCGTTCATGGCCGCGTCCAGAACGATGAAGGGCGCGCCGCCCGTCACCGCCTTGCGGAGAATGACCGTGCTCAACAGAACGCCGGACGGCCCGGAAATCCAGCGGCCGGGCTCGATCGCCAGCCGCACGTCCAGATCGCCCAGCTCCGCGCGGATGGCGCCGGCGAAGGCTTCCGGCGAGCCCTCGCCCTCGTCACGGTAGCCGATGCCCAGCCCGCCGCCGCAATCGACGACGCTGACCACAGCCCCGGCCTCGCGCGTCGCACGAACAAGCTGCGCCACGCGGGCGTAGGCCGCTCGGTAGGGATCGGCCTTCAGAATCTGGCTGCCGATATGCGCGGCGTAACCGACAGGACGCACGCCGGGCAGAGCGGCGGCGCGGAGATAAAGCGCCAGCGCCTCGTCATACGGAACGCCGAACTTGTTGTCGGCGAGGCCCGTGGTGATCTTCGCATGCGTTTCAGCATCCACGTCAGGATTGACCCGCAGCGCGACGTCGACGACGCGCCCGGCCTCCACTGCGAGGGTGGATATGATCTCCAGTTCCTCGGCGCTTTCGACGTTAATCTGCGCGACGCCCTTCTGAATCGCCAGACGAATCTCCGTGTCGGACTTCCCCACGCCCGAGAAGACGATCTTCGACGCAGGGACGCCCGCCTCCAGCGCGCGCAGCAATTCGCCGCCGCTGACCACGTCTGCGCCGAGCCCTTCACTGGCGAGAATTCGCAGCACAGCGAGGTGATCATTGGATTTGACCGCGAAATGAACGGATACGGACAACCCCGCACCCGTCATGGCGGCCAGCAGACGACGTGCGCGAATCCGCAGCGCGCTCGCGCTGATCACCCATGCCGGCGTGCCGATCTCGTCCGCGATGGCGGAGAGCGGCACGCCCTCCATCATCAGCCCACAGGTCGGGTCCAGCGACAGCTGTGGCCTTGTGGCGAGCAGTTCGCGAACGGTCGGGTCGGGAGTCGAGAGATCAGGAGCGTCGGCCATGAGCCCAAGGTAGAGAGTCGCGGCCTCTCCTCCAAGGGGGAGAAGCGTCAGTCGTCGCAGCGGCCTGCATTATGGCGCCCGGCTCCTGCCTCGTGGGCGCCGGAACTCTGAGCCATGCTCCCCACTCTCCGGGTCCCATGAGGCAATGGCCGCACGCCCGTTTCCGAAGTCGCCCTGATCAACGGTCCTATCGCAGCAAGCGCCGGGGTTGTTCAGAATGAATTACCTGTTCAGCGGACAGACAGGATCATGGAAAGAGAGGCTGGGTGGACTTTCCGGGACCTTCGCACTTCGCCAAGGTTTTCAGGACTGTTTCGCCAATCTCTGCATCGGATGCGGCGAAAGGAATCCGGAAGACGCGTCCTTCGTTTCTGTCGAGCGGCCAAGCCGAATGATTGCCGGTAACCGAGCTTTTGGATGCCTCCATGACGATGTCAGGTTCCAATCCGTTAAACCAGGAAATGAACAGGTGGTCCTTCTTTTTCCAGGCCAAATCCCTCGATTTGTAGCCATAGGTGCTGGCGACGTCGTCCCAGAAGGCGAGACGCCGCTCACTTGACGCGGCCTTCATGGCGATGAGGTGGTCCCGGTCAATCGGAACGCCAGGAGGCGGGGAGCAATACTCGCTTGTTTCGAGCGCTTGTCGCACATTGGCGCCGATCCATTCGGGCGTCACATCCCGTGCCGAATGGATCGCTAGGCCGCGACGTGAGAAGTGCATTCCGCCCCATATTTCGTCAGAAATAACGGTGATGTACATGTCCGTGCGATTGACCTGACATGTTCTATGCGGCGTGCCCGGAGGATGACTTCTTATTGGAAACGGCTTTTTCTTTCTCATCACGACACCGGGTTGCTCTTGAAGGTCAGAGACTTGCCGCTGGCGGCGGAGACGTCGTTCATGGCGTCGTGATAGGCTTTACAGAGAACTTCCCTTGGCGCGTCACGCGTAATTTGGCTGGCAGGCGTCAAGCGCCTGCAACGCCACCGTGCCGAGTTCTTCGTCGGTGACGTTGATCGAAACATGGAAAACCTTAGCGTGGTTTTCGTGCGAATACCACGCTGAGTGTCCTCCGCCCCGACCCCGTGAAGCCCGAAGCCGTATCTGATCCGTCTCCTCGTAATCCCAGTCGACGAAAGCGAGCGCCGATTTCGACATGGCCGCAAGATGATCTTTGAAACCGTACTCATCTCTTATTCCGAACCAGAAATTTCTTGACGCTGCGGCAGATCGTGGGCGAGCTTCCTGAAGTCTCTCGTCAAATAGCGGACCATAGCCGTAATCCGCGCGATAGTCATGGCTCGTCAGGAGAGCCTGGCGTAGGTTGTTTCCTATCCAGATCGCCGAAACCTGCTTGATCGGGATGGCAATTGAGGAACCGTCCGGGGAGAAATGACTGCCTCCCCATTCATCCCGGCAGATGACAGCAAAATATTTTCGTGTTCGAATAATATTTGCTCGTTTCGTGCTGGGGGCAACTCTCGGCTGCTGCATGTTCATGCGATCACCTTGACAGCAAAATCAATATCTTTCCCGCTTGTGTCCGGGTCGGCGGCAATACGATCCTTGGAGCGCTTTGCAGATGGCCGGTTCCGATAGCTGCGCGTCACGCGTAGTTTGGCTGGCAGGCGTCAAGCGCCTGCAGCGCCACCGCGCCAAACTCCTGATCACTGGCACTGATCGAGGCATGAAAGACCTTGCCGTGGTTTTCGTTCGAATACCAGGCAGAGTGACTTGTTCCCCGCCCCTTTGATGCTGCCAGATGGACTTGGTCCGTCTGCTCACATTCCCATTCCGCAAAAACCAGAGCCGATTTTGTCTGAGCCTCGCGCCAATCCTTGAAGCCGTATTTCTCCCGAACACGACCCCAGAATTCCATGTAGAGCGGCCCCGATTTTTTACGCTCTGCGTCAATTTTGTCTTGAGGTAGGGGATACTTACCCCATTCCATAAAGAGGTCCTTGCTAGTCCGCAGGGCCTTCATCAGATTTTTCCCGATCCACTGCGGCGTGGCCTCTTTGCGGTCAATAAACGTGGACCATCCCGTAACAGAGAAATAACTGCCACCTCGATTGTCCATGGAAATCACCGCAACATATTTTCGGGTACGGATCAGATGAGCGTATTTTACGATACCGTTTGCGCCTGGAGCAGCCATCGTCAGGCAATATCCTTCACTTTGAAGTCAATCGTCTTACCGTCACTGGCGACACGATCCTCCGCCTCCTGAAGCGCCATGCAGATCAGGAGAGTCAAAAAACGCGTGCTTTCTTCGGGTAAAACTTTACCCATTAAATGACGACGCGCCTTTAACTCCCCCGATACGTGGAATATCCAAACGGCGAGACCTGAAGCGGCACATGGTAATGCCCCCCCTTTCCGTCCTCCGCAGGTTCCGCGATTCCGAAAGCTATCGGCACCACGCCCAGAAATGGCGGATCGCTCAACGCTACGCCCCGGTCGCGGAAATAAGCGGCGACCGCAAACTCCAGCCGATAGATGCCCGGTTCAAGTTGTCCGACGGCCGCGATCTCCGGACAGCGTCCGTCGCCGTTGGTGGCGCCCGCGAACAGCACGGTTTCACCGCGCCAGAGCGTGACGGCCACGCCTTCGGCCGGGCCGCCTGCGACAAGATCGAGAACATGGGTCGACAATGTGCTCATGACGGCTCCTCCAATCTGCGAAAGACCTCGGCGCAGCGCAACGCGGCGATCTTGTCGATCTCGCCCAAGGCGGTCGCAAGCTCTTCTTCTGGCGTATTCGCGCCGCGACGCTCCATTTCTGACAGGATGAAATCCTTGTCGCTGAGCCGCACGCAGATGACGAAAGGCATCTCAAAACGCGCCCTGTAGGCGTCGTTAAGGGCGTTGAATCGCGCATATTCGACGGGCGTCAGCCTGTCGAGCCCGGCGGACGCCTGCTCCGCACGGGACGCGTCGGTCAGCGTCGTGTCCACGCCCGCGCGCCGCGCAAGCTCCGGATGCTCACGCACCAGCGCAAGTTTCGCTTCGTCCGGCGCCGCCGCAATCACGCCGCGCAGGGCGGCTGCCACGGCGGCGGTGTCGGCGAACGGCGCCTGCGCGAACGCAGCGTCCGCGATCCAGGGCGAACATTCGTAGATCGGCCCGAAGGCCGCCACGAACGCATCCTTCGTCATGGCGTTGACCCGGCTTACAGCGTCGGTCATGCGGGATGAGTCTCCAGCCAGTGTCTTGCGATGTCGAGGCGCGTCGCCACCCATACCCGGTCGTGCGCCATGACGTGATCGAGGAAGCGCGCGACCGCGCGGGCGCGCGCCGGTCGTCCGGCGATCCGGCAATGCAGGCCGACAGACATCATGCGCGGCGTCTCCGCGCCCTCGTCCCACAACTGATCGAAGGTGTCGCGCAGATAGCGGAAGAACTGCTCGCCGTCCGTAAAACCGTTCAGCGCCACGATCTTCATGTCGTTCACGTCGAGCGTGTAGGGCACGATCAGCTGCGCCCGGCCATGCGTGCGGTCGTAATACGGCAGGTCGTCGGCATAGGAATCCGCGTCGTAGACGAACCCCCCTTCCTCGGCAACAAGGCGCGCCGTATTGGGGCTTGTGCGTCCCTGATACCAGCCGAGCGGCCGCGTCCCGGTCAGCGCCGTATGGATCGCCACGGCTTCGGCGATGTGTTCGCGTTCGACGGCTTCTGGCACGTCCTGATAATCGATCCAGCGCAATCCGTGGGACGCAATTTCCCAGTTCGCCGACAGCATGGCCTCGACGGCGGCGGGGTTGCGGGCCATCGCCATCGCCACGCCGAACACCGTCACCGGCAGCCCGCGTTCGACGAACAGCCGTCGCAATCGCCAGAATCCGGCGCGGGAGCCGTATTCATAAAGGCTTTCCATGGCCATCGCCCGCGCGCCCGGAATCGCCCGGGCCCCAACCATTTCTGACAGGAACGCTTCGGATGCTGGGTCGCCGTGCAGGACGGAGTTCTCTGCGCCTTCCTCGTAATTGACGACGAACTGCACCGCCACGCGCGCGCCGCCGGGCCAGCGCGCATCCGGCGGCGTCTGGCCGTATCCGGCGAGGTCCCGAGGGTAGGCCCCGCTCATGCGGCGTCCCTAAGCGTCGCGTTCCATGCGGCGAGTGCGGCGTCCACGCCCTCTCCACGACGGACGGCGTATCCCTGCCCCGCAAGCACCGTGTCCAGCGCGCCGATCGTGTGCAGGACCTTGTGTTTCATCGCGTTGTAGCCCATCGCGCCGATGCGCCAGATACGTCCGGCGAGCGGCCCGAACGCCGTGCCGATCTCGATTTCGAAGTCCTCGCGCATCCGCGCGCGCACGGCGTCTCCGTTGACGCCTTCGGGTATCCAGACGCCTGTTACGTTCGTCATGCGGAACGCATCCTGACCGAACACATTCAGACCCATCGCCCGCAATCCCGCCGTCACGGCGGCGCTTGCGGCGCGATGGCGGGCGAAGCGTGTCCCCAGTCCTTCTTCAAGCATCACACGGGCGCATTCCCGCGCGCCGTAAAGCATCGTCGTCGCTTCGGTATGATGATTCAGGCGTTTTTCCGACCAGTAATCCATCACCATGGCGAGGTCGAAATAGTTCGAGCCGATGCGCGCACCGATCCCATCCGTGGCGTCCGCCGCGCGTATGCCGCTCTCCACGTGCCGCCGGCGGAAAATGTGCTCGGCGGCGCGGTCGGAGATCGTAATGGGCGAGGAACCTGGCGGCCCGCCCATGCATTTTTGCAGCCCGCCTGTCACGACGTCCACGCCCCATCCATCGACATCCACCGCCATGCCGCCCAGCGTCGCGGTCGCATCGACGTAGGACAGGACGCCGTGTTTGCGACAGATCTCGCCAACGCCCTCAAGCGGCTGAGCCATTGTGGTGGACGTGTCGCCGTGGATGCAGGCGAAGACCGCCGGGCGATGCGCGACAATCGCGGCCTCGATGGCCTCTGGAGTTGCGACTTCTCCCCATTCGAGATCGAGCGTGCGGATGTCGGCGCCGATCCGCTCCGCGATTTCGGACAGCAGCAACCCGAAACGTCCGGCCCGGACAATCAGGATGCGCGCGCCGGGTTCCACAAGGGAGACCATCGCAGCCTCAATCCCGGCCCTCGCCGTGCCGTCGATCAGAAACGTCCATCGGTTGGCGGTCATGAACACCTGACGATAAAGCGCCATGGTCTGGTTCATGTATTCCGTCATTTCCGGGTCGAACTGCCCCAGCATGTCGGCGCTCATCGCGCGCAAAACGCGAGGATGGACGTTCACCGGCCCCGGTCCCATCAGCAGGCGCTGCGGCGGATCTATCTGTCCGAAAAATGGTTCCGGCATCGTCTCTTTTCCCAATATCTAGCCAACTCACACGTCTATGCGCGTTCATGGACTCCGGTTTGTTGTATTGACGAATCTCTTTATCCGATCAGCCAATTCCGACTGATCGGATGATGCTCTATCTTTCTGGCGAGCGTCATCCGGAGTTATAGCGCTTCACCGTTCACCACGCCGCCACAGCCCCGTCGCTGCGCGGGTCGGATGCGCCTTCCAGCACCCCGTCCGGATTTCTCAGGATCGCTCCTGCGTGCCCCATCATCGATGTGAACGGCGCGACGCGTTCAATCGCGTGGCCCGCAGCGCCGAGACGTGCAATCAGTTCGGGCGAAAAGCGATCTTCGTATTTCAGGGTCACGCTGTCTTCACCCCATGTCCGGCCCAGCAGCCAGCGCGGCGCCGTGACGGCTTCCTGCAATCCCATGCCGAACCGGGCGTAGCGGGTGAACACCGCCGCCTGAGTCTGTGGCTGCCCTTCGCCGCCCATCGTGCCGTAGACCATGAGGCGCCCGTCATCGAAGCGGGCCGCGGCGGGGTTCAGGGTATGGAAAGGCTTGCGGCCGGGTTTCAGGGCGTTCCATCCGTCTTCGGCGATCCTGAAGCTCGCGCCCCGGTTCTGCCAAGTGATCCCGGTCTGTGGCAGCACGATCCCCGAGCCGAATTCGAAGTAGGTGCTCTGGATCATACTGACCGCAACGCCATCGCTATCGATGGCGCCGAGCCACACCGTGTCCCCGGCCTGGGAGGGGTGCGGCCATGGCGCGGCGCGCGCGGGGTCGATGGCGGCAGCCATGGCGTCAAGCGCGCGCGAATCATCGAGAAGCGTTTGCGCGTCGACGGTCATATAGGCCGGGTCGCCGACATGGATGTCGCGATATCGGAAGGCCTGCTTTGTCGCTTCGACAAGGCCGTGAATGTGTTCGAAGCTTTCACCCTGCGTCACGCCAAGACGATCGAAAAGCGAAAGGATAAGCAGCGAAGCGACGCCCTGAGTCGGCGCCGCCATGTTGAACAGCGTCGCGCCCTTGATGGACGTGGACAGGGGCGGTCGAACGCTCGCCCGATGCGCCGCAAGATCGGCGGCGGTGACCGGACTTCCCGCAGCCGCAAGATCGGCGGCGATACGCGCCGCAAGCGGCCCGTCATAGAATGAGGCCGGACCGAGTTCCGCAAGTTCACGCAACGTCGCGCCGAGCGCTGGATTACGCAGAAGCTCGCCCTCAAGCAACGGACGACCGTCGGGCTCATATATCGCTGCGTAACCAGAAACTGGCCGCAGTTCAGCCGATTTTGCGGCGGCCAGTTCCGCGCCCCCCTTTGTCACCGGCGCGCCGTTCTCCGCATACCAGATGGCGTCGCGCAGCAGCCGCTCCAGCGGCAGCGGCGTTCCGGCCTGCGCCGCGAGTTCGAGCGCCTTCGCCCAGCCAGAGATCGTTCCCGCCACGGTGTTCGCAGCCAGAGGACCGCGCCACGGCACGGCGTCATGCCCACTCCTGCGATAGAGATCGAGATCAGCCGCTGCCGCCGCACCGCCACAGGCGTCAATCGTCTGTGTGCGGCCGTCTGGCCAGCAGATAAGCCAGAACCCGTCTCCGCCGATCGACGTCATATGCGGATAAACGACCGCGAGGGTTGCCGCCGTGGCGATAACGGCCTCGATAGCCGAACCGCCGTCACGCAGCACGTCAACGCCCGCCTGCGCCGCAAGGTGATGCGGGGCGGTGACCATGCCGCGTGTCGAGCGCTGGGTGTGCAGCATACCCTCTATCCTCAGGAGTTACCGGAATTTGACGACGACATATGGACCGGCGCAGGCGCAGGAGTTGGGAAACCCAACAGTCCGGCTTGCGAAAGCGCAGTGGCCATGGCGAAAAGGCTGGCCTCTTTTCCCGGCGCCGCGATGAGTTGCACGCCAAGAGGCAACCGCTCTTCAGCCGACGCGCCTTCGTGTGCAGGCGGCGCAAGCGGAGCGGCGAGGATCGGCATCCCGGCCAGACTTAACGGCTGGGTGAACAGCCCCAGATTGGCGCGCGCGGACACCGGCTTGCCGCCGACCATGATCGTCGGCTGATCGATGCGCGGCGCCGGGCCGACTGTCGCGGGCGCGATGAGAACGTCCACATGCTCGAACAGCGCATGCACCTGCTCGCGGAACCAGTTTCGAACACGATGCGCCCGGATCACCGGCGCTGCCGGCAGCATGGCGCCGGCCATCAGCCTGTCGCGTGTGGCGGGGTCGTAGTCTATCGGTCGCGTTCGCAGACGGGGTAGATGCAGGGAACCACCTTCCGCCGCCGTGATGACGAAGGAAGCCGCCCGCGCGCGCGCCGGTTCTGGCAATTCGACTACACGAGAGGTTCCGAAGAACCCGGTCAGACGCTCCAGTCCCTCTCGCAATGCGGGAACCAGATCCTGTTCGAACCATCCGCCCAGTCTGGCCACCCGCAGGCCCCTTGTGTCGGGGACTTCATCGAGCGCGTGACCATCCATCGCCTCGAAGGCCAGTTTCAGATCGTCCACGTCTCCGGCGAAAGGACCAACAACGTCCAGGCTGGCTGCGAATGGATACACTCCGCCGAGCGGCAGGCGGCCTTGCGTTGGCCGCAGTCCCCACACGCCACACAGCGACGCCGGAACGCGGATCGAGCCGTTGGTGTCCGATCCGATAGTGATCGGAACCAGGCCACCGGCGACGGCTGCCGCCGATCCGCCAGACGATCCGCCTGCCAGGCGATCCGTATCACGCGGATTGCGGGTGACGCCATAATGGGCGTTCTCGGTCGCAAAGCCGTAGGCGAACTCGTCCATGTTCAGCAGAGCGAGTGGGATGGCGCCTGCCGCGATCAGACGTTGCACCACAATGGCGTCGTCTTCCTTCGGAGGGTCAGAAGCCAGAACGACGGAGCCTGCGGTCGTCACCTCCCCGGCGACGTCGAACAGATCCTTGACGCCGAACGGGACGCCCGCCAACGGACCGACCTGCTCGCCTCGCGCAATGCGAATGTCGATTGCGTCGGCCATACGCCGCGCGCGCTCCGCGAGAAGCCGCGTCACGCTGCAATAGGCAGGATCACGTATCCCGACCGTCTCGATCGCCGCTTCGATCGTTTCGCGCGCAGTTTTTACGCCAAATCGAACTGCGTTCGCCTGGGCTGCGGCGGTCATCGTCATGGCTTGTACCCAAACGCAGGCTCACAGTGATCGGAGAGCGGCAATCCTTCGATCAGGGCGACGTAGCCGCGCAACACGTTGGTATTGGCTTCCACGCCCGGTCGGCACGCGTCCGGCAGATGCAGGTCCACCGCCCGCGCCATGATCGCGAGTTCATCCGCTCCCTCGTCGACATTCACAGACATATCCGCCCCCTCATCATAAATCGCGATCAGACGCCGGTCGTTTCCGGCACGGCGGAATTGTTACACGCGCAACGCCCGTCAGGAAGACTTGCCCGGCGCCAGTCCAATCGTTTCGAATCAGAACCTTTTATCAGTACTGAGACAGATGGCGACGCTCCGAATTTTGGTAGGGAATTGACGATCACGACGCCTGTTGAATGCGCGACGGTCTTACAGGATGCGCCGAGCGTGAACGGCGAAGGCCCTATCGAGGCGGCGGCTCCGTGCTGATCAGTTCGGGGGTGTCATACTTGAGCAAGCTATCGAGATGCCACTGACCGTCCGCCACGAACAGGTCGCGCGTGAGTCCGCGCGCCAGACGATCCACGCCAAAGCGCATGCCGCTGATGGACGCGCCAGACAGTCCCATGCTGGGCGTAGCCGAGAATGTGAAATTATGGATCGCGGCCAGCAAGGGCGCGCGCGGATCCGCTGCATCCTTGGGCAGAAACTGATACGCGTCGCCAAGATATGGATGTGCGCCGATCAACGTATGCTCATCGCCCTCGGGCGGCGTGAACCGATCTCGCCAGAGCGCCACGGCGTCAGCAAAAGATGCAGTCTCCGGGCGAAGCTTCAGATCGACCGTGAAGCCTGTGCCGATGATGACGAAATCGAACCGTTTCTCGCCGAGAGGCGTATCCACGACGATCTCCTCACCTTCCATCCGCGCGTCAGTCCAGGGACAGCCGGTATGGAAGGAGAAACCCTCATGCCCGCGGCAACGCCAGAACGTGTCCTGCGGCGGTGGCTGGTTGAGATCGTAAATATGCGCCATGAAACGCCAGCGCTGAAGATCCGGCAAAGATGGAAAATGCGCGAGAAACCCGGTGTTTTCCATCCATCTGTACGGATTGACGGAGGGGATGACCTTCCGGCGGAGGCAAAGTTCGACTGATTTGACGCCTGCTTCCAGAGCGGTCGCTGCGTTGTCAAAGGCGGACGCTCCGGCCCCGAGAACACCAACTCGCTTGCCGCGCAGCGCCGCGAAGTCAATTGTCTCGGACGTGTGCGCGTAACGCGATCGTGGTAAAGCCTCGCGAATAAAAGCGGGCGTATTCCAGCATCCGCCGCCATCTATGCCGGTGGCCAGCACGAGCTTCCGCGTCAACCGGGAGGTGACGCCGCCGTCCGCCGAGCGAAAGGTCAATCGCAGAAGACCGTCCTCCCACGTGACTCCTTCGAAAGTAAGATCGTTTTCGACAGGCAGTTCAAGCGTCTTACGGAACCAGTCGAGATAAGCCTGCCAATCCTGCCGGGCTATCTTTTCGAGAGCGTCCCATGCGTCAGCGCCATATTGCGCTGAGAACCATGAACGCGGCGTCAGGCTAGGGACGCCAAGATCCGGCCCGGTCACGTATTTAGGTGTTCGTAGAGTGACCATACGGGCGAACGTGACCCAAGGCCCCTCTCCGCCCCGCGGTGCGCGATCAAAAACGGTGACATTATCGACGTTAAGGCGTTTCAACGCGAACGCCGTAGCAAGACCACCCTGACCAGCGCCGATGATAGCGACGTCCAGCACGGCTTCGCCGTCGCGCTTGGTCACAGGCATCCATTCGCGGCGCGGATAGCGTATGCGATCCAGATCGCGCCTCACCTGTTCGCTCAACGCTTCAAGGGATTGCGCCGACACTTCCGTTTCGCGCGGCGTGGCCATAGGGACGCTCCTGCTCTCCCACTATCTGCGCCAAAACGCAGATAGTGGGGCGTTCAAACAAAGAACAGGTGGTCGCGCCCCCCGGCGCGACCGAGTGTTTCCCCCACTCGCACCGTCCTGACACCGAAACTAATGCGAAAGGGGGGCGCCCGGTCCAGTATAATATTACAACCAGGCTGTTGCCGAAACGGAAACACACATTTGCGTCGGGATTCTTCGCAGTCAGCGCATTCGCTCAGCGCCCGGTGACGGCCTTGTTGATCCTGTTGTTGCGGCAGGCCGATGGCCTACACTTCAACTGATTCGCGCTCGGCAGTTCCTTCGCCGTAACCACGCAGCCTGATGCAGCCGAACTCATTTTTTTGCTTATGGGAACGCGTAAGGCGAAGCCCTGTCAGCCGAAATTCCGCACGAGGCTCGAAAAAATCTGGTCGAATGGCTCAGACGCGACGCCCGCAGGCGCAGGCATGCTCACGTCTGCGAGGCGCTGCATCTCGCTGTCCATGAAGATCTGAATCCGAGGGAGCGGTGGGACGACAGCTGTTTCCGCCTTCTCGCGTTTTGCATTCAGTAATTTGTGGATATCGGCGCGGAGATCATCTTCAAGCCCTTCAATGAGGGGGGCTATGCCTTCCGGGAGCGAATCACTGCGATCTGCACGCCACCGGGCGCGCAGAAGGCAATACACGACGTCGAAAAATTCCGCGAAATCCTGATCCGTGCCGAAGCCCCAGCTTCTGGATCGGGTAACGGCGCGATTACGAAGTCGCAGAAAATCAGATGCCCGGGTGTTCTCTGGCGTGATCAGTCCGGCGCACTCACTCCAGCCCTCAGGCCGGTCAAAATAAACGTCGCCCTGCGCAAGATTCAGCAGAGCTTCAAAATCGCCACTCTGGGCGGAGCGGAGAACGCCGCGAATATCACTCCCTGTCATGTTCAATTCGGGCGACACGGGCAGAGAGATTTTCTCCGCTCCCGGCGTCAACCTGAGATACCAGTCCACCTTTCGAACATAAGCAAACTGAACGTCATGAGGGGTATCGAGCGAGCCAGCGCCATAGCCTCGAGGACCGGCTTCGGTGGCCCTCAGAATCCGCACTCCAAACGCGCTTTCAATCTGCGGCAATGACTGTCGAACGATTTGACAGATTTTCGGGTCGACAGCCCCTGCGTCACTCATCACGGCCTCTTCGCTCAAGACGGCGTCATGAAACCCGACATTTATTGATAAACACCGAACATCATGTCTCAGCGATTTGAGTCGCGCAGGTCGGGCCAGTCAATCGCGCTTCAAAATATTAACGTAATGATCACGATAAATCTCCAGAAGGCAGATCACCCTCCGGTTACGCTCATGTGCCTCACGGGACCGGAGACTTCGCCCCCGCGTCTGCCGATCATGAAATCATGCCCTTTCGGCTTGTGCGACAGGGCGTCGTCGATCGTGGCCGCGATCTGGTCGTCTGAACCACCTCCCCGCAACACGGCGCGAAGATCGGCGCCATCCTCCTGCCCGAGGCACGTGTAGAGTCGTCCAGTGCATGACAGCCGCACGCGATTGCAGCTTTCGCAGAAATTGTGGCTCAACGGCGTGATGAACCCAAGCTTTTTCCCCGTCTCCGCGACCCTAACATAACGGGCGGGGCCGCCGGTTCGCACTGTTAGAGGCTCCAGAGTCCAGCGCGTAGCAAGGTCGCGCCTGATATCGACGAGCGGCAGGTATTGGCTCCGGCGGTCTTCGCCAGTGTCGCCCATCGGCATGGTCTCGATCAGGCACAAATCGGCGCCAATTTCCCCACACCAGCCGATAAGCTGGTCGAATTCCCTATCGTTGACGCCAGCCATCGCCACTGTGTTGATTCGCACCGCAATGCCAGAGTCGAGCGCAGCCTGAACCCCGTCCAGCGTCTGATGAAGCCGGCCACGTCTCGTCACGGTCGCAAAACGCTCGGGATCGAGCGTATCCAAACTGACGTTCACGCGCCTTACGCCTGCCTCATACAAAGCTTTCGCATGCTGCCTTAGCTGGCTGCCGTTGGTCGTGAGCGTCAATTCGTCGAGCCCTGGTGTGGACGAACCCTTGGGGCGTAGCCATCGGCCGAGACTCCGAACAAGCGTGTCGATATCGCGCCTGACAAGCGGCTCTCCGCCGGTGAGGCGAATACGGGTCACGCCGCGACGGATAAACGACGCGCACAAGCGCTCCATCTCAGCAAAGTCCAGGACGTCAGCGCGTGGCAGAAACTCCATGTCCTCCGCCATGCAGTAGACACACCGCATGTCGCATCGGTCGGTGACCGATACGCGAAGATAAGAGATCGCCCGACCGTGGCTGTCGATTAAACTGGACCGCATTTGTCCTCGATATACGCCTGAACTGGCCGCGAGGTGAAGTTACAGTCCTGACAAACTCGCGTTCCGCAGGTTCCCTGCCATGCAGCGGACGCAGCGCCCCACAACGTGAGGAGCAGAAAATGAAGGATTCGAGCGGTATAACTGCGCCCCAGGCTGAAGTCGACGATATCGCCGATCTGCATGGTCGAGGAAGCGCCGAGGTCTGATCCACCGATTCGAGATCAGACCTCGATGCTGAGCGTTACGATGGACGCGTCGAGCGCCACCTTGCCCATATGTTCGAAATTGACGGTGACGCGACGTCCTATCGCCGACTGGACCTGCCCCAAACCCCATTCGGGGTGGTCAGGGTGCGTCACCCACTGGCCGGGCTCAAGAAACGACCGGAACGCGTCCTCGTTCTGCAAGGCTGCCTCCCGGATCGATAGCTGCGATAAGCCCGGCGCAAGGCCGGGTTATCTGAGTGGCCGCCGGTCAGTGGCCGGCATTTTCACCGGAGAAATCCGGTTTCTCCAAACCGGATTGCTCAAGCTGGCGCGAAATCGCGTCCTTTAGCGCCTCAAGCCCCGCGTCGCTCTTGCCTTCGGCGCGCGCGACCAGAACAGCCTGCGTGTTGGAGGCGCGCAACAACCACCAGCCATCTTCCGTGTTGACGCGAACGCCGTCGATCTCCGAAACATCTGCGCCTTCGGTGCGGAGGCGTTCGGCGACTTCCTCGATCACCTTGAACTTGCGCAGATCGTCACAGTCGAAACGGATCTCCGGGGTGGAGATCGTCTTCGGCAAGGACTCCCGTACAGTAGAGAGCGGCGTATCGAGGCGTGCGACGATGCCGAGCACGCGAATGGCCGCGTAGATCGCGTCATCGAAGCCATACCATTTGTCGGCGAAGAAGATGTGCCCGGACATCTCGCCCGCCAGAGGCGATTTGGTTTCCGCCATCTTGGACTTGATCAGCGAATGGCCGGTCTTCCACATCAGCGGCGCGCCGCCAGCTTTGGTGACTTCGTCGAACAGAACTTGACTGGCCTTCACGTCAGCAATGATCGTCGCCGACGGGTGGGTCTTCAGTACGTCGCGGGCAAGCAGGACCAGGATCTGATCGCCCCAAAGGATCTCTCCTTTATCGTCGACCAGTCCAATGCGGTCGGCGTCCCCATCGAACGCGATGCCCGCGTCCGCCTTCACTTCACGAACCTTGTCTATGAGCTGTTCGAGATTCTTCGCGACAGTCGGGTCCGGATGATGCGCCGGGAAGTTCCCGTCCACTTCCCCGTTCAGCACAATGTGCTCGCCCGGAAGCTTCTCAAGCAGTTTCTTCAGCACGTCGCCCGCGGCGCTGTTGCCGTTATCCCAGACGACCTTCAGCTTTCGCTCGCCACCGTCCCAGTCCTTCATCAGGCGCGTAATGTATTCGTCGCTGATGTCGACCGTCGTGACCGAGCCTTCCGCATCCGGGACCACGTCGCCCGCATCGGACAGGCGACCGAGTTCCTTGATCTGGTCGCCGAAGAACGGCTTGCCCGCGAACATCATCTTGAAGCCGTTGTAGTTCGGCGGATTGTGGCTGCCGGTCACCATGATGGCGCCGTCGGCCTTGAATGCAACAGACCCGTAGTAAAGCATTGGCGTCGGTCCACACCCAACGCGCGTAACGTCAGCGCCGGAGGCGACGGCTCCTTTGACAAGGGCGGCCTCCAGTTCCGGCGACGACAGACGGCCGTCATAACCGATGACGATCTTCTTGCCGCCGTTGCAGATAACCATGCTGGCGAACGTGCGGCCAATGGCGTACGCGTCTTCCGGCTTCAGCGTCGCGCCGACGATGCCGCGAATATCGTATTCGCGAAGGCTCGTCGCGTCGAACGTGTGACGAAAAGTCATCAAACAGCTCCGGTGTAGGTCTTCAGGAAACCGCGCACATCGTCGGCGAGATCGGGACGCTCCAGCGCGAACGCGATCTGGGCTTCGAGAAAGCCGATCTTGTTGCCGCAATCGAAACGCTTGCCTTCGTAACGAAGGCCATGGAATGGCGTCTTGCCAATGGTCTTCGCCATAGCGTCGGTCAACTGCACCTCTCCGCCCGCGCCTTTTTCGAGCAGGCCGAGAAAGGGCATGATCTCTGGCGTCAGGACGTAGCGACCAATGATGGAAAGATTGGACGGCGCCTCTTCAGGCTTCGGCTTCTCTACGAGGCCTGCGATCTCCACCAGCTTCCCGTCATCAGCGCCGGGCTTGAGGATGCCATAACGGTTCGTATGCTCGCGCGGCACTTCCTCGACGGCGACGACGCTGCCGCCCGTCTGATAGTACGTATCGGCTAACTGCTTCAGGCAGGACACGTCCGACTGGACGATGTCATCGGGCAGCAGGATCGCGAATGGATCGTCGCCGATAAAGCTGCGCGCGCACCAGATCGCATGGCCGAGGCCCAGGGGTTCCTGCTGACGCACGGCGACCAGAGAACCGGCCTCTATGCTGCTGGGCTTGAGAGCATCCAGCGCCTCGGTCTTGTTGCGCTCGCGCAGTGTGACTTCCAGCTCGAATGCGACGTCGAAGTAATCGATAAGAGAATCTTTGCCACGCCCTGTGATGAGGCAAAATTCTTCAATTCCCGCCGCACGCGCTTCATCGATTGCGTACTGAATCAGGGGCTTGTCGACGACTGGCAGCATTTCTTTCGGCATCGCCTTGGTCGCCGGAAGGAATCTGGTTCCAAGGCCGGCGACTGGCAGCACAGCTTTACGCAATGGCTTCGTCACGAATGAGCACCTTATATGAATGGGCGGACGAGCCGGGCGGCGATGAATATCAGCGCGCCGGCATGCGACGTACTGTAAGGCGGGATCGCAGTCGGTTGCCAGCCTTCAACAGGATTAAAAAATCAGAAAATATCTCTGTTCTGAGGCTTTTAGAGCCACAATCGCGCCTTAATTTCGAAACCGAAGTTAATCACAGGAATAATGCGAACGCGCGCGGGCCGCCCTTTGCAGGGCGGCCGCTTCGCAAATAAATTTTAAATTTGAAAATCCCGACATTCGGGAATTTGGTGCGGCCGAGAAGACTCGAACTTCCACAGGGTTTCCCCCACAAGCACCTCAAGCTTGCGCGTCTACCATTCCGCCACGGCCGCAGCGTGACTTCCGGCTCCGTTTGTTGGATACCGGGGAGTGGAGGCGCGTATAACCGATGCTCGATCAGCCTGCAATGACCCCTGAACCGATTCTTGTCGAAGACGGCGGAGAATTATCCCCGACACGAGACGCAGCTGCGACAAAGCAGGTGGAATGGGAAATCTCATCCGACCCCGTCGCCTATCCTGACGCTATAGCTTCGATGTCTGAAACCGTGGCTGCGATACGCGGGCGCGATGCGCCGGAGCGCATCTGGATGCTTGAGCACCCGTCCCTGTTCACCGCAGGGACCTCCGCACGTGATTCCGACCTTTTCAATCCAAGAGGATTTCCGACCTATCCCGCGGGCCGTGGCGGTCAGTGGACCTATCATGGTCCCGGTCAACGCGTGGCGTATCTCATGCTGGATCTTGCCCGCCAGCATGGCCCGGTCCCGCCGCGCGACCTGCGCGCATATGTGCACGCTCTGGAAGGATGGCTGATCGCGACCCTGGGACGATTCGGCGTTAAAGGCGAAACACGGGACGATCGCGTTGGCGTCTGGGTCGTCGATTCGAAAACGGGCTACGAATCCAAGATCGCCGCTTTGGGCGTCCGCGTGACCCGATGGGTGAGCTGGCACGGCGTTTCACTGAACGTGTCGCCCGATCTGTCAGCGTTCGAAGGTATCGTACCGTGCGGCATCCGCGAACACGGCGTGACCAGTCTCAAGGACTTGGGCGTCGACGTCGATATGGCGACAGTGGACGCTGTGCTGCGTGAGGAGTGGGAACGAGCGATGGGCGCCACCGAAAGCGGAAGGCGTGCGGTTCGCTGAACGCGCTGCCCGCTTTGGTATTTATCCTATAAAATTCTTTAAAATCAGCGCTCTATTTTGTTTCGGAAATGACGGAAGCCACACCAGAGATTCCCGCCTAAGGCGTGAGCGGCATAACGTTCACACCCACAACAAATTATAAACTTTAAAATCAGTCCGTTGTCAGGAGTATTTCACTCTGACTTCCCGCTCGGCCCAGTCCAGCCAGGGAATCAACGCAACGATATCTGCCGTCTCGACCGTCGCCCCACCCCAGATACGCAGCCCGAGCGGGGCGTCGCGGTAGCTGGCGATGTCGAGCGCGGCTTGCTCCCTAGTCAGCAGGTCAGCGATATCCTTCGCCGCACGCGTCTGCGTCTCCGCATCCAGCCCCATAAACCAGGGAGCCGTAATGCGCAGGCAAATCGACGTACTGGATCGGTCCTCGGCGTTTTCGGCGAGGAAGCTTGCCCAGCCAGACTGCGCTTCCCACTCGGCGAGAACCGCAAGGTTTGCGCGACTGCGCGCGATCAGGCCGGGCAGACCGCCGACGCTTTCAGCCCATTTCAGACTGTCCACCGCATCTTCGACGCAGAGCATTGAAGGGGTGTTGATCGTGTCGCCCTTGAAAATGCCCTCGATCAACTTGCCCTTCGAAGTCAGACGAAAAACCTTTGGCAATGGGCGTGGGGCCGGCTCGCCTTCCAGCCGCGCAACAGCGCGTGGCGAGAGAGCCAGCATCCCATGCGCAGCCTCTCCGCCCAACGCTTTCTGCCAGGACCATGTCACGACATCGAGCTTCTCCCATGGGAGCTCCATGGCGAACGCTGCAGACGTCGCGTCGCAGATCACCAGACCATCGCGCTCAGCCGGAATGGCGTCACCACTCGGGAAACAAACGCCCGACGTCGTTCCGTTCCATGCCAACACCACGTCACGCGACCAATCGACGGTCGAGAGATCGGGCAGACGGCCATAATCGGCGGTCAGCACCCGGGCATCCAGTCCAAGTTGGGAGACGATGTCGTTAGCCCACGTCGCCGAAAAGCTCTCGAACGCCAACACGTCCACCGGGCGCGCGCCAAGCAGCGACCAGAGCGCCATCTCCACAGCCCCGGTATCGGAACCCGGAACGACGCCCAAACGCCAAGCGGCAGGCATGCGTAGAATCGTCGCCGAACGGTCGATCACTTCCGCAATCCGCGCCCGTCCTTCCGGCGCGCGATGGGATCGCCCAAGCAGCGCGCCCGACAGGGCGTCGAGCGACCAGCCCGGACGCTTGGCGCACGGCCCAGACGAGAAACGCGGATTCGCCGGTCGCGCTCCCGGCTTGCAATTGGGAAGCAGCGCAGCGTCGGCGGTCTCGGTCATCATTTTTTCCAGATTATCTGGTGCGAGAGGGGGGACTCGAACCCCCATGCCTTGCGGCGGTCGATTTTGAGCCGACTACGTCTACCGTTCCGTCACTCTCGCAGCGAGGGGTTCTGTATCAGCAACCGACGCGTCGCGAAAGATGCGACGACGCCTTCTCTTCATCGGTTACTGGCTTAATCCGATTCAAGCCCGAGCATCAGGGCGATATTCTGAATGGCGGCCCCGGATGCGCCCTTGCCCAGATTGTCCAGGCGCGCAGTGAGAACAGCCTGACGGTGCTCGTCGTTCGCGTGAACGCGCAATTCCATGCCGTCCGCGCCTGCCAGCGCTTCACCGATCAACGCGCCTTCAGGCGCGGCGACTGTAACGTAGCGCGCCCCCTCGTAATAACGCGAAAGGATGTCGCGCAGCCCTTCCCCGGTCACGCCCGAAGCGAGATCGGAAAGATGAAGGGGAATCGACACGATCATGCCTTGCGGAAAGTGCCCGACCGACGGAACGAAAAGCGGGCGACGCGCCAAACGCGCGTGACGCTCGATCTCGGGCACGTGCTTGTGCGTCAAACCCAACCCATAAAGCTCGAACGCCGGACCGCCGTCGCGCTCATGCGCCTCGATCATCGAACGGCCACCGCCGCTGTAGCCGCTGACCGCATTGATCGAAACCGGATACGCAGGATCAAGCGCCCCGGCTTCGACCAGAGGCCTTAGAAGCGCGATTGCTCCGGTTGGGTAGCAACCGGGATTGGAGACGAAGTTCCCCTCCCGAATCCTCCCGGCCTGCAGGCGGTCGAGTTCCGGAAAGCCGTAGGTCCATCCATCCGCGACGCGGAATGCGGTGCTGGCGTCAAGAATCTTCGGCGCCTGTCCGGTCGTCGCCAGTTCTCCGGCTATCGCCACGGCTTCCCGTGACGCAGCGTCCGGCAGGCACAACACGACAAGATCGGCTTGCGCCATGGCCTCGGCGCGGGCGGCGGAATCCTTACGGCGAGCCGGATCGATGGAGTGCAGGCGAACAGGAAGAGCGCGCAGGCGTTCGCGGATACCAAGCCCCGTCGTTCCTGCTTCTCCGTCGATAAACACGACAGGCCGCTGTTCCATCTACCCTCTCCCGTAAAAACCTGAGCGTGTATTTATCTGACAGGTGTTCATGAAGCCAGCGCCTTGACTGCGCCAGACTGTTCTCCCGTTCGGATGCGTAACGTCTTGCGTGGCGTCCATCCGAACGGCACCATAAGATCAGTCGCCATGCGCGCCACTTTCGCGCACGCTCGACCCCGCAACGATACGGAGCGACCTCGCGTGCAGACAGCGACCACGCAAGCGACCAAACATGGCAAGGCGTCTACTGGCGCATCCGAACTGAAAACGCGCCACATCTCCATGATCGCCTTTGGCGGCGTGATCGGCGCAGGGCTGTTCGTCGGCAGCAGCGCCGCTATCGCAGGCGCGGGGCCCGGAGTGTTGCTGACCTTCGCCTTCACCGGCGCTCTGGTGGTCACGGTCATGCGGATGCTCGGTGAAATGCTGCTCGCACGGCCGGGACTGGGATCGTTCGTCGACTATATCCGTGCGGGCTGCGGCGACGCCGCCGGTTTCGTGTCCGGCTGGTTGTACTGGGGCTTTTGGGTCGTGACCGTGGGCAGCGAGGCTATCGCGGGGGCAATCCTGCTCCAGGACTGGGTCGGCCTGCCCGTCTGGTTGATGGCGACAGCGCTGGTCGCGGGCGTTGCGCTTATCAACCAGACGGCGGTCCGAGTTTTCGGCGAGTTCGAGTTCTGGCTCTCGCTGATCAAGATCGCCTGCATCGTCGTGTTCAGCATTCTTGGGGCGTCATACCTGTTTGGGCTGCTGGGCGGTCACCCTGCTCCGGTGGCGACGTTCCTTGGTCACGGCGGTTTCTTGCCGCATGGCATGGGGGCGTTGCTGGCCGTCCTGCCGACAGTGCTGTTCTCCATGGTCGGCTCCGAAATCGCGACTGTCGCAGCGGCGGAATCTCGTGACGCGCCGCGTAATCTGTCGCGCGTAACGCGAACGATTGGCACGCGGATCACGCTCTTTTACGTCGTCTCGGTGTCGCTGATCCTGTGCATCAAGCCGTGGAGCGACATCCATCCCGGACAGTCTCCGTTCGTGCTGGCCATGGACGTGATGGGCGTGCCCGGCGCAGCATTTGCAATACGGCTCGTCGTGTTGAGCGCCGTCCTGTCGTGCCTGAATTCCGCGATGTTCGTCACGGCGCGAACTCTGCGTGGGCTGGCGTTGCGCGGCGAAGCGCCCCGTGCGCTCGGAAGCCTCTCGGCCGCCGGCGCGCCGCAGGCTGCTGTGCTGGCGTGCAGCGTCTTTGGCCTGCTTGCGGCTTTCTCGTCCATTCTTGCTCCCGGCACGGTCTTCGCATTTCTGCTCGGCGCGACCGGCGCGGTGATGCTGTTCATTTACCTTCTGATCGTCGTCGCACATCTGCGGATGCGCGAGCGCGCCGGGCCACGCTGGGGTTACAGCGCCATTCCGCTGTTTCCCGCAGTCAACTATGCGGCCATCGTCGCCATTGCGTCGGTCACGATCACGATGCTGGCAGACCCGGAGCAGCGCCCGACCGTGTTGGCAAGTCTGGGTTCTGCGCTGGCGGCGTTTCTGGCCTACCGTTTCGGTTTCGCTGCTCTGCGGGGAGGACGCTGAGAGGCGTCACACCGACTGCGCCGTTCACACCTGAATCTTCTCATGCGCTACGCCGGGCGGCTATTGCATGAAGCATCACCACCTCGCGCAGGATCGTTTGCCGATGACCGCTTCCCCTTTGACGCAGTCGCCCACGCGTCCGTCCTCCGACGCCTCGGCGCAACTGGAACGTCTTATCGACGTCATGGCGCGTCTGCGCGATCCGGAAAACGGCTGCCCCTGGGATGTCGCGCAGACGCCTGCGACCATCGCACCCTACGCCATCGAAGAAGCGTATGAGATCGCCGACGCTATAGACCGAGGCGCCTGGGACGAGACCGCTGACGAGTTGGGCGACCTGCTGCTGCAGGTCGTGTTTCAGGCGCGCATGGCCGAAGAAAGCGGGCGATTCGACTTCGCCACAGTGGCCCGTGCTATCGCCGACAAGATGATCCGCCGCCATCCGCATGTCTTCACGGACGAAACGACCGCGGCGCGCGACGACGCCGCGCTGATGGCGCAATGGGAGGCCCGCAAGGAGCAGGAACGCATCGCGCGCGCCGAGACCGGCGCTCTCGCTGGCGTTCCCCGTGCGCTTCCGGCGCTACTGCGGGCGCGCAAACTCGCCGCCCGTGCGGCCCGTGTCGGGTTCGACTGGCCCGACGTCGAGGGCGTGTTCGCGAAGGTGCAGGAAGAAGTGAACGAGGTCGGCGTCGAACTTGCGAACGGCGACCGGGACGCGCTTGAGGATGAGATCGGCGATCTGCTGTTCGCCACAGCCAGCCTCGCTCGCCGGCTGGAGCTTGACCCGGAAGCGTGCCTGCGGCGTGCGAACGACAAGTTCACCCGCCGGTTTCAGGCGCTTGAGGCCATTCTTGCTGAACAGGGCCTTACACCGTCAGGTAGAACGGTGGATGAACTCGACGCCGTATGGAACAAGGTCAAGGAGCGCGAGCGCGCCGGGAAGACGCGCTCGGCATAACGTCAAGGCGCCTCAAGCGCCGAAGATGTCTTTCAGCGTATCCGCCATCACCTGCGCATCAGGCTTTTTGCCCATCCACTGCTCGACGCCTATCACGCCCTGATTCACCAGCATGCCCAGACCATCCAATGTGGTGCAGCCCTTCTCGGCCGCGGTCCGTAAAAGACGCGTTTTGGGCGGATTGAAGATGACGTCGGCGACGATCTCCACTCCGCCGAGAGTCTCGACGTTCACGTCTGGCATCGCCTCAGCGTCGCCAAGACCGACCGGAGTGGCGTTGATGAGGATCTCAATGTCCTGGGGGACATCGATGTCCCCGTCCCAAGGTAGGGCACTGGCTTCGGACTTCGTGTTTTCAGCAAGAAGTTTGGCGATTTCCTCAGCCTTTGAGACATCGCGGCTTGCGATCGCGACAGACGCGGCTCCGGCCAGTCCCAGTTCCACGGCGATCGCACGCGCTGCGCCGCCCGCCCCAAGCAACAGCACTCGCTTGCCCGCAGGATCGGTCACGCTCTTGAGGGATTCCAGAAAGCCCTTTCCGTCCGTGTTGTCGCCGGTCAGCTTGCCGTCACTGATTGAAACGCAGTTGACCGCGCCGATCAGCTCCGCGGCGTCCGTCACGCCGTCAAGGTGCTGGATGACCGACACCTTGTGCGGCATGGAGCAATTGAAACCCACCCATTCCATAGCCTTCGCGCCTGCGACCGCGGTGGCGAGATTTTCCGGCTTCACGTCGCAATTGACGTAGCGCGCGTTCGTGCCGTCGCTTTTCCACGCGGCTTCAATCATCGCACCCGTCGGGTTGTCTTTGCAGGGGGTCGAGAACGATCCGGTGAGAATGGCGCGGAAGTTCTGGTCCGACATGCTGAGATCTCCTTTGTCGAGACGTTGTGCCAGTGCGCACAGTCATGAAAATGACTCTGGGCGACAAAGGTTCTGCCACGGAATGACAGCGGACCGTCCGGATGGTCCGCCTAACCTGATCATGTCACCGCCGTGCATCATTGCTCTTTCGAGCAAATCATCAGAACGTCGCGTTGATCATCCCACCGTCGAGCAGAACGTTTTGTCCGACCATAAAGCCGACATGCTCGCTGCACAGGAAAGCGCCGACAGCGCCAAAGTCCTGCGCACGACCGAGATGCCCTGTCGGGATGCTTGCTGCAAGATCAGCCCGGGCCTGCTCGTAAGAGACGCCACGATTGCGCGCGTCGCTCTCGATCCGTCCCGACAGCCTGTCCGTCTCGTGCATGCCGGGAAGAAGATTGTTGATGACAACGCCATGTTTTGCAACCTGCCGCGCTGTTCCCGCGACATAGCCCGTCAGCCCGCAGCGCGCGCCCGTCGAAAGTCCCAGATTGCCGATCGGCGCTTTCACTGAGGATGACGTGATGTTGACCACCCTGCCCCATCCGCGTTCGATCATCCCCGGCAACACGGCCTTGATCAGCATAATCGGCGTCAGCATGTTCGCGCCGACGGCTTTCAGCCAGGCTTCCTCAGACCAGTCGGTCCACATGCCTGGCGGCGGTCCACCCGCGTTGTTGATCAGGATATCAGCGGCGGGCTCGGTCTCCAGCAGCTGCGCCCGCCCCTGTTCAGTCGTCACGTCGGCCGCCACGGTTTTGATGGAGACGGCGTAACGCTCCGAAAGGTCCGCCGCTGTCGCCTCCAGAGCCTCCGCCCCTCGGGCGTTCAACGTCAGATGCACGCCAGCCGCCGCCAACTTCTCAGCGACGCCACGCCCAAGTCCCTTGGACGCGGCGCATACGATCGCCTTACGTCCTGCAATCCCGAGATCCATCGTTCACTCTCCCTGAAACGCTGGCGCAGCTTAGTCGCGCGCGCCGCGTAACCGCAATTCGGCGCGTAACGTGTCCGCCACGGCGCGAACCGGGGTCCGCCATGCCCTCTCCGGAAGGGCCGGCTCTTCCTGCTGGAACATGCGCAGAGACGGGTACCAGAGATTACGTTGTTCTCCACTCTCGTCTTTCGCCCACGAGCCCGCAGCCCACCGCCAATCGCCACCATATCGATTCAGCAACCAGACCGGCTTGCCCATCGCGCCTGCAAGATGCGCAATAGCGGTGTCCACCGTGATAACGAGGTCGAGTTCTCCGACGATGGCCGCCGTTTGCGCCATATCTCCTTCGGGCAACGGAACAACGTTTGGCGGGCAGGCTCCCGGCTGGAGAGAGCGCCATTCGACGTCTCCGATCGCCAGCAGACCGGCAAGCCCTTCCCATGAAATGGAGCGGCGCCTGTCGAAGCGGTAAGAGGAATTTCCTGCGCTGCAAACGCCTATTTTCATGACAGAACAATTCCGCCCATCTTTCCGCCTCGTATCCAGGTAAGGCAGAAAAGGCGGCGGCCGTCCTGCATCGAGCAGAAACGGCAGGCTAAGAACGGATGCATGGGCGCTTGGGGCATCGCCATCGTGCGCGTCGGCCGAAATCGTCAGCCTTCCAGACTCCGTGCTGCGCGCCCAGTTCGGCGCCGAGACGCCGCGTTCAAGCAATGCGATCATCGTCGGAGGCGCTTGAAGATGAACGGGCGCGCGCTCCAGCGCCGCTGGCACAAAACGCAGGAACTGGATGAAATCTCCAAGCCCCTGCTCTGCAGTGAGCAAAACGCGGCCCGTCTGCGGTCTACCCTCCCAACGAGGCAACTCCGTCCCCAGTGACGGCGGCATGAACGCCAACCGCGCCTCGAAATTCCGCCAACCGTCCTTAAAGCGGCCTTCGGCCAGATCGAGCGTTCCAAGATTGAACCGCGCGCGAGCGGCGTCCTGGCCGTCAGGGCGCGCTGCGATGACAGAAGCAAACAACCTGCGCGCGGCCTCGCGGTCTCCGAGTTCACCAAGCAGCGTGCCCCTGTTCAGGGCTATCAGCGGATCGTCCGGCCGTAATGCGGAGGCCCGCACGAACGCCGCGTCGGCGCCCGGCAGATCTCCGCACGCCATCCTTACCAACCCGAGATTCGTTTGTGTTTCGGCCGAATTCGGAGAAGCGCCGGCGGACGCCTCCAGCGCTTCGGACGCCTCCTCCATGCGGCCAAGATCGAACAGCGAAGCGCCATGGTTGGCTAACGCTGCGGGATCGTCGGGAAGCCTCTCCCGCACCTCGGCAAACGCCTGTTCAGCCTCCTCCGCCCGTCCGAGCCGCCGCAGCAGTTCCGCCTTATGCTGGCGCGTGACGACGTCGCCCACGACGGCGAGCGTCACGGCGTCTTCATAGGCACTGAGCGCCGCGTCCCCCCCCCCCAAACGCTCAAGCAACCGGCCGTAAGCCAGCCTGAAACCGGCCTCTGCGGGCTTCATCCGTATCGCGTCGAGTAACGCCTCCGTAGCGTCATCCATCCGACCAAGCGCCTCCAGCGCCTGCGCGAGCGCCAGACGTGGAGAAGCCTCGTCCGGCGCGGCGAGTGTAGCTACGTGCAAGGCGGCGCGGGCTGGCTCAGCGTGACCAAGGGCCAGCAGCGAAAGTCCCAGCGTGACATGTAGTCCCGCAGCGGTGCGGTCCGTCGTCGAGGAAAACCCGACGGCCTTTCCCGCGTAGGCAACCGCAGCGTCATACCGCCCTGCTTGATGTGCTGTTTTGGCAAGCGCATGCAGAACATCGACGTTCTCCGGCTCTCTCGCCAGAATAGCGCGCAGATCGTCGAAGGCTCCTGCTGCGTCGCCAATTTCCAGACGTCCGAGCGCCGCAGCGATTTCTGCGGGAATGTCACCCGTCACGTCGTTTTCCTTCACCATTCGGGCGCATCCCGGAAGGTCATTCCTTAAGGCCACTTCAGAGATGTGAAAATATACCCGTTGCCGCCTCGTCAGAAGACCTGCACCCCGAGCGCGCGCCCATAATGAAGCTCTGAGAAACGGCCTTAGCAATCGCGCTGAAGGCCCACCCAACTTATCCGTGCAGTATCTTGAAGGGCGCGCGTCGCCTCCGCATCCCGATACCGCTATACGGAAGTGGCTCTTACCTGAAACCGATCTTTTCGCCCTCCCCACACCGCCTTATTGGCTGCTTCGTCGCCTGCATGCGCTCTCGGGTCGCACGTAAGGACTCACGACTAATGATGGAGATGACCTGTCATGACTGCTTACGAAACGCTCGAGCGCCTGTTCGCCCGTCTTTCCGCGCTGGGAGACGCGCAGGGCGTGCTGTCATGGGATCGCGACGTGATGATGCCGGATGGAGCCGCTGAACGTCGGGGCGCGACCATGGCCACTCTGGAGGGGCTGCGACACGAACTTCTGACTGCGCCCCAAACGCAGGACTTGCTGGAGCGCGCCGATTCTGGCGACGATCCGTGGCGGGCGGCCAATCTCGCAGAAATGCGGCGCCTGCACGCTCGCGCAGTGGCCGTTCCAGGCGATCTTGTCGAGGCAATGTCCAAGGCCAGCTCCCGGTGTGAGATGGTCTGGCGTGGAGCGCGCGCGAACAGCGACTTCGCCGCACTGCTCCCTGAGCTACAGGTCGTGCTGGACCTTACGCGCGAATGCGCGGTGGCGACTGGCGAAGCGTTATCCCTCTCCCCCTATGACGCAATGCTGGACGCCTTCGACCCCGGAATGCGTCGGGACGTCATTGCGCCGATTTTCGACGAACTTGGGCGGGAACTGCCGTCACTGCTGCAAGCTGTGCTGGACCGACAATCCTCTCGATCGGGTGCCGAGGCGGGCCCGGGCCGCGCGCCATTCCCTGTCGCAGCGCAGGAAGCATTCGGGCGGACCATGATGGAGGCGGTAGGCTTCGACATGACACGCGGGAGGCTGGATGTCAGCACGCACCCCTTCTGTGGCGGCGCCACCGACGACGTTCGCATCACGACGCGTTATGACGAAGCGAATTTTCTCCCGGCGTTTCTGGGCGTCGTGCACGAAACCGGGCACGCTCTTTACGAGCAGGGACTGCCGAAGGCATGGGCCGGGCAGCCGGTAGGGACGGCGCGCGGCATGACGATGCACGAAAGCCAGTCCTTGTTTCTGGAGATGCAGATCGCGAGATCACCCGCATTCGCATCGTTTGCGGCGCCAGCAATGGAGCGTGCTTTTGGTGGCGAGGGATGGAGTTCGGAGACTCTCTATCGTCACATGACGAAAGTCGAGCCCGGCTTCATCCGCGTTGACGCCGACGAAGTGACTTACCCTGCGCACATTATCGCGCGCTACGAACTCGAAAGCGCGATGGTCGACGGGACACTCGCTCTTCGCGATCTGCCTGAAGCGTTCAATGCCCGAATCAAGGCGCTCCTTGGTCTCGCTGTTCCTGATGATCGCCGCGGGTGCCTGCAGGACATTCACTGGCCGCTCGGCCTATGGGGATATTTCCCCTGTTACGCTCTCGGGGCGCTGACGGCGGCGCAACTGAAGGAAGCGGCGGCGACGGCTCTGCCCGACCTCGACGCCTCAGTCCGCCGGGGAGAGTTCGGCGATGTTGTCGGCTGGCTGCGCAAGACGGTGCATGAAAGAGCGAGCAGCGCCTCCACGATGGAGATTATCGCGGACGCCACAGGCGGCCCGCTTGGCGCCGGGGCTTACCTGCGCCACATCCGTGAGCGATATCTGGCAGACTGACAGAGGTTTAGAAGTGCCGACCGGGACCGGGTCCCTGACAGAACAGACGTCCCAGTTCCGCATGCGCGAACGCTTGTATGCGGCGCTCTACTCCCAATCGATACCCGTGCAGCGCCAGCGCGAGCACGCCGAACACCGCAAGCGTCGTAAACAGAGCCGCGCGGCTTTCCGCCTGCTCGCGCGCCAGCGCCCGACGCAGGGCGACGGCCACGCATAGCCCGATGAAACCGCCGAGAGTCACCTCTGGGACCGTATGCACGCCCAGAGCGATTCGGGAGGTTGCGAACGCGATTGCCAGCAGGACCACGCCGCATGCGAACACCACGTCGCTGCCGCAGAAGAGTGCAAGAAGGCCGCCATAGACCATTGTGCCGGCCATAGAGTGACCGCTAGGGCTGTAGATAATGCGATGCTGGGGAACGCCGCAGCGTTCAAACCACAGCTTCAACAGCAGAATCAGCAGCGAACCGGCGGCCATCGCAACGCCCCACGCGCGGGCGTCACGTGGGCGCCCAAGAGCCAGCAAAACGAAAAAGACCGCGATTTCCAACGGAATCAGAAGCCCCTGATCCGCGAAATCCGTAAACGCTCCAATCATTCGATAAAGGTCACTCCGCGGCGATCAACGCCCCTACCGGGACAGCAACACTTGTCGCCCGACTGAGCATCTGAACGCGCACAATGGCTGCAATTGCCACCGCGATCAGCACGTAAAAATCCGGCAGGCCTATGGTCGGGCCCGAGATGCACGCCGCCGTCAGACGTCCAGCGAGCGCCGCCATGACGCCCTCAACCACCATGGTTTCAGGCGACCCCGGCGCAGCGCGCAAGGCCCACGCGGCGGATTTCATAAGTCTCCAGTCAAAAACCGCAAGACAGATGACGCCGACGGCGCCCACAGTCGCCAACAGACCGGGAATGAGGCTGGACGAACGATTGCTGCCCCATCCGACCCCCAGCCCGTAGGTCTCGGCGAAGGCCGTAAGGGAGTCGGCGTCGGCCTGCGAGCGTTCCTGATACGACACGCTGTTCTTTTTTTCCGCCGTGCTCGACGCGATCATCTGCGCGCTTTCCACGGTGTGGGGAGAGAACGTCGCCACGGCCAAACCGCCGACGCCCAGAAGCACGGCGCAAATCATAGCCAGTTGCCCGATCCGTCCAAGCAGGCGCGCGGCGCCTGTCGCCACGACCATGATCGGCATCAGCAGCGCCCCTACCGCGACAGCGGCGAATCCGGTCGTCGAGGTCGTCAGGCACATGCCCAAAGCGGAGGCCGCGATGAGCAGGCGGGAGAAGCGAACCTTGTAGCCTTTCAACGTCACCCAGACCGTCGAGAACAGAATGCCCGCGAGATATGACGCACAGGCTGACGGTTCGCTGAAGGTCGCGTTGATGCGCGGCACCGGTCCCGCCATCTGGTTATCCAACACCGCCCATCCGGTGTTCGAGTAGAAAAACGTCTTCGGGAACGGCAGGCCGCCCACGCGGCTGCCGAACTGCCAGACGCATAGGACCACCACCAGCCACCCTGCGGCGAGATACGCATAATACAGGCGGCTCAGCTTCACTTGCCACCGGGTCAGGTACTGCGCGGCGAGCACCATCAGCAGCACGTTCAGCAGCAAGTATGTGTCTTGCGAGATATTGCCGAAAGTCGGCGTCAGCAGGACCTGACCGCCAACCAGATCCTGCTTCTGTGGCCAGACATGAACCTGATTCCGAAACAGTCGCGGCATGACGATGGAGCCGACCAGCGCCCATCCTGTGGCCAGCATCATGGGGCCGCATAACCGTGACGCCGCATCCTGTCCCGGATATCGAGCGCCGAGAAGCTTCTGCAGAACGACGTAGGAGATAAACGCGAGGCCTGGGACAAGCGATGGCTGCAGACAGACGCTTCCGAGCGTGAGCGCGGATGCCGCAGGAAATACTCCGGCGACCAGAAGCAGGCCGAGCATACGATCCGGTTTCGCCCACAGCAGGAAACAAAGCGGAAACAGGATGGCGCCCATCAAAGGCACGGTCATCGAAATCGGCCTCCACGTGGCGCAAACCCAGCAGCGCGCGATGAAGTCATAGTCTGCGCCCCGGTGACATGGCCTGTCTGAGGGGGCAGGCGCCTAAAAAATCAGGCAAGCGATTATTCGGCTTCGATCGTCATGCTCGTCAACGGATCCGAGACACGCGATGTCGGCAGCCCCTGGTCGAGCAGTCCCTCCGCCAACTTTGTCACGTGTTGACGGAACGCCTCTTCCGAAAACCGCAGCGCGTTGCGGCGGCAGTTTTCCGGAGTAATCGACGCGTCGGCAGCCTCAAACCAGTCGACCGCCGCGACAATCGCATCGGCATCCTGCGTGTCGAACAGCACCCCTGTACAGCCTTCAGGATCGCCCTCCAGACGCACAATATCCAGCGCTCCCCCGCGACCGAACGCGATGAGCGGAGTGCCGCAGGCTTGCGCCTCCACCAGCGCGATGCCGAAATCTTCCTCGGCGGCGAATACGAACGCCTTGGCGCCCTGCATCAAGGCCAGCAACTCGTCGTGCGGCACTTTGCCTTTCACCGTAATATTCGGCGATCCGGCCGCCAGTTCGACGATTTTGTCGTGATCAGGACCGCCGCCCACGACCATAAGCTTACGTTGCGGCATCTTGCGAAACGCTTCCACGACGAGATCGACACGCTTGTACGGGACCTGCCGCGCAGCGACGATGTAGGATGAACGCTCGGTCTTTGCGACCTGAAAACGTTCGATTTCTACCGGCGGGTGGATAACCAACGCATCGCGCCGATACACCTTGCGAATGCGGCGCGCGATATAGGAGGAATTGGCTACAAATACATCGACGCCTGAAGCCGCCCGCACGTCCCACGTCCGGATCCGGTGCAGCATCCAGCGTACGAACATCCCCTTCAGGCCACGTTCAAGCCCGCTCTGACGAAGATAGGCGGCCTGCATGTCCCATGCGTAACGCATTGGCGAGTGCACGTAGCAGATATGGAACTGGTCGGGACCAGTGATGATGCCCTTCGCCACCGCGTGATGGCTGGACACGATCAGGTCAAATTTGGCGAGATCGAACTGCTCGACCGCGATTGGCATCAACCCCAGGTAGTGTCGGAAATATTTGCGCGCGAAGGGCAGCTTCTGGACAAACGTGGTGGTTACCTTTCGGCCGCCCAGAAATCCGCGCTCTTCCGGAGGAAGGAAATCGACCACCGCGAATATTTCAGCCTGCGGGAAGATTTTAAGAAGCTCGGCGACAACACGCTCCGAACCGGCGTAGTGCTCAAGCCATTCGTGGATGATGGCTACTTTCACTTGCGAGATCGGTGTCGTCATATCGCTTCCTCACTTGCGTCGGCAGTCTGGCCGTCTGTTTTCGATCTTTTTTGGCTCCGCGCGGGAACCAGTGCATGTCAGATGTCGCTTTTAAATCGCGCGGGGGCTGTTAAATCTTCGTCAATTAGGTTCCGACAATGATCGGACGGATTCTTTGGGGTGAGCTGACGACAATGAGGCAGGCTTCTTCCAGCAACACTATAGCCGCCCGCTCTTCGGTCTCAGGCGATACCGCCAAATCCGACGAACGGACGTCTACGGCGCGCGGCGTGGTGCTCGGCGTCGTTCTGGGCCTGCTCGCGTGGCTTCCCATCATCGGCGGCCTGATCGCCGCGTTGAGGTAGTGCCCAGCGAAGAACCCTAATGGATTCCGGCGCCCATCCCGACGCTGAGTTTCTTCAGAGCTGTTTCGTCTTAGAAGTGCCTTTCGTAAATCTTGATGACATCTCCGGGTTTGACATAATCTTGGGGCTTCAGTTTACCGACGACTGTGTGGTCGCCCTCCTGCCGCAAGACATAGGCGCGGCTTTCAAGCGAGCGGTAGGTAAACCCGCCAGCCGAAGCCACGGCCGTCAACATCGTCATCCCCGGTTGGTAGGGATACTGACCAGGACGGGCGACTTCACCCAGAACGGACACCATGCGGTATGCGGTAATTTCGACCGACACTTTCGGGTCGCGCAGCATCCGCGATTTTTCCAACGCCTCCGCGACCTCGTTCGCAAACTGCCGGGTCGTAAGACCGGCGGCCTGTAATCCATCGGTCAGCGGAAACGCCACCTTACCGTTGCTATCGACCCTGAAGTCTGAAGTCAGCTGATCCTGCCCATATGTGATGACGCGAATTTCATCGTCGACACCAAGCTTGTATTGGCCCGGATCGTAAGGCGGCGCTGGTTTCAGGTTGTATCCACCCGCACAGCCAGCCGCCGATAACGCCACACTCCCTAGCAAAGCCGCCGCACGAACCGAACGACCGAAGCTATATCCCGACGAAAGCATCATCCGACTTCCCTGCTGAAAATGAAAACTGGCTTAAAGAGCGAAATGCACGCTGAGCTGAGCCATGTGCACCGGGAACATCGCGCTCTGATAGACACTTTGGCTCAGGTAACTGTAATTGGCGGTCACCGAGAGGTGACGGTTTAAAAAAACCTGCCCGCTGAGGCCGAAACCGTAAGTATTCTGGTCGCTGGCCACCTGATAGACAGGCGTTCCCTTCAGCGCTGCAGGCGTCGCGGGATAGGATGCTTTGTTGACCTGCGCATTGAACGTCAACAGCACGTTGCGTTGCAGCGCATGCGTCACGACGAGCGACGCCGCAGTATTCGTGAAACCGACCACGCCTTCGAATGCACTGTCCTCGATACCGTGGCGCACGCTGAGCACGGCGCTGGTAAGCCGTGTCGGCTCCCAACTAAGCTGGGCTTCAGCCACTGGCGAGGTAATCTTCCCATAAAGCGTCGAGGCGTAACGACGCATCTGGTAGCCGAGGAGCGCACGGAACTTGATCGGCCCCTTCCAACCCGCGTCGTAGCCACCCAGAATGGAAAAACCATTCGAATTTCGGCTAGGGTATCCGGACGCTGGAGTATCGTAACGAATTTCCGTCCCCTGCGCGACCACAAGAAGATGCGTCTCCGCCATCAGCTCGTACCGACTGGTGACACCTTCATTGATGACGACACGGTTACGATACGTCTGGTTGGTGTAGGCTCCCGCGTTATTCACCGTCGCCGGGCGTCCGAACGCGTAGCGCTGAGCTTCCACAAAAGGTTGAAAACTGGCTCTTCCATGCGTGTGGACCAGATAGCTGATGCGCCCATCTTCAACCGTATACGGCACAGGGCTGCTCAAAATCAGAGCGCCCGCTTCCGACGGCATCTGCACCAGCGAAAGGTGAGTGTACGAGAAACCCAGCTCGTCTCGACCAAAATAATGTGTGCCGCCGACATTTGCGGTCCACGTCGTTCGGTTCTGAACCGCCCGGGAGGGATAACGCGTATCCGAAACGCTTATATCGCCGTGCACCTGATCGTTGTGCGGAAAGCGCGAAACGACCGATAGATGGCCCTGCGTGTTGATCACCGCGCTCGAATGCGCGGCAGGCAACATATCGACGTTACTGTCATAGCCGCCGCCCTCTGAACCATCCAGATTCACGATGACGGGGCCAGACTGGAATCCCTGCGCTTGGTAAGCGCGGGCCGCCTTGACCTGCGTGGGTTCGGTGCTCAGCTCCCCTGCGCCACTACCCAGAGCCGGGAAGTAGTTTTGGATCACCTGCGCGTTGGCGGCGAGAGGAAGCATGAAGAACGCAATCCCGCATGCTGCGGCCAGGGTAGGCGCACCAGCTTTCTGGTTCATGCCCGACTCTTCAGTGTGTTTGAAATACAGCACGAATCTCCGACCCACCAAAGAAGCCCAGTTCTTAACGCGCTGCTCCCGGCAATACAAACACGTCTCCGACGCCAAATCACTTTAACGACGATTTGACGGTAAGCGTGGATCACCCCCGTTAATTCTTCGTTATACTACGTAACTTGCCGCTCCGCGCGCATGATTTTGCTGCTAAACAGATGTTGTTGTCGTAATAAGGAGCCGTGCAAAACGCATGCAGCGTGGCGACACGGTCGGGTTCAGGCGATCGACGGTCACGCCGGTGGCGCCGAAATCTACGCGCCATTTCATGGGCGGTCACTCGCTCTCAATTTCGCAATGGAGTCTGTGCCCCATGAGCGCGTCCATTTCCGGCGCCCATACAAAACGCCATCCCGAAGCAGCGGGATCGGCGTCTGACGCCCTTCACACCACGACGGACTTCTCTCCAGAAATGGCGGATGAATCAATTTTCGTCCGAAGCGGTTTTCGTTTCAAAGTCGAACGAAGCACAAAAGTTGCTCTGGATATCTTCGGAGCCGCGTTGCTTCTGCTTGCCGCCTCCCCCGTGCTGCTGGTGCTTTGGGTTCTTGTGCGTCTGGACGGCGGTCCGGGAACCTACGGTCACATGCGCGTCGGCCTGAACGGCAAGCTATTCCCTTGCCTGAAATTCAGAAGCATGGTCGTAAACTCTGCTCAGGCGCTTGATGACATCCTTGCAAACGACCCGGTGGCCGCGGCGGAATGGGCCGCGACGCGCAAACTGAAGAACGATCCGAGAATCACCCCCGTCGGACGTTTCTTGCGCAAAACGAGTCTCGACGAGTTGCCGCAGTTATTGAACGTGCTGCGCCTTGAAATGAGTCTGGTCGGCCCTCGGCCCGTGGTTGAATCCGAGCTGGATTATTATGGGCGTAACGCGCGATATTATCTGGCGGTTCGCCCCGGCGTCACAGGCTTGTGGCAGGTGAGCGGGCGCAGCGACACCAGTTATGGGGAGCGTGTCCGGCTTGACACAGACTATGTCCGAGGATGGACACTGGGGCGGGATATCATGATCCTTTTAAAGACCCTTCCTGCTGTTCTGTTCCAAAAAGGAGCGCACTGACCTGCGTCCCACCGCCGCCGGTCCCCGCGCAGCCGATCGCCACAGCACCATGACTTCACATGCTTCCGGTTTATTCGATTATATTTTTTCATGGAAGAGTCCTGAATGAACGCCTTGCAGATACCCTCGTTCAACGGGCCTCCCCCTTCTGAAACACAAGATACTTCGCACGTCTCCCCTCTGACAATTTTCAGCGTGATACGTCGACACTGGCTCGCAGTTTCACTGACGACGGTGCTGATCGGCGGACCGGCCTGTGTGGGAATTGGCCTTCTGAGCCCCTATTACGACGCGTCATCTTCGCTCATGATCGGCACGAAGCAGGCGCCGTTCCGCGATCTTCAGGCCACGCAGTCTCCGGTCGACGTCGACACCGTCGCCGTAAACACCGAAGTTGGAATCCTGAGGAGTTCGACCATCGCGACGTCTGTTGCGCAGAGACTTGATCTGGTCGACGCGCCATATTTTCGCAACATGCTCGACGCTGTACCGCTTAAACGCCGGATTGTGGACGCCATTTCGCGGTTGCTCGGCGAAACGCCGGATCACCCGAAGCTGTCGCCAGCCGAACGTCTCCAGGCCACGCGCGACGCGCTGATGAACCGCATCACCGTGCTGAACGACGGGCGGTCTTACATCATCACCGTCACAGCCCGCACGGGCGACGCCGCGCTAAGTTCACAGATCGCGAACGCGTACGCGGACGTTTACCTCGACTTCAAGAGACATTTGAAAATTTCCGCGACATGGCGGGCGAATGGCCTGCTGGATGAGCAGATCGTTCCTTTGCGCGACAGGCTGCGCAAGGCGGAACAGGCCGTTGAGCAGTTCCGGGAAAAGAACGACCTTGTTTCGACGCAGCTGAGCCAGAGTATCATCCAATCCGGCCCCAACGCGGCCCCCGTGCAGGAAGGCACAACTATAGCTGATCAACAGCTCGTGGAAACAAATCGTCAGCTTATCGAGGCCCAATCTGAACTTGAGGCCAAGCGGGCGCATTACGCCGAAATGCATTCGGGCGGCGCTGGCGGATCCAGCGCCGACACCACGGCAGTCCTGTCGTCACCTATCATCCAGCAGCTTCAGGCGCAGGAGGCGGAACTCAACGCCCGCGCGGCGAGCCTCGCCAGTACGGCGGGCGACGCAAACCCCGAACTGCGCGCCGCCCGGGCTGCGGCTGCGCACGTTCAACGCCAGATCAGCGCCGAGATCGGGCGCATCTCGGCAAGCTCCGGCAAGGATCTTCAAAGCGCTCAGGCGAAGGTCGCGGCGCTGACGCAAGAGGTCCAGCGCCTTCAGGGGCATGTGTCGAAGGAAAACCGTGCGAACGTGACGTTGCGGCAGCTCGAAAGCGAAGCGAGCGCGGCGCGCGCCGTCTATCAAGACTATCTGAGCCGCTTTGCGCAGACGTCTACAGCGGCCGAGTTGCAGGAGCCGGAGGCGGATCTGATCACGCGAGCTGACAAGCCGCTATCGGTCTCCGGTCCGCCGCGCATGCAATTGATGGTTCTCGCTCTGGTCGCCTCCAGCCTTCTGGGCGTAGGTGTCGCACTCGCACTTGACCGCACCCGCAAGGGCGTTCGCAGTCCGGTCGAAATGGACTCTGTGCCGGGCCTGTTCACGTTGGGCATGGTGCCTTCCTTCACGGGCAGCCTGACGCGATTATATCACTCGGGCGCGACATGCGCGTATGTCGAGATGGTGGAGTCCATTCGTGCGATCCTGTCGTTCGGCCAAAGCCGGTTTCGCGCCAAGTCGATTGTCGTGACCTCTCCGGGGCCGGACGAAGGCAAAACAACCTTCGCCCTGTCTCTCGCCGCCAATACGGGACGAAGCGGTAAGCGGGCGCTCCTGATAGACTGCGACACGCACGGCCCGTCCGCGATTCAGCTTGTGGCGGGCGTCGGTCGGTCTCCGCACAACTCGGCCCCGTCCCTGCAGGACAGCGGCGGACTGGCCCGTGACGTTTTGCCGGGCGTCGACGTGATGACGATGTCCGGCGGCGGCAAGGGCGGCGGTCGCATGGTCTCGCCGTCGGCTATCGGTCTCGTGCTCGCCGAACTAAGCCCCCATTACGACATGATCATTCTGGACACGCCGCCCGTGTTAGCGTTCCCCGATGCGGCCGTCCTCTCGCACCAGACAGACGGCGTCGTCGTCCTCGCCAAGTGGGGAACGACCACGCAAGCATCGATCAAGGAGGCCATGCGGCAGATGCAGGCATATGACGCGAAGGTCCTTGGGGGCGTGCTCAATCAGGCGCCTATGCGCGGTCCTGACAGCGCAACAACGAACCAGATCCAGATTTACAGCCACTACGGTCTTCTAGCCTCCTGAGAAGGCGCCGTTTTTCGTTCACGCTCTACGCATTTCACGGAACCTTCAGTGCTGCCAGTATTCATAAACGGGCGTTATCTGACCCAGCATTTAAGCGGTGTGCAGCGTTTTGCCGGAGAAATCGCTCGGGCGATGGCGGCATCCTGGGCGACCGTCGACGGCCCTCCTCCCGTGCTTCTGGCGCCGACCGCTCCTCCCCCGTCCGCCGGAGGCCTGTCAACAGGCGGGCTTTCCGTCAAAGGCGTTGGGAAGCTGGGCGGTCAGATATGGGAACAGGCGGAACTGCCTCGCGTCGCGCGAAGCGGCGTTCTGATTAATCTGGGTAATACGGCCCCCGTTTTCGGCGGGCGTCAGATCGTGGTTCTTCATGACGCTGCCGTTTTCGCTCAACCGGGTGGGTATTCTTGGAAGTTCCGACTTTGGTACCGGGCGCTACAAGCCTGCCTGGTGCGCAGCGATGCCCGCCTCGTCACCGTTTCGGAATTTTCACGCTCGGAGCTGTCGCGGTTTTTACGCACGCCGGAAAGTCGTATCTCTGTCATTCCCGAAGGCGCCGAGCACATTCTTCGAGAAACGCCTGACCCCGCGATACTCGATCGAAATGGCCTGAGCGGAAAGCCGTTCGTGCTTGCCGTAGGCAACCTAGCGCCGCACAAAAACCTCGCCGGTCTGGGAAATCTCGCCAAAGCCCTCGCGGCGCGCGGTGTGCCGCTTGTCATCAGCGGCGGCGTGAACTCAAGCGTATTCAGCGCCACAGCCTCCCTGCCCGAGCCTGCCAAATATGTGGGGCGCGTGACGGACGGTGAACTCCATGCCCTGTATCGCGCGGCTTCATGCTTTGTCTTCCCGTCCCTCTATGAGGGCTTCGGATTGCCGTCAGTCGAAGCGATGGCCTGCGGCTGTCCCGTGGTCGCTTCTGCGATACCCGCGCTCGAAGAAATTTCCGGAGACGCGGCGCTTTACGCCAACCCGGCGGTCCCTGATGAGTTTTCCGCTCAGGTTCTTCGCATTCTGGATGATGCGTCTCTCGCCGCGACCATGAAGGCGAAGGGGCTGAAGCGTGCGCAGGACTTCACCTGGGTCAAAGCGGCTGAACGACTGAAACAAACGGCTCTGGAGTTAAGGGCTTGATGAAAATGATCCCTTCGCTTCATCGCCGCATAACGTTTCTTTTGGCGATTATTGCCGCGACGCCCTCAATCCTGACCCCAGCAGCCATTGCGCGGGATTTGTCACAGAGCAGCGCCTTATCGGGGGACGTAGTCTGGTGTGAGGCCGCCGATGGAGTGGCTGGCCATCTCTACCTCAGCGAACCACGTGAGGTTCGCAGCGCTTCGCCCATGGTTCTGGGCGATCTCAGCGGGCGCTTCGCCCGCACCGTCAACGCTCGCTATGGTATGCATCTTGTGACCACGGCGCCGCATTGCCGGCGTTTCAAAACAGCCACGGAATCAACGTCGGCGAGGGAAACCCTGACCGCCGCCGTGCGCAAGAAAGGAATGGACGTCGTTGGTCTTGGCATATTCTGACACAGACACTGGCGCGCTCGTCTTCTCACAAGCGGACGCCCCGCCATCGTCCGCCCAAAAGGATCGCGTCGACGGTATCCGCGTTTTCATCGGTATCGCGACAAGCGGTCGACCGACGATCCTTCCGTCGACGATCGCGCACCTGCGCGGCCAGACACGAAAGGCGCAACGTATCGTCATTTGCGCGACAAAGGCGGCGGACGTCGAAGGATTGGATGAAGCAGACGACCTGAAGATCATGTACGCCCCTCCCGGCCTGCCGATTCAACGTAACGCCTTGCTCGACGAGGCCGGGGATGACGATTTCATTTTCTTCTTCGACGATGATTTCCTTACTGACCCACATTATATCGAGCGCACTCTGGCGATTTTCTCTGCTCAACCTGATGTTGCGATAACGACCGGACGCGTTCTTGCGGATGGAGCGCGCGGGCCCGGACTGAGTATCGACGAAGGAGAGGCGATTCTCGACGGGGCCATTGTCAGCGGCGCGAACGGTGATCCTTCCATCGAGCCGACATGGAACGGCTATGGATGCAACATGGCGTTCCGTCTTGCGCCGATCCGCGACCACGCCCTGCGCTTTGATGAGCGGTTGCCGTTGTATGCGTGGTACGAGGACGTCGATTTTTCGCGGCGCGTTGCGCCTTATGGGCGTGTCGTCAAAATTAACGCTGCGACCGGCGTTCACCTAGGCACAAAAAAGGGACGCACATCAGGAAAACGCCTCGGGTATTCGCAGGTCGTCAATCCGGTTTATTTCGCCCGCAAGGGCACCTTTGCGTGGCGAAAGTCTCTTCTGAGTATCTCACGCAACATGGGAATGAACGCGGCCCGCAGCGTGCGACCCGAATCTTATATTGATCGACGCGGCCGTCTTCTTGGCAATCTTCTGGGAATTGTCGACGTGATTCGCGGGCGCGCCAAACCGGAGAGAATTCTGGATCTCTGAAGGGCGAAATAACGTGCGACCCGCGATCATATTGCCTTCGGGCAACACGCCGAATCAGAGCGCAATACGTTTTTCGACGATATCCGCCAGGGTGAATGGGAACGCTGGCTGACGCAGATATGAACCGACCTTCTCGAAATTCATGAGACTGCTTTCATGCGGCCACTCGGACGCAAGTTGCAGCGAGCCATTCACTTGATGCACTGAGCAAAAAACTGCCCAAAGAGCGGCTGGCCAACGCATCGACATTCAGGCGAAACACCGGAAAACTACAAAAAATCCTTTGCACTCGACGGGAAGCGGATATCACCGCGCCCGTCGGATGCCACGCGATCTTTATTTATGCTCTTCTGCGTTCAATGCTAACTGCGCTAGTGGGCGCCCGATAAGGCCCAGCGCCCATCACCTCTACGGCAAGAAAGAAGGGCGAGCAGGAGGAATCGGAAGCGACGGACACACTTCCTGCTCCGGTTGTCCAGCGACCTCGCCCCTCTTCCAGTCCGTGCCACCCGTCCAGAGACAAGGCCGTAAGATGCTGATCGATGATTTCGACCTTATCAGCGCTGGATTTCATAATATTACCGACCAGCACACCCAGCTCACGCCTGTCATCGACAAAGGAGCCGATAGAATCGCTGGGCCGGCTTTTACGTGACATGATTCTGACGTTGCTCACTCCGGGCGGAATCATGAAGGAGTAATGGTCGCCATTACGCCTGAGAGGCCTCAGAATCTGCCCTCTGTCGGTCATAAGGTGGACGTCCGGATCGCTCTCGAAAGATACTTCATTTTCGGGCGAATTTTCCGCCACCACAGCTGCGCGAGCGTCGATCGCACGATAAATCGGCTCGACAGCGGAGCGTTCCACGGTCAACGGCGCAGCAGCGTCGCTTTCCCAAGAACGAGCGCGACCGGCTATTGTCGAAACCTCTCCATGCTGTCGGAAGAGATATCTATTTTCGGTATCCAGATACGTCTCTGTCAGCATGCCGTCGGACCAGATGACTGCGTGCGGTTCCGTCTCGATATGGTAATAAGTGTAGGTCGTAATGCTCATGTCATAAAAAATACTTTTTCCATTAACCAGCATTCTGACCGGAATAAATTTTCCCTCAAAAAAAAGACAATGCTCTGCGGTGACGAGCATATCCTTGCAAGGAACGCCCTGCGAGACTGCATCCTTCAGGACACGAACCGGGTATCCGGCTTCATCGTCCCGGAGATCCTTGCTTACGGTGACGCTCTTGCAGCCAACCCATCGGACATTCTGCGTTTTTTCAGTATTGCTGCGCCAATCGAAGGTAGTGACGACATCCCCAATGCGGACGTCTTCAACAGGCACGTCTCCTGAGGGCGTCCGGATCATCGAACCAGGAAGGAAGCAGGCCCCTATGTAAGTATTATTATCTGAATAGGTAATTTTTAGCGGGTTGGTTGTGCTTCCGTTAATATAATACGTATTATTTGTCAGCGTCACCCCGCTGGCGAGCGTAGCGCTGTATGACGCTATCTCGGTCCCCGATACACCGTATAGCGTTATCGTTTTTACCGTGGATGATCCCGTTATTGTATAGTACGATACTGTCGTAACGGTATTTTCCAACTCGATTGTATCTTTGGACGGATCGTAGCCCGTTATAGATGTACTCGACAGGTTGAGAAGCGACGCCCCTGCATTCAGAATGAAGGTGCCCCCGCCTGTTCCGAAGTGAATCGTTGTCCCGGACAGTGCGGTGATCAACGAGGTACCACCAGAGAATGTGCCACCGTTCGTGATATTGACGGTCGTTCCGGAAAGAGCGTTGGCCACCAAACCATTGTTGAGGGTCGCCGTGCCTCCGTCGACATCGACGACGAGCCCGCTGAGCGCGCTCAACAGCGTTGAAATCGTCGCTGTCCCGCCCACGTAGATCGTCGTCGGAAAGATCGTGATCAGATTCGCCAGAATGTCCACAGATCCGGTAACGCCTGCGGGGACAATGTAGGTCGCTCCAACAAGCAGGTTCGCAATGCTGATTGCGCTATCGGTGGATGAAGCCACGTAACCGGTCTGAAGGATGCCCAGAGCACCTGGAAGGAGTGTGCCGTTGTAAGCCGTAGTGCCGTCCGGGTCAGTGATCGTAACATTCCATGAGGTTATAGCGCCCAACAACGTATTCGTTGTTACCGTGTATTTTACGCCACTGCTGGTAGTTGTCGTTGTCGTCGTCGTAGCCATAGCAATACCCTCTTCAAGGATGTGTCTGAATTCGGTTTCAGATCAACGCTGGCAGCGCCACGAAAATTAATATTTTCCAAACAGGTCAATTGCGAAAGTTGTTTTATAATTGGACATCTTTCATAAAATGCCTGTATTCCATTATTTGATTTGTAATGTTATTTTTTACATAACAAACAACAAATACGCCTAAATAAAATTTTTTTCTCAATTTAAATCATTGATATTAATCAATAAATTAATTTGCTCTCGAAACGATCCATTTAAACGCCTCAATTTTAACAAAAGGTGGAATAGCTAAAGTTCGATTAAACTATGGAACCTCGCGATTTTGTGATGCCTGGGGCGCCGCTTTATCTCGCTGCTGTCAATAATTAACTTTCGTTTCCTTTATAATACATAAGGCAAATCACAATCAGCGCGCATGCTGCAGTGCGTTGACGATGCCGCTTCCGATGGCGGAGCCGAGGATCAGCAGCGCCCCGTTCAGTGCGGCGCACCTGCTTTCCGCCGTGTTGAGCTTGCGCAGTTCGGTCCAGATCTGACCGAGCTTCGCGTCGGTATCGTCCCTGAGTTTGTCGATATCTTCTTTCGTTGCGGCACTGTCAGACATCGCTGGTCTCCACGGGAGCAGTAGGCAGGATTGTGCTGGTCGTATCAGTCCCGTCGACAATGGCTTTCAGCGCTTTCTGATACGAGATCCACGCGCCCGGAGCCGCGTCGCCAAGCGATCCATACTCGGCCCAGACGACGTATTGCGCGGCCGTGAGCGCAAAGCCCGCCCGGACGGCGAGAGGAACCGCGTCCGCAAGCTGCTCTTCGGTCATGGCGACCAGCGCTCCGCCCTGCACGCCCCATCCGCCCGTCAGGCGACCGTCCCACTGATCCGCCGTCAGCGGGACCAGATCCGCGACCGGCGGCGCGACGGCGGGATCGCTCATGCCCCACGCAGCCCACCAGCCCGTCACAGGCGCGGGCTGCGCCGCCGACATGTCGCACGACGCATAAGACCGGTTCGGGTAGACAGTCCGGGCGTCGATCTCCGCCATTATAAAATCCCCATGATCAAAAAGGTGATTGTCACAGTCCGCGTCGATCCGTCAGACCCGAACGCCGTCGCGGTAAAGCCGCTGTTATCCGCCGCGTAGCAGTTGACCTAGCTGCCGGCGCCTGCGCCATTCGCGGAATAGGCGACCCCTATCGGCTGCGACCCGAGCGACGACATCGCGATCGGATAGTTGACGCGCGTGCCCGGTCCGACATTCGCCGACCACATCTGAATGACCTTGTTTCCCACCGTCCGGATCACGCTGGCGGTCCCGGTAGCGAAATCGTTGGCGTAAGCCTGGGCCTCATAGCCGGCACATGATGGCTGAACCTCTGTCATGGCGTGCTGGGACGCGCCTTCCAATCCCCGAGGCGTCCAGACATGATCTCGATCTGACGCATCGCTTATATTTTTTCTTGTCGTGTCTAACGAGCTTCCCATGTGATTTCCCACGAGGAGTGAGCGGCTTCACTCCCCCTCCTCCGGCGCGCCACAGTTTTATTCGGCGTCATGCAGGCAATCGGTCAGCAGCCACTGTGCGATGGGGAGGCTGTCGAGAAGGGCAGTTGCCCCTCCCCCTGATAATTGCTCCTGCCCTGCCGTCATGAAGGAGATGAGCGGACGTCGAAAGGAGACCTGCACCTGCTGCAGCTAACCTGGCCAACACAGGTCAACCGCCGCGGACGCTGGCCTCGGTGACGCCGGGCGGCAACGTAACCGAAGTCTTGCCAAGCGATCACACAACCCGCCCGACATTCAGGAATCGGGATGGATGCTTGTCGTGACGTCGCCAGCAATTTTGGAGCGGTCATGCGACGGCTCGATGGACGAAAAATTGTCGACGGACATCTGTTCCGCCGGTTCCGCTCACATGATCTCCGACAGGCCTTAGCGATCCGACAGTTCAAGGCGGGGGTGACATTTACCGGCCAGACAGGCATCTAGGACACACGTCCGTAAAGACGATCGAGATCTATCTGTCCGCCCTTTGACACGTCTGAGCTTGACGAGGTTGCCAATGCTGGCACAAAAGGCGGCACAGACCCGTGATTTGGTGGAGGTGTTCGATGACTTGCCTTCCCTTAAGTCTTTGATCTAGAAGATTTTACGGGCTCAGGAGAGGTGGCCGAGTGGTTTAAGGCAGCGGTCTTGAAAACCGCCGTGCGTGTAAGCGTACCGTGGGTTCGAATCCCACCTTCTCCGCCAGGTTTCAACGGCGTCTCCAACGTGGAACGCGGCGATCGTGCTGTCGCCCTCCCTCCCGCCGTGACCGTCTTGCAACGGTTAGCGGCGTCAGACGTTCGGCCGTTCGTTCGCCTCAACGGAGGAGTGGAAGCGGTGCTTGCTCTGGCTGATATTTGGCGCGAATCGCGCGACGCTCGCTTGCACAACGCAGCCTTGCCCGCTCGACACACCGCAGGTGTCCTCCGGTGAAGGGTTTCACCACACTCGACCGCTACGTTATCCGTCAGCTATTTGTCGCGCTCGCCGCCTCGACTGGCGGGCTGGCCGCGCTGATCTGGCTCACGCAGTCGCTCCGATTCGTGTCTCTGGTCGTTGATCGCGGCCTCTCGCTGCGCGTGTTCATCGAACTGACCAGCATGATGATCCCGTCGTTCGTAGCGGTCGTGCTGCCGATCACTACCTTCATCGTGACGCTCTTCATGTATCAGCGGCTGGCTGGAGACCGCGAATTGACCGTCATGCGGGCGGCTGGCCTCTCACCGTTCGCCCTGGCGAGGCCGGGTCTGGTTTGCGCAAGCTTCGCGACCGCCCTCACGTTCCTTCTGAACCTGTGGATCGTCCCCGTTTCCTATCGTGACTTCCGGCAGTTCGAATTCCAGATCCGCAACAAGATGGCGGCCTTCATGCTTCAGGAAGGCGTCTTCACGCGTGTGTCAGACGTCATGACCGTCTATGTCCGCGAACGCGATCATGACGGCACCCTGCGCGGAATCGTGGTGGAGGACGACCGCGTAGCCAACAGCCGCGCCACGATTCTAGCCAAGAGAGGCACTATGCTGCTGGTGAACGATCAGCCCCGGGTCGTGCTGTTCGAAGGATCGCGGCAGGAAATCGACCCGAAGACCGGACGCCTGACTATGCTACTGTTTGACCGGAACGCGCTCGACCTGACATCCAACAAGGACAGCCAAGTGCGTTACCGGGACGCTGCCGAAATGTCTCTGCATGAGCTGCTGTCGCCTAACCTACATGAGGTCAGCAACCGCGACCGGGGCAAGTTGGCGGTCGAGGGATGGCGGCGAATCACCTCCCCGTTCACAGCGTTCTCTTTCGCCATGATCGGCCTCGTCGCGGTACTGCAGGGAGCTTTCTCCAGACACGGAAACATCAGCCGCCCCCTCCTCGCCGTCGTGACGGTCGTCGCGCTGCTGGCGTTAAACCTGCTTCTCCAGAACCTTGCGAGCCGCAACACCGCGCTGATTCCCCTGATTCTGATCGAAGCGGCCGTTCCCGGGCTTATCTGCGCCGCAATGCTGTTCGCGTCAGGGATCGGTTCCTCCGGATCCGACGTCACGAGACGGCTGGGCGCGTCTCGCGACGCCTCGCCCGCCTCACGCTAGAACGCGGGAGATCCGTCTCGTGGTGGTTTCTGTCACGCTCTCCATCTATATCGCGCGCCAGTTCATGCTGTCGGTCCTGTCAATGACAGCCACGCTGACCGGGATCGTCTGCCTGTTCGACTTCATCGACCTGCTGCGGCGCGTCGCCACCAAACCCGACGTGCCGACCAGCCTGGTCACAGAGATCGCCGGACTGCACATCCCGTATTTTTTTATGGAAATCATGCCGTTCGGCGTGCTCTTGGGCGGGATCGTCTGTTTCTGGCGTCTCACAAGGTCTTCAGAGCTTATCGTCGCGCGCGCAGCCGGTATCTCCGCGTGGCAGTTTTTGGCGGCTCCGTTAACCTGCGCGCTTCTGCTTGGCGGCCTGACCACCGCCGTCATCTCGCCTCTGTCTTCCATCATGTATGCGCGAGCGGAGGCTCTGGATTCACAATATCTGCGCACCGGCGGCGGGCCGCTGAGCCTATCAGGTTCGTCATTGTGGCTCAGGCAACTCGATTCCGGTCTCGACGCCCATGGCGTGGCGATCCTTCACGCCCGCGACACCCGGCTGATGAAAAAGCAACTGGAAATTCGCGACATCAGCATTTTCCGCATCGACCGAAACGATCATCTCATCGAAAGGATCGAGGCCCCGATTGGGTTGCTTGCTCCGGGCCAGTGGGTTTTCCAGCAGGCCCGGACACTGCGTCCGGACGAGACTGCGGGAGAGCCGCATATCGTCACACTGCCCACGGATCTGACGCTATCGCGGGTGCAGGAGAGCTTCGCATCGCCCGACACATTATCGGTCTGGGCTCTTCCGAGCTTCATCGCGCTGCTTGAGAGATCGGGTTTTTCCTCCATCCGGCATCGCTTACACTTTGAATCGTTGCTCGCCCTGCCAATACTTGCGGGCACAATGGCGCTGGTGTCCGCCGGTTTCTCCATGCGTCCGACGCGTCGCGGCGGAGTGGCGCAGATGATCGGCTCTGGCGTCGCGGCCGGTTTTCTGCTCTTCACAGTCTCGAAAGTCGCCGAGCAATTTGGTAATTCCGGCGCCTTGCCGCCGCTGCTTGCGGCGTGGGCGCCAACCGGGGCGGGGCTTTGCCTTGCCGTCTCATTGCTGCTGCATCTGGAGGACGGCTGATCTTGAGTTTCGCCCGGTTTAGTTCGGTCACGTCATTGCGCCGCGCCCCTCGTTGGGCGCGCAGGCGTCGGGTCAAAGCCGGAGACGCAATTCCTTTCGATTTGTCCCGCCGGTTGAGGCTGCCTGCGGGCGTGTGGGCACTTGGCGTACTCGGGGCTTTCGCCGGGTCCTCCGCCCATGCGCAGTTCCGCGCCACTCCCTTGCACGTCAACACCGGGCGTACCAACAATCCGGGCGAGCCGGTCACGTTTCAGTCGGACAAGGTCAGCTACGACGACCATGCGGGCGTCATCACATGGACCGGTAACGTTCAGGTCTGGCAGGGCGACCGGATCATGCGCGCCGACAAGATGACGTATGACCGTAACACCGGGATCATCGCGGCGACCGGCAGCGTCGCATCGAGTCAGCCGGACGGGTCGGTGCTTTTTTCGAGCTATGCCGAACTCACCGGCGATATGCACGAAGGGGTCATGACGCACGTCAACGCGATCATGCAGGACAATGCGAAACTGGCGGCCAACGGCATGCGCCGCACGAGCGGGAAGATCAACGATCTCTCCCGCGCCGTCTACACTGCCTGCGAAATCTGCGCCAAAGACAGGACCCGCCCGCCATTCTGGCAACTTAGGGCTTACGACGCCACGCAGGACCTGGAGCACCAGCAGATTAACTTCCGCGACGCTTACATGGATATTCTGGGCATCCCGGTTCTGTATCTGCCGTTCTTCTCGATGACCGACCCTTCGGCGAAACGACACAGCGGTTTTCTTACCCCAGGCCTGACGCCGCACGACCGCTACCTGGGAACATATCTGACCGTCCCCTATTACTGGGTCATCGACGATCAGTCCGACGCGACGATACAGGGGCTGGTGTCAACAAAAACTGGACCGCAGATCAGCGCGCAGTACCGCAACAGGCTGAACTTCGGTACGCTGACGATCCTCGGCGGCGTCGCTTACGACACGCATAAGCAAAGCGGCTACGTTAATACGTTCGGTAATTCTGTTGGCGCCACCAATGACCATGGCATCCAAGGCTACGTGTTCGCACGCGGCCTCGCCAACATCACCCCGACATGGCGGGGCGGTTTCAATGTGAATATCGCCAGTTCGGCGAACTATATGCGCGATTACCGCATTCAGGGTTACGGCGCCGACACCTTGAATTCCAACGCTTATCTGGAAGGATTCGGCACCGGAGCATATTCACGCCTCGACACTCAATTTTACCAGGGATTGAATCAGGGCGTCATCAGCAACAGCGACCTGCCGTTCGTCCTGCCGTCCTACGAATACAGTTTCCTCGGACAACCTGACGCGCTTGGCGGCAGGCTTGGCGTGAACACCCACGATTTCAACGTCTATCGCTCGAATGGCACCAGCGACCAGCGCGGCGAGTTGCAACTCAACTGGGATCGCCCGTTCCGGAACAGCTGGGGGCAGAAATACCTTCTGACCCTGCGTCTCGATTCGATGCTGTATCACGCTCGATCAGTGAATGAACGTCCGAATTTCTACACGTACAGCGGCTCCGTGACACGCGCGCAGGTCGTGCCGACCGTCGCCTTGAAAATGAACTGGCCGTTTCTGCGCACCTTCTCAAAAGGACGCGGAACGCAGATTTTCGAACCGATCGTTCAGGCGATTTACGCGCCCAACACCGGAAATGGCGCCTCCCGGCTTCTGCCGAACGAAGACAGTCTGAATTACGAGTTCACGGATTCAACATTGTTCGAACTGAACCGTTATCAGGGCACCGACCGCATCGACGGTGGCGCGCGGGCAAATATCGGTTTGCACGGAAACTGGACCTGGAATGGCCATCAGGTTGATCTGTTGGTGGGTGAGAGCTTCCAGGAACATGTCGAGCATGATCGACTGCCCTATTCAGGACTGAATCACCATCTTTCGGACGTAGTGGCGCGCGCGCGCGTCGAGCCTTCGCAATATTTCAACTTTACCGCCCGTGCACGCGTAAACCCGAAGAACGGGGACATCGACTTCGGCGACGCGCTGTTCGGCCTATCCATTCCGCATTTCCAGATCAACGGCGGATATGTGTGGGAACCGGTCACGCCGTACTATTATTATGTCAACAATTTCCGCAACTCGACGCCGACGTCGGTGTATTTCCAGCGCACCAACGAACTCAGCGGTGGCGTGTCGACATACTGGGCGAACTGGCATGCATCAGCTTTCGCACGTCGAGCCATTTCGAGGAAAAGCTTTGTGTCTTTGGGAACCTCGGTTGGCTATCAGAACGACTGCTTCGGGCTCGATTTCCTCTACCTCAAGCAATACACAACGATCGGCGGCCAGCAGCGAAATTCGACCTACCTGTTCACGCTCACGCTCAAGACGATCGGCGCGTTCGGCCTGAAATGATTTAGCCTTCTTCGCTCAACGGCTGAGCCCTTTGCTCGGAGCCGAGCGTTCCGCGCTTCGGCCATGGCCTCCACCAGAGGCCGCAACCGTAGCGCTTCAAAAACCCCCCTTACTCCGCTAGACAACAGTATCCGCCCTGTCCAAACGGTGAGAGATCGACCTTCCATGCGCCTGAGCCTTTCCGTTACAGGGTCCGCCCTGGCCATCATGACCGTTCTGGGCGCGACGTCCCCCTTCGTGACAGCGCCAGAGGCGTCCGCTCAGGCTTCGCTACACGGACACCGTCATCACGGCTCACAGGCCGCCCCTCCTGCCGCCGGAACGGATCAGGATGCGCCCGCCGCCGTGCAGGGCGCAGAATCCGGCAAGAGCAAGGTTGTGTACGGGGAGACACAGGACACGATCATCGCCGTCATTAATGGCACCCCTCTGACTCGCCGGGACGTTGACAATCGCGGACGCCTGTTTGCGCTATCCACCGGCCTGCCGGTCAGCGAAGACCTGATGAACCGGCTTCGTCCGCAGATCGTGCGACAGCTGATCGACGAACGTCTCCGTACGCAGGAAATCCTAGATCGCCACATCATCGTCACGTCAGAGCAGATTGCCTCCGCCATCGCCGGCATCGAAAAACGCAACGGAATGCCCGAGCATGCCTTGCGCGATCGACTGGAGAAGGACGGGGTATCTCTTACCACCCTGATCGACCAGATACGCGTGCAGATCGGCTGGACGCAGGTTCTTCGTCAGGAGATGGGCTCCCGTGCGCGCATGACGTCGGAAGACATCGCCGAACGGACCGAGGCTCTTCGTAAACAGGAAGGCCGTCCAGAATACCTCATCAGCGAAATTTTCGTGCCGGTCGAAGATCCCCGTCATACCGAGACGGAGTTGAAATTCACCGAAACCATCATCCAGCAACTTCGTAGCGGCGCTCCCTTCCCCATCGTCGCTGCGCAGTTCTCGCAGGCGCAGAGCGCGCTCGATGGCGGATCGATGGGCTGGGTGCAGGAGGACAGCCTGGACCCGCAGGTCGTCGCAATGATCAGGCAGATGCCTGAGGGCGCCATCTCCAACCCGATCCGTGTCGCGGGCGGTTACGTGATCGCGACCATCGAAGGCAAACGCGTCATCGGCCATCAACCCGGCACTTTGCTCGACGTCCGGCAGGCGTTCATACCCTTCACCGAGAAACTCAACCCACAAGCGCCGACCGATCAGCAGCGCCGCGCACTACAGCAAGCGGTTCAGATCAGTCAGAGCGTCCACGCGTGCGACGACCTTGCTGCTATGAACAAAAAGCTGGGCGAAGTGCGGCCGAGCAATCCCGGTGAACTGCAACTGGAACGCCTCAATCCGCAGATGCGTCAGGTGCTCTCGGAACTTCCGATTGGCAAGACAACGCGCCCGCTGGTGTCCGAAGACGGTATCGACCTGCTTATGATCTGCAGCAAGCAGACGAAAAACTTCGCTGACCAGACGCCAAGCGAAATCGCGGATCAGCTTCTGAACGAGCGCGTCGAGCAGACCGCGCGTCAGTTGGACCGCGATCTGCACCGGCGCGCGGTCATCGAAATGCGCTCGAAGACCTGACAGCCATCATGTTGTTTTCTTCTGCGCATGGGCGCTCACACGCGGCGGTTTTGTGATTACGACCCGCGAACCGCTGGCGTCGGTAATCAAACGTCACGGTCTTGACGCTCGAAAAGCGCTTGGACAGCACTTCCTTCTTGATCCTAATGTCACCGAGCGCATCGCTCAGCTGGCAGGGTCACTCAAGGGACGACATGTCGTGGAGGTCGGCCCCGGCCCCGGCGGCCTGACCCGCGCTTTGCTCGACAGCGACGCGGCATCGGTTCTGGCGATCGAGGTCGACTCCCGCGCTGTGGCTGTGATCGGTGAACTTACCGAAGAAGCGCCGGACCGTCTTAGGCTTATTGAGGCCGATGCGACCGCCGTGGATCTCACCGAGCTCTGTCCCGCCCCGCGCCATATCGTCGCCAATCTCCCGTATAACGTAGCCACCCCATTGCTAATCGGCTGGCTCCGGCAAGCCGCGCAGTGGGAGAGGCTGACCTTAATGTTTCAGCTGGAGGTCGCCGAGCGCATCTGCGCGGCGCCGGATAGTGAGCATTACGGTCGTCTCGCCGTCATTTCGCAATGGTGCGCGGACTGTGCGCAGGTAATGCGGCTCCCCCCTGGCGCTTTCTCTCCTCCGCCAAAAGTCTGGTCGGCGGTCGTCAGCATAACGCCCAGACCGGAACAGCCGTCGCCAGAGCTGTTCTCCGCGATGGAGCGCGTCACCGCTGCGGCATTCGGACAACGGAGGAAAATGTTGCGCGGTTCTCTCAAGGGCATAGGCGGAGAACATCTCCTGTCGGCCGCGAGGATTGAAGGAACACGACGCGCCGAAACCCTGAGTGTCGAAGAGTTCGATCGCTTGGCTCGGGCGTTTTTGGCGAAGCAATAGTTCCTTTCGCCAGTTTGCTCCGGTGATGGGGGCAGCAAGTTGTAGTGCTGCGATGGGAATTGATATCGGTTTACCGTAGCGTATTGCGGTGTCTCTGATGGTTTCAGTCTAGGAAAAAACGTTTGATTTCGTCTCTCTTTTTGAAGAGGGAGAATCCGAGTTTCCTTGGGTGGCCAAGGTTTCGCCCTGATTAAATATCCGGCGTGATCTGTCACTCTTCAGCGCCTTTTGGCAAGGGAGTGGGCGTCATCGAACAACGCTCCGCCTCAGTGATGTTGGCCTATTGTCCGAGCGTCAGGAATAGCGCCATGGCCCATGCCGCAGCACCCATTATGCCATGGATTTTGACGGTCAGTCGGCCGCGGGATCATGTGATGATTGACCTGCGCCTCATTTTCGCGAACGTCCATGCTGCGCTGTGGCACAGGCGCAATCGTGCTATCGATTATCATGTATGCATTATCACGATCAGGATCCGTGGCGCGATGTTGTAAAATCCGTTCGATCACGGCGCTTCCACACCAGCGGTGCAGTCGTCAGTAAGCATTCTTTCATCCGCCAAAGCTGCGCTGGCGGGTCACATCCGAGAGTGCCAGACCGGCAACGATACAGGACGGCTCAGACAAACAGACGATTATTCGCAGCAGTCTCGCCGGCATGCCCCCCGCGATCCGCGACGAGATTTTTCTGACACCGCTGAGCATCGCTCAGACTACGTAGGCAAATTCATGCTCTCGTCGGAAAAGCGAAGAAAACATCAAAAATCGGCTGGAATTACAAACCTCACTAAACCGCGCGCTCTAACTGACGAAACGAACTAGTTATACGTTCATTGGGCACGCTAGGGACAGATTTTGATGGGTTCGCGTGATGACTCTCGCTTTGCGTTTGGAGCCGTCATCACCGATGGCAACCAGGAATTGGGCCCGACATCACCAGACATCCGATGTTCTTGCCGGGTGGCGCTGATGCGTTGACCAGCACGTCGATGAGGCCAGTCTGCGTCAGACCCTCACGAAGCAACCAGATCATCCTGACGTCGGATACTTGACCTGCGCAGTCCCAGACTAGGAAAATGCACAAAAAATGAGACGATCATTGACCAGGTGTTTCGTCTGCTCATTGAGCAGATTGTGCAATATCTGGATCGCAAAGACTTTGAACATCAACACTGGATCAAACGGTCGACGCCCGTCGTTAAAAGCCCGAGGGATTTTTCGATCCCTCCCCTTACACTTGCCTTTCGTCCGAGGCCGATCGTACCATTTTTATATCGTTACAAATTGAAAAATCCCTGCCCCGTCAGCATCCGTTAGGCCCGATGGACATAGTAGTTTCCTCGCCTAGTTTCGCGTCGGGCAATATCGGTCGATACCGCCAATCACTCCGTCTCTTTGCAAAAACAGATGATTCACAATAGCCTGATGATGTTCGAACATTTCAAATCAGCATCTAAGGGTATTAGCATGAGTGAAAAGCGCGTTTCCATCGCTATGGCTACCTATCAAGGCGGCGCTCACCTGAACAAACAACTTAACTCCCTCCTTGCCCAAGAGCATCTTCCGGCGGAGTTAGTCGTGTGCGATGATGGCTCAACCGACGATACACTTGTGATATTGGAACAATTCGCTACACGAGCGGCATTCCCTGTGCATATACACCGCAATCAAAAAAATATTGGTTATATAGAAAATTTCTTTAAAGCGGCGCGTTTGTGTACTAGCGAATATATCGCATTTTGCGATCAAGATGATATCTGGGCGCCGTCCAAGATTTCGGAGGCAGTATCGGCCTTGAACGATCCTCAATGCTGGATGCATAGCCACGACGCACGTCTAATTGATGAAAACGACACAGTGAAAGGAACATTTAAGCAATGTGAAGCTGAGGGATTACTTAAATACAACGATATTTCTCCTTGGAACACATTTTTTGGCTTTACCTGCACATTCCGCAGAGAATTGCTCGATCAATTCAACTCCCAACAACGACCCGTTGATTTGATCGACCCCAAGCAACGGCTTGCTCACGATCGATGGATTACCATGCTTGCAATGTTATTGAATGGAGTGGTTCATACGCATCTGCCACTCGCAGATTATAGACAGCATAGTAAAAATATCTATGGCGCACGCAAAAGAAACATCATTGCCGACATAAAAAAAATCAAACCAAAATATAGAGAATATCTATACAAACGTTACAATATTTCCGAAAAATTCTCCAAAATTATTATCAATATGGAGAAGAGTGGATTTTATATTTCCAATGAGAAAAAACACTTCTGGAAAAGACAGGAATTTAATTTATCAAAAAGAATGATGATGATCGATAGGAAGATGCCAAAATCTCTCATTTATCTCATTAAAAATATTTTCAGTGGAGTTTATGGCGTTAATGAAAATAAGCAAATTTTTGAAGACATTTTGGCAATTATGATACTGTGAGATTGTCATTTGGTTGATTGAATCTTTTTTTGAGCTAAGGGCATGGGTCTTGCTATGATGTGGGTGCAGACAGAAATGCATCATCGCGTCGTGTCGCAATGCGTCGCCAACCCTGGAAATTTCCAGACAATTTTAGATCATATAGAGTTTTTCGTGGACACTTCTATTCCAAATCACATTGATTTACGGGTTTTCTTCAATGAACCGTAGGTAGTGATGTCCTGTTCGTAGAATGACCGACTGATTAACTCTCTTTCGTAATCCCGACCACCGATACTTTTTTTGCCTCGTCTGGGCGGTCTGCGACTCGTTCTACACAAGAGAAACGAAATCGGATGCCTTTTCGCCAGACTGAAACTTGCAGAGGCGCCGGCAGATACCACACGATCATCAAGATGCAAGAGCGCAGCACCCAAGTTAATCTCAATCTGGAAAAACCAGACAAAAAAATGCGCCCGATACAAACTTGCAGGGTAACGGAATCGACCACATTGTGCTACATCGCTTGGCCAAAGTCGTGCTGCTGTCGAATCAAGGTGCCGACTTAAACATAAACACGATTGGTTCGCGCGCTATGAAAGTTTTTGTTCAACTAGCATACGGTTTCGGGGCAAATTCGTGGCGTAAACGTTGGATTGATGGTGGTATATTGGGGCTCAACGAGCCCAAAGCTTATGGTTATTATAGAGCCGAATCCAACGAAGTGTCCGTTTTATACTCGGAAGATTATCCTGAGAAAAAATATCAAAAATTTCTTCGTTACGGAATTCGAGTTGTTTTCGGATTCGATTTTGTACATACGTGGCGCAACCGAGAAGGTATTTTTGCCTCTGACGTCGTTTGGACTCACACAGAATCGCAAACCCTAGCGGTACTTTGCTTACTTTTATTCAGAAATCATAACCTGCGACCTAAATTAATCGGGCAAGTTGTTTGGCTTTACGATAGGTGGAATCAATACTGGTTTTTAAAGCGGTGGTTTTACCGTCTTCTTTTGAAGCGGTTGGATTTGATGACCACATTGTCGATTTCTAACCGCGACGGGTGCCGGAGCCTTTTCCGATGGTTGCGTGTAGAGAGGGTTCATTTCGGTATTCGTTCGGACGAGATGCTACCGGCGCGAGTTACGTGCCGTGGAACTAAAATTCGTGTCTTGTCTCTGGGAAATGATGAACATCGTGATTGGGAAACACTTGGCGACGTTGCTCGACAGCTGCCAAACATAGAATTTCATATTGCGAGCTCATCTAGGACCGCTAAAGACGCGACTCAGGGCGTCAGCAATGTTAGGTTGGTTCGGGCGAAAAATAATACCGAATTACTTGACCTGTATGCCGATGCAGACATCGTCGTTGTTGCTCTTCACCCGAACTTTCATGCTTCAGGCATAACGGTTATAGAGGAAGCCGTGATTCTAGGCGTTCCAGTAATAGCATCCGATTGTGGAGGGCTCTCGGATTATTTTGCAAAAGATGCCTTATGCTATGTTCAGCCTGGCGACTCGGCGGCAATTATAAATGCTATAACTTCCATCACAATGGATCCAGAAGCCGCGGAAAGCAGGACAAAAGCCGCACAAACCCGAGTTCGAACTAAAATAAATTCAGAGTTATATGCGCAAATGCACGTCGAACTATCCAAGAAAATACTAGATGGTGACGTTAATTTGTCCGTTCATTGCTAAACGCGTATTTTAAAATGCATTTAATGAACAACGACTTAAAAAAATCAGACGAATGCCATCGTTCATGCCGTGAATCAAGGGCGAGCAATTTCAACGGGTGCTTGGAGGGGAGCTAATGCCGCCATATCATGCGTCTTCTTGCCACTCTAAAGGATGTAGGCCGCGATAATAGGCAGGTATTCGAACCACGGGAATCCACCTTCCTTCTGTCATTTTCACGACTACGCACTTGATTCATTCAGCGGCGTGACCTCTGCCGCGACCGCTTTCTTCTAGCCCTGATCAGCATAGGCCCGAGGCATTGCCTCGCCGATTGCGTCCTGACTATCTGAGACGAAACGAGAGGCCGCGTCATTATCGCCGACGTCCTCGCTTTTTACGTGAAGCGTCAGCAGATGATCGAGCGCTATCTGCGGCTGCCGATGAACGCCGCCATTTGTTTTGCCTCGCACCCAACCACGAGTCGCAAAAAAGAATGTCATTTTTTATAATATATTATAGATATTTTATCTTCAGCCACCGATGCATCTGCTGATGTGCTGTGTGCCAGACGATCCCTTAGCGGATCACATAGTGCGGGACATTGAACAGCCCCTGCAGCGAATACTCCCGCTACGACGCCCCCCCAGCATCAAAATCAGATAAGGCGGCACCAACGGTCATTCTGCCTCGCTCACATCTGACGGATAGGGCTTGCAGGAGCGAGGAACATTAATCCTCATCAATTGACCCATCGACGTCTAAAATTACGCAGTGCCTCTTAGAAGCTCTGCGTCCGATTTATAGCCTGTGCAGCCAAGTAACCCGCCGTTACCGCGATCATGCCCAAAGCGATCGAAATCACGACATTCAGAGCCGCGCGCACTGGGGCGCCACTACGTAGCAGTTCCAGAGTTTGGAGGCTGAAAGAAGAAAAAGTCGTATACCCACCGCAAATTCCGATCATGAATGCCATTCGCCCGGTATCAGAGATCGGGAAACGACCAGTTGTTGTAGTCAGAACTCCAAAAAAAGCTATAGCAAACGATCCGGTCGCGTTGATCATGATCGTTCCCCAAGGCAGAGACTGACTCCAGCGGAGCATCGCCAATCCAACCCAGTAGCGGAGCAATGTGCCGATCGCTCCGGCGACGGCGATAATGAGCGTGGAGATTAAATTCGGATACAACACGTGATCTTCTTCCAGATTACTTACGATCAATCACATACGCGCACGGCGCGCGACGCTCACCTGCGGCTCAGCTGTTTTCTATAAAACATATCAAGAAGGCGGACTGCGCACACATTTTGTTCCACCGCTGCGCCTGTCGGTGGCAGATCGCAGGATACCGCGCTGACGCGAATCTCAGTAAGATATTTCTCATGGGACGGACAAAGCTCTCCTGTCGTGCGTCTGGCGCGAAACAGGAATCATCAGCTTCTCGTGAAGCGGTTCGCTCTATAGCGGCAGGCGGAGTCCATCGCCTACCGCCATAGAAACGATAATTGGCGGCGCTATGTCAAGCAGCAACAGCGGCAAGTCTTCTAATGGCGACACCCCCTTGCTCCGCCCTCCTATTCTGCGACGACCGGAGCGATTGGCGAGGAGACGTTGGCGCGCCCAGTGTCGACCGCCGTTGCACTTCTTACCGACCAGAGCTTCTCCAGTTTGACAAAGCCGTACGGCGTCCCGTACTCGTTCCGCCTCGACAACAGATTGGACGTACCCGATGATTCGTATTGGCGTGGACGTGGGGGGAACGAACACCGACGCAGTCATGATCGATTCCAACGGCGTCAAGGCTTCCTGCAAGGTCTACACGAGCCAAGACGTTATATCGGGAGTAAGCGGAGCGCTGGCGCGTTTACTGGACGATTCCGGCGTCTCTTCAGATCAGATAGATGTGGTGATGATCGGCACCACCCACTTCACTAACGCCATCGTACAGAGAAAGCACCTCGCGCCCACAGCCGCCATCCGCCTTGGGCTGCCCGCGACGGCCTGCCTGCCGCCGATGACTGACTGGCCCTCGGACCTGCGAGCGGCAATTCATGGGCGCTCCTACATGCTCGGTGGCGGATATGAGTTCGACGGACGGGAAATCGCTCCGCTGGATGAGACCGGGCTGCGATCCGTAGCTCGTGAACTTAAGGACACGGACACTCGCGCCATCGCTGTGTCCTCGGTCTTTTCTCCGATCAACGCGACGATGGAGGATCGGGCCGAGCAAATTCTTCGCGAGGAAATTCCCCGCGTTCATGTGACGAAATCCCATGAGGTTGGCCGCGTCGGGCTGCTTGAGCGCGAAAACGCTACAATCATGAACGCCTGCCTGCGCGACCTGTCCGCGACGGTCGTGAACGCGTTCCGCGACGCGCTACGTCAAAGCGGACTGCGCGCGGCGATGTATCTGACGCAGAACGACGGCACCTTGATGGACGCCACTTTCGCCGAGCGTTTCCCTGTGATGACGTTCGCGTCCGGCCCGACCAATTCGATGCGCGGCGCGGCATGGCTGTCGGGCGTGTCTGACGCCATCGTCGTCGATATCGGCGGCACGACCAGCGACGCAGGATTGCTGCGCGGCGGTCTGCCGCGGCAGGCGGGTATCGCCGTAGAAGTAGGCGGCGTGCGCACGAACTTCCGCATGCCCGACGTTTTCTCCGTCGGGTTGGGTGGCGGGTCGATCGTGAGGCGGAGCGCGGAAGGCGTGACCGTCGGACCTGACTCGGTGGGCTATCGCCTCGCGACTGAAGGCATGGCTTTCGGGGGCGACACGCTGACCACGACAGATGTCATGATCGCATCCGGGGCCGTCGCGCTTGGCGATCCTGCGCGTCTGACCTCCCTGCCCGCCGACCTGCTTCGGGCTGCGCGTGCGGAGATGGAGCGTATTCTGACGGCCTGTGTCGAGCGGGCCCGGCTGTCGTCGGAGGAAATTCCGGTCATCGTCGTCGGAGGCGGCTCCGTTCTCGTCGATCAGGATCGCATCGCAGGGCTCCCTGTGCTCAAGCCTTCACATTTCGGGGTCGCGAACGCCGTAGGCGCCGCCATCGCACAGGTTTCCGGGGAGGTGGACAAGGTCTATTCCCTCGCGGCCCAAACGCGCGCCGACGCGCTGGCTGACGCGAAGGAGAGCGCAAGCCGGACGGCTGTTGCTGCCGGCGCAGACGCGGCGACGCTCGATATTGCGGAGATCGAGGAAATTCCCCTCGCATATCTTCCAGGAAACGCAACGCGCATACGCGTCAAGGTGATCGGTGATCTCCATGTCAAAGCCTGATCTACGCTCCGACGCCGGTTTTCTGGTCGAAGAGCCCGACCTGCTGCCGCTCGCGCTGGGCTGCGCCGTTCTCGGCACTGGCGGCGGGGGCAATCCCTATCTCGGCATGCTTCGCGCGCGGGAACTGCTGCGTCAGGGCGCACAGGTCCGCGTCATTCCGTTCGAGGCGCTGGACGACGAAGCCTGGGTCTATGCGCTCGGCGGCATCGGCGCGCCTGTCGTCGGCGTGGAGAAGATCAAACGCGGCGACGAATGTCTCCGCGCCATGCGGGCGATCGAAGCGCGCACGGGTAAGAACGCGTCGGCTCTGATCTCCGAAGAAATCGGCGGATCGAACGGCATCGAGCCGATCGCCACGGCCGCACAGGCGGGCTTGCCGGTGCTCGACGGCGACGGGATGGGACGCGCGTTCCCTGAAGTCCAGATGACGACGTTCTTCGTCTATGGGCAGGAGTGCTCACCGGCGGCCGTCGCGGACGACAAGGGCAACGTGGTCACATTCGATCCCGTCGACACGATGCACCGGCTGGAAGCGCTGGCCCGCGCAGTGACCGTGCAGATGGGGGGCGGCGCAGGCATGTGCACCGCGCCGATGTCGATGAGTTTCATACGCCGTGCGGCGCTGCCGGGCACGGTGTCGCAGGCGCTGACGATCGGTCGCGCCATTCTAGACGCACGCCGCACGCATGCGGATGTGCTGGACCGGCTGCTTCTCGCTGCGGACGCCACGCTACTCTTCACCGGTAAGGTGACTGGTGTCACGCGGGAATTGAAGGGCGGCTTTTCCGTCGGGTCCGTGCAGGTGCAGGGCGATGCGGAGCACAATGGGTCTACCGCAGACGTAGCAATCCAGAACGAAAATCTGGTTCTGTGGATCGACGGCGCCGTCCGCGTCTGTGTGCCTGACCTGATCATGCTGGTCGAGCGGGAAACGGGGGAGCCAATCACGACGGAACTGGTCAAATACGGTCTTTCCGTCGCGATTATCGGTATGCCCGCCCATGCGTTGCTCAAAACGCCGGAGGCGCTGAAGATCATGGGGCCTGCCGCATTCGGATACCCCGACATCGACTTTGGCGCCTACCGGCTCTAGGCCCGGCGGCGCCACGGATATGTCAGTCTTCCAAAGCGACAGCGAGTTCCAGACGCAACCGGCCCCAGACGAGGCCGCTCGGCCATGGTGGCGGGTCGCGCTGATCCTCTCGGCCTCCAGCGTCTCCTTTCCGACAATCCTTACCGGCGTCGATCTGGCGCGCGCCGCCACGCCGACGAACTTCTACCTTGGGCTGGCGGGCGGCGGCGTAGTCCTGACGATTATCGCTACCCTGGTGGGGGTAATCGGCAGCCGCACTCGGCTGAGTTCCTACATGCTGGCCAACCGGGCCTTCGGAGAGCACGGCGCGGCGTGCCTCAACGCGCTCTTCGCGCTGTCGCTGGTCGGATGGTTCGGGGTCAACATCGAATTGTTCGCCGACGCCGCCCGCGCTCTGCTTGCGGTTCTGGCCGGCTACCACGGTGCCATCTGGCCGCTAGAGCTTGGCGCGGGCGCGCTGATGACCGCAACGACGGCGCTCGGTCTGCGCGCGATAGACCGGCTCTCGCTGTGGATGACGCCGCTCATGACGTTGATCGTCATGGAGCTCTTCGCCCGCGCATTCGGCGCCACGACAGCTGGGGAGGTCGAGTGGCGAATTCTCGGCCACGCTCTATCTGCCGGAGAGGTCATCACAGTAGTTGTCGGCGGCGTCGTGGTCGGCGCAGTGACCATGCCGGACTTTTGTCGCTTTCTCCGTCGCCCCGCCGAAGTCATCGCCGTCAGCGTCTGCGCCTATCTGCTGTCCGCATCGTTCGTGATGCTTGCTGGCGGATTCGCCGGTCTCGCCGTCCCTGAAGGCGACGCCCTGGCGGCGATGCGCGCTCTCGGGATGGGAGCCGCTGCATTTCTGCTGGTGTTCGGGGGCACATGGACCATCAATGCCCTGAACCTTTACAGCATGGCGCTCAGCGCTTCGACGTTACGCCCCCTGCGGGCGAGTCACGCAATGCTGACGATAATCGGCGGCGTAATCGGAACTGCGGCCGCGTTTGCGGGCCTCGCCGAACATTTTGTGGAATTTCTGACATACCTTTCGATTGCGTTCATGCCCGTGTCCGGCGTGATCGTCGCTGACTTCTACCTTGTCGCCCCATCCCTCAAGCCTCCCGGCTGGGCGCCGTTCGCGTCTTGGGCCGTCGGGATGGTGGTCGGCGTCACGGCCATGCAGCAGATCATAACCGCAACACATGTCGCAGCGTGCGATGCGATGCTTGCGTCCATGTTCACACAGGCAGTTTTTGGGCGTGTCGCAGGACGGCTACATTACCCGATAAGTCGCTAGGAGAGGCATTTTCTGGATTGTCTCACAAAAATCATCACGTAACAGCGTCGAAGCAAGCGCTCACGTGATGGCGAGCTGGTTTAGAAAAACGACCTGACGCTCACTTGGTCTGTCGCCCCGTGCGTACCGCGCCTTACATGAAAACCCTGACGCCAAGCAAGAAAACCGAATACTCTTTGCGTGCAAAAAAGTATTCAAAACACAACACGTCGCCACGGCCATGCAGCGGCTCAGAGAAAAGGGTATAGCGGCCCCTCACGACATGTCGTGAGTGTTGCCCAGCTCTAGACCCGCGCCGATCCATTTCGGAATGGGCGCGAGACCCGCGCACGTCAATCGCCCACCGCTGATCGACACGGGCGCGCCGGTCACGGCAGGCGCCGACAGAGGCAATTTCCGAAGCGCCCGAACCGCCAGAAAGCCGAAACACTCGGCTTCCAGCGCATCTCCGTCCCAGCCCAGATGCTCGACCGGGAGCACTGCCCCCTGCAGCGCACGACGCAATCCTTCCATCAACACAGGATTATGCCGCCCGCCTCCACAAACGTACCAAGCCAACGGTTGGTTTGGCAGTGGCGTGCGGCGTATCGCCTCCACAGTGAACGCCGCCAACGTCGCGGCGCCATCTTCCGGCGAACAATCCTGCACCGCCTCGAGAGCCGCAACGAAACTCAGTCGATCCAGAGACTTTGGGGGGGGGAGGGAAAAATATGGATCTGACAAAAGGCGTTCCGTAATATCCCGGTTCGGCGTCCCTGCCGCCGCCAGCGCACCGTCAAAATCACATGCGACGCCGGTATGACGAAACGCCCAGTCGTCGAGCAGCGCGTTGCCCGGCCCCGTATCGCAGGCGTGGACCGCCCCGTCAGCATCAATGAATGTCAGATTCGCCACGCCACCGATATTTAGGATTGCGACCGGACGGTCTCCCCCATGGAACAACGCCGCGTGGTACCACGGCGCCAACGGTGCGCCCTGCCCGCCGGCGGCCACGTCCGCACTTCGGAAATCGTGAACGACCGGGAGGCCGGTTTCGGCGGACAGTAACGTCGCGTCGCCGATCTGCCATGTCCGCCGTGAGGCGGGCGCGTGCAGGATCGTCTGCCCGTGAAAACCGATCACATCGACATGCGGCGCACCCGCCAAAAGCGCGTTGACCGCTTCCGCATGCCGCAACGTGATCTCACGCTCCACGGCCAGTAACTCAGGGTCATCGAGCGCCAGGCCCGCCGCACGGTCCAGCAACGCCCGCGCGCGCTGACGCAACTCCGGCGCATAAGGCAGGCTCAGCCGCGCGCCGTGAGAAAAAACGCGCTCCCCGTCGGTCTCTATGATTGCTGCGTCCACCCCGTCCAGAGACGTTCCGCTCATCAGGCCAATCGTTGTCAGCATGGCGCTCACCTTCCCTCGCCGCCTCCACGCAACTCCACGACGAAATCATAAAGATCGGCGCGATAACAGGAGAACGTCACTTCAAGAACTCGACCGTCCGCCAGAAAGGAACGCCGCTCTATCGCCAGAACTGCCGAAGCCTTCTCAAGGTGCAGCAATTCGATCTCGGAGACCGCGCCCATCCGGGCGCGTATTCTCTGCAAAGCCCGGACAGGAAGAAGATCACGCTTACGAACTGCGTCATAAAGAGATTCTTCGATGTCCTGTAGCCTCAATCCGAACTGGGCCGACATGACAGCGGTCTCTATGGCCATTGGCTGCCCGTTCGCCATCCTGATCCGCTTCAGGCGCAATACCGGCGCGTGGGGCGCGATCCCCAAAGCCATGGCCTCGTCAGGACTGGCGACGCTCTCCTCCCTTCGCAGCCAGACCGATCCGGGCTCGAACCCCCGAGCACGCATATCCTCCGAAAAGCCCAACAGCCGAGACAGAGGTTGCTCTATCCGTCCCGCAACGAAGGTGCCTGCGCCTTTTTTCTGAATCAGCACGCCGGCTTCGACCAGTTCGACGAAGGCCTTGCGCACCGTCACGCGGGAGACGCCGATCATCTCCGCAAGGTCACGCTCGGCCGGAATTGCGTCACCGCGCCTGAGCGTTCCCCGGTCGATCAAGGCGCGCAGGCGGTCGTTGACCTGAATGTAGAGCGGCTTGCGATCGTCCGGGTCAGGCGTCAGGGCGGCGGCGAGAGTGATCGCGTCCACGATATGCTCCTACGCCGTCTCACCAAGCGCACGACGCAAATCTCCGCCTGCAGCTTCAAGACGCACCTCGATTTCTGAAACCGGGACGCCCTTGCGGATCATCACGGCGCGCTTCACGTTGTCCCCCGCGGCGGCGAGCGCGGCCTCGATTTCTGCGTCTGTCCCGCCCGCAAGGCGACGCACCATGGAGATCGCGCGGACGCGGAGCTTCGCGTTGACGATACGCATATCGACCATCTGGCCACGATAGGCATGCCCAAGCCGGATCATCAGCGCCGTGGAGAGCATGTTCAGCGCCGCCTTCTGCGCCGTCCCCGCCTTAAGACGGGTCGAGCCGGAGATCACCTCAGGCCCGGTAGAGAGCACGATGCTCATGGAGGCGGCCTGCAGCAGTTTTCCTTGCGGATTGGAACTGACACCGACAGTCAGCGCCCCCTTTTCCCGCGCAACGCGCACGGCGGAGCACGTGTACGGCGTACGACCACTCGCGGCCACGCCGATCACCAGATCGTCTGGCCCCGGATCATGCGCAAGTACATCAGCTCGGGCGACATCCTCCCGGTCCTCTGCGCCTTCGACCGCTTCAAACAGAGCCTTCGCGCCGCCAGCGAGTAAAAGCACGAGACGCTCGGGAGGCAGTCCGAAAGTAGGCGTTAATTCAACGCCATCCTGAAGCCCCACCCGCCCCGAGGTCCCGGCGCCGACGTAGAAGAGTCTGCCGCCGTTACGCATGCCCGGCAGCGCCGCATCGACGACAGCCTCGATCTGCGGCGCCGCGGCGTAAGCGATAGCCGCTGCAGCCATCTGGGCCTCGCCAAGCGCCGACAGGATCGAACCGGTCGACCATAGATCAATGTCGGCGAAGCGTTCATCCCGCCGCTCCGTTGCGACGCCGGCGGACGCAAGCGCGGAAGGTGTTCTGGCGTCGTCGTTAGTCAACAAATCGTATTTCCTTGCCTGAACAGTCGGCTCGCGACATCTGGCCCCTTGCCGAACTACCGAACGAACCATGCCACATGTCGCAGGGCGGGGCGACGGCGCGAACTTCGGCCAAATGAGAGCCTCCAAACCCGCTAAGGCCGCTTATGCGTCAGAAAGGAAACCTTTTCCATACCAATTTATCGGGCGTTTCGCGCGGTCGCAGATGACTCGGGAAATTTCGTCCGTAATTTGTTATCAATTTCCATGATGATGCGTTATCAAAACGACTTGCGCGGCATGCTGTAAGTATTATATTGGCTTCATCGAAGCGGAGGTTCCTGCTTGCCGTCAGATAGCGCCGCTTCCATTCCAGGAGTCCTTAAATGACGCACCGCCGCACATTGATGGTGCTGGCCTCCGTGTCCCTGATGGCGCTTGGCGCCGGGACAATGGACGCCGCAACCACGAAGAAATCCACTCCCCGTCATTCGCGACCTGCATCGCGTCACGCGCCCACAGCGAAGACGCCAGTCGCCGCGCCCTCCACCCCTTCCAGAACCGGCGTAGAAGCCAGTCGGGCATCAGCAGAATCCGTCAACGTTCATGCGGAATTGCAGACGGCCACCGGCGTCACGGGATCCACGCCCGGCGGCGGTCTCATGCCTGAGCAGAATGCTCCCAAATCCCGTAGCGGCCTGACTCGCGATTTCATCGCAAAGCAAAGTCCGACCAGCAACCCGACCAATATGATCGCCAGCCTTCCCGGCGTCGTCACCGGCAGCGGCGATCCGCTGGGGACGAGCGATCAGCAGGTCAGCCTGTCGGTTCGCGGCCTGACCCAATTCGAGTTGGGATACACCTATGAGGGAATTCCAGCCGCCGATCCGTTGAACTTCTTCATCTTCACCGGCACGACCGCCGACAACGAAAACATACAGGCAATAAACCTCGCTCAAGGTTCCGCAGATATCTCCGCCCCGCTTTACAACGCCGTCGGAGGACAACTGAGCGAGACTCTGCGCGATCCCGCGGCCCACTTCGGCGGCCTCGTCAACCTCGCCTACGGCTCCTATGCGCTCAATCGAGAGTTCATACGGCTTGATTCCGGCGAGATCGGGCACACAGGCGTCCGCAGCTTCGCGTCCTTCTCCTATGAAGGCGCCGATAACTGGCGCGGTCCCGGGCGAGGGACACGATATCATGTCGACGCCAAGGCTGTGAAAGAGTGGGGCGACGGAAATCGCGCTTCCTTCGTCCTGTCTTACAACAGCCCTACGGGCTATTACCTGAAGACGCCGACGCTGGCTCAATGGAAGTCATTGGGGACGAAAGCAAACTACGCCTACACTTATCGTAACGGCGGTTCATCTTATTATCGCTTTGACGAAAACCAGCGGAACTCGCTCATCCTCGGCGCTCCCGCGCATTTTCGCCTCGCCGATAATCTGACGGCTGACGTGACGCCCTACTTCACCTATTTCTGGGGGTATGGAAACGGCGGCACGACATTACCGACGCAAAGCAGCTACGTCGGCGACCAGAATACGGGCCCCCTGATCACCAGTTCCAGCGCCAGCACGATCGTCGCTGCGGCTATCGACACATTTCACGAACGTCATAGCGGCCTGAACTCCGCAATTCACTGGACCACCAAGCACAACACACTGACGTTGGGATATTGGTATTCCTACTACACCCAGCAGGAGCACTCGTACTACGCGGAAGCGGATGATCAGGGACATATCGCGTCCATGATCGGCGATTATCCTATCTACACCAGCGCCGGAATTCCGCTTTCGCGATACAACATAAACTTCGTGCAGCAGACGAACGCCATCTACATCAACGATGTCTTCAAGGCCTTCAACGACCGCCTTACGATCGAGGCGGGTTTCAAGGAAGCCATGGTCTCACGCATGTCTACGCAGCTGGTCCCCGGTGCGAATTACAAGACAACCGTAAATTACGCAGAGCCTCTGCCGCAATTCGCCATCAGCTACAAGATCACGCCCCACGACCAAATCTACATCAACGGCTCCACCGCCTTCCGCGCACCGTCGTCGATCTTGACCATGGCCGATTACTTCAGTACCATGACGGGCAAGATCGCCCATAGTCGCGCTACAAATCTTTCCCCGGAATACTCCATCGGCGAGGAAATCGGGTTTCGCCATTACGGGCTTGTCAATATTTCGGCGGCCCTGTTCAACTACAACCTCACGAACCGTCAGCTCAGTTCCACCGTTTATATGAGCGGCGTCGCGACGACCGCGTCCATAAACGCAGGCGGGCAGACCTCACGCGGAGCAGAGCTTGAAATAGGACTGCGCCCATGGCGGCATTTCAGTCCCTATCTGTCCGGACAATATCTGCACGCCACAATCGACAACAATCTGTCCGTGGGAACGGATCTCCTGCCGACTAAAGGAAAGACTGCGGTAAACACCCCGGCTTTCTCAGGCGCCATCGGCCTTTCCTATGACGACGGAGCCCTGTTCGGGAACTTCAGCCTCAATTATGTCGGTTCGCAATACGCGACCTTCATGAATGATCAGAAAATTCCATCGTACATCACCGGCGCGGTGACAATGGGCTACCGCTTCCGCTCCCTTGGCTTCGTCAAGCATCCACAGATTCAGTTGAACCTCATCAATCTTGGCAACAGCGGCTATCTGTCCGGCGCCTCCAGTCTTGTCGGCAACGCCAAGGCGACGCGCGGCGTCTACGGAACCTCTATCGCCGCGCAAACGCCTCTCTATTATGTCGGCGGGGGCTTCGCTGGGGTTGTCTCACTCACTGCCGGATTCTGAATTTGAAAAGACGCGCTTCACGAGCTTTTTCGTCGGCCGCCACAATCGTGGCGGCACTTACGCTTGCGCCCTTGTCAGCATGGGCGGACGGAGCCTGCCCCATTCTGAAGAGCACCGCTTCTGCGGCGGAAGTCGCCGCATTTTCAAGTCTGGATGCGGACGTCGAAGCTGGCCTCGGCCATGCTCCGGCGGGGCTCTATCCCGGCGCCGTTCTTCTTGTTGCTCATCACGGGCGCATCGTCCGGCTGCAGGCGTTTGGCGACGCGAGCTATCTGACGGTCGATCCCGCTGGAAAGGCCGTTCCCGAACAGACGCCTCGCGCCATGGCCGCTGATGAAATATTCGATCTGGCGTCCATGACCAAAGTCGTCTCGACCACGGCCGCGCTGATGCATCTGGTGGATCAGGGGCGCCTCCATCTGACGGACAAACTTGGCGACCTTCTTCCTGCGTTTTCTGGCACTGACAAAGCCGACATCACGTTGCAGCAGTTGCTGACCCACCGCGCCGGGTTGTGGGAGTGGCAGCCGACGTGGCTGTTCCAGCACCCCGCTGGCAATGCTCTCCCGTTTCTTGCGCGCTTGCCCCGCCGATACGGCATCGGAGAACGGTGGTCCTACTCCGATCTCGGCTTTATGATTCTTGGCGCTATAGTCGCGAAAACGGTGAATGAGCCGTTGAACGCTTACATGGCGCGTGAAATTTACAAACCTCTGGGAATGGCCGATACCGGCTACCTCCCCTCGCCGGCATTGCGCTCACGCATTGCGGCAACGTCTCAGGGCGACGCCTACCAGCAACGTATGGCGGAAACGGGCAAACCTTACCCTCTGGCGATGCCGGAGGATATTCTGAATTTCTCAGGATATCGAAAGAACTTTCTATCCGGAGAGACCAACGACGCCAACAGCTGGCTCAGCTGGAACGGCGTGGCCGGACATGCAGGCCTGTTCTCGACGGCAACGGACGTCGCCCGCTACGCACAGACGCTTCTCAATGGCGGATGCTACGGGTCATGGCGGTTGGCCTCGGCTGAGACGGTCTCCCGTTTCGAACAGAGCCCCTATGACCAGAAACAGGCTCTGGGCTTTCGCAAACTTTCCATCCCAGGCGTCGCCACACCACTATTTGGCCATCCCGGTTTCACAGGCGGAAATTTTGCGATCGCGCCTGACCTTGATTTGACGGTGATTCTTCTGACCAACCGGCTCCACCGCCCGGACGAACCCGGCGGCTCTTACCCAATTTTGACGCCGGTGTGGAATCGTGTGGTCGCCGACGCTGTGTCTCTGGCTACGAACGCAAAGAATTAACGCGACCGGAGTCGATCGACCTGACTATGGTGTGAACTGATATTTGTGCGCCGTCAGAAAGACTCCCCAACGGAACGCTTTTTCAAAGCCTGACGTTTGGGGGTATTTTTCAAAGAGAGTTCGAAACCGGAATGCGGGCCGGCTCTAAAAGAGAGGTAGCCCTGAAAGCTCCGGCCGGGCGCTCGATTAATCCGACGACGATGAGTCGCCAGATCCGTTGTTTCTATCGCTCGTTCTCATCCGCATAGGGGTTCTTCGTGCCGCGCAACTGCAAGCGGATCGGCACGCCGTCCAAGCCGAAGCTTTCGCGCAAACCGTTGACCAGATAGCGACGATAATCGTCAGGCAGCTGCTCGGCACGCGTTCCAAAGATCAGGAATGTCGGCGGGCGGCTTTTGACCTGGGTGATGTAACGCAGCTTCAGGCGACGACCACTGACCAGCGGCGGCGCATGGCGCTCAAGCGCGCTATCGAACCAGCGATTTAGCTCGCCAGTCGAAACGCGGGTGCTCCAGATTTCGGCGGTCCGACGCACGGCCGGCAGCAGCTTGTTGACACCCGCTCCGGTGCTCGCGGAGAACGACACAACCTCGATCCCGCGCATCTGGGTCAGCGAAATCTCCAGACGGTCGTAAATCGCCTTGCGCGTGGCGACGCGATCCTCGACCGCGTCCCACTTGTTCAGCGCGAGCACGCATCCACGCCCCTCGCGCTCGATCAGGCGCGCGATCTGCAGATCCTGCTCGTGCAGGCCAAGGGTCGCATCGATGACCAGAACCACGACCTCGGCCATTTTCAGGGCCTCGATGGTGGCGGAGGTCGACATCTTCTCCAGTCGCTCATCAATCCGGGCCTTGCGACGAAGACCGGCCGTGTCGACGATCTGCACTTCCCCGTGCTCGTCGCGAACCATCACTGCAATGGAATCGCGCGTCAGCCCCGGCTCGGGGCCGGTGATCATCCGCTCTTCGCCGAGCACCCGGTTCAAAAGCGTCGATTTTCCGGCGTTGGGACGCCCGACGAAAGCGATCTTGAGCACGCCTGCGACGGCGGTCTCGTCCTCGACGAACGCCGCCTGCTCGGCGAATTCGGCGAACATTGGATCGTCCGCTTCCGCCTGAGTCGATCCTTCGAGAATATCCGCGAAATTGACCTCGACTTCCGGCTCGGGCTGGACCGATGTCTTCGGCTGCCCCTTCGCCTCTCGTGCGGCGCGAGCGCGGGCCCGGGCGGACCCTTTCACTGGCTCGACGACCTCTGGGGCTTCTGCCTCCTCCCTTGGAGGCAGACTCTCCGCGATTTCCCCCATCAGATCGGCGATGCCGTCGCCATGCTCAGCCGACAGGGCGAGCGGGTCGCCAAGGCCGAGCGAAAACGCTTCCATCGCAGCGGCCGCGCCCGAGCGTCCTTCAGCTTTATTGGCGACCAGAATGACTTTGCGGTTCTGCCTGCGCAGCCAGGAGGCGAAGTGCGCATCCGCAGGCGTGATCCCCGCGCGGGCGTCGATACAGAACAGTACGAGATCCGCCTGCTGCACAGCCGATTCAGACGACGCGCGCATTCTGCCGTACAGCGTGTCCGGCGCAGCCTCTTCCAGTCCGGCGGTGTCGATCAGGCGCACAAGGCGGCCGCGAAGCATCGCCTCGCCTTCCTTGCGGTCGCGCGTCACGCCCGGCTGGTCCGCCACCAGAGCCTGACGACGTCCCACAAGTCGGTTGAACAGCGTGGATTTGCCAACATTGGGGCGCCCGGCGATGACGACGGTGGGCAGGCCCTCCTTAGGCAAGGGCGCCTCGGGTCGTGAAGCGCGCGGCGTTTTTCTGCGTTCAGCCATAAGAAGTCAGGTTACCTACGTCATCGAGAACAAGAAGCTGGCCATCGACGACAATCGGCTGAACGGACGTTGCGTTCGGAAGCTTGTCGATGGTCAGAATTTTTCCGGTAAGCGGATCGAGCGTCACTACGCCATTTTCAGGCAACGTGCTCACGCAAACCAGTTTGCCGCCCGCCAAAACGGGCCCCGTCCATACGACGCCGTCTTTGCGCGCGTCCACACGGCGATACCGGCGGAGCTGTGTGATCCAGCGCACCTGCCCTGTCTGCCGGTCAACGCAGGCTACCTGCTCGTCCATGCTTAACAGGAAGAGCCAGTCGTTCACGCTCAACAAGGGGCTTTGCCCGGCGACCGCGCGCTCCCAAAGGCGGCGTCCCGAACGCATGTCGATGGCGACGAGAACAGACGCCACGCTCATGGCGTAGGCAGTGCCTGCGACAACGACCGGCATGCTGCGGACACAGGAGAAATCGAGCGCAGAGGTCTGACCGTTGGCGCTGCCGAGCGTGTCGCTCCACACCACCTCGCCGCTTTCCTCTCGCAGTGCGACGAGATCGCCAGATCCGAAGCCGCACAACACGATTCCGTCGACCACCGTTGGTGCAGGCTGGCCGAACATGACCGTGTCCGCCTGGCTGGCGCTGTATGACCACAGTTCGTGGCCAGTGTTCGCGTCGAGCGCGTAGAGCTTTTCGTCAATCGTGCCGAAAAAGACGCGACCGTTCGCTATGGTCGGCGCAGACCGGCCAGGCGTTCCGGCTGTCATCCGCCATTTCACGCTCCCCGTCGCGGTGTCGACCGCCACGGTCTGCGACACGCCGTCAACTATGTAGAGCGTATTCCCGAACGCGCCCAAACCGCCGCCTAGATTGCTGGATTTCACCGAACGCGGCTTGGCGTTCAAGTGCCACAGCTCTTTCATCGCGGGCCAGGAATAGGCTCGCACTTCACCGACGGCGTCCACGGTGAACAGCCGTCCCTCATGAAGGACCGGTTGCGCCTGAATGACGCCACGTCCTGAGGAACCGAGCGCCGCAAAAGCCAAAAAGTCAGGCTCGGAGTTGCCATGGCCGATCGATTGCGACCAACGCTTGTGCAGACCGCCCCAGGCATAGTTGGCCGAGATGTGGCTGGGGATGCGCCCGGCAATGGGCCACTCCGTGACGGATGTCGTCGCCGGGATGGAGATCGGCGTCAGAGTTCCGTCGTTCTTCGTCACAACCAGACCGTTGCGCGTGTTCAGAACATTCGTGCGGTGGCCTGCGAGGATGGGCTTCTCATCGTCGTCGAAAAGACTGCACCCGGCAAGCGCGGGCGCCGCCACAGTCGCCAGCATCTGGCCAAGAAAACGGCGGCGACCGCCGCTCCGGGGCCTCCGGACGGCGGAAAGAGTCATCGGGGTCTCGTCGTTTTGCTGAAGCACGGCGGGCTGATCTCGATCAAACGCTGGGAAAAGAGCCGAAAGGGCTTATCCGGGCTGGTTAAGGGTCTGCATCACAGTGTTCGCACGCATCCGAACACCTTCAGGAGCCTGCACGTCCTGCGCCAGTGAAGACAGCAGCTTGCGCGCGTCATCGAGCTTCCCGGTGCGCAGGTCGAGCGTGGCGAGCACTTCGTTCGCAAGCGACGCGAAAGGCTTGCCCTTGCCGGTCAGCAAGGACAACCGCGAACGGATCGCCGCCTCATCGCCCGAATCGACTTGCCACTGGCACCAGTACAACGCCGCCAGATCGCGTAGCGTCGGCGATACGGACTGGTCCTGCGAGATCGTGTTCCAGACCGCCAAGGCGTCCGGAAGCTTGCCGTGCGATGCGTTGGTCGCCGCGACCTGAAATTTCGCCAAGGTGGCCAGACCTGCCGGAGAACCTTTGGTGACCGTTTCCAGCTGGGCGAGCGCCTTTTTCTGCACGTCGGTGAGTGGCGTGCTCGCGCTGCTTGGTCCGGCGGCCGGGCTCACGTCCCGCAGCGCCTGAAGATAGGTCGCCGAACTGGCGGCTGCGGCCTGATTGGCGCGAGACAAGTGGTATTCCCACGCCCCTGCCGCGACGCCGACGAGCACGACTGCGCCGATGCCGATCCCTGCGTAACGTCGCACGGCGTTACGCAGGCGCTCGGCGCGAAGCTCGTCATCCACTTCCCTGAAAATCTCGTCCGCCACCGAACCCTCGTTCCTTTCCGTCAGGCGCTTCGCACGCCTGTTATTAACACCCGGCGACCGACCGTGCTTACTACTGCGCCTTCACGCTCTACGCGAAAACGCTTCAAACCGAGGATCAGACATTTCGACCTGCTGAGCCGCGCGTCCCGGACAATAGCGGCGTCGCGCGAGCCGAGCAAACAGGCGGAAGCGTAAACGACGCCCGTCACTGGGGGACGCCGCGATAAGTCTTTGTTCATTACCTTCGGTCATAATGACGCTTATGTTCAGAACGCTCCGCCTTGCGCTCTTCGCCACGTCGCTCCCAGCTCTCCTCGCCGCCTGCTCGCCGGTACAGATCGGGAGTTTTGCGATGGGACGCGACTGCAGCGTCTCCGAACTGGAGAAAGGGACAGGCTGGTGTTCCCCTGCCGAAACACCGCCCCCGCCCCAACCCTATTGCACCCAAGGGTGGAGCGGCGTCGACTGCTGGAGCCGTCCAGATTTGATGCCGAACGTCGCACGACAAGTGTCCCAAGGACCAACCGGCCTCACCCCTGAACAAAACGCGGCGCGACTTAACATGGCTTATGGCAAGGCGCCTCCGTCAACACAGAACCCATACTGACGCATCGTTGCTGCCCGGAATTGAGATCCAGCGGATGCTCTCGGGACCTTAAGTCCGCACTTCCCTCATCGCTGCTTGCGCAGTCGCGTAGTCCATGGACCGCGGCACAAAAATAACGGTTGCCTTGCCGGTCTGACTGGCCGTCGTCACCATGTCATTTTCATTGACGCTTAACAGTAACGCCAGAATTTCTTGGCTACTGGCCTCAGGCAAACCTTCCTGAAGCTTTTGCATGGCGTCCCTGAAACCTTCGGCTATGGCCTTGCGTTCGTTGGCGATTCCCTCACCCTGAAGCCTCTTGCTCTCTGCTTCCGCACGAGCGATTCCGACGCGCCTGACCCGCTCTGCTTCCGCCTCGGCTTCAGCCGCCTCCTTGCGCGCGATCGCGGCCAGCTTGTTGTTCATCGCCACCTGAACCTGTTCAGGCGGCATCGGCTGCTCAATCGTCACGCCGTGAATTTTTACCCCACTCTCCTGCGCGTCATCCTCCTGATCGCTCATGACCTGCTCGGCGATGGTGTCGCGCTGACGATAGAGCTCGTCCATCGTCATTCCAGAAATGATTTGTCTTATTTCGTTCTCAACCTTGAACACCAGACGCTTTACGGGCTCCTCGACCTTGTAAGCGTAGGCCATAATACCTTCAGGAGTGTCATTAACGGCGTAACGCAGCACCCATTGAATACGGATGAAAGCGTCATCGCGGGTTTTCACGTCGGAAATTTTTTCGACCTGACTCTGCATCAGCGAGACCTGTCGCGCGATCCTGCACAGCGGCCAGATAAAATGCAGGCCGCTACGCAACGGACGATCCTGAGGGACTCCCAGCCTTTCGATAACAAAGGCATGGCGTCCCGGAACGACACGAAATCTTCTTACCAAGAAGACCAACGCGACGGCCATTACAGCGATAAAAAATATCACCAAAATGTTTGATCCCTGCAAATCACCGCCAGACATCGCAATCTCCAGTTCTGGCGTATACGCCACATATTGATTTTACTTTGCTATAGTGTGCGCAGAAAATCCAAAAGAAAAAACAGACGTAATTTAACTTTATCACCTTTGAACACGAAGAAATTCTCTGAAGCGTTGTTTACCTCACCACGTCGGGAGCGAGGAAGATGATTTCGTTCCAAATTGGAAAAGCAAACATCGAGCATGGTCGCAAGACGGCGCAGACTTCAGACCGGAACGCTGGCAGGACGGTAATTCGAAAACTTTCCTGTCCGCTGATAAACGCTCTCCTCCTCGTCAGGAAGGATGCTGTCTTTATACCAGGGCGTATGTTCACTCTCAAAATTGCCTGAGACACGCACGGCGTCGAAAAATCGGTCAGGCTCAAAATGTTTTTTGTTATACAATGCGAAAGTTGTATCTATAGGCGCATCAAACACTTCACTGCCGTCTGGCAGTCGGCCGAGCTTATGGCGCCAGAATTGACTTTCCCATTCCCATATATGGGTAGGTCCCATCTGTTTGGAATTAAGGTATTTGCCGTGCTTCATGCGGCTACGATGTTTCAGAGACAACGCAAATCCGGCTTTCCCTATTTTGAAATAGTCGGTAAGAGCCGCCAGTTGACGCATGAAATCTACAGGTAAATTTTCGTTGAAAGCAATATCCGGGTCCGTCAGGCAAAACAACTCTGGAAGCGAATCATAAAATTCGCGGGACTTGACGATATGACGCGGACCCACATTGCGGGATAATCTAACGACAGTACAGACGCAGTCGAATTCCAGTTTCCCAAGGACATCCTGCATCTTGTCGTAGCTTGAGCCGCCATCGACGATCGTTATATTGTTAAATCGGTAGCGAAAGAGCTGCCGAAGCATTTTGACAACATAAGTCGGATTGTTGAAAGACGGCACATAAACGGGCGTCTGGCAATAATACAGACTTCGAATATTATCGAATGTACGAGGACGCAGCTCTGGAACTTCGTCCGACAGAAAACTGTCCACGAGATTACGCGTCGCTTCCATACGCAGAAAACACCAATGCCGGATGGTAAATTGGTGTTTGAATCTGCCCGAGCGTCGTTAAAACTTTCTAAACACTGAATGAATTGAAAAGAGCGCCATTTCGCACCCCGGCGGGTGATCCTCGAGCGCCCTGAAACTGCGCAATTGCACGTCCGAACAGATCAGTCGTTCAGATTGACGCGGCCCAAGCGGCTCACGGTCTCACCGGGCGAGACAATCGCTCCGCCCGGTTAAATCCATCACCCGTCTTTAGTGACCGCCTAACTTCCCGCCAGCGGCCTTGAGTTGCGCCGTCATCTTCGTGAAATTCGCCGCTATGCGCTTTTGGACCGCGACGCTGCCTTCATGAATGTGGGCAATCTTGTCACGAGCCTCGTTGCTGACAACTGTCTCATCGCGGTTGGCCTGTTTCGAGACGCAACTGTTGTAAGTGCGCGCGGCTTTCTCGTAGGCGCTGACCCGGTCGATGCTGGCGTTGTAGCGATCGACGCTGGACCCGTCGACCGAAGGAGCAGAAGGCTCAGACCCGCAGCCCGATGCAGTCCATGCGTCATCCGCGCGCGCGGCGTTTGAGACGGCAAACGATGCGGCGAGGGCGAGAGCAACAAAGGCAGGGCGGACTGTCATCAGGGTTCCTTCCGGCGCGCGCCGGTCAAATTGCACTATACGCTTGTCCTGTAATCGATCCGGGAAAGCGCAGCGACTGTAGACGCCAACTTTACGGCAAGAAACGGGCCAGCTGGCCGCGGGGTTCGCCCAGAATTGTGTCGTCACGCATCACGACGCGGCCACGCACGACGGTGGCCACCGGCCAGCCGGAGACTTCCATGCCGTCAAACGGCGTCCATCCCGCGGGAGTGACGATCCAGTCATTGGTGATGCGCCTGTGCGCTTTCATGTCCACCAAGGTAAAATCGGCGTCGTATCCGGCCGCGATGCGGCCTTTTGCCTGCAGGCCATAAACACGCGCGGGTCCTGCGGACATCAGGTCTGCAAGGCGCCCCAGAGAAAGCCGTCCCGCATTCACATGATCAAGCATGATCGGCACGATTGTCTGAACACCGGTAAGCCCCGCCGGACAGTCCGGCCACGGCTTCGCCTTGGCCTCCAGAGAGTGCGGGGCGTGGTCCGAGGACACGACGTCCACCGTGCCGTTGGCGATAGCGCGCCAGCTCGCCTCATAGTGGCGGCGATCGCGGATCGGCGGATTCATGATGGCAAGACCACCAAGAGCCTCGTAACAGTCCGGAGCCACCTGCGTCAGATGGTTAACGAGCACCTCCACCGTAGCGACATCGCGAAACCCTTGCAGATACTCCAGCTCTTCAGCTGTTGATGTGTGCAGGATATGCGCCGGCCGCCCTGTCTTGCGCGCCAGCGCCATGAGACGGCGCGTGCCAAGAAACGCGCACTCCTCATCACGCCAGAACCGGTGCATGTCATGCGGCATGCCAACATGAAAGTCCTTGCGGCGCGCCTGCAGGCGATATTCGTCTTCCGAGTGAAACGCGATACGCCGATGGCCGCTGCGCATCACAGCTTCAATTCCCGGGTCGTCCTCGATCATCAGATCGCCGGTGGAGGAACCCGCAAACACCTTGATCGCGCATACGCCGTCGAAACGCTCATACTCGGCCAGTTGCGGCGTATTTTCCCGCGTGGCGCCTACATAGAACGCAAAATCGGTCCATGATTCCCGTGACGCGTATTCCTGCTTCCAGCGCAGCATTTCAGCGTTCGTGATTGCGGGAGACGTGTTCGGCATGTCGAACACCGTGGTCACGCCGCCCAGCGCCGCAGCCCGCGTGCCCGTCGGGATACTCTCGATTTCGGGTTTCCCCGGATCGCGAAGGTGAACATGCGCATCGATCAATCCGGGCAGAACGTGAAGTCCACGCGCGTCGATCGTCTCCTCCGCCTCTGCCGCTCCTGGCACGGCGAGATCGACGATCCTGCCGCCTACGACGCCGATATCCGTCGCCGCTTCGCCCCATGGCAGAATGCAGACGCCATTGCGGATGATCAGATCGTAACGCATCGTTTACTCCTCAAATGCGCGCCGAATTTCGACTGCGCCGCTGCTATACTGTCGCCAGCGTTTCGAAAACATCCCCGTCGCGCTGCACGCCGTCCACATGTATCCGGCGCCACAACGCATAAAACAGCAGCGTCCAAGCCGCCGGGGCGGCGCGGCGCGCAGTCGCGTCCTTGAACAATGCGCGCACCATATCCGGATCTGCGATCTCCGTGATGGCCGGTTGCGCGGCGACGAGCGGCCCCAGCTTGCGTCCCGCCCCTGCGATCCATTCTCCGACAGGCACGGTAAACCCCTGCTTCGGAGCGAAAGGACTCGCCTCAGGAAGCGCCTGCTCGAGCCAACGACGCAGCAACCACTTCCCACGTCCGTCACGAACACGCAACGAGTCCGGCAGACGCCACACCGCATTCGCGACGATCGGGTCGAGCAGCGGCGTCCTTCCTTCGACCCCGTGAGCCATCAGGCAACGATCAAGTTTTAGCAGCAAATCGTTGGGAAGCCATTCGGCGATGTCCACCGCCTGCGCCCGGGAGAACGGCGTTGGGCCGACGACGCTCATTTCGGCGCCCGCCAACCCGTCGCGCCAGCGCGCCGGACGCGACCGCAGAACGCCAAGGCCGTCGAACATACCGCGCCGCCGCATGCGCCGTCCGCCACGCCACCATGGTCGGGTCGCGTGACGATATCGGCCATATCCTGCAAAAAGCTCGTCCCCGCCTTCGCCGGACAGCACGACCGACACGGATTCCCGCGCCCGTCGGGCCAGCAGCCACGTCGGGATGATGGCGTAATCCGCCACCGGGTCATCCATGCCGCCCACTATTGCCGGCAGGTGCCGCCACATATCGTCGCTGGTCACGCGCACCGTCTCGTGTTGTGCTCCGACAGCACGCGCAAGCGTCGCGGCGGCCGAAGCCTCGTCGGCCACGCCGCGAGCGTCGAAACTGGCCGTCCAGGCCTGTATCGGCGCGCCCCCGCCTGCCTCACGACGGATGCGGGCCATCGCGGCGAGCACAGTTGCACTGTCCACCCCGCCGGAAAGGAACATGCCAAAGGGGACATCCGAACGCTCATGCGCGCGCACGCTGTCCATCAATGCGCCATCAAGGCGAGCGAGCGCTGTCGCTTCATCGATCTCCTCAGCCGCTCCCTCTGGCAACGGCGAACGACGAGATCGGTCGAGCAAACGCCCGGCTGCGATACGCAACGTCTCTCCGGGCAGAAGCCGAGTGATTCCAGGAAAGATGGTCCGGCGACCGGTTGTGAACTGCAACTGCAGCAGTTCGTCACGGGCGACCTGATCTACGCCGGGGGGCACCAGTCCGGCAGCGATCAGAGCCGCCGGTTCCGAGGCAAAGGCGACGCCGTCTGACAGTTCCGCTATGTAGAGCGACTTGATCCCGAATGGATCTCTCGCGAGCGTCAGTTCACCCTTGTCGTCATCGTAAATCGCGACTGCATACATGCCGCGCAACTCGGACGCGAAAGCCGATCCATCCCTCTCCCACAGCCTGAGCGCAGATTCGCAGTCGCTGCCCGTGCTGTAGTGGACGACGCCGATACGTTTGCGGATTTCCGGATCGTTATAGATCTCACCATTGGCGATCATTGTGGCGGCTCCGGCGGAGATCGGCTGATCTCCGCCGTTGATATCTATGATCGCAAGCCGCGTATGGATCATGTCCGCCCGGCCCATACGCACGATATGCACGCCATCCGGCCCACGGTGCTGTAGAGCCCCCGCCAGACGTTCAAGTACGGCCCTGTCTCGTGGCGTCGCGCCGCGATTGTAGAGAATACCGGCCAAACCGCACATTTACTCTGTCGCCTTCGATAACGATGTTTGCGGAGCGACCTGTTGCAAAAAGTGGTTCCATGCGTTCAGGACCGGCGCTGGCGCATAATCGCTCTCGAAGCTGATGCGCCCCCCCAAGGCCAGACGCTGCGCAAGAGCGCGGTCCTCTATGACGGCGCTAATCGCCTGTACCAGAGCCTCGTGATCCTCGACAGGTGCAAGCAGACCGTTGACGCCGTCGACGATCAGTTCACGCGGTCCGTCCGACGCGGCGGCCACGACAGGGGTCGCCGCCGAAAACGCTTCGATCACGACGTTGCCAAGCGGCTCATGGCGCGACGGGCAGACGAGGATATCGCAAGCCCGGATCAATCCGCCCGGATCGGCCCAGCCCGGCATCAACACCCGATCGGCGACGCCCAACCGCCGCGCCAAATCCTCAAGCGCCACACGTTGCGGTCCTTCTCCTGCGATCAGCAACCACGCGCCGGGAAGGCTCGGCATTGCCCGGATCAGGACATCGAACGCCTTGTTCTCGTGCAAACGCCCCAGAGCGAGCAGGAACGGCGCATTCTCCGGAATTTCTCTTGGACGGTGGGGCTCCGTAGCGCTGAAATCCGTAGCGAAATTCGGAACATAGTGAACGCGGTCGGCGGCCCAGCCCTGACTCACCATCCACTGCGCCAATCCCCGCGTATTACCGATCAGGTGATCGCAGTTCCGGTAGTAAGACAGATCGTAATACCCACCCAATCGCCCGACCAACGTCCACCGCCCTTTCGGCGCGAATCGCGCCGCCCGGTTCATCCAGGCGACGACGACATCGGCGCCAAAATTACAAAGGGCGCTTTTCATACGCGGACGTGTCAGAAGATCAGCCTGCCCGCCGAAACGCAGTTCCCGCGGCGACAGACCAGCCGCGCGCAAACGAGCGACGCGGCCAACGTCGCGTCGGATCACGGGCAGAACGTTGAGCCCCGACGCCGCCTGCGCAATGCACAGGCGCTCAAAAAAAAGCTCTGCGCCCCCGGCAGGAGCGCCCGCCATAACATGCGCGACGCGCCCGGAACTCGCCCCGACCGGTTCACCCGACGCCGTCGTCATGCTCCGTTCTCCATTAAATCCAGCGCACGCGGCAACACCGCCCCAACCGGGAGGTTCGCGATGGGAGCACTTCCTTCGGGGCCAGGAGCCACAACCCAGCCGACTCTTCGTCCAACAGGGGCGTACTCACTGGCCCGCGACGGGCCAAACAAACCCAGAGTCGGCGCCCCGGCGGCTGCAGCGAGATGCATGAGTCCTGAGTCGTTGCCTGTGAACAGCGCACATCGGCGCAGCATGGCCGCGGTCTGGGCCAGCGTAAAGCGCCCGCCTGCGTCGATGGCGCCGGGTATCGCGAGCAAGGGCGCCGCCATCGTTCGCTCAGTCTCTCCCGGGCCAAAGAACACCGCCAGACGCGCTTCGGGCCGCTCTCGGGAAAGGGCCTTCCACAGCTCCTCGAATCGTTCCGCAGGCCAGACCTTGCCGGACCAGTTCGCCGTTGGCCCGAGCCCGATGATCGGACCTTCGCCAAGAACTGCGTCGGCTGTCGCGTCGTCTCTGTCGTTGGTCCAAACGACAGGCAATGGCGGCGGCGAGATTCCGAGAACCTGACCAACATGTGCGATCCGCGCCCCGGCTCGACGACCGCCGCGCATGATCCTGCGTTTGCGCGCCCATAACAGAAGGCTGGTGGCCGAACCGCGAAGGTCAATGATCGTATCCCATCGCGTAAAGGCGCACTGTCGCCACAACGCGAGCCAATGCATATCGTGGCGGCGCTTCTCCATGACGATCACGCGCTCCAGCCCCGGCATGCGTTCAAACAACCCGGCAGCCACCGGCCCACAAGCTACGGTGATGCGAGCATCAGGCGCGGCCCGGCGCATATGCTCCAGCAGACCGGTCGAAATGACCGCGTCGCCCAGACGCGTCGCGGTGATGAAGAGAATACGCATGTAGCGCGATCTGATAGCCCGCTTCCTTCGCCGCACCAAGTTTGGCGACATCACTATGCCGAGGCCACGCGCTATGGCGTTTCCGCCGCGCACAGTGCTAGGACGCTGACAGCGGCCGTCTCGCGCGGCCGGCCCCTGCGACACATCAACTCCGGAGACTCCCCGCATGCCGACCGCCCCCGGCGACAGACGTATCAAGAAGGTTGTTCTGGCCTATTCAGGCGGCCTGGACACGTCCGTCATCCTGCGCTGGCTGCAGACCACCTACGGGTGTGAGGTCGTCACGTTCACGGCCGACCTTGGTCAGGGCGAGGAACTGGAGCCTGCGCGCAAGAAAGCCGAAATGTTCGGCGTGAAAGAGATCTTCGTCGAAGATCTGCGCGAGACATTCGTAAAGGATTTCGTGTTCCCTATGTTCCGGGCGAACACGCTCTACGAAGGACAATATCTGCTCGGCACGTCCATCGCCCGCCCGCTGATCGCCCAGCGCCAGATCGAGATCGCGGAAGCCGTCGGCGCCGACGCCGTGGCGCACGGCGCGACCGGCAAGGGCAACGATCAGGTCCGCTTCGAACTGGCCTATTACGCCCTGAAGCCCGACATCACCGTGATCGCCCCATGGCGCGAGTGGGATCTAACGTCGCGCACGCGGCTTCTGGCCTTCGCGGAAGAGCACCAGATTCCCGTCACGAAGGACAAGCGCGGCGAAGCCCCGTTCTCTGTCGACGCGAACCTCCTGCACTCTTCTTCCGAAGGCAAGCTGCTCGAAGACCCTGCGCAGGCGCCGGAAGAGATCGTCTTCCAGCGTACGATCTCGCCCGAAGACGCGCCGGACGTTGCGACCGAGATCACCATCGACTTCGTGTCCGGCGACCCGGTGGCGATCAATGGCGAGGCGCTTTCTCCCGCCACCCTGCTGACGAAGCTGAACGAGTTGGGCAGGGCCAACGGCATCGGCCGCCTGGATCTCGTGGAGAACCGTTTTGTCGGCATGAAGTCGCGCGGCATCTACGAAACGCCCGGCGGCACGATCCTGCTCGCCGCGCACCGCGCCATCGAATCGATCACGCTCGACCGCGAGGCCATGCACCTCAAGGACAGCCTGATGCCGCGCTATGCGGAGATCATCTACAACGGCTTCTGGTTCTCGCCCGAGCGCCGGATGCTGCAGGCTCTGATCGACGCGTCGCAGAACTCCGTTACCGGTCGCGTGCGCCTGAAGCTGTACAAGGGCAACGTCATCTGCGTCGGCCGAGAGAGCACGCACAGCCTGTACGACACGCGCGTCGTGACGTTCGAGGACGATCAGGGCGCCTACAACCAGCAGGATGCGCAAGGCTTCATCAAGCTGAACGCTCTGCGCCTGCGTCTAGGATCACAGATCGGTCGACGCGGCGGCTCGCTCTGAACCCACCGCGTCGTCACTCCCGCGCCTGAAGCGCTTGCGGTAATTGATGCGGGAAAGTCCGGCTCTGTAACATCGGCAAGGGTGGGGTAGCCCCCCTACCCAGCCGCCGCTATACAGATCGCCCGGCTTCCCGGCAGACGGGAAACTTCCCGGAATCCATCCATTCCGCTCTGCTCCCTCCAGCCAAATTCGGCTCGGGAGCGTTCAGGGTCGATAAACTCCGAGGTGACATGTTTCGTTTTTCGCTGACTCCGCGCCGCTTTCTTCCCCTCGCCGTCGCTGCGTCGCTGTCTCTTCCCATGATCGCTTGCGGTCACAAGGAAGAGGTGGAACTGACGCCAGAACAACTGATGCAGAAAGAGATGTCGCAGCCGGGCGTGAAGACGCTTCCTGACGGCCTTGCCTACAAAGTGCTGGAATCCGGGCCGCCGAATGGCCCGCAACCGCACAAGGGCGACACCCTGATGCTGATCTATGAAGGTCGCCTGCCCGATGGGTCGATCTTCGACGCGTCCGATCAGCATGGACACGGGGCTTACATGCAGATGCCGCTGGACGGCCTTGTTCAAGGCTGGATGGAAGGCGTGCCTATGATGCATGTCGGCGACACGTGGATGCTCTACGTTCCGGCGAAACTGGGTTACGGCGACCGTGAGATGGGCATCATTCCCTCTAACAGCCCTCTTATTTTCAAGATCCAGCTTCTGGGCGTGACGCGCGGCGATAACGGGCAGTAACTGCCCCCCTTTTCCGACGCGCTACTGGTGCGTCGGAAACGTAGTTTCGCTGATCGGAAACTTACATCACATGCGCCGCCACGTAGCCGCCGCCCTTTGCTGCCTGGCATTGCTTGCCGGGTGCTCTCGCAGCAAAGGTGGCCATTATCTCTACGCCTCCAATTGCGGCATCTGCCATCACGGCGGACAGGGCATGGCGGGGTCCGTTCCCCCTCTGGTCGGACGGATAGACAAGATCGCGGCCACGCCACAAGGACGCGCCTATCTCGCCGCAGTGCTGATCAACGGAGTAAGCGGCTCCATTCGCGCCAATGGTCAATCGTATCGAGCCGAAATGCCGCCTTTCCGATATCTTACAGACACACAGATCGCGACAATTCTGTCATGGCTGTCCGAGCAAGGCGGTTCCGGTCCCGCGCCGGCGATCTCTACTGCTGAAATCGCCACGGCCAGAGCCCACAGGATTGGCGCCGGTGATGTCGCCGCCATGCGGGCAAAGCTCGACCAGACGAACCCCCTACCCTAACGCCTCTCATGGTCGAGGGGCTCCTCGTCGCCACTTGACGAGTTGCTGGTAAAACCCTGACAACACCGCCATGCAACGCGTGTTCTCCGGCATTCAGCCGACCGGCATCCCTACACTCGGAAACTATCTTGGAGCCATCCGTAACTGGGTGACGCTGCAGGACGGGCACGAGTGCGTTTTCTGTCTCGTGGACCTGCACGCCATCACCGTATGGCAGGATCCAGAGGCGCTGCGCACGCAAACCCGACAGCAGGCCGCCGTGCTGCTGGCTTCGGGCATTGATCCGGTCCGACACGTCCTGTTCAACCAGTCGGCCGTCAGCGCTCACGCGCGCCTGGCGTGGATTTTCAACTGCGTCGCCCGGCTAGGCTGGTTGAATCGCATGACCCAGTTCAAGGACAAGGCAGGCAAGGACCGCGAGAACCATTCAGCAGGCCTCTACGTCTATCCTAACCTGATGGCCGCAGACATCATGGCCTACAAGGCGACGCGCGTTCCGGTCGGCGACGACCAGCGTCAGCATATCGAACTGGCCAACGATATCGCCAAGAAGTTCAATCATGATTACGGCGTCGAATTTTTCCCGGAGATCGAGGCCTTTGTTCCGCCAGAAGCTGCACGCGTCATGAGCCTGCGCGACGGAACGAAGAAGATGTCCAAGTCTGACCCGTCCGAGCAGAGCCGTATCGAGATGACGGACGAAGCTGACGCCATTGCGTTGAAGATCCGCCGAGCTAAAACGGACCCAGAGCCTCTACCCTCTGAGACTGATGGATTGGAAGGCCGCCCCGAGGCCCGCAATCTTGTCGGATTATATGCCGCACTCGCTGACCTGACGCCGCAGCAGGTGCTGGATCGCCACGGCGGAGAGGGATTTGGCCCCTTCAAACAGGCTTTGACTGATGTCCTGGTCGACCGTGTGGAACCTATAGCGAAGGAAACATCACGCCTTCTCGCTGATCCTGGCCATCTGGAAAACGTTCTCCGCGGTGGCGCGCAACGGGCGTCGACGATCGCCAGTCCTATTGTTGACGAAGCTGAGCGGCTTGTCGGTTTTTTGCGATAACCTCGTCATTCATTCAGCTAAGCAGGCGATAACGTTTGCTGCGATCTGGTCCATGATCATGGCCGCAGCGGTTATATCCCGCCGCCTGTTTTAGAATTTTACTCACGTGTTTTCGATAAGACACAACTTGAACTCAGGTCGTTCAGATCGACGAAACAAATGCCGTGATGTTTTGTGCGGCGACCGAATGCACAATCCGAATGCCGTCATAGTCACGGCGTGCCAAGAATCAGTCGGAACCTCTGGACGCTATACTAATAGGCTGTAAGCTGCCCCTACCTGGTCAAAGCAATACAACTTGTCAACTCACGCCGCGCATCATAACGAAGACGATCACGTGCGAAGCTATATAACGCCCATCAGAATGATTTACTAATCTACGAAGGACACTATTTATCGGACTATCCTTGCTCACCGGTTCTTTCATAGCGATACTCCGACACATGTTTTCCAAGACTCTCTGGGTGGCTTTGACACTCCCCCTCGTCGTGTCCGCCTGCGCAGATGACAGTCGATGCGTAATCTCCACTTTGGGGGATCTGACAGTCATGAACGACCGTGGCTCACCCATTGTCAGTTCCACCGTCAACGGCCATCCGGTCGCGTTCATCGTAGATACTGGCGCCCGCTTCAGCAGTGTCTGGCCTGGTCAAGTGGACAAACTGGGTCTCGACAGCCAGGCTGGCACGGTTCGGTTGCAAGGCACAGGGGGAATAACTTTCGGTGGCGTCGCAACTGCCGAAACGCTCGGCTTGGGCAGCGCCACAGCCTCTAACGTTTCATTCGTTATCGCCGGAAACCTCTTCGACGGGCACACAATTAACGGTTTACCTGTTGTCGGCCTTCTCGGAGCAGATTTCCTCCATGGCTACGACGTTGTCTTGGATTTGCCAGATCATCGCATCAATCTCTACGCTATCGACGGATGCACAGACGCGCTGCCTGGCTGGCAGGGGCGATTTTACAAGGTAAAAATCAATCATACGTGGAACGACGAGACAAAAACTGTTGTGCAGATCAAACTCAATGGTCACGCGATAGACGCATTTCTCGACAGTGGCGCCCGCAGCACCTTGATTTCACGTGATGACGCTCGTGAAGCAGGTGTGAAAAAAGACGAATTGCTTCGCGACAAAAAAGGGTTGGGTTACGGGATAGATGACGAAAAAACTGTTCGTTATCTACATCATTTTGATAGCCTTGATGTGGGCCCATTCCATTTTACGCACCCGGCTCTCAGCGTAGGCGAAACTGAAAACAGCCTTTTGGGCGCGGAATTTTTACGTCACCACCGGGTTTGGATTCCACGTCACGCCAATTGGATTTTCATGCAACGTGCCGAATCCCTCACTAAAAGCGTCACACAACCAACGGAGGTGAAACTGATACCTCGCTCTCACTAGAGGGGATCGTAATTTCGATCAAAAATCAGTTGGTAAGCAATTCATCAAGTTGGAAAATTCTTCTGACGCGGGAAAATTCAATTCCACCTTTGTTATAAATTCAGGATAGCTCATTAAATCAAACATCGAAGCCGCACTCGCTGATCAACGCCTCTTATTACTTAGTCAATAAATTCGATTTTTCATATTGTTCGAATATAAAAATATAAATTTGCATGATGGTCAACCAATCTTAAACACATGATGTAATGCCGCCATCGACATACAAAATGTGCCCATTAACGAAGCTGGAAGCGTCAGAACACAAAAACACCGCTGCCCCGACCAACTCCTCAACCCGCCCCCAACGGCCAGCAGGCGTGCGCTTTTCGAGCCAATTCGTAAACTCACCGTCCTGAACCAGAGCTGAATTCATCTCCGTCGCAAAATAACCGGGGGCAAGGCCGTTTATCTGCAACCCATGCTTCGCCCAATCTGTCGCCATACCTTTTGTTAGCATCTTCACCGCACCTTTGGTCGCGGCGTAAGGCGCAATGCCGGTTCTGGCAAGTTCACTTTGTACAGAACAAATATTGACTATTTTTCCTTTTCCCCGTGCAATCATATGCCGCGCAACGGCCTGACCTACGTAAAGAACGCTATCAATATTGACAGCCTTCAGTTGCGCCCAGGCATCTTCTGGAAAATCCTCAAGTGGCGCACGATATTGCATGCCAGCGTTATTAATCAGAATATCAATCGGACCAATCGACTGGCTTATGTCCTCGACCGCCTTTCGAACCTCACCACTATTTCCAACATCAAACACGCGTACATGGGCATCGACACCATGCTCGGCGAGATTGGCTCTAGCAGTCTCCAGTCGACGTTTATCGCGGCCGTTCAGAACCACCGTAGCGCCATGCGCGGCCAGCCCTTGCGCAAGCGTAAAACCTATACCTGCAGAAGAGCCCGTGATCAGCGCAAGGCGATCTTTCAGAGAAAACAGGGATGGTCCAATCATGTTGAAACCTCTTTCAATCAAAATAGTCCATGATCTATGCTACGTCGCGCAATCGAACGTTGTGATGAGTTCCCCAATGCCCAATTCAGCATAATAAATCGGGATGACGTTACAACCCGTATAGCCGCAATGATTCGCGCAGAGTCCATACGTGCCAAGTCATTCGAGCTTATCCGCAAGAGCGTTTAACGATATTTTTTCATATAATATATCAACAACTTAGGAAAAATCGTACAACACACCTCTGTATTCAGTGCACTTTGAGCAAATGACGTCAACGATCAGAGAAAATCATTCATGAATAACGCACACGCAGAATTGACATTCAATGATACACCGCTACCAATCGCCAGCGGCCTTTCTGCGTGGCTCGAACACCGTAAGTTAAAGGCTGACTAACTTCCGCCTGACGGTTGCTATTAGATCAGGGTTTCCTCGCGATGATCAGCTGACTCTTTGGTAAAAGATTATCCAACGCGTGTTTAACGTCCACGCCGCCCGGCAAATCAAGAAGTTGGCGCCAGAACTTTTCCCACGCGTGCATCAACGGATGGGACACGTTCCCTAGCGATGACTCCGTTTTCCAAAACAATCCCCACCAGATACTCCAGAAAAATCCGTAAGTTTCCGTTTCCAGAATTTCAAGACCGCTTCCTTTCGCCAACTCGACGAACTCGTCGACCTCAAAAATACGAATATGATTCGGTTTCTGAAAATATTCGGGCGGCGCCAATTCCTTTTGAAGCGCTTCACTAGAAGGATGAGGGCAAGACAGCAGATATAGCGCGCCCGGGCGGCCGATCCTGACCAGTTCCTCCATTACAGCCTTTGGGTCATCGACATGCTCCAGCACTTCTGTGCAGACAACACGTGAAACCGACAAGTCAGCCAGCGGCAACGGAGCACAATCGCTGACGAAGCTTTTTACATATGCGCCGCCAATCGGATGAACGCGTGCCGTAGCTTTCTCTATCGACGCAGAATCAATATCAACCAATATAACGCTCGCACCCGTTCGCGCGCAGAACGCCGCATTTGATCCGTCCCCGCATCCGACATCAGCAACGACGTCATCAACTCCGACGGGAAAACCTCTAAAAAGTTCACCTGTTTTTGGTTGAAACCAACCCCGAAGAGCCGCGTCAGTAAGACCTATCAACGGATCGCCAATCGAGGGGGAATCCCCCAAAGAAGAGACTCCGTTTGAACCAGAACATGTAACCTCTACGTCGTCTTTCTGCTGGGGAGGCGTCATCGCGGATTCAGACAACTGCGATTTCGCAGTCAGCCACGAGATCAGACGTCGTCGCACGTTCATCTCGCAATCTCCATAGAATGTGGCATGAACGACGCAGCCAACCGCCGTCCATGGTCACGAAGCGGCATTTCGACAAACCTGTAGTTTAATTCGGCCAGAGCGAATGTCAGCGCGACGCCGGACAACACAATCCCGATAGCGGCTACCCGACCTGGTATTTCACGCCCGGCAAATCTAAACCAAGTTTCGTGCACAAAAAAATAAGACGGCACATGAACTAGGTATAGGGAGTAAGATCTTGCCGCGATGTAGAGAAGCCACGGGCGGGAACCGTCATATGGCCACAAATAGTCCCTGTTATAGGATGCGACCCAGACCAGCACTGCGCAAATTATTGAAATCGGACCCATCCGAAAGCTGACGATATGCAGGGCGCTTGTTCCCAGCGCTACGAGCAAGAGGATACATCCACAGAGCAAAACGGGGCCAAATATGCGCCGGGCAGCCAATCCTGTCGGTTCGCACATTCGCCACGTGTCGTGCGTCGACCATTGAGCGAGCAGAACGCCGGCCCCAATAGCCCCCACTCGCAGCATCATATCGAGCGGCATGTTCATGACACGAAAGGACGACACAACCAGCATCGCCATCGGGATCCAGGTCAGACGACGAAAAATTACAACCAATAGGGGAAGTGTCAGATAGAACTGCTCCTCAAGCGACAGGCTCCATTGAACGAATGCTGCGCCTACTCCGTGCTGGCCATAAATCCAGGCCATGCGAAAATTGGCCAAATCGAGAATACCAGCGATCAAACCTTCAAAATTCGCGCCCACCGATCCAAAGGAACCGCTTCGATTATAAACAATCGAAAGAAGAAGCGCCGCGAAAAGCCATAACCAGGCAGAAGGCAACAAGCGCCAGATACGACGTATCCAAAACCGGATCGTTACATCTGCAAAATTCCGCGCGTCACGAATATCGACCAATCGTGGCAGTAAAGGTCTAGCGATAACGTACCCCGAGATGGCGAAAAATATGTCGACGCCAGTCCAAAATCCGCCGTTTAATAACCAGCCATGAGCTATTCGCGCATCCCAAAATAAAAGATTTATTTGCGAATGTTCGATTAGCACCATAACGACCGCGAAGGCGCGCAATACATCAAGGTCGCGAACCCTGCTACCCAGATCAGACGGCGTTGCGTTTGCCCTGACCACAATCCGGCGAGATACAGCGTTCATGACGCAAGCGACGCCTCCAGTCGCGCTGGAGCTGTCTCAAAAAGAAACGCATTGAACTTTTTCAGCACTACCGCGCGCGAACAGTGTTCGCCTAACTTGCGATAAGCGCTTTCCGACATGCGCGCATATCGCTCCGGATCATTTTTGGCGACATCATAACTTTCACTATACGCTTTCATAAGCGATTCAAAATTCAGGCGATATCGTCTGGTGCGAAAAACTCCACGAGGATCGTGCGGCCAGCGGGCACACTCAAGACTTGAGGCTACGATGAAGGCGTTGTCTGCGTCGACATAATCTTCCATCGCAGTGTGATCCGGCGCTACCGCCGGTTTGCCCATGCTCATGTATTCCATCAAAGGTAGGCACTGCCCTTCACCCGTCGAAGTATTCACGGTGAAATCAGTAATTTCCGCCAACTTGAAGTAATCGTCGTCCGACAGGAAGCCGTCGATCAGAACCACTCGACACCTGAAAGGCGAAAGCTTCGCCAACTCCTCAAGCATCGCCCCGATTGCATCCCCACAGTCACGGTGAGTCAGCTTCAATACTAAGACTGCATCATCAATCGCACGAAACGCCCAACAGAATGCGCCGATCATGTCGAACCAGTTCTTCCGGCCATCGGTAGGACAAAGCACTGATGTATAGACGACGCCATCTAACGCCAGTTCACGGTCGCTATTCCGGTCACCTACATCTGTAGGTAATGGGGCACGCCCCTGCTCTCTCCGACGCACCGAACTGTACAACGCAAGATCAATTTTTCGGCTATCGAATATCCTTCCGCGAACCGTCAATGTTGCGCCGATTCCATATCTCCGACCGGTAAAATACGGGGCGAAACTGTCCCAAACCGGCGACGGCAACGCGACAACCGGATAATCATCGCCCATGGCGGCGAGAACTGTCCGAACCGTGTGATTTGAGTGCGTGATCGCTCGTCCCGCGAGCGACAGCACATATCTCCAATCCTGTTTGGGATCATTGTCCCATATTTCGTTCGGGATAGTGTCGAACTCCCACGCGAAAACGGGAATAAAGGGGCACAACAACGGAACAAAAGTCTTGTGTGGCGGAGCGAAACTGAGCAGAACGCACTCATCTCCCCGAGACTGAATATTCTTCCATACCAGATCCGCTTCACTGTCTGGATTTGTCATCGGAAAAACAATCGAATTTTCTTCCAGTAAGGAACGAAATTCCTTCTGAACAAAGTAATAACTATACTCCGGGAGCCCCAGATTGCTGGCAATTGAACTGCGATCCGTATCCGAATACGATAGATAAATCATGCTGCGATCTTTCTGCGCTCTGAGAAAACAACTTTCAGAACGTCTCTGATTTTCCTAGAAACCACATCGTCAGATGAAAACTGACGCATATCGTGTCGCGCCGTTCGGGACATATGCCTGTATATTTCTGGTTCGGTCGTAATCGTCCGAAAGCTGTCGTGGAAAGCATCGACAAGCGATCCCCAGTCCAGACGGTAACGCATGGTTTGATACAGATCTCGTGGATCATGCGGCCACACGTTCTGCTCGAGGCTGGATTTCAGTACAAATGCATTATTTGAAGATACATAGTCAGCCATCGCTGTATGCTGTGGCGCAATAACGGGAACGCCCAAACTCATTGCCTCAACCAAAGGCAAGCACAAACCTTCACCTGACGACGTATTTACATAAAAAGTCGCATGACGGTACAAGTTCTGCATCATTTCGTCTGGCAAAAAGCCAAACAGGATGGCGATCTGGCACTTCATCGGAGAAAATTCGCTCAAAAACACTTTGATTTCCGATTCTGGCGCTAACTCCCTCGGGCACGACATTTTCAAAACCAACGTTGCATTCGGCTCGTCACGAAACGCCCAACAGAAACCGGTTAACAAATCTTGCCAGTTTTTGCGCCCATCACGCGGATTCAAAATAGACAGATACACAACGCCGCGCAGCGCGAGTGTAGTTGTCGAAGACATCGAACGAGAAACATTCTCTTGTGGAAATGGGAGGAGATCGCCGACATCCGCATTTGGCTGAGCATCTGCAATCTCCGGTGAACACGCTATATCGCTTTGCGCTTCAATTTTTCCTGATTCCAAACCGTCCCCGGCTTCTGACGAAGCTTGCGTTGTGTGCAACTGGACTCCGCGATCAACATCTCCAACGACAGCGGCATGATCCACGCCGGAACGAACAGGAGCTATCGATCTGGAGGCTTTATAGAGTGCCTGACCGGATTCAGATAGCAATCGAGCAAGCGGCTCCGGGGTCAAGGGGCGTATCCAACGTCGATACAGGTCAAGGAACGCACGAAAACAATGCACCGAGATTCCGTACGCCGTCCCCCTCGCGCCGAGAGGCAACGACAATCCGCCTTCAGATACGACAAGCAAGCCATTATCTGATTTTGTATCGACGAAGGCGACCGAGCCCTCGCCTAAAAAATTAGAAGAGTCTTGCACTTCCTCATTTAACAGCTTTGTGTCTGTTTCTGCATTATCAGTGTCGTGAGGCGCGCCATATATAAATACCTGTTTTTTCGGTGCAATAATTTCTGGCTGGAGCGCAACTTCGACCGCCCCCCGGACGCCGTCGAATGTCGGAACCGGAACTGCAAATGTTGGGTACGTAGCGCCCATCAATTCGCGGATCAAATCGGCGGTATGGCGCGACAGCGTGATGACGGCGTCAACATGGCGAAATACATAGCTCCAGTCAGTTCGAGGGTCATCGTTCCATTGCTGACAGGGCAAGGTCGAAAATTCCCAAGCCATGACCACCACCGTCGGGCATCCCGAAATTAACGGCACGCGGTGCGGCGGACTGAAGCAAAAAAAAACGCAAGTTTCCCCGCGCTCTTCACACGCCCGGTAGATTTTAGGGATTTCTTCTGGTCGCTCTATCGCAACCAAATCCCCGAAATGCTCAAGGACTCGATAAAACTCTCGAGCGACGTAAAAATAACTGTATTCAGCGCTACCGATTTTCGGACCGATATTTGCGTCGCTGAAGCCCGAGTAAACCAATATTTTTGTCATTTGCTGAGTCACCCTCCGAAGAGCGATCTTCGTATTTTCTGCCAAACTAACGTTCAACAGGCATCGTGATCAACGGAAATTTTCCACTTCCGCAGAGCTCCCTCGGAAAGCGAAGTGCCGCCGGGGTTGAAACGCAGTACCTCCGAGATCGTTTGGCGTTATTTTTCGAGCCGAAAAATTGACGCGTAACGGTATGCTGAAAGGGCTATTCACCTGTTTGTTATTTATCTTGATCACGCACGTATTTTGGTAATCGGATCAGATTTCTCCAATACAGGAGTTACTACTGGAGACGCATGCGCGAGCGCCAGCGGCGCCCAGACGATATCCGTCGCTCAGGGTCGCCAGCGCCTACACCTGCCTCTGAAGCTATTTTCTGGAGAACCAGTCCGGTTAACGTTGCGCAAATCCCGAAGAAGCGGACAATCGCTTCTCCCCAGCCAACACCCAAGCCAATCAACGTCTTGATATCTAAGTGCGACTCTATCTGAATCCGTGTGTTCAGTGGATAAATATCGACGCCAGCAAGACCAACGCCAGTCCCGACACCGAGATCAATGTCTCTAAAACGGACCATGTCTTGATGGTCTGCGGCACCGTGAGACCAAGATATTCCTTGATCTGCCAGAAACCTGCGTCGTTCATGGGGCCAAAAGCCACTGATCCTGCGCCGGTCACAAGCACCATCAAAGACGGGGAAACCCCCGTTGCATGCGCAAGAATGGGGCCAACCACTCCGGACGAAGTCGCCATCGCAACTGTCGCGGAGCCGCAGGCGACTCGCACGATTGCGGCAAGGGCCCACGCCAGAACGAGCAACGGCATGTGAGCGCCAAGAGCCGCGTCCGTGATCGCTTTCGATACGCCGCTATCGACCAGAACGCGCCCAAACCCGCCGCCTGCGCCAATCAGCAGCATAATCAGTGCGGTCGGCGCGAGAGACTCGTTGGTGAACCTCAGGACCGTTTCCTTCGAAAAACCCCGAGCCCGGCCCAGGACCCAGAACGACAGCACCGTAGCAACGAGAAGAGCAATGTCGGTATTTCCGAGGAATTTCAGCGTCGTATTGAACGTCCCTCCCGGAGACGACAAAATATCCGCCGCCGAACCAATCAACATAAGCACGACCGGGCACAATATCGTGAAGACGGTAATGAAAAACCCTGGGAGGTTGGTAGGCGGTTCCGCACTGACAAACTGCGCGACCAACGGGTTTTCTTCAGTCAATTGCACCCGCGACGCAGCGAAACGCCCGAATACCGGCCCAGCGATGATCGCGATGGGCGTGCCGATGACCACCCCCAGCACGATCGTCTGTCCGATACTGGCATGATAGGCGCCCATAGCCAGCAACGCCGCCGGATGCGGTGGAATCAGCGCATGCGTCACCGACAACGCCGCGCCCATTGGCAACGCCACCCGTAGCAGGGGCGTTTTGGTTCGCTCGGAAAGCACGAACACCAGCGGGATAAGCAGCACGAAGCCGACCTCAAAAAAGACAGGCAAGCCGATCAACAGGCCGATGATCATCATCGCCCAGTCCACCCGCTCACGGCCCGCCATTTCGGAAATCGTCAAGGCTATCCGATCGGCGCCGCCCGATTCCGCCAACATTTTGCCGAGCATCGTGCCAAGCGCGATTACGGTGCCGACATGGCCAAGTACGTGCCCCGCCCCGGCCTCGAACGATCCCACGGCCTTCTCTGGCGGCATTCCAGCGATGATAGCCAGCGCCACAGACGCGCCGAACAGGGCGATGAACGGATTCAGACGCAGCCGAGCGATCAGGACGATGACCGTCAGGATCGCAAGCGTCGCTAGCGAAATGGCGAAAATGGCGCTCATCCAGGGAAATCCTTCTTGTTGTTAAGCCCTGGCTCGACCGACGGGCGGCCGCATTTATCTGTGGCGACGCAATCGTCAGATCGCGGGCGCCAAGACGACTCCCGTTATTCGACAGTCACGGATTTGGCCAGATTCCGGGGCTGATCGACGTCAGTCCCCTTCAGCAAAGCCGTCTCATAAGCCAAAATCTGCACGGCTATAGTTTGAATGATCGGCGTAACGAACGGATGGACATGCGGCAGCGCAATGGTCCGCTCCGCAATCGCGTTCAACCTATGCACGCTCCGTTCATCGGTGAAGGCAAGCAAACGCCCGCCACGAGCCTTCGCTTCCTGAAGATTGGACAGCGTCTTCTCGAACAATGCGCCGGACGGAATCGTCGCCACGATCGGCACGGTCTTGTCGATCAGGGAAATCGGCCCGTGCTTCATCTCGCCAGCCGCATAGGCCTCTGCGTGAATGTAAGAAATTTCCTTTAACTTCAGCGCGCCTTCCATGGCGACTGGGTAGGCGCTCCCGCGCCCGAGATACAACACGTCCCTCGCCTCAGCCACGACCGAGGCCATGGCCCGGATATCCTCGCCAAACGAGAAAATCTCGGCAGCGCGGCTCGGAAGATCCAGCAGCGCCGAGACCAGTTCCTCTTCCTGAGCATCGCCGAGGACACCGCGGGCGCGCGCCACCCCGATGGTCAGGCAGGCGAGGACCGTCAGCTGCGCCGTAAACGCCTTGGTGGACGCCACAGATATTTCCGGCCCAGCCACCGTGCCCAGCACGGCGTCGCTCTCGCGCGCCATGGTGCTGTGCTCGGCGTTCAGGATGGAGAGCACCGGCAACCCCACATTTCGCAGCGAGCGCAGGGCCGCAAGCGTGTCCGCCGTCTCTCCCGACTGGGAAATCAGCAGACCGAGGGAGCCAGCCTCCAGCGGCGGATCGCGATAGCGAAGCTCGCTCGCCACGTCGATATCGACCGGAAGCCGCGCAATCTCCTCCAGCCAGTAACGTCCAACCATTCCAGCATAAAAGGCCGAGCCGCAGGCGGTGATCACGCAACGGCGAATGGAGCCAATATCGCAGGGCATGTCCGGCAGCACGACCTTGCGCGTCGCAGGGTCAATCATGCGCTGAAGAGTCTGCCCGATCACCAGCGGATGCTCGTGCAACTCCTTTTCCATGTAATGCCGGTAGCCGTCCTTGCCGATCACTCCGGCGACGAGCGCCGTCGTCTGCACCGCACGCTCGACGGAATCTCCCTTATCGTCGAAGAATTCGGCTCCGGAGCGCGTGACCACCACGCGATCCCCGTCCTCAAGGTAGGCGATCCGTCGCGTCAACGGCGCAAGAGCCAGGCTGTCGGAGCCGAGAAACATCTCACCGTCGCCGTATCCAACGGCCAGAGGCGCCCCATGACGGGCGCCGATCAGCAGCCCCTCCTGATCAGCGAAAATCATCGCAAGGGCGTATGCGCCCTCTAACCGGCTGATCGCAGCGAAAGCAGCCTCACGCGGCGATTGACCTTCCGAAAGGTAATGATCGACGAGACGCGCGATGGTTTCGCTGTCGGTCTCGGTCTCGAACCTGTGGCCGAGTTGCTCCAGTTCACGGCGTAGCGTCTCGAAGTTCTCGATGATGCCGTTGTGAACGATGGCGACGCGGGCGGTGCCGTGTGGGTGTGCGTTGTTTTCCGTCGGTGCGCCATGCGTCGCCCAGCGCGTGTGGCCTATGGCCGTCGTGCCCGCCAACGGGCGTTCCCGAAGCGCTTCGCCAAGATTGCCCAGCTTGCCGGCTGCGCGTCGACGCTCGATCCTGCCTTCGTCCAGCGTTGCGATCCCCGCCGAATCATATCCCCGGTATTCGAGCCGCCGCAGCCCCTCGAACACGATAGGGGCCGCCTGATTGTGTCCTACGACGCCGCATATGCCGCACATCGGCCCTACCCCTTTTTCGCCGCAAGCTTGTTGCGAAACCGGGTTGCCCAACCCGGCTTCGTTGTCTGCGCCGAGCGCGCGATCGCCATCGCGCCGCCTTCGACGTCCTGCGTAATCACGCTGCCTGCAGCGATCATCGCATCATCACCGATGCTCACCGGCGCCACGAGTATGGAGTCGGAACCGACGAACACGTTCGCGCCGATAGTGGTGCGGTGCTTGAAGACGCCGTCGTAGTTGCAGGTGATCGTCCCTGCACCGACATTCGTTCGCGCGCCGACGCTGGAATCGCCCAGATAGGTCAGGTGATTGGCTTTCGCCCCATCTCCGAGAGTCGTCGCCTTCAACTCGACGAAGTTGCCCACATGCGCCCCACGCCCGAGCGTCGTGCCCGGCCGCAGACGAGCATACGGTCCGACCAGAGATCCGCCTCCGACTTCGCAGCCTTCCAGATGGCTGAACGCGCGAATTTCCGCACCGCAGCGCACCGTGACGCCCGGCCCGAAAACAACGTTCGGCTGCACCGTCACGTCCGGTTCGATCACCGTGTCGAAGGAGAAGAAAACCGTCTCGGGGGCAAGCAGTGTGACCCCTCCTTCCATCGCCAGACGACGCAGGCGCGACTGCACCACAGCCTCGGCCTCGGCCAGTTCGACGCGGGAATTGACGCCCCGAAGCTCTGCCTCCGGAGCTTCCACAACCCGCACGGCGCCGCCATCGGCGCGGGCGATGGACACGACGTCCGTCAGATAGAACTCGCGCTTCGCATTGTCGTCACGAACGGCATGAAGCCATGAGCGAAACGGCCCAGCGGCGGCGCACAGCACGCCCGCGTTACAAAGATCAATCGCACGTTCGTCTGGGCTTGCATCTGACCATTCGACGATGCGTTCAACCAGTCCATCATCCCCGACGACGACGCGACCATAACGCGCCGGATCTTTCGGCCTCATGGCGAGCAACGCGAGGTCGGCTCCACCGTTTCGCCGCGTCTCGACCAGTCGGCGCAAGGTCTCCGGTGTGATCAGCGGATTGTCCGCATACAGCACCGCAACGTCGCCTTCGCCGAACAGCACCTCGGCCTGTAGAGCGGCGTGAGCCGTCCCCAGACGGTCATGTTGCACAACCGTAGCATGCGGGGCCGCTAGGCGCTCGACGTCCTCCATTCCCGGGCCGACGACCACGACGATACGGTCGAAGGCCTCCGACGCGCTGGCGATCAGATGGGCGAGCATCGGCCTGCCCGCGAGGGGCTGCATGGCTTTTGGCATGGCCGATTTCATACGCGTGCCAAGGCCCGCGGCGAGGAGTACGGCGGTGGACGCCGCAGGAGAAGAAGAGGCGCTCATGATAATCTTCGCGGTAAGGCAGCGCCCGGACAGTGTCAAACGCAGCGGCTGTTTTCCTTAGTCACTTCACGTTACGTTGCTTTTCGACGTGGGGGCGATTTGCCCTCGGCTATATGGAGAACTGGCCATGACGGGCGCCAGACAACTTGTTGTTTTCGATCTCGACGGCACGTTGATCGACTCCCTTCCCGACATGGCTGGTGCGGTCGAGGATCTTCTAAGCAGCTACGGCATGCCGTCACCCGACACAGGCTCGGTGCGGACGATGATCGGAGACGGTGTCGCCGCACTGGTCGAGCGCGCGCTCGCCTGGAGCGAATCCCGGAATTCTGGAGCGCATCACGCCATCGATCGAGCGGAGGCAACGTCGCGTTTCATGGCGCTCTACAGCCCACGAGCGACAAAACTGTCCCGGCCATTTCCGGGAACCCGGGCGGTTCTGGAACTGCTTCGAAAGCACGGCTGGCACCTCGCTGTATGCACGAACAAACCGGAAGCCGCCGCGCGAACTATTCTGGAGACATTCGAATTGGCTCCGTTGTTCGACGCCATCGGCGGCGGAGACTCGTTCCCGACGCGTAAACCCGATCCCGGGCATTTGCTCGGCGTCATCGAGCGCGCAGGCGGAACCTCTCATCGAACGGTGATGGTGGGCGACCACGCGAATGACATACGCGCAGCCGTCGGCGCCGGAGCGTCATCGATTTTCGCTGAGTGGGGCTATTGCGGCATTGATTCCGGGGCCGGGGCCACGTCCTGCGCGACGAAGATCGACGATGTCCCATCGGCGGCAGCCGACATCGAGGCCCGCTGGCTCCCTGCGTGACAGGCCAAGGATAAGACTCGCTTATTCAGATAGTCTGACTCACGTCAGGCTTGAGCGCGCACATATCGGGCTCAGTCATTCCAGGTCAAAGACAGCCGACGGATCAGCGATCAGGTCATGGGCCCACACAGCGCCCAATAATCATCTGACCAATTTCGGCGGATCGTTCAGCAGAGCCGTCATATGCCCCACCTTCGGATGCTCCATCTCGACCCGCACCACCGTTGGGCCGAAACCCTTGATGTCTTCGATCCACATTGAACCGCCATGCGGCTCTCGCAGCGACTTGTTCTGGCTGTCGACGATAAAGCCCGCGACCTGTTGCCCCACAAAGTCGCATCGCAAGGCCGGAGCGCTCCACTCTTTCCGGACCTTCGGCGCGACCTGCATTCCAGCCGTCCGGAGAGTCATGCGCGTCAGCCGCAGACCGTCATATATCTGGAACACGCCGTCGCAGGTTCCGCTCTTACGTACCTGAGCGAGCGACTTCATCATGGCGGTCAGCAAATCCACGGCGCCACGTCGTGCGTCATCCGGAACCGGCTCCCGGCGCGGCTCAGGCGGGCTGACCAGAACGACGTGCGGATCTCCGGCCGGATAGTCGATGACCACATGCCTTAACGCATCGCGGCTCCACCCTGCGTTGTCATAAGCCGCCGGACGCACGACCCCGTCCACAACTTCACCCCGCGCGAAGGCATGAATGTTCATATGAACGAATACCGCCAGAAGGCCGCCGGCGCGAACCGATGTGGAGACCTCGAACTTGTGGTCGGTCAGCAGGAAATCCGTCGTGACGTCCATGACGGACAGCCAATGCGAGTAGATCGTGTAACTCAATGAGGTGTGAGCGTCGGGAGCCGGAGACCATGTAGGAGCCGCCGTGCTGACCGCCGCCGTATCTGACGAGCCATCCGCTGAAGCCGGGAGCGGCCAGAGAATGGCAGTGGCGAGACCCATTGCGGCGATCGCTCCAAAGAATCGCAGCCTCAGGGGCGTGGCGGCCTGCGCAACCGTCGTCGTCTCTCTCTTCATTACCGATAATCACAGCACGACCTGAGCCATTGCGACAAGCGCGCCGAAGAAGAGATCACCGCTGCCTGTAGCCCATCCGGGCGGAAAGCGTCGCCGCTGTCGAAATCGAAAGTCGCGCCAGAAGCGGCGCGTCACGCTCCGCGTCGACGCCCTTCGGCTGGCTTAAACCCAGCCCTGCTACGACAGAACCGTCGGCCGCCCTCACCGCTGCAGCGAAACACCAGACGCCGTGGTGGATCTGTTCATTATCGACCGCGTAGCCTCGCTCCTGAACTTCGCGAATCTGTTCAAGGACCTCCGTCGGGCTACGAGCTCCATGAGAGGTCAATGGCGCAGGCCACGTCGAGGTCGGATAGAGCGCAAGCCATTCGCGAAACCGCCCGGTCTCCATGGCGGAGAGCTGCGCCATTCCCACGGCCGTATAGACTGCTGGCAAGCGCATTCCGACAGCGTAGTGCACGCCCAGACCTCGCTCGCTGGTCCTGCTGGCGAGGTACACTACCTCGCTTCCCTCCAGGATACTCAGGCTGACGGTGTATGCTGCGAGCTCAGGCGACGCGCCTATGATCTGATGGAACGCGCCGACGAGGTCGTGTCTTCCACCAGCCTGCTCAGCCCAGTCCAGCAGCCTTCCGCCAAGCCGGTATCCCATATGCGCGGAGCCTTGCGCGGCTTCCAGAAGTCCGAGTTCCACCATCGTGTTGATCAGACCGTGGGTCGAACTGCGCGGCAGAGACAATTCACGTGCGATATCGGCGGCGCTGGGCGGAATATCCCGCCGCCCAACCATGTCGAGAATTTTCACCGCGCGGCGTAACGCAGGAACCGAGTCGCTTTCCCGTCCGGAAGACGACTGAGACTCACTTACCGGAGAGCGCATTGTTTCGTCCTTGACGGGCATCATCCGAATCGCCTATATCCGACATACGGGATCGTGTTCAACATAATGAACAACAATAATATGAACGCGGTCTCGTTTTTCGGCGCCGAGACAACATCCAGCGCCGCCCCCGCATTAAAATAAAACATGCTACAGTCCGCAGCTTGCGCCCGGACTGTAGTGGTCGTCCCTCGGCTGCGCCTGCAGCATGACGCCCTTATTTAATGACAAGCCCTATCTGCTTGATATCGTGGAATTTCAGGTCGGGATTCATTTCCTCGGTCCGCCGCATCATGAAGTTCGAACTCGCGAGATAGACCGGATCGCCGTCGAGATCCTCCGCCAGCGACGAACGGTTCATCTCGGCGAAAATCTCCAGCTTCGCACGATCTCCCGTAATCCAGCGCGCCAGTGAGAACGGCGTGGAATCGAAGCCGATGGAAACGCCATACTCGCCCTTCAAGCGCGCCTGAAGCACGTCAAGCTGCAGCGTTCCCACGACTCCCACGATCGGTTGGGCACCGTCCATTGGGCGGAACAGCTGCACCACCCCCTCTTCCGCCAACTCGGTCAGAGCCTGACGCAGTTTCTTCGCCTTCATTGCATCGTCCAGCCGCACACGGCGCAGGATTTCCGGCGCAAAGTGCGGGACGCCCGTGAACCGCAGGGCCTCGTTCTCCGTCAACGTGTCGCCGATACGCAACGTCCCGTGATTCGGAATGCCGACCACGTCGCCGGCAAACGCTTCCTCCGCCAGTTGCCTGTCGCGCGCGAAGAAGAACTGCGGCGTATGCAGGGCGAAATTCTTGCCAGTCCGCGTGTGGTGCAACCTCATGCCCCGAGACAACCTGCCAGAGCAGATTCGCGCGAACGCAATCCGATCACGGTGGTTGGGGTCCATATTCGCCTGAATCTTGAACACGAGCGCCGTCATCTCCGGTTCATCGGCCCTCACCACGCGGGTCTCGGTCGCCTGATCACGCGGAGGAGGCCCGAACTCCACCAGAGCGTCCAGAAGATCGGTCACGCCAATCTCCTTCATGGCGCTGCCGAAGAACACGGGTGTCAGATGCCCGGCGTCGAAGGACTCCTTGTCGAATTCAGGCAACGCCGCCTCAACAAGCTCCAGGTCCTCCCCCAGCTGGACCATGCGCGCGTCGGACTGCTCCAGATTCAGTCCGGCAGGACGCACGATCTTTTTCCGCAGGTCATATGTGCCCGCAAACGTGGCCGCGCGGCCGATAGGCCAGGTCGCCGGGGTCGTGTCCAGCGCCAGCGACGACGAAATCTCGTCCAGCAGCGCAAACGGGTCCTGCGCCTCACGATCCATCTTGTTGATGAACGTGACGATGGGGATGTCGCGCATACGGCAGATCTCGAACAGCTTTCGTGTCCGGTCCTCGATGCCCTTCGCCGCGTCGATGACCATCACGGCGGAGTCGACGGCTGTCAGCGTACGATATGTGTCTTCCGAGAAGTCTTCGTGCCCCGGGGTGTCCAGCAGGTTGAACACGCACCCGCCATATTCGAACGTCATGACGGACGTGACGACCGAGATGCCACGATCCCGCTCGATGCCCATCCAGTCAGAACGCGTGCGACGTCTCTCGCCCTTCGCACGTACATTTCCGGCGAGCTGAATGGCGCCGCCCGCGCGCAGGATGCGCTCCGTGAGCGTTGTCTTGCCGGCGTCAGGATGGGAGATGATCGCGAAAGTCCGGCGGCGCGCAATTGCGTCCCGGATCGCCGGATCGGAGGAAGCGGCAGTAGCCTGGCTGTCGATGGAAGTCTGGGCGTCGGTCATCGGGGCCATCCTGCGGCGACGGGTCTGCCGAACGCAGACCCCTGAAACGGCGACGCCGGCCGGAGAGACATGCTCTCCGCCCGGCGCCGAATACTCGACCCGACCGAGGTGGCCGGGGTAATCTCTGGGGCGTTCCCTGGGATCAGCGCGAGTAGAACTCGACCACCAGGTTCGGTTCCATCTGCACCGGGTACGGCACGTCGGCGAACTTCGGACCGCGCACGAAGGTGCCCTTCATCTGGCGATGATCGGCTTCCATGTACTCAGGAACGTCACGCTCGCCGGTCTGGGCTGCGTCGAGCACCATAGCAAGCTGCTTGGACTTCTCGCGGACCTCAATGACGTCGCCATCACGGACGAGGAACGAAGGAATGTTCACCTTCTTGCCGTTCACCGTCACGTGGCCGTGGTTGATGAACTGACGGGCGGCGAACGGCGTCATCGCGAACTTCAGGCGGTAGACGACCGCGTCGAGACGACGCTCCAGCAGGTTGATGAGATTCTCGGACGTGTCGCCTTTGCGACGCACCGCTTCCTCATAGTACTTGCGGAACTGCTTCTCGCTGATGTTGCCGTAGTAGCCCTTCAGCTTCTGCTTCGCCATCAGCTGGACTGAGAAGTCGGAAGGCTTGCTCTTGCGGCGCTGGCCATGCTGACCGGGACCGTAATCCCGCTTGTTGACCGGCGACTTGGCGCGGCCCCACAGGTTTACGCCAAGGCGGCGATTAATCTTGTACTTGCTCTCAAGGCGCTTGCTCATTTGCGCGCTCTACTCTCTGTTCTCGCTCGACAATCCAGGCGGGCCGGATCATCCGCGGTTGCGCCGGTAGTCCCTGCCCCGGAACGGAGCAGAGCGGGCGCGGCCCGTATTACCGACCTGGGGGAGCATGCACCCACTACGGTCGGCCGGTCCGTCCACATTCCCGGCAATGGGCGGCGCATATAAGATACAGCAGCAGAACTGTCAACGCGCGAAGGCCGCAGCATCAGCCTCTGACCGCTCGTCGTCGTCGTCCAAAATCATCGCAACGATGCCGGGAAATCGACTTTCGAGTTCCTCGCTGCGCAAGGAATTGATGTGCTCCGTTCCCTGCACCAGCGTCCGCACCACCCCCGCATCCCGCAGAACCTTGAAATGGTGCGACATCGTCGAACGCGGTCTGGCGTCGCTAAGTTCAGAGCAGTTCTGCGCGCCTCGGCGCGCCAGACGGCGTGCGATCTCCAGACGTATCGGGTCAGATAGCGCCTGGAAGACGTCGCGCGCAGACACTGCGCTAATAGGCGGATGTTCGTATCGCACCATATTTTCCTGCAGTGTCCTGAACAGTTCCGTTTCGTTCGACGTTAACGTCGCTGCGTCGACTGCGCCAGATATTCAGCGACGCGCAAAGTGCGCACGCAAGCGCCCCTCCGTTCCTGTTCCTTATATAACACCAAGTAGCAGGGGTTGTATTTCGAAATTAGTCGAACAATGTAAGTCGTGGCTCAACGCCACCATCTCTGGAAGGATTGACCTTCATGACCACCCTGTTCGACCCAATTCGCATCGGGGCCATAGACGCCCCCAATCGTATCGTGATGTCCCCCCTCACCCGCGCACGCGCGACACGAACGCACGTGCCGACGCCCGTCATGGCCGAATATTACGGCCAACGCGCCAGTGCGGGGCTTATCATCTCCGAGGCGACAGGCATCAGCCGACAAGGGCTCGGCTGGCCTTTCGCGCCGGGACTCTGGTCCGACGAACAGGTCGATGCATGGAAACCGGTAACCAAAGCTGTCCACGACAAGGGCGGGCGCATCATAGCGCAACTCTGGCACATGGGCTTCCTCGTCCATCCGTCGGTTACCGGACAGGATCCGGTATCATCGTCACCGGGCGCGGCCCCCGGGATGGCGCATACATATGAAGGCAAGCAGCCTTATCCGCCCGCCAGAGCGCTGCGGATCGACGAAATTCCCTCATTGCTGGAAGATTATGAGCGCGCAGCGCGCAATGCGCGAGCGGCAGGCTTCGACGGCGTGCAGATTCATGCTGCCAATGGCTATCTGCTCGACGAATTTCTTCGCAACGGCGTCAACCACCGCGAAGACGCATACGGTGGAGCGCCAGAAAACCGTATCCGCCTGCTGCGGGAAGTGACCGAACGCGTCATCGCCACCATCGGCGCCGACCGCACGAGCGTCAGACTCTCCCCCAACGGAAACAGTCAGGGCGTCGACGATAGCGATCCAGCTGCCGTCTTCCTGCCTGCGGCGAAGATGCTATCGGACCTGGGCATTGCGTCTCTCGGCCTCCGCGAACCCGGACCCGACGGCACGTTTGGCAGCACGGACGTTCCGAAGCTGTCCCCACGCATACGCGAGGCCTTCGACGGCGTGCTCATTCTCAATTCCGATTATTCGCCAGAGACTGCGCAAAAAGCGCTGGAAAGCGGCTTAGCCGACGCCATCAGCTTCGGTCGGCCGTTCATCGCCAATCCGGATTTGCCACGCCGAATCAAGGACGGGCTCCCGCTGGCCGAGGCCGATATGAAGACATGGTACTCGCAGGGTCCCGAAGGCTACATCGACTACCCTACGGCCGAGTGAGCGCAGGTCGTTCGGATTTGGCGTCGAGCCTCGCCCATGTGAGGCTCTAAATACAACCGACGGCGCGACGCCGTCGGTTCACAGCGTCAGGACGGAGCCAGTTCTTCTGAGTCAGCGACCTGTCCAAGGCGAGCTTCGCCCGGCTCATCGCCTTCTTCAGAACCTGAATCCTGAGACGCTCCGTATGGAACGCGGGTACGAGCCACACGCTCCTGCCGTTCTTGCTGAGCCTGCTGCACTGCCTGCGTCATCGCATTCAGAATGCGGAAATAATGCTCGGCATGCTGGAAATAGGCTTCCGCAGTCACCCGATCGCCACTGCTGGTCGCGTCACGTCCCAGTTGCAGGTACTTTTCGAACAGCTGCTGGGCCGTACCGCGCACACGCACTTCCGGGCCATTGCTGTCGAAGACATGGTTACGGTTCAACGGGACCTGCCCGTTGTGAGTGCGCGCCCCACTTCCGCCGCCATTCCCCCCGGGCCGGTGACGATGGTTACGCATCCGTTTCATATTCATGATGTCGCCACGATGCTTTCCTGTTTGCGAAGATCAGCGCTTTGATGAGCGCATTGTTTCTCTCACGCCGCCTCGCCTATCAGATGTCCAATATTGCCGGCTAAGGCTTGAAGCTGCCTATGGCATGACGCCACATAGAGCAACTGCGCTGGGCGTCACCGGACTCAAAGCGATTTTGCGACCAACGCTTTAAACCCCCCACTTGGGAGCGTCCGATGTTCCAGAAATTCCATCATAGCGCCACCAGGAGGCTAAGCCAAGTCCTTCGTGAGCGGTTTTCACATTTCCCTTGCGGGACATACCACCCATTAATCCTGCGCCATGAAGTCAGAAAAATGACCAAGCAATTCGGGGCCTGCGCATATGCGTGAATACCTGATTCCGCATCGCCGAGCCTCCGCCTCCCACCAATACCTTCTGAACCAAGAAACATAGAAAATACCGGCCACCACGCCGATTACTCTCGTTTCGCCGACCGCCACCCAATTTCCGACACGAAATCTATCACATCTCAAGGCGAACGCCTCAGAACATCCGTATTCCACCAGCTTTCAGGTAACTCCGACGACCATGGCGAATCTGGATGAGCTTTTTGCCCCACAACTATCTTCAAAAAGCGGCGTATTTCATTTCGCTCTACTTATACGCGTCTATCACGAGAGAGCTGATCACCGCTGGTCGCAGCGCCCGATCATTGAACACCCCGGCCTGCGTTCGATCCAGAAATGGAACGCTACCGATTTGCTCGGACATTTTTCCTCAAATCGTGACTCTTCCGTGATTAATTACATCACTCAAAAACCCGGCGCCTCACGGCAACCGGGTCATTCAATCAGAACGACGCCCTATCAGGAGATCGTCCAGGAGTGAATCGATAACCGATTTCCCGTTCAACGATTTCGGAGCCGTTCATCAGTTACGGCGGCATGACGGCGTTATCCAACGATACGCATGGCGAATTGAGCGCGAAATATTCATCCCTTAGCCGCTGCGGCATGTTCAGTCAGGCATCAGCCAGACCTATCGTTGCGCCCCAAAATCACAGCCCGTGGCATCCCCGCCAAATCTCGTCGAACATCAAAAACGACCAACCCCTCCCCTACTGCGATCGCCGGAACGCTTTCCTCCTGCCCCACGCCGATCTCCAGCACTGCCAGACCATCCGGCGCCAGTACTTCCGTAAGCGCCGGGATAATGCAGCGGTAGTCGTCGAGACCATCCGCGCCGCCGTCCAGTGCGCTAAACGGTTCGTATCGCCGGACATCAGGCATCAGGGCATTCAGATCAGGCGTCGGAATGTACGGCGGATTGGACAGCACGACGTCAAACTGCCCACGAAGCGCATGCGTCCAACTCCCCGCCACGAACGTCGCCCGATCACCCAGAGCGTTGCGAGACGCGTTGCGCCGGGCCAAAGCGGCTGCAGCGGGAACGCGATCCAGTCCGACGCCAAATGCCTCCGGGTATTCGCTGAGCACGGCGAGCAACAGGCAGCCTGTGCCACACCCCAGATCAAGAACTTTCGTGACAGCGCTTCGGTCTGGACGTGCATCCAGAACCGCTTCGACCAGCGTCTCGCTGTCGCCACGCGGAATAAGGGTCTCTGGCGTAACTTCGAGATCCAGCGTCCAGAACCCCTTGCGCCCCGACAGATGCGCCATTGGTTCCTTCTTCTCACGCCTGCGGACCAGACTCATGAAACCGCCGACGTCTGCGAGAACGGATCGCCCTTGCGCGATCTGTTCCAGCGGCGCGATTCCGGTAGTCAACTCGAACAACAGCCGAGCTTCCCTTCGAGGGTCATCCACGTCCGCCTGCCGAAGAATATCCGCTGCAAGGTTGATCCACTCCCCCACCGTACGGGCAGCGTCCCCACCGGCAGTAACGTCCACCGCCTCCCCAGTCATCGAGCGCCGCTTCCCGAAGCATTTACCTGCGAGCGTCTCATGCTGTTTTGCTCGTCGAGGCGTCTTCCCCCCTGGGACGTCGGGAAAGGCTGATCATGTTTACTGTTCAAACAGAGCATCCGTGAGTTTATATATTGGACATGACGACCATAGCGCTTCCGTCCGCCTGTCACTCGTTGACCGCCCGCAATCATACACCGATGGCGTCACGAAAGGTAAAACGGCTGTTTCTAGCCTCTGCGGCCCTCTGCCTGGCATGCCCACTATCTGCCGCCTGGGCAGGCGAGTTTCACGTCGTGGACGGACGCGCCGAAGCAGAAATTTCCGAAGAGTCGCGCCTCTACGTCGATGGAGCGCTTGTCGCCACCTTCGTCATTGACGCAGACCACCCGAACGTATCCGCGAAGATTACTACGCCAGCCGGCCGCACCGAGCATAATTATGCGTTATGCGGCGAAATCACCATCAGACGCCCCGACGGAAAAACCGAAACCCATGCAGTCGACAGCGTGGGTCATCTTCATAATCCGGACGGTCGTGTATTCGAAGCATTGGGCGCTAACGACTTCACTGATTTTTACCTGGCCGACCCAAATGATCCTGATGCTGCGGACCATACCCGCGGCAAGGCCAATGCATGCTCGATAGCGACAAGCTAAATCAAATCGCAAACTTTCATACGCGTGTTACGCGTCGCGCCGAAAGCACCACCAAAAAACGGCTAGCAGGCTTTGAGGCGAAGCTACATGCCTTACAAGCCCCCGCTCACGCGCGCCTGAGCGTCACCGCCACATTCATTTTGATCAATGTTTAGTTTGCATTCGTTTCTTCGCCTGCCGCTCCGCGGCTTGTGAGGCAGGATCCGCACGACGCCCGTCGAACGGACTTTCTGATTTGGCGTCTCTAAAACTTTAAGGACCAGCCTGCTCCGGAGGGTCGCCCGCGCCACCAAGGCTCTGGCAGCCAACCTCCTGGCCTCACTTCGGCAGTCCATCACCTACGATCAGGGTTCCTCATTCGTGGCCGGCACGATGACCGAAAAGAATGACCCACCTGACAGTTTGATTCGGCGATCTCTCTCGCTCGAAACCTGAAGCCAGACCTACTTATCCTGGCACACAACGCTATCAGCGATCCCTAATTCAAAAAAATCCCTATGCAACAGCCAAGTCCCAATTCAGCAACGCGTTCCGCTACTCCGCAACGACGATACGGTCCCGCCCCCCTCGCTTCGCTCTGTAAAGAGCGCGATCCGCTCGCCCGATCAAAGCATTCACGGTATCGCCCGGCGCTCGCACGGCGACCCCAATACTGCAGCTCACGATAATGCGCTCTGGTTCAAGCATGACCGGTTCCTTCAGGAGCTTATGCAGCGCATCAACGTCCGCCGCCACAGTTCCCGCATCTCCCGCCGTCGACGAGAAAACAAGAATCAACTCTTCACCACCGTACCGCCCGGCGAACACGCCCGGGCGTATCTGATGCCTTAACCTCTCCCCATATTCACGGAGGACACAATCACCCCCCTGATGCCCGTATGAGTCATTTATCGATTTAAAGTGATCGAGGTCGATCAGCACGACCGCCAAAACCCCGTCGGAACTGGAACCGCTCGCCAAATAATCGAGCTCTTCAAGAACGGTGCGACGATTGAGCAATCCCGTAAGAGAGTCGATGCGGGATTGACGGATCAATTGCTCCTGCACCTCCTCCATGACACGCGTCCTGTCACGAACCAGTTTTTCCAGACTTCTCTGTCGAGAGAGAAATGCCCGGCGGCACACGGCGCCAACGCCGACGAGCGCCAGAGCCCCCAGCCCCCAAGCCCCAACCAACACATTCGACGAAAACAACGTTTCTACACTACGTCGCGCAAGTATGCTTGCGGGCGTCGCAACGCGACCGCCCGACTCATCGAGCGCCTGAACGTCAAATACGATCCGTGATCCGCTAAAATCCGGATATTCAACATCCTGCCTGCCCGTTTCCCGTACGGCGTCATCGAGAGCGTTCAGGCGATAACGATAGCGCAAATGGCGTTGCCCGACGAATGTCGGGGCCACGAAAGCCAGACGCAAGCGGTGATCATGATCGTCCCATCCGTGCCCCGCCTTGGTCAGATCAACCTGCCCCAGTTCCGCCGAAACAATGCGCGTATGCAACGACGGCAACGGTTCGAGATTGCCCGCCACCCGGAGCCTGGAGAACCCCTGATCTGTCGCCACCCAGATATCGCCGTTGTCGTCTTCACTCACGCCGCGAACGGAAATCTGGTTCGACACCAACCCGTTTTCGGTATCGAAATGTCTCCGACCGGAAGGCGTCAGGACATCGAGGCCATCGCCTCCGATCCAGATCCAACCGCGGCTATCCCGAAAAAGAGCCGCTCCTCCCGACTGAGCCGAGCGTGATTGAGAGAAACCCGCCACACCAGGCCCGGTATCGTCCGACAAAGTGACCTTACGCAGATCGCCATGCTCTCCCGCGACCCATATCTCGTTCGACATCGTTACCGTCATGGTGCGCGCCGCGCCTATGCCGAGTTCCACGATATCCACTTTTGGAGCAAAGCGGCGTTCACCGCTCAGACGTTGAAAAAGCGCGGTATCCGTGAGCGCGAGCACATTGCCGTATTGGTCGAATTCTATCGCGTTGACTTTCCTGCTCTGCAAAGCAATGGGGGCCGGCACATGCTCAGGCGGAGAAGAGGGATCGTCGATCCTTACCAAACCGTCGGTCGTGCCGATCCAAAACCGCCCGGCGGAATCGAGCGCGGTTGCGCCGGTGAGCTTCGCCGCCGTTGGGAACCTTGTAACGCGCCCGGTTGCTGGTTCGATGCGCGCGAGGCTCGCCTCTTCCAGCGTCGCCCAAATAGCGCCATCGCCTGTGCGTGTGAGCGAGGTCGCATGCAGGTCGAACCTGACCGGCGCCTTGCTTTCGTCCACGCGCCCATCGCGCGCCGCGTAACGGAGCAGACCGCTTCTGCTCGCGACCCAGATTCCGCCTTCGCTATCGCGTCGAACGACAGATACAGGCTCCGCCGAAAAACCCTCATTGGCGCCATAGACATCCCAAAAAGGAAAACCTGCGACCCGGATCGCTCCCTGATTTAGCCCATCAAACCACAGGCCGCCCTCCCGATCCGCAAACGCTGACGCAACCACAGGCCGTTGCAAATCCTTGCGCCATGGCATTTCGCTCCAACGCCCATCCGGGGCCCTCACGATCAGTGAATTCCCGCCGGGCGTGATGATCGATCCATCGGACGCGCCCACGAGAAAAAGTCGATGCGACAAGTCATTGAAAAACTTAGGCGGAGGCGGAATTTTCTCAGCCAGCGCGTGACCTTCGGCATTCAACCGCAGGAATTTACTTCTGCTCCGAGCGAATACGCCGCCATCCGGCGCGCGCGCGAAAGCCGTCCAGGCGTCCGGCGGCACACCGGCCATAACTCCGAAGACAGTGATCGAGCCGTCACGGTAACGACAAATCTCATCGCCGCATCCAATCCACAGCGTGTCCTCGTCAGCGAAAATTCCATGCAAAGATCGCTTCGAAAGCACATCGCCATCAGTCGTTGAGCCAGATGAAATCGTACTTGACAGACTCTCTACTTCCGGAGCCAACCCCCTTGGGCGCACCAACCAAAGGCCCCCATCTTTCACGGCGCCCGCACCAGCCAGAACCACAAAGCCGCGTCGAAAAGCCAATATCTGCGGCGGTAGAGGGCCCGACAGCGCACTCACTGGAAGTCCCGCCGACACGAGCCTGCCGTGGTCTCGCACCAGAAAATCCGACGCTCCGGCTATCATTAAAGTCCCGTCGCTCGCTGCCGCGAGCGCGTTCACCGCGCCAAAAGAATCTCCTCGCTGGGTCGCAACTCGTGTGAACGCTCCACCGGAGCTGACATACAGGCCTGTCCGGTCGCCGGCATACATGAAGCCGTCGCCGTCTTGAGCGAACGCTTCTCCAGAGCCGACCGACGCTCCCGGCAGGCTGTCGAATATGCGAAAAGTTTGTGCCTGTGCTGACGAAAGCTGAACAACCAGTACCGCCAAAACCACGAAAAGACAGCTACCAACCCGATACGCCGCGCGCAGATTTCGACGCCTGATCTGGCGGAACGCCCCGATGGAGTCATGAAACACGGTGGTGACGCGACGCCATGCGGACAATGAGACTGCCTCTTTACAGATCCAGTCTCATTTTAGAGGACCATCCTTATCGGTCAGTTAAGCAGACAGACTTCTACAGTCCCTCAGCGACGAGCAGCGCAGCCTGCTCCTCCTGTGTCAGCGCGTCGACAATGTCGTCGATCTCGCCGAGCATGATCCGATCGATCTTGTGCAGCGTAAGGCCGATACGGTGATCCGTGACGCGCCCCTGCGGAAAATTATAAGTCCGTATCCGCTCCGAACGATCGCCTGTCCCGACTTGAGAGCGGCGGTCCGCCGCCCGCGTGGCGTGCAAGTCGGCCCGCTGCTGCTCATACAGCCGCGCCCGCAGAATCTTCATCGCCTTGGCGCGGTTCTTGTGCTGACTCTTCTCTTCCTGCATCGCCACGACGACGCCCGAAGGAATGTGGGTGATCCGCACCGCGCTCTCGGTCTTGTTGACGTGCTGCCCACCAGCGCCGGACGCACGATACACGTCGATGCGCAGGTCGCTCTCGTCGATCTGCACGTCGACTTCCTCAGCTTCCGGCAGAACCGCGACGGTGACGGTGGATGTGTGAATCCGTCCCTGACTTTCGGTCGCGGGCACACGCTGCACCCGGTGCACGCCCGATTCATATTTCAACCGTGCGAAAACGCCCCGCCCGGTGATCGTCGCGATCCCTTCCCTCAGACCGCCAAGCTCGCTCTCGTCATATTCCATGACCTCAAAGCGCCAGCCGCGCAGGTCGGCGTAACGCCGATAAAGCCCGAACAATTCTGCCGCGAACAACCCCGCTTCGTCGCCTCCGGCGGCGGGTCTGATTTCCAGAATTGCGCTGCGATCATCCGCCGCATCGCGCGGCAACATGGCCAGACGCACTTCCTGCCGCAGAGTCTCGATCCGATCCTTGAGATCATGAAACTCGGCTTCCGCCAGCGCCTTCATTTCCGGATCGGCCATGAGCATTTCGGCGTCGCGCGCCTCGCCCTGCGCGTCACGTAGCGCGTTGACCCGCGAAACCAGAGGCTCCAGTTCCGCATATTCACGCGACGCGCTGGTAAAGCCGTCGCCAGTCACGCCACTGGCGAGCAGCGCCTCAAGTTCTTCGGCCCGGGCGACGATGCGATCGAGCCGGTCGTCGAGACTCACGCGCCCTTCCCGGCTGATAGACCGGGCGGAAGGATAGCGCCGAGATATTCACGCACGGTCGCTCGTAGTGGAGCCTCGCCCAGAGTCTCGATCAGACGATCAACCGATATCTCGCTCTGCTCGCCAGAGGAGAGATCTCGCATCTGCACCACGCCTTTCGCAACTTCGGATTCGCCAAGAATCACGACATGGGAGGCGCCGACACGATTGGCGCGTTCCATGCGCTTCTTGAGATTACCGCGATAGGCCATCTCGCTCCGCAGCCCCGCATAACGCAGACGGGTCAGCACGCCGATAGCGGGCGCCTCCGCCGCATCGCCAACGGGAATCACTACGATAGGCGCTTCTTTCTCGGGCGCGTTTTCAAGAAGCATGGCCAGACGCTCTACTCCGCCCGCCCAGCCGATGGCTGGCGTCTGCGGACCGCCCATTTCGGCGACCAATCCCTCGTAACGGCCGCCCGCGAGCACAGTGCCCTGCGCACCCAGGCGTGTTGTCACGAATTCGAAGGCCGTGTGGCTATAGTAATCCAGTCCACGCACGATGCGCGGGTTCTCGACAAACGGCACGCCGAACGCCCCCAACGCGGCCCGAAGACCATCCCAGAAACGCTTCGAGTGATCGTTGAGGTAGTCGACGAGCATCGGGGCGTCTGGAAGAAGAGCCCGGTCCTCCGGAGCCTTGCTGTCGAGAATCCGTAGCGGATTGCGGTCAAGACGATCCTGACTGTCCTGTGAAAGTCTGTCGCGAAAGTTCGAAAAATAGTCGATCAGCGCCTTGCGCCAGGCGGCGCGGCTCTCAGGATCGCCCAGCGTGTTAAGCTCCAGCGTCACGTCGTCAGCAATGCCGAGCGCACCGAGAACGTCACGTCCCATGGCTATCGCCTCGGCGTCCGCCACCGGTTCGGCAGGGCCGATCAATTCAGCGCCGATCTGGTGGAACTGTCGGTAACGCCCCTTCTGCGGCCGCTCGTAGCGAAACATCGGGCCGGTATAGAACACCTTCTGCGGCAGAGACTGCGTCAGGCCGTTCGTAACGAGCGCGCGGCAAATGGCGGCAGTACCCTCGGGACGAAGCGTCAGGGACTCTCCGCCCCTATCGGGAAATGTGTACATCTCTTTCGAGACGACATCCGACGTGTCGCCAAGGGAACGGGCGAACACGGCCGTTTCCTCAAAGATCGGCGTCGACCATTCTTCAAACCCGTAAAGTCCCGTGACGGTCCGGGCGGTGTCGACAACATGCGCGTGACGACGCTGCTCCTCACCGATGAGATCATGGGTTCCACGGACGGGCTGAACGGCGCTCACTGGCGGGTCTCCGAAAGAGACGCCCCGCCCGCCGCGTTGTCGCGACCGACGGGGCGATGCAGGCTTTTGATATAGCCCCTCTCCATCCGAAGAGGGAATTTCAGACTTATTTCGCGGTCTCGAGGTCCGGAAGAGCAGCTTCGACGCCTTCCGCCTTTTCCTTGGCGGCCTCGGCCTCGATCAACGCGACGCGCTGCTCGACCAGATCGACGACATGATCGATCATCGAGCCTGAGGGCACGGTGTGATCCTGCTTGCCCGCTGAATAGACCATATGGCGGCCCGAACCGCCGCCGGTGACGCCCAGATCGGTCATCAGCGCCTCGCCAGGCCCATTAACGACGCAACCGATGATCGAAAGCGTCAGAGGCGTCTTGATATGCGCGAGGCGATCTTCAAGCGTCTGAACGGTCTGGATCACGTTGAATCCCTGACGCGCACAAGACGGGCAGGAAATGATCTTCACGCCGCGGTGGCGCAGGCCAAGCGACTTCAGAATGTCCCAACCGACCAACACCTCTTCTTCCGGTTCGGCCGAAAGGGAAACGCGCATGGTGTCACCCACGCCAGCCCACAGCAGGTTGCCAAGACCGATCGAGGATTTCACCGTGCCCGCACGGCGGCTGCCAGCCTCGGTGATGCCGATATGCAGCGGATGGTCACAAGCTTCCGCCAGCTGCTGGTAAGCGGCGACGGCGAGGAACACGTCCGACGCCTTCACGCTGATCTTGAATTCGTGGAAATCGTGATCCTGCAGGATCTTGGCGTGCTCCAGCGCGCTCTCGACCAACGCGTCGGGGTTCGGCTCGCCGTATTTTTCCAGCAGGTGCTTCTCGAGTGAACCGGCGTTGACGCCGATGCGGATCGAGCAGTTGTGATCCTTCGCCGCGTTCACGACCTCACGCACGCGCTCGGCGCTGCCGATATTGCCCGGGTTGATGCGCAGGCAGGCGGCGCCGGCTTTCGCAGCCTCGATGGCGCGTTTGTAGTGGAAGTGGATGTCCGCGACGATCGGCACGTTGACCTCGTGCACGATCTCCGCAAGCGCCGCTGTGCTTTCCTCGTCCGGGCACGAAACGCGAACGATATCGACGCCCGCCAGTTCGGCGCGGCGGATCTGTTCGATCGTCGCCTTGGCGTCGCTGGTCAGGGTGTTCGTCATCGTCTGTATGGAAATCGGCGCGTCGCCGCCGACGGCGACCTTGCCGACGTGGATCTGACGCGACTTGCGGCGCTCGATATACTGATAGGGCCGATAGCCACTCATCGTTCAATCCTCCTGTCGAGGTGAAGGCCGGAGCCATAGTCCGTTAAGAAGGCCGTCGAGGCTCCGAATCCGACAATCCGGCTCTTCCTGCCAAATTTGGCGCTTGATGGCCATAGAGCAAGCGCCGAACACCCATGCGGGCCTTCATAAAATGTCCTGCCGACTGTCAATACGTGTCGCCAGCACGTGTCATCACCTCAGTCAGGGACGATTCGCATCTCCGTCGACGGCAGCAGCAGCTGCGGGAGCGGCCACCCCCGTTCCGCGAAGCTGCATCGCGTTCAGTTCGTCCGCTGTCGGCTCGCGTCGTGCGGGCGGCTTCGGGGCCAACCGGCGAACCGGAGCCACCTGCGTCGGCGGATTTGACCCGCCGTCCGAACTTACTGGCGAAGCTGCCACCGGAGCGGAATCCCCCTCGGAGCTCAGAGGCGTCGCTCCGCTCGAAGCAGACGGAATCGGCTGCGCAGGCGTCTGACGAGCAGCAGTCGCGCCGGACGCCGGGACCACCGTGCCTGCGCCCGCCTCTGGAGAAGCCGCCACCGCTTCGCGAATTACGTCGGCTGACAGCGCGATATTACGGCGAACGGAGCCGTTGCGGCCAAGAGGCGGCGTCACGAGATCGCCAAGCGCCAACGTCACTCCGCCCGCATTGCCCGCCGTAAACGTGAACGGTCCGCCATCGGCAGGAGCGGACCATACGTCGCCAGACTGCATCACATGGTCATAGACCACTTTCCCGGCCCCATCGCGGACTTGCACCCAGCTGGCCGCCGAGGCCCGGATGCTCGGCGTGGAGAGGGCCGGAGCCGCCTCCGGGACGCCCGGAGCGGCTGCTTCAGAAGCACCCTGAGCAGAAGTAACAGCCGCGTCAGGAGGAACTACAGATGGAGAGGCTGCAACCTGCGGCGCACCGACTCCCCCATCCGGAGCAGCGGCATTCTCCTGTTGCGCAAACGGAGCAGGAACAGCCACGTGAGGCTGCCTGTCGGGAGGGAGAGGCGAAGGGCCGGACTGGGGCATCACGGAGGCAATCTGTGGCGACGGCGCCGGACCGTGCGCCATGCCGGGCAGCACGCTCGCAACCGGAGGCACCCGCTCAAGAGCGGTCGGCTCATGTCCGACCATGACATACCACCCAACATAGGCAGCCACTATCACCGCAATGCCAGCGAACACGATCGCCCCCGCCGGGACGCTGCGCTCGGGCGCGGGCACAGGAAACGCGAGTTCCGGCTGTCGCTCTACGCCCTTCGCGTCGCGTTTGAAGCGAGCGACGACCTGCTCCGGCGAGAATCCCAGAGCGCTTGCGTAGGTGCGCAGGAAACCGAGAGCGTAGGCGTTTCCAGGCAGCGCGTTCGCCTGCCCGCTTTCCAAAGCTTCGAGATAAGACAGACGAATACGCAACCACGCCGCGACGTCAGGAAGCGCCCAGCCCAGCTGCTCGCGGCGGAGACGCAACGCCGGCCCGACGCCAACGGACGCTACATCAGGAAGCGGCGGCGGTTGCGGCGCAGATTCAACGCCGTCGACGAGCGACGCGTCAGGCAACGTCTCCCCGACGCGCTGTCCGGCCGTCATCTTTTCGCGATCCGCAGCCTCCACCACACTCATTCAGTGCTCCCGCCCGCTGCTCCGGCGCATCAGCGACGTCACGGCCTGATCGATGAGGTCGGCAATGATCTCCGCCACAGGCTGGACTGATCGCACCATGCCCACCGATTGCCCCGCCATCACCGATCCGGTCTCGACGTCACCATCCACAACGGCCCGACGCAAGGCCCCGGCCCAGAAATGTTCGATTTCCAGCTGGGCCTCTTCCTTGTTGAACTCACCCGCCTGGAAACGCCGCAGCGTTTCCGCCTGATGATCGAGGAAACGCTGTGTTCCCTCGTTCACCAGACCACGAACAGGAATAACAGGAAAGCGTGGATCCAGTTGCACCGTCGTCATCGCGTCGCGCGCCGACGCGCGAATGAACGCCGCCTTGAAACGCTCGTGAGCAATGCTCTCGGAAGAGGCCGCAAACCGCGTCCCGAGTTGCGCGCCGGAGGCTCCCTGCTCAAGAAAACCGACAATGGCGTCGCCGCGCGCAATGCCCCCGGCGACGAAGACCGGCACGTCCGAAATATGCGGCAGAATCTCCTGCGCCAACACGGTCAGGGACACAGGACCGACATGCCCGCCAGCTTCGGCGCCCTCGATCACAAGAGCGTCGACTCCCATACGAATCAAACGCTTCGCCAGCACCAGGGCCGGAGAGAACGCGATAACCTGCGCTCCTCCGTCTTTCGCTGCACGAATTGCAGCCCCGGGAGGAATGCCGCCAGCCAGAACGATATGCCCCACCTTGGCCCGCAAACACACCTGAACCAACTCGTCGAGTTGCGGATGCATGGTGATCAGGTTCACGCCGAACGGCTTCGTCGTCAGAACCTGCGTCGCGGCGATCTCGGCCTCCAGCTGCGCCGGGTTCATCGCGCCGCAGGCGATCACGCCGAAGCCGCCTGCGTTGGAAATCGCAGAGACCAGATTGCGTTCGCTGACCCACGACATCGCGCCGCCAAGGATGGCGTAATCGACCCCGAGGAACCGCGCGCCGCGCGACCACAGCCGGTCGAGCTCCGCCCGCGCGACGGCGCGTCTTTGCGCGTCGTCCGCCGCCTCGACAGTATTCGCGCTCATGGCGGGCTCAGGCTGCGTCAAGGCCGTACGCCGTATGCAACGCGCGGATGGCAAGTTCAGTGTATTCGGCTGCAATGAGCACGGACACCTTGATTTCGCTCGTCGAGATAACCTGAATATTGATCGCGCGATCCGACAGCGTGCGGAACATCGTGTTCGCGATACCTGCATGCGAACGCATGCCCACGCCGACCACGCTAACCTTGACCACCGCGTCGTCGGTCAGCAGTTCGCCATACTGGATTTCGTGATGGGCGGCCTCCATCAGCGCGATCGCGCGCCCGAGGTCCGATTTGCTGGTCGTGAACGTCATGTTGGTCATGCCGTCCTCGCCCGTGCTCTGGACGATCATATCGACGTTGATGTTGGCTTCGGACAACGGGCCGAAAATCGCGGCGGCTATGCCCGGCTTGTCCGGAATGCGTCGCATCGACACCTTGGCCTCATCGCGCGAATACGCGATGCCCGTGACAAGTTCCTGTTCCACGATTTCGTCCTCATCCACCACCAGCGAGCCCGGCGTTTCGCCATCCGCAGTTCCCGCGCCGTCGGCGAAACTGGACAGCACCTGCACCCGGACCCGTTCTTTCATCGCCAGTTCGACGCTGCGAGTCTGAAGCACCTTGGCTCCGACCGACGCCAGTTCCAGCATTTCTTCGTACGTAATTTTATCGAGCTTGCGCGCCTTCGCAACGATCCGGGGATCAGTCGTGTAAATGCCGTCCACGTCCGTATAGATATCGCAACGATCGGCGTTAACCGCAGCGGCGATCGCAACGGCGGACGTGTCAGACCCGCCACGCCCCAAGGTCGTGACGCGCCCGTCTGGACCGATGCCCTGGAAGCCGGCGATCACAGGCACCTGACCGGCCCGCATGCAGGAAATCAGCGCGTCTCCGTCAATCGTCGCGATGCGCGCCCTGCCATGCGCATCATCCGTGCGGAGCGGAATCTGCCAGCCATGCCATGACCGCGCATCGACACCCAACGTCTGCAGGGCGATCGCCAGAAGACCACTCGTCACCTGCTCGCCTGTGGCCACGACGGCGTCGTATTCGCGGGCGTCGTGAAGCGGCGACAGCGCCTGACAGTAGCCGACCAGTTGGTTGGTGACGCCGGCCATCGCGGAGACGACCACGGCGACTTCGCGCCCGGCTTCAACTTCCGCACGAACGCGCTCCGCGACGGCGCGTATCCGGTCGAGATCGGCCACGGACGTGCCGCCGAACTTCATGACGATCCGGGGTGCTTTACGCTCCATAATAACGTCTGCTCCGTGCCCGCCGCTCACACGGCGATATCCGCTCGCGTTCCGGCCCGGAACTTCCGGCGCCGGAGCGAAGACGGCTGTCTGCTGTTGTTCGATACGACCGCCGTATCCCTGCCGCCGTCTTCGGAACCGGTTGCGGCCGGAGGCTGAACGCACCTATGTGGGTGGATTCATTCCCGACGCGGCGGCCATTGCGAAGGCAAGCGAGCGGCGTCACATAGACCCCGGCTGAACTTCCGTCCAGCCGCGACCGCAGAAGAAAAGGCGCTGTTCGATGCATCCTGCCCAAGAAGCACTCGCGCCGGATACCGGTCGCCAAGGAATGCACGACGACGATTCTCAGGTTACGGGCGCATCCGTCTCTCCGGAAGAGATCGCCCGCTTTGCTGCGATCGCGCGGGAGTGGTGGGACCCGCGCGGGCCGATGAGACCGCTCCACGCCATGAATCCGCTGCGGATCGGCTGGATCGACAGGCGATTGCCTCAGCGCGCCCGGAAGCAGGGGCGCCTGCGCGTTCTCGACCTCGGCTGCGGCGCTGGGCTGGCGAGCGAAGCTCTGGCGCGCGCCGGCCATGACGTTCTGGGTCTCGACGCGGCGAGCGAAGGCGTAGCCGCCGCCCGACGGCACCTCGAAGAAAATCCACTGCCAACCGGCTCAGGCTCCCTCGTCTACCGCGTCGGCAGCGCGGAGACGCTGGTTGAGGAAGGAGCTGCGTTCGACGCCGTTGTTGCGCTCGAGATCATTGAGCATGTGACCGACCCGGCCGCGTTCGTGGCGATGCTCGCCCGCCTGACCGCGCCGCAGGGCCGCGTGTTCGTCTCAACCATGAACCGAACGCCACGCGCCTTCGCGTTTGCGAAAATCGGCGCAGAATACGTCATGCGGCTGCTGCCGATAGGCACCCATGACTGGAAGAAGTTCGTCACGCCGTCAGAACTCGGCGGTTACGGCAGACGTGCAGGGCTGCAACTGGAAGCTATGGCAGGAATGACGCCGGATCTTCTTGGAAATCACTGGCGCGAGAGCCGTGATCTTGGGGTCAACTACATCGCATCGTTTCTGAAAGCCTGACTGGAATACCGTTTTATTCCCGCCCGCTGCGCTGTGCGGACGGGCGGCGCCTCGTTACAGTGGTGGTATGCGATACGTCTTTCAGGAAGCGGAGATCGATATTCCCGGCGAGTTCCGGGACAACAGCGTCAATGTAATTGCCGTAACGCTGGATGACGGCTCATCGCTTTCGATCACCGTCAACCGTCGCCCCTCCGGGCCGGACGACACGATCGAGCGGTTGATGGAGGCCGACCTCGAGTTCGCCCACGGCGAAGACGACGGGTTTGAGCGTCTATGGACGCGCCCACACACAATTGATGGCCGAACGGCGGCGATTGCGGCGCTTCGCCTCCATAGCGGAGATGGAGCGGCCGAGCAGAGAGTCGTTTACATCAAGGCGGAAGCAACCCTGCTCAAGCTCACGGCTACAGTCTCGAACGCCTTTACACAGCAACAACTTGCTGCATTGAACACAATCGCCTCCAGTTTTCGCTTTACCGTCGCAAGTTAAGGCTTCTCTGCGACGCCTGCGTCTCATAAACTATACGAATCAGGCACTCCTCGCCCTCAGGAGCACGCGATGCCCGCGCCACGTCCCGCCGCCCGCATACTCGACGAACATGTCTGCCCAATGTGCGACGGTCCCGTCCCTCATGTCGGAGGGCCGATCCTGCCGACCGGTTCGCCCAACGTTCTGATCGGAGGGATGCCTGCCGCTCGCGTTAGTGACCGATGCTTTTGCGTCGGCCCGCCTGACGTGATCATCGAAGGCGCTCCGACGGTGCTCATCAACGGCCTGCCCGCCGCTCGCATGCTGGATATGACGGCGCACGGCGGCCGTATTGTGACCGGATGCCCGACTGTCCTGATCGGCGACAGCGCCAGTTTCGGCGAGAGTGGCCCGCCGTCCTTTTGCGTCCCCTGCGCAATCGCAGCAGCAAAGGCTGGAACGCCGTTCTACAAACCGAGCAACACGGCCAAGAGTGGAGGCTGAACTCTTTTCGAAAACACGTGTCGAGTTGATCGGCGACAAGATCTGGATTGCCAATACTGGTCCATCAGCACGGGAGGATTGTCCAGCACATGCGCATTCTCGAAAATCCGCTCGGCTGTTACACGAAGTTCGATAAGCAAAATGTGAGTTTATGCGGTGTCTTCCTGCTTGAACCTTTATCTATGCATTACGCGGCCCGCACGCACCATACCGAAAGATCACTACAGAAAAACAACCTCAAAAATCTATATTTTTAAAAATTAAAACACACCGAGTGCATAACGACCACATTCATGATCGTGTCTCGAAATATCTTACAGTGACCGACCTTGCGCCAGATTGTGGTCTTGCGCGATTAGGAACCCCAGACGGTAATTCAGGTTGCCGCATCTCCTATTTCTCTCCAGCGACATCAAGGATACATCACGATAGACTAAAGCCGCGAGAAAACAAAAACGCTCTTGAAACATACCAAATAACAAGGCAGCCTCCTCACCACAGGACACCCACTTGAACACCACGTGTGTTTACGGTCGATTATGAAAGACTCTCAATTCCCTTTCCAATGCCCTAAGAAAATCATTCCAAAAAAGCCAACTGAGTAAATATTCATGAAATTCAAGAAGATTATATGGGCATATGTTTCTTTTACGATATCCAGCACTACGCCTGCTCTGGCTGCGCCAGACGAAACCGTCACTGTTTACGGCCTGTCACCGAAAATCGTGCTTCATGAAATCCGGAAAATGGCGTCGGGCCAATGGGACGCCCAACTGGCCCGGTGGGATTCGGCATTCTGTCCGGGGGTTCTGGGGCTGGACGAACCCTTTCAGGGCATAGTTCTCAAGCATCTGGACAGAGCCGCCCGCGCAGTCATCCCCGGATTGCCCGCTACCTGCAAGACGAAAAACGCGTTCATTGTCTTCAGTGAAAATGGCAGCGCCATGTTTGACGCAATCGACAAAGGCTTGCCCACGCTAGGCAACGGTTACGATTCAAGCAATGTCAGCAAGCAGGATTTCGAGCCGCCGGATCGTCGCATAGTCGCACAATTACGGCAGGACCGCCCCGTGCGCTGGTATCGCAGCACCAGCGTACAGTATTTCAATGGCGCCTGGGGAGACGCCTCCGCCCAGTCGGCGAAATTTGACGAGAAGGGAACTCTGCTCCGCACGACGTTTTCAATCGTGATCGTCGACCGGAATCTGGCTTCCGGCGCATCCTGGGGGCAACTTGCCGATTATGTGGCGTTCGTCGTGCTTGCCGCACCGGCGCTTGGCGAAAATTTCAACCAGAACTCGATCATGAGCCTGTACGACGAAGGACGTTTTCAATCGACGGCGCCATCGCTTATGACGCCGCTCGACGACGCCGTGCTCCGCGCCTTGTACGCCGCCAATCCAGCGCAGGATGCCCATGCCGAACAGACTCAGATCGCTGCGTCGGTCAGCAATGACGTCACGCTCCAGACCCGCGCAACGCATTAAGCGCAACGGGTCTTGGCCTTCGGGCTTACGCTAATTGCGCGAAAAAAATCACTAGATATCAATGCGCCACAACACAAAACGCCGTCACCTTGTTTTTTCGATGACTGGTCCTCCATTCAACAGACATGCAGCTACAAAACTAAGCGGCTTACTTTCGTAACCTAGTGGGCGCCGCCAACAGCATGCAGGCCATTACGCGCAGGATGACAGCCCATGGTCGTTCTGATGGCCTGCCCCTCTGCCCGCCCCCATTCCATCGCGCGACGAACCGGCCCATAGTCCGGCCGCTCACAGGTCGCAGCGCCCTGTGACGCGCCATGAATCATGCGGCCCCAGGTGGACGTCTCCCCTTGGGTCGCGCAGAAGGAGCCGCCGCATGTCCCTCGGACGTTTTCCCCTGACCCGCCTTCGCCGCAACCGCCATGACCGGTTCACGCGTCGGCTCGTGGCGGAGAACGCCCTGTCGGTAGACGATCTGATCTGGCCGATCTTCGTGATGGAAGGCGAAGGCGCAGTCACCGACGTTGTCTCCATGCCCGGCGTGCAGCGAGTCACGCTCGATCGGCTCGCGGCGCATGTGGAAGAAGCCGTGAAACTGGACATCCCGGCGCTCGCGCTTTTTCCGATCACACCGGCGGAATTGCGAGATGAGCATGGAACGGAAGCGCTCAATCCAGACAATCTGATGTGCCGCGCGGCGCGGCTGCTGAAGAAAGAATTTCCTCATGTAGGGTTAATCGGCGACGTCGCGCTCGACCCCTACACCAGCCACGGGCATGATGGACTGATCCGCGACGGGTATGTCGTCAACGATGACTCTGTTGCGATCCTTGCCCGTCAAGCCACCAATCAGGCTGCCGCGGGCATAGACATCATCGCGCCCTCCGACATGATGGACGGGCGTATCGAGGCTATCCGTCGTGATCTCGACCAACATGGGCTGATCGACACGCGAATAATGTCCTATGCCGCCAAATACGCCAGCGCCTTTTATGGCCCGTTCCGTGACGCGCTGGGTTCTGGCGGTCTGTTGAAGGGTGACAAGAAGACCTACCAGATGGACCCGGCCAACTCCGACGAAGCCCTGAGGGAAGTGGCGGCCGACCTTGCTGAAGGTGCGGACATGGTCATGGTCAAGCCGGGAATGCCGTATCTCGACATCATCCGCCGCGTTCACGAGCGCTTTTCCGTCCCGACCTTCGCCTATCAGGTCTCCGGCGAATACGCGATGCTGATGGCTGCCATCGTTAATGGCTGGCTTGATCGGGAACGCGCGGTGATGGAGAGCCTTCTGGCGTTCAAGCGTGCCGGCGCCAACGGCGTGCTGACGTATTTCGCCGTCGAAGCCGCCGAATATCTGCGTCGGGGGTGATGCGCCCCCAACAGGGAGTCGCATCATTGGCATTGAAACCCGAGGCCCGTTATCCCACTATTGTAGAGGGGAAGGCCCGCACAGGTCTCCAGCGTTCATAAAATCCGGGGGGAAGCGTCGATCATGACCTATTCATCGCGCCATCCCCAGTTCTTCTACACAACGGCACCCCTGCCCTGCCCCTATCTTCCCAACAGGATGGAGCGCAAGGTCGTCACGGATCTTTCCGGGCCTGACGCCGAAGCGTTACACGACAGGCTTTCCCGCGCAGGTTTCCGCCGAAGCCACACCATCGCCTATGCGCCGGTCTGCCACGGTTGCAACGCCTGCGTGCCGATCCGCATCGTTGTTCCTCAATTCCAGCCGGACCGGACGCAGCGCCGCATCATGCGGGCAAACGCCGCCATCGACGGTTTCGACGTGCCGCCGCATGGAACGCCGGAGCAATTCGCCCTTTTTCGTCGATATCAATTGGCGCGTCACTCCGATGGCGACATGGCGTCCATGAGCTTTAACGACTATCGCGCCATGATCGAGGACACGCCCATCAACAGTTTCCTCATTGAATTCCGCTCCGAAGAGGATCAGCTGATCGCTGTCAGCCTCGTGGACGCGCTTATCGACGGATTTTCGGCGGTATACAGTTTTTTCGACCCGGATCTCGCCAACCGCTCACTGGGCGGCTTCGCCATCATGTGGCTGATAGAAAAAGCCCGCGCACGCGGGTTGCCGTATGTCTATCTTGGCTACTGGATCGCGGAGAGTCGAAAGATGTCCTATAAATCGCGTTTCCAGCCGGCGGAGATTCTAACGCGCGGGCTGTGGCGTGCACTCCCTCCAACGTCCACGAGTCCCTGAAATTCATTTGAATTCATGCGCTTTCCACCGACTGCCACGCAACCGGCCGTATGGCGTGCGCTCCGCCGCAGCGCGACGCTAACGTTCCCCACCCAGACGGATACGAACGCCGTGATTCCCTGCAAAATAGCCGCCGGTGCGCAATGTCAATAAAATTGGAACGTTATCCAACCAAATGACAAACCCGTTCCGATGACCATTTTGCGCATAGACGAGATTGCAGCCTCGCCTTGGAAAAACGGAGGCGGCGTCACCCGCGAAATCGCAGTTGCTCGCGGCGACGGCGAACGCGTCCTGTGGCGCCTCAGCGTCGCAGACATTGCGCGAGACGGCCTTTTCTCGTCATTCGAGCAGACAGACAGAAGCATGGCGCTTCTGAACGGGTCAGGTCTGGATCTTACATTTTCCGATCCCGGAAGAATTCTCCCCCTGGATCGCCGCGGAACTATACTGCGCTACCCCGGTGCGCCGGGTCCATTGGCCCGGCTTCGCGCAGGTCCATGCCGCGCAGTCAATTTCATGAACTCGAAGGGCGCAGCGCCGATGGCGTTGACCGTGTGTCGCGAACCTGAATTTCATCGCAGCAGCCAGTTTATCCTGATCCCCGCCGTGGGGGCGTGGCTCGTCAACGACGGACAAGAAGTGGTCCACCCGGGAAGCGTATTCATAAGCCGAAACGGCTGCTCCGTGAGCGCTGCGGCGCCGAACGGCGATAACCTTGCCTACCTTCTGGCGTAGACGCATTGAGAGGCGGGCTGACTGACGTCGCACAACGCAACGGGGCGTCTCCGCCAGCATATCCATAACGTATATTTAATTCGACTGAATTGGCCGGGCGGGCCGAAAGGCGCGGTTTGACGCGCATCTTCCCGCCTGTCGCATGGCATGGCCGTAGCGTGACACAGCGGCGCCGCCACCTTACAATACCAACGTAAGGCCAGCACCGTGGCCGTCGACGTCGCCGGAGTATTTTTATGCGAATTCTTCTCGTCGAGGACGATCCGACTGTTCGGGGCTTTGTCAGCAAAGGGTTGTCTGAAACGGGGCACCTCGTCGAGCAAGCCGACAATGGCAAGGACGGGCTGTTTCTGGCGGTAAGCGAGAAATTTGACGTCGTTGTCCTCGACCGAATGCTCCCCGGCGGCATCGACGGCCTGCGAATTTTGGAAACGTTGCGGAGTCAGGCCAACGCGACACCGGTGCTGATTCTTTCAGCGCTCGCCGACGTCGACGACAGGGTGGCTGGCCTCAAGGCTGGCGGCGACGACTATCTGACCAAGCCGTTCGCGTTCTCGGAACTGCTAGCACGCGTCGAAGCTCTGGGCAGACGTGGCCGCAACGAGTCCGCGCCACAAACGCGCCTTGAGGTCGGCGGACTTGAAATGGACCTTCTGGCGCGCAGCGTGCGACGCGACGGCCAGAAGATCGACCTGCAGCCTCGCGAATTTCGTCTGCTCGAATTTCTTCTTCGTCATGCAGGACAGGTCGTCACGCGGACAATGCTGCTCGAAGGCGTGTGGGATTACCATTTCGACCCTCAGACCAACGTCATCGACGTTCATGTTTCGCGCCTGCGCCAGAAGGTCGACAAACCCTTCCCGCAGCCTCTTATCCATACGATCCGCAACGCCGGCTACATGCTGCGAGCGGAGTAGGCCCGATCCATGCGCGCCGTTCCCCACGAGCGTCCAGCTGATCGTCTTTCGTCGACCGGAGACCACTCGCGCGATGAAATGCGGGAGCGTCCCTGCCAGTGAGCGGATTACGCCTCCCCGTGCGCGCCTTTGGGCGCAATGAAACAAAGGCGCCATGGCGTCGACCGTCACTACGTGCCGCCTTGCGACGCACCGGAGGCTTCCGATCCGCAAGCGTGCGGTTCGCCATCGGTTACGCCGTGCTCTTCTCCGCATCCGCCGTGTTGTTTCTCTCGGTCATCTGGTGGGGAACCGCAGGGCTGATAGAGCGGCAAGTCGAAGCTTCCGTTGCGGCTGACGCCCGCGCTCTGTCAGAGCGCTGGACGGATGGCGGGCTGTCGGCTTTGGCCCTAACCATCGAAGACCGGCTTGAAGACAACGTCGATGACGACGCGATCTATCTTCTGGTCGATCCGCACGGCCAGCATGTCGCAGGCAACCTCCCGTCCTGGCCCGCCGACGTGGCGATGAGCAATGTCTGGTACCAACTTTCCGTCCGTCGCGCCGGCGCTCGTGGCGTGGCCGAAGTGCAGGGCTTCGATTTGCCCGGCGGTTACAGGCTGCTCGTTGGGCGCGACGTGCGCGGTCGGGCGATGTTGCGCAGGCTTCTGACAGACCTGCTCCTCTGGGCGTGGATCATGATTACTGCGCTCGCACTGGGTGGCGCATTGCTCGTGCGCAGCATGTTTCGCCGCATGATCTCCCAGATCGCCCGCACCACCACCGCCGTTGCGCATGGAGACATGACCCGGCGCATGCCGCTGCACGGCAGGGGCAACGAACTCGATGAAGTCGCGGAAGCGATCAACGAGATGCTGGATCGCATCGCGCGTCTGATGGACGGCGTGAAGCAGGTTTCCAACGCCATCGCCCACGATCTTCGCACGCCAATCACAAGAGCCAGAGCACAGCTCGAATACGCGGCGCTTCATGGTAAGGATGAGGTCACGCTCCGCTGCGCCATCGAAGACGGCGTAGCGGATCTGGACAACATAACTGCTGTTTTTGAAGCCCTGCTGCGCATCGCTCAGATCGAAGCGGGCTCGCGGCGATCCGCCTTCGCTTCGTTCGACCTGATTCCCGTGCTGCGTGACATCGCTGAACTATACGAACCAGCGGCCGACGAGCATGAAATCAAGGTCGTCATGCGGCTACCCGAACATCTGCCGTTCTACGGCGATCGCTCGATGATTCAACAGGCCGTGTCCAATCTTCTCGACAATGCCATCAAATTTTCTCCGCACGGCGGCTCGATTACCGTTGCTTCCGCAGTCGGTCCCAATCTTGGCATGGAGGGCGGCCCGGCGGGCCGGGTCGCCACGATTGCGATCAGCGACGAGGGAATGGGCATGAGCGAGGCCGATATCGCTCGCGCCTCCGATCGATTCTTCCGCGCCGATTCCGCGCGCAACACGCCGGGTTCCGGTCTGGGCCTCTCACTCGTTCAGGCGATCGTGCAGCTCCATGGCGGTACGATGCAATTCTCCCGGCGAGATCCGGGCCTTACGGTTCGTATGCAACTCCCGCTGCCAACTGCTCGCGGAAAGACCGTCGGCGCCAACATGAAGCAGGATTCACCGCAGCCACACTCTGGCGATAGCTCCCCGGTAGTAATTTCAGCACCATGAGACGCACATTTCTCTATGCGGTCGTCCCGACCCTTTCGATCGAACTTTGCGGAGCTGCGGTGGTGCCCGATCCGGCGTCGCCCGCAGAGCAGGTCGTTGCGGATCAGTCCGTTCCTGCTCCGGCGACGTCCACGAGCGATGCTGGAGCCATTGAGTCATCCGCGTCGGCGGGAGCAAGCGATGTCGGACACACGCCCCGTGAGCGCAGTCTGGCCATCACGTCGGACAGTCAGGCGTTCTGCACGCGTCTGGTTCACGCAATAGATTCCCACGGCCTGGACACATCGCGAGACGTGCAGGCCTTGCGAAGCGAGGGCGAGCAGCTTTGCGCCGAAGGCCGGGTGCGTCTCGGCGTCGCCCGCCTCAGAGAGGCTCTGGTCGCATTGAAGGAAGAAAAAGATCCATGATCAACCTAGAAAATAAATTGATTATCCAAAGAATTTTCACAAAAAAATACACCATCGCCATGGTCGGCTGCGCTCTTGCATTTGCCGGAACAGCCCCCGCCCAGGCCGAAACGACCGCTGCCGGAACGCAACTCGAACTGACCGGAACGGGGACCGTCGACGCAAGTCCCGATCGCCTCACCGCCACTCTCGTCGCCAGAGGAGTCGCGCCGGACGCCACGACCGCGCAGTCACGCGCAAACGACATTGTTCGCAAGGCCATGGCCGCCATCGCAAGCGTCGATGGAGTGAAAGGTGCGGCTGGCTCCTACTCTGTGTCGCCCCCGGGCGCGAATGACGCTGCAAAAAGCTGGGAAGCCCGACAGACGATCCACGTCGTCGCGTCCGGCGCAGATTCGCTTCTACCACTAGTCGGCCATTTGCAGGCTCAGGGGCTGCTTCTTGATGGACTCGGCTGGTCGCTCTCTTCGGCCCGCGAAAAGGAACTCAGTAAACAGGCAACGAAGCTCGCGCTTGACGACATGCGCGAGAAAGCTCGGGACGCGGCGACTGACCTGGGCATGAAGGTTGCCTCCATCGCCGAAATTTCCCTCGAAACGCCGTTCGGCCCACGGCCAGTCATGCTGATGGCGGCCCGTATGGTCTCCGCGCCGACCTCAACCCCGGAGGAGCAACACGTCTCTGTCACGGCGCGTGCGAAAATCATCCTCGGGCAGTAATTAAGGTCGGGCTGCGAGGCGCACACCAGCGTAAGAAGCGGCAACTTCTACTCTCCCGACACGTTAACGTGTAAAGTGCTGGTTGCTCCTTCATTCTGAGGGGGCGGTTTATGGCGACAACCTTGTGCGGCGGGCGGCCGCGCAATCTACGCTTGGTGGCGATTTTCGCCCAACTCAAGCGACCTCGGTTCGTGCCCTGCATCGGCCAGATCATTCGTCTTCTGCCGTGGCTGTCGTCAACAACAGATCACAGAGGAGAATCTCCGTTTTGAAATTAGGCAGGTCCAATTTTCAAAAGGCGCCCGACACCGTCTACAAACCCAATTTCGATCCGGCTCTGCTACGGCCCGGTATAGTTCACCTCGGCTGCGGCAATTTCCATAGAGCCCATCAGGTCACTGCGACGCAGGCCGCGATCGGAGCCATGGGCGCCGACGGGCTACAGTGGGGCATCGTGTCGGCGACCATGCGGCGACCAGAACTGGCGCTGGAACTGGTTGAGCAAGACAACCTCTACACCTTGCTCACGCGCGAGCCGAACGGCACAGTGGCGTCAATCATGGCCGCGATATCCGAGGCTGTGTTCGCAAGGGACACGCATTCGACGCTCGCCGCGCGAATCGCCGATCCGCGCACGAAAATCGTGACGCTGACCGTCACAGCCAGCGGCTACTACCTGACCGCGGACGGCTCCATTGACCCGGAAGCAGCCGACCTTCTCGCCGACCTGACAGCCAAATCCCCACGCACAGCGCCCGGCATACTGGTGCAGGCGATGTCTCTCGTCCGTGCGAAAGGCGGCACGCCGCCGGTTATTCTCTGCTGCGACAATGTGGCGAACAACGGTCGCACGCTACGACAGGCCGTCATGGATTTCGCGTCCTGGCGCGGAAACGACGAACTCTCGGCGTGGATCGGGGAGAATGTGCAGTTTCCGGACACCATGGTCGATCGAATCGTTCCGGCGCCCCTATCTGACGACAAGGACGACGCCAGAAGGCTGCTTGGCGGGCTGGAAGACTCCATTCCCATTTCGGCGGAACCCTGGTTCCAGTGGGTCATTCAGCGCTTCGACGGCCCGCGCCCATTGTGGGAAGCGCACCCCGGCGCACGGTTCGTCTCCGATGTCGATACATTCGAGCGCGCCAAACTCCAGATGCTGAACGGCGCGCATATGCTGCTCGCCTACGCCGGGGGTTTGGCAGGCTTGAACACCATCGCTGAAGCGGCGTCCGACCCTGCACTCGGCCCTGTCGTCGAGCGCTTCATGCGGCGCGAGCAGACAGCCGACGTCGACCTGCCGGAAGATACGCTCGACCGCTACGCAGCCGACCTGATGACCCGTTTCCGCAATCCCGGAATCGTTCATGAAGTCGAAAGGATCGGGCGTAACGGATCGGTCAAGATGGCCATGCGCGTGATCCGTCCGATGCGCGCCAATCTGGAGCGTGGCGAGCCCACGCCCGGAGCAATCCTCCTGATTGCAAGCTGGATTCGATGGTTCGCCCTGCACGAGCAGGAAGCGTTGGAAATCTCTCTGACCGACCCCCGCGTAGATCACCTGCGACAGATTTGCGCAGACGCTCGAGATGATCACATGGCTCAAGCCGAGGCGTTTCTCGCAATGGAGGAGGTGTTCGGCCCCCCCCTCCCCGACCATGAACGTCAGGTCACCGCAGTGGCGAAAGCGCTTGGCGATCTGACGAGACTGGAAGCGTCAGAAGTTCTGCGCAAGCTCGCGGCAACCGGCTAAAGTAAAGAAGTGCGGCGGCCCGTCAGGCCGCCGCGTGCTCTATGTAAGCCCTGACCACCGTAAGGTCCTCGACCACCGCCAACGCCTTTGCGCGGACGTCGTCTACCGGCTCGAGAAGATCGGGGACGATGATGACACGAATGCCTGCCGCCTGAGCCGCACGCGCACCGGAGTTGGAATCCTCCAACGCAAGGCAATCAGCAGGCGCCACGCCAATTTTTTCTGCTGCTGTCAGGTAAGGTTCCGGATACGGCTTTCCTTGAGACACGTCGTCCCGCGTAACGATCGCATCAAACCTCTCGAATAACCCTACAAGTTTCAGGTGATGATCCGTGCGGTAACGGCTTGACGACGTGGCGATCGCGCGGGGAATTTCAAGCTTGTCGAGAAGATCGAGTAGCGGCTCTACGCCTTTCTTGAGCGCGAGTTCACCCGCGTCCACCAAACCCCGCAGATGCTCCTCTTGAAGCGCGAAAAAACGCTCCAGAGGAAAATCCTCTCCATATGTTTCACGGACCAGCGCCCGGCACCCATCGGCCGGAACGCCAATCATGCGGCGGCAAAACGCCATGGGCATGTCGTGCCCGAGATCTTTCGCCGCGAGAATCAACGCGTCCATCGCAAGCGTTTCGCTGTCGAGCAGCAATCCGTCCATGTCGAAAACCACACCCTTGATTGGGTCCGGTTTGGTCGTGGTCAGATCGGCAAGACGAGTACGTTCGGTCATAAGCGCGCCCTTTCAATGACGTCAGGGGTATTGGGGTACTACACGGGTGCGGCGGAAAAGTTGCGTTCTCGCTTCGTCCCAGCCGCGTACGCTGTGCTGAGAAACCAAACCGACGCAACCTCGTCTCAGGGGGAAACGGTCGCGCCCAGCACCTTGAGGAACTGCGCCAGCCAGGCCGGATGCGCGGGCCAGGCCGGAGCTGTAACGAGTTGATCATCCGTGATGGCTTCCGTCACAGCGATATCTGCATAGGTCCCACCAGCCAGTTCCACCTCAGGGCGGCAAGCCGGATATGCAGAGACACGACGCCCTTTGACGAGGCCAGCTGCGGTAAGAATTTGCACGCCGTGACAGATACAGGCGATGGGCCTGTCAGCAAATGCCCTGACAAGCTTGAGCACATTTTCGTCAAGACGAAGATATTCGGGCATCCGCCCGCCTGGGACGACTAGCCCAATATAATCGTCTGTCGCAATCGTGGTAAAATCCGCGTTCAACGCGAAATGATGTCCCGGTTTCTCGCTATAGGTCTGCGCGCCTTCGAAATCATGAATGGCGGTGATAACCGTGTCGCCTGCCTTCTTTCCCGGCGACACAACGTCCACCTTGTAACCGACCATCGTGAGCGCCTGAAACGGCACCATGATTTCGTAGTCTTCGACATAGTCGCCGGCTAGCATCAACAGCCTGATTTCGTCGGACATACGCTTATCTCCTGTCGTTCGTATCTTGAGCGGACGCCTCGGCTCAACGTTCCTGCAGGCGCGGCATCAACTCCACGAAATTACAGGGCTGAAACCGACTGTCGAGTTGATGGACCAGAATGTCGTCCCAGCCGTCTTTGACGGCCCCGGTCGAGCCAGGCAGGGCGAAAAGATAGGTTCCTCTGGCGACGCCCGCGAGCGCTCTCGACTGTATCGTCGACGGCCCTATCTTCTGGTACGACAGCATCCGGAAGAGTTCGCCAAACCCCTCGATCCGTTTTTCCAAAACCTGCTCGAATGCCTCTGGCGTCACGTCCCGACCGGTTACGCCTGTGCCGCCGTTGGTGATCACCACGTCAATTTCCGGATCGTCTACCCAGCGCTCAAGGATCTGAACAAGGCGGACAACGTCATCAGGTTCGATCGCGCGATCCGCCACCACATGCCCTGCTTTCTCGATCCTTTCGACCAGCGTAGAGCCGGAGGTGTCAGTTTCGAGCGTTCTGGTGTCGGATACGGTGAGGACCGCAATTCTGACAGGAAGAAATGGTTTCGTGGGGTCGATCTGGGGCATGTCGGAGGATATTGATCCACAATTAAGGCACGTCAACCACGTGCAAAAATGTCACGCGACGCGCCAATTACCTTCGAAGCTGCGAATAGAGCCTGAATTTCGCTATGACACAAAATGATTAAATTGTAAGAAACTTATGCACTTGGGGTTAGCTAGAAGCTCCGATGAAACAACGAAAAGTAACAACAATTAAGAGTCCTCGTGCTATGCTAAATAAAAATAAAAATAGCCGCACTCGACGCTCAGCGAACGCTTTCCTTCGCTCCTTCTCTCCTGCGCCTTTGGCATGTGCAGGCTACCTTGGGCTGATCGCGCCCGTCGCGCACGCACAATCGGCCAGCCAGACGCCAGCGTCAGTGGCCGCGACGCCAACCGGTTCCGTCTCAGAAACAAAGACGGTCTCGAAGCCAGTCCAGCCAGTTAGCTACGCCCCTCCAGAGCCGCGCTCCCCTCGCCGCCGTCTCAGCGACGCCGATCTCCATCTTTACGTCACCCTGAACAAGCCGCCGCCGATGACCGGCTCTGACCGTCAGGGCCCGACGGAGATGCTGATGTACGGCAACCCGCATCTGTTCGGCGATTGGGGTGGCATACAGCCCTGGCTAACCAAACGCGGCATTTACCTGACTGCCGGCATCAACGAAGAGTTCATGGGCAACGTCACGGGCGGCAAGCAGCGCGCCTACTCCGACGCGGGCCAGGTCGCCGCAGAACTTGACATTGACTGGGATAAACTCGCTGGCATCAATGAGTTCTGGACGCATATGCTCGTCGTCAACGGCCACGGCAACAATCTTGGCCGCCTCATTGGCGAGAACATTGCGCAACCCCAGCAGATTTATGGCGCACGCGGAAACGTAGTCGCCCATCTCGTCGCGTTGTACGGAGAAAAAGGTCTGTTTCGTAACCGCTTGAACATCGCAGCGGGATGGATCCCGACAGGAACGTTCTTCAACTACGATTATCTGGCCTGTTCATTTGTAAACGTCACTACTTGCGGAAACCCCGCTCCCGGGAAATACGTGCCCGGCGGTCGCGACTGGCCGTCTGGCAATCTCGGCGCTGTCGTCCGAGTGTGGCCGAGTCGGCAAGTCTACCTGATGGCCGGTCTCTTCGCGGTCAATTCGAGCAGCAATTACAATGGCGGCATCTCGGGCTGGGCTTGGGCGCAACCGGGTCTCGGCAAGTTCTCGTCGCAGTTCGAGGTGGGCTGGCTCCCGTCGTTCGGAAAGAACGATCTTATCGGTCACTACAAGCTCGGATATTTTTACGACAACGCCCGTTACCCGCATCTCTACGAAGACATCAACGGGAACTCTTATCAGGCGACGGGCCTGCCGCGGCGATATCGCGCCGGTATGAATGTTGCGTGGTTTCTGGCTGACCAGATGCTTGTTCGCTACGGCAAAGGTCTCACAAACGGCCTGATCGCGTTCGGCGGAGCCGAGTATGCGAACGGCGCGACGGTCGCCATGCGTGATCACGCATGGATCAGCCTTCTTAGCGGAGGATCCCCGTGGCATCGCCCGCTCGATCAGGTCGGCATCATGTACCACCACTTTGACATGAGCCGTTCTGTCGCGCTGCAACAGGAGTCGTCTCAGGCCCTCGGGCTGCCGTACGTCTCAAATCAGTGGGGCGAGCCTTATGGCGTTCAGGGACATGAAAACGTCTGGGAAGCGTTCTACAGCGTGCATGTGCTGACAGGAACGTCGGTTCAACCTGATTTTCAGTACATTAACCACGTAAACGCCACGACCAAATTCCGTGACGCTGCGGTGCTCGGGGTGCAGATCAACACCATTCTGTAACGCGTGTCGCATTGCTAAAAAAGCAGGGCGTCTCCACCTTTGTGGAGACGCCCTTTCTGTATCCGCTGCTCGGAAATATCGAGCAATGCGTGACAGTAATCCGTCATAGCGCACGGTGGCTTCGACGTCGTAAGCTCATGACGGAGATGATTACTGCGTGAAATATCCCCTGAAAATAAGCGAGTGGTGCACGCAAAGCCCGGACCACAAATAAAAAAGGCGCAAGAGATGAATCTTGCGCCTATTCCTTTCCCCTCCCCACGTGTTGCAGGGAGATAAGCAAGGTCAGATATAATGCTCGGCCAACGGAGCGAAACCATTGAAACGAGTCGAGCAGTAGGTCGACACATACGCCCCGGTCGATAAAAGTTCGACGCGATCGCCAGCACTTAATGCGTCCGGAAGCGCGTATGGACTCCGCTCATACATGATGTCGGCCCCGTCACAGGTGGGCCCAGCGATGGCTACAGCCGATACAGCTCCACCATCATGTTGCGTGCGGATGTCGTAACGGATGGACTCGCCCTCCGTCTCCGCCAAACCGCCGAAGCGTCCGATATCGAGATACACCCAACGCGGACCGTCTTCGCGGCCACGGCGACTGACGAGCACGACTTCCGCGGACACAACGCCTGCAGCGCCGACGATGAAACGTCCCGGTTCGACCAGCATTTCGGGGAGCGCATTCCCGAAATGCTTGGTCATGGCGGAGCAGATCGCGTCGCCGAACTGCTCGATCTCCGGCACGTCATCGCGATAACGAATGGGAAACCCGCCGCCGAGATTCACCATACGCAGATCAAGGCCAGTCGCAGACAGATCTGTCACCAGCGAAGCCACACGAGCGATTGCGGCTTCGTAAGCGTCTGCCGACAACTGCTGGCTTCCGACGTGGAACGACAGACCGTACGGGTCGAGGCCCAATTCGCGGGCATGCAGCATCAGTTCATGCGCGCTCTCGACCGTTGTCCCGAATTTGCGCGAAAGCGGCCACTCGGCGCCATAATTGTCGACGAGCAGGCGGCAATAGACCTTCGAGCCCGGCGCGTAACGGGCAATCTTCTCCAACTCTTCAAGAGAGTCAAAGACATACAGCCGAACGCCGACAGCGAAGGCAGCCTGAATGGCGGACACCTTCTTTACGGTGTTGCCGAAGGAAATGTCGTCAGGGCTGGCGCCAGCGTCGAGGCAGAGACGAATCTCCTCCCACGAAGCCGCGTCGAAACGGGAGCCTAGCGACACCAACCGCTCAAGGATGGGGCGAGCGGGATTAGCCTTGACGGCGTAGTAGATCAGGGCGAGCGGAAGCGCGCCCTGCAGGCGACGAAAACGATCCTCAACCTCATCAACGTCGACGACCAGGCAAGGCGTAGCGGGCTGCTCGTCGGCGAGGAATTGTGAAATTTTGGGTGTCATCGCACTTTAATCCCTGTCTGGACCTGCAATTTGATGCAGGTGAGTTGCGAAACGGTCTAACGGACCAGCGACCAAAAACGAGCTCCATCCAGGAGCCCCGATTGCCAGAACGCTTGACGTCGTTGCGTAACCTCAGTGGGCCAGTGGCACGTGCGTTGTTGCGTGGGACGCGCATATGGGGCCAAACAGCCCCCAACGCAACAGGATTTTTATGAAATTCGAAAAAAACTGGCGAAGACGATAATAACCCTTATAATAGCTGGAGATTATTGAATTTTTTAAGACACCTTCATCTGTGCGGCCGGGCTATATGGATCGCCGCTCCAAGCGAGGCTCCTTGACCTTAACTCCCCCTATCGAAAACTCCATTCAAGACACGCCTCACGGCGATTCCGATGTGCGACTGACCGACGACATGGTTCAGCCTAACGTCGATAGTGCAGCACATGGCGAGGTGCCGCAGGTTATGGAGCCCGTCCCCTCGCCGCTTGCACTGACAAAACGGCAATGGGCCTGGGCAGCCAAGGCTACGGTAAAAGCGCTGCTCTCCGGTCCGACCACCCTAGTCTCCGCCGGTTGCGCTTTTTATACGACTCTCGCACTCTTTCCTTCGATCAGCATTCTGATTTCCATCTACGGATTGGCGTTCGACGTTCAAAGCGTCGCGACACAGCTCAATACTGTAAGGCGCCTGCTCCCGCCCGCCGCGTTCACGCTTATTGAGGACCGGATTCAAATTCTCGTATCGGAGCCACACAGCTCCCTTACGCTCAATCTTCTGATCTCAACGCTAATCGCGCTCTGGTCCGCCTCCGCTGGCGTGAAAGCAATCCTTTCTTCCCTGAACATTGCCTATGACGCTGAAGAAAAGCGTGGATTTCTGGCCTTTCAGGCTCTTGCGCTAGGGATGACGCTCGCGTCGACGATCGGTGTCTGCCTCAGCGTGGCGATCCTTGTTGCGATCCCCGTTGCACTCAAATACCTGCCCGCACTTTTACTGATCGATCCACCAGCAGGGTCTATCGAATTCGCCGTGCGTATGAGCGGGCTTGGAGTCATGACCGCCTTTATGACCACGACCCTCATGGCGCTCTATCGCTTCGGCCCGAGCCGTACGCATGCGCAATGGCGTTGGGTCGCCCCCGGCGCCGTGATCAGCACGGTCTTGTGGATCGTGTCGGCCTCGGGGTTTTCCTATTATGTGGCGCACCTCGCCAACTACACGAGCACCTATGGGCCGCTCGGAGCCGTAGTGGCGATTATGATGTGGTTCTTCGTCAGCGCCTGGGTTGTTTTGCTGGGTGCGGAGCTGAACGCCGAACTTGAAGCATTTTCATTGTCGTCCGGACCTCGCAAGGTCGGCCCCGGCGACACCCGCCTACACGGTGGGCGCAAAATCTGAATCCGCCCTACAGTGAGATGCCTGCATCGCCCCTGAGAGATTTCGGACCAGGTCCATCGTCATTTATCTCGCCCATTGCGAGAGGCTTCAGGTTTTGTTCTGGCGGCACATGCGCCATGCGCCGCGCTCGGTGGGTTGACTGCGCCTCAACCTGAGTAGGGGCGTCCTGCGCAAACTTGGGATAAGGGACTGCGGGCTTCAAGCATTTCCAAAACCCGATGCCGTCGCCATTTCCGACCGAGTGAAGGTCGCTTTCCACGAGAGCATGACCGAGCGTATTTTGCTTCGGAGCCTAGCGCTCAGGAGCCTGCGCAACCTCTAAGGGCTCTGCGTCACTTCCCGAGGCCGGGGTAATCTTCACGTGCGCAACGCCAGCGCCAAGCATGCCAATTCGCGCAGCAGCCGCGTGAGACAGGTCGATGATTCGTCCGCGCGCGTAAGGCCCACGGTCATTTACGGTCACGACGACAGAACGACCGGTCTCTTCCGATTCAACAAGGAGCTTGGACCCGATTGGGGCCGTTGGGTGCGCCGCGGTCAGTTCAGCCTGATTGAAGCGGCCGCCCTGCGCGTTCCGGCGGCCGGAAAACCGCCCGCCATACCAACTCGCAACACCTTTCTGTGTCCATGCATGAGTGGCCGAGGCCAATTCGTGCGCCCTGCGGGAGAGAGCTTCACGTACCGAAGCGGCCCAAGACGTGTGAGCATGCGTCGCATCACCCGAAGGGACGCTCGCCGTGGCGTCGGCCGTCGCCAGGAAGCCAGAAAGGGCAAGGGTAAAGTAAACGCCCCGCTGAATTTTCCCGCGTTGTAACCGCACCCAACTTTCTCACACCTGTTTCAACCGACGCCCACCAAAGCCGCCCTTGAACGCAATTACAAGCAAAAAGCGTAATTGCGTGGTTTCAAAGGCGCTCCGGCGCGGGGTCTTTCGTGGATTTTCACCATGCAGGATCGTCAATACGACCGGCACTATCGACGTAAGCAAGCACGCTGCTCTTGGAGTGGATCGCGCGGCGTGCTAACGGCCCGTCATCATGGAGCGCCCTCTGATCGCCGTATTCAACGGCCCCAACCTCAACATGCTTGGCCTTCGCCAACCGGAAGTCTACGGACGCGCCACGCTGGACGACGTAGAACTGTTATGCGCGCAGACGGCCGAGCGCCTCGACGTGGCGATCGATTTTCGCCAGACCAACGGCGAGGGCGAGCTTATTTCCTGGGTGCAGGAATGCAGGGGACGAGCGCAGGGCATCATCATCAACCCGGCGGGTTACTCACACACATCTGTGGCCCTGCTTGACGCTTTGCTGGCCGTCGATCTTCCAGTTATCGAGGTTCATATCTCGAATATCCACCGCCGGGAGCCTTTCCGTCACCATTCATACGTTTCGCGGGGCGCGCTCGGCGTAATCTGCGGGCTTGGCGTGCCGGGTTATGCGCTGGCGCTTCAGGCCATGACTGACATCATCATTAACGAGGACCTTCAATGAGCCAGATGCTCGTGGACGCGGATGCCATACGGGCATTGGCGAACATTCTGAACGACACCGGACTGACCGAGATCGAGGTTTCGGAGAAAGACAGCCGCATCCGCGTCGTCCGCGCCGTCGCCCCCGTCGCCGCTCAGGCAGTCGCCCCCGTCGCGGTGGCCGCGCCCGCCGCCCCTGCGCCCGCCGCCACGCCGGTTCCGACTGCTCCGGCGGATCTGTCCAAACACCCAGGCGCCGTGAACAGCCCGATGGTCGGCATCGCCTATCTCGCGCCCGATCCGTCGTCTCCGCCGTTCGTCGCCGTTGGGCAGACGGTGGCCGCAGGGCAGACGCTGCTGCTTATCGAAGCGATGAAGACCTTCAACCAGATCAAGGCCCCGAAAGGCGGCACGCTGAAGCAGGTCCTCGTGACGTCCGGCGATCCGGTCGAATTCGGTCAGCCTCTCGTCATCGTCGAGTGATGTTCTCCAAGATCCTCATCGCCAATCGAGGCGAAATCGCCCTGCGCGTGCTCCGCGCCTGTCGCGAAATGGGCATCCGCACCGTGGCCGTCCACTCCACCGTGGACGCCGACGCAATGCACGTCCGCCTCGCGGATGAGGCTGTGTGCATAGGCCCGCCGACAGCGCGCGAGTCCTATTTGAACGTCGCGGCGATTCTATCCGCCGCCACGATCACCGGCGCCGAAGCGATCCATCCCGGATACGGCTTCCTGTCGGAAAACGCGGATTTCGCCGAAACCGTGGAGGCACACGGTCTGACCTTCATCGGCCCGACCGCGCAGCACATCCGCACGATGGGCGACAAGATCAGCGCAAAAACGACCATGCAGGCGCTCGGCGTGCCGCTGGTGCCGGGCTCCGACGGCGAACTGGTCAACCTCGATCAGGCGCGCGAAGTTGCGGCTCAGATCGGCTATCCCGTGCTGATCAAAGCCGCAGCTGGCGGCGGTGGGCGCGGCATGAAAGTCGCGCATGACGAAAGCGAGATCGCCGAAGCCTGGAGCGTAGCCCGCACCGAGGCTCTGGCCGCATTCGGCAACGACGCTGTCTACCTTGAGAAATACCTCGACCGGCCGCGCCATATCGAGTTGCAGATCCTCGGAGACACCCACGGCAACGTGGTGCATTTCGGCGAGCGCGACTGCTCGTTGCAGCGCCGTCATCAGAAGCTGCTCGAAGAAGCGGGCTCCCCTGCTCTGACAGCCGCCGAGCGCGACGCGATCGGCGCCACGGCGACAGCGGCGCTGTCGAAGATGGGTTACCGTAATGCGGGCACGCTGGAGTTCCTGTATCAGGACGGTCAGTTCTGCTTCATCGAGATGAACACCCGTCTGCAGGTCGAACATCCAGTGACCGAAATGGTGTGCGATATCGACCTGGTCCGCGAACAGATACGCATCGCGGCGGGCGAGCCTCTTGGCTACGAGCAGAAGGACATCACCTTCTCCGGCCATGCCATCGAGTGTCGCATCAACGCCGAAGACCCTGAGACATTTGCACCGAGCCCCGGCTCGATCACCATGTTCCACCCGCCCGGCGGGCCGGGCGTGCGCATGGACAGCGCGATCTTCACGGGATACCGCGTGCCGCCGTACTACGACAGCATGGTCGCCAAACTGATCGTCCACGCTCCGACGCGCGACGCCGCCATCCGACGGATGCAGCGCGCGCTGGACGAAATCGTCGTGGAAGGCGTGAAGACGGTCATCCCGTTGCACCGCCGCATCATGGCGGATCCGGAGTTCCAGAAGGGCGACTACACCATCCACTGGCTCGAGCGATTCACCGCCCGCAAGGCCTGACTGGTGCGGTCGCCTCTGGGTCAGGGGCGACCGTTCAGGAAATCATGCAACGCCGCGTGAAACAGGTTCGGCGCCTGCAGAAACGCGAAGTGGCTGGAATCCGGCAAAATCAGCAGATACGCGCCGGGAATCATATGTGACATGGCCACCGTGTGTTCCTGACGGATCATCTCGTCATGATCGCCGTCGACGACCCAGACAGGCGTATGGATCGTCGCCAGACGCCCGGCGTCCCAATGGGGTTCCCGTCCCCACATCGCCTGCACACTTGGCGCGAACGTGTTGAACTCCCCCGGCGTCGGCGAAAGCCGCTGATATTCTGATCGCGCCCGATCAAAAAAACATCTTACGACCGTCGACTGCCCCGCGTTCGGATCGTTGCCCCCGGGATCGACATTGGCGCCGAAGGCGAACACGCGGCTGATGCGATCCGCGTGATTCAGCGCCAGATCAAGCCCCACGATGGCGCCGTCGCTCCACCCGATGATCGCAGCCTTGTCTATCCGCAGATGATCGAGCACCGCGACCGCGTCCTCCATCATCAGGTCATAGCCCAGCCGCTCCGTTCCTGCCGTGCTCCGCCCGTGCCCGCGGCTGTCGAGCAGAATGACCCGATAGCCATCAGCGACCAGATTCCGCGCCTGAGCCGCAAGGAAATTCGCGTTGGCCATCCCTCCGTGCAGCATCAGCACGGGCTCGCCTGTTCCCGCTTCCGCATAAAATAAAGAGGCGCCGCGATTGCGCAGATGGCCGGTCCGAAATATCGGTCCGAGGTCTGGCGTCGGTGGGAGCGTTCGCCAACGTGGCGCCGACGGCTCGTCACAAGCGTCGGGCGGCGCCGCGAAAAGACCGGCTGGCGCAAGGTGAAGGCCCACAACGACGGCCGCCGCCAACCGGAACCGCCGCGATTTCGGGCGCGGTGGCATACGCGGCGACAGGCGCGAAGGCGGTGAAAACATTCGAAAGCTCCTCGCGCTGCGTCGACAGGGGCGTCGCCGACGTCTTCTCTCCCATGTCAGCACACCGCCGCCGCACCGGTCGAGCCGCGCAGCGGGGCAGCCGCCTGCCCATCGACGGTTGCCACACGCAGGATGCACGGTTAAACGCCCCGTTTATTGCGCCAGATCCGCCTCCGTTCGCGCGCAGGGCGGCGCGCCAGACGTTACGAAAGACCCGCCCTAATGGACCAGTCCACATCGCTGCGCGTCGCGCGCGCTCTCATCTCGGTTTCCGACAAGACCGGCTTGATCGACCTCGGCCGCGCGCTTGTCGCGCACGGGGCGGAAATCCTGTCCACAGGCGGTTCCGCCAAGGCGCTGCGCGACGCAGGGTTACCCGTGACCGAGGTGTCAGACCACACCGGCTTCCCGGAGATCCTCGACGGCCGCGTGAAGACGCTGGTCCCCCAAATTCATGGCGGCATCCTCGGTCGCCGCGATCTTCCCGCCCATGTGGACCAGATGCAGGCGCATCAGATCTCCCCGATCGATCTGGTCGCGGTGAATCTCTATCCCTTCGAGGCGACTGTTGCTTCAGGAGCTGGCGCCGAGGACTGCATCGAGAACATCGACATCGGCGGCCCCGCCCTGATCCGCGCAGCGGCGAAGAATCATGACCATGTCGCAGTGCTGACCAGCCCGACGCAGTACGCCGAAATCATCACGGCGCTGGAACAGGGCGGCACGACCTTGCAGGCGCGCCGCGCCCTTGCGGGCGCCGCTTACGCTCGCACCTCCGCCTACGACGCCGCGATCTCGGCGTGGTTCGCAAAAGAACGGGCCGACCTGCTGCCGGAGCGCCTGACCATCGCCGGCGAACGCGCCGAAGTGCTCCGTTACGGTGAAAATCCGCACCAGCAGGCGGCGTTCTACCGCAATAGCGAGGCGCGGCCCGGCGTCGCGACCGCGCGGCAGGTTCAGGGCAAGGCCCTGTCCTACAACAACCTCAACGACACGGACGCCGCCTTCGAAGCGGTCGCCGAGTTCAGCGAACCGGCGGTCGTGATCGTCAAGCACGCCAACCCGTGTGGCGTGGCGACGGCTTCCAGCCTGTCTTCCGCATGGGATCTCGCGCTCCGGTGCGATCCTGTCTCCGCTTTCGGCGGCATCGTGGCCCTCAACCAGGCGCTGGACGAGGAAACGGCCGAGAAGATCGCCTCGATCTTCACCGAAGTCATTGTCGCGCCAGACGCCACAGTAGGCGCCATGAACGCACTGGCGCGGAAGAAGAACCTCCGCCTGTTGCTGACCGGCGCTCTCCCCGACCCGTCTCAGGGCGGGCTTGTCGTCCGTTCGCTTGCTGGCGGTTTTCTGGCGCAGACCCGCGACAACGGGCGCATCGGCGTAGCGGATCTGAAGGTCGTCACGAAGAAGGCGCCGACCGAGACCGAGATGGCCGACCTCCTGTTCGCGTTCCGGGTGGCCAAGCATGTGAAGTCCAACGCCATCGTCTACGCAAAGGGCGGCGCCACGGTCGGCGTCGGCGCCGGGCAGATGAGCCGCCTCGACTCCGCGCGCATCGCCGCCAGCAAGGCCGGGGACATCGCCAAGACGCTGGGGCAGGACGCGCCGCTGACGAAAGGAAGCGTCGCCGCTTCCGACGCGTTCTTCCCCTTTGCCGACGGTCTTGAAACCATTGTCGCGGCAGGCGCCACTGCGGTTATCCAGCCCGGCGGATCGATCCGCGACGATGAAGTCATCGCCGCAGCTGACGCAGCCGGGATCGCTATGGTCTTCACCGGCATGCGTCATTTCCGGCACTGACCCGCACGCGCCCCCATTGCTCGCCGGGAGCGAAAGTGGCGAGATTGCTGGTCTCACGCGTCAGAGGCTGATCCGTTAGCGTTCTCGCCCAGATCGGCCTCAGACTTCTTGTTCGACGTGCATCTGTTATCCGATCAAAGTTCTGATCGGATCGAATGGCGTTCCAATGATCGCGTCTCTGCGTTTCTCAGCGAATCGCATAGGTCGCGGCAAGTCGAGGCGATCATGCGTCACTTTCTCAAGTCAACGTTTGCGACTCTGCTCTTGTCTGTCGCCGCGTCCACGCTCGGCGCAGGCTACGCAAGCGCTGCGAACGGCCCCACGGCCGATTCTGTCTACGATCTCTCCGGCCTGCCGACCTTCGGCGGAACCGTCTCCCAATATCTGCCTTCGCCGAGCGGGCAACTTTCGGGTTTCGTGCTCTCTGACGGCACTGAGGTTTTCCTCTCCCGACAGTTGGCCGAGACGCTTCCAAAGCTGGTTAAACCGGGCGAACGCGTCAGCGGGTCAGGCCTCAAGGGAAAATCCCTCCCCATCTTCCGCGCTGTCGCCGTTTCCGGCCCCCACGGGCAGGGCTCGGACGATACGGCGATAACCATGCCGCAGCACGGCTCAGAAATGCTGGCCGGACCGGATCTGGTCGTCAGCGGCGTTGTGGGGCAACAGTTGTATAACGTGCGTGGCCTTCTGGCAGGCGCGATCCTGAAAGACCATACCGTCGTAAGCCTCTCCCCCGGCGGCGCCGCCAAAGTAGCTTCATGGCTTTCTCCCGGGTCGAAAATCTATGCGGTGGGGCCCGGCGCGACCGGCGATCTCGGGAAGGCTTTGTCCGCGCGGGAAATCGGCCCGAGTGCCGATCATCTGGTCACCGTGGTCGCGGACGACGCGCCAGAGGCAGGCAATCCCCCCGGTTCACCGGGGTACGACGTGATCCCGGCTTCGGAGAGCCACTGACATCACCTGAAGACACGCATGAACGGGACCATCTCCACAGGCCCGGCGACTTCGTTGGAGATGCTTCCTGCAACCTGAAGCTGCGGCGCGGCGTAAAGCCGCCCGCCACGAAAATGTCGCGCCGGGGGCACGTTCTCGGCGGGATACCCCGAACGCTTCAAAATCTGTTTCGAGAGAAATCTTGCCGAGCAACCGGGTTAGGTGCGTCTGCGAAGAATACGAACTCCGCAGTACGCGCACCCCCGTGCGCCAGCGCGCCTCAGACGCCGTGGCGGCGCGTGAAACTCCAGTATAAAGGCTGCCGCCCTGCCGCCAGAGCTTTCGCTTCATAACGCGTAGGAGCCCAGTCATCGGGTCGTGTGGTGGCTGGCGCTTCCACATCGAAGAACGTCTGAGCCGCCATCACTTCCTCGACCCAGTTCTGATAGGTCGGATCGTCGCTGGCGACGCGCCAGATCGCGCCCGGCTTAAGAGCGCGGGCGACCAGCGGCAAATTCCCCGGGTGGACGAATCGTCGCTTGGTGTGGCGCGCCTTTGGCCAAGGGTCGGGAAACATAAGGAACAGTCGGTCCAGAGAGGCCTCAGGCAACGCCGCAAGCAATTCCCGCGCGTCCTCGTCCCAGATACGCAACATCGGCGGCGTTGACGCAGTCGCTTCCTCGGCCTCCGGAAACAGACGGCCCAGCAATGAGCACAATCCGTTCTCGAAAACTTCAGAGGCGATATAGCCGACCTGCGGATGCGCCGCGATCTGCGCAGCCGTGTGTTCGCCGCCGCCGAAACCGACCTCCAGCCATACCTGTTCCGGAGGGACATCGAACGCCTCGGCAGGGTTCGTCGCATTGGAAAGGGCGAATCTCATGCGGGGCAAAGATTCGTCGATCAGCCTTTGCTGCCGGGGGCGCAGTGGATGACCACGTTGCCGCCCATAAAGGCGTATGGCGGGGGGTTTGAGAGTAACGGAGGAGGACTCCGCCTCCTCCTCAATCGCGGTCCGGACCAAGTCTGCGGCCTTATTAACGGACGTGAATATCAGCGATTGAACGCGCCGCGAAGCGCGTCGACGAGATCAATGCGCTCCCACGGGAAGGTGTCGCGCGCTTCGTCCGGGGTGCGTCCGAAATGCCCGTATGCCGAGGTCTCGGCATAGATCGGGCGGTTCAGACGCAGATGCTGACGGATGCCGCGCGGCGAGAGGTTCATCACCTCGCGCAGGACGCGGCCGAGCTTCGCCTCGTCGATGTCCTTGCCTGTTCCGTCGAGGTCTACATAGACGGACAGCGGGTGCGACACGCCGATAGCGTAAGAAATCTGCAGCGTGCAACGATCGGCGAGGCCCGCGGCCACGACGTTCTTCGCCAGATAGCGGCAGGCGTAGGCGGCCGAGCGGTCAACCTTCGTCGGATCCTTGCCGGAGAATGCGCCGCCGCCATGCGGGGCCGCGCCGCCGTAGGTGTCGACGATGATCTTGCGGCCGGTCAGGCCGGCGTCGCCGTCCGGGCCGCCTATCACGAAGATGCCGGTCGGGTTGACGTAGAATTCGTCTTCCGGCGGCAGCCATCCTTCGGGAAGCACGTCAGCGACGATCGTCCGCAGTTCGTCACGAAGCTGCTTCTGGTTCATGCCCTCGTCATGCTGCGTCGAGATCACGACGGAGGTCGCGCCGACCGGTTTGCCGTTGACATAACGAAGAGTCACCTGGCTTTTCGCATCGGGCTGGAGACCGAAAGCGCGCTTGTCGCCTGCGCGACGCAGATCGCGCATGGTCTTCAGAATGCTGTGCGAATAGTAAAGCGGAGCCGGCATGAAGGTGTCGGTTTCGTTGGTCGCGAAACCGAACATGATGCCCTGGTCGCCCGCGCCCTCGTCTTTCTCGCCCGCGCTGTCGACGCCGACAGCGATGTCCGCGGACTGCGCGTGCAGATAGTTGCTGATTTCGGCGTTCTTCCAAGAGAAGCCGGCCTGATCGTAACCGATGTCGCGGATCGCCTCGCGCGTCAGTTCGATCAGTCCTTCGGACGTCACGGACGCAGGGCCGCGCACTTCGCCCGCGAGAACGACGCGGTTAGTGGTCACCAGCGTTTCGCAGGCGACGCGGGCCTCCGGGTCGGCGCCGAGATAGGCGTCAAGCACCGTATCGCTGATGCGGTCCGCGACCTTGTCCGGATGACCCTCGGACACTGATTCCGAAGTAAACAGGAACTCGCCGTGCTTGAGCATGATTGTGCTGAACGCCTCGCAAAAAATGGAATTACGCCGCGACCTCGCGCGCCGCTGCGAATAAAAGACCGACGTCGTTTGGCCGAGGATGGGGGCGGGGTCAAGTTAAGACCGATGCAGTCACGCATGAGCGCCTATTCACGTATATCTGACGTGAATAGGCGTGGACGCTCGCGTGACGCCCACGACCATCGCCGACCAGCGACCTGACAATGAGCGCCGTGTAGAGACCGCACATTCCGGAGCGCCGCTAAGAAAAGAGTATTTCTTCTGTCCTGCCGTCGCCAATTATCACCGACGACGAGGCGCATAAAACTCCGCGCAGGCAGTTCTTATGTTCAGATCAGGCCGAGCACATGCTCCATCGAGTATAGGCCCGCTGCCTGTTTCGCCGCCCACGCCGCCGCCATGACGGCGCCGTCGGAAAACACCCGCCGGTCGAACGCCCGGTGCGTAAGGCCGATCTGTTCGCGCGCGGAGGTAAAGAGCGCCGTGTGCTCGCCGACGATCTGCCCGCCCCGCAACGCCGCAAAACCGATGCCGCCTGTCGAACGCGCGCCGCAATGCCCTTCCCGCGCCGGTTCGCGCACGGCGTCGAGCGTGACCCCGCGTCCCGCCGCTACGGCTGCGCCTATGGACAACGCGGTGCCGGAAGGCGCGTCGACTTTCTGCCTGTGATGCATCTCGACTATTTCAGCATCGTAGGTCTCCGCCGGAAGCGCCGCGCCCATCTGTCGTGCAAGACGCTCAACCAACGTGACTCCGGGCGAGAAATTGGCTGCCTGAACCACCGGCGCCCGTTCACTGGCCACCACCACCGCAGCCTGATCAATGGCGGAGAGACCTGTCGTCCCCAGCACCCAGGCGACCCGAGCTTCTGAAACAATTTCCGCATGACGAGCCACTGTCGACACGTGTGTAAAGTCGATCACGACGTCGACATCCGCGATCAGTTCGCTCAGGTCGCTGGCGATTCTCACGTCCGCAATCGGAGACTCCGCGCGCGAGGTGCCGCCGACCAGCGCGTATCCGGATTCCCGCACGCTCAGGACCAGATTTTTGCCCATCCGGCCTGTCACGCCGGCGATGGCGACCCGCAACGTATCTTTGGTCATGTCCTGAAAACGCCTTCAACCATCATCACAACCCGCGGCGCCATTGTAGCCGCCATGGTCATCGAGACGCGCTCAAGGCGAAACAATACCCAAGGTGGCGGCGCGATCCGGGGGGAAGATCACGCCGCCGGTATTCATCCACGGTGCGATTTGGGGGGATCACCATGGACCCCTCCTCCTACGACGTTTGCCCAACACGTTCAACGCCAATACGGATCGATTTCGATATGAGGGCGACCACCGCCCCAGCGGCGAGGCCAACTTTTCACTATGGGGCGTGGCTAAACGCGTCGCCGCCATAACGATCCAGCGCTCCCTGAAGCATGTAGGCGGCCGCCATCTTGTCCACGGTCTCCTGCCTTCGCTTACGCGACATGTCAGCCTCCTGAATCAGGAGGCGATTGACCGCGCTGGACGATAATCGTTCGTCCCACAACGCTGCGGCCACACCTATGCGCTGCGACAGATCCTGCGCCCAGTCGCGCGCAGCCTGCGCAGCCGGACCGAAATCGCCGTCGAGCGATAAAGGCAGACCGACGACGATGCCGCCGACATCGTGCTCACGCACGATCGCGTCGATACGAGGGGCCATGGCGCCCAACTTGTCCCGCTTGAGAACGGAGTATGGCGATGCGACCATCCGCATCACGTCGGACAGCGCGAGGCCCACGAGACGCGCGCCCGGATCGATGCCGAGAAGCCTTTTGCCTGGTGAGAGGTCGGCGAAGAGCCGGTCCATGTTGAACAGTGCCATAGGCTGGGGGTATGTTGCCGCGCCGCCGGCCACGCCAGCGTTTTTTTTCCTCTGATGAGAGTTTTTGCTGCATGTCGCTCGATCTCGCGACCACGAGACGTATCGCCAAACTGGCCCGGATCGGCCTTGACGATCAGGAAATCGAAACCGTGCGCGCCCAGATGGGCGGCATCCTTGGCTGGATCGAGATCCTGAACGAGGTCGACGTTGAGGGCGTGCCCCCGATGGTCGGCACGTCTCAAACCACCGCCCTGCCCCAGCGGCAGGACGCCGTGACCGACGGTGATCGCCAGAATGACGTGCTGGCAAACGCTCCGGACCGTGAGGGTCCCTTCTTTACTGTGCCGAAGGTGGTCGAATGATGCTGACCGATCTGACCATCGCACAGGCCGCCGAAGGCCTGCGCAAACACGACTTTACCGCCGTCGAACTGACGAACGCGCATGTCGAGGCGATCGGCGCGCTGAACGGGCGTCTGAACGCCTACATCACCGTCACCGCCGATCAGGCGACGGAGGCGGCCGCTCAGGCTGACAGGAACCTCGCCGCCGGCGACGCCCCGACGCTGACCGGCATCCCGCTCGGCATCAAGGATCTGTTCTGCACAAAGGGCGTACGGACGACGGCGGCCAGCCGCATCCTCGGCGATTTCACGCCGCCATATGAGAGCACGGTCACGGCGAACCTGCTCGCCAATGGCGCGGTGTTCGTCGGCAAGACGAATCTCGACGAGTTCGCGATGGGCTCGACGAACCTGACCTCCGCGTTCGGCGCGGTTGAAAACCCCTGGCGGCGCAATGGCGACGATACCCCGCTGGTACCGGGCGGTTCGTCCGGCGGCTCGGCCGCTGCGGTCGCGGCGCATCTCGCCATGGGCGCGACGGGCACGGACACGGGCGGATCGATCCGTCAGCCTGCGGCGTATTGCGGCATCGTCGGGCTGAAGCCGACCTATGGACGGTGCAGCCGCTGGGGCACGATCGCCTTCGCAAGCTCGCTGGATCAGGCTGGCCCGATGACCCGCACGGTCGAGGACGCGGCGATCATGCTCGCCGCCATGGCCGGTCACGACGCAAAGGACAGCACCAGCGCCAACATCGCCGTGCCTGATTATCGCGCCGCCTGCGGACGCAGCCTGAAGGGCCTGCGCGTGGGCGTACCCGCCGAATATCGCGCGCCCGGCATGTCCGCCGAACTTCAGGCCGTGTGGGATCGCGGCGTCGCGATGCTGCGTGAGGCCGGATGCGAGATCGTGGACGTGTCTCTGCCGCATACGAAATACGGTCTGGCGACGTACTACATCATCGCCCCCGCCGAGGCGTCGTCCAATCTCGCCCGCTATGACGGCGTGCGATTCGGCGATCGCCGCGAAGGCGCAAGCCTGGACGAATTGTATGAGCGCACCCGCCATGACGGCTTTGGCGAGGAAGTGCGCCGCCGTATTCTGGTCGGAACCTACGTGCTCTCGGCCGGGTATTACGACGCCTACTACCTGCGCGCGCAGAAGATCCGCACACTGATCCAGCGCGACTTCACGCAGGCGTTTGAAGCGGCGGACGTGTTGCTGACCCCCACCGCGCCAACCGCCGCGTTTGGGCATAACGAGAAGCCGGAAGACCCCGTGCAGATGTATCTGAACGACGTTTTCACCGTACCCGCGAGCATGGCGGGCCAGCCAGCCCTGTCGGTGCCGGTGTCATTGGACAGCACAGGCCTGCCGCTTGGCCTGCAGCTGATCGGACGGCACTTCGACGAGGAAACGCTGATCGCTGTCGGCTCGGCTCTTGAAAAGGCCGCCGACTTTACCGCGCGCCCCACTTTCCGCGCAGGAGCAGCGGCATGACGTATACTCTGGAAGGCGCCACCGGGACGTGGGAGATCGTCGTCGGGCTGGAAATTCACGCGCAGGTCATCAGCCAGTCGAAGCTGTTCTCTGGCGCCTCGACCCTGTTCGGCGGCGAGCCGAACACGCAGGTCAGCCTGATCGACGCCGGATTTCCGGGCATGTTGCCGGTCATCAACCATGAGTGCGTGGCGCAGGCTATCCGCACCGGGCTCGGGCTGAAAGCGCATATCAATCTGGAAAGCCGGTTCGACCGGAAGAACTATTTCTACGCCGATCTTCCGCAGGGGTATCAGATCAGCCAGTTCACCCACCCGATCGTGGGCTCGGGCGTGGTTGAAATCGAGCTTTCTGACGGCTCCACGCGCCAGATCGGCGTCACGCGTCTGCATCTGGAGCAGGACGCGGGGAAGCTCTTGCACGATCAGGATCCGAAGCGCTCGTTCGTGGACCTGAACCGCGCGGGCGTCGCGCTGATGGAGATCGTCAGCGAGCCTGACATCCGCTCTCCAGAGGAAGCAGGCGCATATCTGCGCAAGATGCGCCAGATCCTGCGTTACCTCGGCACCTGCGACGGCAACATGGACGAAGGCTCCATGCGCGCCGACGTGAACGTGTCGGTCCGCAAGGCGGGCGAGCCGTTCCGAACGCGCTGCGAGATCAAGAACGTCAACTCGATCCGCTTCGTCACACAGGCGATCGAGATCGAAGCCATGCGTCAGATCGAGGTCTGGGAATCCGGTGGCACAGTCGATCAGGAAACACGCCTGTTTGACCCCGGTCGTGGCGAAACGCGTTCGCTCCGGTCCAAGGAAGATGCGCACGATTACCGCTATTTCCCGGACCCGGACCTGTTGCCGCTTGTCGTCGAGCAGTCCTGGGTGGATGAGCTGAAAGCTCACCTCCCAGAGCTTCCCGACGACAAGCGCGCGCGTTTCCAGACGGAATACGGAATCACCGCGTATGATTCCGGCGTTCTGGTCGCGGAGCAGGCGATGGCGGATTTCTATGAATCCGTCGCCAAAGGTCGTGATGGCAAGATGACCGCCGCCTGGATGACGGGCGATTTCTTTGCCGCCCTCAACCGCACGGGCAAGGCGATCGAGGAAAGCCCCGTTGGCGCGGACAAGCTTGGCGGTATGCTCGACCTGATCACCGACGGCACGATCAACGGCAAGATCGCCAAGGAAGTGCTGGAGACGATGTTCGAAACCGGCGAGGCGCCGCTTGAGATCGTCGAACGTAAAGGCCTGCGGCAGGTCACCGACACCGGCGCTATTGAGGCGGCGGCTGACGAAATCATCGCAGCCAATCAGGACAAGGTCGAACAGTATCTCGGCGGCAAGGACAAGCTGTTCGGCTTCTTCGTTGGGCAGGTGATGAAAGCGACGCAGGGCAAGGCGAACCCCGCGATCGTCAACGATATCCTCAAGAAAAAAATTCACGGCTGAGGTCGTGCCGAGAGAGCCCAACCTCACGTCGGCTCTTTTTAACATGACGCCCGGAAACGGGCGTTGTGCGTTTCTTTTGGAAGTCGCCCTCCCCTGACTGCTTCGTGTCTGCACAATGGCAACCCCTTGCTGCACACACACTCGAAACAATTGCTCAGATTATTGAACGATCTGAATTGCGATTAGCGAGAACACGCCCAGGATCGATAGAGGGGTATTTTTAGATTATTTATTCAAAATTAAAGTATTTTAAAAACTGCGACCGCCGATTTGCGCCCCTTCGACTATAGACCGTATGCGCTCCGCCGGAATTACCGCCGCGACGCGTTCGCCGAGCGCCATCACCGTCAGTCAAAAACAACCATCAATTTTGATCAAATCCTGGATTTACGAGAATACCCAGCCTCACTATTTCAATGAATAATCTACTCTGTATCAGTGTATTTATTTGAGCAGGGCATACCCTACCCTGCTCAGAGCGACGCTCAGCGAGCATCCATCAGGCTACGGGAAACCGCCGCCTGTCCAGAAGCGCCAAATTTTCGTGTATGGCCTTGATAAGGGCCTCGACCGCCGCGTTTCCCTCTGAACCTTTCTGTTTTTCCAAAATAAAAGGCAAAGCGGGGAGCGGCGGCAGTCCGACCGCGTCGTGATCCAGCACCTCCAGTCCTTCAGGCACGAAACTACGCCCGAACACGGACAGACCTAGTCCTGCGAGGACACCCGCGCGTAAACCAGTGATGCTAAGGCTGGTATGGGCGATACGGAACGGGATCGCGCACCGTTCCAGCGTCTCTATCACCATGGCGCGACTGATGCTCGGTTCGGGATGCAACGCAAGCGGCAACGGTCGCAACGTTCCGATTTCAGGTTCCTCAGGCGCGGCGACCCAGACCAGCGGATCGTCCAGCAACGGTTCAGCGTCTTTCGCGGACTGGCGCGCTTTCGCGAGCACGATGTCGAAGACACCCTCATGCAGCTTCTGAAGCAGGTTAACGCTCAGGCCGATCTCGATCTGCAACGTCACGTCAGGGTAAATTCTTCGAAACCGCCTGAGAATATCGGGAAGACGCGATGTCGCAAAATCCTCAGCGACGCCCATATGTACAAAACCGCTCACGCCGGGCGCGTTGAACTCTCTTTCGGCGTCCTGAATTGCGCCACAAATGCGGCGCGCATGAACCAACAGTCTCTCACCGTCCGGCAACAGGGTGACCTTATGGGTCGAACGCTGAAGCAGCCGCCGCCCGACCTGATTCTCCAGGCGCTTGATCTGCTGGCTTACCGAAGATTGCGTGAGACCGAGGCGATCCGCCGCCTGCGTGAAACTCGCCTCTTCAACGACCGTCAGGAAACTTTCCAAAAGCGTAGTGTCGATCATGATAACAACATTAATTACATCACTCACCAAGCTGTCAAAAATTTATTCTATCACTGACAGCCCCATGAGCCTACTGTCGCCTTATTCGCTCGCCTGACAGGATTGGGAGCAATGCGGGACTGGACTAGACAAAAAACGGAACGCGCGACGCGGATGGACGCTGCGGCGCCGTTCGCTGACGGCAAGGTTGTCGCGGCAGATAACGCCACGGATATGCTGCGGCGCGTCATAAAATCAGGCGACCGGGTGTGCCTCGAAGGCGACAACCAGAAGCAGGCGGATTTCCTCGCCTCCTGTCTGGCGCAGGTCGACCCGGCCGACATTCACGATCTGCATATAGTGCAATCGGGCCTCGTGCTGCCGGAGCACCTTGACCTCTTCCGCCTCGGGATCGCGAAAAAACTCGATTTTTCCTATTCGGGCCCGCAGTCGGGCGCTATCGCCCGCGCGCTGGACCAGGGCAAGATCGAACTCGGCGCCATCCATACCTATATCGAGTTGTTCGCCCGCTATTATGTTGATCTGACGCCTAATGTGGCGCTGATCGCAGGCGTGTGCGCCGACCGGGATGGTAACCTTTACACAGGCCCGAACACTGAAGACACGCCAACGATCGTCGAGGCTACCGCCTACAAGAGCGGCGTCGTCATCGCGCAGGTCAACAGGATCGTGGACAAGGTTCCCCGCGTCGATATTCCGGGCGACCAGATCGACTTTGTGGTCGAGGCTCCGCGACCTTTTTATGTAGAGCCCCTGTTCACCCGTGATCCCGGCGCTGTCACGGATTCCCAGATCCTGATGGCCATGATCGCGCTGAAGGGAATTTATGCTGAATATAAGCCGAAGCGGCTGAACCACGGCATTGGTTTCGCTACGGCTGCCATTGAACTACTTCTTCCGACATACGGAGAGAAGCTGGGCCTGCGCGGCGAGGTCGCGACGCACTGGGCGCTGAATCCGCACCCGACGCTCATCCCCGCTATAGAAAGCGGCTGGGTGGAGCAGATCCACTGCTTCGGTAGCGAAGTCGGCATGGACCGCTATATGTCGGCACGACCGGACGTCTATTTCACGGGCAAGGATGGAACGCTACGCTCCAACCGTCTGATGTGTCAGAACGCCGGGCTTTACGCCTGCGACATGTTCATCGGCTCCACGCTGCAGATCGACCTTGCAGGCAACTCCTCCACGGTGACGCCGGATCGCATTGCGGGCTTCGGCGGCGCGCCAAATATGGGCTCAGACGCTCATGGCCGCAGACACGTTTCCGACGCCTGGCTAAAAGCCGGACGGGAGGCGGCGGGCGATAGCGGGCCACTCGTGCGCGGGCGTAAGCTTGTCGTGCAGATGGTCGAAACTTTCGGCGAGGGCATGAAGCCCGCATTCGTGGAAGAACTGGACAGTCTCGCTCTGGCTCGCAAGTTGAACATGGAACTTGCGCCAGTCATGATCTTCGGAGACGACGTCACACACATTGTGACGGAAGAGGGCATCGCCAATCTCCTGCTGTGCCGCAACGCTGACGATGTGGAGCAGGCCATTCGCGGCGTCGCCGGCTATACGCCAGTTGGCCTGGCCCGCGACAAGGCGAAAGTCGAGGCCCTGCGCCAACGCGGCGTGATCCGTCGTCCGGAAGATCTGGGCGTGGACCCGATGGAAGCAAGCCGCAATCTTCTCGCCGCGCGCTCCATTCGTGATCTCGTGACCTGGTCGGACGGGCTTTACAGCCCGCCGTCGAAATTTCGCAATTGGTGAGAGGTTATGGAAACATTCACCATTCGCGCTCAGGCGCGAGCATCGCTCCCCGGGACCGGACGACAGGCGATTGTCGGCGTCGTGGCGTCAGGAAATCTTGAGGTGCTGCTTGAGCGCAGTGAAACTGGCGACGCCGTCGTCGTGGACGTGACCACATCGGCCCGAGGATTTCGGGCCGTGTGGGAAGCTGTGGTCGCGGATTTCATCGCCCGCTCTTCGCCCGGAGGAGTGCGGTTCTCCATCCATGACAATGGCGCGCGGCCCGACACGGTCACGTTGCGTCTGCTTCAGGGCGTAAAACTTCTGGAGACGCAGCCATGATCCCGGAAGAAATCGTCCGCAGCCCAAGTTGGTACGAATCCAGCGCCCGCAACCGTATTGCAGGCGTGCTCGACGCCGACACATTCCACGAAATTCTCGGCCCGGCTGAACGGGTCATGAGCCCGCATCTTGAATTGTTCGATCTGCCGCCAGCTTTCGACGACGGAGTCATCGTCGGGCGCGGTCAGCTCGATGGCAAACCTGTTGCGATCATCGCCCAGGAAGGCCAGTTCATGGGCGGGACGTTCGCAGAAGTCAGCGGCGCGAAGATCGTCGGGCTGCTGCGCGCCGTCACGGCGGCGGCTGGAACGCCGGACGGTGTCAGCGCGGTCCTGCTGCTTCTCGATACAGGGGGAGTGCGTCTGCAGGAAGCGAACGCGGGCGAACTCGCGGTGTCGGAGACCGTTCGCGCGCTTCTCGGCGTTCGCGCCGCAGGAATTCCCGTTGTGGCCCTGGTCGGCGGACGCGCGGGCGCGTTCGGTGGTGGTGGCATCGTTACGGCCTGTTGCTCTCACGTCGTCATTTCCGAACAGGGGCGCATTTCCGTCACCGGGCCGGAAGTCATCGAAACCAACAAGGGAGCGGAGGAATTTGACTCACGCGACCGCGCTCTTGTCTGGCGCGTCACCGGTGGTCGCAGCCGTGTGCTGCTGGGCGGGGCCGACAGTTATGTGAAGGGCGACGTCGCCAGCTTCCGCGCCGCCGCCGCCCGTTCACGCAACGCTGCGCCGCCGTTCACGCTGGAAACGATGGCGGCAGAGCAGGAGCGTCTGGAAAAACGCCTGTCAAGTTACGGAGATTGTCGCGACACCCCGGAAATCTGGGCGCGCGCCGGTCTTGCGGACCCGGCGTCGGTTCCTGACATCGACGACGACGCTTTCCTTGCGCTTCTTTCCGAACGGGAGATCAAACATGACGCCCGTTGAGCTTCTCACACGGTTGTTTCCGTCTGGCCACGAAGTAGTCGCCGGGCCGTTCAACACTCTCGCCGGTCGCGCCATCCTGACGGACGGGGCCGCTGTCGAGGTTGTCGGAGTCACGGACGGCGCACCGCTCAGCCCTGAAATCGCCACTGAACTGGCGGGCAGGATTATCCGCATCGTTCAGGACGGCAAGAAAACGCCGATCGTGCTTCTGATCGACACAGCCAGCCAGCGCATGACGCGACGCGACGAGATGCTTGGCCTGAACGAATATCTTGCTCACCTAGCGAAAGTCGTCACGCTGGCCGGACTGTCGGGGCACCGGACTGTCGCCGTGCTCTACGGCGCGGCGGCGGCGGGCGCGTTCATCGCCACCGCATTGGCTGCGCAAACGTTGATCACGATTGATGGCGCACATCCGAGCGTCATGGACCTTCCGTCGATCGCGCGCGTAACCAAGCTTCCTCTGCAGCTCCTCGAGAAGAAAGCTGAAACGACGCCCATATTCGCGCCTGGCGTAACGCCCCTCGCCGCGACCGGGGCTGTGTTGGAAAACTGGTCCGAGGCGGATAATTTTTCAAACCGCCTTGAAACAGCCCTGACGCTGGAAGCATCTTCCGACACGCGCGACACACTCGGCGAGGAGCGCGGCGGCCGCAAGGTCGCCTATTCCGTCGCGTTGAGAGTCGCTGCGGAATTCGAAAAAGCAGCGCGCTGAATGGTGCTTATCCGGCGCCATGCGTTGGTCACCGTCTCGCCCTCAGCATGGCGTGAGGTCGCGGGTGACCATCCACTTAGGGAGGTCCGCGACTGGGCTGCCCTGCGTCGGCCTCTGGTCTGTCGGCGCCCTGCCCCAGACGAGGACGCTGGCGTCGCCCTCGGGCTGCCGCTGCCGCCCTCGCTCGGAAAACTCAGGCTGCCTTTTCTCTTGCCGATGGACTCCCTTACACCGTTCGACGGCTCCACGGCTTTGTCCGCACTGGACGCAAAGCCAGATTCGTTCTGGCGGCCAGACGTTGCGAAACTGCTCCGGCTTGCGATCCGTCACGACATCGCTCCGGAGGCGACCGGCAGCCTGCTTTGGCAAAGCGTTACTGGTCTGGATTATCTATCCGCTACGTCCGATCTGGATATCCTGTGGCGCGTCGATCCCGTGCGGCACGACACGGCGTCCCTCCTTCGCGATCTGGCCGCCCTGACCAACGCATTGACGATGCGCCTCGATGGCGAGGTCATATTTCCGGACGATCGGGGCGTTCAGTGGCGGGAGTTACACGACTCAGCGAGCCGCGACGGCGATGAGACAGTGCTTGCAAAATCGCTGCGCCATGGCGTGGAGATGGTCACAGTCACGTCTCTCTTCACGCGCGACACGGCGTCTTCGCGAGATGTTATGGCGTCATGAATTTCCTGGGCGCCCCTCCCCTTGTGCAGCCGGAGCTTTCCGAAGCGAAAATCGTGGCACAGTCTGCCCACGATTGTCTGATGGATGAGGTAATGACCTGGCCTAAACCCGGCCTGGTCAGTCACGTCGACAACGGCAGCCACCGGGATATGAGCGTATCGACGTTCATAAAAAGCGCTTCGTCAATTGAGCCATTTTTTGAATCTTTATACGGTGCGGGACATCGGAATGCCGCTCTTTCCGAACTGCGCCGCATAGGGCTTGCCGCCGAGCGCGCGATGTTGGAGGCGACCAACGGCGTCAATACGCATCGCGGCGCAATCTGGGGACTGGGCCTGCTATGTGCAGCCGCAGGCTGGCGCGCCAGATACGACGCCACGATGTCGTGCGGCGAAGTCGTGCGGGCTGTGTGGGGCGACGCCATTCGGGCCACGCCGGTCGTGGCGACCAGCAACGGCGGTCGCGTCTGCACTCAGTATGGTGTGGGCGGCGCCCGCCTTGAGGCGGCGAACGGATTTCCTGTCGTGTACAAAATCGGGCTCGCCGCGCTGCGCAGTAGCCGTCGCGCTAACCCGACGCATACGGAAGCGGCGCGCGTGCAATGCTGCATGGCGTTGATCGCCGCCGTAGACGACACAAACCTTCTTCATCGTGGCGGCGTCGCAGGGCTGCGCCACGCACAGGAGAGCGCACGCGCGTTTCTTTCCGACGGCGGCGTCAATGTTCCGGGGTGGAAAATTCGTGCTGCGGCTATGCATGCGGATTTTGTGGCCCGTAACCTGTCCCCCGGCGGCGCGGCCGATGGACTGGCGATGAGTCTATTTGTTGAAAAAATCGACGCATTCGACGAGCGTTTTTAAATAAATAAAAACTGTAACAAACAGAGGTCAGAAAATGATCCAGGTGCTTCTTACATCTCTCGTTCCAATATTCGCAATCATGGCCGCCGGCTATGTCGCTGGCAAACAAGGAAAAATTGATAACCGCAATGTCGCCAGCCTGAATGTGCTGACAATGGAGTTCGCTCTTCCCGCTGCGTTGTTCGCGACGACAGCCCGGGCCTCCCGTCAGGTTCTGGCCGAACAATGGCCGCTGCTCCTGACACTGCTCCTTGGAATGCTACTCATATTTGCGCTGGTGTGGTGTTTGGCGCGGTTCGTGTTCGGCGCATCGGCCGCGGTCTCGGCGGTTATGGCGCTCAGCGTATCGTTGCCGAACTATGCGGCCGCCGGAATACCGCTCGCCTCCGCCGTGTTCGGAACGACTGGAAAGCTCTATATTACAACTGCGATTGTCTCCGGCGCCATCGTCATGTCGCCATTGACCCTCGCCTTTCTTGAAGCCTCCAAGGCTCAGGGGGACATCAGCGGCGTGCGCCTGCTCTTTCAGTCCATCGGTCGCTCGATGCTCAAGCCCCTCGTCGTGGCGCCGTTTCTTGGCGTGGCGGTCGCCCTTGTCGGGCTTGAACTTCCGGTTTTCATAATCCGGTCCTTCGATCTTCTCGGACAGGCCACGGCTGGCGTCGCGCTGTTCGTCACCGGCCTGATCCTGAGCGCGCAGAAGGTCTCCTGGTCGCCGCGCATCATCGGACTGTCGGTTTTGTGCAATATCATACAGCCGCTGCTCGGCGTGTTGCTTGTCAGCATCATCCCCATGCCGGCAGAAATGGCGCACGCCGTCATTCTGCTGCTCGCATTGCCTGCAGGGTTCTTTGGCCTTCTCTTCGCCCTGCGTTATCAAGCCGACAGCCGGGACGCTGGTTCGATCATGGTGGTCAGCACATTGCTCAGCCTCATCACCCTGACGGCCGCGCTATGGCTTACGGCAACGCCACTGGCTCACGCCGCTTCTTGACGACGACGAGGCGTCCATGTCCGATCCGTCGCCGCCAGCTTCGGCAGCACACCGGGAGGACGCCGGATCTTGACTATCGTCGCCATACTTTGTTCCGGGCAGGGAACGCAGCATCGAGAGATGTTTTCGCTTGTCGAGAGCGATCCCTCCGCGGAACCCGTGTTTCAGGCCGCCAGGACAGTTCTTGGCTCTGACCCCCGCACCTTCGTTCGCACTGCCCCAATGGAGCAACTGTTCTCCAACCGAACGGGGCAGATTCTATGCTGCACAATGGGTTTGGCCGCATACGCGGCTCTCGGACCACTCGACGCGCGCATCGTCTGCGCAGGATATAGCGTAGGCGAACTCGCCGCCTGGGGCGTCTCCGGGTGCCTGAAGCCCGAACAGGTTCTCAAACTGGCCGTCACACGGGCCGATTTGATGGACGCCGCCAGCCCCCATGACGTGGGACTGGCGGGAATTGTCGGTCTTCAACCCGACCGACTGGAACGCATTCTTGCCCAGACGGGACTTTTCATCGCCATAAAAAGCGCCGCCGACAACGTAGTGATCGGCGGCCCTGTTTCTGAGTTGGACGCCGCGCTGGCTCTGGCCATGCAGCAAGGCGCGTCGGTAGCCCGCCGGCTGCGGGTCTCGATCCCATCGCACACACCATTGCTGCGGAACGCCGTCCAGCCGCTGAAGCAAGCCATAATGGAATTGCAACCGAAAGCGCCACGCACAGGCTTACGATTGCTGAGCGGCCTCGACGGGGAACCTATCCTGCGCCCGACGGACGGTAGCGAACGGCTCGCCCGACAAGTGGCCGAGACAGTCAGGTGGGACGCCTGCCTGCAAGGATGCCGCGAGTCCGACGCGCAGGTGATTCTTGAACTCGGCCCCGGATCGGCTTTGACACGTATGGCGCGGACCGCCCTGCCCGACATTCCCGCGCGCAGCATTGATGACTTTCATGGCATGGAAGGCGTGCGCCAGTGGCTGCTCCGTACGTCTTAAGAACCAGACGTTGCGACAGCGGACGCCTTTTAAACGCCTGCCACAGCGAAGCCTTGCGTCGTCAATCCGCGACCACGCCGCGAACAACAGCTCCCTCATTGATCTAGATCATTTTAGCCCGTCAGCGAACGCGGCAGAGAGAGTGATGGCGGGCGGCGCTGTTATCCGGGCGAACAGTTTGCGCCGCCCGCCACACGGATTTTCCTGGGCCAATCAGACCTATGGTCCGCATCACGACGTCGGTGTGGCACATCGAGGCTGACGCCTGAGTCGTAGAGACGCTTTTGCGTGTTCCATGAAAAAGTCTCATCCGCAATTTCGATCGGCCGGCGATTTTTCACGATGATTACCGATATATTGTCGGGCTCGAAACCCACGGACCGAATAGTCTCGCCGTATGCCGAGGCTGCATCTCGCTCCCATGTGGATATTTCCGAACCCATTGAGGGCAACCTTGGCATGGGTGCAAGGGTATGTTCGAGCCACAGATGAACGCCCCACAGCGCCGGATGCCCCCAACCTGCGACATGCTTTCGAATTGGGATTTTTGGCGCTTCCCGGAGACGAACCTCCCAGTGGACCGCCCGACATTCGCGAAGCCTGGCTGATTGGAGAGAGAGCACGGGAATGGGATGACCGGCATTACTGGTGATGATGTCGGCGACTTCTGCCGATGGCAGCTATCTGATTCCGAAAACCCTCCGCCCGCCGCTTCATGCCCGCCTTACCGTTTCTCATCGTGACACAGCATCCTGCATCGGGGCCAGCCGATGAGAATGGCGAAAAGCGGGCATGGCACAATTACAAAGAATATCGAGATACCCTTACGCTCGCTGCCAAATTTAACCTTAATAAAGTCACCCGATCCTGAAAATACTCTTAATTCGACCGAGGAAGCCGCCGCGTCCCTTGGCTTCCTCGCCGAATTAATTACGAAACTCTCTGACTTATTCTGTAAGTTCTTCGCCTGTCACGTTGTATCTCACGTCAATAGCGTCTCGCCATTCGGGGGACGCATTCCACCTGTTGAGGTAATCTGCCTTCTGCTCATCGGTCAGATTTCGCCAGAACGGCGCCCAGTCCACCATGACGGATTGCTGAAGCCCTGTCCAACCGGCTCCCAGGGGCCCATAGACGGCAACGCAACCCACGGCGGGTCATCTCGTCACTTTGTTCCATTATCACCCCACAGATACTTGCTCAGGCTTGTGGCGCCGAAATATCCATCCACGCCTCCAATCGCCGCCCCCACCCCAGCCGTTATAACAGCGCCGGGGCCTGTTTCTATGCCAACCGCAGCACCCGCCGCCTCATACCGGCGCCCATCCCCCCGCCTGCAACGTCGTCTCGCGCGCCAAGGGCCTTACCAAGTGAATATCCAATGATTCCTGAGTGGCTTTCGTCAGGTCGTATGCCGACACGAAGACCCCAATATTTCGACGTCTTGCAGTAGCCTCATAGTCGAAAATGACGAAAAACTCTTCACTGCTGACGCGGGAACCCCGGGACTAAACACAGTTGCCAAGGCGTATCTGCCGTTCGTTCCTTGGCCCCTCGCGACTGAGGATTCCATTCGAGGCAAGCTTACCACGCGGAGGCACGGATAACGTTGACGCCGGATATCCTGTGCATTTAATCGAATAGGATTATTTTTGATACGGAATTACCATGCCGGAATTGGCGCAATGCACGTTTTCACTGAACAGCAAGCCCATAAGCGCGCTGGTGTGCGACGGCGTTTCCTACCCGGCGTTTTCTGGCCGCAAGGGCTGGATCAACGACCCCAAAAACGTTTCCCTGGCGGAGCGTGGCGCGCTGCCCCCAGGGCGATATTACATCATCGACCGACAGTCCGGCGGACGACTCGGATGGCTGTGGGATTTCCTGCACAATGCGTCCAACACCAGCGACAATGCGCTTTGGTTCGCGCTCTATGCGGACGATGGGAAGATTGACGACTGGACCTTTATTCAAGGCGTGAAGCGTGGCAATTTCCGACTGCATCCGGTCGGGACACTCGGCTATAGCGACGGCTGCATCACTCTCTCCGATCCGGGACGCTTCACGATGCTGCGGACGCGATTGCTGGCCTCACCCCCCCGCATACGCGCCCGGAACGAGCCTCCGGTATTACGGGACGGTTGACGTAAAATGATTCGCCGCCTCGCGCTCATCGCCCTGTTTATCGTCGTGTTCCTGGCGCTCGATCGTCTGCTGCTCACAAACTGGACCATAGGCGCGTATCTGACAGAGCTTGGCTATTCGGCCCCGATGGAATGGCTCCAGCACCAGCTTGGCTTGAGCGGCGCTGATGATCGTCACCAGTTCATGACCGGCCTATGCGATATCGTGTCAGTCTTGGTCGCCATTGGCGCAGTAGTGTTGGCCTCGCGCCACAGTCGTCGCCGGGTGTAATCTCAGGTGCCCGGAAGCCTTTTTTACCACGTCACCCTCGTCGCCCTGTTTTATCGTCGTGTTTCTGGCGCTCGATCGTCTGTTGCCACGAACTGGACCACAGGAGCGTAAGCGCGACGACGAAGGAACCGATTACATCGAATACAACAGCCGAGAGTTCACCTGCGAGGACGCCGAGAGGGTCGTGAACAGTCTCAGGGGATCGGGATGGAAGATCGTGAGGTGCGGGGATGAGTGACCGGCCCAAGAGCCGAGCGCGCAGGATTTTGGTTGGGATCGGTAAAGCCTTATCGTTCATCAATGAATGCTTGCAGTTCGCCGTCACGGTTATCGGAAGCGTCCTGCGGACCATTATCGATTGGATAACGCCATGAGTGAGGCGATTTCTTTGCTGAAGCCGAGTGTGAAACCTTCAAAGTTTAACACTTCCGACTCGTAAAAAGTGGCGGATTTCTGCCACTCTGGCGGACCCGAAAGGATTCGAACCTTCGACCTTCGCCTTCGGAGGGCGACGCTCTATCCAGCTGAGCTACGGGTCCAGCGGGTTCTCCCTACTCCAGACTTCATGCGTTTGCCAAGCCGCAAGAGGCGGCTCTGAGAGAAAAACCCGCCTCCGCCCCAATTCTGGAAGCAGCGCCCATTGTCACCGCCCCGCACTCCGCGGCGCTGCGTCGTTAAGCGTGGCCCACACGGCCGCCGCGACATCGCCTCCCGAGGGAAGCGGCGTGTCGGGCGCGTTGATCCAGCTTGCAATATCGGCCGTCACCCTGTCCCGCCTCCGATCGCGCAGCATGAGATGATGACCGCCGGGAATCAGGTCGCGCCGGACGTTCTGCGGAAGATTGCGCCAGACCTGCGCCATCGCAGCGGACGGAACAAGCTGATCCTGATCGCCGTAAACGAGCAATACGGGGCCACGCAGGTCCAGCGCCGCCCTTGCGGCGCTGGACATCAGGTCTATCAGCCCGCTCAATGCGGACAGCTTCGTCGAACGAAGGGTGAGCGGATCGAAGTAAAGCCTGCGGAGGGCGGCCATATTGTCGCTGGCCGTGACATGCACCGGCAGTTCGCGCCCTGTCACACGACCGTCAGGGGCAAGAGCGGCGGCGATCCGCACGGGCAACGCCGCCACGCCGCCAACGGTCCACACAGCGGGAGCCAGAAGTATGGTTCCTGCGACATGTGGCGCATCGGGGGCGGTCATCGTCAGTATAGCGATCGCGCCGCCCATGCTTTCGCCCATCAAAAAGATGGGCGTGCCGGGGTATGCTTTGGCCAACAGAGCCAGTTCCTCTCGCACATCCCTCACCATGCGGGCGGCGCCAACCCAGTCTCCACGACGAGGCGCTTCGCCGAAGCCGCGCTGGTCGGGGGACCAGAGAACGAGGCCCCGCTCGGCAAGCGTTGGCGCAGCGAACTCCCATGCGTCGCGGCTGTCGTCGAATCCATGCAGTGCGAGAATCGCAGCCCGTGGCCGAGCGGTCGACGTTCCCCAGGTCCGAACAGGAATCTGCGCGCCGTCAGAAAGCTTCAGATTAAAATCGGGCGGAACCCGCCGCGCATCCTCTGCGTAACGCGCAGGAACATGGACCACCGGATCGGCGCTGCATGCGACCGCCAGCGAAGCAACAAGCATGGCGCCGCCCAGAGCCAGACGCCTGTGGAATGCGCCGCACCCGCGAAACGCGGACACAAGGGCGTGCATATGGTTTGAAGTCACGGCGTTCACGCGTATCATTGCCTCGCTTCAAAGGCCAACCGACTTTCCGGTGGGCACGCAGGACAGGACAACCCGATGCTGATCCAGCCTACGAACCCCACGCCGCGCCCGCGCCTCGGCCATGTCGAGACGGTGATCGTCCATACGCGCAAGATTTCCTGCGATGGCGGGCTGGCCGCTCTGGGACATCCCAAGGTCTGGCTGAAGATCGGCGGGCACCAGACTTTCTGCCCTTATTGCTCGCGCCTGTTCGTGCTCGACCCCGCAGCGGGGCATGACGACGCCCACTGAGCCGCACGCGCGGTCTATGAAGATGCGCGCGAACGTGCGATTTCGGCGTTCATGAGCACTCCGACACCGCCGCACCTCGTCCTCATTGACGGCAGCGGCTTCATTTTCCGCGCCTTTCATGCCCTTCCGCCGATGAGCAGCCCGGACGGCGTCCCGGTGAACGCCGTGTTCGGGTTCTGCAACATGCTGACCCGGTTGATGCGCGAGCATGTCGGAACCCATCTGGCCGTCGTTTTCGACACCAGTCGCCAGACATTCCGCTCTGACATCTACCCCCAGTACAAAGCCCACCGTCCCGATCCGCCGGAAGATCTGATTCCCCAGTTCTCGCTGATACGCGAGGCCACCGCCGCTTTCGGCGTGCCTGGCGTGGAGCTTGCCGGTTACGAAGCGGACGATCTGATAGCGGCGTATGCGCGTACGGTGGCGGAAGCGGGCGGCCAGTGCACGATCGTCTCGTCCGACAAGGACCTGATGCAATTACTCGGCCCCAATGTCGACATGCTCGACCCCATCAAGCAGAAGCCCATCGGCCCCACGGAAGTCGAAGCCAAGTTCGGCGTCGGCCCGGACAAGGTGGCCGAGGTGCAGGCCCTGATGGGCGACCCCACCGACAACGTGCCCGGCGTGCCCGGGATCGGCCCCAAAACGGCGTCGGCTCTGATCAACGAATTCGGCACGCTTGAAGCGGTGCTGGAAGCCGCCCCCACAATGAAGGCGTCGAAGCGCCGCGATTCTCTGATCGAGCACGCCGAAGCCGCCCGGATCTCACTGAAACTCGTCACACTGGACGCGCACGCGCCCCTGCCCCTGCCCGTCGATGAACTGGGGCTACGCGACCCTGACCTCGCCGTTCTCGGCGACTGGCTGGATCGCATGGGGTTCCGTTCCGTGCGCCACCGTTTTGGACTGGGAGAGAGCGCATCGCCCCGCCCGGCGAGACAGAACGTGAGCGCCGCGCGAGAGCCGACCCCGGCTCCGGACGCGGCGCCTTATAACGAATACGATACGGTGACCGACGCGGGGGTTCTCGCCACGTGGGTCGCGGACGCTCGCACGGCTGGCGTCTGCGCGCTCGACACCGAAACCGACGGCCTCGATCCTCTGCAGGCCCGCATGGTCGGTTTTTCTCTGGCGACCGCTCCGGGCCACGCCTGTTACGTGCCATTGTTGCACGAGGGCACGCTGGACCAGCCGACAGGGGAGCAACTCGATACTGCGACGGCGGTTGAAATCCTCGCGCCGCTTCTGACAGACCCCGGTGTTCTGAAGGTTTTTCACAACGCCAAATTCGACCTTCTGATACTCGCACGCGCCGAGGCCGCCGACATCGCCCCGATCGACGACACGATGCTGATCTCCTACGCGCAGTCCGCCGGTCTGCATGGTCAAGGGATGGACGAGCTTGCGAAGCTCCATCTGGGCCACACGCCCATTTCCTATGACGAAGTCACCGGGACCGGGCGCAACCGCGTTCCCTTCCATCAGGTTCCGGTAAAGCGGGCTACGGAATACGCGGCGGAAGACGCAGACGTCACGCTTCGCCTTTGGCTTGCGCTGCGCCCGACGCTGCGGACCAATCAGGCGCTGGCTCTTTACGAACAGCTTGAACGTCCCCTGATCGGCGTGCTGGCCGATATGGAAAAGGCCGGGGTCAAGGTCGACGCGCCCCAGCTGCGCCGTTTGTCCGAGGACTTCGCCGCACGCATGACGGAGATGGAGGGGCAGATCTGCGCGCTGGCCGGGCGCCCGTTCAATGTTGGTTCGCCGAAACAGCTTGGCGAAATTCTGTTCGACGAAATGGGACTGCCGGGCGGCAAACGCGGCAAGGCAGGCGCATGGAGTACGGACTCCTCCGTCCTGCAGGATCTCGCAGATCAGGGGCTTGAACTTCCGGAGCGGATTCTCGCCTGGCGGCAACTCGCGAAACTGAAAAGCACCTACACCGATGCGCTGGTGCAGGAAATGGACCAGTCGACCGCACGCGTGCACACGTCGTTCCAGATGGCGATCACGACGACGGGGCGTCTCTCTTCCAACGACCCCAATCTCCAGAACATTCCCATCCGCACGGAAGAAGGCGCGCGCATCAGACACTGCTTCATCGCGCCTCCGGGAAAAGCCCTGATCTCAGCAGACTACTCCCAGATCGAACTCCGCCTTCTGGCCAGCGTCGCGGACGTACCCACCCTGCTTGAGGCCTTCGAACTCGGTCAGGACATCCACGCCCGCACGGCGTCGGAAGTATTCGGGACGCCCATCGAGGGCATGGACCCGCTGACGCGGCGACGTGCAAAGGCGATCAATTTCGGCATCATTTACGGCATTTCCGCCTTCGGGCTGGCCAAGCAACTTGGCATCTCGCCCGGAGAGGCTCGAGCGTATATCGACGCCTACTTCGCCCGCTACCCCGGCATTCGCGATTATATGGAAGGACGGCGCGCCGAAGCGAAAGAGCACGGCTACGTGCTGACGCCGTTCGGGCGTCGATGCTACGTCCCCGGCATTAACGAGAAGAACGCAGCCCGACGGAACTACGCCGAACGGCAGGCCATCAACGCGCCGCTGCAAGGCGGGGCCGCGGACATCATCAAGCGCGCCATGGTACGTCTGCCTTCGGCGCTGGCTGACGCAAGCCTTCCGGCTACGATGCTGCTGCAGGTGCATGACGAACTGCTGTTCGAGGTGGAGGCGGACGCCGCGAAGGAAACGGCGGCGCTTGTGAAGACGGTGATGGAAACCGCGGCGACGCTCAAGGCGCCGCTTGTGGTCGAGACTGGAATTGGCGCGAACTGGGCGGAGGCGCATTGATGGCTGGCGGCAAGCTTGCAACGGGCAAGCGTTATGATCGTAAAATGCTGACGGTGCTGGCGGCGTCGGCGCTTCTTGCCGTTGGCGTCGGATACGGGGCGTATCGTCTTTCCGATTCAATGGGCCCCTTGGTGGACAGCGAGGGCAACGAGGTCGGCGGCGCGTTCCGGTTGATGGATTCCTCCGACGGAACGATGACCGCCAACGATTTTCGCGGGCGCTGGATGTTGATGATGTTCGGCGCCATCCATTGCGCCGACAACGCCTGTACTAAAACCCTTACGAATCTGACCGGCGCGCTGAAACAGGTCGATCCGGACGGAAAGCATGTCGCGGCGTTGTTTATCAGCCTCGACCCGCAGCGCGATCTTTCAGAGCAATTGCGGCGTTACGCCACGCAGTTCGGCTCAAGAATCGTCGCCGGAACGGGTTCGCCCGCGACACTCGACGCAGTGACGAAGGAATATCACGCGCCCATCGAAAAACAGCCCGATCCTGAATGGGGTTATGCTTACGTGATGTCCCCCCGTATCGTCGTCATGGACCCGAACGGACGCTACGCTGGAACGATTGAATCCGCCGCGAACGAGGACGAGATGAAGCAGCGCCTTGGCGCGCTTCTCGAAAAACACTAAATGCGCCTCAAATCTTTTCTGATCTTTGGCGGGGCATGCGCGTTGTTCGCAACCGCTTCGACGACGGCGTTCGCCGAAGCGCCCGCGCCGGGCGCGCCCGCAAGCCCCCATGTCGGCGGCACGCTGCGTCTTGCTGGACAGGGAATGCTGGGCACCATGGACCCGCAGGTCAGCTACCTGCACATCGCCTATCAGGTGCTGAACGTGGTCTATGATGGGCTAACCACATTCTCCAAATCTCCCGGCCCGCTCACGCGACAGGCCATTCCTGATCTGGCGGAGTCCCTGCCGCCGCCGGAAGACGGTGGTCTTACTTACAGATTTCATCTGCGGCACGGCTTACATTTCTCCAACGGCAAGGAAGTGACGCCCGATGACGTCGCCGCCTCCATGCGCCGCATCTTCAAGGTCAACAGCCCCACCGCCGGTCCCTATTACAGCCACATCGTCGGCGGCGCCGCGTGCCTGCACTATCCCGACCACTGCACCCTCGCAGGCGGCGTCGAACCTGACGATCAAAACTGGACAGTCACGTTCCACCTGACGCATCCGGATTCCGAATTCTTCGATCGGCTGGCGTTCCTGCATGCGGCGATCCTGCCTGCCGACGCGCCGACTCACGACGTGGGCAATGACGCAGCGCCGGGCACCGGCCCCTACCGGATCGTCTCCTACGACCCAAACACGGGCCTGCGCATGGAGCGCAACCCGTATTTCAGACAGTGGGACGCCGAGGCCCAGCCCGCCGGATACCCCGACGCAATCACCTATACGTTCGGGATGGATCCGGAAGCGTCCGTAACGGCCATTGAAAACGGCCAATACGACTGGATGGCCGAAAACGCGCCGTTGGACCGGCTTGGCGAAATCGGGTCGCGCTACGCGGACCGTGTACGGCTGATCGACTTCCTCAATCTCTATTACGCAGCGCTCAACGTTAACATTCCCCCGTTCAACGACCTGCGCGTGCGACAGGCCTTCAACTACGCGATCAACCGAAAGGCAATGGTGATTCACGCGGGCGGTCCGGCGGTGTCCATTCCGTCGTGCCAGCTACTCCCGGTCGGTTCCCCCGGGTTTGAACCCAGTTGCGCCTACACCAAGGGCGCATCGCCCGAACACCCGGCGCAGGAATGGCGTGCGCCGGACATGGAACGCGCGCGGCAGCTCATCAAGGAAGCGGGCGTCAGCGGTCAGCGCGTCGGCATCGTCTCGCCCTCCACGCCAGGTTATGTCGCCATGGCGAACGAACTGCGCAGCACGCTGGCGGATCTTGGCTTCGTCGTCTCTGTCCGGGCGATCACGCAGGCGGTGCAGTTCACCTACATCCAGAACAGCGATAATCGCGTTCAGGTCGGGCTGACCGGCTGGAACGCCGACTACCCGGCCGCCTCCAGCTATCTTCAGGCCCTGCTGTCATGCGGAACGTTCACGCCGCATTCCGACAACTCCATCAATATCTCCGGCTTTTGCGATCACGGCGTCGATGCGATCATGGACCGGGCCGCCAGCGTCTCCGTCACCGACCAGAAGGCCGGAGACGCGCTCTGGGCGGAGGCGTCCCGCGCGATCATGGCGCAGGCCCCGGTCGTGCCCCTCAATCAGGTCCGTTGGGTCACTTTGCTTTCAGCCCGCGTGCACGGTGAAATCCGGGCTCCGATCTATGAAGTCGTCTTTTCGAAATTCCAGTTGCGCTAGGGAAAGGCCTTATGGAGACACAGACGGCCGCCTCGGCCCCCTCCCCTTCACGCGCTTCGGTTCCCGGTCCGTGGCGCATGGCCGGACGCTCGCTGACTGCCAACCGGTCAGCGATGACGGCGCTTGCAGCGCTCATGCTCGTGACCTTCGCCTGCCTGCTGGCGCCGTTTTACGCTGGCGATGTGGCGCGAACTGATCCGTTCACCTCCAACGTGGCTGGATCGTTCATGCTGGGCGGTCAGGAAGTCGACATCATGCAGCCCAACGACAATCCGCTGCATCTGGGCCTGAGCCCGGTCGGGCCGACGTGGAATCCGTCGGCCTACATGCTCGGCGCGGACAGTCAGGGACGCGACGTCGCCGCGCGATTGCTTTACGGTGGACGTAACTCGCTGCTGATCTCTTTCTCGGCAGCTCTTGTGTGCATCGCAATAGCGACGGTCGTCGGCGTTTCCGCCGGTTTTTTCGGCGGGTTCGTCGACACCGCCCTGTCCCGGCTGATGGACATCATGTGGGCTGTGCCGGTCTATCTGTTCGCCATATCGCTCTCCATCGTGACGATCAGCCAGGGCCTAAAGATCGGTCCCTTCACCATCGAAAGCGACAACCTGCTGATCCCGATCTTCATCATCGCGCTGGTCTATGTGCCCTACGCCGCGCGTCCCATCCGCGGGCGCGTCATGGCTTTGCGCAACGCCGAATTCGTGATGGCGGCGCGCAGCCTCGGTGTCCCGCAGCACCGCATCCTGCTGCGCGACATCGTGCCGAACGTCTCGACCACGCTCGTCGTGCTCACGCCGCTGCTGACGGCGCTGGCGCTGCTTGCTGAATCGGCTCTGTCGTTCCTTTCCATCGGCGTGCAGGCCCCGGCAGCCTCCTGGGGCACGATCATTCAAGACGGCGAAGGCCTGATCTACACGCGCCCGATGGTGGCGATCGCGCCGGGTCTGGCCATCGTCATCGTGGTGCTGGCGCTCAACATCCTTGGCGACGGCCTGCGTGATGCGCTGGACGTGCGCGAAACCAGCCGCAGGGGGGCATAATGGCCGCAGCTCTCCTCCGCCGACTGGGACAGACGCTGTTCGTCCTGTTCGGCATCTCCGTCCTTGTCTTCCTGGTGTTCTTTGCGACGCCCGGCGCCGATCCGACAGCGCGTATCGCTGGCAAGAACGCGTCGCCTGAAACAATGGCCAAGGTCCGGCATGAATACGGCTTCGACCGTCCTCTACCGGTCCAGTACGCGACGATGATGAAGAAGCTGTTCATCACTCGCGACCTCGCCTCCTACGTCGATCGCGGCGAACTGGTGGTGCCGGAGATCATCGAAGCGGCGCCCGTGACCCTGTCTCTCGCGACCGGCGGAGCCGTCATCTGGGTGCTGGCCTCGGTGACCATGGGCACGCTGGCGGCCGCATTCCGCGGAACGTGGATTGATCGGGGCCTGATGATCGCGGGGCTGATCGGTATTTCAATTCCGGTATTCTGGCTCGGGCAGGTCGCCAACCTGATCACCCAGGCCCGTTATCATGACAGCTGGCTGTTCTCGTGGGTTCCGGGCCTGGGCTACGTGCCGTTCACCGAGAGCCCGGTCGGCTGGTTCAAAGTCCTGATTATCCCGTGGATCGTGCTCGCTGTATTGTTCATCGGCATTTACGGACGCGTGCTGCGCGCCGATCTCGTCGCGGTGTCGGGCGAGGATTTCATGCGCACCGCTCGCGCCAAAGGACTTTCGCCTGCGCGGGTGCTGCTGCGGCACGGCCTGCGCACGTCGATGATCACCTTCGTCTCGCTGTTTGGCCTGGACTTCGCGCAGTTGATCGGCGGCGGCGCGCTGCTGACCGAAGTCGTGTTCGGGCTTCAGGGTGTCGGGCGCCTGACCTATCAGGCGCTGTCGAACCTCGACCTGCCGCTGATCATGGCGAGCGTCATGTATTCCGCCGTCTTCGTCGTACTGGCCAACGCCGTCGTCGACGTCATCTATGTGTTTCTGGACCCGAGGGTGCGTGATGGACGCTGAGGCCCCCATTCTGGAGGTTCGCGACCTCTCCGTCAGCTTCCGCTCGCAGGGACGCGACGTTCCCATCGTCGAGAAAGTGTCGTTCGCTGTCGGCGCGCGCGAGATCCTCGGAATCGTCGGCGAGTCCGGCTCAGGCAAGAGCGTGACGGCCATGACGATCATGGGCCTGATCGACGCGCCGGGCGTGCGCGTGACAGGCTCCGCCCTGTTTCGTGGACAGGAACTGATCGGCATGCCGCAGAAGGCGTTGCGGCGTCTGCGTGGACGAGAGATCGCTATGATCTTCCAAGACCCGATGACCGCCTTTACGCCGGTCTACACGATCGGCTGGCAGATCGATGAGCAGATCAGGGCGCATGAGAAACTGGGCAAGGCGGAGGCCCGGTCGCGCACCGTGCGCCTGCTGGGCGACATGGGCGTTCCCGACCCGGAGCGCACGGCCAACCGCTATCCGCACCAGCTCTCAGGCGGCCTGCGCCAGCGCGCGATGATCGCCATGGCGCTCTCGTGCAATCCGGCGCTGCTGATCGCCGACGAGCCCACGACCGCTCTGGACGTGACCGTGCAGGCGCAGATCCTCGACCTCATCCGCACCCTACGCGCGGATTATGGATCGTCAGTGCTTCTGATCACCCACGACATGGGCGTGGTCGCAAAAACCTGTGATCGCGTCATGGTCCTGTACTCAGGCCGTATCGCCGAACGCGGTCCTTGCGACGCCATCTTCGCCCATCCCGGCCATCCCTATACGGCGGCGCTTCTGGACTCGATCCCGCCGCTGACCGGCCCACGTCCGGAGCGACTGCCGTCCATCGCTGGAGCGCCGCCTCCGCCGCTCGAACGTCCGGCGGGTTGTGCTTTCGCGCCCCGCTGCCACTTCACGCACGACACCTGCCAAGCGCTGCCGCCACTGCTGCGCTATGGACAGCAGGACATCGCCTGCGTCCTGCCGAAGGAAGGTCGCCCCATGCCGCCCCGCGTCACCGAGTACGCGCAATGAACGCGCGCCCTCTGCTGCAAGCCGAGCATCTTCACAAGGAATACAAGCTGCCTCGCGGGCAGACCCTGCGGGCGCTCGACGACGTCTCCCTTACCGTCATGCAAGGCGAGACGCTCGGACTGGTCGGGGAATCCGGGTGCGGCAAATCAACGCTGGGGCGCTGCCTGCTACGGCTCACCGACCTGTCATCGGGCGATATCGTGTTCGAGGGGCGCAACATCTCGGCCCTAAGCGAGCGGGCCCTGCGCCCGATACGCAGGCGCATGCAGATGGTGTTTCAGGACTCCTACGCCTCGCTGAATCCCCGCCGCCGCATCGGCGATCTCATCGCCGAGCCGTTGCGCGTGCACCCGGACAATGAGGGTCGGAAGCGCAGCGCCGCCGACATCACCGCGCGCCTCGACGAACTCATGTCGCTCGTCGGGCTCCCGCAATCGGCTCTGGCGCGTTATCCGCACGAGTTTTCTGGCGGCCAGAGACAGCGCATCAATATCGCACGGGCGCTGGCTCTCTCCCCGCAACTTGTTGTTGCGGACGAACCGGTTTCGGCTCTCGACGTGTCTATTCAGGCGCAGATCGTCAACCTGTTCACCGATCTGCGCGAGCGTCTGGGCCTGACCTATGTGTTCATCGCCCACGATCTTGCCGTCGTTCGACAGATCTCGACGCGCGTTGCGGTCATGTATCTCGGCGCTATCGTCGAAATCGGCGACACCGACACCGTGCTGCACAACCCGGCGCACCCTTATACCGCCGCCTTGATATCGGCCGTCCCGGAGCCGGTCATTCGTCACGATGCCCAACGCAGCCTTCTTCGCGGAGACGTGCCGAGCCCCGTATCGCCACCCTCGGGGTGCCGCTTTCACACCCGCTGCCCGCAAGCTCAGCCGCGTTGCTCCGCAGAAACGCCGGAGCTTCGTGACTTTGGCGACGCGCGGCAGGCCGCATGCCACTTTCCGCTTGGACTGTCGGCCTGACATTTTACTATCGTGCAACCCATCGCCCATGCGTGCTGGAGCACTGAACGGTGGAGAACGCGCTTATGACCAGCACGACGGAAAGCGACGCTTCTCCCTTACCCCTCACCGTTCTTGACGAAGCCGCCATGACGCTCGTTCTGCTCAAGAACAGGGGGCTTTCCGTAGTGACGGCAGAAAGCTGCACTGGAGGCCTTATTGCGGCGGCGCTGACACACCATTCGGGTTCCTCCGCGGCGGTGGAAGGCGGTTTCATCACCTATTCGAACGCCATGAAGACCGCCTGCCTCGGCGTTCCGGAAGTCATGCTTCGAAAACACGGCGCGGTCAGCGGCGAAGTCGCCGGCGCCATGGCCGCAGGCGCCCTCGCAGGAGCAAATGCCGCTGCAATCGCCGTATCCGTCACCGGAATCGCGGGCCCCAATGGCGGTAGCGTGGACAAGCCGGTTGGGCTCGTCTGGTTCGGGATCATTCGCCGTGGAGGTTCCGTTCACACGGAATCTCACCGGTTTTCCGGAGATCGCACCAGCGTGCGGAACCAGACAGTCTCACGCGCGCTGACGCTGATTCGGCGGGTTGCGGAAATCCCGTCCCCCTGAGCGGTGCGGTGCGTCAACCTATCTTTCCTCGTAATCAGCAGCCAATACACTCCTGACGCCCGCCAGCCGCGCTGCGTCGCGAGGTCGGTGTTCATCCCGCCCGGTCGTCACTTCGTTCAGAGCCCAGAGCCCAGAGCCCAGAGCCCAGAGCGACCATAGTTTGCGAAAAATTACAGATATTCATATCTCTATATAATATATAGATGTTAACAAAATAATCTCCAATACGATCATCGTAGAAACATCACGCAACAAAGGGGTTGTTATGTTATAACGTTTCACTTAATCTGCCGCCGAAATCAACGCCGTACCGGATGTCTGCATGAGCGCGCCTTACTCCACCGTTCGTCTTCCAGTTCTTGCCGCGAGCGCTCTTCTGCTCGCCTCCACGACGCTCGCACGCGCACAGACACTTTCGCCCACAACTGCCGCTACGCCTACGCACGCAACCACGAAAAACGTAACGAAAGCAGCAACCCAAACGGCAAGCGACGGCGAATCCGCATCACACTCTTCGTTCATCGACGGCCAAAGTCGCGAAATCACGCAGACGACGAGCAATACCCAGGACGCAAACGGCGAAGAGCACATCACCGTAAATGCGCATCTCGACGCGCTTCGCTCCGCCATGCAGCCTTCGACAGGCGCCACCGTCTATCGTTTCTCTCGCAAGGATATCGAGACGATTCCAGGCGGCGATAACGCGCCGCTCAACACGGTGCTTCTGCAGGCCCCCGGCGTAGCGCAGGACAGCTACGGTCAGATTCATGTCCGCGGTGATCATAACGAAGTGCAGTTCCGTCTCGACGGCGTGCAGTTGCCTGAGGGGCTGAGCGTTTTCGGCCAGAGCCTGATGACGCGTTTCGCGCATTCGATGTCGATGACCACAGGCGCCTTGCCGAGCGAATATGGTTTCCTTCAGGCTGCCGTGATCGACATTACCACCAAAAACGGCAGCGCTGATCGCGGCGGCGACGTTTCGATTTACGGCGGCGCGCGAGATTACTTCTTTCCGTCGATCCAATATGGAACACATGCTGGAAAATGGGACTTCTTCGCCACCGCCGATTATGTCCACAACCGCGTGGGAATCGAAAATCCGACACCCAAATTCAACGCGTTACATGATCTGAGCAACCAATATCATTTCCTCGGCCATCTGCGTTACACAGCGGATGAAAACACGCGGATCAGCTTTATCGCCGGCGTATCCAACGCCGAATATCAATTACCGAACAATCCCGGTCAGCAAAGGCAATTCGCCAATCCTGACTTCCTCAATAGCGCCCTGTCGCAACAGGTCTACGGCAGCGTGAACAGCGCGAGCCTCAACGAGCGGCAGAAGGAAATCACCGATTTCGGTATTCTTTCTCTCCAGAAGGAAATGGGAAAGTTCAGCCTGCAATCGTCCGTCTTCACTCGCTATAGTTCTCTTGGTTACTCCCCCGATCCGATCGGAGATCTCGTTTACAACGGCATCGCCCAACGCGCGCAGCGTTCCGTCATGTCCACTGGATCCCAAAGCGACGTCACATGGCGCGTGAACGGACAGCATACAGTTCGATTCGGATATCAGGTTTATATCGAGAGAAATTCGTCAAAAACAGATTCGACCGTCTACCCCCAGACCGGAACCGATTCAAACGGCGACGCCGTGTATAGCGGCTCGACGGTGTCGATCCACGACGGCTCCGGGCGCACCGGATGGATGTACGGGCTGTACGCGCAGGATGAATGGCGCGTGAGAAAAAATCTGACCATAAACTACGGCCTTCGCTTCGACGGCGTCGATGAATACACCCACTCGAAACAGGTTAGCCCGAGGCTGAACATTGTCTACACTCCATGGCATGGCGGCACATTCCACGCTGGATATTCGCGCTACTTCACGCCCCCGCCTTTCGAACTGGTGGGCGGAACGCAGCTCAACAAGTTCGCCAACACGTCGGCGGCGCCCGGCACCTTGCAGGACACGACCGTGAAGGCCGAACGCGATCATTACTTTGACATGGGGTTTGCTCAGGCGATTACGCCGCACTGGCACGCCTCGTTCGACGCTTATCTGAAAATCGCGAAGAACATGATCGACGAAGGTCAATTCGGTTCCCCGGTTATCCTGTCGGCTTTCAACTATCGTCGCGGACAGGTCAACGGTTACGAATTCGCTACCGATTACGAAGCCGGCCCTATCACCCTTTATGGAAACTTTGCCTGGTCGCGGGCAATCGGCAAAGATATCACAACCGCACAGTGGAATTTCGACCCCGACGATCTCGCCTATATCAAGCAGCACTGGATCCATCTCGATCACGACCAGCGCTGGACGGCGTCCGCCGGAGGCAGCTACACCGCCTTCCGCCGAACCGGACACCCGACGCAGATTTCAGCGACTATGGTGTTCGGCAGCGGACTCCGAGCGGACAGCGACATCCCTAATGGTCGGTCAGTGCCTATCTATGCGACCTTCAACATGTCTCTGGTGCAGTCTTTCCAGGATCTGTTTCGCATACCCTTCCTCAAGCGCACGCAACTCCGTCTCGACGTGATCAATCTGTTCGACAAGCGTTACGAATTGCGCGACGGCAGCGGTATCGGAGTTGGCGCACCGCAGTACGGACTTCGTCGTACAATTCTCACCGGAATATCGCAAAGATTCTGATATTTTCTCGCAGAAGACTATAGGCTACGATTACCGACAGGAGTTTTTCCTAGCTACCGCAAACCATGACGCTATCAACACTGTCATGGCTCCTAATTAGCAATGACTTCGGTTAGCGCGAGCGGAATCCAACACCACAACTGCCTCTAGCCGACGAAGATGTCATTTGTAGATCACGCCTCAATTATAGGCATGAACTGGATGATATAGCACCTCGTATCGCTAGCGAGTTCTCCAATTAGGCCGCTCTACTAATATCGTCACCTCCAGGAACCAGTGCTTTGTTCCTAAAAACGCGTCTGGTTTACGACTTTTCAGAGCCTGTTTGGAAAATCGGTCTGATGTGATTCAAGCTCTGGATGTGGACGCCA
>NZ_JAFVMF010000069.1 GCF_017377715.1 Acetobacter sacchari | reverse complement strand
AGAACAACCACTATCACATTGCCCAGGAGCCTGAAGTTCTCAGGATCCACGTGCAGCTGGTCACAGTGCAGCTCGCTCAGCTTAGCAAAGGTGCCCTTGAGGTTGTCGAGATGTTTCAGGCCGTCACTGAAGGACTGGAGCACCTTCTTGCCGTGGGCCTTCACCTTGGGATTGCCCATGACGGCATCGGCATTGGACAGGTCCCCAAAGGACACGAACAACCTCTGAGACCAGGGGAAGACAACCAGCAGCCAGCCCAGGGCCTCACCACCAACTTCGACCACAATCACATTGACCCACAGCCCGAGGACTCC
>NZ_JAFVMF010000068.1 GCF_017377715.1 Acetobacter sacchari | reverse complement strand
CGGGGCGCAACAAAAAAAAATTAAAAAAAAAAAAAAAAAAAAAAAAAAAAACCCAAAACCCCCCCCCGGGGCGAAACAAAAAAAAACAAAAACAAAAAAACCCCAAAAAAAAAAAAAAAACCCCACACCCCCAAAACCAAAAAAAAACACAAGCCAACACCAACAAAAAACCCCAGAAATAAAAAAAACCAAAATCACCCAACAAAAAAACCCCCACAAAAAAAAAAACAAAAAAAAAAAAAAAAAAAAAATAAAAAAAAAAAAAAAAAAAACACAAAAAAAAAAAAAAAAAAAAAAAAAAAAAAAAAAAAAAAAAAA
>NZ_JAFVMF010000067.1 GCF_017377715.1 Acetobacter sacchari | reverse complement strand
TTCAGGCCATCCTCGACGGCGTTCCGGGTGCGAAGCTCAAGGATAAGATCGGCGCACTGGAAGCCCGCAAAACAGAACTCAAGGAGTTCCTTGCGACCGCCGAGGCGCCGCCTCCCCTTCACCACCCGAACATGGCGGAGATCTACCACCGGCGGATCTCGTCTGTCGATGCAAGCCCTCAGGCCGAGGAGACGAGGACCGAGACGGCCGAGCGCTTGCGCACGCTCGTCCCACAGGTCACATTTCAGCCGACCGACGGTGAACTGGCGATCATCTTACGTTGCGATCTTATGGCGATCCTGCAGTTCGCGGCGCACGAGAAAAACGCCACGGT
>NZ_JAFVMF010000066.1 GCF_017377715.1 Acetobacter sacchari | reverse complement strand
TGCCGGCCCGCACGCTTGCGCTGTTCGTGGGATTGACGCAGTGCCTCGGCATGGCAGGCGCGGCGTTCGGCTCAAAACCCACGCGGATGCTCATTGATCCCAATGGTTCGTTCCATTTTTCCTGGGAGCATATCTGGCTTGGATTCAGTGCCATTGGTCTGATTTTGGCGGTTGCCGTGTGGTTCATTATGCCTCGTGACCAAGGGGGCAGCGCACATCATCACGGTGACTTCACGCTGACCAACCTGCTCAAGCCGTTCAGGATTATCTTCTCCAACCCCCAAAGCTGGATCGCGGGCCTGATCGGCGGCCTGCTGTTCGTGCCGACCACCATTGGCGCGCTTGGCTGGGGGGCGTCGATGCTGAG
>NZ_JAFVMF010000065.1 GCF_017377715.1 Acetobacter sacchari | reverse complement strand
ACGCCACCAAAGGCGCAACCTCGTCGTCTGCTACCGTGATGCCGCACTCGTCGAGCGCCTGCGTCATGGCGGTGATTTCGTCCGCACTGATCGGAATGCTTCCCGTGCTGTCGTATCCGGCAAGCCACAAGAGACAGTCGGAGCCGATTACGTCATCCGGCATCGTGCGCGGCGACCCACGTTCGGCGGCGCGTCTGCCGCGCTGGTAGGGGGTGTGGGTCATGATGGCTCCTGCGTCTTGAGGGCGCGGACGGCTTTGGCTGCGAAATTTGCGCCTAACGCTTCGGCAATACAGGAATTCGCCTTAAAGGCGTCTCGTTCCCCCTCACAAGCCACCGCGCACCGCTCGATCGTCGCTGCGTCGCGGGCTGCGAGGT
>NZ_JAFVMF010000064.1 GCF_017377715.1 Acetobacter sacchari | reverse complement strand
TGGCATATTGATAGAAATAGAACAGCGCGCAGAGGAACCACGCCAGAACATAGAGCGGCTGGAGTTTCTGGGGCCTGGTCGGCGCGGCTTGTGCGCCCCCTGCCGCCGACGCGGAAAAAGCAGGCGCAGATGAAAGTGCAGGCGGCATGGAAGCTCCAGAACAATAAGAATATTCAGACAGACCGGGTAGCCGACAGGCCACCCGTTGCGCGGAATAATGTTTAGTGCGCTGGCGGACGGGCATTGGCAGTCGCCACATGCCGCCCCCACGAGATCAGTTCGCTGGTGCAGTCATCGCGCGGAATGACACATTCAATCAGAACCGGACCGTCCTTATGCGCAAGTGCGGCTTTCACGGCCGCGTCCAGCTCGCCGATCGTGGTCGCGCGCAGACCTTTTCCCTTGCCGTCCTCGGC
>NZ_JAFVMF010000063.1 GCF_017377715.1 Acetobacter sacchari | reverse complement strand
AACAGATGCTTCACCCACGGCCAACGCTTGCGGATCGCATCCAGGATCATCTGAGCGCCGGCACTGTCGGAGATGTCGGCCGGAGTCAGGTTGACCATCAGGAGGCGCCCGTCCGTGTCGACGGCAATATGCCGCTTGCGCCCGACGACTTTTTTGCCGGCATCGTAACCCCTTGTCTTTGCATGAGGCGCCTTGATGCTCTGGCTGTCGATCACCGCCGCTGTCGGACTGGCCTCGCGGCCTGCCTGCTCCCGGTCGAGCATCAGTTCAACGTCATGGATGGTCTGGAACAGGAACCGTCGCGCCAACTCACGAAACCAGCCATAGACCGTGCGCCAGTGCCCGAAGTGGATCGGCAGCATCCGCCAACCGCAGCCTGAACGAACGAGATAGCGCACCGCATTGATCACCTCACGGAATGCGACCTCTCGTGGGCGGCCACGACGCCCAGG
>NZ_JAFVMF010000062.1 GCF_017377715.1 Acetobacter sacchari | reverse complement strand
GATCCTCGGGGAAGAAGCTCTTGGCCGCGCCCATGGTGGCGACACTGCAGCCAAGCGCATCCGCCAGACGAATAGCGGCCTCTTCCGCGCCCGCCGCACGCAGCTTGCTGCCAATCAGGATGACCGGTTTTTCCTTTTTCTCGATGAACTCAGCTACGGCCTTCACGGCCGCCTTGAGCGTATCCGCATCGGATGGCGCATCGGAGACGACGGCGCTGATCGGCCCGGGCGCACGGCAGGACTGTCCTGACACGTTGCACGCAATCTCGATATAGGCCGGCTTCTTCTCCCTCAACGCCGTCCGGATAACGTAGTCGATCTTTTCGGGTGCATCTTCTGCGGAGGTAATGGAAACTGCGGCGCAGGTGAGTTCCTTTGCGATGCGGAGCTGATACCCGTAATCGGTGGTGCCGATCGTATGATGCAGGATATGACCGCTGCCGTGATCGTTGGAGTTGGGC
>NZ_JAFVMF010000060.1 GCF_017377715.1 Acetobacter sacchari | reverse complement strand
GCCATGATCTTCGTCGCCATGGGCGCCAATCTCATGCGCAGAAATGCTCACCCGTAATTTTCTAAACAGGCTCTTACTGGTATTTATTATCATAATTTATTTTATAAATAATTTCAATATCCCGCATTAATTGCACTACATAAAATCCTCAATACACTTCATTCTCCAACATAAACGGGATCACCCTGATGGAGCAATCTCGAGCTCAAATATTCCGGAGTAAGTCGCTTTAATCCTCCAACAATATTCGAACTGATGCCCGCTTCCGTCAACGCCAAACCACATGCGGCTGCGGCAACAATGTTGCCAACACGCCGAGTTTGATCCAATTTGGTCGCGATCATCATTCTTGTTCGAGCTTTTTGAAATATCTCCGCTATATCAGCTGACTCTTCAGAATCCATACCCGCGGGAAGCGCAAGGCACAATTGCGCTCCCGCAACTGCACGAATTTCGACAAGAATAGCGTGAGCATCAGCACTGTAAACGTCTATAGCTTCGGTATCTATTAGAACAGGTTGTCCGTTCTTAGAGCCTGTTTGGAAAATCGGTCTGATGTGATTCAAGCTCTGGATGTGGAC
>NZ_JAFVMF010000005.1 GCF_017377715.1 Acetobacter sacchari | reverse complement strand
ACAAACAACAAACAACAAACAACAAACAACAAACAACAAACAACAAACAACAAACAACAAACAACAAACAACAAACAACAAACAACAAACAACAAACGCTAGAGCCAGTTCTCCCCGACCTACGCCACCGTTTTCTTCGGCGCCTGCTCCAACTTCTGAAACCGTCTGTGTCCGCTGACGCTTACCCCCGCATCTGGAGCAAGCATCGCCGCCATCGGAACCGCCAACAAGGAAATCACCCCCGTCACTAGAAAACCGGCGTCGAAATCGGCGACGGTCACCTGAGCATGTCCGAAAATAGCGCGTGACACCGTGACCGCCAGCGCCGCCAGGCATATCCCGGCCGAGAGCATCACCTGCTGAAAAGTGGAGTAGAAACTCGTAGCCGCACTCATTCTGTTTTCTGCAAGGTCAGCATAGGCAATAGAATTGTAGGCGGAAAACTGCAGGGCCTGAATGGCGCCGGAAAGCGCAAGAACAACGGTCAACAGCTCAACCGGCCAGCCGGGACGAAAGATCGAGATCGTCGCAAAGGTTACGAAAGCAGAAAATCCCGTCATCATCATGACATTTCTGAATCCGAAACGTCGAAACATCCGCGTCGCAAACAGGCGCGATCCCAGCGCTCCGATCGGCGCCGCGAAGGTCACAAGCCCGCTCTGCGCTGCGTTGAGGCCGAACCCAAGCTGCAGGAGCGACGGCAACAGGAAAGGAAGCGCGCCGACGGCGATACGGGAAAAAGCTCCGCCGAGCACAGATTGCCTGAAGGTCGGCACATCCATAAGCCTAAAATCGAGCACCGGATTTTCGATGCCACGCATATGCCGGAAATACCCGAAGAACAGGCCCGCACCGGCAGCCAACAACGCTATCGAAAGGGAATAGGGTCGAGCGTTATGGCTGATCATCTCCGCCCCCATGGAGAGCAAAGCCAGGCCACCGCCAGCGAGCACGGCGCCCTTCGCATCGAAGGGAGCGCTCCGCTTTTCACGAATCTGCGGAATATAGCGCCATGTCAGAACAAGACCGAGCAAACCGACGGGAACGTTGATGTAAAACGTCCACCGCCACGACAACGCCGTCGTGATAAAGCCGCCTGCGACCGGCCCAAGCATCGGCCCCAACGTGGCGGGCAGCATCATCCACATCATCGTGCCCAGAAGCTCCGCCTTGGCCACGCTTCGCAGCAGCACCAGACGACCCACCGGAACCATCAGCGCCCCGCCCACACCCTGAGCCATTCGTCCGGCCGCAAGCACGGGCAGGCTGTCGGCCTGACCGCAGATCATCGAACAGACGATGAAGAACGATACGGCCGCGAGAAGAACCGTCCGGCTTCCCAGCCTGTCAGCCAACGCGCCTGAGACGGGGATGAAAATCGCCAATCCGACGATGTAGGACGTCAGAGCGACAGAAGCCGACACCGGATCGACGCCCAGCGATTGCGCAATGGAAGGCAGAGCCGTCGCCAGAATCGTCCCGTCAATCTGCTCCATCAACAGGAGGCTCGATACAGTAAGCGCTATGATCCTGGATTGGCGCAGCACGGGCATAAGCACCGAAAAACTGCTTTTCCGTTCGTGATGCAACCGCAGGCCCGCATTACTGTGCCCGTTTCCGATCACGGATACGTTGATTCCCGCTCCTGACTCTGCTGGCGCATAGCAGATTTCTGGCGACAGAATGGCGCAACGGCCAGCGGCCAAGCGCGTTGACGTTACGGCGGGGCGGCTCTGGCGCTCCGAAAATAAATCCTTACGCCAATTTATCGCACCGCCGGGCCGGAATGTGTACGATTAGGGGCCGCCCCACGCCCGCAAGCCTGGGACCAGCAGACAGAGAGAGGACGAACTGATGGCCGACGACAAGATCAACACCAAAGTCGAGAAGCTTCATGGCAAGATCGACAACGCCAAAGGGCACGTCAAAGACGCTGTTGGCGGCTTGACTGGCGACCTTGGGCTGCAGGCCGAAGGCAAGGTCGATCAGCTCGCGGGTTTGGCGCGCGAAGAATTCGCCGATCTCTACGACGGCGGGGAAGGCGCTGTCGAAAAGGCCGTGACCTTTGTCCGCGACAAGCCACTGCTCTCGATTGGCATCGCCTGGGTCTCAGGTCTGCTTCTGGGCTGGATACTTCTGCCACGGGGCAAAAAGAAAGCCTGATCCTGAAAGGGCGCCCGACGGAAACGTCCGGCGCCCTTTTTCTTTCTGCACCCGATGCCCTTCGAGTGCTCGAATCCTTGTCTCCCTTTTTTTGACCTCGGCGAATCGTCTGCCTACGTCGGCTCCAAAACCGACGGTTTCCGCCGCGTGAAACTTCCGCCGAAACCCGATTCGAGATTTTTCTCGCACCGACTCTTGCGCCCCCCCCCATAAAAATGGTTTTCCTTTCATCTGAGTCATGATTCGAACGACTCGGTAAAAACAACCGAGTCGTCGATTTCCAAGGAAGGATCCTCATGCCGGATTTCGCGTACGAATCGGAGCATCGGGGACGTGTGGCCGGTATTGACGAAGTGGGTTGCGGCCCCCTCGCTGGCCCGGTTGTCGCAGCTGCTGTGGTGTTCGCATCCGGCGTACCCGAGGACCTTCTGGACGCCATCGACGACTCAAAAGCCCTCGACACCCGCAAACGCGAGCATCTTGCGCACCGCATCCACGAGGCTCCCGGCGTCGAGATCGGAGTGGGCGCGGCGTCAGTCGGCGAAATCGGGACGCTCAACATCCTGCGTGCGGCGCAACTCGCCATGAAGCGCGCAGTTGAGCGCCTTCCCTCCCCTCCCGACATGGCGCTGGTCGACGGCAACCGCCTTCCCGATCTTGGCGTGCCAGCCCGCACGATCGTTGGAGGAGACCGCGTGTCCCTCTCGATCGCCGCAGCCTCCATCGTCGCGAAAGTCACGCGCGACCGCATCATGGCGCGCCTGGATGATCGCTGGCCCGGATATGGCTGGGCGCGCAACGCGGGATACGGCACCGCAGAGCACCGGGCCGCCATCGGCGCGCAGGGCTGCACGCCGCATCACCGGCGCAGTTTCGGCACAGTAAGACGACAACTCGAACTATTTGGCGCGGCGGCAAGCCGCAATGGACAGACATATCACGCGGCGTTCGCCGAAGGAGAGGCCCGATGAGCGGCGCTACAGCTATGGAACTGCCTCTGGATCAGATTCTTCGGGGCGAATGCGTGGAAGTCATGCGCATGCTGCCGAGCGGCAGCGTTGACTGCATCTTCGCCGACCCTCCGTATAATCTGCAGCTTCGCGGAGAACTGCGTCGCCCGGACGACACAGTCGTCGACGGCGTGGACGACGACTGGGACAAATTCTCGGACCTTGCCGCCTATGACCACTTCACACGCGATTGGCTGAGCGAGGCCCGTCGCCTGCTCCGCAAGGACGGCACGATCTGGGTCATCGGATCCTATCACAACATCTTCCGCATCGGCGCGATCCTGCAGGATCTCGGATTCTGGATTCTCAACGACATCGTTTGGAGAAAATCCAATCCAATGCCGAATTTTCGCGGTCGTCGCTTCACCAACGCGCACGAGACGATGATCTGGGCGGCGCGCGGACAGGACAGCCGCTACCGCTTCAACTATCAGGCGATGAAGGCCCTGAACGACGACGTGCAGATGCGGTCCGATTGGTACCTGCCCCTCTGCACCGGCGGCGAGCGCCTGCGCAACGAGCACGGCCTGAAGCTGCATCCGACCCAAAAGCCGGAAAGCCTGCTGCACCGCGTTCTGGTGTCTTCGACTGCGGCCGACGATGTCGTGCTGGACCCCTTCGCCGGGACAGGCACCACCGCAGCGATGGCCAAGCGCCTGAGACGCCGTTTCATCGGCATCGAACGCCACCCTGATTACGCTGAAGCTGCGATCGGGCGTGTTCGACGCGAAACCCCCCTGCCGCACGACGCGGTGGCGACAACGCCGATGAAGCGCGAAGCGCCACGCGTCCCGTTCGGCAGCCTCGTCGAAAGAAACTTCATCGCCCCGGGCTCGATCGTCTGCGACAAGAGCCGCCGCCTGTTCGCAACGGTATCGCCCGACGGCACACTGATCTGCGGCGCCAAGCGCGGCTCAATCCACAAACTCGGCGCGATGCTGACCAATGCTCCGTCATGCAATGGCTGGACTTTCTGGCACATTGACCGGGATGGCGAACTTGTCCCGCTCGACGCTCTTCGCGCCGAGAGTCAGGCGCAGGAGTCGACGGAGAGCACGGCAACCGCACCGCTTGAAGGTCACGAAATGAATGACATCGCCGACCTGCCGAACGAGCGCTCGGCCATTGCAGGCTGAACAAAGTCACCCGACGGTCCGCTTCTGAGACCGTCGGGCGTCCCTCGAAGCCTCATGCACTACAAAAAATACGGATCAGAACCGACTGCCCGGCTCTTCAGCCCTTCGCGGAAGCGAGGCTGATCAGCTCCCGCCGAAGCCGAGGAAGCCCTCAGCGGGACGAGCCGCGCCGCCGGACGCGTCATAACGTCGGTCCACCACGGCCATCGCCCCGGCTTTATTTCCGCGCGAAGCCTTGCCGCCGATTGTCAGACTGCCCGAACCACCAGCAATCTTGACCGAGCCACTATCGACGGTCGTCGTCGTAGTCGGCTGAGACGTATCAAGACCGCGCATGGACAGCAGGAAAAACATGATGTCGTTGCGGTTCAGATCGATCGCCATGTCGAGCGGGGTCTGACCCAACACGTTCTTTCCGTTCATGTCGGCGCCACGCCCCAACGCCTCTTTGGCGGCGCTGAGGCTGCCACGATCGATGGACTCAAAGAGCGCGGCCGTCGGCTCGATATCCATATTCGAATGCCCGGCTTCGCCCTCGTTCGATTCAGCGCCCGGCAGGGCCGCTGGCGGCGCCGCCATCTTGGCTGCCCGCTTTGACTCCGCACGCTTGGCCGCATCTTCAGCATCGGCTTCAGCCTCAGCCTGATCTGCGTCCTGCGCGTGAGCGCTGTGCAAAGGCGCTGCGAGAACGCCGAGCCCAACGATCAGAAGCGCTCCGAAAACGCGCGCCGAAGAGCGCTGCCTGCTAGCCGCCTCGCTCTGGTTGACGCCGCTCAAAACACGCATAGGAACACCTGACGAAAAAGAGGTCCTGTCATGGACCGGGCCGCATCTTTTCCGGCGTTTTCCGTCCTCTTTGCAACTGAAAAATAGCAACCCGCCATCAGGTCATTCAGACGAGGACGACCCGATGACGCTGGCGCAGTATCGTCACCCTAGCTCTGGTCCATGGCAGGCACGAGAGTGTGACAAAAGATGTCTTGCGGACTCCTTGCCCAAGGCGTATCGCTGCACGGGAAAATTAACCTCGATGTTTCGTGCGGACGCCGTTCACGACAAGCCGAACAGCTGCGTTACCCACCGTGCCGTTTCGAAATATAAACATTATTTCATTAAGTTCGGCCAATTTTGGAAAATGGCCGAAAAATCTGAAAAAAAACACTTTATTATCAATGAACTAAAAACACCCCCTCGACGACAAAATCGTTCTGATCCCGTATTTTCATGCCTCAGAAGCTCGTCAGCGGCGACGATGCAGACGTCCCAATTTGCTGCTATTACGAACACCGAAATGCACATGCCCCCAACGCCCCACCTGTGGGAGGGCGTGTGGTCACCGATCTCCCGCCGGACATCCTGCGGAGCATCCGGTTCTGGGTCGTCGCATGGCAGACTTTGGTGGACGGAAAACGGCGTAATACATGGATCAACACATTTCGGGCGGCCGCCCAACTTCCACCTCGCCCGCAGCGACAGCCCCTCGCCCACGTCGGCGATGGATAGGCATTCTCATAGGGATCGCACTTGTCGCGGTGGTCGCCTTTGCTCTCCTGCGCCACAAGAACGGTCGCTCAGGCGGCGGGCCACCGGGCGCTGCCTCTGACGAATCGCAACCAGTGGCGGTGGAGACGGTCACGACCGGGTCCATGCCTGTGGTTCTGACGGAACTGGGGACCGTGGTGCCCATCACCAACGTCACCGTCATGCCGCGTGTCGAAGGCTATCTGATGGACGTGAAATTCACCGAGGGACAGCACGTCAAAAAAGGCGACCTTCTCGAAGTGATCGACACCCGCCCGTATGAAGTTCTGCTCGCGCAGTACGAAGGGCAGCTCGCTCAGGATCAGGCGCTGCTCGACAAGGCGCGCGTAGACAACGCCCGCTATCAGAAGCTGATCAAGCAGGACAGCGTCGCGGCGATGACCGCGCGGGACCAGGAATTCACGGTCGAACAGTACGAAGGCACCGTAAAAACGGATCAGGCTCTGGTCGATAACGAGAAACTGCAACTCGTCTATTGCCACATCATCGCGCCCGTTGACGGTCGCGTCGGCATTCGCGTGGTCGACAAAGGCAACTATGTCACTGCAGGACAGTCCGGCGGCCTTGTCGTGCTCACACAGATGCAGCCGATCTCCGTGATCTTCACGCTGCCGCAGGACCAGCTGCCGCAGGTCATGGATCGCCTGCACGCAATCGGATCTCTGCCAGTCGACGCCTGGAACAGCTCGAACACCGAGAAAATCGCGTCCGGCACTGTCAGCGCGCTGGACAGTGAAATCGACACATCCACAGGCACAGTGCGTCTGCGCGCCATCTTCACGAATGACGACGAGCACCTGTTCCCCAATCAGTTCGTGAACGCCCGCCTGCTGGTCAACACGCTTCAGGACGCAATCATCGTCCCGACCAACGCTCTGCAGACCGGTCCGAACGGGCAGTTCGTCTATGTCGTGAAAGCCGATGACACGGTCGAGGTCAGAAACGTCAAGCCGGGCATCTCCGATGGTTCGCGCACCGTCGTCGCCTCCGGACTGAACGCCGGAGACAGGGTTGTGACGGACGGCACCGATCACCTGCGGTCAGGCGCGAAAGTGACCATTCCCGCGGATCATCCATCCGGGGCGAACGACAACGCGCCCGCCACGACCCACCACAGACACCACTCTAACTGACGGTCGCCCGTGAACCCTTCACGTATCTTCATCGAGCGGCCGGTCGCGACGACGCTGCTGATGCTCGCCATCCTGATGGCGGGGTTGCTGGGCTATCACTTCCTGCCAGTGTCTGCGCTGCCGCAGGTCGAATACCCGACCATCACCGTGCAGACCTTCTATCCGGGCGCCGGGCCGGACGTGATGGCGACCTCAGTGACGGCCCCTCTGGAAACGCAGTTCGGGCAGATGCCCGGCCTCGACCAGATGACGTCGCGTTCATCCGGCGGGGCTTCCGTGATCACGCTTCGCTTCGGGCTCACCATGTCGATGGACGTAGCCGAACAGGAAGTGCAGGCCGGCATCAATCAGGCCAACTCCCTGCTTCCCACCGATCTTCCGGCGCCGCCGATCTATGCGAAGGTCAATCCCGCTGACACGCCTGTCATCACGCTAGGGATCACTTCGAAAACGATTCCCCTGCCGGAGGTCGAGAACTACGTCGATACGCGTCTTGAGCAGAAAATCAGCCAGATTTCCGGCGTTGGCCTCGTCACGCTGTCGGGTGGAAATCGCAAAGCCTATCGCGTCAGGGTCAACATTCCCAAACTGACTTCCTTTGGCGTCGATCTGGACACCCTGCGCACGACCATCGGCAACGTGAACGTCAACTCGCCGACTGGCACCTTCGACGGGGCACAGCGGGCTTCGACGCTGCGCGTCGATGGCCAGATCGCCAGCATCGACCAGCTGATGAATCAGGTCATCGCGTATCAAAACAACGGCCCGATCCGGATGAAGGACGTCGCCACGGTCGTCATCGGCGCGGAAAACACGCAGCTCGCGGCATGGGCGAACACAACGCCCGGTCTTGTGCTCAACGTGCAGCGTCAACCCGGCGCGAACGTCATTTCCGTCGTCGACAACATCAAGGCGGAACTGCCCCGCCTGCGGCAGTCTCTGCCGCCCGGCATCGACATCGTGCTTCTGACTGACCGGACGACGACCATCCGCGCCTCCGTCGCCGACGTCGAGTTCGAACTGTTCATGGCGCTGTTTCTCGTCGTGGCGGTGATCTTCGTCTTCCTGCGCAATATTCCCGCGACGATCATCCCGAGCCTGTCCGTCCCTCTCTCGATCGTCGGCACCTTCGCGGTGATGGACCTGTTAGGCTTCTCGCTCGACAATCTCTCGCTGATGTCTCTGACCATCGCGACCGGCTTCGTAGTCGACGACGCGATCGTCATGATCGAGAACATCGCCCGATACATCGAGATGGGCGAAGATCGCATGACCGCCTCCCTCAAGGGCGCGGGCGAAATCGGCTTCACCATCATCTCGCTGACGATCTCGCTGATCGCAGTGTTGATTCCGCTGCTCTTCATGGGCGACGTCGTCGGTCGCCTGTTCCACGAATTCGCGCTGACGCTTGCCATCACTATCGTGCTCTCCGCCGTGGTGTCGCTGACGCTCGTGCCAATGATGTGCGCGCGTATGCTCAGCGAACGCCCGCACAGCGAAGCGGAAGCGCATACGCGCTTCCAGCGCTGGTCCGCCCGCGTCGAGATAGCGACCAACCGGCTGATCGCAACATACGACCGCGGTCTCGACTTCGTTCTGGCCCATCAGGCAGCGACGCTCGTCGTGTTCGGTTTCACGCTTCTGCTAACTGGCTTTCTTGCATGGGAGATTCCGAAGGGGTTCTTCCCCGTTCAGGATACCGGCGTCATTCAGGGTATCTCGGTCGCCGCGCAATCGACGTCATTCGATGCGATGAAAGACCACCAGCAGGAACTGGCGCGCGCCATACTGAAGGACGAGGATGTCGTCTCTCTTTCCTCCTTCGTCGGCGTAGACGGACAGAACTCGACGTTGAATCAGGGACGTTTCCTGATCAACCTGCGCCCGCACGACGACCGCAGCGCGAATGCGCAGGAGATCGCGGCGCGACTCTCGCAGGAAACCGCGTCAATCGCAGGCATCAAGCTCTACCTGCAGCCGGTGCAGGACCTGTCGCTCGACACCACCGTCGCGGCGACGCAATACCAGTTCCTGCTTGAAAACCCGGATTACGATGAGTTCAAGACCTGGGTGCCTAAGCTGGTAGCCGCGCTGCAGAAAGAACCCTCTCTCTCCGACGTGACGTCCGATCTGCAGGCGGAGGGCCTTGTCGCTCGTGTAACGCTTGACCGCGCGACCGGCGCACGCTTCTCGATCACGCCGCAGACCGTCGACAACGTGCTCTACGATTCCTTTGGGCAACGTCAAATTTCGACGATCTACACGCAATCGAACCAGTACCGCGTGATCCTTGAGGCGGACCCGAAGTTTCAGAAAGATCTGAACTCACTGAATCAGATCTACCTGCCCGGAATTTCCAGCAATTCCGGCGAAAGCACCTCTGGCCCGACCCGCTCCCCTACGTCAGGTCTGGTGCCGCTGGCCGCTGTCACCAAGGTCACACACGATACGGCGCCGTTGCTGATCACCCATTTTGGCCAGTTTCCGGCGACCACCGTCTCCTTCAACGTCGCTCCCGGTTACGCGCTTGGTCAGGCGACCGCAGCCATCGAACGCGTCGAGCATCAACTCGCGCTGCCCGCGTCCTTCCAGACATCCTTCCAGGGCACCGCAGCCGCTTTCCAGGGATCGCTCGGCAACGAGATGTTCCTTGTCGCCGCGGCGCTGGTGGCGGTCTACATCGTGCTCGGCATCCTGTACGAGAGCTTCGTTCACCCGGTCACCATCCTCTCGACGCTGCCCTCCGCCGCAATCGGGGCGCTCCTGACGCTCGATGTCGCCGGAGCCGGCCTCGACGTGATGGGCATCATCGGCATCGTGCTGCTGATTGGCATCGTAAAGAAAAACGCGATCATGATGATCGACTTCGCTCTGGAAGCTGAGCGCGTCGAAGGTCTTCCGCCGCTGCAATCGATCCGTCAGGCCGCGACGCTGCGTTTCCGACCGATCCTGATGACGACGCTCGCCGCCATGCTCGGCGCGCTGCCAATGGTTGTCTCCACAGGCACAGGCTCCGAATTGCGACGGCCGCTCGGTCTTGCGATCATCGGCGGTCTCGCGCTGTCGCAGTTGCTGACGCTATTCACCACGCCCGTCATCTATCTGGCTCTGGATAATCTGGCGCTGCGTTGGCGCAACTGGCGTGAGCGTGGCGCGTCCGGCGGAATCACGCCGCCGCACGAACCGACGCCCAACCCAGGCAGGGGCTGAGGCCGTCATGAACGTCGACACGGCTCCACGCCTGCTCATGATCGCGCGTCTTGAGTTCGCTCTGTCCGCGCAATCGGAATGCCCTCAGGCATGAGTCCCTGTCGCATCTTCATCGAACGACCTGTCGCTACGACGCTGATGACCGTGGCGCTGATCATCGCTGGCGTGATCGGCTATCTCGCCCTGCCCGTTTCGGACCTGCCGAACGTCGATTTTCCCGTTATTCAGGTTCAGGCGCGCCAGCCGGGCGGTTCGCCTGAAGAAGTCGCCAGCAGTGTCGCCGCGCCTCTTGAGCGGCATCTAGGGCAGATCGCCGACCTGACCGAAATGACGTCGCAATCGACGCAAAATCAGGTCAGAATCACATTGCAGTTCGCGCTTTCCCGCGACATCGACGGCGCGGCGCGAGACGTCGAGGCTGCGCTGCAAGCGGCGCACGCGGATCTCCCAACGTCACTCAGGCAAAACCCAAGTTATTTCAAGGCGAATCCCAACGGCGCGCCGATCCTGATTCTGGCCCTGACATCGCCGACGCGCACGCAGGCGGTGCTGTACGACATCGCCAGCAATGTGTTGCAACAGCATCTGTCGCAAGTGAAGGGAGTCGGAGAAGTCGAGATCGGCGGCAGCGCACTGCCTGCCGTGCGGGTGGAGATGAACCCCCTGGCGCTCTTCCAATACGGCATCGGTTTCGAGGACGTCCGCGCTGCGCTTGCCTCCGCCAACGCTCACAGTCCCAAGGGAATCATCGACCAGAACGGCCTGCGCTTCACTCTGGACACCAACGATCAGGCTCGGGACGCTCAGGCCTATCGTGATCTTGTCGTCGCCTACCGCAATGGTCGGGCTGTTCGCCTGTCCGACGTCGCCGACGTGCATGACGGCGTGGAAGATCTGCGTAACGCCGGCTTCTTCAACCGCCAACCGGCCGTGATCGGCGTGGTCTTCCCGCAGGCCGGCGCCAACGTCATTCACACGATCGATCAGATCAAGACCATGCTTCCTATGCTGCAGGAAGCTCTCCCTCCTGATGTCGCGTTGCATATCGGTCTTGACCGGTCGTTGACCATTCGCGCGGCGTTGGCTGACACGCAGATGACGCTGGTTATCGGCGTCGTGCTGGTCATCCTCGTGACGTTCGTCTTCCTGCGCTCGGTGCGCATGACCCTTATCCCGGCCATCGTCGTCCCGACGTCGATTATCGCGACATTCGCCGTCATGCGGTTGCTGGGTTTTTCGCTCGACAATATGTCGTTGATGGCGCTGACCGTTTCGACCGGTTTCGTGGTGGACGACGCCATCGTCGTTCTGGAGAATATCGCTCGGCATATCGAAAGCGGCATGTCCCCGCGCGCAGCCGCGCAGCAGGGAGCTGAGGAAGTCGCATTCACGGTGATCTCCATATCCGTCTCTCTGATCGCCGTATTCCTGCCGATCCTGATGTTGGGTGGGGTCGCGGGGCGCCTGTTCCACGAACTGGCGATGACGATCTCGATCACGATCGTCGTCTCAATGCTGCTGTCTCTCTCCCTTACGCCGATGATGGCCTCCCGCCTGCTCAAGCCACATGCGCACGGCACGGTCCCGGCTGATGCTTCCGTCCATACTGCGCCCCGCAATGTTTCGACGATAAGCCGCATCGGGCGATGGCTGGGCGATTTCTCCGAGAGAGGCGTAACGGCGATGGCGTCGGGCTACGCCCGGACGCTGGAAGTGGCGTTGCGACACACGCGCCTTGTGATGCTCTCTCTGCCCCTCACCATCGTGCTCATGGGCGCACTGTTCGTCAGCATGCCGAAAGGTTTCTTCCCGACTGAAGACACCGGGATGCTCATGGGGCATCTGATGGGCGATCAGTCCATCTCCTTCTCCGCCATGAAGGAAAAAATCGACATCGCGGAAACTGCGGCGATGAAGGAAAAAGATGTCCAAAGCATCGCCGGATTTCTCGGTGGACGGGGTTCATCCAATCAAGCAAATCTCTTTTTGCAACTGACCGACAAGAGCCAGCGTGGGCCCGTCGAAAGCCTGATCCAGCGGATCGACGACAGGGTGAGCAACCTTGTCGGCGCACGTTTCTTCCTGATGGAGCCGGGAGGAATCCGGATGGGCGCGCGTCAGAGCAACGCCGCCTATCAGTACACCCTTGAAGGGGATTCCGCGACGGAACTCTACTCCATAACGCCCAAGCTGATCGCGCGTCTGCGCCGCCACCCGGAAATTCTCGATCTCTCATCCGATATCCAGCAGGGCGGATCGGCGGTCGTCACGCAAATCGACCGTGACACATCGTCACGTATGCAGATCACGCCTCAATTGATCTCTAACACGCTCTACGACGCGTTCGGACAGCGCGCGGCGTCGATCATCTACAACCGGCTCAACCAGTATCGCGTCGTAATGGAAGCTGCGCCATCGTTCTGGCAGGATCCGAACACGATCCACCAGATGTGGGTCAGCGCCTCCGGCGGCACTGCAGGCGGAGGCACGGCGTCGAATACGATCCGCGTGCGCACCTCGACAAGTTCCTCGAGCACTTCCACCAGCACTGCGGCAAGCGTGAGCGCCAAGAATTTCGCGAACCAGATCCAGAACAGCATTTCCGGCGGCAGCGGCACGTCAACCGGGTCCGCCGTCTCCACCAGTTCGGAATCCATGATTCCGCTGACCTTCATCACGAATATCTATCCGGCGACCACCGCCCTGTCAGTCAATCATGACGGGCAGTCCGTCGCCACCACCATTTCCTTCAACCTCGCCAAAGGCGTAGCTCTCAGCAAGGCCGTGCAGATCATCGACAGCGAAATGGTCTCCCTGCACGCCCCGTCCTCAGTTCACGGCAGTTTCGCTGGAAACGCGGCGCAGTTTCAGAAATCGGTCAACAACGAACCGATCCTGATCGCCGCATCTCTGGCCGCCGTCTATGTCGTGCTCGGCGTGCTGTATGAGAGCTACATCCATCCGATCACGATCCTGTCCACCCTGCCGTCGGCAGGCGTCGGCGCCCTGCTCGCCTTGCAGGTTTTCGGCGAGGATTTTTCTCTGATCGCCATGATCGGCGTAATTCTGCTGATCGGCATCGTGAAGAAAAACGCAATCATGCTGGTCGATTTCGCCATCAACGCCGAGCGCGAAACCGGCTGCTCCCCGTACGAGGCGATTCACACGGCCTGCATCCTTCGTTTCCGACCGATCATGATGACGTCACTCGCCGCCGCGCTCGGCGCGTTGCCTCTTGTGTTCGGTAACGGCTACGGCTCGGAAATGCGTCGTCCGCTCGGTATCGCCATTGTCGGCGGGCTGCTGGTCAGTCAGGCGCTGACGCTCTACACGACGCCGGTCATCTATCTGACGCTGGATCGGCTGGCGCTGCGTTTCAGGCGTCAGCCCCGCAAGATTCCCCCATTCCACACCAAGCCTCAGGACGCCTGACGCGGATGAAGACTCCACGCCCATCTCCCCGCCCCGCCGCCCTGCTCCGCCACTACGGCAAGCGAGGCCTTCCGGCCGTTCTGCTGGCCCCGCTGACGTTGGGCGGCTGCATGGTGGGACCAAACTACAAGCGTCCGGCGGCAATCATCTCTCCCCAGTTCAAGGAGCTTCGTCCCGCTTCCGGATGGACATACGCCACGCCGTCTCTGGCCAGCGCGCCCAAGGGCAAATGGTGGGAGGTTTACCGCGATCCTCTTCTGAACAGCCTCGAAGAGCGTGTCTCCATCAACAACCAGAACGTCGCCGAATACGAAGCGCGCTACCGGGAAGCCCGGGCGGCAATCAACGCCATACGCGCGCAGCTTTATCCGACGCTCAGCACATCGGTCAGCTTCAACCGAAATAGCCAGGGCGGCACAGCCACATCCAGCACCGGCACGCAATACAGCTCCGGCTCGACGAGAAACACCTATGCTTTTGGACCAACGGCCAGTTGGGATTTGGACGTATGGGGAAAGATCAGACGGCAAATTCAGGCTCAGGTGACGGAGGCGCAGGCCTCGGCCGCGGATCTGGCGAACGCAAAGCTCGAATACCAGATCGATCTCGCCGTCGCTTATTTCAACCTGCGTTATCAGGACAGTCTGCGTGACCTACTGCACCGAAACGTGCTGTTTTACGAACGCTCTCTTCAGATTACGCAGAATCAGTTCGACGCGGGCACGGTCGATCCGACCTCTCTACTTCAGGCCAAAACCCAGCTCGAGCAAACGCGGGCCAACGAGATTCAGACGGGCGTCACGCGCGCCCAGTATGAACACGCCATTGCGGTCTACGCCGGAGAAGCGCCCGCCAACCTCAGCATCCCTGCCGGCGCGCTGCCTCGCGATATTCCCGCCGTTCCGGTCAGCGTTCCTGCCGTTCTGCTGCAACGCCGCCCTGATGTGGCGGCGGCGGAACGACGGATGGAGGAATACAACGCACAGATCGGCGCCGCGATCGCCGCGTTCTTCCCGACCATCACACTGAGCGCGTCCTACTCCTACAGCGGCGATCCGGTGGGCGCTCTGGTGCAGGTCGCCAACCGGATCTGGGCGCTTGGCGCATCCGCCTCGGAAACCCTGTTCGAGGGCGGCTCGCGCACAGCCGCCGTCCACGAAGCCAACGCCAATTACGACTTGTATACGGCGACATACCGTCAGACCGTCCTGACCGCGCTGCAAGGCGTGGAAGACCAGTTGTCGAACCTGCGCATTCTGGCCGATCAGGCGAAACAGCAGCAGATCGCGCTGGACGCTGCGAACAAGGCCGTCACCGTCTCGATGAACCAGTATCTGGCGGGAACGGAAATCTACACGACCGTGGTGACCTCGGAAGTTACCGCGCTCTCCAACGCTGAAACGGCTCTTTCCATCCAGCAAAGCCGTATCGTCGATTCGGTCAATCTGATCGGGGATCTGGGCGGCGGTTGGGACGCGGCTTCGCTGCCGAGCAAGGGCTCGATGCAGACCGATAACCCCCTCCTGCCGTCTTTCATACAGAAGGACAAAAACTAGGGCATTACCCCGTCAGACGGAATCGTCTCGTGGAGCAATGCGCCTGTAAACAATGAATTAGATTCACATCCGTGAACCAGTATGAACGGATATGGGTCCAGCCCGGCGTTGGCCGTCAACCAGCCAACCATCTCTGCCTTTTAAAATACTTTATAAAAAAACATCGGGCTCATTTGGCGATTTTTTGCATAAACATGCGAAACGACGTGGCCAACGATCGTTAGTAAAGAGAAATAAAAAACCCGCCTCTGTAGAGGCGGGTTCCAAACCACGCCCGGAAGGCATGGAGCAGACTGGCTGTTGCGCTTACTTGGAGCGCGTGCCGATGCCAGCAAAGCGCTTGTTGAACTTCGCGACCTGACCACCCGTGTCCATCATACGCTGCACGCCGGTCCACGCCGGGTGGGACTTCGGGTCGATGTCGAGGCGGAGCGTGTCGCCAGCCTTGCCCATGCAGGAGTGCGTCTTGTACTCCGTGCCATCGGTCATGATGATGTTGATTTCGTGGTAGTCGGGGTGAATTCCGGGCTTCATCGTTTCATTCCTGAAAAAATGCCCCGATGCCGACCGGGGCGAAGAGCAAGCGCTATAAACCATCCCGCCCTGACGGGCAACGCCTGCTCACGGTCGATAAAAAGAGTGACCGCCCATGAAACGAAACCTTCGTCGTCACGTTATGCTCCGGTATCTGTCCGCAATGCCAGAACCGCCCTTTAATCCTGTAATTTCAATGCTGTTACAGACGTGGATGAGCGCAACTTGTTCTTCCACAGACGGGCCTTGTCTTGTAGACGTGGCGCAAGGCGGGATCACAAACCAGTAATCGATAGCCCCCCGCGCTGAACATAACCCGAGGATATTATGGCTGAATCGAAACTGCGAGTGCACACCCCCGGCTGGTTAGGCGAATTCAAGGCCTTCATCATGCGCGGCAATGTCGTCGATCTGGCGGTCGGTGTGATCATCGGCGCCGCGTTCACCGCGATCGTCAACAGCCTCGTCAAAGATATCTTCAACCCGGTCATCGGTCTGGCTATCGGCGGTATCGATTTCAGCAACCTCTTCTGGACCATCAAGGGACCAGTCGAGCCGACCCTGGCGGAGGCCCAGAAAGCAGGCGCCGTCACCCTCAACTACGGCCTGTTCGCCAACGCGGTCATCCAGTTCCTGATCGTCGCGCTGGTTATTTTCTGGCTCGTGCGCATCCTGACCAAGATGCACGTTCGGGAGGAAGAAGCCCCTGCTGCGCCTCCTGCCCCGAGCAAGAGCGAAGTCCTGCTTGAAGACATCCGCGATCTGCTCGCGAAACAGCCGCGCTCCTGAAACGCCGAAACGTCTATGGAAGGGAGCGGCCAGGCGCCGCTCCCGTCACACATCCACAGACGGTTCGCTCAGCCTGCGGCATGTTTCTATTAAAGCGCCGTCTCGCTCATGAGCGATGGATCGCGTATCGTCACCTTATGACGTTCTCTCGCTTCCTCCGGGTTTCCTTCGCCGCCGCAAGCCTTGCTTCTCTCGGCGGATGTCAGGCAGCGCAACCGACGCTCTCTCTTGCGCCTAATCCCCACAACCTGATCTACACGTACCTGATCGTTCACGGCATGGTCCGCGGCGGCGTGATGTCTGGCGCGATACCAGCCGATCAGTTGCCTGCTGTCGTGATGGAAGATCGGTCAGCCCTGCTCGCCGTCGTCGCGGCGACAGGGCGACCGGACGCATCTCATCTTAAGACAGCGAGAGAAGATATTCAGGTGCTTCTCGCTCGCGTTGAACCTAAAGATCTCCCCGCTTCGCACTAGAATCGCTCCGGGTCACATCGATCCGCGAGCGAGAATGGTCTTGAGAGGACGCTTGCGCTCTTCGGTGCAGCAATACTGAACAGTGTGCAGCACCGTGCCGAGACGCGTCCCTCCGAGCTATACCCCCCTTCTCTAAAAGGTAGCGAGGTGCTCTCGTCGGCACGCGATCACATAAATCTGTGGCTGGCTGAAGAACCGCTTGCGCGTCGAATGCTGCATGCTTGCGAGCCGGAAACACGCGCCATTTTCTTCTGAAGCAGTGGACGTATGACGGGGGACAGACTCGCCCCCTCATCCGCGCATATCTCAGGCGCTTTTCTTTGTCCTGACGGGCTTCTCCACCTGCCTCCTCCTGATGAAGGGCGAGATCGCCTCTCACTCACCGGCTAACGAAGCAGCTGACCGAAAAATCCGCCCTGTGGTCGTTATGCAGACGGCGGACGAACGTCTTTGCGCAGACGCTTCTCACCCAACAGAAGCAGCAACGGCGCAGCGATAAAGATCGAGGATGAGGTTCCGACCACGATTCCGAACAACATGACCCAGGCAAAGCCGGACAACGTCGCGCCGCCGAACAGCGCCAGCGGAAGCGCCGCGAGGAACACGGTCGAAGACGTTCCCAACGTGCGGTTCAACGTCTCGTTGATCGACAGATCGATCAGTTCGCGCAGCGGCATGGTTCGATATTTACGAAGATTTTCACGCACCCGGTCATAGACCACCACCTTGTCGTTGGTGGAGTAGCCGAGGATCGTCAGGATCGCCGCGACCATGACGAGATCGAACTCGAAATGCGTCAGCACGAGGAACCCGACCGTCTTCGTCAGGTCGAGCACCAGCGTGACGACGGCGCTCAACGCGAACTCCCACTCGAAGCGGAACCAGATATAGCCCAGGATCATCAACAGACTGAGCCCCAGAGCCAGCATGCCGTTGCGGAACAGCTCCGCCGACACGGACGCGCCCACGGCGTCCGCGCGCACGACCGTAGCACCCGGCTGCGCCTCAGCCACGGCGTGACGCACCTGATCCACGACGGCGTTCGTATCGGTGTTCTTGTCCGCTTCCAGACGGATCAGCACATCGTCCGGACCACCGAACGCCTGCACGCCGCCGGTCGACACGTTATGGGCCGCCAGAGCCGCCCTTATCTTCGCGAAGTCGGCCGGACCGTTGGTCTTTGCCTCGACCACGATCCCGCCTTTGAAATCGAGCCCGAGGGTAAGGCCGGGATGGAAAAACAGCGCGAGCGAGATCAGCGACAATACCGCCGACGTCGCCAATCCGGCGAAGCGGCCGCGCATGAAGTTGATCTTGGTGTCGCTGCGGACGAAACGCAGCAGGGGACGTTCGAACATGGCGCGCTTTCCGCTCAGACCGGCAGGGTGGTGGGACGGCGGAGCGCGTACCAGCGCACCATCAGGAGCCGCGACAGCATGAGTGTCGTGAACAATGTGGTCACGATGCCGATCGTGATCGTCAGCGCGAAACCGCGCACCGGCCCCGTTCCGAACACGAACAGCATGACGTGGGCCAGCAGCGCCGTGGCGTTACTGTCGACAATGGTGGAGGTCGCGCGCTCGAACCCCGCCTGCATCGCAGCCAGGGCCGAGCGACCACGACCGATTTCTTCGCGGATGCGTTCGATGATCAGGATATTGGCGTCGACCGCCATACCGAGCGTGAGCAGCATTCCCGCCATACCCGGCAGCGTCAGCGTCGCCTCGAACAGCGACAGGATAGCGGCCATCAGCACGAGGTTGGCCAGCAACGCGACATTCGCGTACCAACCGAACCGCCCATAGAACAGCGCCATGAAGGCGATCACGAAGAAGAACCCGACGCCCAGACTGATCGCGCCAGCGCGGATCGAATCAGCGCCGAGCGAAGGACCGATCGAACGCTCCTCCATCACCGTCAAAGGAACCGGCAGCGCGCCCGCTTTCAGCAAAAGCGCCAGATCTGTCGCCTTGGCGGCGTCGAAATTGCCAGTGATCAGGCCATTGCCGCCTGTGATCGCCGTGTGAATGACCGGCGCCTCGATCACCTTGTCGTCGAGCACAATCGCGAAACGGCGACCAACATTGGCCTGCGTCACGTTCGCGAACGCGCGGGTCCCGACAGAGTCCAGCGAGAAGCTGACGGCCCAGCCACCGGTCTGCTGATCCGTCGTCGCGCCGGCGTTGGTCAGGTCCGCGCCGTCGACCTCGATATGATCGCGAACGGCCAGCATCTGCCCGCCTGCGTCCATATCCGGCAACATGGTCGCACCCGCCGGCGCGATCTGACCGGCGCCAGCGCTCTCATCCACCAATCGGAAGGTCATGCGCGCCGTGGTCCCCAGCAGCGCCTTGACGCGCTCGGGATCACTGACGCCGGGAAGCTCTACAACAATACGGTCATCGCCCTGGCGCGTGATCTCCGGATCGATTGCGCCCGTCGCGTCGATACGACGGCGAACAATCTCGATGGACTGCGTCACGGCGTCCTGCGCGCGCAGTTTCATCGCATCGGGCGACAGAGTAAGCGCTATGGACCCGTCCGGCTGGCTGGCGACGCTGAACTCATTCGGAACCACGCGCGGCATCGCGTCGAGCGTTTTTACGTCGCGGTCGCGCTCGGAGGGATCGCGCGGGGTGAAGGTGACCTGCTGCTTCTGCACCTCCACCCGGATGTCGCGATAACCCAGCCCATCGGCCAGAAGCGCCTGACGCACGCCGTCGGAAAGCGACTGCAGCCGGTCTTTGGCGAGAGACTTCAGATCGACCTGCATCAGCAGGTATGACCCGCCGCGCAGATCCAGCCCGAGATGAATCTGGCGCCACGGCATCGACGGAAGCGGACGTTGCATGAAATTGGGGGCGCAGAGCACGAGGCCGAGGAGGCAGACCCCGACAACCGAAAGCATCCTGAGCCGACTGTAATACATCATACCTGCAGAACCGTTCTCCGTCGGGCCGATGCGAACAGTCGCGGGCCCTGATCCCGAAGCGCCCCCTGCGGGGCCGCTCCAGCGGCGGCGGGAAGATGCCGGTCAAACGCGCGCGATGCAACCGGGGACAGGACGATCTGCGTCATAGCGTATCAGAACAGTGACATCTGTCCCGTTTCCCGAACAGTCGATCTGGCAGGCGGGGCGAAAGCGGAGCAATCCAGCGGCGGCATCCGCCCGAACCCCAGACGCCTTCGCGCCAGAGCATACCGGCGCGCGAGAAGGCTTGCGTAAACGCCCTCCCCCGCCATGCGCTTTCCGTAACGAGAATCATACAATCTGCCGCCGCGCGTCTCCCGCACCAGTTTCAGCACCTTCTCCGCACGGTCGGGATAATGCCGTCTGAGCCAGCTTTCGAAGATCGGCGCGACCTCCAGAGGCAGCCGCAGCAGCACAAACCCAGCGTCACGCGCGCCTGCGGAAGCCGCTGCATGCATCAGCGCCTCAAGCTCGGCATCATTGAGTCCGGGAATCATGGGGGCGATTAACGTTGCGACCGGAACACCTGCTTTCGACAAAGCCTCTATGGCGGCCAACCTCTTCGCCGGAGAGCTGGCCCGCGGCTCCATACGGCGGGACAGTTCAACATTCAGCGTCGTGAGCGAGATGTGCACGCGCACGAGATTACGCTGCGCCATATCGGTCAGAACGGGCAAATCCCTTAAAATTCCGGCAGATTTCGTGACAATGGTGGCTGGATGCCCACACGCGGACAACACCGCCAGAATGGCGCTGCTGATCGAAAGGCGGCGCTCCACCGGCTGCCACGGATCGGTGTTGGTCCCCAAGCCTATCGGTTTCGGCGCATACCCCGGTGCTGACAACTCCCGACGAAGAAGATCCGCAGCGGATGGCTTGAAGTGCAGGCGGGTTTCAAAATCCAGCCCCGGTGAAAGTCCCAGCCACGCGTGAGTTGGACGCGCGAAACAATAGACGCAACCGTGCTCGCACCCGCGATAAGGGTTGATCGAACGGTCAAACGGCACGTCCGGGCTTTCATTATAGGTGATGATCTTGCGCGGATGCTCGACGGTCAGTTCCGTAACCGGAGACGGCGCATCGTCGGGGCTGTCCCAGCCGTCATCAATCGGATTCGCGCTCAGCGCGTCGTAGCGCGGCGCTGGACTAAGCGTCGCGCCGCGCCCCTTCACGACCTCTTCGACGCGCGTTGAATCTTCCTGCAGCGCGAGCGCATTGTCCTCTGCGCGCCGCCCTGCGCCGATCGGCTGGCTTCTCGGTCCGTTCATGCGATATCCCGCCCTCCCGACAAGGCCGAGGCAGCGACCTTTGAAGAAAGGAACATATCATGAACATTCGCGCTTGCAAGGACGCTCTGGCGCGCGCGCGCCTCCGCTGCTAACCGGATGTCGGCGATGACGGATGTCGCCGCCAGGCATGGCCGCCCGGTCGTGCGCTGCTCCGGGAAAGCCCGGACGGACGGAGACAAACAACGTCATCGACAGCGCAGAGCGCGACGATGATCGGTACGCGGAGATGGGCGATATGGCGGGTGGAACGACCGGACAGAGCGCCGGAACGTTGCGTGTTGGCGTCGTCGGCTGCGGTCATTTCGGACGCTTCCATGTCCTGAAATCCCACGCGGCGCCGCGTGAAACGCTTGTTGGCGTGTTCGACCCGGATCAGGAGCGCGCCAGCGTTGTCGCCACGGAAGGCCGGACACGGGCCTACGACGATCTCGACGCTCTTTTACAGGACGTCGACGCCGTCATCGTGGCCGCGCCCGCGGAGATGCACTTCGCCCTGACCGCCCAGGCCCTGCGAGCGGGCAAACACGTTCTGGTCGAAAAACCCATCGCGGCGACGCTGCTGGAAGCCGATGAGCTCGCGACGTTGGCGCAGACGACCGGGCGCGTCCTTCAGGTCGGACACCTGCTCCGCTACTCGGCTGAACACGACGCAATCGTGCAGCGAATCACCCGACCGCTTTATATCGAAGCCACGCGCATTGCGCCGTTCAAGCCACGCGGCACCGACGTCTCGGTCATCCTGGATCTGATGATCCACGACCTCGATCTGGTGCTGGCTATCGTAGACAGTCCGATCGCACAGGTCGAAGCGCTCGGCGCCGCCGTCAGCTCGGACCTCGAGGACATCGCCAACGCCCGGGTGCGCTTCGCCAACGGGTGCGTCGCGACGATTACGGCCAGCCGCATATCCCTGAAAACAGAGCGCAAGATGCGACTGTTCTCTGAAGAGGGATATCTTTCGGTCGATTTCGGAAAACGCGAGCTCACGATGATCGGGCGGGAGCGCGGCTTCCCGCTTCCGGGCACAGGAGGCTTCCGCCGCGATTCAGCCTCATGGCGCGATCACGATTCTCTGGAAGCGGAACACGCCGCGTTCGTCGCCTCCTGCCTGGATGGCGCGCCTGTTCGCGTGGATGCACAGGCCGGGCGACGAGCGCTTGAAGCAGCGCTCGCAGTCACAGACGGAATTTCCGAGTCGCGGCGTCGCATGGAAATGTCCGGCCTGATCGGTCGCCCCGGCGGTTGATCGTACGTTCTGGCGCGTCTTTGGTCCGAAACAGGTGGAATCGGCTGGACGGATAAAACCGTAATCAGAACGAAAAACGAATATCTCGCCTGTGTGACAAATATGAGCGGATACGTCCCCAGGGCGCCAAAGATCGGCGCGAAGTCAACGACATAGGATCTGGCGCCGGCGCCGGGACGATCAGGATGAGCCGAGAGCGTTAACAGCCGATTCGATCAGCAGACTCGCGCCGCACATCACGAAAACTCCCCAAAACCCTGAAAAATAAAGATTTTCATTTTTTTAGCCCGAGAATCCCGGACGCCTGTCGTCAAGGAATTTTTTGCGATTGCGACCCTATATCTTGTGTTGGCTGAGCGGGAGGCTCCCGCATATAGTGTTCGAGCTTTCGGGCCGGTGACGCTCTCATCATCCCGCGCAGTCCAGAAATTCAATGGTGTGGAGTGGCCGGGATGAGTCTGACGGAGATATCTGAACGCATGGTCGAATCGGTGAGCGCGCATGGCGGCGACGAAGCCGCTGCGAGCCTGTTCGAGCCCAACATGCTCGAAGATGTCGTGCAGCTTCCGGGCCACCACCGTGTCGTTGTCGACCGCTCTCGCGATTCGCTGCTGACGGATTTCGGCAAGGCGACGCTGGATAACCGCTACCTCCTCCCCAGCGAAGGGTATCAGGACCTGTTCGGCCGCGTGGCCTCCTACTACGGGGCCGACGCGGGACACGCGCAGCGCATCTATGACTACATCTCCCGCCACTGGTTCATGCCCGCGACGCCCGTGCTGTCCAACGGCGGCACGACGCGCGGCCTTCCGATTTCCTGCTTCCTGAACGAAGCGAACGACAGCCTCGAAGGCATCGTGGGACTCTGGAACGAGAACGTCTGGCTCGCGTCCAAGGGCGGCGGCATCGGCTCCTACTGGGGTAATCTTCGTTCCATCGGTGAAAACGTGGGGCGCAACGGCAAGACGTCTGGCGTCATCCCCTTCATTCGCGTGATGGACAGCCTGACGCTGGCCATCAGCCAGGGTTCGCTGCGTCGCGGCTCCGCTGCCGTTTACCTCCCGGTCTGGCATCCCGAGATCGAGGAATTCGTCGAGATGCGGCGCCCGACCGGCGGCGACCCAAACCGCAAGGCGCTGAACCTGCATCACGGCGTGCTGGTGCCTGACGAGTTCATGCGCGCCGTAGAGGCCGACGCAGAATGGGCGCTGTTGTCGCCGAAAGATCACTCGGTGATCCGCAAGGTGTCCGCGCGTTCGCTGTGGATCCGCATCCTGACCGCCCGCATGGAGCAGGGCGAGCCGTACATCGTCTATTCCGACCACGTAAACAACGCCCGCCCGGAGCATCACAAGCTCGCCGGACTGGAAGTGAAGACGTCCAATCTCTGCTCCGAGATCACGCTGCCCACAGGCATTGACCAGCACGGGAAAGAGCGGACGGCGGTGTGCTGTCTCTCATCCCTGAATCTGGAAACCTGGGAGGAATGGCGCGACAACCCTGAGTTCATCACGGACGTCATGCTGTTCCTCGACAACGTGTTGCAGGACTTCATTGACCGCGCCCCGCCCGAGATGGCCCGCGCCGTCTATGCGGCGTCGCAGGAGCGGTCGGTCGGTCTGGGCGTCATGGGCTTCCATTCCTTCCTGCAGGCGAACAACATTCCCTTCGAAAGCGTCATAGCGAAGGTCTGGAACAAGCGGATTTTCAAGCATATTAAGGAGCAGGCTGATAAAGCCTCCCGAACGCTGGCCGAAACACGCGGCGCCTGCCCGGACGCCGCCGAATACGGGATGATGGAGCGCTTCTCCAACAAGATCGCCATCGCCCCGACCGCGTCGATCTCGATCATCGCGGGCAACGCCAGCCCCGGCATCGAGCCGATCTCCGCCAACGTCTTCCTGCAAAAGACGCTCTCCGGCTCGTTCACGGTCCGTAACCGGCATCTGCGCCAGTTGCTGATCGAGAAAGGACAGGACACGGACGACGTCTGGTCGTCGATCACCCTGTCCAAAGGCAGCGTCCAGCACCTCGACTTCCTGTCCGAGCAGGAAAAGGCCGTATACAAGACCGCCTTCGAACTGGATCAGCGCTGGATCGTGGAGCACGCCGCCGACCGTACGGCGTATATTTGTCAGGCGCAGTCGATCAATCTGTTCCTGCCAGCCGACGTCCACAAGCGCGACCTGCACCAGATCCATTTCATGGCGTGGAAGAAGGGCGTGAAATCCCTCTATTACTGCCGTTCGCTGTCGATCCAGCGCGCCGACACCGTCAGCAACGTGCTGGAAAAATCAGAAATGCCCGGCTCCGCCGCCGCGCAGGCGGCTCCGGCGGAAGCGACCAAATACGAGGAATGCCTCGCCTGCCAGTAAGGCGACGACCCACACAGGACGATTACGGCGCGGCCCCGCGTCAGGCGTGCATCGCAGCACGCCGCCGCAAGCGACAACGCGGGCGCGCCTTACCGAGTCCGGCCTCTGCAGCCCCCCGACGCCTTCGCCGTCGGGACGTATTTCGACGCCGCGCAGCCTGCGGCCCCATGCATCGCGGACGCCCGTGTCCGCTACAGGAGCGTCAACGATGAGCACTACCACGACCACAACGACGGGCGCGGCAGAACAGCGTCTGGACCTGCTTACCGCAAACCCTGTCTACAAGCCGTTCCGCTATCCTTGGGCATATGACGCATGGCTGACGCAGCAGCGCGTTCACTGGCTGCCGGAAGAAGTGCCTTTGGCCGACGACGTCAAGGACTGGCACAAGGTGCTCAACGACGGCGAACGGCATCTGGTGACCCAGATTTTCCGTTTTTTCACCCAGTCGGACGTCGAGGTGAACAACTGCTACATGAAGCAGTACAGTCAGGTCTTCAAACCGACTGAAGTGCTGATGATGCTCTCGGCGTTCTCGAACATCGAGACGATTCACATCGCCGCCTACAGCCATCTCCTGGACACCATCGGAATGCCCGAGAGCGAGTATTCCATGTTCCTTAAGTACAAGGAGATGAAGGACAAATACGATTACATGCAGACGTTCACCGTCGAGAGCAAGCATGAGATCGCCAAGACCCTCGCCGCTTTCGGCGCATTCACCGAAGGTCTGCAACTGTTCGCGTCCTTCGCGATTCTGCTGAACTTCCCGCGCTTCAACAAGCTGAAGGGCATGGGCCAGATCGTGTCGTGGTCCGTACGCGACGAGACCCTGCACTGCCTGTCCATGGCGCGGCTCTTCCGCACCTTCGTGCACGAAAATCCCGAAATCTGGACGGATCAGCTCAAAACCGAAATCAGCGAAATTTGCCAGACGATCGTCGAGCATGAAGACGCATTCATTGACCTGGCGTTCGAGGCTGGCCCGGTTGAGGGCCTCGACGCTGATCAGGTGAAAGCCTACATCCGCTTCATCGCCGACCGCCGCCTCGGACAGATAGGGCTTGATCCGCTTTATGGCGACGTGCAGCGCAATCCCCTGCCCTGGGTCGACGACATGCTCAACGCCGTCGAACACGCCAATTTCTTCGAGAACCGCTCTACCGAATACAGCCGCGCCTCCACCAGCGGCACCTGGGAAGAAGCGTTCGAAGACAGCGTCTTCAACTGAGGCCACGCACGCCACGCATGCTCGCGCCGATCGAGAACACGTCAATTCCAGCTTGACCCGACGGCCCGTCGCGGCCATTACCCTGTCCGGATACGCGCGCCGGCAGGCACGCAGGGCCGGGGCCTCAAGCCCCATCCCTAATGACCGATACCGGTGCCTGCGTGAGCGCCGAAAGACCACGCAGCAGCAGGATCGATCGATGACGACGCTTCCCTTGATGCCCAAAGCGACAGCCGTCTGGCTGATCGAGAAGACCGCTTTGACCTTCACTCAGGTCGCTGAATTCTGCGGCATGCACCCTCTTGAGGTGCAGGCTATCGCCGATGGCGAAGTCGCGCAGGGCATCGTCGGTTACGACCCGGTAGCCAACCATCAGGTCACAAAAGAAGAAATCGCGCGGTGCGAGGCCGACCCGAACGCTCGCCTGAAAATTCTGACAACCGGCAATCAGGTTAAGCGGCGCTCCAAAGGCGCGCGTTACACGCCCGTCGCCAAGCGGAACGACCGCCCGGACGGCATCGCCTTCATCCTGCGCAATTTTCCGCAATTGCAGGACGTCCAGATCGTCAAGTTGCTGGGCACCACCAAAGACACCATCGCCAAGGTGCGTGATCGCCAGCACTGGAACAGCCAGAACATCAAGCCGCGCGATCCGGTGACGCTGGGCCTGTGCAGCCAGACGGATCTCAATGCCGCCGTCGCCGCCAGCAACGAGCGTCTGGAGCGGGAGGGCCGTACGGCACCGCCGCCAATGCTGATCGGCGACGACGAATAAGAGAAAAAAAACCGGGCGCGTCGCAGTCAGCGAGCGCCCGGCTGGGGAAGGTTGGCTTCAGGCGTGCGTCCGAAGACGGTCCATTTCCTCTTTTACGCGCAACTTCTGAAGCTTCAGGCACATCAGAATACGCTGGTCGGGAAGCGGGCGATGAACTTCGTCGGTGATTTTCTCGTCAAGGCTGGAGTGACGGCGACGCAGACTTTCGATACGCGATTGATTGCTCATGGTCATCCTCCTGAAGATTGTTGCCGAAAGGCTACGCTAGCGCTGCGTTAGTCATTTCTTTCATGAAAACTTCGTCATATACGCCCTGCCCCGACTCGATCGTCAGATCTTCGTCGACGGCGTCTGGACGCAAGCGCGATGTGCGGACTGGCGTGGCGGCGGACGGCGCCCTAACCTGCTTTTCGCCGTCAGGGCGGCGGAAGGCCGCCGCCGCCGACGGAGGGGGGACGATGATCTTGACGGAAACATCTTCTGACGTCCGGTGGAACCATGCTGCGTGACCGGGACAGCATGCTGCGAAAACTTCACGAATTACGCAGCGAACATCGTGATCTGGACACTGTCATCGATCGCCTCGTCTCCGAACCGACCGACCAGCTTCATCTCCAGCGCTTGAAGAAACGCAAACTCCTGCTCAAGGACGAAATCTCGTGGATCGAGAGCAGGCTCATCCCAGACAACATCGCCTGAGCCGAACGACGAGCCTGCGCTCGTAACCCGGCCGGGCTTTCACAGAGACGACCATGACTGACGAACCCAACCTGCCCGACGTCATAAGCGCCGAGAATACTCCTTCCGACACGGCCGTAACCGGCGCGACGCAGGTTGGCGTCATCATGGGGAGCCAGTCCGACTGGGAGACCATGCGCCACGCCATCGAGACTCTGGAAGCGCTCGGCGTGGCTTATGAAACGAAGATCGTGTCGGCGCATCGCACGCCGGACCGTCTGGCCGATTACGCGCGCACGGCGGTCGAACGCGGTCTTTCAGTGATCATCGCCGGCGCTGGCGGAGCCGCACATCTGCCAGGCATGTGCGCCGCCTGGACCCGCCTGCCCGTGCTCGGCGTACCCGTGGAATCTCACGCGCTGAAAGGCATGGACAGCCTGCTATCCATCGTACAGATGCCTGGCGGCGTGCCAGTCGGGACGCTGGCCATCGGCAAGGCGGGGGCAATCAACGCCGCCCTTCTGGCCTCATCGATCCTCGCCATCGGGGATGAAACTCTTGCCGCCCGGCTCGACACCTGGCGCGCCTTGCAGACCGCATCCGTCCGCGACGAGCCCGAGCGGTGACGAACGACTCTGTGCACGACGCCATGACCACGTCTCCCCTCGCCCCCAACTCCGTCATCGGCATCGTAGGCGGCGGCCAACTTGGCCGCATGTCGGCGATGGCCGCCGCGCGTCTGGGTTTTCGGACCCGTGTGCTGGCCAGTGATCCCGACGACCCGGCGGTGCAAGTCGCCCACGACGCCACCATCGGCGCTTATGACGATCCGGCGGCCCTGCGCCAGTTCGCCGAAGCCGTGGACGTCATCACCTTCGAATTTGAAAACGTCAGCGCCGATGGACTGGACCTGCTCTCAGCCATCAGGCCAGTGCGACCGTCCGGGTCTATCCTGCGCGTCAGTCAGGACCGCGAACAGGAGAAGACGTTCCTTGGCGACGCTGGCGTGGCCGTTGCGCCGTGGCGGCTTGTCACCGACAGCGAAAGCCTGCAGGCGGCGGCAGAGGAACTTGGCTACCCGTTCATTCTCAAGACTACCCGGCTCGGTTACGACGGCAAGGGGCAGAAGCGCATCGCCAGCGGCGACGAACTTCAGGCCGCGTTCGACGCGCTTGAGCCCAAGCCCCTCGTCGCCGAAGGCATGATCGATTTCGCGATGGAGATCAGCGTCATGGCCGCCCGAGGCCTGGACGGGACCGTCAGGTGCTTCGAGCCGACGGAAAACCGGCATTGCAACGGCATCCTCGACATCAGCCTCGCGCCCGCGCGAATTACTGACGAAACAGCGGCGAAAGCGCGCGACATCGCCGCGCGGATCGCCGTGGCGCTCGATCTGGTCGGGATCATGGGCGTCGAGATGTTCGTAGCAGCGGATGGCGGCCTGCTGGTCAACGAAATCGCGCCGCGACCGCATAACTCTGGCCACTGGACCATGGACGCCTGCGTGATCGACCAGTTCGGAATGCACGTGCGCGCCGTGACCGGTTTACCGCTCCTTGAGCCCTCACGTCATTCGGACGCCGTGATGAAAAACCTTATTGGCCCCGCCGATATGGCTCTGTGGCCCCGCATCGTGGAGACGCCGGGTTTCATCCCCCATCTGTACGGCAAGGACGAGGCGCGGGAGGGACGGAAGATGGGGCATGTCAACATGCTCTTCCCGCGAGGCGGCATGCCGGGAGAATTTGGCGTTCAGGCACGGCTGGATTTCCTTGCCACGCAGGATGGCGGCGCAGACTGATCAGCCTCCCGGCATGGGAACAGACGACGTACGGGCGCGCTTTCCTTTCGGGCCCGTTCGGCGACTTTCACCTGATGCTTCGCACAATCTGGAAACATCGCCTCTGTTGGTCGAAAACAATTCCCATCCGATAATTTTCGAAATTTCAATATTTATTACGACATAGTATCCACAGAAAAAATCAATAATTACAAACAAATTTATATATGACGGCGCTCATTGACGCTGCACCGCAATATTACTACCCCGAATACGAATTTATCGATTCGAACGCTTCGATGGTTCGTCTTTCGATCCGATCGTAATCGTTAAATTTATTGTCCGCGTCGTCATTACGCGCACCCCTGCGAGTCGGAAATCATGTACCCGGACCGGTGCGCTCGCAGCCTTTGAATACGAAAAAGGAAGATACAGACATGCGATTTGTTCCTTCACTGGCGCTCGCCACGGGCCTCGCGCTCACCCCTGTCTTCGCTCATGCAGACTCCATCCGCACGCATTGGGAGCAGTACAAGGCCGGACGCGCGTTCCGTCACCTCTCGATGGACGGGCAGAAAGCCCTCGGCGATATTTTCAAAGCCCACGATCTGCTCGCCGCCGGCAACACGGACGCTGCAATTCCCGCACTGTACGACGCCAGCAAGCGTCTGGAGGCCGCAGACAAGGCGGGCGTAAAATTCAACGCGGCTGAAAGCGCCCTGCACACCGCGCCGCAGCATGCGCCCACCGCAAGCCACACGCCGTCCGCTACTCCGGCTGACTGGGTGCCGGTCGGCGGAGAATTCATCGTGAGCGACACGCTGGCTCCCGAGAAGAAAGCCAGCGTCGCCAGCGCCAACGCTCAGTTGAAGGCTGGCGAAACGGAGCAGGCCGCCCAGACGATGCAAGTCGTTGGCGAGGACGCCACGTTCATCGTCGCACTCGCTCCGCTGGCAGCGACGCAGGGCGCCGTGAACCGCGCGACAGTCTTCACCGAGGGACGTCAGGCGAAAGACGCCCTCGCCGCGCTGGACGACGCCCTGAACGGCCTGGTTTTCGTTACCGAAGACTTCGCTGCGACTGCGCTGCCTGCTCCGAAGGCCAGCGCTAAAACGCCGAAATAAACGTTACACACGGGCGGCGTCGCTCTGACGTCGCCCGAACCAGATGCGCGTCAGACGACGGCGTCTTCAGGAAGAGCGTTTTTCAGCCTCGAACATGTAATCGCGGGTAAGTGGCGTCGCATCGATAGCGCGCGTAAGCTGAAGCTGAAAATTCATATGCCCCTGTACGCGGAACGAGAGCTCCGCTCCGGCCAGATAGAATTCGAACATCCGACAGAAGCGTTCGTCATAGAGGGCGGCTGCGTCAGCGCGGCGCGCATTGAAACGCTCCCTCCAGATTTCCAAGGTTTTTGCGTAGTGTAGCCTCAGAATCTCGCAATCCGTGACCCACAGGCCAGTCGTCTCGATCGCGGCGAGAGTCTCGCTGAGCGCCGGGGAATACCCACCCGGAAATATGTATTTGTCGATCCAGGGATTGGTCGTGCCAGGACTGTCGTTTCGGCCAATCGAGTGGATCACGGCGACGCCATCGTCCTTGAGGCTATCCCTGACCTTCTCGAAAAACGTGCGATAATGGCCAACGCCAACATGCTCGAACATCCCGACTGACACGATGCGGTCATAACACGTGCGCAAGAGGCGGTAATCCAGCAGCTCGAAACGAACCCTGTCGGACAACCCAGCCTCTGCGGCCCGCGCGCGCGCGGTTTGCAACTGCTCCGTAGACAGCGTGATCCCGACGACATGCGCTCCGTAGTCGCGAGCGAGGGTGAGCGCCATGCCTCCCCACCCGCATCCGATGTCCAGCACCGTCAAACCGGGGCGGTCCAGCTTCAGCTTGGCGGCAATATGGCGTTTCTTCGCCTCCTGCGCCTCATCGAGGGTCTCGTGCCCGGTCTGAAAATACGCACAGGAATATTGTCGGTCCTTGTCGAGGAACAATTGGTACAGCCGTCCATCGAGATCATAATGATGAGCGACGTTGCTGCGTGATCGCTTTTCTGGATTGAACTGTATCCAGCTCCGCCGCAGATAGCGCACGGACGACGCCACCCGTTCCCCGACCAGAGATCCGCCAGACGACGGGGCCATGGCGTTCTCCATGAGAACATGCAGCAGCGCGTATATGTCGCATCCATCCGGGCTAATCGCACCGTCCATATAGGCTTCGCCGAACGCCAATCCCGGATTCAACACAAGACGCCGCTCGGCGTCCGAGGTGTGAATCGTCATGGCCGCGTGCGGCCCCGAACCGATACTCCCATACGTCTTGCGCAGCCCGTCCGGGTAGGTGACTTCCAGCGATCCGACATCAATAAATCGTCTCAGCATCAGATCGAGGATTCGCATCTCACCCAGTCTCCTTGAGAATCGCTGGCTTCTGTCCAGACGAAGGACCCTAATCCATCGTTACGACGAAGCGAAATGACGTAAAGAGGCGCAGTTTGCTAAGCGCATGAGGGAATTCACCGGGATTCACTTCGGCTCCCCATAATACTGCAGCCACGCACAGCCGTAGATTCATAGAAATGGAATGAAAAATCCGGACGCCAGCTTCTCCGCGACTGCCACCGTTTCGTCTCAAACTCGTCTGGCGACACGCAGTAGGCCTGCAATAGACCCGACGCAGACGGGATCACGCGAAACCGTGACCAATTCCCCAAATACCCCGACAAGGGGCTCCTCTGCATTCAGGCTCATTGCGAATACTGCGACTGATTTTTGAGCGTCGCACAAGCCGACGAGCATTCAGCAGAAAACCACGGCTTTCTCCACTCCCTACGCCAGATCAAGCACGTGGGGCGTGTTCCGCGAAACGGGCCGGTCGGCAGGCGCTGTGGCAGATCACCTGAACGCGTGGATGCTGCAACTAGATAAAGAAACTCGGCGTCTGGACCCAAGGAGTTGGGCTTTGCTTCGAAGTGTACGAAACCGATTGCTAATGTTGCCTGTAAAGCCTGTTTACCACTCGTTCCATCGTCAGCCCCTGAACCACGATGCTGAACACGACGACGCCATAGCAAACGGGAAGTAGCAGATCCCGCATCTCTCCCGGTGGCAGCCCCAACGCCAGCGACACCGATATTCCTCCCCGAATGCCGCCCCATGTGAGCACACCGAACGTACGGCCGTGATCCCAGTGGCGCAGATGGGCAGGCAAGGTCGACAGCAGAACACTTAACGCACGCGCCCCGAGCGACAGGGGAATGATGAGAAGCGTCGCGGCCAGCGAAAAGTAGCGCGGCGTAATTTCCAGTATTTCGAACCCGATCAGCATGAACAGCAGCACGTTCAGTACTTCATCGAGCAGAGTCCATGCACTGTCGAGTTCCTTACGCGACAGTTCGTCGAACACCGAACGACTGTAGCTCGTGCCGAAGCACAACCCGGCGACCACGACAGCGATCGCTCCCGAAACGCCAAGTTTGCTGGCGATGCTGAACGTTCCCATGGCGAGCGCCAGCGAGGTCAGAAGATCGATATGCGGATCACGCTGCCCGCGCAGGATACGAAGCGCGATCCATCCGGTCAGAGCTCCCAGAGCTCCGCCCCCCAAAGCCTCCCTGCAAAAACTCGACAAAAACTCGAACGCCGAAACATCCTGACGACCGCCAGTCGCCACTTCGATCGTCAAACCGAAGATCACAACGCCGACGCCGTCGTTGAACAGACTCTCACCCGCGAAAAGCGCCTGCACGGTATCAGGCAGCCCCAGACGCTTGAGCATTCCCACGACCGACACCGGGTCTGTCGGCGCGATGATGGCCCCAAGCACGACGCACCATATGAAGGGCGGCGCATGTCCAAGCAGACGAAACACCAGCCAAGAGGCCCCCGCCAGAAACGCGACCGCCAAAACGGTCGCCAGGATGGAAAGCGCCGTCACCGAGGCCAGACGCGCCCGAAGATGCGTAAGATTCACCTGCATGGCGCCGGCGAAAAGCAGGAGCGAAAGGACGCCGTTCAGAAAAGTTTCGGGCAAATCTATCGCGCCCAGCACCGACCGGGGCAGCGCCTGCAGGTCATAGGCCGGGATCAGCGGATTCAACGCCATGACGATCAGCGACGTCAGCAGGGAGAATATCAGGACGCCGATCGTGACGGGAACGCGCAACGTGTGGTGGTTCGCGATGCTGAAGGCCGCGGCGAGCGCCAGCAGCAAGGCGATCATACTGATCATATCCATGACAGCTACGGCTGCAGTCTTCACGGTCGTGCGTCAAGACAAACCGTCTCGACAGCCCGCGCTTCCGTTATACGGCACGTCCGCGCTCTTATTGGTCGTCACGCCGCCGCCGGAACCCGTGCGTGAATAATAACCGACGGCGGTTACGCCGAACCGCAATCGACGCAATTCGCAGCAACATCACTCCACGGCGCGAGGTCCTTGTCGAACTCCTCGCCTCCGCACAAAGGCCTGCATTCACTGCGTTAGCTGGCGAACAGGACAAGAACTAGCTGCGCTTTCAGCGGACAAAAAAACGCTTGGCGCTCCGCTTGTGCGGACTATGCGTCCGCCAAAAAAAGCCCGGACGATTGCTCATCCGGGCTTTTCCAGAAAACTCGATCGTCTGAAAAATCAGGCGGCGGTCTCTTCCTCGGTCGTCGCTTCAACAGCGGTTTCCTCAGAAACGTCCTGCTCGATTTCGTCGTCGTCTTCCGTACCGATGACCTCGCCACGCGCCTGACGCTCGGCTTCCTCAACGGAGCGGGCGACGTTGACGCGGACGTGGATCGCGACTTCCGGGTGCAGCGCGACGCGAACGTCATACAGACCCAGAGTCTTGATCGGGTGCGGCAAGTGCACCTGGTTACGGTTGATGGTCAGGCCTGCTTCGGTAGTGGCGAGCGCGATGTCGCGCGTCGACACGGAACCGTAGAGGTTGCCGCCATCGCCAGCCTGACGGATCAGAACGACCGTCAGACCTTCCATACGCTCGGAGAGACGCTCGGCCTCTTCGCGGCGCTTGATGTTCTGCGCTTCGAGCTGAGCGCGCTCACGCTCGAAACGCTCCTTGTTGGCGGCGTTCGCACGGATCGCCTTGCCCTGCGGAAGGAGGAAGTTACGAGCATAGCCCGGCTTCACCTTCACAAGTTCGCCCATCTGGCCGAGGTGCTCGACCCGCTGGAGCAGGATGACTTCAGTTGCAGCCATGTTCCGTCTCCTCAGCCCACAATGTAGGGCAGCAGGGCGAGGAAGCGGGCGCGCTTGATGGCCTGGGCCAGTTCACGCTGCTTCTTCGCGGACACCGCCGTGATGCGGCTCGGGACGATCTTGCCGCGCTCCGAGAGGAAGCGGCTGAGCAGACGAACGTCCTTGTAGTCGATCTTCGGCGCGTTGGCGCCGGAGAACGGGCATGCCTTGCGGCGACGGTGGAACGGACGACGCGCGCCTACGGCGGTGCGGCGGCCGGCGGGATTGACTTCGCTGGTTTCGGACATCCGAATTACTCCGCTGCGCTGTCGGTGGAAGATTCGGCGCGCTCGTCACGGGCGCGGTATTCTTCGCGGTCATCGAAGGAACGACGCGTACGGCCGCTCTCGAACCGGCCCGAAGGCTTCGGACCGCGGAAACCGCCGCCGCCACGCTCGCCGCGCTCTTCGCCCTTGCGGGACAGAACGGGGGACGGCGCTTCGTCGATTTCTTCGACGCGCAGGGTCAGCACGCGCAGGATGTCTTCGTTGAGGCTGAGCTGACGCTCGACTTCGCGCAGAACGTCCGGCTTCGCGTCAAGACCGAGAAGCATGTAATGCCCCTTGCGGTTCTTCTTGATGCGGTAAGCCAGCGAACGCAGGCCCCAGTATTCTTGCTTCTTGATCGAACCGCCGTCGGCTTCGAGGATCGCCTTGATCCCTTCCGCAACCGCTTCGACCTGCTGCTGGTTGATATCGTTACGTGCGATAAGCACGGTCTCATACAATGGCATGAACGTCCCTCCGGATTGCTTCAACCCGACATCAACGGACCGTTCCGCCAATGGCGCGCGAGACGCACTCGCGCAACGGGTATAGCCGGGGCGACGCCACGCGCCCGGCAGGGAAGATGGCGCATCAAGCACGGATGGGAAGCGAAAGCAAGACTTTCCGTGGAGTCAGGCTGAAACCAAGGCGCACGCGCCACTTCGCCGGGCATTCCTCCACGCCCGCAGCAGGAGAAAGAGCGTCCCGGCCGAGACGAGCAGACCGCCAGCGAAGAGAGCCAGAAACCTCCTAGAGTAAGCAAAGGTCACGACGGTCTCCCCTTTAGGCGCAAAGACGGAAAAACGCCCATCCGTCCGCGACTGCGCGACGTTCGGCGTCGTCATCCTGATCGCGTCGTAGGCGAGAATTGGCAGTCCCACCCACTCCTCCTGATCGCAGAAGAGGCGGAAGACCGGAAAACCGTGGGCGTTCAGGCGCACCCCCAGTAGTCGACAATGCGTCGAACGAATTTCGTCGCTGCGCATCGAGCGAGAATAAGCAGCCTCCGGAACGTAATCAGTCATCCAGCGCTTGTAGTCTTGGTATCCTGTAGCGGCGTAGGCGTTCAGATTGACTCTGTCATGCACGGGTTTGCCTTCGATCGAAACGGCGCAAAGAACCGAGAACAGCAAAATTCCCACAAGGTGCGACGATCTTAGCCGCATGTTCGAAAGAACCACGAAAGAGGCGATGAACGAGAGATACGCCAGATAGCGCCACGGAAATTGCGGCAACGACAGGGGCGAGAGAAATTTCGGGATATCCTGAAACGGAACCATGCCCCCGATCATGCAGACCAGCACCAGTCCACACAAAACCAGGGGGTCGATCTGCTTTCGACTCATCAGGCAGCGCGCGACATATATTATCAGAAGCAGGGCGAGCGGCGCGCCAAGCCCTCTTTGCACGCCATCTTTCGTATTATCCAAAAAAACAATATTTCCGATCGACACCGAACTGAGAGACATCAGATCGAAGAAAACGTATGATCTGATCGTCATATGCGTCACTGACGTAAGATAGGCATACAGGAACGGGAACAGGAAAAAACCGGACAGCCCTATGGCGACAGGCGCTGCGCGGAACGCCACCCCTTTCAAAAACCGCAGAGTGTCACCTGAAAATATCGAATAAACAACAATTACGAACGCCGCGCATGCGCAGATCGGCACGTTCGACAGGAACAACAGTCCCATGGAGCAGCCAAGTTTAACCGCGCTCCCACATTCCTTCAGGTCAATGAGGCCCGCGAAGAAGAGAGGAATGAAGCACATACCCGTTGCTTCAGGCACCTCGAACCTTCCGTAGAGGTCCGTCGCCAGATACGGACAAAACGAAAAAAGGCACGGCGCCACCCATCGCGCGTCCCCTCTCAGCCTGAACGAACGCGCCGCATAGAATGAAACAGCCAAAGTAACGAGCGTAATTATAACGGCGCTACATTTGACCGTAGCGTTAAGATCGCCTCCAAAAACAAAATATGGAATAATTAGAGGCAACAGACTCAGCGGCGGATAAAGCAGGTTCCACGTATTGCCGTAATAAAAATTGTCCGTGTAATCAAATACTTGCGGAAACTGTCCCGCACGAAACATTGAAATTGTCGAAAGAATGCGATCGATATGATATTCCGTATCGTCGCCGTGCCAGCCTCCCTTTCGCAGAACAGGGAGGAGAAACGCCGTCAGGCACAAAAACATCACCAGGAACTTGGTGCTTCGCCCCGAAATTACAGATTTAAAAAAAATTGCTCCTTTATCAAATTGCAGACTATTTATTTTTTTTTCTGTCTTATTCACAAATACCCTCGCGTTATATGAGGACAACCGCAACCCGGCGCCCCGTCAACCTGCAGACAATCAAAGCGCCATCGACTGACGAGAGCATCATCTCACCAAAAACGCACTGCGAGCAGACGCGCATATACACCCAACACCGTCGTCATCCAGACGACTGCGCCGATCAGCGACATATCGTGTGCAATAATATTGTACGCCGCCCTTCGCATAGGACGCCACCGCGGAAGAATTAACACCAAGAAACATGCGCCTGGAAGAAAATACCGCCCCTGAAGACCATCAATGATCGGCGCTCCGACCTTCGTCCAGATAATAAAAAGAGAGACAAAAATCCCGACACAAGACAGCGCGACCACAGAGGCGACTCCGATGCGCCGTAACGTTTCCCAAACGACGTCGCGCGACGTCGCTCCCCCCGGCGGCACGAAAAACCCAAGAAGAAACGTCACGACCAGGACTTGCTTGGCGACGCGATAAAACCACGATTGAAACGGCGTATCGAGCCATCCGAGCACACCGATAAATTCGGCAGTGTAAAATTGCCAGTTCTCGTAAAGCGTGTGCAAAATCAGGCGCAGCATGCCTACTGGATGCGACAGGACATAGTGCGCCTGCAGGAAATCGGAAAAGCCCGCTCCAGATTGGAGTTGAACTTTGACCGGCGCGACTCCCCAGATTAGCCATGCCACCGTCAGAACGGACGCAACGACAAGGCAAAGCATAGCGTTGCGCAATTCTTGTCGACCGACCAGGAGACACGGGATTAACGCCAACGCCACGTCCGGCGGCTTCGCCATGCCTATAACGCCAAAACCCAGTCCCACTGCAGCCCAGGCTGTCCATGGCCACGGGTGACGGCGCTCGTGCCGTGTCAACAACGCGGCAAGGACAGCGCTCAATCCGATCAGAGAACCATCCTGCGAGACCGAGGCTGCAAGATGGATCGTCATCGGTAAAAAGAGCACGATAAGAAGAAACAGTCTGCCGCGTTGGCACAAAGCTATCGCCGCCGTCGCAAGCGCAACGAACGCAGCACCGTTGAACAGACGGGACAAATAGAAAGTTTGTAGAACAGGCATCCTGAAGAGACGCCCAGTCACCACCCCGGCTGCTTGCGGCGCATACGCCAAGGGGCCGTAGGTGACAGTGTTGGGAAATCCCATAAAAACAGAGGTATTACCCCACGTTACCGAAGATGCGTCGTCGATACGGCTGAGCGAAGCGCGCCGTTCAGGATGTCCTATGAGATCATCAGTGACAAAAATAACCGACCGTAAATGGTCAGGCAAACGCCCGCCGGACTGCCCCCCCTCTTTTTCACCGAACACAGTTCCTTCCGATACCTGTACGGCGCGGAGAAAATGCGCCGCCTCGTCCGGCGTCTGAAAGGGAGGGATAAGAAAGACGCCGATCAGAACGGCCAAGGCTGAAAATGGAAAAAATATCAGCGCAAGAAATATAGGCCGGGAAAGTTGAGCCTGCATTCTTGTCGCGACAGCGTGAACCGCCATTCGCCAGCCACCTTCTTTCGTCGTCTCGGCCCAGTGCCGGACGGAACTCGACCGAAAGAAACACACCCGATCGCACGAACAGCGTCAACGGCGCTCGTTACGAGCGCAATCCAGTCCGAGGCCTGAGCGCAAGATTGGCGCTACAATGCACGGGAAATCAGGCCGCAATACGTGGACCTTGCCTTGCGCACCCAACCTGAAATCATCCCCGCAATCGCTCTGGCACCTGCAACCCAAGTCGATCAGGAATATCCCACGCCTCTCGAACCACGCACTGTATGCGAAATCCTGCTTTCTTATACGCAGGCAGAGCACGTGGATGATCTGCGGAGCAGGTGTTTACGCGCACCGCACGCGGCGCGGACTCCCACGCGGCGTCAAGCGCTGCGCGTAAAAAGGCGCTCCCCACTCCCTTCCCCACGGCTTCGGGATAGAGACCGAAATAACCGAGATTGACGAGGTCTTCCTGCGGCAATTCTAGCTCGAAGAAGCCACGCACGCGACCGTTTTCCAGCAGAACTGAAACGCTGCGCCCCGGCTCGGCCAGAACATCCGCAAGTTCCGTATCTGGCATGACCTGCCGCATCCACCAGCAATAATCCCGGCCGACGCGGTCATAGAGTTCACGGTAGAACGCGACCGACGGCCGTATGTCGCGATCAATCGACCACCCCGGAGGCAGCGGCCGCGCTGGCCCTTCCGGCGGCCGAGACATCTCCATGAAGGTGACGTCAACGACCGCCCGCGTGGTGGGCTCCATCGCGATCAGTTGTCGTCGAGGAACGACCGCAGCTTGCGGCTGCGGCTCGGGTGCTTGAGCTTGCGAAGCGCCTTCGCCTCGATCTGACGGATACGTTCGCGGGTGACGTTGAACTGTTGTCCGACTTCCTCAAGCGTATGATCGGTGTTCATGCCGATACCGAAACGCATGCGCAGAACACGTTCTTCGCGCGGCGTAAGCGACGCCAGAACACGAGTCGTCGCCTCACGCAGGTTGGTCTGGATCGCGGCGTCGAGCGGGATGACCGCCGTCTTGTCCTCGATGAAATCGCCGAGGTGGCTGTCTTCCTCGTCGCCAATCGGCGTTTCGAGAGAGATCGGCTCCTTGGCGATCTTCAGAACCTTGCGAACCTTCTCCAGAGGCATGCCCAACTTCTCGGCAAGCTCTTCCGGAGCTGGTTCGCGCCCGATCTCATGCAGCATCTGGCGAGACGTACGCACCAGCTTGTTGATCGTTTCGATCATGTGCACAGGAATACGAATCGTGCGGGCCTGATCGGCGATAGAGCGGGTGATCGCCTGCCTGATCCACCAGGTCGCATAGGTGGAGAACTTATAGCCGCGGCGATATTCGAATTTGTCCACCGCCTTCATCAGGCCGATGTTGCCTTCCTGAATCAGGTCGAGGAACTGCAGGCCACGGTTGGTGTATTTCTTCGCAATCGAGATCACGAGGCGCAGGTTGGCCTCGATCATCTCCTTCTTGGCGCGGGCGGAATCACGCTCGCCACGAGCGACGGTCGCATAAACGCGCCGAAACTCCGTAACGGGCAGACCCGTGTCCTGAGCCAGTTCCGCGACCTGCGCACGAAGACCGCCGAGCGTCTCGCTGTGTTTCAGGACAAGGTTTTTCCAGCTCTTCGCAGGCAACGTGGAGATCATGTCCATCCAGTTCGGATCGATCTCATGCGAGCGGTATTTCAACAGGAAGTCGTCGCGCGACACCTTGCAGCTCTCGGCCAGACGCAGCATGCGCCCTTCAAGAACGTTCAGGTTACGGAACAACTCCTTAAGCTGGAGAACCAGCTCCTCAATACGGTTGTTGTGCAGGTGGACCTGCTCAACCTTCGCCACCAGTTCAGAGCGCAGGTCCTGATAAGCCTGCTCGGACTTCTCGGAGCTTTCCTCACCCGTAACCAGAGCTTCCAGTCGCTTGTCCTGCAGCTTCTGCAACTTGAGGTAGAGCGGTTCGATCTCGTCGAACTGCTGGAGGATCTCCGGCTTCAGCTTCTCTTCGAGCGCGGAGAGCGACAGACCACTTCCCTCGCCTTCGGCGTTGTCGGCGTCTTCAGCCTCTTCAGCCTCCTCGACCTCTTCCTCTTCGCCCGGCCCATCTTCACCCGGCACGCCCTCCGGACCATTGGCCCCGGCCTGCATCGCTTCCAGATCGACGATATCGCGCAGAAGCATGTCGCCGACCTTGAGGCGCTCATGCCAGGAGATGATGGCGCGGAACGTTAGCGGGCTCTCGCACAGCCCGCCGATCATCTCGTCGCGACCGGCCTCGATACGCTTCGCGATGGCGATTTCGCCCTCACGCGAAAGCAGCTCCACGGAGCCCATCTCGCGCAGATACATACGCACCGGATCGTCCGTGCGCCCGAGGTTCTCCGCGTTTACGTTGCCGGTGGGGCTTTCCTCGCTCTCGGACTCCGCCTCAGCTTCGGACTCCGCCTCTTCCTTGGCCTCGTCCGATTGTTCGGCTTCCTCGTTGTCCTCGTTCTCGACGACCTGGATGCCCATTTCCGACAGCACGGCCATGACGTCCTCGATCTGCTCGGAAGACATCTGATCCTGCGGCAGAACGGCGTTCAATTCGTCAAAAGTGATGTAACCGCGCTCGCGGCCCTTCGCGATCAGTCTCTTGACGGCGCCGGACTGCGTGTCGAGAAGCGAATTGTCGCCATCCTGCTCCCCGGATGTCGTAGTGGCGGCGGACGCAGTCTTCGTGGCCATTCCTGAGTTCTCTCCTTCATCCGCCCCGGTCGCGCTCCGGAGCAGGATGGCTGAACAATCAATAATAAAGAGGCAGCGTGGAGGTGGTCGATCCACGGGCGGAAGTCAAGGCCTCCGGCGCGCGGATCACCGCTGTCAGACAATTACGCACCACAGGCCGAAACGTTCAGTTCACTTGGCACCAGCGCTTCAGAACGATCCGTCTTCCAGCACGCGAAGGGAGGCCTGAGCCTCCAGCCTCGACTTGAGCCTGTCCCAAACGATCGGGTCGAGGCCGCCGTCGATCCAGCTTTGCGTATCCTGTGCGATCTCCGCCTCGAAGCGCTGACGATTGACGCTGGCGTAAAAGTGCCACCAGCGCACCTCCGGCGCCACATCGGTCAACCCGTCCCCAAAGGTGGCGCCGGGACGCGGCAGACAGGAATTACGAATCAACGCTTCCGCCCGCTCACGCAGACCACGCGACGCCAGAGCGCTCAAAACCCGTTCCTCCAGCGCGCCATCGCCCCCCCCTCCCTGCCCGGAGAGATCGCCGGACGACGCATAGTCGAGCAGCGCCTCACGCAACTCAGCCTGATCCGGCGGCAAATCCAGCCTGCACCACGCGTCCTCCACGCCGGAGATCAATTCGGGATGACGCATCGCTATGACCGCAAGCATCCCCAACCGCGCGTCAACGCCACTCGGGCCGCTCGCCCCAGCTGGCGGCGGAGGAATATCGACGACGCGGGCGTCACGGCCATTCCATGAGCCGCTGCGACCTCCCGTGCGCCGATTGCCAGGAAGTCCCGCGCCTCCGCGCCGTCCCCGATACGTCGCGAAAAACCGATCCAGCAACGTGGCCCGGTATTCCGACGCCAGCCCCTTGTCCGGAATCTTCGCCGCGGTCTCGATCAGACGCGCGCGCAACGCAGCACGCTGCTCCGGCGTGGCGTTGGCGGGCGTGCCTTCGGCCAGAAGCTCGAACAGCATCTCCGACAGCGGACTGGCCCCGGCGAACATCGCCACGACAGCCTCCCTGCCGCGATTGCGGATCAGGCTGTCCGGATCCTCCCCGTCCGGAAGGACGCAGAAGCGCAGTCCGCGCTCGGCGCTCAGCAGGGGCATCGCCGTTTCGGCCGCGCGGATGGCCGCCCGTCGCCCTGCGGCGTCGCCGTCGAAGCATAGAATAGGCGCAGGAGCGACCTGCCAGAGCACTTCAAGCTGCTCCGACGTCAGCGCCGTGCCCAGCGGGGCCACCGCGCCGGTAAAACCCGCCTGATGCAAGGCGATCACGTCCATGTAGCCCTCGACGACTACCGCTTCGACCGCCGCAGCGCCTTTCGGACGCGGCGCGCGGATCGCTGCGCGGGCGCGATCGAGACCGAAGAGCAGGCGGCGCTTGGAGAATAGCGCCGTCTCCGGGCCGTTGAGGTATTTCGGCTGACCGTCGCCGAGTATCCGCCCCCCGAAAGAGACAAGGTCTCCCCGCCGGTCGCGGATCGGAAACGTGACGCGTCCCCAGAACAGTTCACCCTTCGGGCGTCCGTCCTCGTCCAGACGCATCAATCCGGCCTCGGCCATCGCGTCCGGGGCGATCCCTAGCGGCCGCAGGGCGTCGACCAATGCCCCGCGCCGATCCGTCGCCCAGCCCAGTCCGAAAGCGGCGATGGTCTCGGCAGTCAGGCCACGGCCACGCAGATAGTCGAGCCCGGCCCGCCCGGTCGGTTCGTAAAGATCGCGGCACCAGATCCGCTGCGTCGCTTCAAGCACATCGCCCAATGAACGTGCGCGCGCAGCTTCCTCACGGGCGCGAGGGCTGGCCTTCGGCACTTCCAGCGCCGCCTCGCCCGCCAGACTCTCGACCGCTTCCGGGAAAGATTTTCCCTCCATCTGCATGACGAACGAAATGGCGTCGCCATGCGCGCCGCACCCGAAGCAGTGGAAATGATCGTCATAAACGTAGAAGGACGGCGTCTTTTCGCCGTGGAAAGGGCAGCACCCCTTCCAGTTGCGACCAGACCGCGCGAGCTTCACCCGCCGCCCGATCAGGGCTGCTATGGGCGTGCGAGCACGCAGTTCGTCAAGAAAGGCGGGATCGAGACTCACGGCGCCACGCCACATACCCGAGGCGATCCGTCATCGACGATCACGCGCAAAGCGCGGCAGCCCCCGAAGAGGTCTACAGAACGCTCGCCCGTGATCGCTGGCTCCGACATGCGCCCCTTCAGCCGCCGAGCGTCGACTTGACCACGGCATTGGCCCGACCCAGGTCGAGATTGGCGCCGAATTTCGCCTTCAGCGCACCCATGACCTTGCCCATATCCTTCATGGTCGAAGCCCCGGTCGCATTAACTGCGTCTGCGATTGCGGCCGCCAGCGCTGCGTCGTCCATTTCCGGCGGGAGATAACCGCGAATCACCGCGATCTCCCCCTCTTCCTTGGCGGCCAGCTCCGGACGTCCGCCGTCGCGATACATCGCCGCCGATTCATCACGCGACTTCACCATGCCACGCAGCAGGGCGACGATCTTGTCGTCGCTGATGTCGCCATTACCTTCGGGACGCGCCGCGATGTCGGCGTCTTTCAGGCGGGCGCCGATCAGACGGAGGGTCGCGAGACGCTCCTTCTCCCCGGCCTTCATCGCTTCCTTGATATCGGCGGTCAGCCGGGCGCGAAACGGTAGGGTTTCAGTCATCGGGTCAACTCCAGATCGGCAAATTACTCACAATCCGCACGTCATGCCCGACAGGACGCCTCCGGGCCACAGAAGAATGTCCTGCGGAGCCGTTCCACCGACATGGTTCGCGCCGACAATTCGGCCGACACCGGCCGCTGGCTCACGCATGAGGCGTCAGCCGGAAAGAATTTTTTTCCCACAAAGCAAAGTCACGCACCTGCGGGAATTTTCTTCCCAACACCATTCCGGCCTGATAGGAGACCAGAGCGGCAGGGAGACACGCGAACATGCGGCTTTCAGTAGATAGCATCATCGAACGCCTGGGCGGACCGGAAAAAACGGCCGAATTGACGGGCGTAGGCACGGAAGCCGTGCGCAAATGGCGGCAGGCGCGCGCCATTCCGCCGAAGCACTGGCCAACCGTAGCGCGGGCCGCAGGCGTCGCGCTCGAAGACCTGCAACCCGACGTCGCCGACACGCCTTCCTCCGTCACTCACGCCCAGGGACGCACCTCCGACATGCAGCCTTCCGCCAGCACCGCCGCCGTCACCGCGCCTGAAGGCGCAACCGCCGCCCTCATCCTCGCCGACGGGTCGGTGTTCTGGGGCGTCGCCTTCGGCGCGCCGACGCCCGCCGCCGCCGTGGGCGAACTGTGCTTCTCGACCGGCATGACCGGCTATCAGGAAACCCTGACGGATCCGTCCTTCGCCGGGCAGATCATCACCTTCACCTTCCCTCATATCGGCAATGTGGGTGCCAACGCGCTGGATGACGAGGCCGCGAAGGTTTCGGCGCGCGGACTGGTGGTGAAGCAGGACCTCACCGAACCTGCGAGCTGGCGCGCGACCGAGGATCTCGACGCGTGGCTCAAGGCGCGCGGTGTTCCTGGCATCTGCAACATCGACACCCGCGCGATCACACTGCGCATCCGCGATGGCGGCCCGCAGACCGCCGTGCTGATGCACGCCATCGACGGCAGACTCGACATCGACGCGCTCCAGCGCGAAGCCGCCGCATGGCCGGGGCTGGAAGGGATGGACCTCGCGAAGGCCGTCACCTGCGACAAGCCCTACGCCTGGGATCAGGGCGTGTGGGAATGGCCCGCCGCAACGAAGCCCCTGCCGGAGCGCCTGCGCCGCGTCGTCGCCGTCGATTACGGCGCCAAACGCAACATCCTGCGTTGCCTCGCGACCGTCGGGTGCGACGTGACCGTCGTGCCCGCGACGACCTCCGCCGAAGAAATTCTGGCGCTCAAGCCCGAAGGCGTCTTCCTGTCCAATGGCCCCGGAGACCCGGCGGCTACGGCGGAATACGCAGTCCCTGCGATACGCGGCGTACTGGATGCGGGCGTGCCGGTGTTCGGCATCTGCCTTGGTCACCAGCTTCTGGCGCTGTCACTCGGCGCGAAGACCTACAAACTGGCGCAGGGGCATCGCGGCGCAAACCAGCCGGTGAAGGATTTGTCCACCGGGCGCGTGGAGATCACCAGCCAGAATCATGGCTTCGCGGTGGATGAAAAATCCCTGCCGAACGACGTGCGCGTGACGCATGTCAGCCTGTTCGACCGCTCCAACGAAGGCATCGCCTCCGAGACGCTGCCGGCGTTCTCGGTGCAATACCACCCGGAAGCCTCGCCCGGCCCGTCGGACAGCTTCTACCTGTTCGAGCGTTTCGTCGCGATGATCGACGCGCACGCCGCGAAGAACGCGGCGTAAGCAGGCCCCGCCACAACGGCTATGGACCCAGTCCGCAACCCTTACGTGCCGGGCGCCGGCGCGTCTCCGCCTGAACTTGCTGGACGGCACGAGCTATTCACGCAGGCCGGGATCGCGTTGCAGCGCGCCCTTGCCGGGAAGAGCGCTCGCGGCTTCATCGCCACCGGGTTGCGCGGCGTGGGCAAAACCGTCGTTCTTGGCCGTGCGCAGCAACTCGCCGAAAGCGCCGGGTATCTGACCTGCTTCATCGAAGCGAGCGAGGACAAGCCGCTGGGCCAGCTTCTGGCCCCGCATGTCCGCCGCATGATGCTGGAACTAGACCGGCTCGGCGCAGTCACCGAACAGGTGAAACGGGGCCTTCGCGTTCTCAAAAGCTTCGCGGCGGGCCTGCGGATTCACCATCCGATGGGCTTCTCCATCGAGCTGGACGTTGAGCCCGAACGCGGCACCGCCGACAGCGGCGATCTGGAGACCGATCTTCCGGACATGATCTCCGCGCTGGGTCTCGCCGCGCGGTCGCGCCAGACAGGAGTCGCCCTGTTCGTGGACGAGATACAGGGCCTCAGCGAGCTCGACATGGGCGCGCTGATCATGGCTATGCACCGCGTGATGCGCGAGGGACTGCCTGTCGTATTGCTCGGCGCGGGACTGCCGCACGTCGTGGCGATGACCGGCCGCTCCCGCTCCTATGCCGAGCGGTTGTTCGAATTTCCCGTTCTCGGCCCCCTGTCCCCGGACGAGACCGCCGAGGCCCTGCGTCCACCCGCCGAGCGAGAGGGTGTGGATTTCACGCAGGCCGCCGTAGACGAGGTGATCCGCATCACCCAAGGCTACCCCTATTTCATCCAGGAATGGGCCTACCACGCCTGGAACGTGGCGCATGGCGACATGATCCTGCCCGGCGACATCGCCGTGGCGACGGAGGTGTCGCTGACCTCGCTTGACGCAGGATTTTTCCGCATGCGTTACGAGCGCCTGACCCCGCGCGAGCGGGAGTATTGTCAGGCGATGGCCGAACTCGGCCCCGGAGCCCACCGCTCGGGCGAAATCGCCGAACGGATGAACGCCCGGACCGCCGCCCTCGCCCCTCTGCGCACCGCGCTGATCGGCAAGGGCATGATCTACAGCCCCGCTCATGGCGAGGTCGCCTTCACTGTTCCCCTCTTTGAGAACTACCTCCTTCGCATCCGCGCCATGGGTTCCGACCCGGCCTATTCAGAGGACTGACGCCCATGCCCAAACGGACCGACCTCCGCTCCATCCTCATCATCGGCGCAGGCCCTATCGTCATCGGCCAGGCGTGCGAGTTTGACTACTCCGGCGCGCAGGCCTGCAAGGCGCTGAAGGAAGAGGGCTATCGCGTCATCCTGCTGAACTCCAACCCGGCCACGATCATGACCGATCCCGGCCTTGCGGACGCGACCTATGTCGAGCCCATCACGCCGGAGTTCCTCGAGCGGATCATCCTGAAGGAAAAGCCGGACGCGATTCTGCCGACCATGGGCGGACAGACCGCGCTGAACGCCGCCATGGCGCTCGACGCCTCCGGGTTTCTGGTCAAGCACGGCGTGGAACTGATCGGCGCGAAGGCGGACGTGATCGACCGCGCCGAAGACCGTCAGAAGTTCCGCGAGGCGATGGACGCCATCGGCATCGAAAGCCCGAAGAGCCTGATCGCCCATACGCTTGAAGAAGCGCGCGAAGCCCTGAAGGAAATAGGCCTTCCCACCGTCATCCGCCCCTCCTTCACCATGGGCGGGTCGGGCGGCGGCATCGCCTACAACAAGGAAGAGTTCGACCAGATCGTAACCTCCGGCCTTGACGCCTCGCCCACGACCGAAATTCTGGTCGAGGAGTCCGTACTCGGCTGGAAAGAGTTCGAGATGGAGGTCGTGCGCGACAAGGCCGATAACTGCATCATCGTCTGCTCGATCGAGAACATCGACCCGATGGGCGTCCACACCGGCGATTCCATCACGGTGGCGCCTGCGCTGACGCTGACCGACAAGGAATACCAGCGGATGCGCGACGCCTCGATCGCGTGCCTGCGCGCCATCGGCGTCGAGACTGGCGGATCGAACGTGCAGTTCGGCATCAACCCGGTCGACGGGCGCATGGTGGTGATCGAGATGAACCCCCGTGTCTCGCGCTCTTCCGCTCTGGCGTCCAAGGCGACCGGCTTCCCGATCGCCAAGATCGCGGCGAAACTCGCGGTCGGCTACACGCTCGACGAACTCACCAACGACATCACCGGCACGACTCCCGCCTCGTTCGAGCCGACCATCGACTACGTCGTCGTGAAGATCCCCCGCTTCACCTTCGAAAAATTCCCCGGCACCCCTGCACTGCTCTCGACGTCCATGAAGTCGGTCGGCGAGGCGATGGCCATCGGCCGCTCGTTCCCCGAAGCCCTGCAGAAGGGACTGCGCTCGATGGAGACCGGCCTGACCGGGCTCGACCCCGTCGAGGCGCCCGGCGACGGCGGCGTGGACGCCTTCCGCGCCGAACTGTCCCAGCCGCGCCCGGAGCGCATCCTGATGGCGGCGCAGGCGCTGCGCGCAGGTCTTTCCGTCGAGGAAATCGCCGAATCCTGCCGCTTCGAGCCATGGTTCCTGCGCGAACTGGAAAAGATCGTGCAGGCAGAAAAGCGCGTGCTCGATCATGGCCTGCCGAAAGACGCGCGCGGTCTGCGCACGCTCAAGGCGATGGGCTTCTCCGACGTGCAACTGGCGCGTCTGTCCGGCGCGAAGGCGTCCGAAATCACGACGCTGCGTCAGGCCGCAGGCGTCCTGCCGGTCTACAAGCGCATCGACACATGCGCGGGCGAGTTCGCTTCCGCGACGCCCTATATGTATTCGACCTACGAAGGCGGCTTCGGCGCGCCGGTCTGTGAATCGCATCCGACGGACCGCAAGAAGGTCATCATCCTCGGCGGCGGCCCAAACCGGATTGGTCAGGGCATCGAGTTCGACTACTGCTGCGTCCATGCCGCCTACGCCCTGCGCGAGGCCGGGCTTGAGACCGTCATGGTCAACTGCAACCCCGAGACGGTTTCGACCGATTACGACACCTCTGATCGTCTGTATTTCGAGCCGCTGACCGCCGAAGACGTAATCGCCCTGATCCGCAAGGAGCAGGAGCGCGGCGAGGTTCTGGGCTGCATCGTGCAGTATGGCGGCCAGACGCCGCTGAAGCTGTCGCACGCTCTGGAACAGGCGGGCATTCCGCTGCTCGGCACCCCCGCCGACGCCATCGACCGCGCCGAGGACCGCGAACGGTTCCAGGCCATGCTGCGCAAGCTCGGCCTGCGCCAGCCGGAAAACGGCATCGCCCGCAACCCCGCCGAAGCGGAAGACGTGGCCGAGCGCGTCGGCTACCCGGTGGTGGTGCGCCCGTCCTACGTGCTTGGCGGCCGCGCGATGGAGATCGTCTACGACCGCGCCGGTCTGCAACGCTACATGAAGACGGTGCTGCTGCTGGCCGGACCGGAAGTGTCGTCCGGCCCGGTGCTGATCGATCACTATCTGAACGACGCGATCGAGGCGGACGTGGACTGCATCGCCGATGGTTCGGACGTCTATGTCGCAGGCGTCATGGAGCATATCGAGGAAGCGGGCATCCATTCTGGCGACAGCGCCTGCGCCCTGCCGCCGTACACACTCTCTCCCGCCATCGTCACCGAACTGAAGGCGCAGACTGAGGCAATGGCCCGCGAACTTGGCATCGTTGGTCTGATGAACGTCCAGTACGCCATAAAGGATCAGGAGATCTTCGTTCTGGAGGTGAATCCCCGCGCCTCCCGCACCGCGCCGTTCGTCGCGAAGGCGACCGGCGTGCCGGTGGCGAAGATCGGCGCGCGGGTCATGGCTGGTTCGAAACTGAGCGAGTTCAAGCTGGACGATCTGGCCGTCGTGCCACACGTCGCCGTCAAGGAGGCCGTGTTCCCGTTCCACCGCTTTCAGGGAGTGGACACAATCCTCGGCCCGGAGATGCGCTCGACCGGTGAGGTCATTGGCCTCGACACGTCCTTCGAACGCGCTTTCGCGAAATCCCAGCTCGGCGCCGGCGTGAAGCTGCCCCTGTCCGGGACGGTGTTCCTGTCGGTGCGCGACGGCGACAAGGCGCAACTTGCGCCTCTGGGTCGCCGTCTGATCCAGATGGGTTTCTCGATCCTCGCCACCCGCGGCACAGCTGCGAGGCTGCGCGAGGCCGGAATCGAGGTGGCGATCGTGAGCAAGGTGCTGGAAGGCCGCCCGCACTGCGTGGACGCCATCCGCTCCGGCGAGGTCCAGATGGTGATCAACACCGCACAGGGCGCGCAGGCAGTTAAGGACAGCTACGACATACGCCGTTCGGCCCTGACCATGGGCATTCCGCACTACACCACGATGGCGGGCGCACGGGCCGCGACCTATGCAATCAGCGCAATGCTGGAAGGGCCGCTTGAAGTCGCGCCGCTTCAGTCCTATTTTCGTGGATCGTTCTGATTTTACAGCGGGCTGCGTCGCGCGCGATTGCAGCCCGGATTTTCCAGACGAGTTCCGACCACCGGAGGGCTTCCAGTGAGCCTTCCGGCGCTTTTTCGTTCCGTTACCTGAGGATTAGGCGCCTTGCAGAAAGTTCCGATGACCGCAACCGGTCTGCAACGACTTGAAGACGAGTTGCGTCGTCTCAAATCCGAAGAGCGTCCGGCGATCATCCGCGCCATCGCCGAAGCGCGCGAACATGGCGATCTGTCCGAAAACGCTGAATATCACGCCGCGCGCGAACGCCAGTCCTTCGTCGAAGGCCGGGTGCTCGAGCTTGAAGAAATCATCTCGACGGCTGAGGTCATAGACCCGTCCACCCTGTCGGGCGATCAGGTGAAATTCGGCGCACGCGTGAAGCTTGTCGACGAAGAGACCGACAAGGAAGCGTCGTACCAGATCGTCGGCGTCCACGAGGCCGACATCAAACAGGGCCTGCTGTCCGTGTCTTCCCCACTCGCGAAATCCCTGATCGGCAAGTCGATTGGAGACACCGTATCGGTTCCCGCCCCTGGCGGCGACCGGACTTACGAAATCCTCTCCGTCATCTACGCTTAACGGTACCCGACCCGTGATCACCTTCAACGACGTTCTGGCCGCCGCCGCGCGGATAGAAGGGCGCGTGCTTCGCACGCCGACCGTGCCCTCCCATACCCTGTCCCGCGCGGCCGGGGCCGAGATTACGTTGAAGCTGGACAACCTGCAGGCAGTAGGATCGTTCAAGGAGCGCGGCGCGGCCAACAAACTGGCCCTGCTGACGCCCGAGGAGCGCGCGCGCGGCGTAATCACCGTGTCGGCGGGCAACCACGCGCAGGGCGTCGCGCGTCACGCGAGCCTGCTGGGTATCGACGCCGTCATCGTGATGCCCCGCTTCACCCCTGCCGGAAAAGTCACGCGCACCACAAGCTGGGGCGCGCGGGTCATTCTTGAGGGCGACAATTTCGCGGAAGCGACACTGTTCGCGAACGATCTGCAGGAGCGCGAAGGTCGCGTCTTCGTGCATCCCTACGACGATGACGCCGTCATGGCCGGGCAAGGCACCTTCGCCCTCGAACTTTGTCAGGACGCAGGCGAACTCGACGCGCTGGTCATGCCGATCGGCGGCGGCGGGCTGCTTTCCGGATCGGCCGTCGCGGCCCGCGCGTTGCGTCCGAATATGAAAATGGTCGGCGTGCAGGTTGAGAGCTACTCCTCCCTCTCCGCATTTCCCGGAGCCGAGATCACGCCGCCGGGTGGCGCCACGATCGCCGAGGGCATCGCCGTGCTGAAGATCGGCAGGCGCCCATATGACGTGATCAAGGAATACGTCTCCGACATCGTCGTCGTCAGCGAACGCGATGTGGAAGACGCGATCACCATGCTCGCCGAAGCCACGAAACAGGTGAGCGAGGGCGCAGGCGCAGCGGCGCTCGCCGCCGTCATAAAACGGCCCGATCTGTTTGCCGGAAAACGCGTCGCCATTCCCATAACCGGCGGCAACATCGACAGCCGCATCCTCGCCAACACCCTGCTTCGGGCGATGCTGCGCGACGGACGGCTGCTTCGTCTGGCTATGGAAATCCCGGATCGGCCGGGCGTGCTCGCCGACATTTCCAGGACGATTGGGGAAGCTGGCGGCAATATCCTCGAGGTCTCGCACCAGCGCCTCTTCGCGGCGCCGTCTGTGCAGGCCGCCGAACTGGAAGTCATGATCGAGGCGCGCGACCCGCAGCACGCGCAGGATATCACTACCGCACTCGCCGCATCCTATATCGTCAGGCGGGTCTGATCCCGCCTGCCCGGTTGGGCGACGCTTATTTGTCGTCCAACGTGAGCCCGATTTTCAGGGTGACCTGATAATGGCTGACCTTTCCATGCTCGATGTGGCCCCGCGTGCTGGTCACCTCGAACCAGCGAAGGTGTTTTTCGTCCTTGGCCAGCGTCGAAACGGCGTTCTCAATCGCTGCTTCGACCGACTTCCCGGACGATCCGACGACCTCTACGACGCGGTAAACGTGATCTGACATCCTGACTTCTCCTGTGATGCATTGATCAGGCCCTTGATGCGAATAACGCGCCCGCCGGGAAAAGGATCACCGCAAACTTTCCGAAATCACATAAGCAGATAGAAATTAACCGAAATTACATATCTCTCGACTACGCCTATGAATGCGAAACACGCATAACGGAGACGACGGGTGGCGGGGCTTGGGATAAGGCTGGATGCGAATGATCGGATGATCATCAACGGCGCCGGCATACATTTTCTGACCTCCGCGCAGATTCGACTGACCAATCAGGCGCGGTTTCTCTTCGGCCGCCAGCTTCTTCCTCCAGAGCAGGCCAACACGCCCGCGCGCAGAATCTACTACGCGCTTCAGACCGCCTATGTCGGAACGCCGGAGGAGCGCACGTCGGCATTTTCGGAAGCCCGTTATTATATAGAAATTTTTTCGAAAGAGACGACGTCGGAAACGGCGCGGGAACTGCTTTCGTCCGCCTTGGCGTCAGCAGAGCAGGAAGATCTGTATACGGCCTTGAAACTGGCGCGACGGATTATCAGGCATGAGGACGCAGTATTGGGGGCGACCAAAAAAGATTTAGGCGTCTAATTATTCATCCTGTTAACTCCACCTTAGGTTTTCTGACGTCAGATGTCGTTGCTGCAAAAAATGCAGTTCCAACGGAGAAAATCTGATGTCGCTTTCAATCAACACCAATGTCGGCGCCATGGTGGCCCTTGAGTCCCTCAACGCCACGACCGACGCCCTGAACGAAGCCCAGAACGAAGTGTCGACCGGCCTGAAGGTCTCGACCGCGTCCGACGGCCCTGCCACCTACGCCATTTCGCAGCAGATCAGCGGGAACATCTCCGGTCTGTCCGCAGTTAACGACGGCCTCTCCACTGCCGCGCAAACTGTCAGCACGACCTCATCCGCAACCAGCCAGATCATCAGCACTTTGCAACTTCTGCAGACTGCGGTGACGTCGCTTGGTTCGAATCAGGGCGATACGACGGCGCTGGCCCAGACCGCTCAGGAAATCAACGGCTATCTGGACCAGATCAACACGCTCGCCCGTAACGCGACGGTCAACGGCGTCAACCTGCTGACCAGCGCGACCGATGCGAACACTGCGAACCAGGGCGCGACAGCCACTGGCGCCGTCACTGCAGGGACCCTCACCTACGTCACTGGCCTGCAGGGCTCCACGTCAACGATCACAAACGCCTTGACCTCCACGGATATCTCCGGAACGGTCGTTGCCGTTGGGACCAACTTCGCGAAACCAGCCGACACAAACACCCTCACCGACGCGCTTGGTCTCTCGTCCGGAATGGCTGCTGGCGACGCGTCTGTCACGACGGCCGGAAAGAACGTATTCGTGACGACGGCGGGCGTTTTGACCGAACAGAGCACGGATTCCGCCGGAACCGCTTATAGCGCTAACGCGATCTCCGATATGGTGTCGGTCGTTCAGAACGCTATCACCGCAATGACGAACGTTGCGTCCACGCTGGGCACAAACACGCAGACGATCACAGGCATGACGACTTATTCGTCGAACCTGTCCGACTCTCTGACGTCCACGGTAGGCGCACTGACGGACGCTGATATGGCTGCAGAAAGCGCCAAGTTGACCTCGCTCCAGACCAAGCAGGAACTGGCTATTTCCTCGCTATCGCTGGCGAAGTCCTCCTCGCAGAACATTCTGACTCTGTTCCGCTAAAAGAGCATCGCTGGGCGAAGTTCCGACTTCGCCCAGAAATTTCTCACACATGAATCGTAAATATTTTAGTATAATTCAAGAAATATTGAAAATTTGAATAGATGCGTCATTACGCAAGGTAGACTACTCCGTCAGTCAATTATCGAAAATCATTCACCGATCTTAAGTGAATTCCTGACAGACTTCGGTTGACTTCATCAGTCGTCATCACGAAGCAAGGACCGCCCGATGAACTACGGTATACGGCGTTACAACCAGAACACAGCGTCTACAATGTCTCCTCGAGACATTGAAATTCTGGCTTTCGAACAAGCCATCCGTCATCTGCGCGCGGCGCACGATCAGAAATCGCGCCTACATGCGCTGAACCTGAACCAAAAGCTCTGGTCCGCAATTCTTCGCGAAACCGGAGCCGATAACAACGGCTTTCCTCATGGGCTTCGCGCCAACCTGAGCAAACTGGCGCTTTGGGCGACCCGTTACAGCATCAACGCCATGATGCATGGCGTGACATTGAAACCTCTTGTCGATGTCAACGAAGATATCCTTGAGGGGCTCCGCTCCCCATCCGCGCGCGAAGCCGCATCAACCGATGTGCGTTCTGGCGACGAAACGGGCAAAAAACTCCTTTCCGTCTGACCAAAACGCAATTTTATCAGTTAATTTAACCGATTATTTTGTTCCGAACAGCCTGTCGCCCGCGTCACCGAGACCGGGCCGGATATAACCGTGATCGTCGAGCTCGCGATCGACAGCGCAGGTGATGATCTTCACGTCCGGATGCGCCGCCGCCAGACAGGCGACGCCTTCGGGCGCCGCGAGCAGGCACACGAAAATGATGGTGCCTGCGCCTACGCGCTTGAGGCTATCTATGGCGGCGACGGCGCTATGCCCGGTGGCCAGCATCGGGTCGACGACGATGCAATCACGCGCCTCGATATCGTCCGGCAACTTACAGTAGTATTCCACCGGTCGAAGCGTCGCCGGATCACGGAAAAGACCAATGTGCCCGACGCGCGCGGACGGCACGAGATCGAGCATCCCATCCAGTATGCCGTTTCCGGCCCGCAGGATCGAAACGAAGCAGAGTTTTTTACCGGACAGATGCTTGCCGGTGATTCTCTCAAGCGGCGTTTCGATCTCGACGTCTTCAAGCTTCAGATCCCGGGTCGCTTCGTAGGCGAGCAGAAGACTGATCTCGCGCGCCAGCCTCCGGAATCCCGCAGTGGACGTCGCGGCGTCGCGCAGGCGTGACAGTTTGTGTTGGACCAGCGGGTGATCGACGATCACGACGTTTGCGGGGTATGCGGCTTCTGACATTACGACGGGCTTGCTCCGTGATGGGTGGAAAGGCTTGGCGTTCCGAGCCGTTCAGGCAGGCTCGGACGAAGAACCGGGTTGGAAATCAAGAACGATGCCGTTCATGCAGTAGCGCAGGCCACTGGGCGGTGGTCCATCGGGGAACACGTGTCCAAGATGTCCCTTGCATTTCGCGCAATGAACTTCGGTTCGCACCATGCCAAGACTTTCGTCGGTCTCTGTTTCCACAGCGCCCGCGACCGGCGCGAAGAAAGACGGCCAACCGCTGCCGCTCTCGTATTTCGTCTCAGACGAAAACAGCGGAGTCCCGCATGCGGCGCAGCGATAAACGCCTTCGCGCTTCTCATGATTGAGTTCGCTGGAGCCAGGGCGCTCGGTCCCGTGCTGCCGAAGAATGCGCAGTTGCTCTTCGCTCAGCACGCCGCAGAGGGACACGGGTTGAGGATCGTCGGACATCGTTCTGGACCTTTCTGTCGTTTCGCTCCTGAAGCGCAACGACAATAGCGCATTTCGGGGCTTTGTTGGGGCTTATAGTCCGCGAGCGGGCTACCGCGTCAAACAAGCTTTCGCATGGACACGGCGCTTACCCGCTCGCACAGGTTGGGACCGTCAAACAGCCGCCACGCCTGCGTGGTAAGAAATGGTCACCCGACGCACCGCGGGCAAAGATGCCGCAGATGAAAAAACGGTCATGACGAACGAGGTCCGCCCACTGCCGCCGAGACGTCTCAACCCCCGTTAACCGCATACTGCCTCGGATCAACGGTAAAACTGCCGAGAAAAACGGGCCGCCATTTTATCGCGAAACTGCCTGCGCTGATGTGAACGCCTTGGAAGGGCGACGTCAGAGTGCCATCATGGCGTAAACAAACAGCCGATGCAGAGACGTCCATGTCGGATTCAAGCACACCGCTCGCCTCCCCTCGCCGCCCGGCGATGCTGGTCATCCTCGACGGCTTCGGATGGCGCGAAGATGACGCCGATAATGCCGTGCGGCAGGCGTCGACGCCGACTTTCGACAGGCTCTGGGCGGAAGGCCCACACACCTTCCTCGACACAAGCGGCGAAGACGTCGGCCTTCCTGATGGCCAGATGGGCAACTCCGAGGTCGGGCACCTGAACATCGGGGCCGGTCGCGTCGTGATGCAGGAACTCCCCCGAATCAGCCGCTCCCTCCGCGACGGCAGCCTCGCCGCCAACCCGGTGCTGACCGCATTCATCGATACGCTTCGAAAGAACGGTGGAACCTGCCACTTGCTGGGGCTGGTCTCCCCCGGCGGCGTCCACGCGCATCAGGATCACGCAGTCGGGCTCGCACGCATCGTCGCAGCCGCCGGCGTGCCCGTGGCGTTCCATATCTTCACCGACGGGCGCGACACGGCTCCTCAATCGGGAAAGGATTACGTAGCGAAACTGCTCGCTGATATGCCCGATGGCGTCACCGTCGCCTCTATTTCCGGCCGTTACTACGCCATGGATCGCGACAATCGCTGGGAGCGGGTATCGCGCGTCTATGACGTTCTGACGTCAGCCTCCGGTCCGAGAGCGGAGTCCGCCGGGGCGGTGCTGGACGCTTCCTACAAGGCGGAAGTCACCGACGAATTCGTCGAACCAACCGTGTTGGGCGATTACGCAGGCATGAAGGACGGCGACGGAATTCTCTCCTTCAACTTCCGCGCCGATCGTATCCGCGAACTGCTGAACGCCCTGCTGGATCCGGACTTCACGGGCTTCGAGCGCAAGGCCGTGCGGCGCTTCGCGGCGGCGGTCGCCATGACGCGTTACAGCGACGATCTGGCCAGGCTGACGACCGTTCTCTTTCCGCCGCAGAGCCTGACGCAGCTTCTCGGAGAAGTCGTGTCAGCGGCAGGAAAGACGCAGCTACGCATGGCCGAGACCGAGAAATATCCGCACGTCACCTACTTCCTGAACGGCGGTCGGGAAGCGCAGTTCGACGGCGAAGACCGGATTATGGTGCCGTCGCCGAAAGTCGCGACCTACGACCTACAACCGGAGATGTCAGCGCCCGAGTTGACCGATCGCGCGGTTGAGGCGATCGACAGCGGAAAATACGACCTGATCGTGCTTAATTTCGCCAACCCGGACATGGTCGGCCATACCGGCGTGCTGAAAGCCGCGATCAAGGCCGTCGAGACGGTGGACACCGGCCTTGGCAAAATCGCCGACGCAATTGCGCGTCAGGGCGGCGCCCTGTTGGTGACGGCGGATCACGGTAACTGCGAACTTATGCGTGACCCGGAGACCGGCGGCCCGCATACGGCGCATACGCTCAACCAGGTGCCCTGCGTGCTCGCGGGCGTGCCCGGCGTCACCTTGCGACCCGGCAGGCTCGCCGATCTCGCGCCGACGCTGCTCGCGCTGATGAAGGTCGCCCAGCCCGAAGCGATGACGGGGCAGTCATTGATCGAAACCGCTTCAGCGTGAGGTTGACGATCCGGACTGGCGGGTGGTGGAAAAACAAAGCAACGCGGCGCGTATCTGGCCGTCGTTTCAAGTGTGTCAGCCAATAAAAGCGCGCCCCTGCCTGATCGCATTTTTCGTTGGAGCAGCCCACGGCGAGCGCCCCGACGAGCTGCGGCGGATGACGTGGCTGCGCCCTTGAAAATGCAGCGGCCTGTTTTCATCATGTCTTTAGCAAGCGGATTCAGCACAGCGCCGATGCAGCCCCCGGCATGCCGGGGAGCCTCTTCCTTACCGATGATCGCCAGCCGGTCATCCGTGCTTCGGCTGCTGGCGCCCGCAGTGGCAGTCTCTCTGGCCGCCTCTCCCGTCGCATCGTCGGCTGCGGCGCACCATCATGCCGCCCAACATAGAACCTCCGGCACAAGCAAGACCGCGCCCGCGAACCCGCGAGCCTCCAGCGCACACTCCTCGCGCGCGGCGCTGGACGCCGCACGCGCTCAGGAAACTGCTTTGAAAAAGCAACGAGACGAGCAGGCGACACGTCTGGCTGCGGCGCGGCAGACCAGCACGGCCGCCGCCGAACAGGCGGCGCACGACAAGGCCAAAGCCACGGCCCTGTCCGCCGCGACCGTCGCGGCAGCCGCACGGCTTCAGGAAACGGATGCGAAGGTGCAGTCCGTCCGCGATCAGATCGCCGCCCTCCGGCAGGAGCAACAGCATCTGCGTGACTCATTGTCCGAAGACGCTAAGGCCGTAGCACCCGTGCTGCCGCTCGCCAACAGGCTGCGCCTCTACCCTGCCGACACGCTGCTGGCCAACCCATTGTCCCCGTCCGACGCAGTGACTGGCCTTCTGATCATCCGCGGCCTTTCGACGTCTCTGGAGAGTCACGCGGAGACGCTGCGGAAACGCAATGCGGAATTGGTGGAGCTTGACAAGACCTTGTCCTCCCGTCTGGCCGAGGCGAACGCGCTGGAACACAGCCAGAGCCAGCAACAGAGCGCGCTGGCGGCGCAGACGCGCGCGGCGCGCGACGCGCAGATCCGCTCCAACGCGGCTGCGCGCCAGTCCTCGGCGCGCGTCGCGACGGAAGCAGCCCGCGCCTCTTCATTACAGGACGCGATAGCCCATATCGTCGCGGCCGAAGCCGCCGCGATGGCGCAACTCCAACGTGAAGCCGAAGCCGCTGAACGCGCCCACCGCCTTGCCGCAGCGGCCGAGGCTCGCAACCGCGCAAAGCGGTTGGCGGATGGCGATGGGGCTGGCCCGACAGCCTCCAGCGCAGGACCAGTTTCCAGCCACGCACGCGGCGGCGGCGGCGTAGTGGCGGGCACTCTCGTCACGGCGTGGGGACAGCAAACAGAATCAGGCCCGGCTTCAGGGATGACCTTTCGTACATCCCCCGGCGCCAGTGTCCGCTCTCCTTGTGCGGGAACGGTCGAATTCGCGTCGCCATTCCGCAGTTATGGGCAGATGCTGATTCTCAACTGCGGACGGGGCTATCGTTTCGTTCTGGCTGGTCTTGGGACACTGGACGCCGCACCGGGCCAGACTCTAGTGAAAGGCGCCGCCATCGGCTCCATGTCCGGATCAGGATCGAGCCTGCTTGTGCAGCTTCGAAAAGGGCAGTCGGCCGTCGATCCTGCTCCATTTCTCTAGGGCGTCCGGTGATGCTCCCGACGCAGGAACGTTCGCGTCCCTCGCCTGCCGGGGACAGGAATTGGTTCAGGGTTTGCGACGGCGCCTTTTTAGCGTCTAAAACCGGGTTTAGCCGATAGGTAAGGCTTATCGTGGATGATCCGGCGCGTCCGGGCGATTCGCGTCGCGAAGATTACTGGGAGTCGCCATCACCGGCCAGCGGGTGGCGCAGGAGACGATAGCGTATGACGTTCCGCACCGGCTTACTGTTCGGCGCCGCTTTTATCGCAGGCATTACGGCGGGGCCGGAACTTACCCGCCTCGCCTACTCGGGCGCAGCGTCATTGACTGGCGCCGCCTTCGCGCAGGAGGCCTCCGTTGGCAAGGACGGGGCCGACAAGACCGGCAACCACGCCGAGACCTACAAGCTCCTGACTCTGTTCGGCAGCATCTTCGACCTGGTTCGCGCCAACTACGTGGAACCTGTGTCCGATCGCGACCTGATCACGAACTCGCTGAACGGCATGCTGAGCGGCCTTGACCCGCACAGCTCCTACATGACCGAAAAGCAGTACGCCGACATGCAGGTGCAGACCACCGGCAAGTTCGGAGGCCTCGGGCTGGAGGTGCAGGGAGAGGACGGTCACATCCGCGTCGTCTCCCCGATTGACGGCACGCCTGCGTGGCGCGCGGGCGTGAAGCCCGGCGACTTCATTGTGGCGATCGACGGCCACAACATCGATGGCAGTCCCCTGAATGAAGCCGTCGAGAAGATGCGCGGCAAGCCGGACACCAAAATCACGCTGACGCTGATCCGCGAAAAGACGCCGAAACCGATCGTGCTGACGCTGACGCGCGAGATCATCCATATTCAGGTCGTCAAGTCGGCGCTGTACGACAAAACGGGCTATATCCGCATCGCACAGTTCGACGAGGAAACGACGGACGAACTGCACAAAGCTTACGACAAGCTGGTGAAGCAGGCTGGCGGCAAACTCAACGGTCTCGTGATTGATCTGCGTAACGATCCGGGCGGCCTGCTCAATCAGGCGATCGACGTTTCGTCCTCATTTATCAAGAACGGCGAAATCGTCTCCACCCGCGCCCGCCGTCCCAAGGACAGCCAGCGCTGGGACGCGAAAGGTTCTGACATGACGGGCGGACTTCCCGTTGTCGTGTTGACCAACGGTGGGTCCGCATCGGCCAGCGAAATCGTGTCCGGGGCGCTGCAAGATCACCGTCGGGCTATCCTTCTTGGAACCAAGACCTTCGGCAAAGGCTCAGTCCAGACCGTCATGCCGATACCGGGCAACGGCGCCGTGCGCCTGACGACCGCGCGGTACTACACGCCGTCCGGGCGCTCGATCCAGGGGTTGGGCATCGTTCCTGACATCGTCGTCAAGGAAACGCGCGAGGACCCCGGATTCAGCATCCGCGAAGCCGATCTGGCGCATATCATCAAGAACGAAGGAGGCAATCAGACGAAGCCGCCTGCGCGCGACGACATTCCGGCCATCGCCGCTCAGATACCGAACCAACCTCCGGCGAACTGGCCGACATTCGACGTGACAAAGCCCACGACGGATTTCCAGTTGCAGGAAGGGCTCCGTGTCGTACGCAGCATGGCTGGCGTAGCTGCTCCAGATCCTGTCGCGTCGCTGCCTCCCGAGCAGACGACCGCTGCAAAGAACGAGGCTCCCCATCACTGACGGTATGACGTCCCCCGACGACGAGTTCTCCGCCATTCTGAGCGGCGAGCGGGCGCCTCCCTCCCTCTGGAGGCGCCTGCCTCCGTCCGGGCGCCTGTTCGTCAGGTTCTGGGGCGGAGTTGGCGTGCTGCTGCTTATCGCGGCGGCCGCGTTGCGCTTCATGCCCGCAAGCTATCTCCCTGAAGAGACGAAGCCGCGGAAGCATGTCGAACAAGCGACATCGTCGTCGCCCCACGCCACCGGAGCGGCCCAGACGGCGGGTGTCAGACCCATCACCGAACCGATCCCCGCGTTGTTGGCGCCAATGGCCGGGGACCCGGACCACCACCTTCCCCAACGCGGCCCCAACGGCGAAACGCCGCGTGAAGCCTATGCGGCCGCCTTGCCCATGGTTCCGCAAGGCAATGTTCGCGTCGCCCTGCTTCTCTCCGGTTTCGGCATGTCACAGGACATGAGCGAGACGGCCCTCGACGACTTGCCTTCGGGCGTTTCGTTCGCAGTCCCCGCGTCTGCGGCCGCGGCTCCCGCCTTGCTCGACGAATCGCGCAAGACCGGACACGAGCTGTTTCTGGCGCTACCCATGGAGCCCGCCGCCGCACCGCTCGACGACGAAGGGCCACATAGTCTCGGATACGACCACACCGTGCAGGCGGACCAGAACGACCTGAATTGGTCGCTCTCTCGGTTCGACGGTTATGTCGGTGTGACGAACGCCTTTTCCGGCCAGGATGGAGGCGCATACGCGCAGTCGCCGGATTTCCGGATGGTGGCGAAGCAGCTCGATGAACGCGGGCTGCTCTATTTCAACGCGACGCCGGGCGCTCCGCGTTACGGACCCGTGATCGGCGGCGACGCGTCGTTCACCTTCGATACGGCCGCTGATGCGGACGGCGTCGACAGCCAACTCGCGTGGCTGCTCCAGATTGCAAAAGCAAAGGGCGAGGCCACAGGCGTCGCGGGACCGATCCGGCCGGTTCTGGTGCAACGCATAGCCGCCTGGGCGAAAGGACTCGCCGCGAAAGGCGTCACGCTTGTCCCGGTTAGTTCGCTGTCGGACAAACCTGCCTCCGCCGCCAGTTCTCCAGCGAACAGAAGCGATGCATCGACAGATCCCTCGCTCGCGTCGCCGCCCGCACCAACTGTCGCGGTGTCACCCACTGTCAACGCTTCACCGCTGCCGCCAGCATCCACACAATCTGTTCCGGTTTCGCCCAGCGTCAGCGCCACACCACTTTCTTCTCCCGCAGCTGATGGCTTGGCGACTCCCGCGAAACCGCCTCAGCCGGCAGCAAATGCTCCCTCAACCACCACCTCCGGATTCTAGGAACGATGGCGCACGATCTTCCGCCAGCGCCTAAGCCTGATGATCTCCCCTACCGCCGAAATGTCGGCGGGGTCGTGTTCAACGCGGCCGGGCAGGCGTTCATTGCTCGTCGCACGGACATGCCGGGGGCTGGTGGCGGGCCTGACGATGGCGTGTGGCAGTGCCCGCAAGGCGGCATTGACGATCACGAAGAGCCCGAGACTGCGATCCTGCGCGAAATGCACGAGGAGACCGGCATGTCTTCGCTTCAGATACTTGGCGTCTGCGAAGACTGGCTCAGTTACGATCTGCCGTCGAAATTGATCGGCAAGGCGCTCGGCGGCCGTTACCGGGGACAGACACAAAAGTGGTTCGCACTACGTTTCACGGGCCCAGAAAGCGAGATTCGGCTCGATCTGGATGCGCATATCGAATTCGACGCCTGGAAATGGGTCGAATTTTCGTCACTACCGCTGCTGAACGTCGGCTTTAAGAAACCGGTTTACGAACGCCTCGTGCTTGAGTTCGCCCGCTTCGCCACGCCAGCCTAACCGCAGCGAACACTCCAAAACTGGCGCGTCGCGGTGATCCGCCCGAGCAATAAACTACGTTTCTTACAGGCGATAGAAATAGTTTTCTTAATTGTGGTCCGTAAACCGGCGTGGGCGTCCTGATGCCCTGACGCAGTTTATGGCGCTCTCCCCCACCAAACCGATCGATCGAGAGAATTTCCGCTCCGGCATCAGCCCCACCCCGAGCGGAGAACCTCATCTGATCGACCAGAATATCTTAAGCGAGGGAGACGGCGGACCACTCTACGGCCTGCTCGTCTTCCCTTTTTACCTGCCGGTCAGCGAGACCGACCAGATTTCAATAGCGATATTGCCAGAGCAATCCGACGCTGCTCCCGGGATCGTTCTCCGGCGTCGTGAACCCCGTTACGGTGCCCCCTGTGCCAACCGTCGTGTTCAGCTTCAGTTGCTTCGTCAGATCGACCTGAACCTGAGCCTGCGAACCAGAGCCAGAAGTCGCCTGTTTCGCGCCGACATAAACGCCCTTCATGACGTATTTTCCGGCTTCGATACTGGTTCCGCCATTGCCCACGCCTGAACCACCGCCAATCGCGAGACGATCCAGCCCGAGCGATTTACGCGCGGCGCCCAGAGGATCGAACGCCGACCCGCCGGTCAACGTCGCCAGCGCGACGCCAATTTCCGCCATCTGCGTGCTCGACAGCGAATGCGCGTCGGTGCCGAAAAGAAGCATGGCCAGCACCTGATCCTGCGGCAGAGACGGGATGGAGTCGAAGCTGATCTTCGGGCTGCTGGCGTATCCCCCCACCTTGAGCATCGCCGTCTCGCCGTTGACGTTGCGTTGCGCCTCAAAATCCAGGGTGGGATCGAGCTTATGGTTAACGCCACTGCCGTTGAAGGCCACCTGACCACGCGTGAAATTCAGAGAGATGCCAGCCAGATCGAATATGCCACGACGCATGTCGAACCCGCCGCTGATCTGTGGTGCGGAAGCGACGCCGCCCACATGCAGCTTGCCCGCCATTTCCGCATCGAGACCGTGACCGCGAACGAAGAACGATCCCGGCGATTTGACCGCTATGTCCAGAGCAATGACCCGGGAGCCAGTGGACGTTGTTTCGGGCGCCGGCGGCTTATCTCCGGGCCGCACGACGTTGAGCGTGGCGACGGAGCCAGGCATCGAATTCGGGATATTGATCTCTACGTTAGGCAAATCGATCGATCCAGCGACGTCGATCCGCGTATCTGCCTGCCCTTTCACTACGATGTCCGAATTGATGATGGCCGTCAGAAGATCGCTCGCGACAGGCTGCGCCTTGTTCGCCGTGAAATGCAGGTTCACCGGCATGCCCGGCGCGAACGCGCCGACAGTTCCGGCCAACGCGATCGTTCCGGCGCCCGCCTTCGCCGTGAAGGACTGGATCGCAATCGTATCGTGCTGGGCCGCGATCGACGCCTCTATGTTCTGGATATGCACGCCCTGAGCGAAATCCTGCACGTCTCCGCCGTGAAGCGTGACCGTTCCACTCGCGTCAGGTTTGGCCGCCGTGCCGGCTACGTTCAACGCGAAGCGCAATTCGCCGAGCGCCTGGCGTCCACTCGCCCCCAACACTGCGTTCGCCAGCGAGAGATCGAGCGCGCCTGTGCTTCGCACGTTGAGCGGACCAGTCGCCGAAAGCGGAACAGTGCCGGACGCAGACAGATCGAGCTTCGGCCCTGCCCCAATCCGCGCGTCGATGGCGGCGTTGGCGCCCGCAAGATTGGCCGATGCGTCGATACGGGCAGGCGGAAGCGACGCCGCGTCTCCGTCCAGCATACGCAAATCGCGCGCTTGCACCGTAACCTTACCGCGCGGCGCGGCGAGCGCGCCGCTGAGCGCTGCGTCCGCCGAGATGCTTCCTGCCGCGTGCAGCGTCGGCGCGAACGGACGAGCAAGCGCGGGCGTGAGATTACGCACGGAAGCCGTCACGGCGAGCGCGGGTTTCATCGTTCCGGCGACGTCGATCGTCGCAGGCGCAACGCCCGGCGGCGCGAGAGTCAGGCGCAGATGATCGACGCCCATCTTTTCGCCGTAGCTGACCTTTGCGGGCGCCAGAAGCTTCAACGCCTCACCTTTCGCCGTCGCAGCAAGGCGGTCGATCCGCACCTGTTTCCCCGGAACATCGACCAACGCAGAGAGATCCAGCTGACCGGGGGCACCGTAAAGCTCGCTGAAACGCGCCTGCGCGGTCGTGGCGAGCGCTGTCTGCGGGCCCTTGACCGTCGCGTTCAAAGACCCGGCCACCGACGGCGCCGCAACCTTGTCCAGCGCGAGCGTCAAATTGGCGGACGGCGCGTTTTCTGGATCCGTGACGACACCCGAAAGCAACAGTTTACCCACGCTGTATGGCGCAAGCGCTGCATTACCATCGATCTTGATCGCCGCCTGCACCGGTGCGTTGGCCGTGGCCTCCGTCGTGTGGACAGAGGCCGAGAGCGCGCCCGCAATCGGCTGTCCGATCAGGTTGCGCAGATCGGCGAGACGCGCCACACGCAGATCAATCGTCCCCAGCGGAATCTTGCGGCCGGCAGGCAGGTCGAGAGCGCCTTCGCCATGCGCGCTGTTCCAGTCGAATTTGTTCAGAGACACGTGGCGCGTGCCCGCCTGGTCCTGCGCCAGAGCCAGATCGAGCGCGAGAGGCGCCTTGTCGAGCGTTCCCTTGGCCGTAACGTGGCCACTCGGGGCACCCGGCAAATGGGCAAGCGCCGCATCGAGCGTCAGCGGGCCTTTGGGCATCGTCGCCGTGCCAAAATCTGTGGCCAGATGCGCCGTGGCCGCAAGATCGTCCGTGGGGCCACTCGCCGCAAGGTCGAGTTTGGCCGAACCGCGCAGACTGGGCGCAGCCGCAGAAAGGTCCGGCAGGGCCAGCGCAGCTTTGACGTCGACCGTCGTCGCGGCGTCCTTCTGCGTGGCGTCGCCGCTGGCGGAAAGGTGCAAAGCGCGTCCGTCGAGAGTCAGCGTGTCGATATGCACGACCTTGCCTGCGCCCTCAGGGCGCATCGTCACACGGGCGGCAAGCTTGCCGACGTCGCCTATGAGCGCGACCGCCTGCGGCAGACCGCTTTTCGCGGCCAGCGTGCCGTTCAGGGCGAGCGTCGTTACTGCGTCCGGGCTGCTGGACGACGCAGACGGCGGCAAAGCGAACGTCGCATCGAAAGCCGCATGGCCTCCGAGCTTCTGCCCTCCCATCGCCGCCAATGGCGCGAGATCAGGCAGATCCGCGGTCGCACGCCCCTTAACCGCAGGCGCTGTATCGGCCTGCGCGGTCACATGCAGAAGAGGATGAGATACGTCCAGCGTCGCGGGTTTCGTCGTCTGACCGGGCGCGAACGTCGCATCGATCTGGACCGGCGCCGCCGCCAGAAGGGTCGGATTGCCGCCGGGAATACGCAGACCGTTCGCCGTGGCGTGCAGATGAAGCACATCGGGCGATTGCCCTGTTCCAAGCCCGTCGAACTGCGCTGCAAGAGAGCCGACCTGAGCCGATCCCGCAACGAGACTGTCTATGGCGAGCGTGGCGTTACCCGAGGGCGCACTCATCGCGCCGTTCAGTTTCGCGTCGAGCGCAACCGAATTCCAGCTGACGCCAGTCATCGGCGTCATCGCCGGGGCTCTTACGCTGGCGTTGATATCTGCGACGTTCTTCAGCAGGTTCAGCGCCCCTGTCACGGACGCCGTCACGGCCCCCGCCGTCGCGTGCACGTCAAGGGCAGCATGATCTGTCGGACCGGAGAGCGTCATGTTCATGGCGAGCGGGGTCAATTCCGGCATTTTCGCCATGCTGGCGACGAACCCGTCCTTACCGTCCTGCGCCGACAACCTGATGGCCAGATGCGTCGCTTCCGTACGAGCCGCAATGGTAAGGCGACCCGCAGCGTCAAGACGGTTCACGTCAATAGCGACATCTGCGGGCGGCAACTTCGCGAACGACACACCGTTCAAAAGACCGTCCAGGTCGCCGATGCGGGCATGACCGGACAGCGACAGCGCCGCTGCGACACCTGCGACCGGCGCGCCGACCTCGATCCTTCGTCCATCGACCTGATCCAGTCTGATGGAAAGTCCCGTGTGGGTGGGCGAAGATTTAGTCGCCTGCGCCGTGCTGGACGCATCCGTCGCAGGCAGACGCGGAATAGCCAGACGATCAAAGGCGAGCTTTTCAACATGCGTGCTGCGCCCGACCAGCGCGAGCGGCGACCAGTCTAGGACAAGATTGTCGAGCGTCAGCCACGCGCCCTTCGCGTCGTGCAACTCTATCTTCTGGATATGCAACGCGTCCGGAAAACGCCCTGACAGGCCGGTGATTTTCACCATACCGCCCGTCAGCGAAAGAGCCTGCCGCTCTATGAAGCGCCGCCCGGGGTCGACATTCGCGCCGACAAGCGCAAGCACGAGCGTCAGCACGACGAAGCCTAGCAGACCCGCGGCGGTGAAACCGGCGCCGCGCAGGATCCGCCGTGTCAGCGAACGCCGCGGGGGCGTTTCGAGCGACTCATCTTGAGGACGAAGAGATTCGCGGGGAGCGTCAACCATCAGAACGTCTCCCCGAGACCGATGTACAATTCCCATTTGTCGCCACGCGGCGGCCGGTTGAGTGGCACGGCGATATCAAGACGGATGGGTCCTATGGGGGTGTAATAACGAACGCCGCCGCCAGCCCCGACGCGCAACGTGCCGGTGAAAGGCGAACTGCCCGACCCGACCTGCCCGGCGTCGACGAACGCGGCCGCGCCGAAGCTGCTCAGGATGCGTTGTCGGAATTCGACCGTGCCTGCATCGAGAGATGTGCCGCCGATGGCGTATTTTGTGCCCGCAAACTGGGGACCGACGCCCTGATATCGAAAGCCACGGATCGTGGCGCTGCCGCCGCCATACAGACGCTGGTCGGGCGGGATATCGTAAGTCGACGCGCCCTGAACGCTGCCGACGATGGCCCGAAAGGCGAAGACGCTGCGCCCCTCCTTGCTCAGCCCAAAGCGGGCGAGATCGAAATATGTGGATGCGTTCGCCTGCAGCAACGCGAAGAAGGATGTGTGGTTGATGACCGAAGCCGATGGCGTGGCGCTCAGGGAGACGCGGAAACCATGCGTCGCAGGCACAAGCGGCGAGGAGACTTCGGTGTTGTCGAACGTGGCGGTCAGCGGGGCGAACACCAGCGTGTAATCGCGCGTGACGCCGAACTGGTTGATGCTTTCCTGTTCGGCGGCCACTCCGTAGTTCACGTTCCAGTATTTGTTCAAACGACGCACGATGCCGGCGCGCGCGAGCAACGCAGTCTGGCGGTAAGAATAGAAAAGCTGGCGCAGGCCTTCGACGCGAAAGCTGGCGTTCTGGTTCTTCCCCGGAAAATCCGGTTTGAAAAGATCGGCGTAGACGTCGTAACCCAGCCCCTGCTGCGCGGACCCGCCCAGTCCCGTCACCAGCGCCGTAAGGCGCAGGCGCTCGGCGTTGCCGAACAGGTTGTAATGCGTCCACGTCGTTCCGACCCGACCGCCAAGGTCGGTGGAATAGGCGACTTCGGCGCCGATCGAATGGCGTTTGGCCTCCTGAAAATTGAACGTCAGGGGCATCGTGCCATCGGGGGCCAACTTGGGCGCGTCCTTCACGCCGACGGTCGAAAAGACGCCGAGCGAAGCCAACCCTTGCCTTGCGTCCTCGATTTTCGACGGCTGATACAACTGACCCGGCGCCACGGTCATGGCGCGTCTGATGAAGGCCGGATGCGTACGTTGCAGCCCATCCAGAGAGATGGCGCCGATATTGGCTCGCGGGCCGATCGTCACCGGGAACCGCAGGTCGAGCGTTCGGGTCGTTGGCCGAAGATAGGCGGTCGGCGTCGCCACGGCGGCGAGCGGATGCCCTTCCTCCTTCAGGCGGGTCTCGAGAGAACCTCCCGCGGAGAGCACCGTCGCCGCGATCGCCGGGTTGCCCGTCTTGAGGCCGAACGCCTGTCTTTCGCTGTCAGAAAGCGTGACCTGACCTTCGCCGTCAGCAGCGGTCATGGAGATCGCGCCGATTGAATATTGCGGACCTCTTTTGACCGAGATCGAGATTTTCAGCGTCACGCCCTTGGGCGTATCCGCGAGCCATTGCGGCAAGCCGATGTCGTTGCCCTGAATATTGGATTCCTGAGGATTTTGAGCGGATTTTGGGCGCTGTACGGTGATCGTCGCAGCGCCATCGTAATAACCGAAACTCTCGAGCGCAGTCTTCACGCGCCCGTAATCGCTGCGAATGCGCCCGGCCAACGCAAACGGCCCGACTGCCTGCGTTTTTTGCAAACTGAGAAGATCGGAAGACGCGTTGATCGCCGCATCCAGATCACCATCGCCTGATGCGGCGATCTTGGTGGCGTACGGAATCGTCTGCCCGACCGGCGCCGAGGCTGCAGGCTTCGCGCCAGAGCTGGCCACAGCGTTGAACGCCGTGCATACGACAGCCACGCCCGCGCACGTCAGCGCCCTTACGATCCAGCGTTTGCGACGCCGGGAGCGCCCCCCCCTGCCGACCGACCTTCCGCACGCCGCTTCAAACCCTACCCCCTGCAATGCCTCTCCCACCTGATCCGCCGCGCCCCGAAACGATTCGCTCTATACCAAGTCCTTACTGACACAATCGGGGCCAAATTGGGACAAAGGTCGAGCAAACCAAACGCGCCTGCGTCCTGCATGTTGCCTCTCGTTGTCCCTTCAGCACGTTTGGGGCTATGAGAAGCGCATGATTTCGGTTCACCGCCGCCGCCGGGCCGCTTCCCCTCTTTTCGCGACGTTTGCAGGCTCCGCGCCATGACGTCCCGACCGGCTGGCCGACGCGCGGCGCCCCCTTACCGGATAGACCCGCACGATCCGGAGCAGGACCGCTCTCCGCCTCCCCCCACTAAGGGAGTATTCAAGCGTGTGCGGGCGATCATGCGTCTGTCTGCGATCGTCGTGTGGGTGTTGTCGTCCGTCGGTTTCGAGGCCTGCCTTCTGCCAGTGCCCGGCACCGCCAAAATACGATGGACACGGGTGATCTGGCGCGGGCTGTGCATCCTGCTCTCGCTGGATATCAATGTGATCGGACGGCGCGCAGGAACTGTCGGCGGCGCCAGAGCAAGAGCCCGAGGCGATCGCCCGGTTATCTATGTTGCGAACCACTCCACCTGGCTGGACGTGCCGGTGCTCGGCGCACTTCTGCCATCCGTGTTCGTGGCGAAAGGCGACATCGAAAAATGGCCGGTCATGGGCACAATTTCCCATATCGGCAGAACCATTTTCGTCAGCAGGCAACGCAACACGACCGGGCGGGAGCGCGACGAAATGGTCTCCCGTCTGGCTGGAGGCGACAATCTGATCCTGTTCCCGGAGGGAACGTCCTCGGACGGGTCGCGCGTCCTGCCGTTCATGTCCGCCTTCTTCGCAATCGCGAAGCCGCCCCGACTTTCGGCGAAAGCGCGCGCGACGCTTGAAGGCGACGACGCGGCGCAGGCGGAGTTTCCGCCCGGCATGACGCCGTTGATCCAGCCGGTTTCGGTGGTGTTCGATCGGCTCGACGGCATGCCGATTGGCCGCGCGAAACGCAATGTGTTCGCGTGGTACGGCGACATGGATCTGGGCCCCCATGTATGGCAGCTCGTGCACTGGCGTTCGATGCGCGCGAGCGTGTTGCTCCATGAGCCTCTCGACCCTGAAGATTTCTCGAGCCGCAAGGCGCTGGCGCAGGCCGCGTGGAAAGCCGTGAGCGACGGCGCCGCGCGCCTGAGGCAGAACGACATCCCGCAAGCCCCCGAATGGACCCTGCCCTCGGGTGTGGCGAAAGCCGCATCAGCCACTGAAGTGGCGTGACCGGGACCGAGGCTGTAACGCAAGCTTCTCTTGACAAGGCGGGCTCATCTTTTGCCTGATGACGTAGCGGCTTCTGGCGTGATGGGAATCGCGAGGAGCCTCAGCGTATCACATTGCGGCGGAGAGACATTCTGACGTCCACCATGTCGATGCATCCCGAGACGGCCAAATTCGTCGGTCTGACAGGCCGAGGGTCTTGACCGAAGCGCGCGGCCAAACGATTTCTTCGACTGGTCGCACGGAATGGTCCGGCGGCTTGCCGGAACGAGCGCGACTGTGACGACTGACCTACTCCCCCCCCTCACCCACAACGCGGATGCCCGGACATATGGGTCCGAATCCCCGCAGGCTGGCGGGGCGGAAATCGGCCCGGCGCATGCGCCCACTCGCGGACTGCACATGATCACCTGGGGCTGCCAGATGAACGTGTACGACAGCGCGCGGATGACTGACGTGTTGCGTCCCCTCGGTTACGCGCCGGTCGAGTCCGCTTCCGACGCGGACATGATCATTCTCAACACCTGCCACATCCGCGATCGCGCGGCTGAGAAAGTCTTCTCCGAACTCGGGCGGCTGCGGCTGATCAAGGAAGAGCGCAAGGCCGACGGACGACCGACCGTGCTGGCCGTTGCAGGATGCGTGGCGCAGGCGGAAGGCGAGCAAATCCTCAAACGGGCGCCTTACGTCGATATCGTGCTCGGCCCGCAAACCTATCACCGTCTGCCGGAAATGGTGGCGCGCGCCGCCCGCGCGGGCGGCTCGGTCATCGACACGGATTTTCCCGCCGAGCAGAAATTCGATTTCCTGCCAGAAGTCGCGGCGCCGCAGACTCAAGGCAACGTCACCGCGTTCCTGACGGTGCAGGAAGGCTGTGACAAGTTCTGCTCCTTCTGCGTCGTTCCCTACACGCGCGGCGCAGAGGCCAGTCGCGCCGTGGCGTCCGTTCTGGCGGAAGCGCGACGGATGGCGGAAAGCGGGGTGCGCGAAATCACCCTGCTCGGCCAGAACGTCAACGCCTATCACGGCGAGGGGCCGGACGGCCGCATATGGGGCCTCGCGCGCCTGGCGGAAGCACTGTCCTCGATCCCCGGCCTGGCGCGCATCCGCTACACGACGTCCCATCCGCGCGACATGGGCGACGATCTGATCGCAGCCCATCGCGACCTGCCCGCTCTGATGCCGTTCCTGCATCTTCCGGTGCAGTCGGGTTCGGACACGATCCTGAAGGCGATGAACCGGGGACATACGGCGGACGAATATCGGAGCCTCGTCGAGAAGCTCCGCACGGCGCGGCCGGATATTGCGCTGTCCTCTGATTTCATCGTCGGGCATCCGGGAGAGACCGACGAGGATTTCGAGGCCACCATGGCCCTGATCCGCGACGTCGGGTTCGCTCAGGCGTATTCCTTCAAATACTCGATCCGCCCAGGCACCCCGGCGGCAGGCGCGCCGCGCCAGATCGCCGAGGCGGTGAAGGACGATCGGCTGCAGGCCCTGCAGGCTCTGCTGCGCGAGCAGCAGGACGCCTTCAACGCCTCGGTCGTCGGATTGACGGCGCCTGTCCTGTTCACCGGGCGCGGGCGCAAGCCCGGCCAGATGGTCGGCAGGTCCCCATGGCTCCAGCCCGTCCATGTTGACGGACCGGACACCCTGATCGGCGTCGAGCGCCCGGTGAGGCTCGACGCCCGATTCAGCAATTCTCTGGCAGGAACCCTCGTCAAGGAGTGCGCGCCCACTTGACCCAGATAGCGACCCCAGCCCCCTTCCGCGCCGGCCCAGCCGGCTCTCCCTCCCTCGCCAGCCCGGCTCCTGCGAACGCGCACGACGGCGCCCGCAAGCCGACGACGCTGCAGTTCGGCGACAATGCGCTTCTGGCGCGTCTGGTCGGCGACAGGGATCGACACCTACACCACATGGAAGAGGGGCTGGGCGTCAGACTGGCTCATCGCGGCAACCGCATATCGATTTCCGGCGATCCGGGGCGGGTGGCGCTCGCCCACTCGGCGCTGACCGCCCTGTATCGCAAGCTGGAACGTGGCGGCGTGATCGACACCTCGGAAATCGACGCCGCCATCCGACTGTCCGACATCCACGCAGCGCTCCGCGAAAGCTCGCCCGGCGCTCCGCCTTCCGCCGCCACGCGCGCACCGGTCGTGGATCCGGAAGGACCGCGCCTGCCGCTGAACGATCTGCCTGCGATCCGAACCAAGCGTGGCGCGATTGAACCGCGTTCCGCTGGGCAGGCCACCTACATGGATATGCTGGCCCGAAAGGAAATGGTGTTTGGCGTCGGCCCGGCGGGCACGGGCAAGACCTACCTCGCCGTCGCGCAGGCCGTAGCAATGCTGCAGGCGGGACAGGTCGACCGCATTGTGCTTTCCCGTCCTGCCGTGGAGGCCGGAGAGCGTCTCGGCTTCCTGCCCGGCGATATGAAGGACAAGATCGACCCCTACCTCCGGCCGCTTTACGACGCGCTGCATGACATGATGCCGGGCGATCAGGTGCTCCGGCGCATGGCGACTGGCGAGATCGAGGTGGCCCCTCTGGCGTTCATGCGCGGGCGTACTCTGGCCCACGCCTATGTCATTCTCGACGAGGCGCAGAACACCACTCCCGCGCAGATGAAGATGTTCCTGACCCGCATGGGCAACGGCACGCGCATGGTGGTCACAGGCGATCTCAGTCAGGTCGACCTGCCCCGTGGCATGGTGTCGGGGCTGCAGGACGCGCTCGACACGCTCGAAGGCGTCTCCGGAATCGTCGTGAATCGCTTCGACGCACGCGATGTCGTGCGTCACAGGCTGGTGGCGCGCATCGTCGACGCGTATGATCAGAGAACGGCGGCGGAACGGGACACCTCCCGCAGCAGGGACCGCCGGGAGCACGATGGAACCGCGAAGTAGCGACAGCCGCGTCCTTGACGACGCGGCGGATAACGGCCCGCCTTTAGCTGGCGACCGATCTCTGGGCGCCCCGGACCTGAGCGGATGGTTTTCCGCTCAGGCCGAGGGCGAGTTCGAAATCATTATCGAAGACGCCCGCTGGCGTGGGTGCGCATCGAATATCGAGCGCACGATTCGCCGCGCCGTCAGCGCAGTCGCACGGCGCTCCGCCGCGCTTGGGGAGGGCTCGTCCCCCTGCCCCGACACCATAGTCCTGTCCAGCGACCGCGTCGTGAAGCGCCTCAACGCGCGTCACCGGGGCCGCAACAAGCCAACCAACGTGCTGACGTTTGAGGTTTCGGGTGGATACGCTGGCGGCGACATCGTGCTGGCGTTCGAGACCGTGCGCCGCGAAGCGCATGCGGCCGGACGCTCACCGCTGCAGCATCTCGCGCATCTTGTCGTGCACGGCGTCCTGCATCTCGATGGGCACGACCATCATCTGGCCGGAGAAGCCCGCCGCATGGAGATGGAAGAAGCCCGCATACTTGCGGGACTTGGCGTTCCCAACCCATGGAAACCGCGCGTATGAGCGCGTCCAGCGAAGCATCCGGTAAAGACGCCAGCAGCGCCCCGGAGCCCCAGCGTCGGGAGAACGGTCGCGGCAAACGCGGACTTCTGTCGCTCTTCGGCCGCAAACGTGAGCAAGGTCTTCGTCATTCGATAGCCGCCCTGGTTCAGGAAGCCGCTGACGCGGGCGATTCGGGCGAAGAGGCGCCAGAACTCGACCGGCAGGAGCGCGCCCTGATCGCAAACGTCCTTCGCTTGCGAGGGACCAGCGCGGACGACGTGATGATTCCACGCGCCGATATCGTGGCGATGTCGGCCGACATCAGTCTCGACGACGCATTGGCGATGATGCGTCGGGAAAACCATTCGCGCATGCCGGTCTACAGAGGACAGCTGGACGACATAGTCGGCATGATCCACGTGAAGGATCTGATCGCCTATGTCGGAACAAGCGACGCGTTCAGCCTGGAGCCTCTTCTGCGCCAACCACTGATGATCGCGCCGCAGATGCCCGTGCTCGACCTGCTGTTGATGATGCGGCAACGGCGTATGCATCTGGCGCTGGTCATCGACGAATATGGCGGCATCGACGGTCTGGTGACGATCGAGGATCTGGTTGAGACGATCGTCGGCGACATCTCCGACGAGCATGACGAACCGACCGCGATGATGATCATAGAGCGGCCTGACGGATCTTATGACGTCGATGCGCGCTGTCCGGTTGAAAAATTCGAACGGCGTCTCGGTCAGATCCTTACGGAGAGCGAACGAGAGGCCGAGATCGAAACGATCGGCGGATTGGTGTTTCGTCTCGCCGGGCATGTGCCTACGCGGGGAGAGGTTCTGACTCACGAGGGCGGGTTTGTGTTTCGTGTGCTGGATTCGGATGCCCGCCACATCCGCAAGGTACGGGTCCGTCCGCCCACAAGCTCGGGCGAGGCCACAACATCTCCGAAAGCGGATGGCGAGTAGGATTTAGCGTCGGTAGGAGCAAAGCCGCACCATGCAGGTTCGTCCTATGGCGAGCCTGACGCATGCTTCAGGCGCATAGCGTCGCACCTCTCAAAATGAACTTCAGTCGCCGTTAATTGTTTTCAATTACGTAAGTTGAAAAGCGCGGATATTTCGTCGTCGAACTGTTCAGATGAACACATCGTAGACCGCTTTCCTGCTTCCTGATGCCCTTGGTATGTGCGGGAAGGGTCGAAAATCCCCGCAGTTTGGCGCGGAGAAAGAGCGATGGCTACGATTCTCGTGGTGGATGACGAACCCCTCATTCGGCAGGAACTTGCTGAGGCGCTTGAAGATATCGGCTTCGAAGTGCTGCACGCCGACGATGGGTTTGACGCTCTGGAAGTCGCACGTCGACTCAAACCTGCGCTTGTCGTCACCGATTTTAAGATGCCCGTGATGAACGGCATAGAACTCGCTCAGGCGATCCACCATCATTACAAGAAATCCGTCCCGCCGATCATTCTCAGAAGCGCCCACAAGACCGCTCCGAAATTCGCGCATAGCGGATTGTTTGCGGCCGTTTATGATAAATCAGTCCCCATCGCCGGCCTGCTCAAGCAGGTCGTCGATGAAGTGACCCGCGCCTCCCGCCGTATCAGGTAATATCGCCGTGCAAGCCACGCCCTGAGCTTCTGGAGACGGTCCCCCCTTTCCTTTTTCCGCTCGGTCTGTCAGGCGAACGAGGACAATTCGGCCCGGCGGAGAAAATCGGCGATGAACGTAGTGCAGAGAAACGATGCGGCGCGCTCGCCCGCACAGGCCGATATGGGACGCGCATCTCATACGCTGACCTTCAGCTGCCGCAACCGTCCCGGAATCGTCGCTGCGATCGCACAGGCGCTGTTCGAACTGGGCGCGAACATCACGGAAGCGCAGCAATTCGACGACACCGAAAGCGAACGTTTCTTCATGCGCGTCGTCTTCAACCAGGTCTCCGGGAAGGAGCCCGAAGGACTGGACACGGCGCTCGAAGCACTAGCGGACAAGTTCGGTATGACCTGGTCGCTGCGGGACAACAGGCACAGGACGCGCGTTCTGCTGCTGGTGTCTCGGTTCGACCATTGTCTGGTTGACCTGCTCTATCGCTGGAGAGTCGGCGAACTCGAGATCGATCCCGTCGGCATCGTCTCCAACCATCCCGTTGACGCTCACGCAGGGATCGATTTCGGAGATATTCCCTTTCACTATCTGCCCGTCACGAAAAGCGGCAAAGAGGAATCCGAAGCCCGGCTTCTCAGCATCGTCGATGAGACAAAGGCCGATCTTGTTGTTCTGGCTCGCTATATGCAGATTCTCTCGAACGAAACGGCGCTAAAGCTTTCGGGACGCTGCATCAACATCCATCACTCTTTTTTGCCGGGCTTCAAAGGCGCCCGCCCCTACCATCAGGCGTTCGCGAGAGGCGTAAAGCTTATTGGCGCCACAGCGCATTTCGTGACCAGCGACCTCGATGAAGGGCCGATTATTGAACAGGATGTCGAGCGCATCAGCCACTCGGACACGCCCGAAGATCTTATCCGCAAGGGGCGCGATATCGAGCGACAGGTACTGGCTCGCGCAGTTCGCTGCTTCGTCGAACAACGCGTCATCATAAACGAACGGAAAACGATTGTGTTTGTTTCTTAAGTGAAGAGCTGCGACGAAGGCGCGACGTGCGCGGCTTCAAGGCGCGTCGAGGCGATCGCCTGTATGTGCCACAGCAGAAAACCGATGCAGGAGAAATAGTATATGCGCATATCCAGACATTCGCTCGCCACAGCCGCCATCACCTTATTGTTGGCGGCGCCTTCGATCCCCGCTTTGGCGCAAACGGTCTCACCCAATTGCGACAACAGCAACTTCCTGGCCGATCAGCAGCAATTTGAAAACGGCGGGGACAAGGCGGATCAGCCTGTCCACATCTGCGGGAAGGTGGTCGCCGTGTCACACAGAGCAAAGAAAACTCGCAGCGGTTGGCACGGATATTTCTACATGTCAGTAGGTGACGGAGTTTCGATCAGGATCGTATCCGATCTGGACCGAATGAACGCACCGCAATGGCCTTGGGTCAACAAGGGCGACAATGTCGAGGTTGTGGGCCGTTACTACTACGATTCTCCGCGTAGTCAGGGCGTGGACTGGACGCATCACGGCACCGGGTCGTCCTGGGGTCTGCCAGGGTACGTAATCGTCAACGGGGCAAAATACGAGTAACCGACGCCAGGATTTTCCCTGCTCCCAACGCCGCGACTGGCTGGAGCAGGGACACACAGAAAATCAGGCTCGAATGCCAACACAGGCCATCGGCCCAAAAACTAGCAGCCTCTATCGGCATATATCTGGAACAGAATCGAAGCTAGGGGCGGCCGTATCAGCCCCCCTCGCCTGCGCAGCGGACGATTACTCTGGGAAGCCTTACTGCTTCACCCAATTCGGATGGTGCGGAACGTTAATGTCACGTCCAGTCAACAACATGTTCCAATAGACCCGCGGGAAAACCTTGGTCTTCATAAACCATGCAAAACTGCTTGGCTCCCGCTGGTCATACGGGAAACTTGGCGCGGGTTTGCCGCCGTACAGGAACTCAGCCAAAACCACCTTGCCATAGCCGACGGTCAGCGGGCACGCGCCGTATCCGTCATATGTTCCGGTGACCGGACGCCCATCCAGAGACGCCAGAAGATTGGCGACGACTATCGGCGTCTGCGCCCGCACCGCCGCCGCCGTCTTGGCGTTGCTGGTTCCCGCCACGTCGCCCAGACTGAACACCGTGTCATACCGCACATGTCGCAATGTAGCCGGATCGACCTCCACCCAGCCTCCGGGTCCGGCAAGCGGGCTGGCCTTGACGAAATCTGGCGCACTCTGAGGCGGCGTGACGTGCAGCATGTCGAACTGGCGCGTTACGCGCGAGGTTGCGCCGTCCGGGCCGATGACGTCGAACACCGCCGTACGTGCGGGGCCGTCCACTGCGACCAGATTATGTTTGAATCGCAGGTTGATCCCGTAATAGTCGACGGCGAACTGCAACGACGGCAAGTAATACCCGACGCCGAACAGGGCGTCGCCAGCCAGAAGGAAATCGACGTTCGTCCGGTTCAACGTCCCTTCCTTGCGCCAGAAATCGGACGCCAGATAAGCAATTTTCTGCGGTGCGCCTGCGCATTTGATCGGCATCGGAGGTTGCGTGAACAACGCCGTGCCGCCGTTCAGCGTCTGGATGCACGTCCACGTGTAATCGACGCTGGCGGCGGAGTAATTGCTGCACACGCCGTTCTTGCCCAGCGTGTCCACAAGCCCTTCGATCTTGTTCCAGTCCAGTTGCAAGCCGGGGCAAACCACCAGACGGCGGTAGCCGATCCGACGCCCGTCTTCCAGCGTGACGATATTATTCTCGGGCTGGAAAGACGCCGCAGCAGCGCGAAGCCATGTCACGCCAGACGGGATGAGTCCTCCCTCCTGCCGCAGCGTCTGCTTCAACGTCATCGCGCCTGCGCCGACAAGCGTCCAACCGGGCTGATAAGCGTGCGTCGTCGCTGGTTCGATGATTGCGATCGACAGTGACGGACGTTCACGACGGAGTTTGGCCGCCACCCCGATTCCCGCCGCGCCGCCGCCGACGATCAGGACGGTGAATTGTTGGTCAGGCTGAGCCACGGTTTCCGAATCTGTCATCTGCGATGCTCCGCTTTCAATGTAGCCGCCACGTCGAGCAGGCGCTTGAAAGTCTCGGACCGTGCGCCCTTCGCCGCCAATTCGCAAGACGCCAGCCACGCACGGTCGGAATAGCTCCGTTCAGGCGGCGCTACATAAACGTCAGCAAGAGGGACAAGGGTCGCAGGATAGCGAGGTCAGATAAAACGAAGCGATCCTGCGCAGTCATTGGCACACACAGGACAGGTAACTCGGCTCCTGAGCGGTCGCCAGAAAATTTCTCAATGACAACCCGACGAGAACGCCGAGACGAGAACTCTCCCGGAATCAAAAAGGCGCCGACCATATAGATCGACGCCCTTGGCAGTGGATCAGTCCTTGATCCACGCCTCAACCGGACCACTCAGCTTCATGGTCATGGGATTGCCGCGTCGGTCGAGCGTCTTGCCGACCGCGACGCGAACCCAACCTTCGCTGATGCAGTATTCTTCAACGTTGGTCTTCTCAACGCCCTTGAACCGAATGCCGATCCCGCGCTCAAGCAGTGCCTCGTTGTAGAACGGGCTCGAAGGGTGGACCGAAAGACGATCCGGAACGGTCTGGGAGGGAGTGTCGGTCATGTTGGTCCTGTAAGGCTACCCGAGGAACCGCGCCATGGCGTGACGGCCAGGCTTTGGGACCTCGCGTGAACTGCGATCGGCTGCGCGTCAGACGCCGCGCACCAGGATGCTGGCGTTGGTGCCGCCGAAGCCGAAGCTGTTCGACAGCGCGACGTTCACCTTGCGGGCCTGCGACTCATGCGCGACACGGTCGATGGCGCTTTCGCGCGATGGGTTGTCGAGGTTGAGCGTCGGCGGAGCGACCTGATCGCGAATCGCAAGCAGGGAGAACATCGTCTCGACTGCGCCCGCCGCACCGAGCAGATGCCCGATGGCGGATTTCGTCGAGGACATCGCCACCTTGGAGGCATCATCGCCGAACAGACGCTCGACCGCCTCAAGCTCCAGATCGTCGGCCATCGTCGACGTGCCGTGAGCATTGACGTAGCCGATTTCGCCGGGCGTGACGCCCCCGCTTTTCAGCGCCGCCTTCATCGCCCGGAACGCGCCCTCATGTCCCTCGGCCGGAGCCGTAATGTGATGGGCGTCTCCGGACATGCCGTAGCCGATTATCTCGCCGTAAATTTTCGCGCCACGCGCTTTTGCGTGCTCGTATTCCTCGAGCACGACGATGCCTGCGCCTTCGCCCATGACGAAACCATCGCGGTCCTTGTCCCACGGACGTGAAGCGCGCTCGGGCGTTTCGTTGAAACTGGTGGCCAGCGCGCGAGCCGAACAGAACCCGGCGATACCGAGTTTGCACACGGCCGCCTCAGCCCCGCCTGCGATCATGACGTCGGCGTCGCCAAGCATGATCAGGCGGGCCGCATCGCCAATCGCATGAACGCCAGTAGCGCATGCGGTGACGGCTGAATGGTTCGGACCCTTGAAGCCGTATTTGATCGAGAGATGACCTGATACGAGATTCGTCAGGGCCGACGGGATGAAGAACGGCGAAAGACGCTTCGCCCGCCCCTCGTGCACCGTAATCGAGGCGTCATAAATGGTCTGGAGGCCGCCGATGCCGGAGCCGATCATCACGCCTGTGGCGCAACGGTCTTCCTCCGCCTCCGGCATCCATCCCGAATCCAGAACAGCTTCAGTCGCAGCCACAAGGCCGAGATGGATGAAGCGGTCCATTTTCCGCTGATCTTTTGGAGCGACCCACTCGTCGAGCGTCAGTTTGCCTTCGGCCGTCGGTCCTTCGGGAACCTCGCCCGCGACATGCGCGGCGAGTTCGCTCGGATCGAAAGACCGGATACGGCCGATTCCGCTCTCGCCAGCGACAAGACGCCCCCAGACGTTCTCGACGCCGACGCCCAGCGGCGTCACCATGCCCATGCCTGTGACGACGACGCGTCTCCGGCCCAAATCAGATCCAGCCGACTGCAGCAAGCTAGTCCGCTCCTCATTCCAGCGTGAAAAAGGGGGCTCCGCCTATAACCGGAGCCCGCCGTAAGCCTTGGGGCCTCAGGCCGCCTTCTGCTTCTCGATGTAGTCGATGGCGTCCTTGACGGTCGCGATCTTCTCGGCCGCATCTTCCGGAATCTCGACGTTGAACGCCTCTTCGAAGGCCATCACCAGCTCGACCGTGTCGAGGCTGTCGGCGCCCAGATCGTCGATGAACGACGCTTCCGGCGTGACCTTGCTCTCTTCGACGCCGAGATGCTCGACCACGATCTTCTTAACCTTGTCAGCGATTTCGCTCATGTGTCTCTGCTTCCTGTGTGCCCAAAGGGATGCGGGCGATTGCTAGGCGCTCGTTCTGCCTGACTACCCGCCGGGCCGGGCGGCCGAACGGCTCAACCCATGTCTATACCAACGAGGCAGGGGGCGATTAGCATGGTTTTCTTACCCTCGCCAAGGCGATTGCGGAGAACCGGCTCAGCGAAGCCTTCGGCGATGCGTCTGACGCGATGCTTGCGCCTTCGGCCAGACTTCACGATCGCCTCTCTCCGCCCTCTCCTTGCGTCTCGAATTTCCCCCCAACACCCCGGCCTGGAGCTTGGTGTTTCCTCGATACAGGCCCCAGCGCATGACGGTCATCCACGTAACGTTGAGACCGTCGTCGCGTTCAGATCATCGCCATGCCGCCGTTGACGTGCAGCGTGCTGCCCGTCACCCAGCCAGCTTCGTCGGAGGCCAGATACACGACCGCGGCGGCGATATCGTCAGGAGCGCCCATACGCCCGAGAGGAATCGCGTCCGACAGTTTCTCCTTCTGCGCGTCGGGAAGCACATCGGTCATCGCGGTCGCCACGAATCCGGGCGCCACGACATTCACCGTGATTCCACGCGAACCGACTTCCTGCGCCAAAGATTTGGTCATACCGACCAGACCGGCCTTGGCTGCGGAGTAGTTCGCCTGCCCGCCATTGCCCGTCGCCGCCACAATGGAAGAGATGTTGACGATCCGCCCGGCGCGGCGGCGCAGCATGCCCTTGAGGGCGGCGCGGCACAGACGAAACGGCGAGGCCAGATCGACGTCGAGAACCTTCGACCAGTCCTCGTCCTTCATACGAATGGCCAACATGTCGCGGGTCAGTCCGGCGTTATTGACCAGAATGTCGAGCGGCGCGCCCGCCGCCGCCTCCGCCCGCGCCACAAGTTGGTCGGCCGCCGCCGGGTCGGACAGATCCGCCGCAACAACATGCGCGCGCTCGCCCAACTCCGTCGCCAGTTCGGTCAAAGCCGATTCGCGCGTGCCCGAGAGGACGACAGTCGCCCCCTGCTCGTGCAGGCGCCGAGCGATCGCAGCGCCGATGCCGCCGGAAGCGCCAGTCACGAGCGCGATTTTCTTGGTAAGATCGAACATTCCGTTTTCCGTATCTGTCGCGCGCCCGAATGTATTGGAGGCGAACCGCCCATCCAACGTTCACGCTAAACCAATGCAGCCGAAGCCAGCCGCACCGCCACGCAGAAGAAACTCCTCTGGGTTTGGGGACGACCCGCCTCTTTCTCCCTGCCCCTATAGGACAGCCTGCCGTCGTCGGCGACAGCCGCCCACAACGAATCTACAGACAAGGCCAGACCTAAATCCGGGCGATGACGCCGTTGCGACGCCACGAACGCAATAAAGAAACGCGCCCACCCGCATCAGGCGGATGTTGTGGCGTCGAAACCCCTGAAGCAGATCCTGTTCAACTTGAGTGAGTTCACCAGGACCCGATGCTCGTTCAAACAATCAGTCATAATATTTCCACTGAGCCAGAATTCAGCGGAAAATAATCTGTTTTAGACGCCTTTCAAAAACGCCTCGACATCCGCCACACTTCCCACCGAACGCGCAGCCGCATCAGGCGCAATGCGGCGGATAAGCCCCGAAAGGACCTTGCCCGCGCCAATTTCGACGAACGTGTCCACGCCCATGCCTGCCATCGCCTCGACGCTTTCGCGCCAGCGCACCGTTCCGGTCACCTGACGCACCAGCAGATCGCGGATCGTGTCAGGGGCCGTGACCTTGGCCGCCGTCACATTGGCGACCAGAGGCACGACGGGCGCCGCGATCGTCTCGCGCTCCAGCGCTTCACCCATGGCGTCGGCCGCAGGACGCATCAGCGAGGAGTGGAACGGCGCCGACACGGGAAGCTTCACCGCTCGTTTGGCGCCCTTCTCCTTGGCGATGACCAGAGAGCGCTCGATCGCCCCGATCCGCCCGGAAATGACAATCTGGCCGCCACCGTTGTCGTTGGCGAGTTCGATCGTCTCGAGACGGTCCGGCTTGCCCTCTTCGGAAACGATTGCAGCGCCTTCGCAGATCGCGCGGGCCTGTTCGGCGTCCACGCCAATCAACGCCGCCATGCCGCCCTCTCCGGCCGGAACCGCGCGCTGCATCGCCTCGCCGCGCAGGCGCAACAGGCGTGCGGCCTGCGCCACACCGAACGCCCCGGCGGCGGCGAGCGCCGCATATTCACCGAGCGAGTGGCCCGCGACCAACGTCGCTTTTTGCCCCAGAGTGAAGCCGCCCTCCTTCTCCAGAACCCGCAGCACCGCCATAGACACGGCCATCAACGCTGGCTGTGTGTTTTCCGTACTGGTCAGCGCGTCAGCCGGTCCCTCGAAAACGATCTTCGACAGATGCTGGTTCAGGGCGTCGTCGACTTCCTGGAAAACCTCGCGGGCGATCGGGAAAGCCTCGGCAAGATCGGCTCCCATACCGGGAAACTGGCTTCCCTGACCGGGAAATACGAAAGCAAAAACGGGCATGAACCACTCCAGAGCGACGCAACAAGGCGCCCGCTGAGCCCTCGAGACGTCCTGTCAGATGATGAATTGGCCGCAAGCCCGTTACGTCGGGCGCGACGAAGGAGACAGCTGGCGTTTCATCCGATTTCGCGACACGCCGCAGAACAATGCGGCTATCGAAAAAGACGCCCAACCTGCCTCAGCGACGCCGCCATTACAGCGTCGCGCGTCCTGATGAAGAAAATCCGCACCCTGTGTCAACCGGGCCGACCGCCCCACGCATGGCTCAGGGCGTCTTCATCACCCCAGCGCGCCACAGGGCGACGAGCGCCACATCCCACGCTGTAGCCGGGAATTCGCGCGCCCAAACCCACATCCGCCACGCGCGGCCGCGCGGGTGCAGCGCGGTGGCGGGAACGCGCGTGATATTCCAACCGGCGAACAGCGCCATCGCCGCGCAACGCATCATGTGAAAATCGCTGGTCACGATGGACACCGCCCCACGATGCCCCAGTTCGCGCAACATATCCGAACAGATCAGAACCGAATCGCAGGTGTCGCGCGCGCGATCTTCCGGAAGAATCGCGGATCGCGCGATTCCTGCGTCCAGCAGCAGAGCGGTCATCACCTGAGCCTCGGTGACGCCCGACCGTGGGACGCCGCCTGTAGGCAGATAGAGCGCGTCGCCGATCCGGCGACCATGAGCCACAGCGGCAGCGATCCTGCGACGCAACGTCTCCGTCGCGCTTCCATCGGGACGCAAGGCCGCGCCGAAAATTATGACAGGCGTCACGACGTCCGTGGGTCGCCATCGGACGATACACGGCTCCGAAAGCCGAGCGCCCCGAGGGCCTGCAGGGTCGCCGCCATCTCGCCCCACACGCCATCGAACTGGGCCTGATTTACGCCGCGCGTGGCGAGCATGCGGGCAAGGTCGGCGATCTCACGCCGTCCGTCGATAAGCGGCGCAATTCCACGCGCTTGCGGCGGTAACGGCAGCATCGTCGCCGTAGCCCCGATCCGAACCGGCAGGAAATGATCGTCCGTCATCGACATGGAGAGAGCGATGCCGGTGCAGCCAAACAGCACGGGAATCGCCGAAGCGTCATACGATCGCGCCGGAGCTGAGGCAGGACGAAGTGAGACGACATGCAGCAGGGTTTCGCCGGGCGGAACCTCGGGGACGCATAATGCGAACGCCGCCGCCCGACGCTCCGAAGCGGACAGGTTGGCTGCACAATCAAGCAGAAACGGCTGACTTTCCAGTAGAAGCGCGATGTCGTAGCAGGCGCGCGGATATGGATCGTCGATTGTGAGCCCTGCGGCTTCGACCAGCGCCGAAAGCTCCGGGATCGTGTAACGGGGGCCACCGTCGTCAGGCATGACGGGCGGCGTCGCGACGACCGCCGCAGCACGTGAAGGGGGCTCCCGAAGTCGAGCAAAACACCCGGCAACGTCTTCCTTCGACGCGGCCGGCGCCTTTTCGAAAAGACCGCTCAGCACGGCGTCTTCGTTCGCGGGCTCGCCAACACGTGCGGCAGCCAGAATTACGCCGTTGACGCTCAGCAGTCCGGACAGCCGCTCAAGCAGCCGCTGCGCCCCGTTCGGCGCGTCGAGCGGGGCAGCGCATAGAATCAGATCGAAACCGGCGTCGTCATCGATCGGGAGTGTATCGAGGCATGTCCCCGCATCGCTACGCGACGCCTCTTCCCAGACGTTTATCACGTCGTCACGCCAGAGAGTGACCGCATCGGCGACCCAGGACGGGGGCCCGGCCGCAGCGCCAACTATCAGTGTCCGCAGCCTCGCCACATCAACGACCATCGGCGCCTCCAGTATCCGCGTGAAGACGCGTCATGCGTCAGCGTGGCAGCAGGCGTCCCCGTTGCCACGCTTCGGCTGCGTCATCGGCTGTCATGCCGCCATGGCGCACGGCGTCGTCCAGCGCGCTGACGACGCGATTGCCCAGCGTGAGTTCGTCGAGTTCGTCCAGCAGATCGGAGTCCAGCCTCTCCGCCCGGCTACGGTTGATCAGAAGCTGCGCCGTCTGTTCCCCACCCAGCGCGCCGCGCGGGTCGTTCAGCGTCCGAAGCGCGTAACGATGCAACAGGAAGTTCGGCGCAAACAACGCCGCCACGACCGGCTCTCCTGCGGCGAAAGCGGCGGCCAGAGCCTCAAACGCCTCCTCATCCGGCAGCGCCTCAATGGTGAACCCTGCTTCCGTCAGCCCGTAACTTCCCACCATCTGCCGCACACGCGGCAGGACGGAAGCAGGCACAAGCAGATTTCGCGAAGCGGACGATGCGGCAAGATCCGACAGAGACGCGACGCCCGCCAGTTCCGGCGTGTCGGCGACGCAACAGCAGAACGTGGGACGGTAAAGATCGCCCCGCGCCTCCACCGTCTCCGAAACCCAGGCGGCGTCCACGCTCGGCAACCACGCGGTTGCGAACACGTCGAGCTCACCGCTTTCAAGCATCTCGGTCAGCGCCTGATCGGGGCCGGTGACGTATTCCGGCTCCATGTCATGCGCTTCAAGCACACGCGCCACGGCGGCTGCGACAGCGGCGTGCTCGGGAGCGTTGCGATAACCGAGGGTCAATGTCGTCATAAAACCATCCTCCACGACCGCGCCAGCGGAGGCCGGAGGTCGGGTTCATCGTCCCGCCAGAACAGGACCGGTGTCAGCTTCCCGCCACCCCGCGCAAATGGCGACGGGCGGGACTGCGCGACCGTCTACCAGATTTTAACGCGTGCGTCCGGCGCCAGATACAGCTTCTCTCCCGGCTGCACATTCCACGCATCATACCAGGCGTCGACATTGTGCATCGGCAGGTTCACGCGCGCAGCAGGGGCCGAATGGGGGTCCACGACCGCAAGCTGGCGCGCGCGATCGTCGCGCACCTTCTGCCGCCAGACCTGCGCCCAGCCGAGGAACACCCGCTGGTCGCCGGTCAGGCCTGCGACGACCGGCGCCGCCTTGCCGCCCAGAGACGCACGGTAGGCGTCGACCGCCAGGGTGATTCCACCAAGATCAGCGATGTTCTCGCCCATCGTCAGCTTGCCGTTCAGGTGCACGCCCGGCAGCACCTCGAACGCGTCGTATTGCGCGCCATACTTCGCGCCGAGCGCGTCGAACCGCGCCGCGTCCTCCTTGGTCCACCAATCCTTCAGGCGGCCATGCTCGTCGAATTTCCGGCCCTCGTCGTCGAAGCCGTGCGTCATTTCGTGACCGATCACGCCGCCGATGGCGCCGTAGTTGATCGCGGGATCGGCCTTCGGATCGAAGAACGGCGCTTGCAGAATGGAAGCCGGGAAGACCACTTCGTTGAACACCGGGTTGTTGTAGGCATTGACCGTCTGCGGGGTCATATCCCACTCGTCACGATCGACCGGCTTACCCAGATGCCCCAGCCAATAGTTCCATTCGAAGCCAATGGCGCGAGCGGCGTTGCCGTAAGCGTCTCCCGGACGCACGGTGAGAGACGCGTAATCACGCCATTTTTTCGGGTAACCGATCTGGATCTCGAAGTTGTCGAGTTTGCGGATCGCCGCTTCACGCGTCTGCGCCGACATCCACGCATTATGCTCGAGGCGCACGCGGAACGCAGCTTTGAGCTTTTGCGTCAGCGCTTGCATCTTCGCCCGACTCTCGGGCGGGAAATAACGATCGGCATAGATCTTCCCGAGCGCCCAGCCCATGGCGTGATCGGTCGCGTCGGTGACACGCTTCCAACGCTCCGCGAGTTGCGGCTGCCCGGCCAGCGTCTTGTTGTTGAACTCGTAAGACGCCTGCACAAAAGCATCCGACAGGTCCGACGCCGCGTTGTCCGCCAGATGGAATGCAAGCCAGGCCTGCAAGATCGGCAGCGGCGTCTGCCCGAGGATCTTCGCTTCGCCCGTAATTGCGGACGGCTCTTCGACAATCAGCTTCGCCGCATCCGCCTGCGCAGTCGTAATGCCAGCCCCGGCGAGCCACGCATCCCAGTCGAAGCCGGGGGCCTGAGCCTTCAGTTCCGCCACCGAGCGAGGGTTATAAGTCTTGTCCGGGTCGCGCATGTCGGCGCGCGCCCACTGGACCTGCGCGATCGACGTCTCGAAGGCGACGATATCGGCAGCACGAGCCTTCGCATCGGGCCACCCGACCAGACCGAGCATCTTCTCGATATAGGCCTGATACGCCTGCTTCTTCGCGGCGAATTCCGGCTTCAGGTAATAATCCCGATCCGGCAGGCCCGTGCCGCCCTGATCGACATAGATGGCGAAGTGCGTCGGATCCTTCGCGTCCGGCTGGATCCCCATCGCGAAGGCGGAATACTGGAACGAACTCTGGCCAGCGCCTGTGAGGTGAGCGAAAGCCGCGGGCGTCGCCACGGCGCGGTTGGCCGCCAGATCTTCCGCAAGAGGGGCGGCGCCGAGTTTCTCGATGGCCGCCGCGTCCATCAGCGTCGTGTAATACGTCGCCAGCTTCTCGTCGCTGGTTTTCGGATCGGCGCTCGGCTTCTTCGCCAGATCGGTCAGAATCGTCCGCACCCGCTCACGCGACAGCTCGCGCAGCCGGTCGAACGGACCGAAAGAGGTGCGATCGGGTGGGATCACGATGGCGCGCACTTCCGTCCCGTTGGCGTATTCGAAGAAGTTGTCGCCCGGTTTGACTGCCGTGTCGCGTCCCGCGAGATCGAACCCCCAGGTTCCGAAGGCTGTCTGCTGCTTCGTCTGGGTCGCGGCGCCTGCCTGCCCGGCGGCCAGAAGCGATCCGAAAGCGCATGTCGCGAGCAGCGTGGCGAAGACGCGCCGACGCGGGACACCCGCTAACGTCGCGCAGGACGAAGCATCGCGCGAGGCAGGGCGCAGGCTCGCAGCCCCAAACGCCGCAATCGAACGTACCATTCGGGATTTCCTCTTTTTGTTGGAACGACGTCTGTTTCGGGAGAGGGTCGGCCCCTCCCGTTGGAAATGCTCGCCTCAGGCTGAGGCGGTGGCCGACGCCGCGCGGGCGAAGCTCTTCTGACGCATCCGCACGAGCACATAGGTCAGCGAGCAGGCCAGAGAATGCAGGCGGCCATGGGGGCGAAAACCGATTGTCTTGAAGATCATGCCCGTGACCCGGTCCAGATGCTTGCGGCGATAAACGCCCATCGCTCGGGACATATACGCCGCGATGCAGCGTTTCCGGTCATAGGACATCGATTCGGGCTCGTTCGTGGTGTGGTAGGCGGAGGCGAGTTCGTCGTCCTCGCTTTCCGTCACACGGCCAAGCGCGATGCGCGCACGCGTCCACGCGCCCAGACGCTCGCGCTTCAGGTAGCGTTGCATATGGTCGTAAAACAGCTTGAAATGACGGTACTCGTCAGCCGCGATTTGCTTGCAGATCGCCTTGAGCAGCGGTTCGTCGGTCGCGTCGGCCAACGCCGAGTAGAAGGACGACGTGCCCGTTTCCACCATGCACCGGGCGATCAGTTCCCCGGTTCGGGAGCCGCGAACGGAGGAGGTCGCGTTCAGGTCGATCGAAAATTTGGAACGATAGCGCTCAAACGCCTCCGGATAATTCCAGGTCGGATCGGCGAGCATGGCCCAGCGACCAAGCGCGTCGCCATGCTGCACTTCCTCAACCGCCCAGTTGTCGGCGGCCTTCTGAAAATCCGCATCGTCCGAAAAAACGCCGTTAAGATAGACCGCGTAGTCCACGCCGTTCCGTTCGACGACGGAAGCGGCCTTCACGACGGCGATAATATCAGGGTCCACACGGGATGGCTGGAAGCTATCCCAGTCCATTTGTTCAATACGCCAGTGCTTCATTCCAACCCCGTGTCGGCTCCTCTTCAGTCACGGCCGCCGCCGTTATCCGACCTCCGCATTTCTCCGGGCGGGTCGAGTCAGACCATCGCCTGACGCGGATACAGGCTACCGGCGACACGTCCGTCATAGAACGCGCCAGCCAGCGGCTTGACCCCCTCGCCTGCGCCCAAAATTTCAATGCGTCAAGAAACCTTGCGTAACCTGTGAGACGGATTCCTGCGCCTTCGCGGCGAAGTGACGAAGGCGAAAACCGGTCAGGAACCAGGCGTCGTGGCGGGACGGCGTTGGCGCTGAATATTTGCGACAGGCGTCACAGCCTGTTGCAGCGGCGTGGCAGGCGTCCCGATATCAGGCATCCTGGTGGAGGCCGCCAGCAAGGCGTCTGCTGTGACAGGTCGTCCGAACAGCCACCCCTGACCGCATTCAATGCCCAGTTCGCGAGCCAGAGCAGCCTCCATCTCCGTTTCGATCATTTCCGCAACGGTGCGGCAGCCGACGTCGAAACTGCAACGCGCGATGGCCCGGACAAGGATACGATCCCGGGAATTGCTCATCGCGCTCCGGAAGAACTGCCCGTCGATTTTGATATAGCTGACGGGAAATCGTCTTAAATACTCGAAGCTCATGGCGCCGGCGCCAAAATCGTCGAGGCATATGTTGTGGCCGCGCGTGTGCAACTTGCGCACAAGCTCTGTAGGCGCGTCGAAATCCACGATCCCGCTCGTTTCGGTGATTTCGATCAGCAGGCGGGAGGCGGCGATGTTCCTGCCCTCGCTGTCCAGCACGCTCAAAAGACGCTCCCCGAATTCCGGAGACTGCATGGAGCGGCCGGAGAGATTCAGCGCGAGTTTGACTCCTGCAGGAAGCTTTTCAAGCAACTTCAATGTCTTGACGCAGTTCAACAGATCGAACGTGTTGATCATGCCGATCCGCTCCGCGACCTTCACGAACTCACTCGTATTGGCGAGCCCCCGTGCGACGCCTTCGGCAAAACGGGTGAGCACCTCGTAATGCTGCACATGGCCAGTCTTGAAAGCGATGACCGGCTGCAGGACCTGAAAAAACGTCTCGTCCTCGATGATGTTACGGCAGGAGCTCGCCAGTCCCCGATCGTTGCGAGACGCTGCGGCGAGACATTCCGGCAGGCTCTTGAATGAGAAGGCGTCGGCGATGTCCTCGTTAAAGGCGGAGAGCGCGAAATCCATCGCGGTTTCGACTTCCTTCTGCTCCATCAGACTGGAATCGAGCGGCAGATCCCTGATGCGAACAGAAGCAAGAAGAGACTCCGTCACTTCCTGTATCTTGCGCTCGACGATGCGTTCGCTGTCCTCGCTCGTCGCCACATAGGCGAATGAACCGTCGGAAAGCCGGGTGACGCCGCCACCTTCGGCGTGCATCCGGAGAATCGCCTCCACCTCTCCCTGGAAAGCTTTGCCTATGCCCGTCTGCCTGAGGGTCGCGCTGCGCACGAGGTCCGGCAGGGCGAGCATGACGACGCGATAGCGCGTAGCCTCCCCCGGCTGGGAAACGAGCCGCTTGGCGAAGTCCAGGAAACTGCTCCGGCTCATCAGGCCGTCCTGATCCGCGCAGGCGACAAAGGAGCGATCGACGATAGTGGCCGTGACCAGACGCTCGCCCGGAGCCCCCGGGAGCGCGGCGAGTCCCAAAATCGCTGTAACGGAAGCGTCGTCCGGCCGCAGAAAACGGAGAGTCAGGCGGGCGATCGTCCCCTTCTCCTCAAACTCCTCGATCGCGCGACGCAGCAGCAGCCTGTCGCTGAGCGACACAAGATCGAACAGGGACAGGTTTTTGAGCGACTTCGGCTTATGGCCGGTGAGCCTGACCGCCGCGCCGCCCACATGGCGGATCCGCAACGCCCGATCGACCTCGAACAGCACGTCGGCCGCAGCGAAGGCGAGCGCAGCAAGGCGCTCCAGGCGGCGGTCAGGCTCTCCGGCCGCATCGTTCTTCCTGTCGGTCTCCATACCCCCCGCGCGAACAGTGTTTGCACGGACCTTGCCTCACAGAGGATAACGATGATTTAAGCGATCCCCGAGGCGCGCTTTCGCGCGCGTCGAAGCCAGTCCCTGTTCGCGCGAGCGACGTTCATCCCCGGGCCGGCCGCAGAGACACGATCAAATCAGGAATTTACGCATGGCCGATGGCGGCGCCTTCAGCTCTTCCCTTCCGTCCTCCGACGCATCGCGGCCCATGCCGCGCCACGACTGGACCCGCGCGGACATCGAGCAGTTGCTGGCCCTGCCATTTCCGGAACTGATGTATCGCGCCCAGACCACGCATCGCGCCTGGTTCGACCCGACGGAAATCCAGATCTCCACGCTGCTGTCCATCAAGACAGGCGGCTGCCCGGAGGACTGTGCGTATTGCCCGCAAAGCTCTCGCCACGAGGAGAGCGTGAAGGCTGAAAAGCTGATGGCGGTCGAGAAAGTGCTGGTCGAAGCGCGCCGCGCGCGCGACGCAGGGGCCGCGCGCTTCTGCATGGGCGCGGCGTGGCGCTCCCCCAAGGAGCGCGATCTCGACACCGTCTGCCAGATGATTGAGGGCGTGAAGGCTATGGGCCTCGAGACCTGCGTCACCCTCGGCATGCTCGACGCCGAACAGAGCGCCCGTCTGCGCGACGCCGGCCTTGATTACTACAACCACAACCTCGACACCTCCCCTGAATATTACGGCGAGATCATCACGACCCGCACGTATCAGGAGCGTCTGGACACCCTCGCCAACGTTCGTGACGCAGGCATCAACGTATGCTGCGGCGGCATCGTCGGCATGGGCGAGGACGAGTCCGACCGAGCAGGTCTGCTCGCCACCCTCGCATCCCTGCCCAAGCACCCGGAAAGCGTGCCGATCAACCTTCTCGTTCGCGTCGCGGGAACGCCGCTCGCCTCAGCCGAAGCCGTGGATCCCATCGACTTCGTCCGCGTCATCGCCGCCGCGCGTATCGCCATGCCGTCGAGCCACGTGCGCCTTGCAGCAGGGCGTGAAAACATGACGGACGAGGCGCAGACGCTCTGCTTCATGGCTGGCGCGAATTCGATCTTCTACGGCGAGCGTCTGCTCACCACGCCGAATCCGGCCGCCACGCGCGATCGCAAGCTGATCGACCGGCTTGGCATGCGTACGAGCATGGCGAAGGCGTGAACCAAAGAGGCGAGCCTGAGTCTCCTTCGGAAGCGCCTGATCTCTGGCGTTCAACGGCGGTCGGCGTCGCCCGCCTGCGCGCCGAGCACCAGATCATCGACGGCGGGTCAATTTTTTTAGATCCGCTGGCTGTCCCGATACTCGGGCCGGCGGCGCCCGATCCTGAAGAACTGGCGCAGTCCGACGAACACCTGAGACGTGGCGCGATACGGCGATTTATTGCCGCGCGCAGCCGAATCGCGAACGACGTCATCGACCAGCGCGCGACGCGGGATGGTCTGGGGCAGGCCGTCATACTGGGAGCAGGCCTCGACACCTTCGGACTTCGCAACCCGTATCCCGACCTGACGACGTTCGAACTTGATCGCGCAGCGATGCAGGACTTCAAGCGTCGACGCATCGTCGAGGCCGAAATTCAGATTCCAGCCACTCTGCGTTTCGTTGAAGCCGATTTCGAACGCAAGACTCTGCCCGCCATCCTCGCGGAATCAGGTTTCGACCCTGCTGAGCCGACAGTTTTCGTCTGGCTGGGCGTCGCTATCTACCTGACCCGCGGCTCTATCTCGGCCACATTGGACGTCGTAGCGAAGACGCCTCGCTCCACCATCGTCTTCGATTACTCGGAGCCGCTGGAAAACTACCCGCCACAGGCGCAAAAATTTCTTACCGGCTGGAGCGAGAACGTGAAAACCCGAGGGGAACCGTGGCGTAGCCGGTTCCAGCCGTCCGAAATGCACGCGCTGCTCGCAGAACGCGGCTTCGCGCAGACGATCGACTACAACAAGGGCGGGCTGGCCCGACGCTTCGGAACGGAGCCGCCAGCTCCTGGCGAAGAAGCCGGAGCACATGTCGTCGTCGCCTCCACCGCCGCGCCCGCAGACAGTAAGGGGATTCAGATCGGTCCTGTCGCTGCCCGGTAACGATCAGGATCAGCCTGAGGGGCTGATCCTGACGTCGTTCCTTTACGCCGAAAGCTTTGCGTCGAGCGTAATGTCGGCCTTGAACAGTTTGGAGACCGGGCAGCCGGCCTTCGCCTTCTGCGCCAGTTCGAGAAACTGCTCCTGCGACGCGCCCGGCACCGTGCCAGCCAGTTCCAGATGAATCGCCGGAATCGCAAAGCCGCCATCCTGCTTTTCCAAAGAAACCGTCGCACGCGTGTCGAGCCCGGTAGCCGTGAAGCCAGCCTCACCCAGAATCAGCGACAGCGCCATGGTGAAGCACGCGGCATGGGCGGCCCCGATCAGTTCTTCCGGATTCGAACCCGGCTTGCCTTCGAAGCGCGTGTTAAAGCCATAGGGCTGTTCCTTCAGCGCCCCGCTTTCGGTCGAAATCAGGCCCTTGCCGTCCTTGATTCCACCTTCCCAATGGGCCGTACCGAATTTCTTGATGGTCATGTCGCTCTCCTCATTCCTGACGCACGCCGCAGGCGGACGAGGGACGTCGCGCCACTACGGCGTAACCGCCGCCTCCGCAAACGTGGAGCGCGCGTCTGTAGCGCGCAAGGCGGTTGCCAGCGCCAGAAAGCGGTTCAGGCAATCGGGCCACGAAGTCATTTCGCACGCTTTCATCGCCGGAGGCGCAGTCCGCTGCCAACATGGCGGGTATGCGTTCAGTTCGGACCTGCGTCACGCTCGCAAAGAGATGATGCCGCCCGACGCCATATTTCCGTTCATATGAAAAACAATGCTCTGTTCGTCGATCCCGCGCCAAGTGGCGAAGCGCGCCAGACGGTGCGCCAGTCCGGCCAATCGGCGTCCGGCGTCTTCCCCTCATCGTTGCGACGCGCCATTCTCCGGCCCGGCCAACTTTCCGCGCCGTGATAGCTGCGCGCGTCCAGTCAGGAGTGCCCAATGACCGCTGCCTCTGCCGAATCACAAGCGACGCCGGACGTAGTTCTGATCGGCGGCGGCGTCATGAGCGCCACGCTCGGCACGTTCCTCAAGACGCTTGAACCGAACTGGACGATCGACATTTACGAGCGTCTCGACGATGTCGCGCTCGAAAGCTCGATGCCGTGGAACAACGCGGGCACGGGCCATTCCGCTCTGTGCGAGCTTAACTACACGTCGGAGACCGCCGACGGCGGCATCGACATCAGCAAGGCGGTCAACGTCAACGAACAGTTCCAGATCTCGCGGCAGTTCTGGTCTTATCTCGTGACCACAGGGCAGATCGCGAACCCACGCGACTTCATCACCCCGATCCCGCATATGAGCTTCGTTTGGGGCAACGCCAACACGGATTTCCTCCGCCGCCGCTATGACGCGTTGAAGGACCACCCTCTGTTCGAAGGAATGCGCTACTCCGAAGATCCGGAGCAATTGCGCCAGTGGATGCCGCTGATCATGAAGAATCGCGCAGGCGGACAGAAGCTTGCCGCGACGTGGATCTCTTCCGGCACCGACGTCAATTTTGGCGCGCTGACCCACTTGCTGTTCCGCGCGCTGAAGGCGAAGCCCGGCGTATCGCTGCGCACGAGCACCGAGGTCACTGACCTGACGCGTCAGGCCGACGGCCGTTGGCTGGTCAAGACCAAGGACGTTCGTTCCGGTCAGACACGCACCGTCAGCGCGCGTTTCGTGTTCATCGGCGCGGGCGGCGCGGCCCTGCCGTTGCTGCAGAAGAGCGGCGTTCCAGAAGCAAAAGGCGTCGGAGGTTTCCCGGTGAGCGGCGAATTCCTCCGCTGCAAGAATCCGGACGTCATCCGTGCGCATCGCGCCAAGGTTTACGGCAAGGCCTCGGTCGGCGCGCCGCCGATGTCCGTGCCGCACCTCGACACCCGTATGATCGACGGCAAGCCCGCGCTCCTGTTCGGACCCTATGCGGGGTTCTCGACGCGCTTCCTCAAGAAGGGCTCGCTGTTTGACCTTCCGCTATCGGTAAAGAGCGGCAACCTGCGTTCGATTCTCGGCGTGGCGCGCGACAACTGGGATCTCACGAAATATCTGATTCAGCAGGTGCTTCAGACGCAGTCGGCGCGAATGGCGGCGCTGCGCGAGTTCGTGCCAGACGCACGCGACGAGGACTGGGAACTGGTCGTCGCGGGTCAGCGTGTGCAGGTGATCAAGCCTGACGCAAAGAAAGGCGGCGTTCTGCAGTTCGGCACGGAAGTCATTACCGGGGCGAACGGTACGGTGGCGGCGCTGCTTGGCGCGTCGCCCGGCGCGTCCACAGCCGCGCCAATCATGCTGACGGTGATCCAGAAGTGCTTCGGCGAAAAGCTCGCCGAATGGGAGCCCAAGCTGAAAGAAATCGTGCCGTCTTACGGCAAGAAGCTGGCGAATGAGCCAGAACTCTGCGCGCAGTTGCGCAAATCGACGACCGAAGCGCTTCAGCTCGAAGATTGAAGCAGCCTCCACTGGCGATAAGGTCGGTGGAGTTGTTCGCATTGTTATTCGGCAAACGCCGCGCCCGATCAGACGATCCGGTCTGATCGGGCGGCGATACGGACAGGCTGAGCCAGCCTTCCTTCGCCCCCGCAGCTTAAGCAGCGCGATTCATCACAAGGAATCAGAAGCCGCAGGGCCGATCTATGCCACGCCCTGGCGACGAACATCGCCGCCCGTCCGTCCAGCGGAATCCGGCGCCTGGGGTGGCCGCATTCCGCTCCGACGCTTCAGGCCTTTCCGGTCGCGTCCGTCTTGGCTTTCTCGGGCGTCTTTTCCTCTGACGAAACCTTGGTCTCTTTTCCGTCCGTCTTGGCCTCGGCGGCTTTCACGGCAGATTCCAGACCCGGCACCTCAATATCGATTTCCAGCGTCGAACAGTTGTCGCCACGGTCCAGCTTCACCTGCACCTTGTCCTGATCAACGGACACATGGCGGCGAATGACTTCCATGATTTCGCGTTGCAACTGAAGGAGGAGATCCGACTTCCCCTCCCCGACACTTGCGCGTTCATGAGCCAGAAGAATCTGGAGCCTGTCGCGGGCGACCGGAGCGGAACTGCGTTTGCCGAAAAAATTTGCGAGAAAGCTCATGCCGCACCCCGCTTGAACAGCCAGTCGAGAAGTCCCTTCCGCTCGGTCGGGACGGTGATATCGACCTTCTCACCCGACAGACGACGGGCCGCGTCGAAATAAGCCCGCGCGGGACCACTTTCCGGGGCCGCCAGAGTGACGGGGGAACCCAGATTGGAAGCGCGCAGCACGTCCTGACTTTCCGGGATAATGCCGATTAGCGGAATGGAGAGAATCTCCAGAACGTCATCGACGCTCAGCATCTCTCCGCGTGCGGCGCGGGCCGGATCGTAACGCGTGAGAAGCAGATTTTTCTCGACCTTTTCGCCAGCTTTCGCTTTCTCGGTCGTGCTGTCGAGCATCCCGATAATGCGGTCGCTGTCGCGGACCGAAGACACTTCGGGGTTGGTCACGATCACCGCCTTGTCAGCGTGATACATGGCCAGTTGCGCGCCGCGTTCGATACCCGCCGGGCTATCGCAGACGACCCAGTCGAACTTCTCGCGAAGTTCTTCCATCACCTTCGCGACGCCTTCGGACGTCAGCGCGTCCTTGTCGCGCGTCTGGGATGCGGGCAGCAGCGACAGCGTGTCGATGCGCTTGTCCTTGATGAGGGCCTGCGCCAGCTTCGCGTCGCCCTGGATGACGTTGACCAGATCGAAGACGACCCGCCGTTCGGCTCCCATCACCAGATCGAGATTCCGCAGACCGACGTCGAAGTCGACAACCGCAACGGTCTTGCCCGTTTTCGCGAGCGCCGCGCCGAGCGCTGCGGTCGTGGTCGTTTTACCGACGCCGCCTTTCCCGGATGTGACGACGAGAACCTGCGCCATATAGAATTCGCCTTTTTATTTCATGTCGACTCGCACCGTTAAACGAGTCCGATGTGTTTTTTTAATGAACAGGCGTCCGCGCGGGCAACGGTAATCCCCACGAACGGCGAAACTCTTACGGAAGAGGACGCAAAATCAGGCTTTCGCCCTCAAGGAGGGCCTGAGCGGGTTTGCCAACTAGTTCGGGGTCAAACTCGTCCGCCACCGAGTAAAACCCGTCGATCGCCACCAATTCGGCCTGCATCACGCGGGCGAAAACCCGTGCGTCCGGTCGTCCGACGATCCCTGCGATCGCACGACCACGAAGCGCGCCGTAAACATGGATTGAACCGCCAGCCGAAATCTCGGCGCCGGAGGCGACTGATCCAAGAATGACGACGTCGCCCTCCGGCCACACGATCTGCTGCCCGGAGCGAACCGGCTGCTCAATGACAAGCGCGCCAGGAGGAAGCGCCGGAGGCTGCTCTTCCGTCTCGTCGGGCACGTCAACCGCTGCGGAATCCCGCCCGCCGATGAAGCCTTCCGGCCAGTCCCACCCGGCGAATGCGCTCTCGGACCGATCTGCTCCCTCAATGCCGATGACGCGGACGCCCCTCTCCTGCAAGGCAGGAAGAAAAGACGGCAACCCGGGGTCATCCGCGGGAGCAAGGCTCAGGTCGAGGATGATCGGCTTCCCCGCGAAAAACCCTGCGGAACGTTCGATCTGTCTGTCCAGCGCAATCAGCCAGCCGTCGAGCGGCGCCTCGGGCGTCAGGACGAGAGCCAGAAACGAGCGTCCCCCAGCCCTGATCCGCAGGGGCGCGGCGGTGGAGGCGGAAGAAGACGCCGCGTCGGACGATGGAGGGATGGACTGGGAGGCAGTCGGGGCTGTCACTATCTGGTCGTCTTTCCGCTTCAATCGTCGTCGCGCAGCGAACCGCCGCGTCGAACCATCTATTGCGTATAGCCCGAAACAGCCTCCGCCAGACAACCCGTGCGGGTGCGCGTCATCACCCGTAACACGATTGAGGAGCGAAAAACGCCAATCGCAGTGGCGAAGTGAGGCGGGACGGCGTTTCGCGTGCGATACGTCTTGCGTCGCCCGAGCATGCGCGCCACGCACGGGTTACACACTGGCGCGGCTGCCCACGATGCCGTAAATCGTGCGTCATGCGCATCCTTCACCATTTCCCCCTGTCGCCCTACTGCCGCAAGGTGCGGCTGATGCTGGGCGAAAAGAGACTACCTTTCGAGCCGCTCACCGAACGCGTCTGGGAGCAGCGTCGCGAGTTCGCGAACCTCAACCCGGCCGGGGAGGTTCCGGTTCTCGTGGAGGAGAACGGGCTGGTCATTCCGGACTCGAACGTCATTTGCGAGTATCTTGAGGAAGCATATCCGGACCCGTGCCTTCTCGGGCGCACGCTCGCGGAGCGGGTGGAGATACGGCGGCTGGTCGCGTGGTTCGACCAGAAATTTGCGCGCGACGTCACCAACAATCTGCTCGGCGAAAAGGTGTTCAAGCGCCTGAGCGGTCGCGGCAACCCCGACGGAACGGCGCTGCGCGTCGGGTACGCCAACATCAAGCCGCATCTCGACTATATCGGGCAGCTCGCGGAATCACGGAGCTGGCTCGCGGGCGGCGCATTGTCGCTCGCCGACTTCGCGGCGGCGGCCCATGTGTCCTGCCTCGATTTCATCGGCGACATCGACTGGAGCAAGACGCCCGCCGCGCATGACTGGTACGCGCGCATCAAGTCCCGCCCCAGCTTCCGGCCCCTGCTCAACGACCGGGTCTCCGGGATCAATCCCCCTGCCTATTACGCCAATCTCGATTTCTGACCGCGCACAGAAGCAACGCGACCATGAAAGCTGAGGCGTTTGACGCCATAGTGCTCGGCGCCGGGGCGGCCGGCCTCATGACCGCGTTGTCAGCGGCCCAGCGGGGCAAACGCGTCGCCGTCATTGACCACAACGCGCAGGCAGGACGGAAAATCCTGATCTCCGGCGGCGGTCGCTGCAACTTTACAAACCTTCACGTCGCGCCCGATCGTTTTCTTTCCGGCAACAGGCACTTCGCGCGGTCGGCTCTGGCGCGGTTCACGCCAGCCGATTTCATCGCAATGGTCGATCGCCATCGGATCGCGTGGCACGAAAAGACACTTGGCCAGCTATTCTGCGACGGTTCGGCCACCGCCATCCTCTCCATGCTGCTGGACGAGTGTGCGGCGGGGAACGTGGCCATGCGTCTCGGCGAAAGCGTCTCGGACGTCTCGCGCGGCGATCTGTTCCGCGTCACGACCAGCCGTGGAGTGATGGAGGCTCCGGCGCTGGTTCTGGCGACGGGCGGCCCGTCGATCCCCAAGATCGGCGCCAGCGGCTTCGCCTATGACCTCGCCCGCCGCTTTGGCGTCCCTGTCATTGCGCCGCGCCCGGGTCTTGTGCCGCTACGGGTCGGGAACGACGACCTTGGATGGATGAAGGATCTGTCGGGGGTTTCGCTGCCGGTCCGGGCGCGGTTCGGGAAAATGCATTTCGATGAGGCGATGCTGTTCACGCATCGCGGCCTGTCCGGCCCGGCGATTCTGCAAATTTCGTCCTACTTGCGCGAAGGAGAACCGTTCGGCGTCGATCTCCTGCCGGGCCAGGATCCGCTCTCTCTTCTTCAGACCGCCCGAAGGGAACGCCCACGCGCCCACGCGCCCGCCGTACTGGCGAACTGGCTGCCCCGGCGGCTCGCCGAGGCGCTTGCGCCACGCCTGTTGGGCGACAAGCCTGCCGCAGACTGGTCCGATCGTCTGATTCGTCCGGCCGCCGCCGCGATCCATGACTGGATCGTGACCCCGGTGGGAACCGAGGGCTATGCGAAAGCGGAAGTGACGCTCGGCGGCGTCGATACGCGCGCGCTCTCATCCCGGAGCATGGAGTGCAACTCCGTTCCCGGGCTGTATGTCGTCGGGGAAGCCGTGGATGTCACCGGATGGCTGGGCGGATATAATTTTCATTGGGCCTGGGCGAGTGGGCGCGCGGCGGGTCTCGCCATCGCCGAAGAACGAGACGAGCCTAGCGCCTAGCGCCTAGCGGGCTACGCCCGACGCGGCAGCGCAACAGCATGCCGCAAACATGCCATGAACGGCGCTCATAGTTACAAAGCAGCGTTACGAGCTGCATCTTCATTATTGGCCGAACGTTAAGCGGAAAGCGGCGGCGCGAGGTCACGCTCGTATGCCGTCAGAGACGAAAGACGTTATCGAAGCCAGGGAGCTTGCGTTCAGATGATTTCACGTCCGTCCATTCGCCGGATTCGTCCCGTTAAGGCCGCCGCAGTTTTTGCCGCCCTCGCACTGGCGGCATGCACGGGGCAGCCTGGCACGCCGGTGGCGCCCGGTTCATATCCGCCTAACACGCCGCTGGGCGGCACATGCAAGGCAGGTTTCTATACGTGCCAGCTTCCGACCGCGACGCCGCTGGGAGCGCCCTGCAGTTGCCCCGGTCTGGGCGCGGCTTCCTACGGACGCGTCTATCTCAAGTAAGGCTGCATGAGCTGAAGCGTCGGCGGACTGTTGCGCTTTGAAGCTCTGCGCGGACACTGTGCGGCAGGAAAAGGCCCTTCCATTCGCGTTTCGACAAGCGGCTGAAGGCTGGGCCTGTTGACAGCCGACTGCGCATTTCTCGCATCAGACGCGTCTGGGAATTGCTTTTCAGGGAGACGGGCGCTAGGTCCAAGGGATATAGCGCGGCTGCCGTTTCGATTGGTCCGCGATTGAGTGTCACGACCGCACCACTTCCGATGAAAGAAAGACGTTAGCCATGGACGCCAGCCGCGACTCATTGAGTGCGCGCCGAACATCTCATTCGGCCGACGCAAGGGGCAATCTTCAGCGGTGGCTGCCGCTCGTGCGGATCGCGATCTGGTCGGTCGTTTATTTCGCCTTCTACATGGCTCAGCAGATCGCCGAGCTTCTGGCTCCTCTTGCGCTGATCCTTGGCGTCGGCTGGGCCGCCCTGCCCCATGTCGTCGGTGCCGTCTCTTCCAGCGCAGGCAGTGTGGACGCACAGGCGCATGATGTAATGTCGCACATCGCCGACGCCATCCCGCATCAGATCGTGGTCGGAACGCATATCCTGACTCCCTCCGGCCTGATTTTCGATGGCATCGCCCTGATGGCTGTTGCAGCGATCGGCGCCACCCTGTCCGCGATCGCCGCACGCTCCATGTAAAACCGAACTGTCGTGTCGGCGGCCGCGCATCAGACGCCGTGCCGATCAACGCGACGGGACAGGTCTTCCCATTCAGGAACAAGGCTGAGCATAGCGGGAATTCGCCCGAACAAAGGCGGGCGCCTTGTGGCGATTCGCCCTGCGGATCGACCGTTTTCTGGCCGGGCCGGCGCCGCTACAGGCGCACGTTATCTGCGGCCGCTATTCGCCATTTTAATATCCTCATTCATCTATCAACCGGATTTCATTTTATTTTCGGTTTTCGAATGACAATAGTCGCACTTTGCGACCGTCCGTGGCGCCGGTCGGATCGAATGCCAGTGCCGATGACATTTGCGGCGCCATCGCGACGGCAAAAACACGCTCGCTGGATTGAATCGATACCGATACAGAGTCAAAGACCGTAATTTGATCGGCGCGAACAGGAGAGAGACATGTCGTTATGGGCTGAAGGCAAACCGAAGATTGTCGTCGCTCATCCGTTTTTCGACATAAAATCCATCGTGGAAACCTGGGAAGACCCACCTCCCTGCGTGCAGGTCGCCAACAAGACCGAATTGCTCGAACACCTTCCGGATGCGGAAATTCTTGTGACCGTGACGCTGTGGGAGCGACGTTTTCTGGCGCTGGCTCCAAAGCTCAAGCTGCTGCAATCGATCAGTTCCGGCGTGAATCAATACGATCTCGACGATTTCAGAGAACGTGGCGTTGCGCTGTGCAGCGCCCGCGGGGTCAACGCCGCCGCCGTGGCCGAACATGCGATCGGCCTGACGCTCAATCTGTCCCGTCAGCTCGCCGCTGATCGTGACGCGCAACGGGCGCATCAATGGCGACGCCTGTCGGCGGATCGAGCGTTACGACGGCGGGAACTGGACGGAGCCCACGCGGTGATCGTCGGTTTTGGCGCTATCGGTTCGCGTCTCGCCGCCCTGTGTCTGGCCTTCGGCATGCGCGTGACCGTGGTCCGTAAGAACGCCGCAGCGCCAGCGGATCTGGATGTCAGCGTGGAGCCACACGAGCGCTTCGCCGAGGCGGCGAGCAGCGCCGATTATGTGCTGCTGACCTGTCCTGCGACGTCGGAGACCATCGGAATGTTGAACGCAGCAGTGCTGGACAGGATGAAACCGAGCGCCGTTGTGATCAACGTCGCGCGCGGGCAGATCATCGTTGAAGCAGACCTGATCGCCGCTCTCGCTCAGGGAAAAATCGCGGGAGCGGGCCTCGATACGTTCGAGCGCGAACCGCTGCCGGGTGACTCTCCGCTCTGGGACATGCCGAACGTAGTGATTTCTCCGCACGGCGCTGGCGATACGACGGAATACGAGGCGCGCGTCGCGCACCTCCTGCGCGAGAATGCGCGACGCATTGCACTGGGCGAGAATTTGATCAATCAGGTCGCATAGCGCCGTTCGCCGCGATCGCCGAGTGGCGCTTCAGGCGCCCCGGTTCGGCCTGAACCCGGTCGCGACCACATAAAGCTCGCTCGAATCTTTGCGACTGGCGGGGGGTTTCGCATGGCGAACTGTCTCGAACAGCTTCTTCATCGGCTCCAGCATCTGCTTTTCGGAACCACCCTGAAACACCTTCGCGACGAACGAACCGCCATCCGCGAGCACCTCGATCGCAAAATCCAGTGCGCTTTCGGCCAGCCCGATAATCCGCAGATGGTCCGTCGGCGCGTGGCCGGTCGTATTCGGCGCCATGTCCGAGAGCACGACATTCGGCTTCCCGCCCAGCATCTCGATCAGACGAGCTGGCAGGTCCGGATCGGTAAAATCGCCCTCGACGATCTCCGCCCCGGCCACCGGCTCGACAGGGAGAAGATCGACGCCGACGACCCGTGCGGCGCCGCGTTTGACAGCCACCTGCGTCCATCCACCGGGCGCCGCGCCAAGATCGAGCACGCGCTGCCCCGGCTTGATCAGGTGAAAACGATCGTCAAGTTCGATCAACTTGAACGCCGCGCGCGACCGCCATCCCTGTTTCTGTGCGGCCTGCACATACGGGTCATTGAGCTGACGCGCCAGCCAACGTTGCTGGGCCGTTGTCTTGCCTCGGGTTTTCTTGAGCGACACCGATTTCGTGCGCAGACTGGTCGGGGCCGCGCCATCGGCGGCGCCGTCGCGCGCGCCCGGCGCCGCCTTGCGCGCCTGTCCCCGGCCCGGCACGCGCGACGGCGCCGCCTTGCGAACATCGCTTTTTCGGCCGGGGTTGCGGCCGGTGGGCGTTTCGCCATCAGAAGAAGATTTGGACATCAGATCGAAAACAACGTTTCCCTGCCAGAGGTGGCGCTCGCGTCAGCCGACGCGGCGCGGTGGGGGCCGTCCCGGCGCATGTTCGCCTGAGCAGCCCCCTTCATCATGCGTATTAGCATGCCGTCCCGCAGACCGCGATCAGCGACGATGACGCCGCCAGGCCACATCGATTGAACAGCGTCAAAGATGGCGCAACCCGGCATGACATAGGCCGCCCGTTCCGGGCCGATGCATGGATGCGCCCGCATGCCTGAGATCCCCATCCGATGCAGACGAGAAATCGCTTTCTGCGAAGCCTGACGATCGAGGTAATGCCCGTCAACAGCCCACCGCGTATAGCGCGCCAGATCGAGATCGAGGCAGGCCAGCGTCGTCACCGTGCCGCTTGTGCCGACCATTCTCACGTTGCCACGCTGCAACTCGCCGCGAATGCGATGCACCGCCTCAAAATTTTCCAGATATTTCCGCACATATGAAACCATCGCCCGATAGACGCCGGGCCGACGGCGGGAAAATTTTTCGGACAGGGTGATCACTCCGGCAGGAATACTGACGTAGCCGATCACCTCATGTATCCGGCGTTCGGGATCGAGACGGACCCAGGCGATCTCCGTAGAACCCCCGCCGATATCCAGCAACAGGCCGCGATTGGCGGCAGGCGAAGCGGCTGTCTCACCCTGCCCGCCCCTGGCCTGCAACAAAAGGCTCGCGCAGCTTTCGACTGCAAGCTCGGCCTCCTCGCGGCTCGATATAATATCAATCGCGACGCCGGTTTCGTGTCTAATCCTGTCAATGAAAGCGCGGCCATTGGCGGCGCGCCTGCATGCCTCCGTCGCTACGGCGCGAATCAGGACCGGGCGCCGTTTCTCGATGCGCACCGCGCAGGCGCGCACGGCCTCGATCGTGCGCCCCATCGCCTCATCGGTCAGTTCACCCGACTTCTGGAGCCCCTCACCGAGCCGAACCATGCGGCTATAACTGTCGAGCACGCTGAAACCGGCAGCGGTCCGGGCCGCGATCATAAGGCGGCAGTTATTAGTCCCAAGGTCAATGGCGGCGAACAGGCCGTCGGCCGTACGGTCCCCGCGTCGATCCGAACAGTGTCGGTCCCCAACCTGCCCCCACTCTGCGCCGGGCTGCTTCGCGTGAGCCGACCCATCACTCACAGCCGCTTCGTCGCGCCGGTTTGTAGCGTGACGGCCGCCATGCTCGAAGCCCGTCCTTCCCCCCGTCGAATAAATCTGACGGTTGCACCCGGAGGGAAATTCTAAATTTGGCGCCTGGCTACGGAGCCTGGCGTCGGACTGCTCCATCGCCTGGTCCTCTGAACGACGTAATCTAAAATAATATTTCAAGAAACGAAGATGTTCCGCAAGAGAAAATTTCCGCTCTCTTGCAAACGCACGCAGTCGGGGGTTGCGGAATAAAATTTGGGGTGCTACGAGCCTCCTCGTCGAACGGGCAGCCCTGAGCTGCCCTAATGTTTGACCCGCTTGGGGGATAGTTTAGCGGTAGAACTACCGGCTCTGACCCGGTCAGCCCTGGTTCGAATCCAGGTCCCCCAGCCACAAATTTCCTTACTCAGAAATCGTATGACTCCAATCGTAACGATGGCTGTCATACAGTCACCCGTAACGTCGGATGAGCTATGCTTGCCGCCCGCTATGAACCGGGGGGTCCACGTTCATCGGCGCACACGCGGCGGCTATCTATGTTTAAGAGGACACTTAGTCGCAGCGATTTCAGCCCGCGACGCCAGATACATGATGTACAGAAAATTTCGCGATAGCTTCACACGGTGATGACAGTGGAGAACGAGCGCCCCACAGGCGCACGTTACTCCAGACCAGTTCATGAGTTCAAACGAGTCCGAAGTATCCTCAGGGCGACCAATCGTATCGCCATCCGAGCGGTGATCCCGCACGATTATGGCGTCGTCCAGCGGTCAATCTGCCGACCAGCCATGCCTACGTTGCCATCACCGTTCCCCTTCGACGATACGGGCATTCCACGAGCGACAAATTGCGGTATCGCAGCCGAGAGGAGCCGAGCAGCCCCTCAGGGTCCTAATTCTGTATTTTCAACAATCGTCACATCGCTGAACACGCAGCCCCACATATCGAAGCGTGGCAATCGTCGTTTCAAACATCGTTTTTTGTTGGGAAAATACAAAAATATTCATACAGTTCTGAAAAGAGATAAATATATACAGTAAAAAATATATATTTCATTTTGTTGCAATTTTAATGTTTTGGACAGAATACCGTCATCTTTCTGTTCATATAAGTAATTTATTAAATCACAAGATAATGTAAGAATTTTTCTAACATTTAAGTTTGGGAAATCATAAAGATGTTTTGTGTCGGGCGTACTGGCATCCGTCCGCTACCTCTATCCTTGACCCTACTCGCGAGCGCATTGGCAGTCCGGATATTGCTGGCCGTTCTGTATCCAGGAGGCGCAAGAGCGGATGAGATCTTCCAGTATCTGGAACCGGCGCTTCGACGCGCCGGGCACCACGCAGTGACGACCTGGGATTGGCGCGAGGGCATACGTTCCTGGCTTGTTCCTGGCGCCATCTCCAAAATCATAGAGGCCGAAGACGCGTTTGGTTTTGCACAATCTCCGCTGATCGTGCGCATATTATTTTCTATCGCCTCTCTTATGGTCGTGGCTGTATTTTTGCTGCACGGATGGCTTCAGGATCAGAAAAGAGGGCTCTGGCTATGCGGTGTTGCCGCGGCGCTATGGCCCGACATCGCGTGCGCCGGTTTCCGAACGCTTGGAGAGACGCTCGGCGGAAACTTTCTCGCCACTGGCGTCATACTCGCCAACATAACAGCCGTTTTTTACAAAGACGCATCCGCTCGAAGAGTGTTCATCTTGCTGGCGTCGTCATCCATGCTGCTTGGAGCAGCAACTGCAGTGCGATTTCAATTCGGTCCTGCAGCGTTATTCGCAATTGGCCTTACTACATGGCAACTCGGGCTACGGCGTAGCTTCCTTCCTCTTGTGGTGGGGTTTCTTCCTCCGATCGCGCTGCTCGGCCTGGTGGATGGACTGACTCTCTCCTACCCTTTTCAATCCATTTTCCATAACTACTACGTCAACAGCGTCATGGGAGTAGCCGACACTTTTGGATGCAGAAGTCCATTTTTTTATCTTTACAAAATAACGACTTACTGGGGAGCGGCCACCGTTCCCGTGTTTTTTCTCGCCTCAAGAACGCCAGCGGAGGCGCGCTCGCCACTTCTTTCCGCGATATTCCTCATTCTTTACCACTCAGCTATTCCTCACAAAGAAGCGTCATTCATATATCCGGCGACGCCATTGCTTATACTCTGCGCCGCCGCGTCTTTGACGCGTATGCTTCGCGTCGAGGGACGCATTGTCCTACGGCGAGCAATCGCTGCGGAAATTTTCACATGCGTCTCCGTTTTTATTTCCACGTTTGCGCCACACATGAAAGAAAAAAGCGACCCGATAAAATTGCAGATGCTAGCCAACAAGAAGAAAGACATGTGTGGACTTGCCATATTCAACACCGACAAGACATGGGGCACTTTTGGCGGATACAGCTATATGCGCTCGGGAAAGGCTCTTTATCTTTTTACCACACCCGCAGAAGTATCTCTCAATGCCGGTCGCTACGATTATCTTTTAGGAAAGAAAACGGTTTCTATATTCGAGAACGGATTCAAGATCGTTTCATGTCACGATCAATTTTGCCTCTACAGAACCGGAGCATCTTGCGACGATACTCCGGATTATGATCAGTTTTCAAAAAAACTGAGATCGCTCGAATCACCCCATATATAGCGAATTGAAATTTTTTCTCTTCTTCCACGAAGGTGATTGCAACACAAAGGTTTTTCGTCAATGACCGCTGCATAATCTCCCGCGACGCATATCGTTTAATCTGTCCTGACGATCTGGACTGGAGGGCACACTCCATAAGAAAATCAACAATATTTCGTACTACACGCTACAAACACGATCACGACATTGAGCATCATCAGGATAGTCATAGCGCAAGGTGCATTGGGCGGCACGATTGCGCCGACTCACAGGAGTGATGTGCGTCGAGTTCAAGGACACAACTCTCTGTCCACGCTGGCATAGTCAGACCGAATGGGCTCATTCGATCTGACTATCCCCTACCGGATCACTCCCACCGCCATTCACTGATCTCTGGCATATCCTTGCCATACTCGCGCACGTACCGCGTATGCTGCACCAGCTTATCCCTGACCGACTGCTCAACGTAAGCCGTGCGCGCCGCAAAACGTGGCACACGTCTTACAATGTTCGAGACCAGATGAAATCTGTCCAGATGATTGAGAACCGTCATATCAAACGGAGTGGTTGTGGTTCCTTCCTCTCGATACCCATGGACATGAAAATTGGCGGCGTTTGCGCGCTTGTAGATCAGCGTATGAATAAGAGACGGATACCCGTGAAAAGCGAAAATCACAGGCTTATCGAGCGTAAACAACGCATCAAATGTCTCGCCAGGAAGCCCGTGAGGATGCTGTTCCGGAGACTGTAAAGCCATCAGATCCACGACGTTGACAAAACGCAGCTTCAGATCAGGCATCTGCTCACGCAGGATTTTCACCGCAGCCAGAGCCTCAAGCGTCGGCACGTCGCCCGCGCAGGCGACCACCGCATCCGGTTCCTCGCCGCGATCATTGCTCGCCCACTCCCATATGCCTACGCCCTTGCTGCAATGACTGATGGCCGCGTCCATATCCAGCCACTGCAAATCCGGTTGCTTTCCAGCGACAATCACGTTGATGACGTCACGGGTGCGAAGGCAGTGATCGGCGACATGCAGCAGCGTATTGGCGTCAGGCGGCAGATATATGCGTGCGATATCGGCTTTTTTCGTAGCAACGTGATTCAGGAATCCTGGATCCTGATGACTGAATCCATTGTGATCCTGTCGCCAGACATGCGAGGTGATCAGGTAATTCAATGAAGAGATCGGCTGCCGCCACGGAACCTCGCGAGACGTTTTCAGCCATTTTGCGTGCTGATTCACCATCGAATCAACGATGTGAATGAACGCTTCGTAGCACGAAAAAAAACCATGCCGCCCTGTCAACAGGTAGCCCTCAAGCCACCCCTGACAAGTATGCTCGCTGAGGATTTCCATGACCCGCCCATCGGGCGCCAGGTGGTCGTCGTAGTCGTATCGCGCGGCCTCCCACGCACGATCGGTCGCCTCCAGCACCGCATTCAACCGGTTCGAATTGTTTTCATCCGGCGACAAGACGCGAAAATTGGCCTGATCCCGATTGGCCGTCATGACGTCTCGCAGCCAGCCGCCAAGAACGCGCGTCGCCTCCGCCGTCGCCTGCCCGGGCCCACTGACAGCTACCGCGTGCATTGCATAGTCTGGGAGACGCAGGGGGCGCCGCAACAAGCCGCCATTAGCGTAAGGCGACGCGCTCATCCGCTTGTCGGCTTTTGGCACAAGCTCTGCGATATCGTCGTACAGCCTGCCCTGCTCGTCGAACAATTCTTCCGGTCTGTAGGAACGCAGCCACGCGTCAAGAACCGCCAGATGATCGCCTTTGGCGAGATCCGCGACGGGAACCTGATGCGCGCGCCAAAACCCCTCCGTCTTCAGACCGTCAACTGTCTTTGGTCCGGTCCAACCCTTCGGGCTGCGGAGAACGATCATCGGCCAACACGGACGAGACGGAGTATCCCCGGCACGGGCAGCATTCCGAATTTCACGAATGGAGGCGAAAGCCTGATCCATCGCCGACGCCATCGCCTGATGCATGGTTTCGGGATCGTCGCCCTCGACGAAAATCGGGGCGTGGCCGTATCCACGCAGCAGCGCCTCAAGCTCGCCCTTCGGAATACGCGCAAGAACCGTGGGATTCGCGATCTTGTAGCCGTTGAGATGAAGAATCGGTAATACGGCGCCGTCCCGGGTCGGATTGAGAAACTTGTTGGAGTGCCAGGACGCCGCTAGCGGCCCGGTTTCAGCCTCCCCGTCTCCGATCACGCAAGCGACCACAAGGTCAGGATGATCGAAAGCCGCCCCATAGGCGTGGGACAACGAGTATCCCAGTTCTCCACCCTCATGGATTGAACCCGGCGTGGTGGCGGCAGCGTGGCTGGGAATCCCCCCCGGAAACGAGAATTGTTTGAACAGCCGACCTATGCCCGCCTCGTCCCGGGTCACCTCCGGGAAATATTCCGAATACGTGCCTTCCATATAGGTGCTGGCGACGACGCCCGGCGCGCCATGTCCGGGCCCTGCGACGAAAAGAATATCCCGGTCCTGCTCCCGTATGATTCTGCTCAGATGCAGCCAAAGAAAATTCAACCCTGGAGTGGTTCCCCAATGCCCGAGCAGGCGCGGCTTCGTATGTTCCAGAGTCAGCGGCTCACGCAGCAGCGGGTTCGCCATAAGATAGATTTGTCCGACGGACAGATAATTGGCGGCGCGCCACCAACGTTCGAATACATCCAGTTCCTGTTGGCTCAACGGTGTCTTCGGCGTCTCTGTCATCGTCGACTCCTGTGAATTCGTTTTATCCCGATCACGATTTAATGCGCCGGATTCGATTGTTTTCTTCAATGCCCCGCGCCGACCGGGTCTCCGTCATGAAGACGATCTCGCACGGCGCGCAAGATCATGACATCTTCATCGGTCGGCTCCACCAGAACGCGAACACGACTACCAGAAGTCGTAATAACGCCCTTCCCCACTCGGTTCGCTGCGTCGTCAAGCTCGACCCCGAGCCAGTTCAGAGCCTTACAGACGTCCTGACGAAGCTCGGCGTCATGTTCTCCAACGCCCGCAGTGAACACCAGCGCGTCAAGGCCACCAAGAGTCGCCGTCAATGCGCCGATTTCCTGCACGATCCTGTAAGTGAACAGGTCGAGCGCCTGCCGCACCGGCTCGCTGTCCTGCGCAACCCGTAACGCGCGCATGTCCGCTGAAAGACCAGAAACGCCGAGCAAACCGGACTGATGGTACAGGATATCGACGAGGTCTTCGTAGCTGCGCTGTTCCGTTCCGAGCATATAAAGGAGCGCCCCCGGGTCTATGAGCCCTGTTCGCGTGCCCATCATCAGGCCGTCCAGCGAGGAAAACCCCATCGTGGTCTCGACGCTTCTTCGTTCACGCATGGCGCACAGACTCGCGCCGCTGCCCAGATGCGCTACGATCACCTTGCCCTCCGCGATGTCCGATGCAATCTGCGGCAGGCGTTGAGCGATATAGGCGTAGGAAAGGCCATGAAACCCGTAACGCCGGACCCCCGCGTCCCTATAGCGCCGGGGAAGCGCGAAACGGGTCGCCACATCGGGCATGCCGCTATGAAAGCTTGTGTCAAAACAGGCAATTTGCGGCATTTCCGGCCACTCCTGCGCCAGCGCGCGTACTGGCGCCAGAGACGCAGGCTGATGCAGCGGATCGAATGGCGTCAGCGCCTCCAGGTCTTTCAGAACCTGAGGCGTTATGCGAACCGGTTCGACGTATTGGCTGCCTCCATGCACGATGCGGTGCCCGGCTGCGACCAGACGAACGTCATCAAGGCGAGCCTCTATCCAGTGAATGAGGGACGTTAGCGTGCGCGCCGAGAAGCAACCGGACGAAGAGGCCTCCACATTTGACTCTCCACCCAGGGCCTCGTCCGCGAGCGTCTCTCCCTGACTTCCCGTTGCGCGCAAACGGACGCGCGTTCCGTCAACTTCGATGAATCCACTTATTAGCGCCGCCTCTGAAGCGCGGTCGCTATTTTGTCCATCAGAATAGACACTGAATTTGAGATTCGATGAGCCGGCGTTCAGAGCGACAACGGCTTCGGCCATGTTTCTCTCCCTTGCCGTGTCTTTATTGACTGAAAAACGCCACTGGGGAGCCCCCGCCTGACCACACCCTTTTGAATAAACCCTGCCAGAGTAAGGTTTTTTGAATGAACAAAGCTATTCGCGAAGCACAGAAGTCCATAGGGTTATAGCTAAACCGACGCCCCCAGGAGCGCTCCGGGCGTTGACGCCAGACGTCGACAATCCAGCGTAACACCAATGAACGGATACCAAGCGAAAGCAGTCTACCCTACCGCAGTCAGCTTATGCCAATCGAATCCTACTTAACATGATCGAGATCAATTCGCGCCGTCCGGTTAAGCAAGATCGTAGTAACTCTGCTCAAGGCGAAAATGGGGCGAATAGGCTGGATCGCGAAGATACAGCGGATTATTGCCCCACTTTACATGCATGTGTCGTGTCTCCTCCTGGAAGCGCGCCTCATGCTCCGGTCGGTCATCGCTGCCGCGCGACAATCCTTCGTGGTGCACGGCCACGAAATCGTTGCACTGTATAATCCGCCAACCGGCGTCCCGCAGTTTGAGGCAGAAATCGACGTCGTTGTACGCGACCTTCAGATTTACTTCGTCGAATCCATCGACCTCGCGGAACGCTTCGGCTCGAACGAGCATGCCAGCCGCGGTTACCGCTGTCGTTTCGTGCGACAGCACCGCCCGCCCAATATAACCGTAATCATTTCCCGGAAGGCCGCGATGCACGTGCGTCGCCACTCCGTCCGGCCCGACCGCGACACCGACATGCTGCACCGCGCCGCTTGGATAAAGGAACTTGCCACCGACCGCACCGATGTCATCCCCCACCAGAGCCTCGGACAGCACAATCGACAGCCATTGCGGATCATGCATGAACAGATCGTTGTTCATGAAAAATAGAAATTCGGACTGGCTTTTCGCAGCCGCCAGATTGTTCAGGCGAGAATAATTGAATTCCTCTCGCACGGACATCACGCTGACGCGTTTGTCGCGAACGATCTCTTTACAAAAATCCGCAGCTTCCTGTGTCGCAGACCAATTATCGACGAGCACGATATTGAAATGCTTATAATCGGTGTTCTCAAGCAATCGCTCGACGCATTCACGCGTCGTATCGATCTGGTCCTTGAACGGTATGATAATCGTCACGTCCGGCGTTCGCAGCAAGGACCACCTTACATCATAAATCGTGATCTCATTAAGCGCTTTCACTTCCGCCGTGTGACCAATTCTTCTCAGATGATCGGTGACCGCCTGCACGCCCGCCTGCACCGCATATTGCTTGTTAGCGACCGTCGTGGCGGTCGAATTTGGCGTCTTGCGCCAGTGATACAGAACTTCAGGAACGTGAAGAATCTCATCCCGCGGGACGATTTCCGTCAACCGAAGCATGAGATCGTGGTCCTGTGCCCCGTCATATTGCGCACGCAGGTCCCCTGCCTCGCGCAAAATATCGGCCCTCACGAGGGTCAAATGACAGATGTAATTGCATCCCAGAAGATAACGGTAATCAAAATCGGGCTTGAAGTTCGGTTCCTGAAACACGCCGGCGTCATCTATCTTGTCTTCATCGGAATAGATGATTTTCGCCTCAGACCCATGACCCGCCTGGAACATGCTCTCAAGCGCAACATCCACGAGCAGATCATCGTGATCGAAAAACGCGATCCATTTCCCCCTCGCCGCGGCTATCCCGGCGTTCGTAGCTCCGGCAATGCCGACATTCTTGCGCAGACGCAGCAACTTGATGCGCGGGTCGGAGCGACAGTATTCCGCCAGGCGTGCAGCGACCTCAAGAGACTTGCCCCCATCATCAACGACGATAAGTTCCCAGTTGGTCCAGGTCTGGGCGATCACGGATTCCACGGCCGCGATGAAGTGGTCCATATCGGGCTTGTAGGTGGGACAGATAACACTGACCAACGGTTGCTCGCCAGCTCCGCCTCCAGACGCCACGCGGCGCTCCGCGACGCGAGCGCGTAGCAAATCGAAATACTCACGCGCCCAGGCGTCATAATCACCAAGCGTATGACGCGCCTTCGGCGTAAGATCCGCGATCTGCGTGCGTAACGCCGATATCTCGCGATGCAAGCGATCAACGGTTTCGCCCAACAAAAGCAGTCGCGCCTCCAACTGGTCATCGACCACGCTGGTTACGACCGGACTCCCAGTCAGCTCGACATTTTCAGGGATGACGTGGAAGCTGAAGCGATGCGCTCCGGCACGCCGCTGATTGCGTGGAATCGCGACCTCAAACCCGCAATTCGGGTCGCCGCCGATAGCCGCCGCGACATCGCCACGGAACCGATCCGCCCTGACCTGCTTGAACGGCGCTCCGTCCATATGGATCGCCACGTCGCACGCCCCCAGCCTCGCCCCGGAGGCAGGATCGACACGCTGAACCCAGCCGCGCAGTGCGCCGGCCCGGAATCCATCGACAAACGAGTCGAACTTGAACCGTGGCGCCAGCATGAAAACGATATCTTCGTGCCGTATCTGCCCGTCATTCGCCGCCAGAGATGGCACGATCGACCGGTCAGGAAAACGCAGGCCAAGCCGGTGCTTGAGACCGTCGACCACGGAGTCCGGCAAAGTGAACGCGAATCCCAGACGCGGCGTCATGACGCCGATACTGGCCTGAACATCCTGACGGAGCTGGTCGCAGACGACAGTGCCTATTTCCTGCTCATCGAGCAGAACGTGCAATTTTACAGGCTCACGTGGCGACGCAAGATTGCAGGCCCACCCCCTCAATTCGCGCCCATCGAGACTATCGAAGTAACCGGCGAATTGAGCGACGCGCCGTGTCGTCGCCAGGGGAGCGTTCATCGAATATCCTCGTCGTCAACATGGCCACCGGAGCATTGCCGCCCGGACGAGGTGAGTGACCTCGAAGCGTTCAAACCCGGCGTGTAAAAAACATGCGAAAATTAAAGATCAGGCGGATGGCGCTCACCGCTTCCGATTACAAAATCCTGGTCCGCTCGTACGACGAGCGCTTCTTATGTGCCGGAGCGCTCTCCCCACAGCCAGTCAAACCGGCCAGCTCAATTCACAGCACACCCTGCCGCATTCCCGCCACTCAGACAACAATGCGGCCCCCAAACACTGCGCAACTCTTAACGCGAGAACCTTACGGACGGTCGGTTAATTTTCAGGAAATGCGCCATCGCCTTGCGCGCTCGGCCCGCGTCGAGACCAATGGCTATGAGCCCGCCGATCTGGGCCGGGTTCTGCGCCAGAGATTGCAAGAGCATACCAATCTTCACCCCCCCTTCGGGGCTGAGGGCGAACGCCGTCGCGGGCGGGAGTGTACGTGACGCGGAATCACAGACCGCCCGCAACGCGGCGAACGGCAGGCGCGCCTCACGCGCTCGCTGCGCGACAAAGCCGCTTTCCATATCCAGAGCGCAACAGCCGCTTTCGAGACCCAGGCGCTGTTTGTCTTCCGCCTTCAGAACGACCGTGTCGCTGTGCAGCAGAGCGCCGCCCACAGTTACGCCATCCTTCGCCCCGAGCGCGCGTCTTAGCCTCGGGTCACACGGAACGACCCGTCCGTCCACCGCAATTGCGTCGGGAATAATAATGCTTCCGGGCGCCAGCGCCGGATCGAGTCCGGCCGCGAGCCCGAAAGACACCAACCCCGACGCCCCCGACGCGACCAGCCTGTCGACGCCTCGTCGCGCTCCTTCCGGCGTAGCGCCGCTGATCGCGATCGGCGCGTCAGGAAAAAACTGGCGCAACAGAGCCGCTTCGGCTTTCAGGCCGACAAGGAAACCGACATTCCGGTCGATCACGGCGAGCGAGCCGCCGGGTGCGGCGTCAGAAGCCAAAGGCGACCTGCCGTGAGTTGCTGTTTTCCAGATTGCGATAACGCGACAGCGCCAAAAGAGGGAAGAACATCCTGTACCCGTGGTAACGAAGATAGAACACGCGCGGGAATCCGACGGCGTTATAGGGCTGTTCCTGCCACTCGCCGTTTTCGTCCTGCTGGCTGGCCAGCCACGCCACGCCACGCGCCGTCGCAGGGTCGTCCCTGCGGCCAACCGCCATCAAGCCAAGCACAGCCCAGGCGGTTTGCGACGGCAGGCTTTCCTTGTAAGCGCCGCGCGGGCCATCTTCATAGCTCTCACACCCCTCACCCCAGCCGCCGTCCGGACGTTGCACGGAGCGCAGCCACTCCACCGCACGCGACACCGCCGGATCGTCGTGCGAGACGCCAGCTATGTTGAAGGCGCACAGGGCCGACCACGTGCCGTAGATATAGTTCGTGCCCCAGCGCCCGAACCAGGAGCCATCTTTCTCCTGCTCCCGACGCAGATACTCGAGCCCGCGTTCGATGACGGGCCGGTCTTCGGGGTTTTTGAGTTGCGCAAGAAAGGAAATACAGCGCGCCGCCACATCGACCGTCGGCGGGTCAAGCAACGCTCCATGATCCGAAAACGGAATGTGGTTCAGCAGCTCCTTGTTGTTATCGACGTCGAATGCGCCCCAGCCACCGTTGCTGCTCTGCATGCCGATAATCCACTGGCGCGCCCGCTCGATCGCCTCGGCGCTAGCCGGGTCGCCCTCGCGGTGCAGCAACATGCCGACGACCGCGGTATCGTCGACGTCCGGGTAATAATCGTTGCCGTACTGGAACGCCCAGCCGCCGGGCGGCAAGTCGGGACGGTTGATCGCCCAGTCGCCCTTCACGTCGAGAATCTGTTTGGACCGCAGCCACTCTCCTGCTTTGGAGAGATCCGCCTTCGTCTTCTCCGGCTCCACGCCCTGTTGACCAGACGCAGCCTCAATCAGCGCATGACCGGCCAGCCCAGTGTCCCATATCGGGGAAACGCACGGCTGAAAGTAAATCTCGTCGCCATGATCAATCGCCAGCGCCCGGACGGACTCCCAGGCTGTGCTGGCGCGCGGGTCACTGTCGGGGACGCCGAGCGCGCGATACATCATCACGGAATTCGCCATGGCCGGGTAAATCGCGCCCAGTCCGTCACGTCCGTTCAGACGCGGCTCGATAAACCGCACTGCCGCATCAAGCGCACGCCGATGCGTCGAGGCAGGAATGAGTTTCGTCGCCGGGCGCAGCACCTTGTCGAGCACGGTGAACGCCCTGCCCCACGTCGAGCGGTAGGGGCCGCGTATCCAGTCCTTCACCTTCTCCGGCGGCGTGACGAAAAGCTCTCGCACATGCACATCGCGGGGATTGAGCGCCACGGGTTTCAGCGCTGCGAGCACCAGCAGCGGCGCGATGACCGTCCGCGACCAGTAAGACATGTTCCACACGGAAAAGAACGCCGAACGCGGCAGCAGCATCAGCTCGACCGGCATGACCGGCATCGCGCGCCATGGCACCTCCCCGAAAAGTGCGAGCTGGAAGCGCGTAAACACGTTGGTGCGCTCCGCGCCGCCGTGAGCAAGGATAGCTTCTCGCGCGCGCCGCATATGCGGCGCGTCGATGTCGTCGCCGATACATTTCAGCGCGAAATACGCCTTCACAGTGGCAGAAATGTTGAAGTCGCCATCATGGTAAAGCGGCCAACCGCCATGTGCGCCCTGAATACGACGCAGATAAACACCCACCTTCTGTTCAAGTTCGTCGTCGATACGATCAAGGAAGTGTTCCAGCAGCACATATTCGGCCGGGATTGTCGCATCCGATTCAAGCTCGAACACCCAGTGGCCATCGTCACGCTGCCGACTGGAGAGAGCGGCGTGCGCATTCCTGACCAGTCGGTCGAGTTCACCGGGGTCCAACACCGGAGCGGCTGGCGCCGCGACACCCGTCGGCAGTGTATCGGCAGCGGAATCCGTGACGTCCAACATGATCTGCAGTCATCCCTCCTCGAATCCGACTACCCCCGGACGCGTCGCCCAACAAGGCTCACGGACGGGATACTCGACGCCGGACATCAATCTTCCGGGCGACCACTTGGGCCGCCCCGTATTCTCTCGCAGCGCAGGCAAAACAGCACCGACGCACGACTGTAAAACCCAAACCGATCAGCGCCTCGCGCTGCTCTCCGAATATGGCCCACGCAGGCCAAGAGCCTTGACTGCAGCGACGCCGGAACGAATGGCGCCGTCAATCGTGGCGGGCAATTGCGTCGCCGTCCAGTCTCCGGCCAGCGCAAGATTTGCAAGAGAGGTCCGCGCTTCAGGCCTTCGACGCAGTTGATCCGGCGTCGCCGCGAACGTCGCGCGCTTCTCCCAGACCAGACGCGTTCCGGCGGGCTGGAGCGGCAACGGCGTGTCGAGCATGGCGTCCAGCGCGCGCCGCACCTCGTTCCAGATGACTGCGGTCAGTTCCTCCGGATCCCGGTCGGCGTAACGGTTGGCGGCGCTGACTGTCACCGACACAATATCGTTCTTGAGGAACACCCACTCCGTGACCGCGCCGATCACGCCGATGAAACCGGCTTCGCCGAGCGAGCCCAGAGCCACAGGGGGCCTGTCCAGCCGGAAATGCGCGTTCAGGATGCTCTCGAACCGGTCTGGCGCGTCGAAATCCTGCACAACGTCGCGCAGCAAAGAAGACGCCACCTGCGCCGGAACAGCGAGGATGACCACGTCGTCATCCCCGACATCGACGACATCATCTGGAAAACGCAGCGCTGTCACGCGTCCATCGGCAACGTCAATCGCGGTGACGCGACTGCCGGTCCTGACCTCCGCCTTGAGCACGTCGAGATGCGCCAGCGCCGGATCGACGAGACTTTCCGACAGGCCGATTTTCGGAAAACGCGGCAGACAGGCCCTCCCGCCCCTGGCCAACGACTCACGCACCACATAGCCCAGCAGAGCGGCGCTCGCCTCGTCGCTCATCGTATTCAGGGCAGCGATGGAGAACGGCTCCAGCAGACGCCGTGAGAACGCTCCGTGCGACAGGCATTCGGCGACCGTCTGGTCCGGCCCCGCTTTCATCAGGCGATTGAGGCTGGCCAGTTCGCTGAGCCGCATCCCCGGGACGCGGCGCCCGGGGCTGAGCGTCCACCAGGGAATGCGCCCCATCGACAGATCGAGAGTCCACCTCCCGGACTCCGCCAGATCGACGAACGGAAAGATCGGTCGGTCCGGCCCGGTCAGCGTATCGTGCGCGCCGACGAGCGCGAGGTAGCGGAACACGGCCTCGTTCGCTGTCAGCAGAAGATGATTGCCGTTGTCAATGCGTCGTCCGAGTTTGCGATCCTCGTAGGATCTCGCGCGGCCGCCGCATGCCGGACCGGCCTCATGCACGATCACATGCTGCCCGCTGCCCGCGATCTCGACAGCGGCGGACAGCCCGGCCAGACCGCCGCCGACAATGTGAACTCTACGCGCCATGATCAGGCGACGAACGCGCGCGCCATGCCGGCGATCTTGCGAAACTTGCCGACCCGGATGGGTCGCGCGATATCCGCCCAGCCCCGCTGACGCAGCGCCTTGAGAATCGCGGCGTAGGAGCCGCCCATCATTCGCGCCGGGATCATGGCGCGACGATCACACTTCGCCATCGCGACGAAGGCCTGACGGAAATGGTCGTCCGCGCGAAAGGCAAGCACTGTCGCGACGCCTGCAAGCCCCGGAGCCGTCAGCGCCTTGCGCGGCTCCAGCGGCACGTCATAGCGGGTCAACAATTCACGCGGCAGATAAAGTCGGCCCAGACGGGCGTCTTCTTCGATGTCGCGCAGGATGTTGGTCAACTGCAGCGCACGTCCCAGATGGAACGCGACCTTGTCCGCCATCTCGGACGCATCTCCGAACACCCGGACGGACAGACGGCCGACAGCTGACGCCACACGGTCGCAATACAGATCGAGGGTCGCCTCATCCGGCGCCACGACCGGTCCGCACGCGTCCATCGCCATGCCGTCGATGATCGCTTCAAAATCAGCCTGCCGCAGATCGAAACGCCGGATCGTGGCGCGCAGGACGCGGTCCAACGAGTCTTCCGCCACACCAGCTTCAGGCTCCGCGAACAGACGCGCAACGCGCGCCCTCCACGCGTCGAGCTGCGCGACCCGATCGGCTTCGCCCTCTGCTCCGGGGCGAGACGGAGCGGCGTCGCCGTCCGCAATGTCGTCAACGATGCGGCAGAACGCGTAGACCGCGTACATGCCGAAACGTCGCTCTTCCGGAAGCACGCGCATGCCAGCGGCAAAAGACGTTCCCGCCTGCAGCACAATACCCTCGACCCGCGCGAGGTCCCCCACTCCGCAACCAAGCGGCTGCGCCATCTTCGCTGCGTTCATGTCGTTCCCTTCGGCAGAGCTGGCGCCAGCGCCCTTACGGCTCGCCACAGCACGACAGGCTGCTGCGGCCGCGAGACCGGCGCGGGCGAAGTCAGCCCGCCCCGGAGCCACCCGATCGGCCAGCGGATCACCCTTGCGCAGTCGCGCAGCCAGGCGAAAGGCCAGATTGATGACTGCGCCGCAATACATACGCATCCGCCGGTCGTGCACGAGCGAAACCAGCCCGGCCGCCTTTTCATTGAGCGCATCCACCTCGTCGAGCAGCGCGTCGAACACTGCGCGCAATTTCGGCGACATGTGCGTCGCAAGAACCGCGTCTGCGTCGAGGCCATGGAGCGCCAGAAAGTCGAGCGGCAGGTAGCTGCGCTTCAGCGTCCGCAGATCTTCCTTGCAGTCCTGCAAGTGATTCAGGATTTGCAACGAGGTGCAAAGCGCGTCGGACGCAGGGAAAGTCCGCTCGTGCTCGCCGTGTAGAAGAAGAAGAAAGCGGCCAACGGGATTCGCGGAGTAACGGCAGTAATCCAGCAGTTCCGCGAAGGTGTCGTAACGCGCCTTCGTGGCGTCCTGCCGAAACGCGACCAGCAGATCGGTCGCGACCTCGAACGGCAGACCCGTTCGCAGCAGGCTCACGCGAAGTGTGGCGCAGGAGCCGGAATCCGCGCGATCCGGAGCCTCCGCTTCGCCGCGGAGGATCGCCTCCATCGCGTCGAGACGGGCGACCTTCTCTTCCGGCGAGAGCAGAGAACTGTCGGTCACGTCGTCGCTGATTCGCGCGAACTTGTAATAGGCGTGCACATGCTCCCGAAGAACCTTCGGGAACAGGATCGAGCCTACGGGAAAATTCTCGTCGCCTTCGCCCTTGCCGGACGACACGTCCGGCGCGCGCCAAGGATCGATGGCTACGTCAGGCGCCGCCGGATCGACCGGCTCGGCGCCAGCGCTGCTCTCTTTTTCAAAATTTTGGGGCTCGTGCGACATCGCGGGTGCTTTACACCCTCGCCGCGCCGCTGCCTACAGCGCAGCTATGACGACAGACGTTTCGAACGTCACCGATCATGCTGAGCATCGGTGTAGGCGCGGTTTTTCCACCTCACGCCGCGTCCGCGATGATGATCGATCGCGGACCCGATCGTCGCGGCTGTATAGAAGATCGACACGAACGGCAAAGCCAGCGCCCATAGAGGCGATATGCGAAAACGGCGAAGCGTCGGCAGAAACGACGCCATCAGCACGATCCATACGATCAGCCCGACGAAACGTGGCGCACCATGCGTGAAAAGCGCCAGCCCCATCGGCGCGATCCACGTCACCACCATCGCAAGCACTGTCCCGACCAGAAGCCATGGCGAGTAACGAAGCTGCACGTACGCCGTGCGGGCGATCATTCGCCAGACGTCGCTCGCGTTGGGATAGGGACGAATCGAACGGGCCATACGTGAGTGTCCAAGATACAGCCCGCCGCCCGACCGCTTCACATGCGCCGCAAGTGTGCAATCGTCGATCAGTGCGCCGCGCAGCGCCGTAATTCCGCCGATCCGATCGAGCGCCGTACGACGAATCAGAATCGTGCCCCCAGCCGCCGCCGCCATTGCGTGGCGTCGATCGTTGACGAGGGCGAACGGGTAGAGCAGCGCAAAAAAATACACGAACGCAGGCACCAACGCACGCTCAGCCGCGCTCTCGCAGTTCAGTTCCACCATCTCCGACACCATGTCGAGATTCTCCGTCTCCGCTTTGGCGACCAGGGTCGCAAGGTGGATCGGATCATGCTCGATATCCGCATCGGTCAGCAGGATGTAACCATCTGTCGGCAGATTGGCCGCATGCAGGATTTCCTGCGCGCGCGACACGCCCTGCTCCACCGCCCAAAGCTTACCGCTCCAGCCTGCAGGTCTGGGTCGCCCGTTCACAACGGTCAGCCGCCCGTCGGGGTCAGGCAGCGCGCGGGCCAAAGCGCCTGTTCCATCCGCGCTGTTGTCGTCGGTCAGCACGACGCGCAGGAAGCCTGCGTAATCCTGAGTCAGCAGAGACGCGATACAGGCCTGAATGGATTCAGCCTCATCACGCGCAGGTACGACCACAACGACCGGAGGCGCTCCATGCGATCCCGTGTCGGGTGAGGCCGGTTGCAGAATCGGTCCCGCCTGCCAGAAGCGTCCGTGAAAGAAAATGAGCGCGATCCAAACAAGCGCGCACACCGCAGCCAATATCGTGGCCATCGGACTTTGTCCTTGATAGGGGCTATGTGGAAAAGCTCGATGCTGAAGCTTTCAGAGATTCGGCGGAATCCGTGCTTCATGAACGCCCCCGAGCAGCGCGATCAGATGACCGTGAATGTCGCCGTCCGGGGGACTCGGAAACGTAAGGATCAAAGGTTAGTTATGGCCGATTTTCTAGCCAAGCATTCCAGCTTCCCGGAACCATGCGACGGCGTCAGCCACAGCCTCCCGAGCCGGACGGGGTGCGTAACCCAAATCCCGGATCGCCTTGTCCGACGAGAAGAACATCTTCTTGCGCGACATCGCCAGCATCTCGCGGGTGACGCGGGGCTCAACCCCGAAGCGCCGCGAAAGCCACTCCGAAACGACTGCAACCGGCCAGATGACTTCCTGCCGCAGACTGATCCTGGGCGGCTTTACGCCTGCGATCTCAGACACCATGCGAAACAGATCGCCCAGAAGGTAGTTCTCGCCCCCAAGAATGTATTTCTCGCCGACGACGCCGCGTTCGAGCGCAAGCGCATGCCCCTCCGCCACGTCGTCGACGTGGACGATATTGACGCCCGTATCCACATAGGCGGGCATCCGTCCCGCCGCGCAGTCGAGGATCATCTGCCCGGTGGGAGTCGGCTTGACGTCGCGCGGGCCTACCGGCGTCGACGGATTCACGATCACCGCAGGAAGGCCACGGTCGCGCGTCAAACGCAACACCTCCTGTTCAGCACGATATTTTGACTTCTTATATAGGCCCACGACCCCGTGTTCATGCACTGGCGTCGTCTCATCTGCGCTGGTTCCGTCCCCAATAAGGCCAAGCGCGGCGACGGACGAACAGTAAACGATCCGCTCGACGCCCGCCCGCAAAGCAGCCAGCATCAAAAGCCGGGTGCCCTCGACGTTGGCCGCCATCATCGGCGCAGGGTCAGGCACCCACAGGCGATAATCCGCCGCGACATGGAAGACATAGCGACACCCGTCGACGGCGCGAACGAAAGACGCCGGATTGGAAAGATCGCCCTCGACCAGTTCAGCCTGAAGACCGTCTATATTCCGCCTGTCGCTACCCGCGCGGACCATCAGACGCAGGTTGTGGCCCCGCGCCAGCAGGTTGCGGGCGACGGCGGAGCCTACGAACCCCGTGGCGCCCGTCACAAGAGTTGGGTGAGACATGAGCGCTTTCTCTCCGGGCGTTATTGTGGGTTATTTGTGCGCGTGGCCGTACGTGTTCATCGCACGGCACTGATGCAGCGACCCGATGCTTATCCCGATCTCCGGCAAGTGCGCCAGTGGCCACGACCGCCCTTTTCGCATGCGAGATACGCCACCGATGCGCGCCAAGGCTCTGGACCGCACCCTCGTCAGTACGGCGACCTGACGCCAATTATCCGAGACTGGCGCACCGCAGGCGGGTAGTGTAATGGGCGTGCCAGTTTTTCCTGCGGGCGCCATATTGGGCTCCTTAAGCGCGGAAGTCCGCCCGGCGACCGGGATCGGCGATCCGATGCGGCTTTATCCCCGAACCCGACGCCCTCCGAGAAATTCGCCGGGTTTTGGACGGGGGCGGCGCCTGCCCCGCGGGTACCGACGCTGCGTTTCGATCCGTCGTCCCAGACACGCCCGACGAGGTTGGCCGCACGCTGCGGGACATGAGATGGGCTGCAGCCATGATGGACGATTGCCAACCTTGAAGAAGCTTACCATCCTGCTCAGCCTGCTGGGACTGGCCGGCGTCACCGCCGCGATGGCATGGAGCGGCTTCGGCTCGGTCGCGCACGCTGTGACGCGGATCGGCGTGCTCGGATTTGTGCTGACTCTGGTCGCGCAACTGTTGGTCGACACGTTGCTGGCGCTCGCGTGGAATGCCGCTTTCCCGAAGATGCCATACAGACATCTTCTGATGGCGCGCCTGGTGCGAGACGCGGCGGCGACATGCCTGCCTTTCTCCCAGCTCGGCGGAATCGTGCTGGGCATTCGCGCCACCTGCCTCACACCCGAACATTCCACAGGCGGCAAGGGCCGCACGGTCGTCGAATGGCCAGAAGCCGCCTGCGCCAATGTCGTGGACATCACGACTGAGGTTCTGGGGCAGATCGTCTTCGTATTGCTGGCCGTGACGTTACTGGTCGTCGGCGCCGGCGCGAATCCCCTGGTTAAGCCTGTCGTGATCGGCGCCTTTCTGCTGACGATCGGCGTCGCCGGCTTCATCTGGACGCAGCAGCGCGGCGGCGCCGCTGTACGAAAGGCCGTTGGTTTTCTCGGGCGTCACATCGCCGGACAGTGGCAGAACAGCATGATGGACGGCGCCGACACCATACAGGAGCGGATGGAGGAGGCATGGTCGAAGCCGCGCCAGATCATGGCCTCCGCCAGCCTGCATCTGCTGGGTTGGATCAGCAGCGCCGGAATTCTGTGGTTGACCTATCGTCTGCTCGGCGCGCAGCTCAACTTTCCTGATTCCATCGCCATCGAGGGCGTCACCTGCGGCATCATGTCAGCCTCCTTCCTCGTGCCCGCCGGGCTTGGCGTGCAGGAAGGAGCCTACATGACGCTAGGCCATGCGTTCGGTATTGACCCGTCTGTGTCGCTCGGCCTGTCCCTGCTTCGTCGGGGGCGCGAGCTGTGCATCGGCGTCCCCGTGTTGCTGCTGTGGCAGAGTTTTGAAATGCGCGCGCTCCGGCGTCGGGAAAGCGCGACGGTCGCCGCAGCGCCAGACGTTCCTGCGCCATTGCAAGCCAACGAACCGGCCAATTCAGTGGAGACGACGCGTGTCGGCTGATTCACTTCCTCAGGCGATCGAGCCGTGCTTCGACACACTCACTGTGATCGGGCCGGGCCTGATCGGTTCATCGGTGCTACGTCGTGCGCGCCAGGCCGGGACGCTCGCCCGGCGCTTGATCGCCGTGGAGATCGATCCTGCGTTTCGAGAACGCGTCACGACGCTCGGCATCGCGGACGAGGTGACAGGAGACGCCGCCTGGGCCGCGTCCGAAGCCGATTGCGTGATGCTGTGCGTGCCCGTGGGCGCGATGGGCGAGGTCGCTGCGACCGCCCTTCCCGCGATGCGCCCCGGCGCGATCCTGACAGATACAGGCTCGACGAAGATGTCGGTCATCGACGCGATACGCCCTTTCCTGCGCCCCGACGTCGCCTATGTTCCGGCCCATCCTATGGCTGGCACGGAATATTCCGGCCCGGACGCCGGCTTCGCGACCTTGTTCGAGAACCGGTGGTGCCTGCTGACCCCACTGGCGGACGCGGATGAGAAGGCGGTAGCGCGCGTCACCGAGTTGTGGCGGCTTTGCGGCGCTCGCACGAAGACGATGACCCCCGAACATCATGATCGGGTCTGTGCGATCGTCAGCCACCTGCCGCATCTGCTCGCGTTCACGATCTGCGGCACGGCGGACGATCTGGCCGACGAAACGCGTTCCGAAGTGCTCGATTTCGCGGCGTCCGGCTTCCGCGACTTCACGCGCATCGCCGCCTCCGATCCCGTCATGTGGCGGGATGTTTTCCTGTCTAACCGTGACGCTATTCTCGAAATGCTGGCTCGTTTCACCGAGGACGCGCAAGCGATGGCCCGCGCGATACGCTGGGGCGACGAGAGCTACATCGTCGACAGGATCGAGCGCGGGCGCAGCATCCGTCGGAGCCTGATCGAGAACAAGCAGGCCTGAGAAACTGCCAGAACAAACCGGACAAGCCGTGCGCGTCGTCCTGAGCGAGGGGCGATGTGACAGCCGCCTTCGTCAGGTTTATGATCGTCGGCGTGACGCAACGACGGCGTTTCCGCCGGTCCGCGCCTGACAATATAGGGACGCGCCAGCCGGGCTTCGCTCGACCCGCTCCCTGTCGCACAGAGAGGCATCATGGTCGTCGCTTCAGTTCAGCCCGATTTTGCGGCCCTTGCCGCCACGCCAGTCTCCGACCAGCCGTTTCCGCATGTCGTCGTGAAAAACTTCATCCGGCCGGAAGATCTGGACGCCGTGTTCGCGTCTCTGCCGGCGATGTCGTCCGGCGGTTCATTCCCGCCAGAATCACTGAGCCTCGCGCCGCTGGTGAACAATCTGGTCGAGCAGTTGCAGGGCGACGTCCTGCGAGACGCCATCGCCGCCAAATTCGGCCTCGACCTTGCCGACGCGCCGACGATGCTCACCCTGCGCGGACGCACTCGCGAGAAGGACGGTCGCATTCATCGCGATTCCGACGCCAAACGCGTCACCGTACTTTTGTACCTTAACCCGTCGAGCGCGGCTTTCGAACGGCAGGAGGGGTGCCTGCGCCTGCTGCGCGGCCCAGACGACGTGGAGAATTACGCAGTCGAAGTTCCGCCGGTTAATGGAACGTTGCTAGTATTCCCGAATGGTCCGACCACATGGCACGGTCACCGCCGCTATGTCGGCCCGCGCTATACGATTCAGCTTAACTACATGGAAACCGGAGCCAAAGCTCGCTCGGAACTGAGGCGCCACAAACTGTCGGCGTTCGCCAAGAAGCTACCTTTCGCGGCGTAATTTTACGAAAACCCTGCTTGCCGCCTCCATCTCCGAACAGCGCTTCGGGAGCGGCCGCGCGCAGGCCTTGCACGAGGTTCGTCCGTATATCGAACCGAAGTGACTCCGGCGAGCATGGTTTTCGACGCTGGCCGCGTGCGCTCTGCGAACGAAACATCGTACCGATCACGAAATATGTTGCTCTAGACAGTCCCCTCATCCGAAAACAGGTATAGGCCAGGCTCGGGCAAGGAGAATGCTCGTTTGATGTTTCCCCTGCACGGCGCTCGGTGATGTGTGAATATCATCGACGATGAGCCACGGGCGAGCATTGTCGAGAATCTCGTCGGGAGAGGACAAAAGAAATTCGTCATTCTGCCGGGGCAGCATGGCGCGCTTCAGGGGCAAGAAATTGAGCCGATCACGGACAAACTCGTTGGAAACAACCTAGCAAAGCTAAAAACTTCGTGCGTTCCTCTGGGCTGATATCAAAAATCCTTTGACTCTCAGAAATAGTGTGAGGGTAGGCATCGGCAATCGATCTCACGACAGTGCCGTGTTGCTGAATTCGGAAATCAGTAAACACGGCCTAGACGAACGCGTCATTGTGTTCACAAGGGGTTTTCCGCTCTGCCTCATGAAGGAAGAGCACGAAAACATATCAACCTCAGTCTGGTCGGAAATATTGCCGCGCCTAGATATCGCGCCGATATCCCGAACGACCGGAGAACGGTCCCGGCCCGCGCCTTATCATGCGAGCCCCGGTCGGATACAGTGCAAAAAAGTGTCGTCCTCGCCTGAACGCCGCCAGCATAAGATCAACCCGACAGACGCTGGTCAGGCGCCATCGATATTGTCGATATCGTCCGGCCCCTGTGAGGGGTCATAGGCAACCGGTTTACGCATCAGCGCGAAACCGTAAAGCAACAACGCTACACCTATGACCAGCGGCAACCGATGCAGTGTCCACACTGCCCATCCTTCGAGCAACCCTGTATCATAGATCAGCGTCCATCCATCGATGACGATCAGCGCAAACCCGCCCATGATGGACGCGGCGATGATTGCAAGACGACGGGCGTAATTTGGTTCGTTCGGCATGTCTGCAGCTTAGAACATCATCCGGCCAGACGGAAACACTCAAGCTGGTCGCGGCAACAATGCCGGGCGTAGCAGAGAAACTCGCCCGTGAACCACGCGCGAACGGATAAAATCTCGTGCTGATCAACGAGGCCCTTGGTCACGCGGTTGCGTTTGTGCGCCCTGCGATGAAAAGGCGATCGGCGCCATCTTCCGTATTTCTCTCTGGCAATTCAGATGCGACAAAGTCATTCGGGCCAAGCAGACCATCCTCACCCGCCTAAGTTTTACTCGGCAAGGCCCAGCGCGAACGTTTGAACGACTGCCCCCAACAGCGGCTTTCGAAGCGTGATCCTCGCCTGTCAGCGCGTCAGCGCGTCAGCGCGTCAGCGCGTCAGCGCGTCAGCGCGTCAGCGCGCGCGCCAGCACGTTCTGCGTTTCAAGTGAAACCGGCAACGTCGTGTTCGTCAGCGGGACGCCCCGCCAGCCCGCTCCAATCGCCGAGTAGAGATTCACCGCGTCGCGCAAACGCTCGAGCCTGGAGAGAGCCTCCATGTTTTGCGCGTTCAGCGTCGTGCGCTCGGTTGTCAGCACGTCAAGAAAGCCGATCAGGCCTGCTCCATACAGTTTGCGGGCCCTGTCCCGCGCCAGTGCGCTGTCCTCTGACGCCCGGTGCAGTTTCTCAGCGTATTCGGCGTCGTCATGCCATGCGGCCATCGCGTCCTCGACTTCCTTGAAGCCGTTGAGGACGGTCTGGCGATAATGCAGACGCGCAGCCTCGGCTTCCGCCTGCGCCGAACGCACAGCCGCCGTATACTTGCCGCCATGAATGATCGGCAGGCTCGCCATCATCAGGAATTGCCAGCTCATGGCGTTGACCTGAAACGCCTGATAAGCAGCCGAAGCGTTCGGATTGAACGTCAACGGAATGGCGAAATGCGGATAGAGATCGGCGACCGCAACCCCGATCTGCGCGGTGGCGACAGCGTATTGACGCTCCGCCTCACGAATGTCGGGTCGATTGGCGATGACGATCGACGGCATCGTCGCGGGGAAACCCGGCACGGTCGGCAGCGGGCGTGGATCTTTCAACTCCGCCTCCAGCGCGCCGGGCATTTCTCCGACCAATACGGAGATCGCGTGCGACACCTGCGAGACGCGAGTACGCAGCGGCTCCCGCGCGGCGAGCTGGGAGTCAAGTTCAGCCTGAGCCTGCGCGATCTGAAGGGTGTTCCCCACGCCCTGCAAATACAGACGGTTCGTCAGGTCGAGGCCGTCTTGCGCAACTCGGATATTGTCAGTGGCGATCTTGATCTGAAGCTGGGTTACGCGCAGCAGCATGTAATCGTTGACGAGATTGGAAAGCAGCGTCATCAGCAGGGCCCGCCGCCCTTCGATCGTCGCTTCTACAGCATGCTCCTGCGCCTCGACGCTGCGGCGGATGCGTCCGAATACGTCGATTTCCCAACTTGCGCTCGCGCCGTAGGTCAGTAGAGACGCTTCGGGTCGATTCTGCGGGTTACCCGGACGAATAGGCCAGTTGTCGATATTCAGTGAATACCTGGTGTCGCCGCCGCCCGCGTTGGCGTCGACCTGCGGGTACCAGGCGGACGCCGCTTTGTCGCGCATAGCGCGTTCTGACAGTATTCTTTCGCCCGCGATCCGCAGATCATAGTTCCCCTGTATCGCGGAGGCGACCAGCCGATCGAGCAGCGGATCGTTGAACAGCGCCCACCACTGCGTCATCTCACGGTTGGTGCGTTCTATCTCCTCCTGCGTCGCAGGATGCTCGGACACGGCTTCCGTAAAGCCTGCCGGAACTTTCATCCTGTCCGGTTGAAAGTTCGGCCCAACCGTACACCCCGCCAACAGAAACGCCGCAGAAAGGCCCGTCGCGAGCCTGCGCCGGATGACGGCGCTGACGGAGCTTAACCTCTGATCCGCCACTGCTCGCAGGTTAGTCGTCGGAATATCGTTGTTCATCATTGTCGGCATCAGCTCACAGGTGGTCCTGGAGCCAGGTGGAGAGCTTGCCTCTCCGACTGCGCGATTCAGGGCCAACGGTGATCGTAGCGGTCATGCCAGCCGCAAGCGTGACTTCCGGCGGCGTGGAATCCAGATGGATGCGAACAGGGATACGCTGGGCGAGACGAACCCATGTGAAGATCGGGTTGACGTCCTGCAGTCCCAGACGGTCCGGCGTTCCGTTGGCGTCGTTGATGCCGCGCGCGATGGAGACGACGTGGCCGGGAATGATCTGCTTGTAGCCCATGAGTTTCACACGGGCGACATCGCCGACATGCACGCCCCACATCTTCGTTTCTTCGAAATAACCATAGACCCAGTAAGAGTCGGAATCGATCACTGCCAGCCTTGCCTGCCCGGCGCTGGCGTAATCGCCGACACGCAGGTTCAGGTTGGTGACGTAACCGTTCACAGGCGAGTACAGGACCGAACGTTGCAGGTTCAGCTTTGCGACATCGAGCGCGGCGCGCGCAGCGTCGACGGCCGCCGCCTGCGTCGCGACGTTCGAATTGAATACTTCCTGTTCTTCAGCCGATACGATGCCAGACAGCCCCATGCGGCGACGCGCGTCGTTCTGCCGGAGCTTCAGATCCTCCAGCGCGCCATCCAGCCGCGCCTGAGCCTCACGGATCGCAAGCCGGAACCGGACGGGATCGAGGACGTAAAGCGGGTCTCCCTTATGGACGAACTGGTTATCCACGACGGGAACCTGGACCACCGTGCCCGAGACTTCGGGAGCCACGTCCACGACATAAACACGGACACGACCGTCACGCGTCCATGGCGCGATCATGTATGTGTTCCACAAGGTGATTCCCAGAACGACGGCCAGCGCCACGACCGCCAGGGTCAGGAACACGCGGATCAGGGTGCGAAGCAACGACATCTCTGGGTCTCTAAACCTTAACTGCGGAAGAATTCGTTCAGACGTACAAGATCAACAGGCAAAGAATACAGACGTAGAGCGCCACCTCGAACAAAGCGAGATGCCAGAACCAGCGCATAAGACCGGTCCACCACAACAACGATCTGACAAGCATCGTGACCGGCAACGCCGCCAGTGCGTAGACGACGATCGGCGCCATAAACACGCCGAACAGGTTGAACTCGGTCAGCATCAGACTGCTCTCGCATAGTGCGAAGTGGCTAATCGCAAGTCAGCGTGCGCGCGCGGATGGTCGGCAGCCTGTTGCATTGGACCATTCTTATGAAAGAAACCGGGAGCCACGTCGACAAGTTGTGCGATCTGCAAAAGACAGGCTGCCATGCGTCGAGCGGATCCCATACTTACGGCTCCTTGCCCTGCCCCAACCAGAAGTCGCTGCGCCTGCCGCCGTAACACCAGCGAGACGTTCAGGGGATCCTGTCGCAGCCCGCGCATCGCCAGAAGCGCCTCGCGCACCGGTTGCGTCTGAACGCCGGCGGCTTCCGGCGCATTCATCAACCTCCGCAGTCTGGCCACCACGCGCCCGATGGAAACCGCAGTCAAAGCTGCGTCCGTGACGTGGAAAACGCGCGCGGACGTCTCGACGAGCGAAAGGCGTTGCGCAATCCGGAGCACGCGCTGCATCTGCGTCTGCTCCCACCCAACCCAGTCCAGAGGTCGGTTCAGGGGCCGCATCGCGATGCCCTCCACGGCGCGACACAGGCCGACGCTCAGGCGCCCTGCCTCCAATCGCTGGTTCGTGGGAAGCACAACCCGGAACACCAGGAGGATTGCGACCACTCCGACAAAGTACGCCAGCCAGCCGTTCAGCAGGCTGAGGTCGTCGAAACGAATCGGATTCTGCACCTGACACATGCTGCTGCAGAACACGGCGTAACCGAAACCCCGCAAGGCGTATCGCGGGTGGAACTGAATCCAGATTCCGGGAAGCAGACAAATGAATAGCGAGAGCCACACCATCACAAAGCCATCGACGCGCGGCAACAGCACGGCCTGAAACACGTAGCTGGCCGGTATCGCAAGCAGAGTGCCGGAGCCAAGCATGGCTGCGGCGGCCGTTGCGGAAGACGCTGTGGCCAGAAGGCAGGAAGCGGCGATGACGTAGATGAGCATGTTCGGCCCTGCGTCCCACCGCAGCACGTACCAGCTCAGACCCGCGAGCAACGTGACCAGAACGCCACGGGATCCGTTACGAATCGCAGTGGACCATTCCAGCAGCGCCGCCAGGCGCACGCGGCGCTCCCGCCATACCCTGTCGGACAAGTTCAGCACGACGCGTCGAAGTTGCTCGACGATGTCGCGCTCGCTATCGATCGCCGCCAACCCTTCAAGATCCCGCGCCTCGCACGCCAACGCGTCCAGTCGCGTCATCGCATCATCCAGCAGCCTGCGGACGGCGGCGCTCTCGGCGTGCAACAGTTCCTTGCCAGGCATGGCGCACAGCGCGCGCATGAGTTCCGCCGATATCGCGCGCGCCTGATGGACAAGATGCTGATCAGTGTTCGCCAAAGCCCGCCAGGACGCATGATGGGCGCTCAGCATGCCAAGCAGTCGGGCCACGCCTTCCTGCAAGGCTCTGGCGCGACGCCCGATTTCGTAATCGCCCGACGACGCATATTCGATCGTCTCGATCATCGCGTTGCATTGCGAGAGCAAACGCGCCCGCGCACCGTACGCGCTCATATCCATTTCGCGAAACATAAAGTCGCGCGACGCGCCATCTTGCGCCGCTGCGTCGCCCCCAGCGTCCGGCGGAGGCGCCAGATGGACAAACTGTCCCAGCACCTCTCGTAGAAGACGATCTATTCGCTCCCGGAGATTGTCCGGACCGGTCGGCGTGGTCAATCGGAATACGACGGCCGTGCTGACGATTCCGATCAAGACGACCGAGACGCGCGTCATCGCTCCCATAAAGATTCGGTCCGGGTTGGAAAAGGCGCCAGACGCAATGATGATGATCGTATAGCCGGACAGAACCGCCGCGTAGGCGCGAAAGAAGCGCAACAACGTTGCAACGAAACATGCGATGCCGATAACGACGGAGAGTCCGGCGAAAAACAGTAACGGCTGCTGAGGAAAAATCGCCATCAACCCCACGCCGAGGACTGCGCCGATCAGCGTCCCGACAATACGCCAGACGCTTTTGGACACCAGCGCGCCAGGCGAGGGATTCGCAACGATCAACACCGTGGTCGCGGCCGATAAAGGCTGCCCCAACTGAACGAAGGCGGCGAACCACAACGCCAACCCTATCGAGAGCCCGACGCGAACGCTGTAGAGCGCCGTCGGGGTCAAAGCCGCCAGTTCCTGCCGCCAGTCCGATCGCAATACCCCAAACCAGCGACGGAACGGGGCCACCTTTCCTGCTTCGCGCCATGGTCGCGCCGTTACGCATGAGGCTGACGCGCGGCCAGTCATCGCGCCCCCCGCGTCGAGCGGCCGCCGGGTGCGGCGTTTTCATTGCGTCGGTTCGTTGTCGTCCCGCCCTCCTCCAGTGCGCGCTTCTCCCGCGCGTCATGAACAGCCCCAAGAACCTGTTCAAAAACCGAGAGGCAATCCTGAAGCGCCTGCGTCGAAGCGCCATCAAGCAAGCGGGCGCCCACGCCGTCGACCGCGTCTCGCACGCGATCGGCCATGTTCGCGCCTGCTTTGGTGAGCGTCACATGTTTTGATCGGCGATCCTCGCCATCGACATCCCGCGTTATGAGGCCCGTTTTCTCCAGCACATCGAGCACGCGGGCCAGCGACGGCGCCTCCACCGACAGCGCTTGGGCGAGATCCGTCTGACGCACCGGCGGCGGAAGCTGACCGAGATAATACAACGGCCGCCACTGCGCGTCCGTAAGGTTATAACTCCGGAGATCGCGATCGACCTCCCGCCGCCATGCGGTTGCGATCCGCGACAGTTGCTGTCCGAACTCCCGACGCATCAATTTTTCCGCGTCCGCGTTGCTCATGGCCCTGAATGTTCCGCGCATGGAATCACAATAGAAAGCTCGCTAATAGTTCGTGTGCTAACTATTTTAGCCATGCCAAAGGACGCGGCGCTGCGCAATCTCTTTCATGCATGATACCTATGTTAATCATGCGCATCACGATAAAATTGAGCCGGTGAATGCGCCATCGAGGGATGGAGCAAGGCTTGTTACGGCTCTCATCCCGCCGCGTTTCGACACACGACATGCAACCGCCAGACGTTCACGAAACACGTAAAAACCAAAAAAAAGCGGGCCAATGGCCCGCTTTGCTCATCGACCCGATGTGGCCGTTCGTTCCGTATCGGTTACTTCCCGCGACGCCGCGAGACCAGCCCCCAGATCGAACGTCCGGCGAAACGAGCGACGGGGCCTGTCACGGTCGCGCCCATAGCAGTAAGCGTCGCGGTCTGGCGCAATTCGTTCAATGAGCGATCACGCTTCATCCGCGCCTCCACTTCCGCCGGCAGCAGATAGGAACGGCGTCCGAGGAAGATGAAAAACAGCGCCAGAAACACATCCACGCCAAACACGGCCGCAGGTGCGCCAACCGGTCCGAAACCGAACTTGAACAGGAAAATCGCCCACAACAGGGCATGGCCGGTGATCAGCGAAAAAAAGCCAAGAACCGCGCCGACAAGCAAAAGCGCCACCTGCCGACCGAGGCGCATGGCCTTCTGTTGAAGGAGCTGCCCCTCCGCCTGCATGGCGGACTTGCCGACTTCAAAGATTCGCATGTGTTCCGGATGTCCTCGCGTCAGACCGGCAGGACAATTCCGCCGGAGTTCCTGGTTTCCGATGACGTTCCGGGAGCGTCAGCGTGATCTCCGGCGCAATCGACCGTGCGTCTGGCTGGCCATGACGACGACGTTCGACGCAGGAAACCCGTGCGCGAACGCCGCCCGGTTGTCGATGCCCGGACCTTAGCGCGAGAGGCGCCCCAGGACAAACCCCACAACCGCTGAAATCCCGATGGACAACAGGGGCTGAGTGCTGACCTGAGTCGCGACGCTCTTCTTCTGCGTCTGCGCGATATCCTTGACGTTAGCCGCAGCGGAGGTCGCCGCGTCACTGAGTTTCGGCAGAATATGCTGCTGCACGAACTGTTCCAGCTGAGCCTTCACCGTTTCGAGATCGTCACGCGCGGAGGACGCGGCGGCCTCAAGAGCGCTCTCGGCATCCTTTCTGATTTTCTCGGCGGACATTCCAACCTGACCCCTATCGTTACGCGAACCCGACCCGTGCGGGCTCCTGCTGGGCTTAACTCCGGCGAGACGCTGTGGTTCCATGCGCACCATGATCTCTCCGCATACCGCAACTGAGCTGAAAGCGCCCCACGACGGCCCGACGCTGGTTCTCAAAGGACTCGTCTGCTCGTCTAACGGACCGCGCCTCGACCTCGTGCTACGTGCCGGCGAATGCGTCGCTCTCCTTGATCTCGACGACGGTCCCCAGGGACTTGCGCCTCTCGCGGAAACGCTCGCCGGGCACACCCCTCCCGCCGCCGGACAGATCGTTGTGAACGGCGTCGACGTCACCTTGGGCAAGATTGGACGGCGGGGCCTCGCCACCGTAGGACGCCGCGATCCGCTTTTTCCTCCTCTTACCGTCCGGGAGAACGTCGCCTTTTCGGCTCGCGCCCGCGGGGCCTCTGCGACGGAAGCGAGCAGGAGCGCGAGTGAATGGCTCGCCCTGCTCGGCCTGGAGAGCGTCGCGGACAGGCGCCCAGAGGCGTTGGGCGCAGGCGAACGTATCCGCACCGCCATCGCCCGCGCGCTTGCATCCGAACCTTCGGTGCTTGTGCTGGACGATATCTTCGTCGGGCTGGATGGCGAGACGCGACAAGACCTCCATCACCGCCTTGCCCGGCTGCGCCTTGCACGCGGGCTGACGCTCCTTCTGATCACGCGCGACCGGGCGGACGCTTTGGCCGGAGCCAACCGTATAGGCGTGGTCGCCGAGGGTTCGCTGCTGCAACTTGCCGACGCTGGCACGCTCATCGAACGCCCGCATTGCGCACGCGTCGCCACGGCGATGGGGGACGCGAACGTCCTGATCGGCCTGATCCTGTCTCTCGACGACGATATCGCGCAGGTTAGGCTCGCTGCAGGCGGAGTGGCGGACGCCATGGCCGATCCGGATCTGCGGGAAGGCGATCTGGCCGAACTTTGCGTTCGACCAGCGCAAATCGCGCCGATGTTTCCGCGTGGCGCGATACGGGACGACGACGAAGGACTGCCGGCGACGCTGCAGGATGTTACACATCTGGGCGATGTGCTGCGCCTTCGTTTTCGACTTGAGGACGGCGCGGACGTGATCGTTCATCGTCCGCCCGGTTCCATTCCGCCCGGCGTCGTGGCAGGACGTCCCGCGCGCCTCGCCTGGAGGCCGGGGGGCGCGTTGGCCTTTCCGTCCACGACGAAACAGCGCTAATCTGCCCGTTCCGCGTTCTTTCCAAGGTTTCCTTTGTCCGGTTTGAAGAACCCTGCCCGTTCACGCGTCACTGTATCCCGACGCGCGGCGACCTCCGTTCTCGCCATGCTGGCGCTGTTCGTCGGCCACGCGGGCGACGCCGTTTCTCGCGCGCGGCAACCGCATCTTGTGGTCGCGACCCTGCCGGGAGAACTGAAGGCCGCACAGGCTGAGGCGCTGTGGCGGCCATTCACGCGCGAGACCAGAACCGTCGTCGACGTCGTGACCTGGGATGGCACTCTGTCGCAGCTCCGGCAGAGGCTTCGTGCGCGCAAACACGACTGGTCTTTGGCCTTGATAGAAGACACCACACTCTCCGTCGGGTGCGGTCAGGGGCTTTTCCTTCACACAGGCGGCTCCCCTCACGACAAGACGACTGGCGTAAGCGACGGCTGCGGCGTTCACGCGCTTTCGGTAGATCTGGCGCTGACATGGGACGCATCGAAGCTCCAGACTGCGCCCACATGGGCCGATTTCTGGGATGTCGCGCGTCATCCCGGCAAGCGGGGTCTGCGATGTGATCCGCGCGGCACTCTGGAAGCAGCGCTACTATCCGACGGCGTCCCTCCCGGCGACATCTACGCGACTCTCGCCACGTCGGAGGGGCTCGAGCGAGCTTTCAAACGCCTCAGCCAGTTACGGCCTTATATCGTGTGGTGGAGCACCCCAGAGGAAGCTGCGCGCATCCTCACCTCAGGGGCCGCACTGATGGGCACTGCGCCGACCGCTGAAATTCTGGCCGCGAACGCACGATCGAAATCCGGCCCGTTCGGCATTCTCTGGTCTCCCCGACTTCGGGTCGATTACGATTGGGTCATACCAGCAGGCTCGGGAACAAATACGAATCAGGGCAAGACTCTTGAGGACTGGGCCACGGCGCCAGAGCAGTTTCAGGCAATGGCGCTTCGTTACCCCAGCGCCCCCCCTCCCTCAGACCCTGCGACCGCGTCAGGGTCTTCACGCAAGAGCAGCGACCAATCGAGCGGAACAAAGGACGTCGCTCCCGGAGCCGCGCTGGCCAACGACACTCCGCCGCCGCTGCCAATCAGTTCTGTGTTCTGGCGCGATCATCTTCCCGCCATCGAAACGCGCTTCGATCAATGGCTGGCGGAACGCTGAACCGGAAGGGCGTCTTTTCCATGGGCCACTCCGCGCTTTTTTTCGCCGTCCATATCGGAGCCACAGCTCTTTCGGGACTCCTGTTCAGCACGCTGTGGCTTGTTGCGCCGGGGCGCCAGCGAGTAGCGACCGGGCTGCTCGCGCTTTGGATTCCTGCGCTGATTTTCGCGTGCATGACGCCGGGCTGGCTGCGCGAGGCCCATGTACCAGCCGAGACGGCCATTGGATCATTGGCGCAAGGCGCGTGCATCAGTCTGGTTGCGGCGCTGCCGTCTCTTACTGTACTGGCGCGCGCGCCGGGAGACCTCACTCGGACAGCGCGCGGACTGGGCGCCGATTGGCGGGCTCGGACGCTCCTGCTGTGGCTGCCGCTGTTGCGCGGGCGGCTGCTGTTCGGGCTGGGCGTCATTCTCGTGCTTTCCGCGGCTCTCGCTGCAATGGACCTTCGGCGCGTCGTTTCCTGAGGCCGATTGCAGACCCTGAGCACTTCGGGCCAGTCAGCAGACCGAGCGAGCGTATAGGCCAGCGCTTCAATAAGGCTGACTTCATGAAAGCGCATGATAGCGATCAACGCGGCAGGATCGACGGCCTCGATGATCCGCCCGCGCGCAATAAGCCGCGCCATATGCTCAACAAGGCGCGCGTGACCCGCCCCGTCTCGGCATGCAGATTTTGGCGCGCCACCCAGTCGATCGCTGTTGTCAAAACCGAAACTCTTTCTACCTACCTTTGAAAAAGCTACCATGCCGCCATGACTGAAGCGCCCCCGTTCTGGATAGCCAAGAGATTGCAAGAGATGACTCCCAACGAGTGGGAGTCGCTTTGCGATGGATGCGGCCGCTGCTGCCTGCACAAGCTGCGCGATGAAGATGATGAATCGCTGCACTTCACTTCTGTCGCCTGCCGTCTGCTGGATTTGAAGACGTGCCAGTGTACAGAATACAAGACGCGACGACGCAAGGTGCCGGATTGCGTGACGTTAACCCCGGACATGCTTGGTGATATTGACTGGCTTCCGCCGACCTGCGCCTACCGCTTGTTGGCCGAAGGGAGTCCGTTGCCCCAATGGCACCCGTTGGTCAGCGGGCGCGCTGAAAGCGTCGTCGAAGCGGGCGTGTCTGCATCGGGGCGGTGTATCAGCGAACGAGATGCAGTCGAGTTCGAACGGTACATTGTGAAGTGGCCGGGCGAAGACCCTACGACCGGGAAACAAAACAGAGCGCGCGGCAATCAACGAAACTCGAACGGAAGAAACAGCCTGTGAGGCCGTCGCGTCGTCCGGATGATCGGAACGGCGCGCACTCTGGCACCGCGCTGTCCCAGCGCGATGCGATGCCGACCATCCCCTCTCCGTCGTCGCAAAGCGTCGCCGACATCGTCGCTACCCAGCAATTAATGCTGCCGGGTGGCCCGGTCGGCGTCCGTTTGCGCCGCTCCGACCGGGCTCGCCGAATCTCACTGCGCCTCGATCCACGCGGCGGTGGGGTTGTGCTGACGCTTCCCGCTACGACACGACTGGAAACTGGCGTGGCGATGCTACGCGATCATGCCGGCTGGGTGCAGCGGCAACTGGAGCGTACCGCCGCCCCTGTGCGTTTTGAAGTCGGCGCTCCCGTTCCTATAGATGACGAACCCCATCTCATCCGGCACGATCCCGAAGGGCGCGGCGGAGCATGGCTGGAGGAAGGCGAACTGCGCGTCAGCGGCGATCTGGCGTTCCTCCAGAGGCGAGTTTCGGACTTCATGCGACAGATCGGGGCGCAGCGCCTGTCGCTTCGCCTTAGCGAACACGCGGTGCGCACCGGCCTTTCTCCGCGGCGCGTAGCCATTCGCGACACGTCGAGCCGCTGGGGAAGCTGTTCCGCCGACGGGCGTGTGATGCTGTCCTGGCGGCTCGTCATGGCGCCGACGATGGTTCAGGATTACGTCATCCTCCACGAACTCGCCCATTTGCGACATCTCAATCACAGTCAGGCCTTTTGGACTCTGGTGGACACTCTGACCCCATACCGTCGTCAGGCCGAGAATTGGTTGCGAGCCTGCGGGCCGTCCCTCATGCGAGCAGGCTCGGGGTCAGAGGCGAAATAAAACGCGCATCATCAGCGGCATCGCCTCATTCACGCCGACGATTACGCGTGCTAGAAGGCCTTCGCCCCCGCGCGAGCTTGGCGGAATGGTAGACGCACGAGACTTAAAATCTCGAGTTCGTAAGAACGTGCGGGTTCGAGTCCCGCAGCTCGCACCACAGACTTCCCGGAAATGAACGGTTTTTCGGCCTGAATGGGGCAAAGGTTGTCTTTGCTCCACCGTCCTTCCCCACTGAAGGACGTCTAATGCTTCGTATTCGCGGCACCACTTACCACTTCCGCCGAATCGTACCCCCTGCTCTTCGTTCTGTGCTGAACCAGCGAGAAATCTGGGTTTCTTTAAAAACAGGCTATCAGAGCGAAGCCCGCAAACGCGCTTCTGTGCTGCATGCGAGAACGACCGAACTCTTTGAGAAGACCTCTCAGGCTTTGGCTGAGGGACAGGAGCGACCAGCTGTCCCGCACGTGCGGGACGCACTGAGGGACCTACATCGCCTGCTCGAAGCACCGATAGGCCTTGAAGCGATACCTTTGCCCGCCTCAAAACCGAGACTACGACCGCAGAACATGCGGAAGGCTCCCAAGATGCAAAGTAAACCCCAACCCTTGCTTCTGTCTGAGGCTTTGACGCGGTTTGTTCTTGAGAACCCACACGCCAGCGCCGATACTCGCAAGGCGACGCAGAGAGCCGTAGAGCTGTTTCTGCAAGCCTTCGGTGATGCGCCTGTCTCTATCATTGGCGGTGAGAAGGCCGGAGCCTTCCGGGACTTGCTCTTTTCTCTGCCTGCCTCGCTTGGAAAGCGGAAAAGCAGTCTCACACTCAAGGAAGAAGCAGACCGTACCAAAACGGACGGACGCCCCACTCTGAGCGGCAAGAGCGTGAAGAACCATATGATGCGGCTCTCAGCCTTGTGGAACCAGTTACTGCAACGGGAATTGGTCAAGAAGAACCCCTGGACCGGATGGAGCTTTGAGACTGGGTCCAAGACCATTCGGCGAGGTTGGAGCACTCAGGAATTGCAAACCCTCATGACAGGAGATTGGCCCAGTAGCTCTGTCCCTGAAAGCACATTCCGCATCGTCACGATGATAGGGGCTTATTCCGGCATGAGGCTGGGGGAAATCAGTCATCTCCGCAAAGAAGACCTTCAGACCATCGACGGCATTCCGTGCTTTATCATCCGGCCTCACACAGACAGCGGCTGGTCACCTAAGACAGACGCCGGAACACGGATTGTCCCAGTGCACTCCAGACTCATTGAGGCAGGACTTCTCACCCTGAAAGACAAAATGGACGGCCCCTATCTCATTCCCGGACTCAACACGTCCAAGGACGGCGTTCGGGGCACAGTCTTCGGGCGGTCCTTCTCGACGATGAAAACGCGTCTCGGACTGCCGGCTGAGATTACGTTTCACTCGTTCCGGCACAGCGTCTCGACGCAACTCCGGAACGCTTCAGCCGATATTCGCGAAATCTGGATTGATAGGCTTCTCGGCCATGAAGCAACGCATAAGAGCCAAGGCACTTCGACCTATCTCAGCGGCATTAAAACGGCCAATCTCAAACAGACCGTTGAAGCGATTTCTTATCCCGACAATCTTTTCAGAAAAGGCTGGAGTTAGGCGGGAGCCAGCAGTGTCGGATGGCTACCCATTCGACAGCTGGCAAGGGGGAATACCTCCCCCCGTTGACCCCCCTTCCAGAAATTAGGAAATCCAAATAGAGATTGTTCTTCAATGTTTTTTTTCTAACGCCTCAATTGCATCAATGACTCCACGAGCAATTGATTCCCCCCAACCACCGTCCACTAAATAAGAAACAGAAACGTTATCTTTTAACCGATAGAGCATCATAAGATAAAAAAGGAAGCTTTCTGAAACAGTCCATGAGGTCTGACCGTGTTGCTTCTCCCATACATAATCCAAAAAATCAATTTCTGGTTTTTCAACCATCAATAATAAATCATTAATCGAATGCAAATTCGCTACCTTAGCTAACCTATAAATGTCAGATACTGTATTTTCATCATCAATATTATAATTAAAATCAAATCCTAATTTAATTGCTCTTTCTTTAAATTCTTTCATATAAGGCCATTGCTTTATAGCTTCTAAAATATTTGACAATGAAAGAGGTATTGATAGTTGACCACTCGCAACCAGTTTTTTAGCTTCTTGAGCTAGAAGAGCTTTTTGGTCACGGATTTTAACAAACTCTTCATCAGCTAACTCGAAAAGGCCCGCAATACGATAAAGGCGCCGCTGTAGCGTTGATGGGACGCTACTTTCTTGTTTATATTGCATTTCATGTGAAATCGCTGACCAAGCGTGCTGAATGACTGTTCTAATTTGAATCTCTGCGTGTAGACTAGAAAACTTTTTCCACTCAGTTAATTCACGACGACCTTTCCCAAGTCTGATTATGTAATGCGCTGATAAGTAACCAAATTTATCCACCTCCAGTTCACCTGGTTGGTGAGAAAGCTCTTCTTCAATAACATCAAATTCCTCAGTAATAATGGATGAAATTTTTTTTACGTCATCAGCATAATAAGTAATAATTCTGCATCCACAGAGATCTGGTATGTCTTGCAGTGGATTTGAGTAAGACTTTCCGGGTCTATTTAATTTTTCTTTAAAACTCTTAATTGTTTTAACACGCGCCTCGATGACATGAATCTTAAAATCATCTCCATTAATAATTGATCGCAATAAATGAACTAAGTTTTCAGAAAAAGAAGAATATAAGCCTAATTGTTGCTCATATTGTGCGACGTGAGACGCTACTGTATTTTCCTCTGACATTTAGGATCCCTCTACCACTTACACCGATCCCTCTACCACTTACACCATTGAAAATATGATGAGTGCAAACAATATGTTACATTTTATTCGCAATGTCCCCTATGAAATTTTGTCATTGACGGTAATTAAAACTACTTCTTGACTGCCCCACGGGTTTGCCCGCAGAATTAACCCGCAGTCACAATATGAAGGATGATTTCGTCTGAAATTATCGTTCTGTTTCAATGGGTTGTCTGATTGGTTGCGACCACGGAGAGCGGGTTCGAGTCCCGCAGCTCGCACCAGCGCAGTAGCTGGTTGTCTTCCTTACAGGCCCGTCAGACGCCTTCGTCATTACACTTCACGTCCAGAGCGTTCCCGGCATAGAATTACTTGCATAACACACACGATGACCATGCGTTAATACACCGAACAAGATGCCCTCATTAATTCTCGCACGACATCCGCAAGTAAATGTTTCGCCAGGCATCTGTTACGGTCGCATGGATGTTGAGCTGCAACATGGTTGGGAAACATTTTCGGATGGGCTGGCCATGGCGATGCGGGCGGCATCTTGCCTGACCATTTACAGTTCTCCAGCGGCACGATGCCAAGCTGTAGCGCTTCGGCTTACACTGGAGAGCAAAAAGCCTCCATGCATCGACGCTAGACTCCTCGAGTATGATTTCGGCGACTGGGAAGGTATGGCCTGGAGCGACGTCGATCGCGCATCTTTGGAGCGTTGGAACCAGGCCCCCCTCGCCTTCTCTCCACCCAATGGAGAAACCGGCGCCAGCCTGCTGCAGCGAGTCGTTGATTTCTGGGACGACATCTCGACGACGCGGGAACCCATTTGTGTCATCTCGCACGGCGGACCACTGCGCATATTGTCCGCTCTGGCGTCGGGTCAGACGCCCGATCTTCTTGATCCGTCGCAACCGCAAGGCTCCATCAGGATTTTTACTCCCCGTTCGACCTATCTTGCGTCCGACGTCTGATCCGCATGCCGTAGTGTTAGGCAAGTGAACGCCCTCATACGAGCGACAGCCTGAGCCCCGCCCTTTCCGCCGGGTAGACGGCGCCGGGAAAAGAAAAAATGGAATCATCTCAAAAATAATTATATTCATCACGATGTGATCTGCCGTGGCGACGCCGTTCACGCTTGTTATGCAGGTTTGAACGGAAAGGGACGCCTGTCTGGTTGCTTTAGCACTTATGCTGCAGGGAACTGGCAGCGGCGTCGGAAAATCGACACTTCTGGCGGGCATCGCACGTGTGTTAACCCGCAGGGGATTGCGTGTACGACCTTTCGCTGCGCAAACGAGTTGCGCCGCCCCAATGTTGATTCCCGGCGACAGGAAAGTCTCGCGCGCCCAATTTATGCAAGCAATCGCCTCTGGCGTCGCACCAGTTGCGGATATGAACCCCGTGGTTTTTCAACGCTACGAAAAGCCGCATGGCGGCACGCAGTCGCATACGGATATCCTGATACGTGGGCGTCGGAGCGACACGCTGAGCGGAGACGACCGTCAGATCAACCGGGCCGATCTTATGCCGACCATTCTCAGCAGTTTTCGTTCTGTCGCTCAGGACGCAGACATCGTGCTGATCGACGGCGCAGACGCTGCCGGCGACGTTGTCCAGCGGGACCGAGACGTCGCCAATATGGGTTTCGCGCAAGCGGCAGGCGTGGACGTGGTCATGGTGACCGAAGCTTCGCGCGGAAGTGGAAGCGCTATCGCGAGCCTCATCGGAACGCACACGATCATGTCACGACACGATGAGGCAAGGGTCAAAGGCGTGATCGTCAACAGCGTTTTGCGTAATTCGGAAAAATTTACATCCTCGATAGATGCGATCCGCGCGTTCACAGGCTGGGATTCTCTGGGGGTGGTCCCTCTGATTCGTCCTTCATCAAACAAATCTGTTTACGAAGCGCTTCAATTATTCGCTTCCCCTCTGCTGCAGGAGGATTCCCGCCACAGGGACGGAAGCGACTTACACATCGTCGTTCCAATGCCGCCTGCGACAGACAGGTTGAAAGAAGATTTCAACCCGTTGCTGGATAGCCCCGGTCTACGCCTGACATTCATTCCACCAGGACGTCCGCTTCCCCTGTGCGATGTGATTATTCTTCCCGGCTCGACCTCCGTCATCACCGGGCTAACTGCGTTACGCTCCGAAGGGTGGAGCATTGACATAATCGGGCATGTGCGGCATGGCGGCCGCGTTCTTGGCCTTAACGAGGGCTATCAGATGTTGGGCCATAGCATCGCTGACCCCTACGGCGTCGATGGACCCCCGGTAACCGTGACGGGGCTTGGCTTGCTGGACGTGGCGACGATCGTGCACCGGCGCAAAAATCGCGAGCCGGCCCGTTTTGGCTTTCCGTCTAAGAACATCGAATTCGACGCGACCCAAAACCACATCGGGCTCACTGCGGGACCGGACTGCACGCGCCCCTTCGCACGTGTCGTCAGCGCCCCGTCTCAACCCGGAGAAGGAGCCACCTCCGCCTCCGGCACCGTCATGGGCGTCTGCATGCATGGCCTGTTCGACGACGAAGAGGCTCGCGACGCCGTTCTTGGACTTCTTGCTCCCCACCGCACGCGCACAGGGACGCGCTCGATAGATAAGAAAAGTCTTGATGCAGCATTAGAACAATCTCTTGATGCGTTAGCCGAGCACGTTGCCGCGCATATAGACATCGAAGGGCTTCTGGCGCTGGCGCGAATACCAGAATGCTTTACGCGCTCCTGAACGCTTCTGGCCATGTGCGCAGCAGGCGGAACGGCGAACATTTCCAGCCCGGCGCTCCGCGGAGATTTGTAAAATTGCCCCACACTGGCGCCAGAACATGTGGCGGACGACCACTCAGGCATCAGGACGGCCCCTCTATGTGAATGCCAATCTATGCTCAAAATTTTATTTGTTTATCGTATCGTCAGGGCGCTTGACCCCAATTACATTTTACGGCTGGCAGGCACACACGACGCCATCTCGGCCATGAACAATAAAACGAAAAAATAGTTTATATATAAAAATATTTTATAGAACGCCTCACAGAAACACTACTTTCCTAAGTCTCCAGCGCGAGTTGCTGCAGATCCAACTCCGTTTCCAAGCGCCTCAGGACATGGTCGTGAATTTTCCCCGCGCGGTGCAGTTTCAAAATTTCGGAGCGACCGGCGACAATAGTCCCTTTAAGCGCTGCGTAATGCGCATCCCGATCATTCTTCAAGCCGCCTGGATCGCGGCTATACCGGGTGGCGGCGCCTTCACGGAACCTGTACTGCTCCAGTAGGCGGGGGTGCAGAACTTCGCCTGCCTCGTTGACGGCAAGTTTTTCGATGGCTTCGCGTTGAGCCGTCGCCATGCGCGCACGCGCTTCGTATTCCGTCAGCAGGAAGCCGTCAGCCTCCTCGCTCTCCTCGCCTACGCCGGTCCAGCGGATCAACGTCGACAGCGTGCCGCCCTGCACCACAACAGTCACAAGGATAAGAGTGAAGGTCGTCAGTAAAACGAAGTTACGTCCCGGCATATCTTCCGGCGTTGACAGCGCAACCGCCAGACTGACCACGCCACGCATCCCGGCCCACCCCAGTATCGCCGCTTCGCCCCATCGACCCTTGCGGTGCGGGATTCCGCGAAGAGCGGCCCGCGTCCAATCCACTGCGGTGGCGCCGTAGGCCCATATGAAACGCACGACAATGGTCGCAAGAACCACGCCCGCGACGCCGCCGACCAGACGCCCGGTGGTCGGAAAAATTTCGTGGTCAAGCGGAGCGATACTATGCAGCGACAAGCCGATCATCACGAAGATCAAAGCTTCCAGAAGGAACGTCAGAACTTCCCAGAACGCATCGGCGCTGCGTCGCGTCTTGGCAGGAAACACCTCGTGCTGGTGCCAGCCAAACAACAAGCCCATCGTCACCGTGGCCATGACGCCTGAAACGCCCAGACGTTCGCCGGTCACGTATCCCACCCATGGCAACAGCAGGGTCAGGCAGATGACGACGGTCGCGTTTCCGATCCGGCGGATAAGGAATACTGCGGCCCACCCGAGAGCAAGACCCAGCGCGACGCCGCCTACTGACAAGACGCCAAACATCGTGGTCGCGCGGGTTATCGAAAACGTGCCGGTCAGAAACGCCGCAATGGCCACGCGGTAAACCACGATGCTGCTGGCGTCGTTCAGCAGACTCTCACCCTCCAGCAACGTGGAGAGCCGTTCGGGGAGGCGCACCCGTTCAAGAACGCTTTTCGCCGCCACAGCATCAGGAGGCGCAAGTATCGCGCCAAGAGCGAAGCATACCGACCACGGCAACCCTGGCGCCAGCCACCGGGTGACGCACCCGACCGCCAGCGTCGAAAACAGCACAGCGCCAACCGCCAGATTGAGGATGCTGACGAGGTTGGCGCGGAACGACGCCCACACCGTGAAATAGGCGCTCGACATCAGGAGCGGCGGCAGAAAAATCACAAGCACCAGATCGGGATCAAGCGTAATCGACGGAGCGCCCGGGATCAGCGCCATGACCAGCCCACCCGCGATGAAGGCGGCCGAGGGAGGTAGCCTCAGGCGTCGGGCGACCAGCGCCAGAATGAGAATCGCCGAAATGATAACCAACAGAAACTCAAACCGCGCGACGTCCGACATGGCCTCTCCTCTAAAGTTCCGGGAAATGTAGCGAATGCGACGCCTCGACCGGATCGAAAGTATCGGGCGCGGCGAGAGTTTCGCCAAGTGTGAATACAAGACGACAGAGAGCGAAAAGCATGGACAGCGATAACAGGGTTGGAAAATGACGGCGACGGAGCAGTTTCGAACGGCCTCAATTCCAGAAAAGTGCCCGTTTGCACTGCGGAACTAAAAGACTGTCTACGCCAGGTATTTGCCAAGCGTGGCGCAAACGCATCAGGAGACGCCCCCGTCGGGGAGCGAGAGCCGCCGCAACACTACGCTCCAGCCTTCCATGTGCGGGCAAAAGTCCTGTCAAACCGCGCGCGCCTGCCCACGCCACGCCACGCCACGGCGCCGTAAATCGCCAACCCTACGAAGAGAGCGTATAGCGCCGCCGTCAGATAGAAACCGCGATAGGCGAACATCCCGGCATAGATCGTATCGACGACGATCCACAAAACCCAGTTCTCCCGATGCCGTCGCGCAGCCCAGAGCGTCGCAACCAGACTGAAGCTGGTCAATCCAGCGTCCATCCATGGCAACGCGGCGTCCGTGAAGCGCCGCATCGCCCACCCTAACGCCATCGCTCCTGCGACGCCGCAACCGAGCGCCATCCGTGCCTCTCCGGTCGGTAACGGCGCGACCCCCACGACTGTCTCCGCATCGGCTCGGACGCGCCAGCGCCGCCACCCATACAATTGCAAAACGACGTAGGCGCCCTGCAACAGCATGTCGGAATAGAGCTTCCACCCGTAGAACAACCACGCGTAGAGCAGCACGCCGACCAGCCCCACCGGCCAGCACCACCATATGCGCCGCGCAGTCAGCCAAACGCCCAGAAGACTGACGATCACTGCAATTTCTTCGACGGGCGACATCCCGTTCACGCGGCGCGCGCCTCGCGCTCGGCGATCCGACGCAACAGGCGGCGTCCTTCATTCCCATCGAACCAGTCGGCATGGCGCAGCAGATAGCCGTCATACGCCAGCGCGGCGTGCGCCATATTGCCCGTTGCGCCAGCAAAATACTCGACCTCGCTCAGGGCGAAGTCGGCGTGCGCGAGCGGCAGAAGGGCAGCCAGACCGTGCAGCGACGCGCCACGCGGCATTGTCGCGGAATATCCGTCCAGCAAGGCGTCGAGCTGATCCAGATCAGCCACAGGCTCCACGCCCCGCTCAAAATCAAGCCACGACACCAGAGCCCGCTCAATCGCCGTGGCGACGTCAAAGAGAGCGAAAGAACTGTTCGACAAACCGAAATCCATAATTGTCGAAACCTTCGCGTCGTCGCTCTCCGCGCTCCAGAGCAGATTCGAACCGTGCCAGTCTCCATGCGTCCACAAAGGCTGCGTCGCACGGACGGCAGCCACCGCGCGACGATGGAACGGCTGCAACAGACGCTCCGTGATCTCGCGGCGCCAGTCCCGCTCGCCCAGCCATCGCGCCAGCGCCGGTCGCGCGGCAAGGTCGTCCTCGATCCGGGCGATGGGGTCTTCGTCCCCGAACAACCTGAAATCCGCCCGCAGCATCCCGCCGCGTCGCGCATGATGGGCGAAACCTGAGGCGGCGCGGTGGAGCGCACCAAGACTCACCCCCGCAGCATGCGCATGGTCCGGTGAACGGTATGGGGTCCAGGAGGGCGCATCGCGGTAAACGTCGAGCCCGTTTCCGACCCTGTGAACCTCGTACGTCCACAGCATCTGTTGCAACGCACTGCGCCCATCGTGGTCGCGCAGGACCTCGATGATTGGCGCCCCCCGCGCCCGAAGATGGGCGATGAAGGCATGCTCATCTTCCATGTCGCCCGGGCTGCGCACGTCACGATGAACGCGTTTCACAATCACAGTTCCGCAATTCGTCCTGATCTGGGCGGCGGCGGAAAACGGCCGAGGACTTCTCCAGACGATCTCAAGCGGCCGCCCCGCGTCCGGATAAGACGCCAGGAGAGGCTCCACATCTTCCATTTCCAGAGCAGGCCAGTCTGGAGCGACATCCTCAAGCCCTAGACCGTGAGACCGATGAGGCTCCAGCTTTTCTTTCAAATCCCCAGTCCCTGCGTCGCTTCGGCAACCATCACAAACAACTCGATATCAGACGAAAAAGACCGCCGCAGTCCATTTTCCCGATATCGCGCCGGAGCCAACCCGGAGCCTTAAAGGCCCTGACAATGGGGCGAAGCATACCCCAGACGCGCATATAGCGCCGCGACGCTCGGCGTAGCGCATTTCCGCGAACAATCTTACATGAACGACCGTCAGTCGCTCCGGGAACGAGCCGTAACGACCCTCCCCTGCAACCCCGAATTCCTTGGGCGGCAAACGCCAGCGTCCCGAATTCACCGGGACGCGTTGAGCGCGTCGATCCTCGCCGCAAGGATAAAGTCATTTTCGTGAAGGCCGCCTATCGCATGAGTATGGAGCGAAAGCGTCACGTAGCCCCAACCGAAGGAGAAATCCGGGTGATGCCCCTCCGCTTCCGCAAGCGCGCCCACCTGATCGACGAACGCCAGCGCCGCGGCGAAATCCGGAAAGCGATACCGTCGTTCGATGATCTTCCCGCCTTCCGCGAAAGACCAACAATCCAGTTGCTCCAACAGACGTGACGCAGCATCCGGAGCCAGAGGGGCCGCGTCATTCGCGCACGGCGCACACCGTCGTTCGGCCAAAGCTTTCAACGTCCACGTGTTCCTGATCTGACGCTTGAGAACTGCGTCAACGTGAGGATGTAGCGCGCGGAAGCCCCATCCAGTGAGGGCGCCGCTCCTCGACCCAGACGAGCGCCCGGTCGGTCAGCCGGCGGAGGGCAGGCACGTCCTCAGCCAGAATAAAAATCCCCAGCGGCAGCATCCAGAGCCCGAACACCGGCAGCACCGCGAGGCAACCACCCAGAATCAGAAACACCCCCGCCGGAAGCCTCGCCCATCGCGACTCAGGACGTCGTAACCAGCGGACATATCCCCGGATCCTGTCTGGAAGGCGTTGCAGCAATAATTCGATGCGGCGTTCTCTGGCCTCGAATTCGCGAAGAAACTGTCCATGCGCGTGCTGGTTCATGACGACGCTCCTTCCTGTCGAAATCCGGACTGGTCAAATTCCCGGACCTCATCCGGCAACGCGTTTACTGACGAACGCCCGCAATCACGTCGCGGTTTCGTCAATGACCGGACCATGGCGCGTGGCATACCGGCTCACAGGCACGCAAGCACATGATCGACCGCAACCCGATGCGCTGAAACAGTCGCCTCCGGCGCAGTCCTGCCGCCGCTTCGGCTCAAGACACAGTCGTAATCCAGTCCTCGTATCGCTGCGAGCCGCCGGTAACACCAGTTCAGCAACGTATGAGGCATGACCTCGATAACGCGCGCTCCCGGTCGACAAAATACAAGGTTGGTCAGTCCCGCGCCGTGAGGAGCGACGATCACCGCCGCACGTGCGAAGCACGCCCTTTGCTCGGCGACGCTCATGCGTTCCAGCTGGACGGTGGCGAAACCACGATCGGCAAGCGCCTGCGCCAGCTCATCCTCGTTCTCCAAAGGACGGATCGCGCTTCCCCGCCGGTCGACGTAAATCCGGTCGCCGACTGCCACATCGCCGGATTCAGGACCGTCGCTTCCAGCGATGAACGCCGCCGCGCCCGGATGACAGTAGCCGCGGGCGTCGACCGCACCCCACGGCAGCAACAACCGTTCGATGGAAACGCAATTTGCGCCGCTCATAACCTGGCGCGATAGCCCCGACAGTCCAGCCGCCGCCAAGACGTCCTCTATCCATTCGCGTTGCCAGTCGAACCGCGTCTTTGGAACCAGTACGCCCGACAGAACTCGCGTGTCCTTTGCGTCGATTGCAAACAGCCGCGCGAGATTCATCAAGACAAAGTGAAAGTAATTATCCGAATTTCCGAGGAGCAGGCTTAGCCAGCGCCCTGCCAGTCGCTCCGTCGGGGCTCCAAGACTGATCGCGCCGTCGCGCCGAATTTCATACCCGTCCGCCTCGGGCGTCGTATGATCGAGTGTATCTTCGACCACCAGCGAGCGTCCGTCACCGATCACGCCACTCGCCGAGCGAACGACGACATCCTCCATATCCAGCTTCCATGCCTGAACAGGCGTCGGCGGCGCGCGCAACCAGTCGTCCGTCACTCTGAAAAGGGCGAGGCTTTGCTCCCCGAACCGCAACGGAGGGAAGCCCTGTGCAGAGCTATCGGGAATGGCCACAAAATCGCGCAATGGCGACAGCCGCTGTTGCATGAGTGCGGCGAAACGCACCGGCACAGCCGATGGCGATGCTGTGTGGCTCGAGTGAAGCGTCACGGTCTCGCTCATTTTCGAAAATTTCCTGTAGTGCGTCCATCGGTGAAGCCGCCCCGTCCGGCGACTTCACCCCAGGCTTCATGAGGGTCGATATTTCTGACCAGAACCGCAATCGCCATCCACGATGGCTCATTTTCCACGCACCTAGGCTTCCCCCTCTCGCAGGTCGCTCACAGGCGCGTCACAGAATTATCATCTCCGCACCCTGCCACATCGAAGCCTCAGCTCACTCCGTTCAGGCAGCCGTATCAACTGACGCCTGCTCGCCGACGCTTCGTCCGCGACGCGTCCGAACGCCTCTTCGGCCCGGTTCCAGCGGCGCCAATCGCCTGTTGACAACACGCCCATTGGGCGTGCTCTAGCGGATCGTCTGGTCGCCGCCCGAGCAGGGCGGCGCGGCCGAACGAAAACCAACGCCGGAGTCAATCCATGAGCGCCATCGTCGATATCATCGCCCGGGAAATTCTCGATAGCCGAGGCAATCCCACAGTAGAAGTCGAAGTCGAGCTGGCCTCCGGCGCCACCGGTCGCGCCGCAGTTCCCTCCGGCGCCTCGACAGGCGCGCATGAAGCCGTCGAGCTGCGTGACGGGGACAAGTCGCGTTACGGCGGCAAGGGCGTGCTCAAGGCCTGCGAGAACGTCGAGACCGAGATTTTCCCGACCCTGCAGGGCGCTGAGTCGCAGGACCAGATCGACATCGACAACGCGATGATCGATCTCGACGGCACACCGAACAAAGGTCGCCTCGGCGCCAATGCCATTCTCGGCGTCTCTCTCGCCGTCGCCCGCGCTTCCGCGAATGAGCTGGAGCTGCCGCTCTATCGTTATATCGGCGGCCCGTTCGCCCACACGCTGCCGGTTCCGATGATGAACATCATCAATGGCGGCCAGCACGCCGACAATCCGATCGACATCCAGGAATTCATGATCCAGCCGGTCGGCGCGCCGACTGTTGCTGACGCGATCCGCTGGGGTTCGGAGATTTTCGCGCAGCTCAAGAAGGCGCTCTCGGCTGCTGGTCACGGCACCAATGTCGGCGACGAGGGCGGGTTCGCACCCAACCTGCGTTCGGCTGATGAGGCATTAGCCTACATTACGCGCGCCGTCGAAGCCGCTGGATATCGCCCCGGCGAAGACGTCACCTTCGCACTCGACTGCGCCGCGACCGAGTATTTCAAAGACGGCAAATACGTCATGGAAGGCGAAGGCAAGACCCTCGACGCCGGCGGCGCGGTCGCCTACCTCGAGTCCTTGGCCAGCCGCTACCCCATCGTCTCTATCGAAGACGGCCTGGCCGAAGACGACTGGGAAGGCTGGGCGCTGCTCACCGCCGCCCTTGGCGAGAAAGTGCAGCTGGTCGGCGACGATCTGTTCGTGACGAACCCTGACCGCCTGCGTCGTGGCATCGAAGCCGGTCTCGGCAACGCGCTGCTGGTGAAGGTGAACCAGATCGGCACTCTGACGGAGACGCTGGCCGCCGTCGAGATGGCCCATCGCGCGGGCTACACCAGTGTCATGAGCCATCGTTCGGGCGAAACCGAAGACGCCACGATCGCCGATCTCGCGGTCGCCACCAATTGCGGCCAGATCAAGACGGGCTCGCTCTCCCGTTCCGACCGCACGGCGAAGTACAACCAGCTCATCCGCATTGAGCAGGAACTGGCGACGGCAGCGTCCTATGCTGGCCGCACGATTCTGAAGAGCTGAGGGGTTTAAGAGCCCCTCGCGCCTTGAGACTGGACTGAAACGCCCGGCCTCAAGGCGCCTCAGGCTGAAAGCGGCGCGTCTTCCTGTGCCGCAGAAAGCCCCAGATCTGTTGCGAATTGGTCACTAAGAAAACAAAAACGCCTGATAAGCTGATCACACGGTTCTTCATGATCGACTTCGTCCCCGCGTAAACGCTTGATTGAAGCACTACGGCGTCTCGTAATCAGCCGACGTCAGCAAATACGCTGTTAAGAGTATTGGCGCAGCTGGTGCGGTGCGCCACAGTCAGGATTCAGACACGGGCGATTTCGCCGGGAAGGAAGTGACGCGTATGCAGGCTGGCAGGTTTATCAGACGCACGCTGAATGCAGTCGTGCCCCCTGCCCTGTTCCTAGCGCTCGCCGGTTATTTCGGCTGGCAGGCGACGCAGGGCGCTCATGGCCTTCACTCCTATCATGACCAGCTGCGCCTGCTGGATGACGCCAGACAGTCCCAGAAAGACGCCACGCAGGAGCAGGCCGCATGGCGGCGACGCGTTGCAGGTTTGAGCGAAGGCGCCCTGAACGCCGACACGCTGGACGAGCGTTCGCGCGCCATGCTCAATCTGGCGCATCCCAACGACATCGTCGTTCCTTACGATCGGCATGACCAGTTGTTCTAAGCTATTTCGATCGCTGGTTCTCGATCCTCTGCCGCTTATTCCTTGATTGCCATTGCTGGCGTTCGATTCAGGGCGCGCTTGATCTCGACGCTTGACCGCTGGGTCCAGATCCCGGGCGTTCGATCGCCGACGTTCGATCTTGGTCGCACCCTCTAACCGACGCCCGCTCCGCCAACGGCCAGTTACCGGGCCGTATCGCGAAAGACAGACAGGCCCCCGTTCCCCAAAACCACGCGCCCGGGAACGCAGCAGCGTCGCGCCGGGTTCAGGCGCCAGATACAGACCAATCCGCCTCAGACGGGTCGGCCACTTCCTCCGCACGCACAAACGGGGGCCTTCGTTCCCTTATCCGCTTTACCGCAATCGAACGCGTGCTCAGGGACGATTCTTCTGCGCGCGGATCGCGCCCGCCGAGGAACGATAGAAAAAAATGACGGCATAAAAAAAGCCGCCTCTCCAAGGGAGAGACGGCTTCCGAAAGGTGGTAAAACCAGCCTTATTTGATCTTCGCTTCGCGAAACACAACGTGCTTGCGCGCAACGGGGTCATACTTCTTCAGTTCGAGCTTGCCCGTCTGCGCGCGCGCGTTCTTGCGGGTCACATAGAAATACCCGGTGTCGGCCGTGGAGACGAGCCGGATCTGAATAACGTTGGTCTTCGCCATGGGTCTAATCCTCAGGGGGTCGAGTGTTCGCCGCAGGTCTGGATTTGCACCCCTGATCGCGGCTGTGGTTCAAAGTCGGCGCAAATTGCTCATCTGGGGCCAGAAGGTCAAGCTTTCTATGCGTCCTGCGCCCCTTTGGAACGTGAAAAAAGGCCGCAAACGTCATGATCGAGCTCTCAGAAGCGCGTGCGCGCGTCCTGTCATCCCTTCCTTTGCTCGGTCTCGAGACCGTTTCAATAGCTGACGCTGCTGGCCGAGTCACGGCGACGCCCGTGATCGGACGTATGTCGAATCCGCCCGCCGACGTTTCCGCGATGGATGGTTACGCCGTTAGGGCCGCCGACGCCCGGGTCGGCGCCGTTCTTCGAATTGTCGCCGAGGCGCCTGCCGGGCACCCGACGTCCAGGCAGGTCGGTCCGGGCGAATGCGTTCGCCTGTTCACCGGCAGCGTGATCCCCTCCGGCGCAGACGCGGTGCTGATACAGGAGAACGTGTCCCGGAAGGAGAACTCCATAACGGTCAATGCGGAGCCCTGCTCCGGCGCTTTCATAAGACCGGAAGGACAGGATTTCGCCGAAGGACAGGTCGTGGTTCCTGCTGGACGCAGGATGACGGCACGAGATGTCGGTGTGGCGGCGGCGGCCAACGTGCCGTGGGTGACCGTCCGGCGCAGGCCTCGCGTGGCCATCGTCAGCACCGGCGATGAAATTGCGCTGCCGGGGGAAGCCGTGCCACCGGGCGGCATCATCGGTTCGGTGGCGCCGATGCTCGCGGCCCTGTTGCGGGAAGCGGGCGCCGAGCCAGTCATGATTCCGCCCGCTCGGGACACCGTCGAGGACATCCGACGCGCGACTCAAGGACTGGAGTGTCATGATCTCATCCTGACCGTAGGCGGCGCCAGCGTCGGCGCCTATGATCTGGTGAAGGATGCGCTGGGGCAATCAGGCCTGGATGTCGATTTCTGGAAAATCGCCATGCGCCCCGGCAAACCGCTGATGTTCGGGCGCCTGCGCGGGACGCCTGTCATCGGCCTCCCGGGCAATCCCGTTGCGGCTTTTGTTTGCAGCGTCGTGTTCGCCCTGCCCGCCTTGCGTTCCATGTCGGGTCAGAGCGTGATCGAAGAACCGCGAGAGAAAGCGCGGCTTGCGATCGATCTCAACGCCAACGACGGCCGTTTCGACCATCTCCGCGCCACACTCTCGCGCGATGAAGAGGGTGTTTTGTGGGCTACGCCGTTTGCTAAACAGGATTCGGGGATGCTTGCGCCTCTGGCGGCGTGCGACGCTCTTGTGCTGCGCCCCGTTCACGCCCCTGCCGCAAACCGGGGCGAAGCCTGCGACATCATCCGGTTTGGAAGAATGCCGGACTGATCCTGCGTGATGTGACGTCAGGTTATTGACCGGAAACAGGAACTTATGTAGAACAAAGACTGGACATTCGCGAACATATTCCGCGAGAGGAGATGAGTTGATGTTGACCCGTAAGCAGCACGAATTGCTGCTCTTCATCGATTCGCACCTCAAGCAGACGGGTTTCTCGCCGTCTTTTGACGAGATGAAAGAGGCGCTCGGCCTCAAATCCAAGTCTGGCGTGCACCGTCTGATCTCCGCGTTGGAAGAGCGCGGGTTTTTGCAGCGTCGGCACAACCGCGCCCGCGCGCTGGAAATCCTTCGTCTGCCCGCAGGAGGCGAATCCGAGCAGCTTGGAGCCGCCCCTTCTCCGCAGGCTCTCAACGTTATCAAAGGTGATTTTTCCCACCGTCTTGCAGGCGTGCGGACAGCGGACGAAGCCGGATCGCTCAATCTGCCGCTCTATGGTCGGATTGCGGCAGGTTTGCCCATCGAAGCCCTGCGCGACAATGGAACACACGTCGCCGTACCGCTCGCTCTGCTGGGTCAGGGAGAGCATTACGCGCTCGAAGTAGCAGGCGATTCGATGATCGAAGCCGGGATTCTCGACGGAGACACCGTGATCATCCGAAAAGCGGACACGGCCGAGACCGGGCAGATCGTCGTCGCTTTGATCGATGAGGCCGAAGTGACGTTGAAGCGCTTGCGCAAACGCGGCGCCGCAATCGCGCTGGAAGCAGCGAATCCTGCCTACGAGACGCGGATCGTCCCCGCCGAGCGCCTACGCATTCAGGGACGTCTTGTTGGGTTGCTCCGTAGCTACAACTAACGCGCCTCTGACTAACGCAAGCTCTATAGAGCGGTCAGACTGGCCGCGCTGCAGGGCTAAAGACCAGCCCGCCAGATATAGTTCGGGTTGAAGAGCGCCTGGGTCCCATCAGACGCTGGCGCGATCTTGTATAGACCACACCACCCGAACGTGCGCCGCGATCTTACCGATATTGGCGATGACGGACGCTTGTGTCGGCAGCAGAATCTTGCGTGACCGTTACGAAAATGTCAGCCTTCCGATAGCATCCGCCACGTGTCTTTCTCGCGGCTCAGTGGTTGCATCGGGAAGTCTATACAACATGCCGAATTACGCCGTCACATATCGCCTGTCGCAGCCAAAATCCATCAATGAGTCTGGATCCTCATCGCTCGCATGGACCGCTCCAGGCGTCCATCGACCGCCCCCAACGACGCCCGGCAACAAGCCAACATATACTCGCGCCCCTTCGACCCACCCGAGGACGACGCTGAATATTCTCACAGCGCCAAAGACGCCGTCCCATCCAGCTAACGCTTCAAAAAGCGAGGCCTTTCGCCGATGAGCACAACCTCACAGGAAGCGACAACGACGTTCATCGAATCAGAAACGATATTTCCCGTGCCTGCGGACAAACGGCATGGCGACGCACGCAGCCTGTGCCTGATGTGGGTCGGCGCCAACCAGAACATCCTCGCGATCATGACAGGCATGATCTACTGCAAGGTTCTGCATCTCTCCCTTCTTTGGGCGGCTGTCGCAATTCTGGCGGGCAATGGCGTCGGCGGCGTGTTCATGGCTCTGCACGCGGCTCAGGGGCCTCATCTCGGGGTTCCGCAGATGCAACAGACTCGCGGTCAGTTCGGCGCGTGGGGCGCATTGCTGATCGTTGCTGTGGTTATTCTCATGTATGTCGGCTTCACCGCGACCATACTGGCGATCGGCCGAGACCAGACCAATCTGGCTTTGGGCCTGTCAGACCAGCAGTGGCCCGTCATCCTCTCGGCGTTAATAATCTTCATTCTCTGTGCCGTAGGACATGGGCTGATCGAGCGTTTCACCATCGGATACACCTATGTAGCGGCGACCAGCTTCATTTTGCTTGCCGCGTATTACGCCTTTGGGCTGCATGCCACGCCGGTTGAGCCGCTTTTCGCCATACCTACGCTTCGCGATTTCGTCGCAGCCCTTTCGATCGGCGTGCTGTGGCAGATCGCCTACGCACCCTACGTGTCAGATTACTCTCGCTACTTACCCGCCCATACTGGCGAAAGAACTGCATTCTGGTCGTGCCTGACCGGCAGCACTCTGGGAACTGCGGCACCAACGCTGATTGGCGCCTATATCGGGAGCACCGCAGCGTCCGCGTCCTTCTACGCCGAGTTGAACGGCATATCATCCGCCGTATCACTTGCGTTGCTGATCGTCATCGTTATCTCAACACTTATATGTTGTACAATGCAGATTTACTGCGCAGCCTTGTCGATGATGACGTTCGTGCACACATTTCGGCCGAATTGGCGCCCGACCCACCGCAGCCGGGCCGTATGCTCAGCCATTCTGCTTGCCGCATCAGTCGCGACGACGATCTCGCTCCGCGGTGACATTCTCGATATCATCAATGATTTTATAGAACTTCTTCTGGCCGTTCTTTCCCCGTGGACCGCCATAAATCTGGTCGACTATTATCTCGTCCGCCACGGCGACTACGACATTCCGTCTCTTTTCAAGGAGGATGGCGGCATATATGGGCTGGTGAACGGTCCCGCAGTCGTTTGCTACGGTCTTGGAATATTTGCGCAAATACCTTTTGTCTCGAACGCGCTTTACACCGGCGCCGCCGCTCGGTCGCTTGGCGGCGTCGACATATCCTGGATCGCGGGAATCGTCGTTCCGGGCGCCATTTACTGGGTTCTATCGACGCTCGGCGGCGCCCGGCGCACGCGCCGCAACGTGTGACCTCAGCCGCACTGCGGAAGTCACAAAATCTAGAGTCCCCCGCGAATAAAAGAAGGACGCATGATCGCGAAATCATGCGCCCTTCTTACGAAGCAATTTTCAAAGCCTGATCCGGTTGAGCTGCGACGCCCTATGTGGATCGCAGTTCGACCGCCCGTGCGTTTCTTATTGGAAGGGCAGGTAACGCATCGAGAAGAAGATCATGTTGTCGTCGGTGTGCGGCGTGCCACCCACACCACGGAAGGCCGCGACGTTCGTGTAGGAGTACTGGGCGCCAAGCTGCACCGTGCCATAATCACCCTTCAGGTAACGCCACCAGAACCCGACCGTACCCTGCGCAACACGCTTGATGCTCGCCTGACAGAGGCCCGAAGCTGCGCCTTCGGTATCGCAACCGGTTACGTTGTAGTTCGGATTTCCGTAGCCATAGGATTTGCCGCCTGCATTGAACGAGCTGCGGTTCAGGATCTGCTCCATGCCGCCATAGGCATACAGATCGATCGACTTCGTCGGATGGCCGATCAGTCCGACCAGAACCTGCGCTTCCGGAAGCGGAGCAGGTGCCCCCCTGGAGTTCAGAGTATAATCGGGCAGATTCGAAGTTCCGTAACGACCAATCCCAACCCCGGCAAGACCGGACGCCTGGAAGTCGAACTTGTTCTTGATGATCGGAATGACCATTCCGCCGCCGCCGCCGCCAGCAAATTTCGTGTGGCTATCGCCTCTGCCTAGATAGCTCACGCGATCATGCAGGAAGCGGCCAAGACCGAACGCTTCGAAATGGCCGAATTTTGGATCCGCGGTTCCCTTGATGACAAAGTCGGGCGCGACGTCCGTCGAATAGGTGGTGTCGGAGTTGTAAACTTGGCCACCGCTGTTGTTGTCGGTGACACTTAAAGCACCTTTTGGAATATAAGTGCCGCCGCTGCCTGCGTTAATGACCGCTTGCGGATTCGAGATTTCTACACCGATATGATATTTTCCGTGATCAAAACCCTTAACCGCTCGAACGCCGGTATTACGCAACCAGGTGAAGCCCGGCACGTATTGCGCGTCGATGACCAGCGGAATCTGTTCGTCGCGTAGGCCCATACCATGCTTGAACATTGTCGCGAGAGACCACATCTGGCCGCCGCTGATGTAGAAATCGTCAGCAGTATCCTCAATTGCGCCGTAGAACAGACGTGAACGAAGCACGTAGCTGTTACTCTGGCGCGAGTTGGAGGACGAGCCGGCCCCCTGGAAATCAAGCTCGGTATAAGCCGAGACACGGACGTCTTTGGAAACGTTGGCCGCCACCAGCGCCGCGAAACGGCTCTGACGCTCTGTCTGGTGATACTCATTGATATGCGCGTTGGGCGAGTTGCCCCACGGGATGGCGCCGAAATTGGAGCTGATGTCCGCGGTCTCGTTTCTTGTGCGGAAAATGCCTGCAGATTCCAGGAATCCGCCGAGTGTGATCGTCACGGGACCGATATTAAACTGGCCCTTGTGGAATATGGGAGCCTTCGCAATTCCATGGCCCGAAGGAACGCCGGACACCCGGCCATAAGCTGTGCTGTAAGGCGTTTCCGCTGTCATATAGGGCGGCGGAGTGTCCAGACCCGGCGCGCCATTGCTATTGATATATGCGCGACGCATGGCATACGGATTGCCTTCTGCGGCCATACGGGCCTGCTTCGCGTTCTCTCGAGCCTCCGCAACTTCGTGATCACGGTGAACCTGCTGCACCTTCATTTCCTTCAGTTGTACCTGAAGAAGACGAATTTGCTTTTCCATGACGTCGATCTGTGACGCCGCCTGAGCATGCGCATCGCGACCAAAACCAAACTGCGTCAGTACGAGCGCGCTGCTCAACAGCAAAACGCTTTTGCGTTTTGCAAAAAATAACGGCTCCGGCATCGGGGATTCCTGTTAGTGGCAAGACCGATGCGGTTCTTAGGAGCCGGGGCGAGACCAAGTCTAAATAAGGTTCCATGACAGTAATATGACAACTATATGACAAAGTTTGTTAAAATCTTTTGTTTTCAAAAGGATCGTAATCACTGACCGCCGTCACACTCCAGATTGTGCACACACGCTCCTCCAACCCATGTGGCGCGAATGCAACGGTCGTCCCCGAGGATGGTCAAAGCGAACAACAGGTCTTCAAGACTTTCGCAGCGCGAAGCGCGATATTGCAACAACGGTGTGGCGTTCGGATCAAGCACGCACAGGTCCGCCTCCATCCCCGGCGCGATGACGCCAATACGATCATCCAGTTCGAGGGATCGTGCTGCGCCGGCAGTCGCCAGCCATAACGCTTGCGCGACGTGCAGACGCCGTCCCGTCATCTGCGCGACCTTGTAAGCCTCCCCCATCGTTCGCAGTTGGGAAAGAGACGTTCCAGCACCTACGTCAGATCCCAGACCGACCCTGACAGGTCTTTTTGAATCCAGAGCATCAAAAAGACGAAAAGCGCCGCTGCCAAGAAAGAGATTCGACGACGGGCAATGAGAGAGCGCCGCTCCGGTTTCGTGGCAGCGGCACAACTCGGCCTCCTCCACATGAATGGCGTGACCGAACACGCTTCGCGGCCGCACCAGCCCCGCGTGATCATAAACATCGAGATAAGAACGCCGATCCGGAAAAAGGCGCCTGACCGCGTCCACCTCGGTCAGGTTCTCCGCAAGATGGGTCTGCATGAAGATGCTTGCGTCGCGACGAAGCAGATCTCCCGCCGCCTCAAGCTGCTCCGGCGTGCTGGTGATGGCGAAGCGCGGGGTCACGGCGTAAAGTTGCCGCCCATTGCCATGCCAACGATCGATCAGCGCCGAGGATTCGTCGTATCCCCGCTGCACGGTGTCGCGCAGCGCATCCGGCGCGTTTCGATCCATCAACACCTTTCCAGCGATCATGCGCGCCCCGAGCTGCTCCGCTTCTGCAAAGAACGCTTCGACCGACTGCGGGTGGGATGTGCAATAGACGGCCGCCGTCGTCGTGCCGCATCGCATCAGTTCCGCCAGAAAGTGTTTCGCCGTGTCGCGGGCCACCGCCTCGTCAGCGAAAGCGGCCTCGGCGGGAAATACGTAAGTCTCCAGCCACTGCAGCAACTGCTCGCCCCACGCCGCGATGACCGGCAACTGAGGATAGTGAACGTGGGTGTCGATAAAGCCCGCCGAAATAAGGCAGTCCTTATAATGAACAGGCGTCACACCCTCAGGCAGCGCGGCCTTCACCACGTCATACGCGCCAAAAGTCGAAATCCGTCCATCCTTCATGACGATCAACGCGTCGTCTTCGACCAGCAGACTATCTGACGGCGGGACTTCGAACGGATTGGCCCGAAACGTAATGGCGCGCCCTCGTATGGCGGCGCAGGATGCGGGTGACATCACGATCAGGGCTCTCTTTCAATCATTGCGTTATGCGTCGCAGGGCTACGCTTTGGCGCCTCGCCATCAGACCGCTCCTCCTGCCAGAAGGAGCAGCCTGCCGCCGTGCGGCTCATGTCGTCTTTGCGAGTGTCGCCGCTCGTTGCGATGTCGGCAATGTGCACGCCGGGCAACCATGCAGAAAGCCGCGTGGTCGTGCGCGCGGAGCCTTGCCTTAATGCGATCTGCGCACGGCCCTTTCCTGGAGGACGGCGCTCACGCGAAGGCGAACGCATGAAGAAGTTATGGCGGAGGTTGAACCGGCCCTACGTGACCGCGAAAAGCGGGACGAGCGATACGGGGACAGAGGTCGACCGTGCGAAGCTCCGTCAAAGGCGGCCGCGCCCCACGATCACGTCGCAAGAAGCCGCCCGGCGCTTTCGTGCGCACGCCCTTGAGGAGAAGGGGCATGACGACGTCCTGCGGATTGGCCTGAAGGATTCGTTCTGGTCGGACGTCTATCACCACGCGCTGACCGCCAGTTGGCCACAGTTCCTCTTCAGCAGCCTGTGCGGATATCTCGCCGCCAATCTGATTTTTGCTGCGCTCTACGAACTCGCAGTCTCTCAAATCTCGTCGCCCCACCCGCTCAGTCTGCTCGATCTGTTCTTCTTCAGTGTGCAGACGCTTTCCACGGTCGGCTACGGCGTCATGGCGCCGGTTGGCCCTGTGGCGAACGCCATCGTTTCCGTAGAGGTGCTGGTGGGCATGATGGTGAACGCCCTGGCGACGGGGCTGGTGTTCGCCCGTTTCGCGCGCCCGCGCGCAAGACTCATGTTTGGCAGGAACGCCGTTATCTCGGATGAGAACAAGGTGTCGGCGCTCTGCGTCCGAGTGGCCAATCAACGTCGCAGCATGATTCTCTCAGTGGACGCTGAAATCGCGCTATCGCTACTCAGGCAAACTGCGGACGGGCATCTGGTGCGGGAGTTCCATCCCCTGCAACTGGTGCAGGCGCATGTTCCCGTGCTGCGTTTCGCCTTCGTCATCGCGCACGTGATCGACGCCGACAGCCCGTTGACCCGACACAGCCTTGCGGCGCTGGCGGAGGACGAAGCCGAAATCATTGTCACTGTAACCGGCACGGACGAAGCGACTGGCCAGTCCGTTTTCGCCCGCACAGCCTACAGAGTCGATCAGATCCTCATCAATCATCGTTTCGTCGACATGGTCCGCAGCAATCCGACAGGACGCATCGCCGTGGATTTCTCTCGTTTTCACGACACCGAAGCGCACGCCCCCGCCCCCGAATGAGCGCGCGGTTCTTCCTTGATGGCGGAGCCAGCGGCCCGTCGAGGGGATAAGAATTTCTCGAAAGATTAAGGAACAGCGACTGCCCGCAGCAGACCATTGTCTGCTTTTCCGTTCAGCCAGCGTGCCGGCTGAACGGGAGGCGACTGCGTAAGACCGGCGCGCCTCACGTCAACGTGAAGCTGTGCCTTTCCAGCCTCCAAGTACGCAGATATGCGTCCAGTGTTCGGGCGACACCGGAACGACCGAAAGGCGTGACTGCCTGATCAACGCCAGATCGGCCAGAGCCTCGTCCGCCTTCATTTCTGCAAGAGTCACCGCCCGCGGCATCGGCCCAACAGTCTTCACATCGACGCAGACCCATGGTCCAGCCTCTGCGGAAGGATCTGGATACGCCTCCCGAGCAATTTCCACGACGCCGACGATCTCCCGCCCTTCATTCGAGTGGTAGAAGAAGGCCAGATCACCCTTCTTCATCGCGGCGAGGTTTTTCTTGGCCTGATGATTGCGCACCCCGGTCCACGGCTCGACATCGTTGGCCACCTGCTCGTCCCAGGAAAACGCGTCGGGCTCCGACTTCACCAGCCAGTACTGACGCGCCAACGCGTCGGGCTCCCTGCTCATTCCGCGAGAGCTCCGTCGCGAAACACCGCGCGCGTGGGACGAATGACGACGCTTTCGAACAGGTCGACCTTTGCATACGGATCACTCGCCGCGAATCCTTCTGCGGCGGCGCGGTCCTCCACATCGACGATCAGCAGGCTGCCGCAAGCCCGTCCGTCATGATTGAACAGCGGACCGGCGAATTGAATGCGATCGACATAGGTCTGCAGGTAAGCAAGATGGCTTTCGCGAGTGGCTGACCGAGTTTCGAACGCTCCGGGTTTGTCAGTGCAGACAATGGTGAACAGCATGGCGGGCTCCGGTCGTGTGCAAGAGGAGAGCCACCCATGAGTCGGGTGGCCCGTGTCAACGTCGTCATGATAGTGTAGGAACGTGCGCCCCGCCATTTGCGGTGGGGCCTTTTCCGCGCTCTGGCGCGATCCCATGTAGACGCGACGACGTAACCGGACGCCGTCTCTTCGATCAGGACACAGACAGATCTTGAACGCTTCCCCGACATTCATGGATCGCGCCGGCGCCCTTTTTCATCGCTACGCCAATCCCGGACGCTTTCTGAAGCTGGGCGCAACGCTGCAACCGTGGCTCACATGGCCCGCGATTTTGCTGACGCTGTGCGGTCTCGGCTGGGGCCTGTTCTTCTCGCCCGCCGACTGGCAGCAGGGCGATTCGGTACGTATCATGTATGTGCATGTGCCGTGCGCGTGGCTGGCGTCTTCGGGATACGCCGCGCTTGCAGTTTGCGCGGTGCTTTCCCTGGTATGGCGGCATCCTCTGGCCGATCTGGCCGCGGTGGAGATTGGTCCGGTCGGGGCATGCGTAACCGCTACATGCCTCGCCACAGGTTCGCTCTGGGGCAAACCCATGTGGGGCACATGGTGGGTTTGGGACGCGCGCCTGACTTCCGTGCTGGTGTTGTTCTTCCTCTATCTCGGCCATATCGCGCTGATCCGCGCTTTCGACGATCCGCAACGGGGTTATCGCGCTGCGGCGATTCTGGCGCTTGCCGGTGCGGTGGATCTGCCGATCATCAAATTCAGCGTACAATGGTGGAACACCCTGCATCAGCCCGACAGCATCACCCTGACCGGCGCCCCTACGATGTCGCACGCCATGCTCTGGCCCCTGCTCGTCTCGACGCTTGGGTTCACGTTCGGATTCGCCGCAATCGTCGTCGCCCGCCTGCGCGCTGGTGTAATGGAGCATCGCATCCGTAGTCTGCTCACCAGTCCGCGCCGCGGAACGTCGGTTAACGCCACTCTCGCTGAATCTGGCGCGCAGGAGTTGGCCGTATGACGCATCTTCCATACATTCTGGCTGCTTATGGGCTGGCCAGCGGGCTGGCGCTTTATCTGTCGATCGGCGCTGCGCTGCGCCTGCGTCGCGACCGTGCGCGCCTTGCCACGCTTGAAGCCGCACGCGGGCGACAGCCCGTGGACGGTCAGACAGGGACAGGTCGCGCCGGAGTCAGCGCATGAAACGCAAGACACGCCGACTCTGGCTGGTCATCGCCTGCGTTGCTGGGCTTGGAGCCGCCGCCGGACTAACGCTCTCGGCGTTCTCCTCTAACATCGTGTTCTTCATGACGCCGTCGCAGGTCGCCGCGAAGGTGCCCCCGGCCGACCGCACCATTCGCCTCGGCGGGATGGTTGTCGCCGGATCGGTGCACCGGGAACGGCATGGCGAAACGCCGGTGAACAGCTTTGAGGTGACCGACGGGCAGGCCGCCGTGACGGTGCAGTTCGAAGGCATCCTCCCCGACCTGTTCCGGGAAGGGCAGAGCGTCGTGGCCGTCGGGTCGATGACGCCTAGCGGCGGTTTCGCCGCCTCGGAGGTTCTCGCCAAGCATGACGAAACCTATATGCCCAAGGAAGTGGCTGAAGAGTTGCAGAAGTCCGGCAAATGGGACCCCAAATTCGGCCCGCCGCCAAATGCTGCAAGCTGGAACGCCATGACAGCCAAAGACGCGAAGACGTCTTCTCGCGGCAGTTGATCGTGGCGACTTTCTTCTGCGGCCTTATGCCGCGCGCTCCCCGAAGCGCGCCGATTCAAGATAATAGGAACGTTGCGTGAGCCCCGAACTCGGCCATTTCGCCCTTGCGCTCGCCTGCGCTTTCGCCTTCGCACAGACCATCCTGCCGCTGATAGGCGCCCAGCGCCGAGATCGAAGGCTGATGACGATGGCTCCCGGCCTAGCGCTCGGGCAGGTCATTGCGCTAGGCGCTTCGTTCCTCTGCCTTATCGACGCCGCGATCAGCGACGATTTCTCCGTCGCTAACATTCTGGAAAACAGCGCCGTCACCAAGCCGCTGCTCTATAAAATCACCGGGGTTTGGGGAAACCATGAAGGCTCGATCCTTCTGTGGGCGCTGATTCTCGGACTGTGCGGCGCGGCGGTCGCGGCTTTCGGGCGCAATCTTCCAGCCGCCCTGCGCGCGCGGGTGCTCGCCGTCCTTGGCGGCGTCGCGGCGGGGTTCGAGCTCTTCTGCCTCACCACATCCGATCCGTTCGACCGCGTGTGGCCCGCCCCTCTTGACGGGCAGGGCATGAATCCTCTGCTTCAGGATCCCGGCCTCGCGTTCCATCCGCCCATTCTCTACACGGGCTATGTGGGCTTTGCGGTGCCCTTCGCTTTCGCCATCGCAGCGCTGATAGAAGGGCGCGTCGACGCCGCCTGGGGGCGTTGGGTCCGACCATGGGCAGTCGCAGCCTGGGCGTTCCTGACCTGCGGCATCGCCCTGGGGTCGTGGTGGTCCTATTACGTGCTTGGCTGGGGCGGCTACTGGTTCTGGGATCCGGTGGAAAACGCGTCCCTCATCCCGTGGCTGTCAGGCACGGCGCTGATGCATTCGGCGATCGTTGTGGAAAAGCGCGAGGCGCTGAAAATCTGGACCGTCCTGCTGGCCATCGCGACGTTCTCGTTCTCGCTTTCCGGGACGTTCCTCGTGCGTTCCGGAATCCTGAATTCGGTTCACGCCTTCGCCAACGATCCTGCACGCGGCATCTTTATCCTCGGGTTGCTTGGGCTGGTCATTGGCGGATCGCTGGCGCTGTTCGCGTGGCGCGCGCCGTCCCTGACGGCAGGCGGCCTGTTCTCGCCGGTGTCGCGAGAGGGACTTCTTGTGCTGAACAATATCCTGCTGTGTTCGATATGCGCCGTGGTGCTGACGGGCACGATGTATCCGCCGTTCATGTCCCTGCTGTTCGGCAAAACGATTTCGGTCGGCAAGCCGTTTTTCGACGCAGCGACCATTCCCCTCGCCATTCCGCTTTTTGCGTTCATGGGTTTCGGGCCGATGCTCCCGTGGAAGCGCGCGCAGATGTGGCCGGTCCTGCGCCGCTTGTGGATCGCAGCGCTCGCGACGCTGCTGGCCTTTGCAGTCGCTACGTGGAGCCTGTCGGGCGTGCTGCCAATCTTGTGCGCGACAGGCGCAGTGTGGGTCATCGCCACCAGCGCGACCGATATCGCCAACCGCGTCGCCCTGTTCCGCATTCCGCTGGGACAGAGCTTCAACCGCGCCCGCTTTCTGCCGCGCGCCGCTTTTGGCGCTGCGCTGGCCCATGCGGGCGTTGGCGTCAGCGCACTGGGCCTCGCCGCCATGTCTCAGGCGCAGCACAAGATCGTCGAGGTGCCTGTCGGCCAGACCGAAAGTCTGGCCGGATATGACTGGACCCTGGCCGGCGTGAAGACCGAGCCCGGCCCGAACTACACGGCGCTGGTCGGTACGATCGAAGTCCGTCGCAACGGACATCTGGTGACCGTCATGCATCCGTCCAAGCGCAGCTTCAACGCGCAGAACCAGACCACGACCGAGGTGTCTATCCACACCAACGGCTTCTCGGACCTGTATGGCGTGATCGGCGACAAACATGGCGACGACGCTCATCCAACCTATGTGTTGCGTCTGCATTACAACCCGCTGGCGCCATGGATGTGGCTTGGCGCATTGATCATGGCGTTCGGCGGCGCGCTCTCTCTTTCGGATCGGCGCATGCGCGTCGGGGCGCCGCGACGCGCGCCCGCGCCCAATGCGGTAGCCGCGGAATGAGCGCCGAAGGTCCTTCCCTCGCCCGACGCCGGGTCATGATGGCTCTGCCTCTGGCGGGCGCTGGCGTCGTGGGCGCGGCATTCTGGGGCATGCTGTCGGGCATGCAGAAGGGTTCGTTCAACCCCCATGACATCAACGCGCCGTCGACGGGGCGTCCTGTCCCGGACTTCGCAGTAACGGATCAGACGCCGGGCGTCGGTTTCTCGAGCCACGACCTTCAGGCGATCACGACTCCGGTCCTGATCAACTTCTTCGCCTCATGGTGCATCCCGTGCATCGCGGAGATGCCACAACTGCTGAAGTTACGTGATCGGCTTCCGATCTGGGGCATCGCTTACAAGGACAAGCCAGACAACGCCGCCGGTTTCCTGCGCCACGCCGGAAACCCTTATGCGCGGATCGGCAGTGATTTCGAAGGCCGCGTGGCCATCGACTGGGGCGTGTCCGGCGTGCCGGAAAGTTTCCTGATCGCTCCGGGCGGGAAGATCGTCTGGCATGGCGCGGCTGGCCTGAACAATGATGAGGTGCAGAACGCCCTCGACGCAGCGCTTGGGCAGACGAAGCGATGAGGCGCCTCGTGTTCCAGAGAGGCCGACATGCATCCGTCGCTCTGGCTGCGATGCTGTTCCTCGCGCCGGTTTTGGCGTCGGCGGTGGACGATCCGTCGGAAATGCTCCCGGATCCAAAACAGGAAGCGCAGGCGGAGGCCATCGGATCGCAGCTTCGCTGCCTCGTCTGTCAGAATGAGTCGATCGAAGACAGCAGCGCCGGTCTTGCCCGCGATCTGCGGAAGGTCGTGCGTGAGCATGTCGCGAAGGGCGAAAGTCAGCAGCAGGTCATCGCCTGGATGGTTTCGCGCTATGGCGATTTCATCCGCCTCAGCCCGCCTGTCACCGTGGCTACGCTTCTTCTCTGGGGGATGCCCGCGCTGGCGTTGCTCGCCGGAATTATCGGCGCCGTCGTGATTTTTCGTAAAAAGCCGCAGGCCGCGCCGTTGACGGACGAAGAACGCGCGCGTCTCGAAGAATTGTCCCGTGAGCGTTGAGATGACTCCTAAATTCGATGAATCGGCATTGACTGCCGCCAGCAATACAAATGGCGGAAACGCGGCATGATCTGGATCGGCATTGGCTGCCTGAGTCTTTTTGCCCTGCTTCCGGCGGCGACCGCTTTCTGGCTCCGGGGACGTGCTCAGGATGAACGCAGCGCGGCTTTGGCCCTGCATGAAGCCCAGTTGACCGAGCTTGAGCGCGACCTGTCGATCGGGATGATCGCTCCGGCTGAGCACACGATTGCGAAACTCGAAATCCAGCGGCGCATCCTTGCGGCCGATCGCGCCCGGTCGGACATTTCGGAAAAGTCTGCGCGGGCGCGCGCTATCGTGGCCCTTGCGCTGATTCCATTCATCGCAATCGGCTTGTATCTGACGGGTGGACATCCAACGATGCCGGGCCAGCCGTTGAAGCCCCGTCTCGCAGAGATCAAGGCGCGCGACGCCAAAGGCAACGCTGCGATCGATCAACTGCGCGTGGCTTTGACCAAGATGTCTCCGACTGACCCCACGCTTCGTCAGGGCTACCTCCTGCTCGGACAAGCCGAAGCTGCGCGTGGACGCAGCGCCGCCGCCGCAGAAGCATGGCGCCATGCGCTCGATCTCGGGTTTGCGCCTGAACTGGCTGCGGAAGTCGCCGAAGAGCAGACCATGGCGGACGGTCACATCAGCGCCGACAGTCTTGCTCTTTACCGCCGTGCGCTGGACGCCGCCCCAAAGGACGCGCCCTGGCGTGAGTCCATCGAACAACGTATCGCCCAGGGCGAGCACGATCAGGAACAACCGTGAACGTTCCTTTGCCAATGCGCGAGCCGGAGATGAGCGGTCTGCAGCTCTGTCCGGTGTGTCGAGGAAAGATGCGGCGCACGGCGGAAGTTTGCCCACATTGCGGTGCCCAGAAGCATTTCGGTGCGACGCCGAAGGAGGCTCTGATCGGAACCGGCGCAGGTTTGGGCGTCGGGGGGGGTCTTGTGATTGCTGTGCGCGGGGATCTCCTGATTGGCGGCGTGGCGCTCGCCGTCGGAGCGCTTCTTGGTTTCGTTCTTGCGCAGAACCGGTATGGGGATCGATGGCTCCCAAAGAAAAAAAGCGACTGAACACGCTTTTTCAATCAGATAGAACCTGTTGATCGAGCAACGGCGTTCGCCGAAATTTGGGCAGAAAATATCAACTGCGAATCAATTTCTGCGGGCGCAGCCCATTATCGAATATCGCGCCACGAACGCGTAGGCAGAAGAAAAAACTCTCGGCTGGATCAATTGCAATTTTTAGTAGCCGCCATTTTTTGGAAGTTTTCAACCAAAACTGCCTGCTTGAACAGTGGCCAAGCCGGGAACATCACGATCCACGTGACTCAAAATCCCTGCCTGCCCGTCAGAAGCGTAGATCCTGTAAGCGCAGCGCTCGACGCCTCCAGAAAATTCACGCTTTGACGCGACCGGTCTTGCTCCGGGGATTCCTCCGTCTCGACGACGCAGCGCGCGTCTCGGTCAATCCGAAGCGCTCCATCAACTCTTCTCTGTATACTCTTTGCCTTTCACCAACACCCTCAACGTTCGCCGCCATTCGACCGACCAGATGATGAATGCGTGTAATTTCATCTAACTGTTTATCGCAGGCCATTTTTCCTGTGACCGATTTTTCGTGGCGCCTGTGGGCGTTAAGCGGCTCGGCGACATACGCGACCTGTACGCCCGGCGCGTTCAAAAGTTCGATATAAAGGCGCCAGTCTCCTGCCGCTTCGAATGTTTCGAGTTCCCGGCATCGCGACAAGGCGTCATGCAACGCGTCACGTCGAAAGAGCACGGACGATGCATTAAGGATAAGATTGCGTTCGCTAAGATACTCAGTAACGAATGTCGCGCCCATATGCACGCCATCGCGATCAAGAACATCGCCAGCGACCGAAGCGCAGTACGGCTTGTAGGATTCGAAAATCTGCCCCCCGTCAGAGTCGATTGCACGGCTGTCGGAAAATGCCATCACAGCTTCTGGCGCCGCGTCGAGCGCTGCGCACAAGCGTCTCAGGAAATCCGGCTCAGCCAGATCGTCCGCTTCAGCGATCCATACCCAGTCTCCGCGCGCTTCCGCTGCGGCACGGCGCCACTGCGCGAACACCGAACCCGATCCACTTCTGTTGGCGACGACACGAATATTTCTGCCCCACTCCTCCGCAGTCGCTTGCGCCACGGTGACGCTGTCGTCGGTCGAGGCGTCGTCAAGAACAATGATTTCCAAGACAGGATAATGCTGAGCGAAAATCGTCGCCAGACGACCAGCCAGATAGCGGGCGTAATTATACGAAAGCACGACAACCGAAATCCGGCGACGCGTTGGAGCGACGAGATGAAGCAGGCGTTCTACATAACGATCAAAGGGGAAGAATTTTTCTACCTTTTTGCACATCCTGCTGCGCGCGCGCAGGCCATCCGCCAGAGCAGAGTTGGCCAGCCTGGTGGCGTGCCGCGCCATCCGCACGACGTCGCCCATCGGCGCCGTGGCGACGATATCCGGCATCCCCAGGCGCGTCGCCACCTGTTTCATAAGTTCCGGCGCACCGCCTGAATCTTCAAACGCAACGCAACGCAACGCAAACCGCAGACCAAAGCCTCCATCACAACTGACGGCAACGGATCTTCGCGCGACGTCAAAGCAAAGACGTCAGCCGCAGACAGATAGTCCTGCACGTCAGACACGTGGCCCGGCAGATGGAACCGACCGCTCTCCCGGGCACAATCAATCTCCGCCGCCATCCAGTCGCGGCACTGCGCGTCAATCGCGCCCAACCAGATCAGATGAGTCCGAGTTTGATCTCTCCGCGCGCCTTCGGTGTTACGCCAGAGTTGCAGGAACAGATCGAAACCTTTGCGCAGATCGGCGTACCCTGCAGCGACAATCAATCGATCCTCCGGACCGATTCCCAGACGCGTCCGAACGGTCTCCCGCGCCAGTCGACGAAAAGCGACAGAGTTGTATAATCCCTGAGGCAGAATCCCCGTTGCTTTTGGGACTTGCTGCAACACCGCCGTCACCTGCCGCGCAACACTCTCCGCGGGAAATACTGTTTGCCGCGCAAGACTTGCCGCCTCCGACAGAACCCCGATCAGGCGTCGGTTGTTCAGGAGCGCAGGCATTTCATGAACAAGTTGGATGAAGCAGATCCCCGCGGCCGCCAATGCCTTCCCCATTACGGAAGCCGCGCAGGTATTGACTATGGCGTTGTCGTACCCTTTCGCACGGATCGCAGAAAGGCGTTCAGCGAGATCAGGATGATCCGCTGCGACCAGTTCGACCTCCCCCAACTCCCGATATTGCGGAAGCATTGCACCAGCCCCGAGCAGTAGAAACTGCACCTGGACACCGTGATTTTTCTTAAGAGACTGACCGATGGCGAGAAGCAGCATTTGCGCGCCCGACGGAAAAGCGTCGTGCCCGACGAGAAGAATCCGTACGCCTGACGCAGCTCCGAACGTTCCAGTCACCGCGCGGCCTGTCGCGTTGAGAAACGCCGACCCGAAATGCTGGTCAGGTTCGAGATAGGCGCCTTCGGCCCATTCGTTCCACGCGTTGACGCAAATCAGCGCCTCCCCGTGGAATGGCGTCTGACGTGCTTGTTCGATGAGGCCGGATAGCCAACGTTCAAAAAGCGCTGGAGTCGAACCATGCAATACGAGACCGGCTCCCTGTCGTCGCGCATCGTTATCCCATGACGGCGCCGCCGTACGGATGAGCGGGAAGTCAGAGCGCGGCATAGACAGCGCGTTATCCACGACCTGCTCGTAATCGTAAATCTGTCCCGTAAAGTCTGTGTCAAGAAAGCGAATTTCTGAGTTGATCGTTGAAAGCCCACCAACGACCTTGTGCGGGGGAAACTCTATGGCGCCATCCATTCCAAATTTGCGCGGGTCACTGTCGCCGAACGACTGACTCATGACAAATATGGGATCAGCGCCACACGCCTCCACGAACAACCGACGCCAGCGTGCTATGGTTGCCACACAGTCAGGCACGACGCCCGGCCGGTAAAGCATCAAAAGCGGGCGGCCTCCTATATGGATATAGCGAGGATCGTTGAAATGCCGAACAAAGCACGCAATGAGATCCGCTTCGTCCTCGACGCGGAAATCCTGCGCGATAAGAATGTCGTCATCCGACCCATCCCATCTCCGGCTCCAGTTTTCGTTCGCCCACATCAAGCAGAATGGAAGATCGATATCCGGATTGGCCAATAACATCTCAAGCGGCGATTCAAGAAGTCGTTCGCCATTGAACCAATAAAAATAGAAAACGAACCCCTCGACCCCTGCGCCGCGGGCCATCTCCGCCTGTCGACGAAGTACGTCAGGATGATCGAGCGTATAATGACCCAGATCGCGAGGCACTCGAGGTTGATAATGACCGACGAAGCGCGGCAATCCGCGCGCCACGTTGGTCCACTCCGTAAATCCCTCTCCCCACCATTCATCGTTCCGCGCCACATGATGAAATTGCGGAAGATAATAAGCCAGCACGCGCGCACGCCGGGCTGCCGAATTCGGAAGAGGGCGACGCGTCTCGAACAGTGGCCCCGGCCGCGTCAGGCGACGCACTTCTCTGGGAATGCTCGGCTCTTCCTTCGGCATGCTCGGGTGCACGCCTTCTTCCCCGCGATGCTCAAGATAATGCAGCAACGGGTTTGCATCCGGATCATTCGCCAGATACCTCGCCCTATAGAATGCCGGATCAAATTCGGGGAACGGTCGCCGCGCCTCGCGAAATCCCTGCATCATATAATGTTCAAGTGGATCCAGACCGGCGTCCGCTACGTCCGGGTAGGCTTTGAGATAGAAGCCCCTGTCGAATTCGGGCATCGGACTGATGTCGTTGCGATGACGGTTCAGCAGATAGTGCCGAAGCAGCAACATGCCCTCGGGCACGGGGTAGGTGCGGCCATACCAAGCGGGATCGAACCAGACGACCGGCCTTCGTCCCTCCGCCTCCCCCACGGTCACGTAATGCAACAGCGGCTCGCATTCGATATCCGGGTATCGCGCAAGATAGTCCTGCGGATCGAAGCAGGGGTTCGGCTTACGTCCCTCACGCCAGCCATATTGGTGGTAATGCGCCAGGGCCCCGGCTCCCACGCCAGCCAGGTCAGCGTGAGACGAGAGGTAATATTGAGCGTCGAACAGGCCGGAATGCCCGATGAGTCGCAGAGGCGAGATGTCGGATCGGTCGGCAAGGTCCTGACCTGAGTCCGAGCGGATTTGAGCTTCCCTAAAGTCCACGTGGCAAGCCGCTTCACTCGATTTTGTTGCACTTCGTCAAACGTCCGTTAATATTAACCCGCCGTCAACAAATTTTAGACGCTGCGCGCACAATCGTCTTATTTTTGCCTTCTTGCTATGAGGCGCAATCAGCCCTATGTCCCCGGGCTCCAATGGAAGCCCGAATCCTGACAGACCAGCCCGAGACGCCGCTCGAAGTCGATCACCAGAGAGCCGTCTTCCCCGAGGGGCTCTCTCTCGATTGCGGCGCCATGCTGGCGCCGGTTGAGATCGCCTACCGAACCTATGGGATACTGTCGGCCGCTCGCGACAACGCTATCCTGATCTGTCATGCCCTGACGGGAGATCAGTACGTCGCCGAAACCCATCCCGTGACAGGCCGGCCGGGCTGGTGGGAGCGGATGGTCGGACCGGGCAAGCCCATCGACACTGATCGGTTTTTCGTCATCTGCTCGAACGTGCTGGGCGGGTGCATGGGGTCAACAGGTCCCCGTTCCCCCAACCCATCTCGCCCCGCATTCGATGCGCGGGAAGACGGAGACGCTGTTCAAGAACTCTGGGGTACAGAGTTTCCGCCAATCACTATTCGCGACATGGTCCGAGCCCAGCATGCGCTGGTGCGCCAACTGGGCATCGAGCGATTGTTCGCCGTCATAGGCGGATCCATGGGCGGGATGCAGACCCTGGAATGGGCCGCGACCTATCCCGAAATGGTCTTCGCCGCTATCCCGATCGCCACCGCACCGTTCCATTCAGCCCAGAATATCGCATTCAACGAAGTCAGCCGTCAGGCTATCTTTGCCGATCCCGACTGGCGCGGCGGCCGCTATTGGGAAAGCGGGTCGATCCCTGCACGCGGACTTGCGGTGGCGCGGATGATGGCGCACATCACTTATCTTTCAGAGGAAGCTCTGACACGAAAATTCGGCCGACGCACCCGCCGACAGAACGCCTCTCCGGAGGCGTCGGGAGATCCGGAACATCCACTTTCCTTCTTCGGCGAAATCTTCGAAGTCGAATCCTACCTTCGACATCAAGGGTCGAGCTTCGTGCTGCGCTTCGACGCCAACTCCTACCTGACCATTACCCGCGCCATGGACTGGATGGATATTGGCGCCGAACATGACGGCGACTATGCCGCCCCGTTTGTCGGCACACGCACACGGTTCTGCGTCGTTTCCTTTACGTCCGACTGGCTGTTCCCTACGTCGCAATCACGCGTGCTCGTTCGCGCGCTCAACAGGGCTGCGGCCAACGTTTCGTTCGTCGAAATCGACAGTGACAAAGGCCACGATGCGTTTCTACTGGATGAACCAGATTTCGACCGCACCATTCGAGGCTTCATAAGCGGCGCGGCGGAACATGCAGGCCTCCATATCGGTCCAAAGCCATGACACCCGCTCCGCAATCCTCCGAGCTGAAAATGACGGCTGGCGAGTTATCGTTATTGGCTTTCGTGAAAAATCGTTAAAATGCGCCTCGACCAAAAATTGATCGCACAGATGATCGCCCCCGGATCCCGCGTGCTCGATATCGGCAGCGGTGACGGTAGCCTGATCGATCATCTCTTTCGCGAACGTGGCTGTGATGCGCGTGGCATAGAAATAGACATGCAGGAGGTCACACGCTCCGTTGCGCATGGCCTTCCCGTGGTTCACGGTGACGCGGATCACGATCTGGCGCATTACCCGGACGAGAGTTTTGATTATGTCGTGCTGCAACGCACGCTTCAGGCAGTCGAACGCCCAAGAGAGGTGCTGCGCCAGATGCTGCGCATCGGGCGACACGCCATCGTGTCCTTTCCCAATTTCGGCCACTGGGAGTTGCGACTGAAGCTCCTGACCACTGGGCGCATGCCCAATACGGCTGTGTGGAGCACGCCGTGGTTCGCAACGCCGAATATCCACCCATGCACGATTCGAGATTTTTTGGCTTTGTGCAGTGACGAGAGCTATCGGGTCATAGACTGGATGGCCATCGACGAAGAAGGCGAACGTGCGCCATGGCGTCGCTCGATTCGGCTGGCCAATCTATTCGGTGAGCAGGCTCTTTTCTTGCTGGGGCGCAATGAGCCTGCCAGCCGCGATGAACGCCTGAAATGACCGCGGCACTCCAGAAATCCACGGCAGTTCTGGCCGCTATCGACGGTGGTGCGAGCAAGACCATTCTGCGCCTGCTCACCCCTGATGGCGTGGTTCTGGGAGAAGGCCGCTCTGGGCCAGCGAACGTGGCCACCGATCCGGATCAGGCATGCGCTTCGATCGAAGCAGCATTGTGTGATGCGCTCATCGCCGCACAGCTTCAACGCCATGACATCGGGCGAGACGGGCTTCGCGTCTACGCGGGGGCTGGGGTGGCAGGAGCGGAAGTCGCCGGACGCGCCGCGGCTATTCGTGATGCGTTTCCCGATTTTGCCGCACTTGTCACACGCACAGACGCTTACACGTCCTGCCTTGGCGCACACGGCGGGAAAGACGGCGCGGTAGTCGCAATAGGCACCGGCAGCGTCGGTTATGCAATTTCCGGCGACCAATCGCATCGCGTAGGAGGATGGGGCTTTCCACAAGGTGATGAGGGCGGAGGAGCCTGGATTGGTCTACAGGCAGTCCGCCATGTGCTTCATTGCCATGACGGACGAGAACCAAAAACCGATTTATTCCAGCGCATCTGGGCAAAACTCGACCAAGATGGAACTGGCGACCCCCTCGGCTGGGCGATAGGCGCTTCTGCGTCGCGTTTCGCGACACTCACGCCGATCGTCATTTCCGCCTCACACGACCGCGATCATGTGGCGTCTAAAATTTTATACGATGCTGCTAAAGAAATCGCAAATATCTCCAGCACATTGCTGAAAAATAAACCTTTTCTTCATTTGCCGCTCAGCATTCTTGGAGGATTGGCTCCGATTTTGCTTCCCTACCTGCCAGAAACGACAAAAAAGCTGATAGTCGCACCCAAAGGCGACGCCCTCGACGGAGCGGCATCATTGGCCCGCAAAGCCTGGATGAAACAGGAGGCGCTTTTCCAAGGCCCCTGAAAACTTATTTGCTTGCAAAAACAAATACGCCTGACGTCGCATCACCCGGGATTTCGTTGCAATTCAGCAATCACTTGAAAAAAAATCGTGACGTTGCAGAGAATCTTGCACGTAGCGACCCCGCACGAGGCTTGCAAAACGATTAAAAACGACGAAAATGCGGCACGAAGATCACGATAAGGGGCTTAAATCCAAGCGTCTTGAAAATTCGCGCAGTTTCGAATAGATTGCGCGCCGAGGTAGGTTAATGCGGTTATATATCTTTGTGTCTGCGTTGAAATAACGCGGTCGCTTCGGAGAAGCTGTTCACCTCTTCGACATGTCTCCCGTCGCTTGCGATCATCAATTCGAAGCCAGATTGGCCCGGATCGAATGCGCGCTGAATTGCGCCGCGCGGCACACAATCTGTCACCATGGCGGGGGCCTGCATTATGGACCCCATCGTTCCCGGGGCGCCAGGAGGCGTTTTAGTTAAATGACGACGTTTGCGGACCTTAAACTCGCCGATCCCTTGCTGCGCGCATTGGCCGAGGAGGGTTACACCACCCCCACCCCCATTCAGGCCCAGTCGATTCCGCATCTGCTGCACGGACGGGATCTGCTCGGTCTGGCGCAGACTGGAACCGGCAAAACCGCCGCGTTCGCCCTACCAATTCTACAGCATCTTCTGACCCATCAGAAAGCGCCGTCGCCAAAAGGCGCCAGAGTGCTGGTGCTGGCTCCGACCCGTGAACTGGCGTCGCAGATTGACGCCAACTTCAAGGCCTACGCCCGGCATATGAGGCTGCGTCAGGCAGTTGTGTTCGGCGGTGTGGGACAAGGGCGGCAGGTCGAGGCTATGCGTCGTGGCGTGGATGTTCTCGTCGCCGCTCCCGGACGGCTGCTGGACCTGATGGGCCAAGGGTATATTGACCTTTCTGACCTCGAAGTTCTGGTTCTGGACGAAGCCGACCGGATGCTCGACATGGGCTTCATTCGCGACATCAAACGGATTGTCGCCAGCTTGCCGCGCGAGCGTCAGACCCTGCTGTTCTCGGCGACGATGCCGCGCAGCATATCCGATCTCGCCCACACCTTGCTGCGCGACCCCGCCAAGGTCGAAGTCACGCCGCCGTCCAGCACCGTCGATCGCATTCGTCAGGCCGTCATGTTTGTCGAACCGGACAAGAAAAAAGACGCCCTCCTCCTTCTGGTGAACTCCCCGAAAGTCTCCAGAGCCGTCGTGTTCACATTGATGAAGCACGAAGCCAATAAAGTGTCCGAATTTCTCAACCGTAGCGGCGTGCCCGCCGAAGCGATTCACGGCAACAAATCACAGGGCGCGCGCGAGCGTGCGATGTCGGGCTTCCGGGCAGGCGACCTCAAGGTGTTGGTGGCGACGGACATTGCTGCGCGAGGCATCGACGTGGACGACGTCACACACGTCTTCAACTACGATCTGCCGAATATCCCCGAAAGCTACGTCCATCGCATCGGTCGCACCGCCCGCGCCGGTCGCGAAGGATGGGCCGTATCGTTCTGCGACCCGGAACAGCGCGCCTGGCTGCGTGACATAGAGCGCACCATCGGCAAACCTGTGCCGGTGGTGCGGGATCATCCATATCACTCCGACGCTGCCGAGAAATCGACCCTCCCACCTCCGGTGCTCGGCGGCGGCGGACGCGGACGTGGAGGACGTTCGTCTTCGAACGGCGGCGGCGGACGGTCGTCCGGGCCACGGGCGCGCCGCGTCGCGTAGAAACGAGCCTGCTATGACCTGATCATAGCAGGCTTGGCTACACGGAGCATGAGGGGGGTGTTTTCCTCCATGTGCCGAACTTCGCCTGACGACGTTACTCGCTGCGCTCGACACGAATTCAGGCAACGTCACGGGTAATAATAGACCGGCAAATCACTGTCATTGAGACGTCATTTTTCGGCCTGCGCGAAATACGGTATGGCGAAGCTCAGAACTGGACCGGCATGACGCCGCCTTTTCGCTGGGAGTTAAGACATGCCGATCCGCAATCGCCTTCTTGCCGCTCTTCTTCTAAGCGCCGCGCCTGTTATCGCGCCGCTGGCCTGCGCCGAAGAAATCACCGGCGCAGGCTCGAGCTTCGCCGCGCCAATTTATCAGGCTTGGGGGGACGGCGCCAAAACCGGCGCAGGCGTGTCCGTCAATTATCAAAGCGTCGGCTCCAGCGCCGGACAGAACCTCGTTCTCGCCCGCACAGTCGACTTTGGCGCGTCCGACGCGCCGATGAGCGCTGATAAACTGTCCTCTGGTTCGTTATACCAGTTTCCGACGGTCGTCGGCGGCATCGTGCCGATCGTCAACATTCCCGGCGTCGCCGCCAATAAGTTGAAACTGACGGGAGCCGTGCTCGCCGGCATTTACCTCGGCGACATCACCAGTTGGAACGATCCGAAGATTGTCGCCCTTAACCCGGGCCTGACGCTTCCCGACACCGCCATCGCTCCTGTCCACCGCGCCGACGGGTCAGGCACGACCTTCGTGTTCACGTCCTACCTCGCGAAGGTTTCTCCGGACTGGAAGGACAAGGTCGGCGCGGCGACGTCAGTCCAGTGGCCGGGCGGAGCAGGCGCTCGCGGAAATGACGGGGTCGGATCGTCCGTCCGCGCGACTGAAGGCGGTATCGGGTACGTCGAATACGCCTACGCTCGCCGCAACTCCATCTCGACGGCAGAACTGCAGGACAAGGCTGGCGAATTTGTCACCCCGAACCTCGAGAGCTTCTCGACGGCGGCGGCTTCGGCGGATTGGGCGCATTCCACGAATTTTGCAGTAGATATGCTCGATGTCGACGGCAAGGGCGTATGGCCGATCGTATCGGCGACATTCGTTCTTGTCCCCACGAACCCGAAAGATGCCGCTCGTGCAGCATCCGTGCATAAGTTCTTCGACTACTCCTTCAAAAATGGCGACGCAGCCGCCAAGGGCCTCGACTATGTCACGCTTCCAGAGAGCGTGAAAAAAACGATCGAATCTCAATATCCCGGCCATCACTGATCTCTCCAGATCAGGCTGGTTTGCATGGAGGCGGGCTCATTTGAGCCCGCCTTTTTTGCGATCGAACGGAAACATTAAGTATACACGTGGAAGGAGATTTTCTATCGCGTTGATCAACGGGCGATGCATATCTTCGATATCGCGACGAGCCCAGCGTCAAGCCAGCATGCTCCCTCGTTCGCATAATACGGTTCTAATAAAAAATATGAAAGTTAAATGTATTGAATTAGAAATAACAAACAGCATCAATTTATAATACTGCCGCATGTCCTTTTTTCAAAAATAAATCCCAGAATAATTATACAATAACTTGAAATTTCACACAAAAATTGGATTTTACTGATACTTTCAATCACATCTCCCTCCGATAAAAATTGTACGCTGACGCGGCTACGCGAAACGCCCTATGCTCAGCGTCAATCCGTAATTCGCACCAGACGCCAGCCAAACTCCCCTGCCGCCGCGTGCGTGCCGCAACGTCAGGAGATCGTTCGTGGATATGAAGGCGCTCAAGGTGTTTCTGGAACTTGCCCGAACCTGCTCCCTCCGCCAGACGGCAGAAAAATTGAACACCTCCCCCGCCTCCGTCAGTCGCAAACTCGACCAACTCGAATATCAGTTCAGAACTCAGCTTTTTGACCGCTCTCATAGCGGAGGAAAGCTGACCGCCGCGGGAGAGGTGCTGCTTGGGCGCGCGCGTTTAATCGTTGGGGAAATGGAGACAACCCTTCAACTTGTCTCGGACCTCAAAGCCCTCAACACCGGCTCTACAACGGTGTACGCGGGTGGAGCGATTGTAGCGGAGCTTCTGGCGCCCGCCCTCTGTGCATTACACCGGCAGCACCCGGGCCTTCGCTTCCACATTCACGAAGGACGAACCTCCGAACTGATCGACGCACTTCGACAGGGCGCAGCCGATATCGGCGTCGCGATTTTTACCCCTGAGGCCGGCAGCCCGTTCGTCAGGCGAAGCGTGCCGCTTGACCACGCTCTGATTGTGGCCCCGGATCATCCCCTGACTTTACAGACGCATGTCCGGATTCAGGATCTGGCGCGCCACGCGATCGCCATCCCCGATGAATCCTTCAGCCTGCGGCGCACACTCGACGCCGAGTGTCTTCGGCATGGCGTCACGCTTGAACCCACCTTCGTCACTGGCTCTCTTGTCATGCAGAAAGAATTGGCTATCCGCGGGGCCGCCGCTCTCGTGCTTCCGCCTGAGTGTTGCCGACGGGAAATTGAAGCCGGGCTGCTCACCTCCATTCCGTTCGATCGCCCGGATCTCGTGCGGACACAACTCGATTTGTGCGTCCACCCCGACCGCGCATTGCCATTCGCTGCGAAGACTCTCCACGATACGCTTGCCCTGAGCCTTCTGCGTCGCGCTGAGGCGCATCACGCGCTCCCCAGCGGCATCCCGAAAGAGTAGAATCCATCGCAAACATGGCGTTGCAGAAAGCGTGGCGCCGTGTGCCGCTTTTCGATCTCGGTTTTATCATTCCGTTTCGTTATCGTTTTATTCGACAACTCCCCGCAACCTCTGGAAAATCGGACATGTCCACAATGAACCTGTCCCAACCGTCCACACTTCCCCGCCTCAGGACGCGCCTCTGGCTGGCGTCCGTCAGCACACTCTGTCTTTCCGTTCATCCCCTCTGGGCCGAAACAGCCACCGCGAAAAAGGCGCCCGTGCGGGCCCAGACGGCGTCACACGCTCGAACGGCTGACTCCCGGTCAGTTCCGCACGCTCCTGCAGGGAAGACGCAGCCGAGCGCAGCCGCATCGGCAGCGTCCGCTCCACGCCTTGAGGAAATCACGGTCACGGCCCAGCGGCGACGCCAGACGGCGCAGAGTCTCGCGAGTTCGATCAGCGTGATCGGCGGCAACACGCTGGTCGAGCGCAACGTCAACACCGTCTTTGATCTTCAATACCTGACGCCGTCACTGCAGGTGACGCCACAGTTCGGCAGCGGTCAGCCGGCGTTCGCCATTCGCGGCGTCGGCTTCAACGATTACGCCAGCAATAACGCCCCAACCGTCGGCGTATACCTTGATGAAGTGGCTAACCCGGTCCCGTTCGCAAGCAACGGCATGATGTTCGACATTAGTCGCGTAGAGGTTCTCCGGGGCCCTCAAGGCACATTATACGGCCGCAACACGACCGGCGGGGCGATCAACTACATCCTCAATCACCCCACAGACCAGTTTCATGCCGGACTGACCGGCCAATATGGTCGTTTCGATGCTGGCAAAGTCGACGGGTATATATCCGGCCCGATCGGACGTTACCTGAAATACCGCCTGTCCGGGCAGACGCAACAAGGTGGCGCCTGGCAATATAACGGCTCCGGGGCGCATCTGGGGAATGTAGACCGAGGCGCGGCGCGGTTGATTGTCGAAGGACAAGCTACCGAAAACCTGAAGGTCACCTTCAATCTTCATGGCAGCCGGGACCGTTCGGACGCCAACGGAATGCACCTCTATTCGCCGCTGACCGCCCTCAACATCCTTAATCCTTCGCAGTACGGCGTTCTCCCCGCCGACACCGATCGACGGATCACGCATTGGGGCACGTCATCGCAATTTGCGTCCGAAATCGGCATCAGTCCGAATACAAAGCCATTCAGCCACATAGACACGGGGGGCATGAGCCTCCGCATTGATCAGGATTTTTCCTTCGCTACACTCACTGATCTTGCAAGCTACGACGTCGCGAGCCGTCAGGAATATGACAACTACGACGCGTCTTCCGCCGCCATTGCGGATGTATATTACCAGTCGCGCGCGAATGTCTTTTCCAACGAGCTTCGTCTGACATCGCGCGGCTCATCACGCCTGACATGGGTTGGCGGCATCTACTACTCCAACCAGTATCTTTCCGACCTGTACCGCTCCGGCTTCATGCAGTCCTACGGTTACGACCGCGCCGTACGGTACTCGCAATCCGTCAACACTATCAGCGGATTTGGGCAGGCGACCTACAAACTGACCGATAAACTTTCCATCACCGGCGGCGTGCGGATCGAACACGAGATCCGGCGGCTCTATGGTTTTCAATCCTACATGCTAACCGGCGTAGACACTGGCTCTCATCCTTACGGTCCTGACCAAAGCTATAGCTACACTAAACCCTCAGGGAAATTTTCCGTCGAATACAAACCGTTCACGCGCGACTTGCTCTATGTGTCTTACAGCCATGGAATAAAATCCGGCGGTTTTACGACCTACAACACCAACTCGCCCAACGTGTCGACAAAACCGTTCAAAGCCGAAACGCTCGACGCATGGGAAATCGGAAACAAACTCGATTTGCCAAAAGAAAATTTGAGGCTAAACGTTTCTGGTTTTTATTACGACTATCACAATCAGCAGATTCAATCCGCCGTAGTGAATCCGGCAACCGGACTGGTCGGCTCGATTGTCAACGCGCCACGCTCGCACCTCGCAGGTCTGGAATTCGAGGCAGACTGGTCTCCGCTCCCCGGCCTCACTCTTACACAATCGGGAGGGTGGACGATCGGCCAATTCGACAAATTCAATTCCGTGCTGCGTGCTGACCGCGTCAACGGCAGTTATGTCGGCGTATACGCAAGTCGCAAAGGCAACAGCCTGCCTTTCCCCAAGCTGACCCTCAACGGATCGGCCACATACAAATGGGATCTTGGGAACTATACGCTCACGACCGGTATGAATTACAGCCTGCGCTCAACATACCGTTCCCTGTTCGGCACCCTTTACAACGTCGCCGGTTACACGCTTTGGGGCGCAACGATGTCGTTCTCTCCCAAAAGCAAGCACTGGACCATCGCCGCGTTCGGGAACAATATCTTCAACAAACAATACGATGTGGAGAGAAACTATTTCGTAAATGGCGACACCGTCGCCCTGTCCGGAATGCCCGCGACATGGGGCGTTCAGGCTTCAGTGAACTACTGACCACAAGGACATGGGCGACACGCCCATGCTGGAGCGTCTTCCGATGACCAGACTACACGCGCTCGACGCCACCGCCATGCTCGCCGGCTACGCGTCGGGCGACTTCACCCCCCGAGACGTGATCGAATCACTCAACGCGCATGTAACCCAATGGGAGCCTCACCTGTGCGCTCTCTACGCATGGGAACCGGAACGCGCGCTTGCGGAAGCTGTTGCGTCCACAGAACGTTGGCGCAAAGGCGAACCACAGGGTGCGCTGGACGGCGTGCCGGCGACAGTCAAGGAACTGATCGCAACAGAGGGACATCCGATCCCTCTGGGCACGGCAGCGCTGGAGTCTGCGCCGGCGACAACTGACGCGCCTTGCGCTGCGCGCCTGCGTGAAGCTGGAGCCATCATCTTCGCCAAAACGACGATACCGGATTTCGGTATGCTATCGTCCGGTCTTTCAAGTTTTCATCACCTTGCGAGAAACCCTTGGGATTTGTCCACCAATCCCGGAGGATCCAGCGCAGGCGCAGCAGCAGCAGCAGCGGCCTGCTATGGCCCCCTGCATGTAGGCACGGACATCGGCGGCTCGGTGCGCCTGCCCGCCGCCTGGTGCGGCCTGACGGGTTTCAAGCCGACGCTCGGTCGCATCCCGATCGACCCGTATTATACGGGCCGGTGCGCCGGTCCCATGACGCGTGGCGTGGCCGATGCAGCTCTCATGATGGCGACGTTGAGTCTGCCGGATTCGCGTGACGCCACCAGCCTGCCCTATGAACAGGTCGACTGGTTCGCTCCTGCTGAACCGCCCGCCGGCTTGAGGGTAGGGCTTATGCTCGACGCGGGCTGCGGTATGCCGCTTGACCCGGAGATCGCGGTTGCGATCGAGGCGGCGGCGCGCATATTCGAAGACGCAGGCGCAGTCATCGTTCCGGTTTCTCCCGTCATGAACCAGGCCATTCTCGACGGCGTCGATGTTTTCTGGCGCGCGAAATTCTGGGGAGACATCAAGGACCTTGATGAATCCAAACGCTCGCTGGTTCTACCTTACATAATGGAGTGGGCGCGCGGCGGAGAGGACGTGTCCGGCGTGGAGGCCGTACGCGGCTTCAATCGCACTTTTGAGTTACGGGCCACATGCGCCGAATTGTTCGACTCCGTTGACGTGATCATTTCACCCGTAACACCCAATGTCTCGTTCCCGGCTGACTGGGCCTCCCCCCTGAATGATCCTGCACGCCCCTTCGATCATTGCGCATGGACGCTGCCGTGGAATATGTCTGAACAGCCTGCGATATCCGTGAATTGCGGCTTTTCGCAGGAGGGAACGCCTATCGGCTTGCAGATCGTGACGTCGCGCTTCAAGGATCTTCTGGCTCTGCAACTCGCCGGGTGGTTTGAAAGTCGGTGTGGTCGTGTCGAACGCTGGCCCGGAGAGGCCGACTCGTCGCCTACCTGACACCAATGAGTCGACACTTTATCGCCGCAGCCTGAATCAGGATTTTACGCATATGAAACGCCGCGCTCTGATCGCTTCCGCCGCCGCTCTACCTCTGCTTGCCAGAGCTTCGGCCCGAGCAGCCGTTTCAGGTCACTCTATTGGCCCCGGCCGTCCCGGGCCGCTCAATCTCATTACCGACGTGGCCGGACTGCGCGTGGGACAGGCTCAGGATTCGAAAGCAAGAAGTGGCGTCACGGTAATTCTTCCTGACGAACGTGCTTCAGCGGCAGTAGATGTGCGCGGCGGCGGCCCCGGAACCCGCGAGACGGATGCGCTCGACGGCTGGAACCTTGTTCGATCTGTTGACGCCATCGTTCTTTCCGGCGGGTCGGTCTACGGCCTCGCCGCAGCAGATGGCGTGGCCGCGTGGCTGGGCGCACGCGGCCGCGGCTTCGCATTGATGAAGCAGCCCGGCGTGCCGCCGTCCCCGATCGTCCCGACCGCGATTCTGTTCGACCTCGCCAATGGAGGCGACAAGAACTGGGGCATGACCCCCCCCTATCACAACCTTGCCATCGATGCGGTCGAGCATGTGTCCGATCGCTTCTCTCTCGGCACAGCAGGTGCTGGGTATGGCGCTGCAGCTGGCGCGATGAAGGGTGGTCTGGGTTCTGCTTCCCTGCTTACGGGAGACGGCATGACCATAGGCGCTATTGTCGGGGTGAACAGTCTGGGCTCTCCGGTTGTTCCCGGCACGAAAAATTTCTGGTCCGGACCGTTCGAGTTTGGTCAGGAGTTCGGCGGCCTTGGCGCATCATCCACGCGAGTGGCGGGCGAAGACTGGGGCGACGCGAAAATCAACCCGGGTGCGCGAGCCAACACGACGATCGCTTGTGTTGCCACCGACGTGGCGCTCGACCCAGACGAACTGAAGCGAGTGGCCATGATGGCGCAAGATGGGCTGGCTCGCGCCATAAGGCCGATCCATTCGCCGTTCGATGGAGATGTCGTATTTGCCCTGTCGACCGCGAAAAGGCCTCTCCCTGCGGGACCGAGACAGTTTCTGGTGGCGCGAATCGGGGCTGCAGCAGCGGATGTTCTGGCGCGCGCCGTAGCCCGCGGCGTGTTCGAGGCGACGTTACCGCCCGGCATGCAAGGCCTAACCTGGCGCGATCTTCCCGCAAAGCGATAACCATCGCGGTATTTCTGCCATCGTGATGGCGGGGCTTCGCGCCCCGCCCCCATCCACCGTTAATGAAAAAGCGCGGTTTATCCGCACTGCCTGCCGATAAACCGCGCGATATTTATAAAACAGCCGCAGCAGCGTCAGGACAGGCACGCCGCTTCGCGGGCGACGCCAACCATGGACGGCGTGTGGATGACGGCATCCGCCAGACGCGCCCTCTGCTCCTGCAGCGCCTGACGCAGCAGGCAAACGACTCCCGGCACGCAATTGCCACACTGAGCCCGGCATTTTTTCGCGGCGTAGATCTCAGTCGGACGGGTGGCGCCAGCCACTACTGCCGCCTGAACATCTTTGTCAGTCAAACCGTTACAGGAGCAGATGAACATTATGCGCCTTCCACCTCACCAGACGAGGCATTAAAAGCACATATGAGAACGCTTCGCAATATCACCAAATCTCGAGCAGATCTCGCTTGTGAACGATGCATGTCTTGCCGCCTCTACCGACAAAACTCGGGCCTTATTTCCGGCCCGGCTATGCCGGCACGCATCTAAAAAATCGCAATACCCGCTCCTCTCAGCAAAAGGCCGCAATCGATAAAAACGGAAGGTCGTTTGTGAACTCCCGAGCCTCGTCAGTCCGCTCCCAATTGAGCGTTAACTCTCTGCTTTGGCCGAATAATTCTCTCTATTCGATTGGGCACTTCTTTCCACGAAGGCTGCTCTTCAGACTGCCTCCTGAAAACATTGCTGCGCCGGCAGGGCCGCAACTCGCCCCAGCCCCAAAGCTACTGACAAAGCGCGGTCAACTGCCTGGGCCGAGTAATGATCTCGTATCATCCGCACGCCGACGCGCCCCAGTTCATCTGCGGTTTCTGGCGCGCCCAAAAGACGAATGATTTGTGTGGCGAAATCCTGCGCTTCGTCACAGACCAAGCCACGAAGCCTGTCAGGCAACGGCAGCCCTTCAGCTGCGACTGAACTCATCACACATGGAATCGCGGCGCCAAAACTGGCGAGCACCTTGCCCTTGATGCCTGCGCCAAAACGCAATGGCGCGACGGTCATCCGCGCTGTCTCGAACAGATCGTCTGTCAGGTCATTGACGCCGCCAACGACATGCACCCCGTGGAAATCCTTTGATAGCTTAAAAATGGCGGGCGTCGCGCCCTGGCCAGCGATCACGCAGCGCGCTTCCGGCCGTTCACGCCACACCAGCGGCATGATCGCCCGCACGAGATACAACGCCGCATCTTCGTTCGGCGCGTGGCTGTAGTTACCCAGAAATACGATATCGTGACGCTCTGCCGCCTGTGTCCGCACCGCGCGATACGCCGTGTCCCAGGGCGCGACGCAAACGTTCAACGCAGGAGCCAGCTTCCGCAACGTTTCGGCTTCAAACGACGAATGTGTCACAACCGCATCCGTCAGAAGTGCAGCTGTGACTTCAAGAGTCCGAACGCGTTTGGCCATCTGCGACAGGTCTGCGCGCCCTTCCACATGCGCCTGCCGATCAAGACGCAGGTGATGAAGATCCGCAACACCGTAAACAAGTCGAGCTGCCGGCTGATAACGCTTTACAAGCCCCGCATAGGCTGAAGCTACGCCGCAGCGATGTAAGTACACCAATTGAAATGCGCCATTCTGCAGGCGCAGCACATCTTCCGCCGCGTTGTAGAAAGGAGCTTTGGCGACGAAGACGCCTTCCCGCTCCAGGTTCGAAACCGCCTCGGCCGAGTGTTCGTCTCCCGGCGTGGCGACCGTCACCTGATAACCCAGCCGAACGAGCGAGCGAATATGAGACAGGATCGCGTCGGATCCAGCGTCCCGTCCCGACACAGGAAGAACTTCGTCAATGACCAGAGCCCGCGGCGCCAACACATGCCCGCTTCCTGCCCGGCCACTGGATCGACGTTTCTGAAAAACGTCGTCTCGTCCGCGACGATCCGCATGATCGCCAGCAGCCGCGTGGCGGATACGTTCAACTTCTCTGGATAAAAAACTCACAATACCAGCGCGATCTGACGTTTCGTCCAGCCCTGCGACGGCACGGGTTATCGTCATCTCCAGGTCCCGATCGAAGCTATGACCTGGCTCCAGAGCGACCGGCGATCCCGCCAGTTGCTCTTCCGTACCCGCGTGGCGCGCAACGATCAGGTGACGACGCCCGCGATCAAGAGGTTCAGCGAAGCTGTAGGCCAAGCCGTTCCAGCCTGAACCTATGCCCGCTTGGACGAGGTCACGACGGGACGCATTTGCTGTAACGGTGGCGACGATTTCGTCATTGACCAGAATATCCACCGCCACGCTCTCGAAAGGACATCCCGCGTCCCAGGCCCACCCACTGACGCCGTTCCGGTCAGCATGGTCGAGCCACCCCTGAAGCGGGGATGCAGACTCCTCCCCACATCCCGTTTGACGACCGTTCGTCTCAATTGTTTCACACTCGGTCGAGACGCCCCTCTTCAGAGCCCGAGCGCGCGCCGCCAACCGTTTCTGGATCTCGGCAAGTTTCTCCCCCTCCTCTACGCGCGGCGCGCAGTAAAGCGGTGCGTCACGTCGGGCGTCCGGATACAGCGCTCTATATTCTGCGGCATTTTGAAAAATCCCCCGAGACCCGTCCTCCACGTAGCTTTCGCTCACTGCGCCATCCGCCACGATCAGTTCATGATCGTCAAACTCCAGATGCAGGTATTCGACATCTCCGTTTATGGCGCTTCGCAAGATGGTCTGGCCGTTCACCAGAGCGCCTGCTGGCGCCAGAACGCCGTCGACATACATTGCGTGAAACGGCGAAACACGAAGGTCGCGACGAGGAACGCCATCCTCCAGAGCGCCTGCACAAATCATCACGGGCAAAACATTGGCGTTATTTTCTACAAAATCAGCAGAGTAACTGCGCCGCCCAATCCACCGCAGACGCCGCAGTCCACCGGCTGCATTCCTGACCATATCCCCGATGCTCAGCGTTTCGACAGGCGCCTCCCCACCGACCGTTTCGATCATCGTGCCTGGGCAGAAGCATGCGACGTAGCCAAGCATCATGCCGCCGGTGTCCGCGTCAGAAGCAAGAACGAAATCGGACAAAACAAGGTCAGACTGCGATGAATCAAAATCGATCGTCTCGGTCAAACCGCCGCCCGAAACCGTCAACGCCTGCCCCGCCAGCGACATCGTAGCCCCGGCGGAAAACGCGTCCAGCGCCAGCGTACCCCCACTTTGAAGGACCACTCCCGAAACACCGGCAATGGACGCCTCAATTTCCAAGGTTCCACCACTTTCAACGGTGATTCCGCTGACTGAGCCGGTACCGTCACCAGCATCGTCGCCAATAACCACTGCGGATCCACCGCTTTGGATATCAAGGCCGCTACCCGTGGCGCCGAACCAGACCTGCCCCAACCCGCCGCTTGCGACAGTGACCCCGGAAACAACACCCCCGGCGTGGATATCCTGCTCTCCGCCAGAGGCGACAGTCGTGTCGTATGCCGAACCGCCAGATTCAATATCCTGAAAGCCGTGGTCGGCAATGACAGTCCCGCTTGCGTAACCCCCGGAGCTGACAACCTGCGAGCCGCTGCTGGTGTAAGAGACGCCGCTCAACGTCGTAGCGAGCGCGCTGCCCCCTGAGTAAATCGTCTGCGTTGCTGCGGAGATGGTCGCCCCGCTAACCACCGCGCCATAGATCAGCTGAGACGCGCCGGCGCCAATCTGCGCGCCGCTATCGATACTGCCCTTCGACAGCATTTCCAGCGCAGTCGTCCCGGTCACGACCGCATCGTAAGTCGCGGCGCCGGAATCTACCTCCAGGGTGCCCGCCACCTGCGCGTCATAAATGACGCCACCCGCGCTGATCAGCGCCTGCCCGCCTGCAAAAACCGTTGCGCCGCTGACGACGCCATCCGCGCCCAGTGCGGCAGTTCCTTCGTAAGTGCCGGCGCCGAGATGACCGCCGGAACTTACAACCGCTCCGGAAACCACGCCTCCCGACGAGACGTACAGGTTGCCGCCGGAGCTCACGATTGTCGCTGAAGCGACGCCTGTGTCCGTCACATACAAGGACGAGATCGTCGCGCCGCTTCCCACCACGACATCCGTGGCGACGCCGGAACTTACATAGCCGTTCGAGTTAATGACGGTCGGCGTAACATCGCTCATGAGATTTCCCAAGCTGCTTAATCGGACCGAACGCTTTCGCGCGGTGATCTTCAGGAACCTCACTATTGTGATTAAACGCTAATTTTTCTTATACAGACGGGCGGTTCCTGAAGCCTTCCTACGCGTACAAACAAAACGAGCCCGTCAGAAAATCTGACGGGCCCGCCCCCACGCCGACCATGCTCTGTTTTCACCGCCTGAAACCCGAGACTTTCTCACCTCTCCTTTCAGGAGGCGAAGAAGTCAGGTTCGCGCGGACTCCGGTTACTCGCCTTTAAGGCGCTTCACGCACTGGCTGTAGTAACCGCCGCCTTTTTGAATCCAGACAAGTCCGCCATTACCACCATTCGTCTTGTTCACGTGATACTGATCAAGGCAGGTTTTCATCCGCGCTTTACCAGCACTCAGAGACGAATATTTGGAAGAAACGGCGGAGGGGAAAACTGCATTGCCTGAATAACTGGTTGCCGCCTTGCTTCCCGTCGTCGAGGCAGACGGCGCCGCAGAGGCCGGAGCCTGAGATGAGGCCGCCGCAGGCGCTTCGGTCGCAGCCGGCGCAGACGCCGGAGCGCTCGTAGCCGCCGCGTCTGTGGCGGAGCAATGCCCCACCTTATAATCCTTATATGTCTGTCCGTTCAGCGTTCCCGCCTTGCGGGCTGCCGTGAAGTCGGCGTGACACTCTTTCGCCGTCAGCGCCTCGGCGGCGCCCGGAGCCAAGACTACAAGGCTACCTGAAAGCAGGCCGAAAGAGACTGTTGCTGCATGTATTGAACGACTGAGACGCATGAGACACCTGCACTCTTGTTGAATCCGACGCCGCCGAGGTTTGGCCTCGCACTGTCAGTCGAATTCCCAAGACTATCGCGGCAGGCTCACGCGCGACAGGGGCGCGACGCAAAAAAGGCGCGCCCCCGATAGCGACTGGATCAGGCGATCAGGAAATACGTTCGCCGTGAAGAGCGACGTCCAGACCTTCCTGCTCCTGCTCCGTTGACACACGCAATCCGATCACGACGTCGACGACCTTGAGGATGATGAACGTCACCACGCCACACCAAACGATCGTCACGCCGACGGCTTCGGTCTGGACAAGCAACTGATGCAGAGAGCCGGAGGAACCACCGGGGTTCGCGTCCGTGGCGGAGAGCGGACCGTAAGCCAGAAGCCCGGTCAGCAACGCCCCGACGATACCGCCGACGCCATGTACGCCGAAGGCGTCGAGGCTATCGTCGTAATTGAACGCGTGCTTGAGCGTTGTTGCGCTCCAGTAGCAGATCACGCCAGTGGCCAGACCAATAATGAGCGCGCCGCCAGGCAGGACAAATCCGGCAGCGGGCGTTATCGCGACCAGCCCGCCCACGGCGCCGGAGATGATGCCCAGCACGGTGGGTTTGCCGCTACGAAGCCATTCGGCGACCATCCAGCTGACGCCTGCGGCGGCAGCTGCGATCTGCGTCGTCGCCAGCGCCATGCCCGCACGACCGTTGGCGCCGACCGCCGAACCGGCGTTGAACCCGAACCAGCCGACCCACAGCAGCGACGCGCCGATCACTGCATAGGTCAGGTTGTACGGAGCCATGTCGTCCGTCCCGAGCCCTCGACGACGCCCAAGGACCAGCGCGCAGACAAGGCCCGCGACGCCTGCGTTGATGTGGACGACCGTGCCGCCCGCAAAGTCCAGCGTGCCGAGGTTCAGCAACCAGCCGATCGGGCTCCACACCCAGTGGGCGATCGGGGCGTAGACCAGAAGCGACCAGAGGACCGAGAACACACACATGGCCGAGAACTTCATACGCTCAGCATAGGCGCCCGCGATCAGAGCCGGAGCAATGATCGCGAAGGTCATTTGGAAGCTCATGAAGACGCTTTCGGGAATTGTCATCACCGTCGCGTTTGACGAATCAGCGCCGAGCGTGAAACCAATATCCGCGCCCTTTGAGATGTGATCCCCGATCGTATAGAGAAACGCCTTTGACAGGCCGCCAATGAAAGGCGTTCCGGTCGAAAATGTCAGAGAATAGCCTGCGATCATCCATACCAGCGTGATGATGCTGCATATCGCAAAGCTCTGCATCACAGTCGCCAGAACGTTCTTCTTGCGGACCATGCCCGCATAGAACAACGCGAGGCCCGGGATCGTCATAAGCAGAACGAGCGCAGTGCTCACCAGCATCCACGCTGTGTCGCCACTGTCGATCTGAGGAGCGTCAGCGGCGCTCGCCGAACCGGCCGCAAGAAAACCGACGGCTCCGGCGAATAACGCCAGCGCGGGTCGCGCCGGCGCCGTGCGCGCCGCAAATAAGGAAAATCCTTTGCCCATTAATTCCCCAAGCTCCCTGCCCGTGATACCGGCGCTTTCGCCCGAATTCGGTCTAAACCCGCAAGACACGTCCACGCGCCGACAGCCGGGGACGCTGAAATCCAATTTCTTTACGTAGCTTATCCGAAACGAAATGCTCAAGCCCCGGCGACACCGGACTGCCCGGAGCCTTTAGCGACCAGAGGTCGTCAGGCTCCGGCGACGCGCGTCCGGGAGCGCATGGTGACGAACTCTTCGCCGGACGTCGGATGAATGCCTATGGTGCGGTCGAAATCCGCCTTCCGCAGACCGGCAGTCACAGCGATCGCAAGACCCTGCATCAATTCCGGCGCATCTTCACCCAGCATGTGCGCGCCGACCACCTTCTGGCTGGCCTGATCGACCACCAGCTTCATCAACGTGCGACTCTCCCGTCCGCTTAGCGTATGACGCATCGGGCGAAAGCTGGAGACGTAGATGTCGGCAGGACCGCGTTCCGTAGCCTCATCCTCCGTCAGACCAACACTGGCGAGCGGCGGAGTGAAGAAGACGGCCTTGGGCGTTGTATCGAAGGCCCATTCCCTCTCGTGTCCCGCAAAGAGGTAGTCGGCGAGAATATGCCCCTCAGCGATGGCGACGGGAGTCAGATTGATCCGATTGGTCACGTCGCCAATGGCGTATATATCCGGCGTGCTGGTCTGAGACGCCGCATCCACTGCGACGCGCCCGCCATCATCCAGGCGCACGCCTGCTTTTTCAAGCGCCAACCCGTTCGTCTTGGGGTGACGACCGGTCGCCAGCATCACGCAATCCGCTTCAATCTCGACGCCACTGTCCAATGTGACGACAAAAGCATCTCCATTGCGTCGAATGCTGGTCGGGCTGGCCTTCACGTGTTGGCGGACACCGCGCTGGTCTATCGCCATATGCAGCGCAGAACGCAGGTCCTCGTCGAAGCCACGCAACGGCAGCGGCTGGCGATAGACAAGGTCAACCTCAGCGCCAAGGCCTGCAAAAATGCCGGCGAACTCCACGCCGATGTAACCGCTGCCCACGATGCACACCCGACGCGGCATCTCGACGAGGTGAAACACCTCATCCGAGGTGATCGCCAGATCTGCCCCTTCGATGTCCAGCTTCGTCGGCGTCGATCCCGTGGCGACGACGATCCTCGCAGCCGTGATCCGCTCCGGTTTCGCGTCCGGTGAAAGGGGCGTCGGCTCGGTAACGACGGTATGGGCGTCTTCGAAACGGGCGAAGCCGGTGATCAACCGTACGCCGCTCTTCTCCAGCATCGATACATAGATGCCGTTGAGCCGTTCGATCTCGCGATCTTTCGCGGCGATCAGCGTCTTCCAGTCGTGACGGCCGGGCTGCGTGTCCCAGCCGAACCCATGGCTGTCCGCCACATAGTCGGGGTATTCGCTTGCCTGCACCATCAGCTTCTTCGGCACGCAGCCGAGATTGACGCAGGTGCCGCCCCAGTGCCGCGCCTCGACAATCGCGACACGAGCGCCATGTCCCGCCGCTATGCGGGCGCAGCGAACGCCGCCGGAACCTGCGCCAATGACCAGAAGGTCGACATCATACGCGGCGTTATCGGACATAAGACAGGCTCCGGAGGCGGTGTTGATCGATCAGCGTTCGGCGAACGCTTTCTCAACCACATAGGCGCCGGGACGGGAATTGTTACCCTCGTCAAAGCCACGGGCCTCCAGCAGCTTCTCAGTGTCAGCAAGCATCTCCGGCGAGCCGCAGATCATCACGCGGTCATGCTCGGGGTCGATCTCGGGAATGCCAAGGTCCGCGAAAATCTTGCCGCTTTCGATCAGCGTGGTGATACGGTCGGTGACGGCGAACGCCTCACGCGTGACGGCCGGGTAGTAGCGAAGCTTCTTCGCGACGTCCTCGCCCAGAAACTCGTGCTGCGGCAGTTCATGGCGGATATGGTTCGCGTAAGCCAGTTCACCGGAGATACGAACGGTGTGGCTGAGCACGACATTTTCGTAACGCTCGTAGCACTCCGGGTCCTTGATCAGGCTCATGAAGGGCGCGAGGCCAGTTCCCGTCGACAGGAAATACAGATTCCGCCCTGGGCGCAGATTGTCCAGAAGCAGGGTGCCTACTGGCTTGCGTCCGATCAGAACCGTGTCCCCCACCTTCACATGGCGCAGGCGGGAGGTCAGCGGGCCATCAGGCACGGCTATGGAGAGGAACTCCAGGTGGTCTTCGTAGTTCGCGGAGGCGATGGAGTAGGCGCGAAGCAGCGGCTTGCCGTCCACCTCGATGCCGATCATCGCGAACTGCCCGTTCTCGAAGCGCAACGCCGGGTCGCGGGTCGTCGTGAAGCTGAACAGCCGGTCGGTCCAGTGATGAACCGTCAGCACCTTCGCCGGATACAGATGCGCGTATTCTTTCGTGGGCTCCGGCAGATGCCAGAGGCCTTCATGCCCGTCGACCGGAACGATGCCGGAGGGGGCCAGATCGGCGGCGAGGCGTGTCAGCGTTTCGGGCATGAACCGGAACTCTCCCGGGTTGAGGCGAAATTACCGCGTTCATGACACCGGGCTGGCGACGCAACACGCGTCCCCGCCCGACACGCGTTTCGCCGGGGTGGCAGTCGAATGTGGCTGGTGGTTTTACGGGCAAGCCCCCACCTGCGCCAGCTCCATTTTCCGGACGCCGCCCCGCGCGAAGAGCAGGACAGGCGCCCGAAAGGCGCGCCGCCGTCTGGCGTCAGCGCCCTTCCCGCCCGGAATTTCTTCAGTGCGGCAGGTTGTCGTTGCGTCGGATAAACGCTGCGGCGTTGTCATGCAACTCTTTTAACGCTGGCGCGTGCGTGTAAACCATATGCCCCGACATGTATTGGTGGATTTCGATGTTACCCGCCAGCGCTCGTGGGATAGGCAGGTGGCTCATCTCGTAGACGCCCTCGAAATACGGCGTGCCGAGATCGAAATACCCCTGATTGAGCTGCACCTTCAGGCTGGGATTGGTCTTCATCGCCATCGCCAGATCCGGCAGGACGTTCGGCACGCCGCGTTTCGAGGACGGCATATCGGGCTGTTCGTGATGGAACGACCAGATCGATATCGAATGCGCGCTGGGTTTGTACTCCTGATACGGGCCGGTCGGGTCGTCCCCGCCGTAATGCAGCGTCGTCCGGGCATAATCGTTGAACGCCGACAGATAGGCCGAGCCGAGCGCCGAACCCATCGGGTCATAAGACGGCGTCTGCGACAGCGGGTCGATGGCGTAGCCGGAGAAGCGGCTGTCCAGACGCCCGGTGTCGCTGTCGTCAGCCCCAAGCAATGTCTTTTCGAACTCGCCGCCGTTCACGCGCAGGTTGGCGCGCTTGATATAGTCGACCGGCAAACCCGTGTAGCCATGCAGCTTCTCCGCGATCGTATTGAACGCGGCCTCCGGCAACGCCGTCCCCTGCTGCAACGCTGACGTGTAATCGCCTGTCGCGAAATGCTCGACTTCCTTCAGGAACGTCGGCAGGTCCGCAGGCATCGGCGACAGTTTCTTGTGATACCAAGCCGTCGCGGCGAAGCTCGGCAGCGCGAGGATATAGGGCAGGTCCATGCCCGGATTGGCCTGCGGACGATCGATCGTGTTGTCGTAGTTCAGGATCTGCGACAGCAGCATCACGCCGTTCAGGTCGATGCTCTTGTCCTGAGCCAGCATGTTCGCGACGATGGCGGAACGCGTCGTGCCATAGCTCTCGCCGAACAGGAATTTCGGCGAGTTGTAGCGATTGTAGCGCCCGAGGAACTGCGCAATAAAATCGGTGAAGGCGCGTGCGTCCGGGTCAGTGCCGTAAAACGCCTTCTCCTTGTCCTTGCCGCCAAGACGGCCGAACCCCGTGCCTGGCGCATCGATGAACACGAGATCGGTCACGTCCAGAAGGCTGTCGTCGTTGTCGATCAGCTTGTAAGGCGCTGCGGGCGTATGCGTGTCATCCGCCGTCTGGATACGCTTCGGCCCGAAAGCGCCCATATGCAGCCAAACCGTCGCAGAACCGGGGCCGCCGTTATAGACGAAGGTGATCGGTCGGGACGCCGCAGGAGCGCCCTTCTTGAAGTAGGCCACGTAGAACATCGACGCGACCGGAAGCTCTTCGGGCTTCGTCGTCCGCTCCGGCGCTGCGTCGTCATAGCCTTTGGGGTGGACGATCAGCGTGCCCGCTACAGCCTGATAGGCGACATGCTGGCCGCGAATAGTGACGCTGCCTTCGGTTACTTTCTGCTGGGGTTTGAAGGAGAAGGCGTCGTCCGCAGGATGCGTGGCTTCCGCGCCGGTCTTGATGGGCTTATCCCCGTCAGCAGCCAAGACTGCGGTCGAGAGCAAGAAGGTCGAGAAAAAAAGGCTTTTCACGAAAGAACCTACGCTAATTCCGCCAATCGACTGCAGCGTTTTATGCACACTCACACTCCCATACACGCACCGAAATCGCGAGTGTATGGGAGACCGTGGCAAGACCCAAGGGGCGGAAGAGACGTCAACGATCTGAGTTGAGGCAGCCATTTCTTTATTTTAGCTGTATTTATTATCACGATAAATAATAAACATTATCAATTAATTATCCTGAGTATATTCCCGCTTTGACATTGGTATGTAATCGGAGCCAGACACACTCACATCCCCGGTTTCATCATCAATATACAAACGCAAATCCGCGTCATGAACCAATTGATAAGCGGTCCAAAAAGCTTTTTTTTCTTTGTTGTACACTAACTCTACGATTAACATCGGCGTTTCATGCGTAAAAATTCGACTTCCAGTATTTGGATCAATCCAATTTTGCGCAATTAATAACGCTTCGTCCTTTGATAATCTTGTTATGTGTGATATTTTTCCATCAGAAAATATCTCCTTAAAGCGATGAAGGATTTTTTTTAACATCCCTTAACGGTTTCCGAGCACGATCAGTTTGTCACTATCTTTCGGCGTCGCCGGGTAGAAAAAAATTTCAAACAGAACTCCTTTAAAATATGCTTGATATAGAAGGTGTCCCGTTTCGGGAATCACACCAAGCCCCCTCAATTCGCCTCTTGCGTCCTGACTTTTTTGGGTCCAAGACACATATCCGTTTTTTACAGGAAAAACCAAACCACTTTTTATAGAATTCCATGAAAAGCCATCGACTTTCATGTGACCATAACTTTGAGCGAGCGCTTCTTCTATGTATCTAGCTAGGGAACTTACATTATAGTAGTAAGCTTTGTTAGTGACTCTATAGTTTCGCAAAAAATCTGCTTTAGGCGTCAACGCTCTATGTAATTTTTCATGAAAATAAGTACGTTTTATATCTTCATACGGCCTTCTTTCGTACAAAAAATCTCCCCTTCCGTCGACCATGTATCGACCTGTATCCAAATTTATTTGTGGCTTTATTTCAGTTACGGTGATGTTTCCCAGAAAATCGCATTGACCATATACATTATGGTCGCCAATTATGACTATCTAGATCCGATTTTGAGGACAAATACGTGGTTTTTGGAGGTTTATTTCCATCTTGTTCTATTTTTTTTGATAAGTATTCTTTAAATGACTTGAATTTTTCTGTTTTCCCAGAAAACGCATCTGACACCTTGCCCCGACGCGCTACTTTTCCACCCAAAAAATTTAAGACTGCAGTCAATCCAAGCGTGGCTATTGCCTCCGCTAACGATCTGGCGGCATCATTTAAATCACGGTCTGTTCGGCCTCTTAAGGTTAGATAAGCGAATTTATAAAGTTGATCCAGCCCCGTAAAGATAGCTGCACCCATCATTACCCAACCAGACACCCCCATCACAATGTCAGCAAACGCACCGACCCCAATAAAATGCAAGCCTATGTAACCCGCCAGAAACGCAGCCATCACCTCTAAATTTCCGCGAGACAGGAGAACGTCCAGCTGCGCAGATGCTGTAGGACCTACAATTTTTTTTGTCCTAGATAAGACTTCAGAAAGCCTATCGACATTGCTTTGATTTGACCAATCAGTATCAACAATACCTGACGATAATGCGCTCACAGCAAATGTCCACTTTTAGATACAATCTATCTACCGATAAATGAGCAACACATCGCCGTCCATGAGATTTTTAGTTTCTCAATGAAAAAAGAGAACTCACATACAAACTTCGACTAAGACGTCTAGCTATAGCTTTAGGTCACATCGAGTATACGCCCGGCAGTTCAGCCGGGCGTATTTTATATCGATTTCTCAGCGAAGAATGCCGGTATGCCCGATCGAATACCGCCCCGGCTGTGGCCATACTGTCAACCCGTGCGGCTCGGCCCCCACAGGAATGATCTTCATGGCGCCGGTGTCCGTGTCGATGGCGTAAACCACATCGTCAAAGCGTCCCGACAGCCAGAGCAGCTTTCCATCGGCGCTGACATTGCCCATGTCCGGGCTACCGCCGCCGGGGATCGGCCAGGTCCTCACCACCTGATTGGTCGCGAAGTCGATGACCGACACATTGCCGTCCTTGCTGTGCGGCGGGCCATGAATCTTGTGCGATCCGCGGTTGGCCACATACATGAACTTGCCGTCGCGGCTGGGATAAATGCCGTGCGTGCCAACACCCGTATGGATGAAGCCGGTCTGCGTGAAGGTGTCGCCATCGACGGTGAACACGCCATCGGCGTGCATGTCGGCGACGTAGAACGTCTTGGCGTCGGGCGAGGCCAGAATGTCCTGAGGCATCCCGCCGCCGGTCAGCTTCAGATACCCGATCAGCTTGTGGTTGAGCGTATCGACCTTGGCCAGCATTCCGCCGAATTCGCAGGTGAAGATGGCGTAATGGCCGTCGATGGAGAATTCTGCGTGGTTGACGCCCTTGCACTCCGGCGTCTCGACCGAGGTGTGCAGTTCCATCGTATGCGGGTCGCGGAAGTCGAGGCGCTTGCGGGCCTCCGCCACCACGATGGCTTCCTTGCCGTCCGGCGTGAAATACATGTTGTAGGGATCGTCGACCGGGATGGCCTGCCCCGGCTTGCCGGTGCGCGGGTCGATGGGCGTCAGGCTTCCGTTCGTGGTGCCTTCGGCGTTGTTCGTGACCCAAAGCGTGCGCAGATCCCAGGACGGGACGACGTGCTGCGGGCTCTTGCCGACCGGGAAGCGGTCGACGACCGTCATGGTCGCCGGGTCGATCACCGACACGTCGGCGGAGCGCAGGTTCGGCACGTAAATGCGCGGCAGGTCTTTGGCCACTTCCGGCGCAATGTTGCTCGGGCGCGTCTCGGAATAAATGTTATGCGGGTCGATGACCGGCGGCATGCCGGGGATCGTCTGCACGGCGCTTTGCGCTGGCGCGGGAACAGGGGCCGTCTGCGCACGGGCGACGGTCAGACCACAGCTGCCCAGCATCGCGATCGCGACCCGGGCGCCACTCAGAATTCGGTTTTTCATCATAATGTTTCAGAGACCTCCGACCGGACGCCAATAGCACAGCGCCGGACGGCGACAAACGCTTCCGGCGCGCCGGTCTGTCAGACCTCGAAACGCTCCGCCATCTCCGCGAGAGGCCAACGCGGCCTTGGTCTGAACTGCATATCGTCGAGCGCCGGCAATCCCAGACGCGCGGCTTCCGCGCATGTCTCCAGAGCGGCCCAACCGACCATCACGGCGTTGTCTGTGCACAGGGCAAGCGGCGGGGCCGCGAAACGCAGCCCATGCCGCTCCGCCACCTCCGTCAGCCGCGCGCGCAGGGTCTTGTTCGCAGCTACACCTCCCGCCGCGACGAGCAATGTCGGCCCGTCCATCATGGCGAGGGCGTTGGACACACGATCGGCGACGACATCCGACACCGCCTGCTGGAAGCTCGCGGCCAGATCGGCGGCGACGGTTCGCGGCAAGGGCTCCGAGCCATAAGGCGCAATCTGGCGCGCGATCGCGGTTTTCAGGCCCGAAAACGAGAAGTCGCACCCTTCCCGTCCCTTCAACGGACGGGGCAATGCGAACGCTTTCGGGTCACCCTCGCTGGCAAGTTTCTCCAATGCCGGACCGCCGGGCCAGCCGAGGCCAAGCATCTTCGCGACCTTGTCGAACGCCTCCCCCGCTGCGTCATCGATCGTCCCACCCAGCCTGCGATATCGTCCGACTCCTTCTACGGCGAGGCACTGACAATGCCCGCCGGACGCCAGCAGCAGCAAAAAAGGGAACGCCGCGCCCCCTTCCACGACGCCGGGCAGCCGCGCCGAGAGAGCATGGGCTTCGATATGGTTCACGGCGATGAACGGCCTGCCCAATGCGATGGCGAGCCCCTTGGCGAAGTTCGTCCCCACGACCAGGCCGCCGATCAGCCCCGGCCCGACGCTTGCCGCGACGGCCGCCACATCGGCAGGCGAAAGAGTCGCGTCCTGCAAGGTCCGTCGGGCCAGATCAGGCAGAAGCGCCAGATGCGCGCGGGCGGCGATCTCTGGAACCACCCCGCCGAATTCGGCGTGGGCGTCCTGCGACACCAGCCGTTGAGCCAGCACCGAGCCATCCGGCGCGAGGATCGCGCAGGCAGTTTCGTCGCAGGACGACTCGATAGCGAGCAGCGGTCCGACGAGCTGCACAGTCTGCGCAGAACCCTTATCATGAGGATGAACGTTAAAATCGAGGCTTTTCAGGCTCACGTCACCTTTCCTTAGCGCGACGGCGGTAATAAACACCCCACTATGGTTCCCGCACAGCCGTCCGATACCGCCCTTAGCCCGGCGCTGCAAAAAGTAGCCGCCGAGGCAGCCGCACGCCAGAAGACCGTGGTGACGCATCACCGACGGTTGCTACCGCTCCGCGTCGGCACGAGGGGATCGCCGCTCGCGCTGTGGCAGACCCGCGCCTTCCTTACGCGCCTGACGCGCTTCTGCCCGGTCCTGCGCGACATGAACGCGTTTCAGGAACACCAGATCAACACGACCGGCGATCAGGTCCAGAACCGCGCACTTGCGGAAATCGGCGGCAAGGGACTGTTCGCCAAAGAGATTCATGAGGCGCTGCAGGACGGCCGCATCGACTTCGCGGTCCACAGCCTGAAGGACCTTGAGACGACCTTGCCGGACGGACTCGTTCTGGCGTGCACCATGCGGCGCGAAGACGCACGGGACGCCCTGATCCTCGGTCCCGGCCTTACGCCTGCGGACCCGAACGATCCGTATTCCGCGCTTCCGCACGGCGCCCTCATTGGCTGCGCTTCAGTCCGCAGGCAGGCGCAGATGCTTCATGTGCGCCCCGACCTGCGGTTCGGGCTGCTGCGCGGCAACGTCCAGACGCGTCTCGACAAACTCGCCGCACGGCAATGCGACGCCACGCTCCTGGCTCTTGCCGGTCTTCGCCGGTTGGGGATGGAGGATCGCGCGTCGGTCGTGCTGGAGCCGGACGTGATGGTCCCTTCCGCCGGGCAAGGCATTGTCGGCGTCACGGTGCGCGAGAGCGACATCGAGCTTCGCGAGCTTCTCGCCGCCATCGAGGATTACGAAGCCCGCGCCGTCTCCACGGCGGAGCGCGCCCTGCTTGCGGAACTGGACGGATCCTGCCGCACACCGATCGGTGGATTCGCGCGACTGCTCCCTGCCCCCGCGGGCGGGAAGGCGACGCTGCATCTGACCGGACTCGTCGCCTCGGAAGACGGGACATTTCTGCTGCGCCGCGAAACTTCCGGCGCTCCCGCCGACGCCGAACGTCTCGGGCGTGAACTCGCCCGCAGCCTTCGCGTGGACAGCCCTGCGCACATCTTTACCGAATGAACGATGGCCGCGATCGCGACCGCGCGCCGAAACAGGCGACGGCGCGGCGGGTTGATCATCGCGGCGTCCTCGTCACACGGCCGGAGCCGGGCCTCTCCGAAACCATGGAGCTCCTCCGCGAACGCGGTTGGCGCCCATACGCAGCGCCAGCGCTCGCCATCGCTCCCCGCTGCGTGAAACCGCAACAGGGCGTCGCCGCTGCAATTCTCACCAGCGGACAGGCGGTGGACGCTCTTTCTGCCACGCTGCCAGCCTCCACACAGGTCTTCACCGTTGGCGACGCCACCGCGCAAACGGTCGAACGAGCCGGTTTCAAGACCACGATCAGCGCGAACGGGAACGCCAGCGATCTTTTCCGGCTTGTCGCCGCAACTCTAACTCCCGAGGAGGGTCCCCTCCTGCTGCTTTCAGGCGAGGCTCAGGGCCTGCCTTTGGCGCGAGCTCTCAGAGCGGCTGGATACACGGTGCGCAGGCGTGTGGCGTATGCGGCCGTTGCCGTCAAAGGCCTGCCTGCCTCCGTGGCGGACGCACTGCACCGCGGAAAAATCGACGTCGTGATGGCGTATTCCGCTAGAAGCGCCGCCGCGACCATCCGGGCTCTGGAACTGGCGGAGATACGGGTGTCCGACCTGACTGGCGTCGCGATCTCCGAGAACACGGCGGCGATCATGAGAGCTGGTGGGTTCAGAACTGTTGCGGTCGCTGCCCACCCGGACGCAGAGAGTATGTTGAACGCCCTCGAAACCGTTCTTCACAAGGAACAGCCTGCAGCGGGCGGCGCATAAATCCCGTTCTTGTGGCGTCATTGACGTTCGAAATCGTAACGATATCGTCGCTCTCCGTGTGACTTCGATGAATTACGAACGGTAAAGCGTAGGGAACCCGCTTTTGAAAACAATGATCGGTCGCTTGGCAGCACTGGCCTCGTTCTCTGTTCTTGCGTCCGTCCCGCTCGGGACAGCGCGCGGCGCGGACGCCAGCGAGACGAGATTTCTCTCGCTTTACAAGGAGCTTGTCGAAACCAACACGACGCTTTCCTCCGGCAGTTGCACCCTCGCAGTTGAAAGGATGCGGGCGCGCCTGCTTCAAGCCGGATACACGAATGGCGACGTCCAAATACTCGTCCCGCCGAACCTGCCGCGTTCTGGCGATCTGATCGCAACGCTTCCCGGCTCCGACCTGAAGCTGAAGCCGATCCTCCTGCTCGCGCATATCGACGTCGTAGAGGCCAAGGCGGCAGACTGGAAACGCGATCCGTTCAAGCTTGTAGAAGATAAAGGCGTGTACTATGCGCGCGGTTCATCGGACGACAAGGCGATGGCGTCGTCGTTCACCGACGCAATGATCCGATATCGGGAAGAAGGTTTCAGACCGAAACGGACGATCCGGCTGGCTCTGACTTGCGGCGAAGAGACATCGCGCGAGACTGACGGCGTCGCCTGGCTTCTTTCGGCGCATCCTGATTTGCTTGACGCCGAATTTGCGCTGAATGAAGGCGCGCACGGGCAGTATGACGAAAATGGAAAACCAAAAACCCTTGAGGTTCAGGCTGGAGAAAAAGTCTACACTGATTTCGAATTGACCTTAAACGATCCCGGCGGCCACAGCTCTCGCCCTCGCTACGAAGGCACAGCGATCGTCCGCATGTCCCAGGCTCTTGCGAAACTTGGCGCTTACGAATTTCCTATTTCTATAAACGACACGACCCGCCGTTATTTCCAGACAGAAGCGCTCCACGCCACCCCCGACGTCGCCCGAGATATGCGCGCGATCCTTGCCGCACCGCCGGACAATGAGGCCGCCGCACGTTTATGGCGCGCGAACCCTTCGTGGAACGGCATGATCCGCACGACTTGCGTGCCGACCATGATCTCCGGCGGCCACGCGGATAACGCGTTGCCGCAACGCGTCACGGTGAATGTTAACTGTCGTATCCTGCCGGGAACAGGAAACGACGAAATTCAGAAGACGCTCACGCAAGTCATGGACGATCCGGGAATTTCTATAAAAATCGTGGACGGATCTCCGTCACGCCCCAAACTGCCGCCCATCGCCGACCATATCCTGAACCCGGCGAATAAAGTCGCAGAAACGATCTGGCCCGGAATCGTAGTGTTGCCGACGCTCTCAACCGGCGCAACGGATGGATCGTATCTCAACAGCACCAGCACGCCCACCTACGGGCTCTCCGGTATGCTTGCCGGACCAGAGGGCAATAACGCCCACGGGTTGAACGAACATATCCGCAAGCAGTCGCTACTGGACGGACGGCGTTTTCTCTACGAGGTGGTCAAGCTCTACGCCGCCCAATGACCAACTCGGTCGGGGGTGAACCCTCGACCGCATGCTTTAGCGAGACCGAACGATCTGATCCTGTCGAAGCGCCTCTACAGCATCTGCGATCTGCTCGGCAGGCGTCGGGGTGAGAGGAAGGACCAGCACATGTTCATCTGCGTCCGGCTCCTCCAGCGTCGCGAACTGGCTGGGCAGCAGGCTGGCCGGCATGAAGTGACCCTCACGCCTCTGCAAGCGCGCAGAGATAACATCTTCCGGAATAGCGAGAAAAAGAAACGTAATATCCACACCGCTCGACCGCAATCTGTCGCGGTAGATTCGCTTGAGGGCCGAGCAGGTCAGGACGCCGCCGCGCCCTTCCTTCGCCCGTTCGGATATCCAGTCACGGCACGTATCCAGCCACGGCCAGCGATCTTCGTCAGTCAATGGAACGCCAGCCGCCATCTTTTCGACATTGCTTTTGGGGTGCAGGGCGTCGCCTTCCTGAAACGGCCAGCCAAGAAGGTTGTGCAACCCGTCCGCAACCGTGCTCTTTCCGGTTCCGGAAACGCCCATCACAACGACGATACGCGGCGCCAACCCCTCCGCGAACGGAAACGAACCCGCCTTCATTGATGCCGCCGTCATTGCGCCGCCACGTGAAGGCGTGCGACGCCGGTCGGCCCGGCGATAACCGCCTCGCTCGCCATACCGATGAACAGGCCGCTTTCGACGACGCCGACGATGGAACCGATCGCCAGTTCAGTCGCCGCCGGATCGTCGATCCCTTCAAAATGGCAATCGAGAATCAGATTGCCGCCGTCGCTTATGAAGAGGTCCCCTGCGCGCGAGCGCCGCGGAGAAACATGCGCCCCGACCTCCGCCAGCCGCCGCGCCGTCGCCTCCCAGCCGAACGGCGTCACCTCCACGGGCAACAGGCTGTGCTCGCCAAGGCCGTCGACCAGCTTGCTCTCATCGGCGACGATCACGAGCCGATCGGACGCCGAGGCCACGATTTTTTCGCGCAAGAGGGCGCCGCCAAGTCCCTTGATCAGATTCAACGTGCCGCGTTGCACCTCGTCGGCGCCGTCTATCGTCAGATCGACCCGCTCATGCTCGCCAAAGCCGGACAGAGGAATTCCAAGTTCCCGCGCCTGATGCTCCGTGGCGAGCGACGTCGGCACACCGACGAAGCGCAGTCCCTCGCGATAACGCCGTCCCAACGCGGCGACGGCGAATGCGGCCGTGCTGCCTGTGCCAAGCCCGACGACCATTCCGTCTTCGACCATTTCCGCAGCCAGTTCGGCCGCATGCCTTTTGTATTCCGCAGCCTGCTCAGAAGACATGCTCACGATACGACCTCCCCGGCGGCGGCGGCGTCAACAAGCCACTCGATCCGCCCTTCCGACGTTATATGGCTTGCAGGCTCTGCCGGATCGCCTGCCCGCACCCGGGCGTAAACCTCCGCTTTGGAAGCCCCCGTAACGAGGAAAAGCACAAAGCGACTGGAGGCGATAGCGGGATACGTCAATGTCAGGCGAGTGTGCGGGGCGTCGTCCGGAACGCAGGGAGCGACCCACCGCGTGCGTTCCTCCAGCACCGGCTGACGAGGAAAGAGGGAAGCCGTGTGGCCGTTCTCCCCGAGGCCCAGAAACACGACATCAAAAAGCGGGCGGTCGGGCTCCAGCGCCTCGGCGCCGTAAGCCGTTTTCAGGCTTGCTTCGTATGCCCACGCCGCCGCATCCGGATCGCCCTGATCGGGCATCGGAAAGATGGCGTCGACAGGCGCGGGAACGCGAGAAAAAAGAATGGACTGCACCATGCCCCGATTACTGTCAGGGGAATCCGCTGGAACAAACCGGTCGTCGCCGAAAAAAAACTGTACGCGGCCCCAGGGAAACTGCGCTGCATACTCGGGAGCCGCCATCAGGGCATAGAGCCGCTTCGGCGTCGATCCGCCCGATAGCGCGACGCGAAAAACACCCTTTGCCGCCAATGCCTGTTCGAGCAGAAAGTCAGCCGCCCGCCGCGCAATCGCCTCCGCATCGTCGAGGACAATTTGACCCGCCGACATCACGTCGTGCCCGCTCATAATAATTCTCCTAAAATATAACGCTCAATTCCGATAGCAAAGCCTTCCGCCTCGCTGGATTCCGACACATATGTCGCGGCCCCCCTTACGGCGTTGACCGCCTGCCCCATTGCTATGGAAAGGCCGGAGACCTGAAACATCGGTATGTCGTTCGGTTGATCACCCAGCGTCGCGATCATCCCCGCCGGGATATCAAGGAGCCTTGAAAGAGCGCGAACTACGCCGCCCTTGTTCGCGTCGGAATGTGTGACATCCAGATAATATGGTTGAGACAACGCCGCTGATGCGTTGGCTCCGAGCGCTCCCTGCACGGTCGCCTCCAGCCGCTTCATCAGATCGGGATCGTCACTGACCCCTGTAATTTTGACGACGCCGTCTGTGATGTCGGGAATATCGTCACGCACGGTGGGGGCGAATTTTACTGTCCACTGCTCTCGCGCAACATGCGGGTAACCCGCGTCAGGTACAATCCAGTCGTTGCCTTGGTAGATCCAGACATCCGCCCCACCTTCGCGCATCAGCGCAACTGTCTTCCTGACGATATCCGGCGGCAAAGTCAGCGATTGAACGACCGAGAAATCACGATTGACCATCAGGCCGCCATTAAAACCCGCAACTGGGGTCCCAAGGCTTAATGGATCAAACAACATCTCCATACCCTTCGGCGGACGGCCCGAAGTAATGGCGAAAAGTATTCCCCTGTCGTGGAGTTTTTGCACAGCGGCGACGGCCCGATCCGTCAGTATCTTTTCATGCGTCACCAGCGTGCCGTCCACGTCGCTCAGGACCAGCCTGATGTCTGACGCAGCACGACCGCCGGCGGGCGTCACGACGACGAGCCCTTCGCTCCCGCCACTCTTGGCAACACATAGGTTTCAATGGCGCGAGCCCAGCCTTCGTCTTCGTTACTCGCAGTACGAACGTGAGCGTAGGATGCGACCTCGTCCGTGGCGTTACCCATCGCGATGGACAGCCCCGCGACCTCGAACATCGCAATATCGTTGCGCATGTCTCCGAGACAGGCGACCTCATGCGGCTCAATGCCGAACATGGCAGCGAGCTGCTTCAGCGCATAACCTTTTGTCGCCTGTTCCGGGGTAATATCGAGATAATACGGTGATGATCGCGCAACATGAGCGCGCCCCTCAAGCAACGCGCCGATCTCGCCTTCCAGCCGAGCGAGAAGGTCGTAATCGCTGCTCGATCCCGCCAATTTGCCTACTTTGTCCACCCAGGGATCGAAACCCTCGCTCGCGACGATCGGTTCGACCCGGATCGCAGCCTGTTCGTGCTGCACATACGCCCCGGTCACGTCGCCTACGATCCAGTCAGAGCCGCAAAATAACCAGGCGTCCACCCCGTGAACGTTCAGCATATCAAGCGCGTCACGCAGGGCGTCCTGCGGCAAAGCCAGACTCGACACCGTTCGCCCTTCAGCGTCAAAGACGATGGCCCCGTTAAGTCCTGCATAAGGTGTTTTCAGCCCCAGCGCCTCGAAATACATCGAGATCCCCGGAGGCGGGCGGCTACTGACGAGGCAGACAGGAACGCCAGCCTCCCGCAGCTGCCCGATCGCCGCCAGCGTGGCGGGAGTGACCTGCTTTTTTGGCGTCAGCAGCGTGCCGTCCATATCGCTGACGACAAGTCGAACGTTCTCGGTCGGCGCGGGCTTGGCCTCGCGCCGGGCTTGATCGTCGCTCTTCATGACAGACTCTCTCGCTCCGCGCGCATGCCCTTACCCGCCTTCGTCAGTTTTTGGTTTCGACGTGGCCGCCGAACCCAAAGCGCATAGCCGACAACACCTTCTCGGCGTAATTGTTGCCAGTGCGCGAACGGAAGCGTGTGAACAAGGCAGCCGTCATCACCGGCACCGGTACGGATTCCTCGATGGCGGCTTCAATGGTCCAGCGACCCTCACCAGAATCCTGAACTTGCCCGGAGAATTCAGACAACTCTCCGTTTTTCGCCATCGCCTGCGCGGTGAGATCGAGTAGCCATGACGAAACGACGCTACCGCGACGCCAGACTTCGGCAATATCGGCCATGTTGAGCGAGAAGCGCTGATCGTCCGGCAGCAACGGCGAGTCCTTGGACTTCATGACGTCGAAGCCCTCTGCGAACGCCTGCATCATCCCATATTCGATGCCGTTATGAACCATTTTCACAAAATGGCCCGACCCGGCCGGACCGCAGTGCAGGTACCCCTGCTCCGCACGCTCGTCCAGACCATCACGGTCCCGCCCCGGCGTGGGCGGAATGTCGCCCTTGCCCGGCGCCAACGCCTTCAGGATCGGATCTATATGGTCGGCAGCTTCCTGCGTGCCGCCATACATCATGCAATACCCGCGATCGAGACCCCAGACGCCGCCCGACGTACCGACGTCGACGTAGTCAATGCCGTTCTTGCTCAGTTCCGCAGCGCGACGAATATCGTCCTTGTAGTAGCTGTTGCCACCATCAATCACGATGTCGCCATTACCGAGCAGTTCGCCGCACGTCTTTACGGCGTCTTCCGTGATCTGCCCGGCCGGCAGCATCAGCCACACGACTTTCTTAGGCCCGTTCAGCTTGGACGCCAACTCGGCAAGGCTCGACGCGCCGACCGCACGCCCATTCTCCGCGCGCGAAACGATTTTCTCTACGGTATCCGCAGAATTATCGAACACGACAACATCGTGGCCATGCCGCGTGAGACGCACTGCGATATTCCCGCCCATGCGTCCCAGACCAACAACTCCGATCTGCATTTGTCTGATCCTTTTCTTCAGATCGCGGCTTTGATCGCCGACGCTATGGACGCGAGACCCTTGGCGAGATCGCCCTTGATGTGCACGCGCAACGCACGACGGCCACGCTCGGCGAGGACGTCGAAATCGCCGCGCGCCTGCGCCGCCTTGACCACGCTGAATGTGAAGCGCTCGCCGGGAACCGGAAGATCGTTCGCGTCATCCGCAGTAATCTGCAGGAACACTCCGCTGTTGGGGCCGCCTTTGTACGCCTGTCCCGTCGAGTGCAGGAAGCGAGGCCCGAACTCAGCGGCTGTCGCCACTTTTTTCGCGTCACGGATCGCCAACCGTGTGTGCTGAATCCACTCACGTGTCGCCCGATCACGCTCAATGTAGGCGAGAACGCCGACATAATCACCGGGCTTCACGCGATCGAAATGCGCCTTCAGGATTTCGTGCGCAGAGCCGCCCTTCAACGCCGCCGTGTTTTTCGCATCGGCGAAGAACGAAAGATCTCCATCCGTCGCGAACGGTTCCTCGGACGGAAGCGCTCCGGTGTCGTTATACGCAGATGTCAGCTTCTTTGTTTCGATCTTGCTGGCCTCGACGTCCGGCTGATCGAACGGATTGATCTCCAGCCACGCTCCAGCAACCGCCGTCGCGATTTCCCAACGGAAGAATTCCTGCGCAATCTGACGGCGTTCGTGCAGCACAATGGTTACGACTGGCTGACCCGCTTCAATCAACGTGCGGACCGCCTCATCCTGCTCATGCGAATGTTCATTCGCCAGACGCAGATAGACGAACACACGATCGGAGCCGTAATGCGTCGGCCCAGCGAGCGTTTCGTCATCGATCGGGATCAGACCTTTACCGATCTTTCCAGTTGATTCCGCGATCAACTGCTCCGCCCACGCTCCGAAATCCGCGATCTGCTTCGTAGCTATGATCGTGATCTTGTCGCGACCGAACTTCGTCGCAGCAACGCCGAACACCGTGCCGAGCTGGACGCCTGGATTGACCGCCGGAGGCGCGCCCGCGTCGCTCGCCTTCACACCATGCAATGCGTCTTCAAGGAAGAGCTTGATCGGCACGCCCGCAGCCGTGGCCGGGACGAGACCAAAATTCGACAAAACCGAATAACGGCCGCCTGTTTCCTTCTCTCCGCCAAATATTTTCCAGAAGCCTTCGCGCTTTGCGACGGCTTCAAGATGCGATCCCGGGTCCGTCACCGCCACGAAATGCGAAGCAGCTTTGTCGCCGATCGCCTTTTTTGCAACATTGTAGAAATAGGCGAGAAGAATATTCGGCTCCAGCGTCCCTCCTGACTTCGAGGAAACGATGAACAGCGTATGCGCCGGGTCGATCTTGCCTTCAAACGTCTTGATCTGCTGCGGGTCGGTGCTGTCCAACACGTACAGGTGGCCGAACCCTTCGTGCTTGCCGAACGTCTCGGCCAACACTTCTGGACCGAGGCTCGATCCGCCCATGCCGAGCAGAAGAACCTGCTTGAAACCACGCTCCTTGGCTTCCTTCTGGAACGCCTCAAGCTCGGCGACATGGCCTAGCCGCTCACCAACAATATCGAGCCACTTCAGCCATTTCGCTTCGTCCGCGCCAGTCCAGAGCGACGCGTCGCGCGCCCACAGCTTACGGATGGAGCCTTTCCGGCGCCACTCGTCCAGGCCAGCCTTCACAGCGGCGTCGAGATCTGCGGGCAAGGAGAACTTCGTCTCGGTCAGCTTTTTCCCGAGAATATCATTCTGCTTCTTCGCCACCGAGCCAAGCAGGCTGTCGAACGCGTCTTCGAAGGACGACACGCCCTCGTCCACAAGGACCTTCGTCACCCCGGCGAGGTCGAGCCCAAGGCGCTCCGCTTCCGCCAGAACATGCTTCGCCCCCTCGACATCCTCGGTCAGCGTGGCGCCGGGGAGCGTGCCGTGGTCGCGAAACGCGTCGAGCGTCGCGGGCGGAATGGTATTGACCGTTTCAGGGCCGATCAGTTGCTCGACATACAGCACGTCGCTGTAAGCCTTGTCCTTCGTTCCGGTCGAAGCCCACAGCAGTCGCTGCGTCTGCGCGCCAGCCGCTTTCAGTTTCGCCCAGCGATCGCTCTTCATGACTTCCAGCCAATACTGGTAAGCCAGTTTCGCATTGGCTATCGCGACCTTGCCGCGCACCGCCTTCAGCGCCTCACTATCCTTGTCGCCAGCCTTCACGCGGCGATCAATTTCCGCGTCGATCTTTCCATCAATACGGCTGATAAAAAAAGACGCGACCGACGCTATGGACGCAACCGGCTGACCAGCCTTGACGCGCGCCTCAAGCCCGCTCAGCCACGCCTCAACAACCTTCTTGTATGCGTCGAGGGAAAACAGCAGCGTAACGTTGATGTTGATTCCATCTGCGATCTTCTGTTCGATCGCCGGAGCGCCCTCGTCGGTGCCCGGAATCTTGATCATGAGATTCGGCTCCTTGACCGCATCCCACAACCGCCCAGCCTCGAAAATCGTGCCAGCCGTGTCTCGCGCCAGATAGGGCGAAACCTCGAGACTCACATAGCCATCGACGCCTTTCGACGTCTCGAAGACGGGATGAAGAAGTTTCGCTACTTCGCGAATGTCGTCGATCGCGAGACGCTCATACAGCTCGGAGGTTGAAACAATCTCCTTTCCGAGAATCTCATGGATCTGGGCGTCGTAATCCGTCCCCTCGCCCATCGCTTTTTGGAAAATCGCCGGATTGGACGTAACGCCCTTAACCCCGTCGTCGGCGATCAACGCGGCCATCGAGCCGTCTTTGGTAAATCCCCGCCGCACAAAATCGAGCCAAGGCGACTGCTCGAATTTCGCGAGTTCTTTCAAAGGGCTTTGGTTTGCGTTTGCTGCAGCGTTCATAAGAAGGCGCTCCTTTTCATTGACGCCGCCTTGGGCGCCGGAGGCTGAAACCCAATGACATCCGGCGTCGAACAACGACGCCGGATGTTTCAATCAAAGACCGGCCTGCTTGCGCGCCGCGGCGATCACCGCATCCACAGTGAAGCCGAACTTCTTCAACAATTCCGGAAGAGGCGCAGAAGCGCCGAAGCCGTTCATGCCGATGAACGTCCCGGCGTCACCCACATAGCGGTGCCAGCCGATCGGAGAAGCCGCCTCGATCGCGACACGCCCCTTCACCGCAGGCGGAAGAACCTCGTCACGATAGGACTGGGGTTGCTCCTCGAACAGCTCCCAGGACGGCATCGACACGACACGCGCAGCCACGCCGTCCGCGATCAGCTTTTCATAAGCCTCAACAGCAAGCTGCAGTTCGCTGCCGGTTGCGATCAGGATGACGGCGGGCGTCTTGCCGCTATCCGCCAGCACATAGGCGCCTTTCTGGACGCCACTCGCCGACGCGTATTTCTCGCGATCCAGCGTCGGCAAATTCTGCCGACTCAGCGCAAGAACCGCAGGACGGTTGGTCAGCGGAATCAGCGTCCTCCAGGCCTCGGCCACCTCGTTGGCGTCGCCGGGGCGAAGGACGATCACGCCCGGCGTGGCGCGAAGCTGCACCAGCTGTTCGATGGGCTGATGCGTGGGTCCGTCTTCGCCGACGCCGATGGAATCGTGCGTGAACACGAAAATCGACGGGAGTCCCATCAAGGAAGCCAGACGGATCGGCGGCTTCATGTAATCCGAGAAAATCAGGAACCCGGCGCCATAGGGTCGGACACCAGCAAGCGCGATGCCGTTGACGATGGCGCCCATCGCGTGTTCGCGCACGCCGAAATGCAGATTACGACCGGCGTAGGAGCCATTCCACTCGGCTGGCTGGAAAGCGCCGCCGTCCTTGATCAGCGTCTTGGTGGACGGAGCCAGATCCGCCGCGCCACCGATCAGCCATGGCAGCTTCGCCGCGACGGCGTTCAGCACTTCGCCGGAACTCTGCCGGGACGCCACGCCCTTCGCGTCGGTCTTGTAGGTCGGAATTTCCGAATCCCAGCCCTCGGGCAGCTTTCGCGCGAGAATCAGCTCAATTTCGGCTGCTTCGTCCGGATATGCTTTCTTGTATTCAGCGAAAAGCTCTTTCCACTTCTTGCTGGCCGCGGCCCCACGTGCGCCAAGTCCGTCCTGAAAGTGCTTCTCGACGCCCTCTGGAACGAAGAAGTCTTGCTCAGAGGCACCGTAAAATGCCTTGGTCGCCTTGATTTCGTCTGCGCCCAGAGGTTCACCATGCGCGGCTGCGGTGCCTGCCTTTTTCGGGGCCCCCCACGCAATCACGGAGTGGACCAGGATGAACGTGGGACGCGTCGTCTCCGCCTTCGCCTGCTCAAGAAGTTTCAGAAAACCGGCGGTGTCGTTGGCGTCTTTGAGAACAAGCACCTGCCAGCCGTAGGCGTCGAACCGCTTCGCCACGTCCTCAGTGAACGCGATGTCGGTCGAACCTTCGATGGAAATGCGGTTGCTGTCGTAAATCCACGTGAGGTTGCCAAGCTTCAGGTGACCGGCGGTGGACGCAGCCTCGCTAGCCACGCCTTCCATCATGTCGCCATCGCCGCACAGCGTATAGACGTGATAATCGAAGAGCGGAAAACCCGGTTTATCGAAACGGGCGGCAAGCCACTTCTGCGCGATGGCCATACCAACCGAATTGGCGCAGCCCTGACCCAGCGGGCCGGTCGTCGTCTCGACGCCCGCCGTGTGATGATATTCTGGATGGCCGGGCGTCTTGGAGCCGATCTGGCGGAACTGCTTCAGGTCGTCGATCGTCAGCGACGGCGCGCCAACGACTTTACCGTCGACGACGTCACGAATTCCGGAAAGGTGAATCAACGAATACAGCAACATCGACGCATGGCCGACCGAAAGCACGAAGCGATCGCGCGCGGGCCACAGCGGATCGGCCGGATCGTAGCTCAGCGCGTCCTGCCAGAGCGTGTAGGCCACCGGAGCCAGCGCCATGGCTGTGCCGGGGTGGCCCGAGTTCGCTTTCTGGACCGCGTCCATGGAAAGCGTACGGATGGTGTCGATGCAGGTCCGGTCGATGTCTCGGGCAGGGGCGCCACCGGCTTCCGGGGCGCGGTTCTGCTGGACGTGAATAGAGCGCATGAGAAACCGTTCCTTATTAATGACTGGCCTAATTATCGGGCGTTGCCCAAGGGCGCCTTAAGGTCGCCTCAGGCGGATAAGTCCTGCTGACGATCCCACGCCATCGACCCGTTCGCAAGGCGGAGAAGAAGCCTCCGGCGACGACGTGCGCAATTCAGACCCTAAACCCCCCGGTTATCCACCGGTTGCAAACGTCACATCCATGTGACGCGATTTCATCCGGCCATCGATAGCGCACGTGCGCCAATGTCGCCGCGCCATACAGCGTCATCCCAGCAAATAGCTGCAACGCCTTGATAGGCCCGGTCGATCGCCTCCCGCAAGCCGGGAGCAGTGGCGCACACCGTCAGAACGCGACCGCCGACAGCGATCAGCCGTCCTTCAGCATCGAGCGCCGTGCCAGCCTGAAACACCCGAACGCCCGGCACCGCCTCCGCTCGCTCGATCCCGCCAATCACCCCGCCATGAGCGGGTTCGCCCGGATAACCGCGCGCGGCGAGCACGATCGCGGCTGAAGCGTCGTCGGAAAAAGAGATGGAAACGCCCGCGAGCGAACCCCGCGCCAACGCTGTGAGCGCAGGAAGCAGATCGGTTTCAAGTCTGATCAACAACGCTTGAGCTTCCGGATCGCCGAACCGAACATTGTATTCGATCAGCTTCGGTCCCTCGTTCGTCAGCATCAAGCCGGCGAAGATCACCCCGCAAAACGGCGTGCCGCGCCGATCCATCTCGACCAGCATCGGACGAACCAACAAATCGAGCGCGCGCTCCTGTGCGTCCCGATCAAAGCCGGACGGCGGCGACACTGCGCCCATGCCGCCAGTATTGGGGCCGGTGTCGCCATCGCCGATACGCTTGTGGTCCTGTGCGGCGCCGATCAAAACCGCATCGCGTCCGGCGCAAAAGGCGAATAGGGAGACCTCCTCTCCGACCATGCATTCCTCAATGACGACCGAACGGCCCGCCTCCCCCAGCTTGTCGGACGTCATCATGTCCGTAATGGCGGACTCCGCCTCTTCCAGCGTCTGCGCCACGACCACGCCCTTCCCGGCGGCAAGCCCGTCAGCCTTGATCACGATCGGAGCGCCGCGGCGGCGCACGAACTCAAGCGCACTCCCCGCGTCCTCAAAGCGCTCCCATCGGGCCGTGGGAATTCGCGCCGCGTCGCAAACCTCTTTCGTGAAAGTCTTGCTGCCCTCCAGCGCGGCCGCCGCCTGCGTCGGCCCTGCACAGGCGATTCCAGCTTCGGCACAGGCGTCGGCAAGCCCTGCGACCAGCGGCGCTTCCGGCCCCGGCACGACGAGGTCGATGGCGTGCGTCTGCGCGAACGCGACAAGCGCCGCCACGTCGGAGGCTGAAATCGCCACATTTTCGCCCAGCGCTGCGGTGCCGGGATTGCCAGGAGCGATATAGAGCTGCGTCAGGGCCGGAGATGCAGCCAGCGCAGCCGCCAATGCGTGCTCTCGACCACCCGAACCGATCAGTAGAACCCGCATCACCCGTTCCCTTCGTAACCCTTCACGACGACACACCGTCGCGAGACGACTTTCGCCATCCCGATTGTTCCCTGCGCCGCTCATATGACCGACCACCCCGCCGCACGGCCCCTGGCCCCACGACGTCGTCCGGCAACATGCAGGGCGACACGCCGCCCCTGTTCGCGACGTCGCGTCTGTAGCATAGGGTCAAGGGATGGACGATGCCCCTCCCTCCCAGCCCGCGCCGTTCGGCAATGTTCCCGAATACTCGGTTTCAGAGATTTCCAGGGCCATCAAACGCACGCTGGAAGGAGCCTTCGGGCGCGTTCGCGTGCGTGGCGAGATCACGGAATTCAAACGCTACGCATCCGGCCATCTTTATTTTTCCCTCAAGGACGAAGGGGGAAAAATATCGGGCGTCGTCTGGCGCGGTTCCGTCTCCCGCCTCGGGCTGATTCCTGAAAACGGGCTGGAGATCATCGCCAGCGGCCGCGTGTCTTCTTACGGTGAGCGCTCGAGCTATCAGCTTATCGTTGAGAAAATGGAGTATGCGGGTGAAGGCGCGCTGCTGGCCCGCATCGAGCGACTGCGCCAGCGTCTGGCCGAGGAAGGGCTCTTCGACGCCGCCAGAAAGCGCCCCATCCCACGCCTCCCCCAACTCATCGGCGTGGTGACGTCCGCGCACGGCGCAGTGCTGCATGACATCCGCACCACCATCGCGCGCCGCTTTCCCCGCGACGTCCTGCTCTGGCCCGTCGCCGTTCAGGGCGAAGGCGCGGCGGCGCAGATCGCCGCCGCCGTCGACGGTTTCAACCGCCTCCCTCCCCGCGAACCCGGCGTCACGTCCGACCTCGTCCGCCCGGACGTGCTGATCGTCGCGCGAGGTGGCGGATCGCTGGAGGATCTGATGGCGTTCAACGACGAATCGGTGCTGCGCGCCGTGGCGGCGTCCGCCATCCCGGTGATCTCCGCTGTCGGCCACGAAACCGACACCACGCTGGTCGATTTCGTCTCGGATATCCGCGCGCCGACGCCGACCGCCGCCGCCGAACTCGCCGTGCCTGTCCGCGACGAGCTTATGGCGGACCTCGCCCACCGCGCAGCCCGCATGAGCAGCGCTCTGAACCGCATAGGCCAGACCGCGCGCCTGCGCCTCGACCGCGCGGCACGCGGCGTGCCGGACCTGCCGTCCCTGCTGGACGCCGGACGGATGCGGCTTGACGACCGTTCGCACCGGCTGGATATCGCCCTGCCGGCGCTGCTGGAGCGTCGTCGCGCCTCCCTGATCTCCGCCGAACGCCATTTGCCCGCACCCGCCGCATTGCTGTCGGATCATGGCGCGCGACTGAAACTGCGCGCGGCGAGCCTGACCGCCGCCGCAGCCGCCATGACCCATGCCATGGAAATGCGCCTCGCCAGAACGCGCCTCTCCGCCGCGCCTCTCAACGCGTTGTGCCGGGAACGCCAAGCCCGCCTTACCGGCCTAGCCGGACAGTTGAAGGCCGTATCGCCCATGGCGGTTCTGGAGCGCGGCTACGTGCTGGTGCGCGACGCCAGGGGCGCGCCGGTGGCCCGCGCCGATGGAGCCAAACCAGGCGCGCATGTCACGCTTGTCTTCGCGGACGGAGAGACAGGAGCGACACTCGACAGACGCGCCAACCCCGCCCAGACGGCGCTCGACCTCTGAACGCAGCGGTCTGGACTGCGCCGCGCCGCAGTAGCCGCCGGTCCACGAACATGCCATCACACGACCTCGCTGCTGCGGATTTTAGGGGGACGGAACGACTTCGCTCGATCTTCTGAAACCGCACACGCGTCGCCTGAACCACCGCCCGGAGCCTCCAGCATGAGCGCGCGCTTTACACAGCAAGAAATCGGAAAACTCATCGTGATAGCCGCCATTATCGCCGCCACTCTCGGCGTGCTGATCTATATCGGGCAGTCCTTCGTCTCCGCAGTCAGACAATCAGCCGCCACGACCTCGGTAAGCGCCACCGACTGCGCCATGGTGTCGTCAGACCGTCCCGGCGGCAATCCTTCGCACTGCCCGACCGGCACCGGGGCGACGACCAGGTAGACGGTGATGGTGTCTGAGGGCGACAACCGCTTTCGCCCTCAGGTCGGACTTTCAAGCAGCTATATTGCTTTCCACTTAGCGGACATAACATGAACGCGCCATTTTCTGCCAAAACCTAGTCAAAACCCTTTTTGAGTCAGGCTCTGAGAGAGCAAACCCGACTGCGATAAGGTGAAACGCCTAAAGGCGATAATTGCGTAATGTATCGAATCATCTAATATTATCCAGCATAAAATGAGGTGATACCGGATGTCATTGACCGACGCCCTTAAGATTGAATATTCAGAAATTCTTTCTGGATACGATATTAATTTCTTTGACCGTACCACAGTGGTTGAGGGTATCGCGGGATACTCCGATATCTTTCTTCCGGGTGCTCCCGCTGAATGGAAGTCTGGCCGAAGAGTTATGATCGTCGGGCGCGAAACGCGGGGGTGGAAACGACCAGCGTCCACCGGCTCTTATGATACGCTTGAGCGCCACATCGATGCGATGGTTGAGTGTCATACGAATTTCTCGGCGCGCCATAGCAGCAAAAAAAAGCAGAACCGGGGAGAAACTTTCTGGAACTTCATGCGGTCTGTAGGAGATATCGTTGGCGATGGGAACGTGGCCTGGTGCAACCTGTTTTGCATGGATTTCAAAGACACAATGCCTCAGCCAGGGCAGCCGCATTATGACACGGTCAAATCCCTGTCCGCGCAGCTACTGAAAGCCGAGATTAACGTTCTCCAGCCCGATGTTATCATCTTTGCCAATGGGGGGGCATCGGTACTTGTCCGGCGAGAGTTTTTCCCGCTCTCCGGCCCAGAAAGTGTGTGCACTGACTGGCGACCTGTTGGAACGTTTGACAAGACAAAGCTGGAACGTTTCACTCTATATGGCTCAATCGACTGTTATCGAATCAATCACCCTTCCTCGATGAGCCGGGAAAACCGTGCAGCCCGAACGCTTTTGCTGGAGCATTTGCGCTCTACCTTTGCGGCTTCCGTGTAACGTTCAGCCATCAGACAGTGAACCGCCCGAAGATTGGCAGCGACCAATCTTTGCACAGCATGTTGCTATGTCCGTTAATAGGAAGCGCGTACCGCTTCACCCACGTTTGACAAGAGAGCGTAAGTGGATCTTCTGCTTACGCCTCTCATGTCGGACGGGTCGTCGGCGTGACCACGTCTTGCATAACGGACGCGGCTGATGGAATTAATCGGATGGCTTTAAAGGCCTCCGCAAGTCAACGGTGTGACATAGTAGTTCGAGAAACTCGTGATGGGTTAGCGAGTAGCTTGACCAGCCGTCTTAATCATAGCTATTCATTAAAAAGTTTTGAGTGGCGTTGAGCCATAGTGGGTCAACTCGATTTGGTCGTTCATTGTCTGGGTACATGAATTGGAAACCTCGGCTCTTACAGTGGAGGAAGTTCGCATCATACAGGCGAAGGCTGACTTCCAAATGGCCCTCAGCGCGTTCGATTTTATTTCGGAGGTCGGTCCCAAAGAACCGATTTCGCGGATCGAACGTCGGCGCCTACGATGCTTTGAGGACGCCGCTGTCATCGCATACTGGCGACCATTCTCCGTCTCAAAGGGGCTGCCAACGATCAGCTTAAAGAGGCTGGGCATCACGGCTACCATCGAGCAGTTGGCCCTTCACGAGCGATTGAAGGAAAGGCGCAACAAGGTCATCGCTCACACGGATGTCGATCGTATGCGCCTTGCGTTCAGCACATTCAAAGCGTTTGAAGATTCGGAAATCATGCTGCCTCAATATGATTTCGACGATGCGCTAGAATTCTACCCGGACCTAGATGCATTAATTCTCTGGCTGCGCACCCTGCGTCAGGCCGCTGGGAGAGCGATTTTCAAGCGAGTGCAAGGGCGGCAAGAAATTCGTTTCAAGCATGACTACACCGACCAAGGTTAGGCGAAGGCCCCTCCCTAGCCGCTTTCGCAGAGCGGCGGCTTTCCCGTAACGGTTCCTCAAAGCCGACCTTCCGCTTCCTCCCTCTGCCGTATTCACGACTCCCAACAAAAACAGGGACCGACTCACGTCGGCCCCCATCCTCACCACTCCCAAACTATAAGGCAGGATCAGAGAGAGTTACTAACCCCAACCTCGGCAGTCTCGCGCCCGTTGATCACCAGACCGTCGCCATTCGCCGAGACATTGACCGTCTCGCCATCATGAATGCCGCCCTCGAGCAACATTTCCGCAAGCTGGTTCTGCAGGCTGCGCTGCACGACGCGCTTGAGCGGACGGGCGCCATACACCGGATCATAACCCTCGTTCGCCAGCCACTGCTCCGCAAGCGTGTCGAGGTGCAGAACGATGTTGCGATCCGAAAGCAGACTCTGAAGCCGCCCGATCTGAATATCGACGATCCGCGCCATATCGACTTTCTGCAAGCGTGAGAAAAGCACGATCTCGTCGAGACGATTCAGGAACTCCGGACGGAAATGGTCACGCACGACGCGCATCACCTGCGCCTGCACCAGATCTGTGGACTCTCCATCAGGCTGGTTCGCCAGAACGTCGGAGCCAAGATTGCTGGTCAGCACGATCAGCGTATTGCGGAAATCGACCGTGCGCCCCTGCCCATCCGTCAGACGCCCGTCGTCGAGCACCTGCAACAGAATGTTGAAGACATCGCCATGGGCTTTCTCAACCTCGTCGAACAGGATGACCTGATAGGGACGACGACGCACGGCCTCGGTCAGCACGCCGCCTTCCTCATACCCCACATATCCCGGAGGCGCGCCAATCAGGCGAGCGACTGCGTGTTTCTCCATGAACTCGCTCATGTCGATACGCAGCAACGCCTTTTCGTCGTCGAAGAGAAACTCCGCCAACGCCTTGGTCAGCTCGGTCTTGCCCACGCCGGTCGGACCGAGGAACAGGAACGATCCGATCGGCCGGTTCGGGTCCTGCAGCCCGGCGCGCGCGCGGCGAACCGCATTCGCCACCGCCTTGAGCGCAGGTTCCTGCCCGACGACGCGCCTGCGAAGCTCGTCCTCCATCCGCAGAAGCTTGGCCCGTTCGCCCTCGACCATCCGGTCCACGGGGATGCCGGTCCAGCGAGACACGACCGAGGCGATGCCCTGCTCCGTCACAGCCTGCGACACCAGATCGCCGGTCGATCCCGCCTGCGTTTCCTGAGCCTGCGCGATCTTCGCCTCAAGGTCGGGGATGACGCCGTACATCAACTCGGACGCGCGGCCGAGATCACCCTTCCGCTGCGCCACCTCTACGGCGGAACGCGCCTCGTCCAGTTGCTCCTTGAACTTCTGGACTTCGCTGACCCGATCCTTTTCCGCATGCCAGGCAGCGTTCATCGCGTCGGATTTCTCCTCGAGATCGACGAGTTCCGCGTCCACCTTCTCCAACCGGTCGCGGCTGGCGGAATCGTCTTCCTTCCGCAGCGCCTCACGCTCGATCTTCAACTGGATCACGCGACGATCAAGTTCGTCTAGTTCCTCCGGCTTGCTGTCGATCTGCATACGCAGGCGGCTGGACGCCTCGTCGATCAGGTCGATCGCCTTATCAGGAAGGAACCGGTCGGTGATGTAGCGGTTCGACAGGGTCGCCGCCGCCACCAACGCGCCGTCCGAGATGCGGATACCGTGGTGAAGCTCGTATTTCTCTTTGATCCCGCGCAGGATCGAAATCGTGTCGGCCACGGACGGTTCGCCCACGAACACCGACTGGAAACGCCGAGCAAGCGCCGCATCCTTCTCGATGTATTTGCGATACTCGTCGAGCGTCGTAGCGCCGATGCAGTGCAGCGTGCCACGCGCCAGTTCCGGCTTGATCAGGTTGGACGCATCCATCGCGCCATCTGAACGTCCTGCACCGACGAGCGTATGCATCTCGTCGATGAACAGGATCACCTGTCCTTCCGCGCTCTCGACTTCCTTCAGAACGGCTTTCAGACGCTCTTCGAACTCGCCGCGAAACTTCGCGCCCGCGATCAGCGCGCCCATGTCCAGCGACAGCAGCTTTTTGTTGCGCAGCGCCTCCGGCACGTCGCCGTTAACAATGCGCTGCGCCAGCCCCTCGACGATAGCGGTCTTGCCGACGCCCGGTTCACCGATCAGCACGGGATTGTTCTTGCTACGACGCGCGAGCACCTGAATAGCGCGACGAATCTCCTCATCACGCCCGATGACCGGGTCGAGCTTTCCCGCCTGCGCCACGGCTGTGACGTCGCGTGCGTATTTCTTCAGTGCGTCGAACGCGGCCTCCGCATTCTCGGTATCCACGGTCCGACCCTTGCGAATCGCGGCGACGGCCTTCTCCAGCGTCTCTGCGCCAGCGTTGCCGTCCTTCAGGGCGCGTCCCGCAGCGCTATCCGACGCGGCGATGGCGACCAGAAGCCGATCCTGCGCCACGAACGAATCCCCGGCTTTTTCAGCCGTGCGCTGGGCCGCATCCAGAAGGCGAACGAGATCAGGCGTCGCCTGCGGCTGCCCCGCGCCGCCGCCCTGTACTTTCGGCAGCCTCGCCAGCGCCTGCTCAGTCGCGGCGAGAACCTTGAGCGGATCCCCACCCGCAGCGCGAATCAGCGACGATGCAGCACCTTCATTATCGTCAAGGAGCGCCTTGAGCAGATGCTCCGGCGTCAGTTGCTGATTGAATTCCCTGACGGCGATCGTCTGCGCAGCCTGTAAAAAACCGCGCGAACGTTCCGTAAATTTCTGTATGTCCATAGTCCCGGTGTCCCTTTCACTCTAGGCGACGTTCAGGCCTCGGCGCCGTCCCTCTATAGGCGACGTCGTCTCGGTCTTGCATTGGATATGGGCGCCGTCCACCCGATGACAAGAGCAAGTCGCTCCAACCCGCGACCGAAATTGACCACGGAGACGCATATCGATGTTCGATGCGCTGACAACCTGCTCCGCCGCCCCTCACCGCCTGAACCACGAGCGATAGCCACCATTCGGGTGCGGGCCAGATCGCCGAAGGCTGATCGTTCTCAAACGCATCACGCCCATGATCTTTCGGCCCCCGGCAGTATTGGGTAGCTTGAGGTCAGAATGGAAAGTCCTCGCCTCCGGCTCGCTCCCGGCAAGCGTCGTTAATCATTCAGGAACCATGGCGTCCTCCCCTACCGGGAGGGATGTCGGCGAAAGAGAAGCAGCCAGGCACTATGGGCAAAAAACTGGGTATCGCGATCACGACCTACAACCGGATCGATAACCTTCTCAAACAGATCGACCTGATTGAGCGTCTGAGCGTGTCCGATATCGAACTGGTCGTGTGCGACGACGGATCGGATGACGAAACCATCGCTATGCTCGCCGAACGCGGCGTGATGACGATCGGCGGCGTCAACCGCGGGATAGCGTGGAACAAGAATCGGGGCGTTTTCTACCTGTTCAACTACACCGACGTGGACGCCGTCATCCTGATGGACGACGACGTGATGCCCCGCATTCACGGCTGGGACGCAGAATGGTTCGAAGCCGCAACACTATACGGGCACGTCAACTACGTGCCCGGAAGCATGGCGCCCTACGTGATCGGCGGGGGGCTGACCGCAGAAGATGTCGGGCTGTCGCCGGTTGTTGGCGGGATGTGCATGGGCGTCAGCCGGGAAGCGTTCGCCCGCGTCGGTTTCATGGATGTGCGCTTCGGCCGATACGGCCATGAACACAGCGATTACTCGTTCCGCTACGTGCGCGCGGGATACGGCGGATTTGTCAAAACCGCCGAGAAAGGGCCGATGACCTATTTCTATGTCATCGATGGCGGCGTGCAGCTGGCGAATCTACCTTCGACCGGAACGCCGGAGGAAGCCAGCAAAAATAATGACCTGCTCGCAAAAGTTGCGAAGGATCCGATCCACCGCATGCCATGGAAAGACGACGAAGGCCGCGACGCCTTCCTTACTGAGTTCGAGCCCATGAGCAGTCGCGTGATCCCTGAAATCGAGACCGTTGCGAAAGAGTTCGACGAAGCTCTCTATCTGGCCGCCAATCCAGACGTCAAAAACGCCGCGATGAGAGGCCTTCAACATTACATGGCGTTCGGGCGTTTCGAAAAACGACGCTTGAAACCATGACATGCAACCTAATCCGCCGCGCGAAGATGTCGCGCCTGGAATAGAAAAGCTGCAATCAAACCTGGAATGATCGCCTCAAATGGAAAACAGCCGCCCGACTTCGTCCGTCGGGCGGCTGCTTGTTCCCACGTCATCGGCTGTCCAGCCACTGCGATGGGATATCCCGTTCGCAACGACTGTGACGGCGGCGTCAGAAGCCGGTGGACAGAGTGACCATCGCACTGAAAGGCACCTGCAGATAATATGTCGGAGACGATCCGGCGATCGTTCCGCCGTAGACGCCCTTCGTCGCATTGGCGTTCGTCTGGAAACCGTAAACGCCGTTTCGGAACTTGGCACCAGTCAGGTTCTGCATGTTCAGCTGAATTTCGGGTGATTTCAGATATCCGAAGCTCTTGAAACGATACCCGACAGCAACCTGATTGGTGATGTATTGCGGAATGGACTGATCATTCATGAAGGTCGAATACTGCTTCGCGATATACTTCAGCTGACCCGAAATCCACAGATGACCGTCGTCATAATCGAGACCCAGCCCCGCCTGAACCTTCGGCGACCGGATAGCGATCTTGCCCTTTGTCGGCAGATAATCGGTCGTACCGCTCGTAGTACTGCCCGCAATGTTGTTGTCGATCGTCGAGTGCAGATACTCGAACGTCGCGTACGGGCGGATATGATACCAGATCGGGCGGGTGCCGATTTGTGCATCGACACCACGCGTCGTCTGACCGCCTGCATTGACCGTCTGACTGTAGGGCGTCGTGCCCACGTAGTAATTAAGCGACTGCTGACGGTTCGAAAGGTTGTAGTTGAAGAACGACACGGAGGCGTTGATCACGTCGCCGTTGTAGCGATAGCCCAGTTCTTCCTCAATCGTGTATTCAGGATTGCTCGACCCGCCCCTCTGGGTCTGCGCGTTGGCTGTTCCGTAATAGTCGACCAAGGAAGTATTGGCGGGCACACGGAAATTGGTGCTGCCAGAAATGTAAATCTGATGCTGCTTGTTGAAATTCCACGAAATGCCGATCTGCGGCAGCGGCTCGGCAGAGTGGATGTTCCGGTTATATGTTGTCCCTGGCGTGTAATTGTAAGTACGACGCGTCACCATGGCTTCCTTGAAACCAAGCGTGATGTTCAGGCGATCGTTAAAATACTTCATCGTGTCGCCGATAAAGATCATGTTCACCTGCGACAGGGACAGGAAGTCGCGCGCCCGGAAATTCTGCCCCGTCGTGGTCGTGACAACCGCGTTCGTTCCCCAGATGTTGTAGGGCTCTCCCGTCGCCTGATTGACCTGACCATAAGGCGAATACTGCTCAAGGTTGGCGTATTCATACCACCAGCCAAGAGACAGAGTGTTGTGCTTGTCGATCTTGTATGTTGCGGAGAGAGTGTTGCCGGTTCTGAACTGTTCCTGATTGGACGGAGCCAGAGCCAGATACCCTTTACTGGTGTCTCCGTTGAGCGACACTTTCTCCGTGCCCATATAAAGATTGGACAGCGCGCTCGGGGTGAAATACGTCGCGCCCGTGCCGTTGCCAATCCCGTGCCAGAAATAGATCGAGTCGTCGATCGAGAGCTTCGGCGAGATAACGATATGCGTCGGGGCGGAGGCTACGACGTTACGGAACGGGTTCACATGCAATTTGTAGTAATTGGCGCCCGCCGCGCTCGCTCCGGCATAATTCGGGGTGTAGTTATTGCTGTACCCATTCGCGCGCCACTGGCTCAAAGTGGGGAACAGGTAAGAGTCGTTGACCTGGTCGTTATACGACACTGTCAGACCCGTGTGGCTGCCGTTCTCGAAATCCTTCACGGCCTTGAAGTCATAATGGAACTTCTCCGCCTGCCCGGCGCCACGCCACTGATTGCCCTTCGTGTGGCTGAAAGCGAACATGGCGCGGATGCCGCTGTTGCCGATGTAACCGGAGTTCAACCGCAGGAACTGTCGCGTCGTATCAAACGAACCGAAGGAGATATCGAGCAGACCGCCAGCCTTAACCGTCGGATTGCTCATTGTCATCGTGGTCAGACCGGCGGACGCGTTGACCACCGGCGAATTGACGTCGACCGATCCTGGCGTCAGCTGCACGGATTCGAGATCTTCCGATTCGAGCACCTCGTTGGCGTAGAACTGTCCGCCGCCGATGTCATTGAGCGGCGCGCCGTCCAACACCCAGCCGACTTCCGCCTGATCGAAACCACGAACATTGACCTGACCAGAGTACAGGCCAAACGGATCCTGCATCGAAACATTGACGCTCGGCATCATGGCGATGAGCTGCTGCACGTTGGATGACGGCGGCTGCTTTGCAATAAAGTCGCGCGTCACCGACTGAACAGCCTTCGCAGCGGTCTCCGCGCGCATCAATCCGCCGCCAGGCTGGCGGGTCCGGACGCTGCGACCGCTCACCGCGACATCTTCGGTCTGAGACGACACGTACGGGCGAGACACGGGAGCCGGCGCAGCGGCCGCAACCGCCGGCTTGGCGACTACCGCAGGCGCCGCCGTTTTCGCGGACGAAGCCTTCGTCGTGGTCGTACGATGGTGCGCGCCATGACGCACAGCCGCGTCAGCCGGATCGGCAACGCTGGCCAGGATTGAACCGGCGAGTAAGGTCATCAAAGTGGTTCTGCGGGCGCGATGCGACATTAACTGGCGTTTCCCATGACAAAGCGTTGCGTTAACGTTACAATATAAACTGTGACTGACGACTGCCGGGATGCTCACAGACATTACTGCCCGACGAAATCCGATTTTAAAGCAGAACCGCATTTGCGCCGATTAGTAGTCGGTTTTACTATTCATTCGAAGACAAACGGGTCAGACGTTGCGGTTGAGATTTTAGGGCCTTAAGTGACGCTCTAGCCGGAGAGCACACATGCAAGCAACGAAAGGGTGAGGCTTCGTTCCAAATTGCATCTCACCTGTGACCAATCTGCATCAATTTCACCCTTTCCCCGCGGCTACGCCGCTCCCGGGAGCAGAAGCGCACGGCGTCAAATCGGATAAGCCCCGCATCGCATATGCCTCCTGCGTCGTCATCGCGGAAACTACACGTGAAGCACCTCCCTCAATGTGAAATTTTTATTTCTGATGAAAATAGCTGGGATTTTCATTCCAAAGTTCATTATTTTTGCAAAATATTTCAATAATAACAGAAAAATAGTATAATTTTTCGTTTAACGAAATCATGCTGGATATTTGTAAAATCGTCGCAACGAGGCCCCTGCCTTGCGCTCAGGTTCTCAATCAGCAACGCGCACTCGCTGAACCTGTCGCCGCCGTAAAAGCAATCACAGGGTCTGCCGCGAAGCATGCCAAATATAAATTTATAAACTTGCATGTCTGAAAAAAATCAAAACATTGCGAAGCTGCCTGTTTCGGCCAAGGCACTTGCTCTCCGGGCCTTACCAGCCTGTGAGCAGACCGAGTTTCTACGCATCCGCGATGTCGATCCATGATAGCAAATAAACAAACGCCCCCGACGCGACATGCGCGCCGAGGGCGTGTCAAAGCGGTCAAAACACCTGTCGACGTCGCAACGACAGCGGCGGAATTCAGTCTCCGGATTTTTCGGTAATCGTCCAGGTGATGACGACATGGTTCGGGCTGGGATAGTTGGGCGTCATCCCGATGCCAGCTGAAACGCCTTTCGCTTTATAAACGCCCTGAATAGCTTGCTGATCTGCGCTGACGCTTTCATTCGTCACTTCGGAGCCCGGGCGCAGCTTCGTCGCAGCCGCCAGTTCGTCGCTCGAAACCTTCTTGTTCCCCGAGAACGCCACGCTGTCGACGACCAGCTTCGCCGGTCCGGCAGCCGCCTGCTCCCCGATCTGCCACTCCACTTCAACGTTCTTGCCGATAAACTTCAGCTTCTGGCCGAAACTGGCACCAACGTTCTTCGCCTTGTAGACGCCCATAACGTCCTGAAGGCCTGCCGCGATTTGCGTTTGCGTCACGGTGTCGCCAACGTGAAACGGAACGGCTGCATCGATGTCGCTGGTCGCAACCTGGCTGTTGCCCGTGATCTTCAGCGTCTTGAGCGTAAGCGGCGTATCAGCCGACGGCGCCGACGCGGCGAAAGCCGAAGACGCGAAAACCGTCGGGGCGACCATCACTCCAGCGCCCATGGCCAGAGTCGCGGCCAGAGCCAGAGGGGACGCGGTCCGCGAGGCCGAACCATAGGCGGAACGAACTGCCTGCCTGCTGATACGGGACGAAAATACGGTCATGCCTGATTACTCCTCAAAAGGCGTCCGAACATGATGCACAGCATCGCCACGGCGCCAAGCCAAGCCGCACCGGTCCTGCTCTATGGGGGCGGTTCGAGGATATCGTCGTCCTGGCCATTCAGAACGACGCCAGCCGAAGCCACGACGACGCAGACGATTCCCAGCGCCTTCTGAAGCGACAACGCTTCTCCGAGCAGCAACAATCCCGCACAGGCGGCAGCCACTGGCTCCAAACTGTACAGTATGCCCAGATCCCGCCCCGACAGAACCTTCATCACCAGACATTCAAGCGTATACGGCAAGGCGGAGGACAACACGGCGACCAGCACGCCCGCCCCCAGCCACAACGGCTGCGACAGCACGGATACGACCGTGGCGGCGAACCATGGCGCCATCGCCAGCCCCCCGATAAAAAGCCCCGATGCGGCGGCTATCGTCGCCTCGACCCGTCCAGCGAGTCTTTTCCCTGTGATAATGTAGAGAACCCAGCACACAGACGACAGCGCGGCTTCGAGCACACCCACCGGGTCAGGAAACTTCCCGCCGCCATGGGGATAAAGCAGCAGCGTCAACCCAGCCACGGTCAACGCGAGCCAGGCAATGTCGAGAACCCGCCGGGAATGCGATAGCGACAACAAGAGCGGCCCGATGAACTCGATCGCCACCGTCACACCCATCGGCAACCTGTCCAGCGCAAGGTAGAAGCAGACATTCATGCCAGCCATCGAGAGCCCATAGGGCGCAGCGAGCCTCCATGTGTCCCGCGTCATTCGGCCGAAGGGCCGAACGATCGCAGCCAGAAGAATCGCGGCGAAACCAATCCTCATACTGACGACGCCCACTGCGCCGAATATAGGAAACAGGGATTTCGCCAGCGACGACCCGAATTGCAGCGAGACCACCGACGCCAGCATCTGGGCGACAGCCGAGAAACGGCGCGACGACAGAGGCTGCTTGGTGACGATCATCATGGCTCCCCGGAAAAGCCGATTCTTTGGCGCAACTCACGCCGGGCCCTTCACGTCGCGCTTCCCTACGCGAGGACCACGCTTTTTTCGAGAGCGGCGCCGTTGATCTGTCGTCAATGCAGGCATGGGGCATGAAGCCACGTCATCCGAAGCCGCTCGCAGTGACTGTTTCTTAAAAATATCCCCCTACCCTCCGCCCCATGACAGGCGACACCTCGAATGCAGCCCCTCCCGTTGGCGGCCAACCTCTCCACCTCGAGGCCACGGAGTTGCAACTTGCCGGACAATTCGAAGAGGCGGCGTCGGCTTATCAACTCGCACTCTCGATCGCGCCGAATGACCCGCGCATCCTTAGTAACTACGGTGGATTGCTCGCCGCGCAAGGATTTTTCGATCAGGCGTTCATTTGCCTTTCTCGCGCAGTTTCGCTCGCCCCCGATCTGGCCGACGCGTGGTGCAATCTGGGAAACGCGTTGCAGCAGATGCAACGCTATGACGACGCCATCGCCGCTTACGCCCGCTGCCTGCGCCAGAACCCTGAACACACTATGGCCCTCAGCAATCTCGGGGTGGCTCTGGATGCAAAGGGAGAGCACGCAGACGCGCAAAATTTTCACCGGGTGGCCGTGCGTCTTGCGCCGGACAATCCGGAGAACCACACCAACCACGCATTATCTCTCCTAGCTGCAGGGGACTATCCGGCGGGTCTTGAGGAGTACGAATGGCGCTGGCGCGTCCGCACGACCGAACACCACGGGATATCCGGCCCCACGTGGGACGGGGCGAACTTTAAAGGACGCACGCTGCTTATCCATACCGAAGGCGGTTTCGGCGATATGCTGCAATTCGCCCGGTTCGTTCCGCTCGCCAAAGCGCGCGGCGGACGTGTCATCATCCGGTTACGCCCGGAACTTGCGGCACTGATCGAACGGTCGACGAAACCAGATCTTGTCGTAACGGAAAGCGACCCCCTGCCCGACTACGACATTCAAATCCCGGCGCTCAGCCTCCCACTAGCCTTAGGAACCACGCTGGAGACGATTCCGTTTCCTGACGGTTATCTCATCACAGATTCCGACAAGGCCGCGCGCTGGCGCGAGATACTTCGGGCCGACGACACACGCCTCGGCTTCGTCGCCCCGCCGCTACGCATCGGGCTGGTGTGGGCCGGAGCGCCTCATCGCGGCGTTCGGGACGCCGCTTTCGTCGACAGCAGACGCTCAACGACGCTCCACACCATTGCGCCACTCGCCGCCGCCGTTCCAGATGCCGTATTCTATAGTCTGCAAATCGGCGAAGCCGCCTCTCAGGCGAAATCTCCGCCATCAGGCATGTCTCTCATCGATCATACGGCGCTCCTGAAGAGCTTTGATGATACTGCGGCCCTGATCTCTCAGCTTGACATGGTCATCGCCGTGGACACCTCGACCGCACATGTCTCCGCCGCGCAAGGCAAACCCACCTGGATGCTGTCCCGTTACGACCAGTGTTGGCGCTGGCTGTCGGGTCGTAGCGACTCACCCTGGTACGCCAACCTGCGCCTGTATCAGCAGGAAGCGCCACTTGACTGGTCGGCGCCAGTACAAAAAATGGCGCTCGATCTGAAAATCGTCAGTCATACACTGCGAGCAGAAATCGTCGCAGAATAACGAAGCTACCACTCTCGCTCTTCTAAATAGCAGCGACGTCAATTTGACGGATCACCATGAAGGCGCAGCCCCAAACCGCGCTTTCTTCTCGTCAGATATCCAATACCTCAACAGAGCGGGCGTGTTCCTGAATGAATGCGAACCGCAGTTCCGGCTTACGCCCCATAAGACTCTCCACCCGCTCACGCGTCACAGCGCGGTCTTCCGGCAGAGCGACCACCCGCAACAAGGTCCTACGCGCCGGATCCATTGTCGTTTCCTTCAGATCTCCCGGCGGCATTTCACCAAGCCCCTTAAATCGCGACACCTCAACCTTCGCATTGGCCTTGAATGCGCTCTTGATCTTGCGCTCTCGATCGGCGTCATCCATCGCGTAAACCGTTTTGGCGCCTTGCGTGAGACGATAAAGCGGCGGCTGCGCAAGATAGAGGCGTCCTGCACGGATCAATTCCGGCAGCTCGCGGTAGAAGAAGGTCATTAACAACGACGCGATATGCGCTCCATCGACATCAGCGTCCGTCATGATGATCACGCGACCATAGCGGAGTTTGTCGAGATCGAAACGATCCCCTACGCCGCAACCCAACGCTTCGATCAGGTCTTTCAATTCCTGATTTGCTCTCAACTTTTCTGTCGAAGCGCTGGCGACGTTCAAAATCTTGCCACGTAGTGGCAGAACCGCCTGGGTTTCGCGATTGCGCGCCTGCTTGGCCGACCCACCAGCGGAATCGCCTTCGACGAGGAAAATCTCAGTCTCCTCCGCCCGTTCGCGCGTACAGTCGGTGAGCTTGCCCGGTAGCCGCAATCTACGCGTAGCGCTTTTGCGCGGCGTGTCTTTCTGCTCACGACGACGAAGCCGGTCCTCCGCCCGTTCAACCACGAAAGCGAGAAGCGCATCCGCCTGCGACGGATTTGCCGACAACCAGTGATCGAAACGGTCGCGCAACGCAGTTTCGGTCAGCTTCGACGCCTCTGCGCTCGTCAGCTTCTCCTTGGTCTGTCCCTGAAATTGCGGATCCCGTAGAAACAGAGACAACTGAATGGCGACCGCACCAAGTATGTCCTCCGCAGTGACGATGCTTGCCCGTTTGGCCGAACGCTGCTCGCCCCACGCGCGAAAACCTTTGAGCAGAGCCGCCCGACACCCCGTCTCATGCGTGCCGCCCTGCGGCGTAGGGATGGTGTTGCAGAACGAGACGAATCGCGCCTCGCCCGATTCAAGAAAGGCTATGGCCCACTCAACCCTGCCGTTGGAGACGCCGTTCGTCTCTGGCAGGTCGGCGTCACCCGCCCAGATCGGCGCAAGCAACGGCGCCTGCGGACCAAGCTCGTCGCTAAGGCTGTCCGCGAGACCGCCGGGAAAATGGAGCACCGCCTCTGGCGGCGTGGCGTCTCCTGCCTTGATCAGCGCCGGATCGCAGGACCAGCGGATCGTGACGCCCCGAAACAGGAACGCCTTGGAGCGGCACAGCCTGTAGAGGCGAGCGGCCTGAAACGCGTGTGTTCCGAAAATTTCGGAATCAGGTTGAAACCGTATCTGCGTCCCACGCCGGTTCGGTGCGGCGCCGACCTTTTCCACAGGCCCCAGGGGAATTCCGCGTGAGTAGTTCTGCCGCCAGAGTTCCCGATCCTTTGCGACTTCGACCTCAAATGACGTCGTCAAGGCGTTGACCACGGAGGATCCGACGCCATGCAAGCCGCCCGAGGTCGCATACGCCTTACCCGAAAACTTGCCGCCCGCGTGCAGAGTGGTGAGGATGACCTCAAGCGCCGAGCGATCAGGAAATTTGGGATGAGGATCGACCGGAATGCCGCGTCCGTTGTCACGGACGGTCAGCCAGTTATCTTTCTCCAGCCGCACATCGATGGTCGTGGCGTGCCCAGCGACCGCTTCATCCATCGAGTTATCGAGGATTTCGGAGGCCAGATGATGAAGCGCCGTCTCGTCCGTGCCGCCGATATACATGCCGGGTCGGCGACGAACCGGCTCCAGTCCTTCAAGAACTTCGATGGCGCTCGCGTCATACTGTTGGGCAGGAGCATCCGCCTTACCGGAGGACGACGCACGCTCAGGGCGGGCCGGCTTTTGCGGGGAAGAACCTGTGGACGAGAAGAGATCGCTCATGCCCGGTCTCTCTCCCGCAACGCAAAATTCGTCAAGAATGGATCACGTCAAAGGCAACGGATAAATGCCGCAACATGATGACGGTCAGGGCAACTGCGCTGGTCAAAAGCCGTCAGGCTCCTTCTGCCGGGAACTCTCCTCCCGACAGAAGTCATGTCAAATGTCAGGCTTTCCGGGTGCTGCGCGCACGACGGCGGCTGTTCGACGTAGCTCGCTCGACTGCCGGCGCCTCGCAGGTTTCGAACGTCGCGGGCTGCACGATATCCTTGGCTTCGGCGTAGTTGGAGAGATCGTGCTCGTCGCTCAACGCCGCAACTTCATCGAACATCGCCATACGCTGGCTGCAGAAAATGGTGCCCGCCTGCAGACCACGCTCGGACTGCACGTTGGCAAGTTGCGTGATGTAGTCGTCATGCTCGCGTTGAGCCGACTTGCCGTAGGTCGCACGGAAGTAGGTGTTCAGCCGATCTTCCTCGGAGAGAAGCTTGGTCCGAAACTTCGCCACAAACGAATTGTAACGTTCCTGCGCATTGCATGACAGCGCCGTCACCATCAATTCGCTCTTCAACCCCTGAACGTCGAAGGCCTCATGCGCGGAAGTGCGACCGCAACTGGCTGCCGAAGCCGCCGACCCACAAGCGATCCCCGCAGTGAACAAGGCCGCCACTGCAAGGCGCGGTAAAGCAACAAACATATGTTTCTCCAAGGAGTCGCGATCGCCCGAAGCCACGGTTGCAAGGAGGACGTCGCACGAAACTCAAACCAGCGTGTGAACCAAACCGGGTATATATCCGTTTTGCAAGACAAATCATGTTTCACACGGCGCCAACACGGGAACCGTCCTTCCTCCGATCATTCTGCAGCTTCTGTATGTCCCCAATGAGGCGAAAGCCCCGATCGACGCATCTTTCAACCGGCAGCACGATGCTCTACAGCGTGTGTCCCATCGACCACGCGACGACTCGTGGGTCGAATCATCACTGCCGTCCTTAAACAGAATGCGGAGCGTGCGCGTGCGACTGCGAGTTTTTGCCCTTCCTGCGCTGACCGCCGGCCTTCTGGCCGGGTGTAATCAGGGCCAGCTGCAGGGTCCGTCCCTCTCCACGCCCGACCCTTTCGGCAACATGAAGCGGTCCGCCGTGTGCCAGGTGGTTTCACCACAGGCTGGCCCGAACGGCGACCAGACGACCACGATGACCGTCCGCAGCGATGACGGCATGTGCGGCCTGACGGTCAGCCAGCCAGGCGGCGGCTCGTACGCCTCGTTCGGCGTCCTCCCGTCCCCCGAGCACGGCAAGGCGTTCCTCTACAACCATGATGGCGTTACCCACATCACTTACACGCCGACGCTCGGCTATGCGGGCAAGGATACGTTCGGCGTCATCCTGATCCCGACCGCCGACCAGTCCGGCGCGCAGAAGCGTCAAAAACTTACGATTACAGCGACGGCGGACGCGACAGGCGTCGTAATCCCCACTCCCGCCGTCACAGCTCCGACGCCGAGCAAGAGCAAGGGTAAGGCCGCCGCCAGCAAGCGCCGGGCGACCAAAAAGCACGGTTGACACCGTCAGGCGGAACCTTCTGGTTCCGCCTGAAAGCCAGACTACCTTCCTCGCGGGGCGTTCAGGCCCTCGCGTTTTACTTCAAATCGAGAAACTGATGGGCTCGGCCACCGGACGCCGCAAGCCGCTGGCCTCAGCACGCCGCACGAGGTCGTCCAGACTGACCTCGCGCAAGGCGTTTACCGTTCTTTCGTCGTGATCCTTCCACACCGGATCGACGACCTTCGCGAACAGCGGCCCTTCCGGCCCATCTTCCTGCTCCGCATCCGCGTTGACGACGGTCGAGACGATATCCGCCACGGAAATATCCCGCCGGGGACGCCCAAGCCTGTACCCGCCGCGTGGCCCGCGCACACTCTCCAGCAGAGCGGATCGGGACAACGCCTGCAGCAGCGGCTCGATGCCACGCCTCGCCAGCCCCGCCCGTTCGGCGATGTCTGCGGCGCTGACCGTGCCGCTCCGGCTGGCGTAGAACGCCACATCAAGCATGATGAGCACTGCAGTGATCGCTCGATCACGTCGCAACAGCATGGCTTCTCCTTTTCGCGGCGCAGTCCAGGCCGGACAACCTCGAATCGAGGCGCCTGCGGCAGCGGCGGTCGCATATAGATAATTAAAAATGTAGATAGAAGATTATGTCGGATTATCCACGGTGTCGAGTAGTGCTATGCTGCTCCACATCGTGAACCAACTTTGGGTGGAGGCGCCATTATTTCAGCCTCCAGCGCCCGCCGCCAAACGACCGTGGGCTTTTCGAAAGGATTTTAGATGGCCAAAACCAACGCCTCACGCTCCGGCGCTTTCGGCCTGGCGGCCCCACGGGGTCGAATTTTCGATTCCATCGTCGACGTGGTTGGAGGAACGCCGCTCGTTGGCCTCCCGCGCATGACCCAGGAAGACGGATTGCGCGCGCGCATCCTGTTGAAACTCGAATTTTTCAATCCTCTGGGCTCGGTGAAAGACCGCATCGGAGCCGCGATGGTGATCGCCGCCGAGCAGGAAGGCCGCATTCGACCCGGTCGAACGGTTCTGGTGGAGCCGACGTCAGGCAACACCGGGATTTCTCTCGGCTTTGTCGCGGCCTCGCGGGGCTACCGCCTGATCGTGACGATGCCCGAAGGCGCGTCTCTGGAGCGTCGCAAAATGCTGCGCCTGATGGATGCGCAGGTCGAATTGACCCCGTCGCGCCTCGGCATGGCAGGCGCCATCGCCAGAGCCCGCGAGATTCTCGACGAGACTCCCGACGCATGGATGCCCGGGCAATTCGACAACCCGGCGAATCCACTCGTGCACCAGGAAACGACGGCGCGCGAGATCTGGGAGGATACGGCTGGAGCCGTGGACGTCGTGGTCGCGGGCGTCGGCACGGGAGGCACGGCGTCTGGCGTCGCCCACGCCCTCAAGCAGCTCAAGAAAGACGTGAAAGTGTTTGGCGTCGAACCTGTCGAGAGTGCGGTTCTGAACGGCGATGAGCCCGGCCCACACGGCATTCAGGGCATTGGCCCCGGCTTCTGCCCCAAAACGCTCGATCTGCCCGCTCTGGACGGCGTGCTGACGGTGTCAGAAAGGGAGGCCATCTCGGCTGCCCGCCGCTGCGCCAGAATCGACGGCGTGCCAATTGGAATATCGTCCGGGGCGGCCTTGCACGCAGCAACGCAACTTGCCCGTGAGGCTGAATACGAGGGCAAAACCATCGTCGCGATCGCACCCTCCTTCGCGGAGCGCTACCTGTCGACGTCCCTGTTCAACGGCCTTTGAAACAGTCGCCACGGCCCCACAAAGGAGGCCGTGGCTGTCCAGGCGTCAGCGAAGAATAATTTCGACGCGACGGTTCTGTGGCTCGCGCGTGTCAGCCGCCGTCTGAACCAATGGATGCGACTGTCCATACCCGTGGACGTCGATCACCGATCCTGCCACGCCATCGCGCACCAGCTCCGCCTTGACGGCGTCCGCACGACGCATTGACAGCGCCATGTTGTATTTCTCGCCGCGCGCACCCGGATGAGCGGCGGAGTTGTCCGTGTAACCCGACACTTCAATCCGCGTCACCGTCGTATGTACCGACGCCTGCGCGGCCACCGCCACAATTGAGCGCGCCCGAGCAGTAAGCTCGGATCGATCCCAATCGAAGAACACGAGGTAGGTCCTTGCCGCAGCCGGCGTCGGCGCAGGCATGACTTCCGGCGCGGGCGGCGGGGGCGGCGGCGCAGGATTGAACTCGTAACGCAGGCCTAGCATCAGAGAGTGATTAAAGTCCGTGACGGTGTCGCGATGCCCCGAAGCGAAGCTGTATTCCTTGGAAACGTCGCGCCCGCCGACCGTGCCCCACGCCGTCGCGCCATGCGATTGCGGGCCAAGCATGGTCCAGAATCTGTACTCGGCCGTAGCGGACAGACCGACCACCCATGGTATCGGCATCGAAAGACCGAAGATGCCCTGATAGGTGAATGCGCCGTAAGTGCCGCCAATATGCTGCGCGAACGTGTTGCCTGGCGCGGTGACCGACGTATTCATCGCCGTCCAGCCATAGCCGACGCCCGCGCCGAAATAGGGGAACAGCCAGCTCTTGCCGATGTCCAGATCGAACAGCGCGTTCGCCATCGCTCCATAGGTCTGACGCCGTCCATCGGCGCGGCCCTGCACGCCGCCGGACACGAAGCGATCGTAACCCATGTTGCGGTAATTGCCTTCGATCTCGACACGGAAACCGTTGCCCAGACCGTAGCCGATCGACCCGATCCCAACCGCGCCGGTTTTCCAGCGATCGCGGCCGTCCGGGAACATGGAACTCGATCGGACGCGCTGGTCCTGATTGAAGGTCGCGCCGCCTTCGCCCGCCACATACAGGCCCTGCACGGGCTGAGCCAACGCTGCGGAGGGCAGAGCGGCGACGGCGAGCGGCGCAGACAGGATCGATCCTGCGAGAAACCCATAACGCAGTCTCATCTGGTTCTCCTCATCCCGCCGGCTCGAACGCCGGCCCCGCCGCGCCCGACAGGGCCTCGCGACTGTATCTGTTCATCGTTTCGCATTCTATTTGCCGAAAGTGACGGATCGCGCAACTCACCGACCCTGCGCCAACCCGTCCCCCTTGTCACGAAATCGCCTCCCAGCCGTCGCCCGTCACTCATCGAACACAGCGGCAGCGCAGCGCCTCGCAACCGAAATCAACGCGATCAAACTCGATTGGTCGCAACGCTCGATTGCTCGCGCCTCACAATACATGAGCTTCAAACGGCGGGGTCAAATCATCGCTCTCGAACTCGAGAACCCACAAATCCGGGTCCCGAGCCACTTGCCGCGCGACATAAGCGTCAGCGTCCGCCGCGGTTACAGGCTCCGCTCCGGTGCCGCGCATCCAAGCTCGCTCTCCATCCGGAGTGCGAGTCTGCGTCAACACGACCGAGCCGCCGCTCCGGTTGACCAGCACCGCCAGCACGCCGCCCGCATCCTCGTCCCCACGCCGCAACCGCATGGCGGAACGACCACCCTGCGCGCCGGCTCGCAACGCGGCGCTGACCCATAAACCTGTCTTCAGTCGCGCTTCCGTCACGCCTTTACTCCTTCGGCGCCGCAGTCTGCGTCCCTTCTGGGACCATCTCCAAAGCCGCACGATACGCCGTCCGATCGCCCAGAAGCGCCCGAGCCTGATCGAGGTCGTTATCTCCGCCAAGCGCGGCCGGACAGGCCTTGCGGATGTCGAGCAATTGCGAAACGCTGTCCGGCAGACGGACCTCACGCGACCGCACGACGCTTCGGGAATCAAGCGCCCGTCCTGCACGCAGAGCGTCCATCTGTCGCTGCGCGTCAGCTGCGCCGCGGCTGGTGCATATCTGCGGCATCACGCCTAACCCCTGCAGAGGCCAGCCCAGCGGGGCGATGACGCGGCTCCATGTCACGAACAACTCTCCGCCGTCAGGCAATTGCGCCACCGTCTGCACGAGCCCCTTGCCAAGTGTTGCGCTGCCGATGACGACAGCCCGTCGATGGTCCGACAACGCGGCCGCAAGAATTTCTGCCGCGCTCGCCGTGCGTCCGTCGACGAGAATTGCAATCGGTGCGCCATTCGTCATGTCGCCACCCTGGACCGCCCAGATATGATTCGATTGCGGATCCCGCCCCTGCGTTACGACGGCGACGCCTCGGTCCATCAACAGCGCCGCCGCAGTGACCGCCTGTTGCAGAACGCCGCCACGATTGCCCCGCAAATCGATGACCAGACCGCGCATTCTTCCGTCCTGCGCCGCCTGATCGAGATACTGGCTCATCTCCTCCGCCGTGTCTGAGGAAAAGGAGGTGATTCGCAGCACCACGAGCGGATCGCTGGCGAACGCAAACACAGTCTCCGGAGGCACCTGCGCACGCCGCAGCGACACGTTGCGCGCGGCTCCACCCAACGGCGGAGCCAGTCGCAGCGTCACGACAGAGTTCGGCGCGCCACGCAGGGACTGCTCGATCTCCGTCGGAGCCCGACCCGCAACGCTCCGCCCGTCCACGCTGATCAGACGTTCGCCAATATCGACGCCCGCAGGCCACGCTGGCCCATTCGCGTTGACCGCCGTGACGATGATTTCGCGCTCGTGGCGCACCCGCCTCCTGCCGCCCGACGAGACCGTAGTGTCTTCACCCAGCGAGACCCCAATCTCACCGTCACCGCCGCTGCGCTCTTCCCGATCGGTCTTCGCAGGCGCGGGACCGACATAACGTGAATAGGGATCGAGATGATTGAACAGCTCGTCGAAGAAACTCTGGACCACCCCGTCGGCATGCGCGGCGCGTATCGTGTCTGACTGGGTCCACGCGTTCGCCAGCAGCGCCGTGTCCAGCTCCGCCCAACCGCGCAGGTCGCCTTCGGCTGGTTCGTCGCGGCTGAGCGTCGCCGTCTGCCCAGAGAGCAAAGTCACGACGTGACCGCGTTCCTCTACATGCAGCCCCGGATCCAGCGCGCTGATTCCGCCCAATCCCCAGAGACTGAACTCCTTCGCCGTATGCGGGGCCAGCGTGCGCGAGGAAAGGAACTCCATGGCGGTCAGCAGAACTGAACGCGTCATCGGCACGTCAAGATCGGCCTGCGTGGTCGGCGTCGGGTCCGGTGCGGCGGCGGCAAGCCACACGAGCATTAACGGCGCCAAGACGGAGGCCGCGCCTCCGCATCTGCTCGGCGTCCGCATGACCGAAATTCGTCGGAATAACGATGGAGAAATCGAGCCTTGCCGAGACGACCCCAATTCAGGATCGACTTGCCCGGCTGCAACGCCTTCGCAGACTCTCGATTTACAGCTCATCCATCTGTGCGACACGAACGACACCATCATGAACTGACGGCCACTATAGAGAACCGGCATCGCGCAGCGACCGGATCGACGCTGCTTAAACGCACGCGCACCCCCGTTCCCTTTGCAAGAGGCAAAGGGCGGGATGGGCCTGAAACTGTGTCTTCCCTTCCGGGCGCGCCAGAGCGCGAGGCGACGCAAGTGATCGAATCCGGCATATCGTGATCGTGCAACGCTGTTTCGTCGATCAACAGACCGATTGCGCCAGTGTCCGTCAACGTGACCAGATATCCTGACGGGGTCTCGCCGGACACATGACCGTCGAGCGATGCGCCCACCAAACCTGCCAGATGGAAGACGATCAGCCTCTGCTCCGCATCACGCGCCGCGCCTGCGCTTCTCGCTTCGCTTAAACGAAGATGACTCGCGAGCGCCGTTCTCGATTCCAACGTGTCTTTCCCGCAACGGTTCGCCCTGCCGTCGAGCGCGCGATGACAAAGCAGGTCCGCGTAGCGGCGGATCGGACTGGTGACATGCGCGTACTCGTCCAGCGCCAGAGCGGCATGGGGGGCCGGCGACGCACTGTATCGCGCGGCGGCGAATCGCTGCGCCTCTATCCCCGCGTCAGCATCCGGAATCGGCGGATTGACGCGAAACAGGCCCGGCGCCGCGCAACGACGCATGATCCGCGCCGCCGTATGATTCGCGACCGTCATGAAGGATTCGATCAATCGATGGCTGTCCAGACGCGGCGCAACGCGAACCGAAACGCACCCCGAGAGTGGATCGAAACTCACCTTGCGTTCCTGTCGTTCCACAACGCTGGCCCCGCGCGCGACCGCGGCGGAGCGCAACGCGTCATGTGCGGCAAACAACGCGCCCAACAACGCCGTGACGTCACTTCCGGGCGCGGCCCCTGCCATCGCTCCGTCGTGCATCTCCTGCGCCTGTTCGTAAGTCAGCCGAGAGCGACTGCGCATGACCCCCCTTGCGATCCGCGCCTCGCCAGCGTGCCCGTGCATGTCGATCGGAATCTCGAACACCACGCAAAGACGATCTACGTCCGGACGCAGTGAGCACAAATCGTCGGACAGACGCGGCGGCAACATCGGAACCACCATTCCCGGCAGATAGACGGAATGTCCCCTTTCACGCGCTTCCCGATCAAGCGCACCACCGGGTCGAACGTAATGCGCGACGTCGGCGATAGCGATCCGCAAGAGGAAACCGTCACCATCGCGCGTGGCCCAGACGGCGTCGTCGAAATCACGTGAATCGGCGCCGTCGATCGTCACGAAGGGCGTATCTCGATAATCTACGCGCCCATCGGCCAGTGCGGCGGCAGCATCGACGTCGCCAAACGTCTCCGCCTCGGTCATGGCCTCGTCAGAGAACCCGGCGGGCAGCCCGTGTTCATACAGGCTCATCGCCGTCAGAACCGCCGGATCGCTGGCATAGCCAAGAGTAGCGAGAAGACGTGCGCGACCGCCCCGTCCGGAAGCGCCGGAGACCGGCTCCGCCACCGCGACGACAGCATCCCCGACGTCCCCGGACGAACAGGCTTCAACGCTCCAGAGCCCCGCCCTTCCCGCGTCGAGGGTCAGTCGTTCCTCCCCGGACGAAGCGCTCATTAGCCCGACGAGACGGCGGACGTCGCAAGTGCGGAGCGTGCGCCCTTCGAACCGGCCTGCGCCGAGTTTGCGAAGACGCGCCAACACCTTGGCGCCCGGCGTAAGCGGCGGTCGTCCAGGCTGCTCCGGCGCCATGAAAATGACGGGTTCACGCTGGGCTCCCGCACGCCCCTCGCCCGTTGCTCGTTCAGGATCGAGAAACCGGGCGATCGAGCGATCGTTGCGATCAGATCCCGTCACGACGACATACGCCGTGTCGGGCAAATCCCTCACGCCGCGTATGCGTTTCGCCAGATCCGAACCGGCGAACGCGCCGTCCAACGCCATGTCATGCAGCAAAGTGCGGAGCGCAGCCTTGTGGCCCGGCCCCAACCCTAATGCGCGCAACAAATCGCCCGGACCGAGTGCGCCTTCGGTCCGAGACAGAACCTGCAACACGGCCTCACGCCCCGGTTTCGGGGAAGAGACCGCGGCGGAGCGCTGCGGCTGGCCGCTCAGTCTGCCTTCGCAGTTTCGGAAGAAGAAGCCTTCGCCGTCGCCTTGCGCTTGGCAGGAGCTTTCGCCTTCGCGGCGGGCTTCTTTGTCGCAGACGCAGCCCTGCCATTACTCTTGGCCGCTGTTTTACGCGGAGCCTTCGCTTCAGCGTCGTCGGACGTCTTCGCAGACGCCTTGGGCTTCGCCTTGGTCCCCTTCTTCACGCCAGCCTTGCCCTTCGGCTTCAGGAGCTTACCCTTCTCGACCAGCAATTCGACGGCGCCCTCAAGCGTGGTGTCGTCCATGCTCTCGCCGCGCGGCAGATTCGCCACCACCTGGCCATGCTGGACATACGGCCCAAACCTGCCCTTGCGAACGATGACCGGCTCACCGTCCTTCGGATGCGCGCCAAGCGTACGAACCGACGCCAGCTTCTTGGCGAGAACGTCCACGGCCCGATTGAGCCCAACACTCAGCACATCGTCGTCTTTGTCGAGCGACCCGTAAATGGCGCCCATCTTCACATAGGGGCCGAAGCGGCCAAGACCGGCCTCGATGGACTCGCCGAACTCCGGATGGACGCCGACGATGCGCGGCAGCCCCAACAGGCCGACGGCCTGATCCAGCGTAATGGAGTCGCCATCGAGTCCCCGTGGCAGCGACGCCCGCTTCGGCTTCGCCTTCTTGTCGGCAGGGTCAGGCTCGCCCTGCTGCACGTAAAGACCCCACGGGCCACGCTTGACCGTGATATCTTCGCTCGTGACGGGGTGCTGGCCAAGAAGCCGCATGCCGTCCTTGAGGCTATCTCCGCCCTCGCCTTCGCCGCCATCAACGGCCAGACGACGCGTGTATTGGCATTCAGGATAGTTCGAGCAGCCAATGAACGCGCCATAGCGCCCCAGCTTGAGGCCCAACCGTCCTGAGCCGCAAGCGACACAGCGACGCGCATCCGCGCCGTCAGGCTGCGGGGGGAAGAAATGCGCACCGAGATCCTGGTCAAGCGCGTCGATCACTTCGGTGATCGTCAATTCCTTCGTCTGCGCGACCGCCGCCGAAAACGCGTCCCAGAACGCGCTCATCACGGCGCGCCAGTCCGCACGCCCGCCGGAAATGTCGTCGAGTTGCTCCTCCAGCCCTGCCGTGAACTGGGTATCCACATAACGCTCGAAGAATGACACCAGGAACGCCGTGACTAGCCGACCGCGATCTTCCGGCACGAAACGCCGGTTCTCAAGGCGCACATAGTTCCGGTCGCGCAAAACGGTCAGAATCGACGCGTAAGTAGAAGGTCGGCCGATGCCGATCTCTTCCATTTTCTTGACCAGAGACGCTTCCGAATATCGCGGCGGTGGCTGCGTGAAATGCTGCTCGGCCGTAACCTCGCCTCGCTTGAGCGGGTCGCGTTCAGCCATCGGCGGCAACATGCGGCTTTCGTCGTCGGCCGCCTTGTCCGTCTCGTCCCGACCTTCGGAATACAGCTTCAGGAAGCCGTCGAATGCGACGATGGAGCCGGTGGCGCGTAATGTGGCGCGCCCCGCGCCGTCAGCGATGTCCACCGCCACCTGATCGAGTTCAGCCGACTGCATCTGGCTGGCGACCGCGCGCTTCCAGATAAGCTCGTACAACCGGCGCTGGTCGTCGTTCAGATACCGCGCCATCGACGCCGGCGTGCGGCTGACATCCGTCGGACGCACGGCCTCGTGCGCTTCTTGCGCGTTCTTGGCCTTCGTCGTGTAGACGCGCGGCTGCGGCGGCACGTAATTTGCGCCGAAGTCCGATCCGATGTGTCGGCGGATGTCCGCGATGGCGTCATTCGCCATCGTGACGCCGTCAGTTCGCATATATGTGATCAGACCGACGGTCTCTCCGCCGATGTCCATGCCTTCGTATAGCTGCTGCGCCGTGCGCATCGTCCCCTGCGCGCCCATGCCAAGCTTGCGGGACGCTTCCTGCTGCAGGGTTGACGTGGTGAACGGCGGCGGCGGATTGCGGCGGACTTTTTTGCGCTCGACCGAGCGGACGGAGAACGTCCCGGCTGCGACCGCGTCACGCGCCGCGTGCGCCTGCTCTTCCGTCGCAAGGTCGAACTGCTCCAGCTTCTTGCCGTCGAGGTGCGTCAGGCGCGCGGTGAACGGAGCGCCTGCGGGCGTCATGAACGTCGCGCCGACAGTCCAGTATTCGCGGGCCTTGAAGACCTCGATCTCGGCTTCACGCTCGCAGATCAGGCGCAGCGACACCGACTGGACGCGACCCGCGCTCTTCGATCCCGGCAGCTTGCGCCACAACACGGGAGAGAGCGTGAAGCCCACGAGGTAATCGAGCGCGCGACGAGCCAGATAGGCTTCGATCAGCGGCAGGTCGAGATCGCGCGGATGCGCCATCGCCTCCTTGATCGCGCCCTTCGTGATCTCGTTGAACGTAACGCGGCGGACGTGCACGCCCTCAAGCGCCTTGCGCTCGGCCAGCATCGCCTGCACATGCCACGAAATCGCCTCGCCTTCGCGATCCGGGTCAGTCGCCAGATACAGTGTGTCGGCGCCCTTCAGGGCCTTCACGATCGCCGCGACCTGCTTCTGACCGCGCTCATCGGCCTGCCAGTCCATGGCGAACCCCTCTTCGGGACGAACCGAACCGTCCTTGGGAGGCAGATCGCGGACATGGCCGAACGACGCGAGAACCGTGTAGCCATCCCCGAGGTACTTGTTGATCGTCTTAGCCTTGGCGGGCGATTCAACCACGACGACGTCAGTCATTGTCACTCCGGGCCAGCGTGCGAGCGGGTCTGTGCATCAGTCCGCAGCAGGCGGCGTCAAAAGAATAACGCTTCCTCCGGGAAGGATTTCAGCCCGCCCGGCGAGTTCGAGTTCGGCCAATGCGGAAAGCACGACCGAGACGGAGAACTGGCAGCGCCCAACCAGATCGTCAACCGGGACGGGAGCGTACGACAGCAGCGACAGCACCCTCTCCCGCGCCTTGTCAAGATCGACGCTCTCGATGACGCTCCTGTCGTCGTCTGGCGCTCCCCATGCGGATGGCCGCTCCGCAAATCCGCCAAACTGCGTGCCGCCCGCGTTGGGCGCGTTCCGGAGGCAGGGGAGGATATCGTCGATCCCCTCCGCCAGCCGCGCGCCATTGCGGAGCAGATTGTTGCTGCCCCTGCATCGCGGATCGAGAGGCGAACCGGGAACGGCGAAAACCTGTCGGCTATACGCATCGGCCAGTTTTGCGGTGATCAGGCTACCGGAGTGAAACGCCGCCTCGACAACCACCGTCCCGAGACTGAGCCCGGCGATGAGTCTGTTGCGACGCGGAAAATGCCTCGCCTGCGGCGTCGTCCCCAACGGGGCTTCCGTCACCACCGCGCCACCCTCGGCGATCCGGCGCTGCAGCGCCGCATGCTCCTGCGGGTAGACGATATCCAGACCACCCGCGATCGCAGCCACCGTGCCGCCCCATTCAGGAAAGGGTCGTCCCGCCAGAGCCCCCGCATGGGCCGCGCCGTCGATCCCTCGGGCAAGCCCCGAGACGACCGTCACACCCGCTTGAGAAAGTTCGGTCGCCAGACTCTCGGCAAAGCGCATGCCTGCCGCAGAGGCATTGCGCGCGCCCACAATACCGACCCCGCCCGAGGCGAGGCACGCCGACGACCCCAGCACGGACAGGATCGGCGGGGTGTCAGGCAATTCGGCCAGAAGCGGCGGATAGTCGGGGTCGAACAGCGTCACCATCCGCCCGCCGAGCTTCATCACACCTTCTATTTCGCGCTCGACCACATCCATATCCGGCATCGCCAACGGCGCGCGCCGCCCTCCCCGTTTCGCCCGTTCCGGCAGAGCCGCCAGCGCGTTCGTTGCGGAGCCGCACTCCGCCATAAGTCGCCGCCAGGTAACCGGGCCTACGTTTTCCGTTCGGAACAATCGTAGCAAAGCGCGGAGATCAGGGTTCATCGGGCTTTCATTCGTGAAGAGAGACCGCCGAGACGAACCACGCGAGTGGGATGTTGTCCAGATCGCGGTTGACAAGCTGGTATTGAGCAATTGCGCCCCTTGAGCACGTCAACCAAAAGCCAGAATTTCGAATACGAAACATACTATCAAAAAATTATTAATTTTTTATAGGAAATTTCTCGACATTGCTACAAAGATACAAAACCGAAACGTAAATCCCTTCCTTAAATAGCGGCGAACCATCTGATTGCACCACAGCAACTTTGAGAGCTTCGCTCAATTTATGAAACCAAGCGAATTCAGGATGTAACGCATTGGTGGCATGCACTGTCCTGTCAAACCGGTCTTTGAGGCATCCCATGAGATAGAGTCTGCGATGGGCTGGAATATCAATAATGTCCCTGGAGAACTTCGTCACATCGAAATATTGCAGAACAGGCGCATTTTCATACACGGCTGCGACGTCGCCCAACCGGAACAGACGAGACATAAATGCGTCGATATCACTCCGAAATAACTCCTCCAGCGACCTCGCTTGTATGTTCAGCGCCCTACCTATCCATGCTTTTTGCTCAGAAAAATAAAATTCCATTATTTCCTTAAATTTTGGATTACTTTCTTCGCTAAATGTTCTGTTGAAAGGGGCAAAAAAGCGGATACTGGTTGTATTATCGGAAGATGCCTTGAAGTCTTCTTCAGTCAATTTTTTTTTGGCAAAAACATCCGTGATGTACGATTTTACTGCGTCAACAGCACCGATTCCTTCAAAACCGGCCTGACCGACGCGGTGTAGCGTCAGATACAAGCTGCAAGCGTGCAACATGTCGAGACCAACAAAAGTTCTTTTCTCGAAATCAATCGAGAATGCCGCGACCGCATCTGCTACCTCTTGAGCAGACGATTGCGCATAATTCCAAACACGAACCCATGACGGCAGTTCCGCTTCTTTCGTGAAGCGGCCATCCAGTCCAAGGTTTTTATTAATAGACTCCGCCCGAACAACACCACGCATCACCAGAGATTCGAGATCATCTAGAGAAATCAAAGGTGTATGTAAAACCTTAGGATTATAGCCCCACAGTCTTCTCTGAATAATTTCGCGATTCGTTTTCGCCGCAACGTCCTGCTGCTCGCTGGACTGTTGACGATTACTTAGAAATTGTGGCGGACTCCGCACGATCTCAGAAAAAATTTCGAACGGTGCCCCATGCAGGCGGTTTTCTTCCAGAGCGATATAGACTAGCGCAAACAATTCGGAGAGCGCCGAGTAATATTTTTCGGTCCGATATTTTACATCTATGGCATCAAACAAATCTTCTCCCAGTTGCACGAAAAATGACAACAGCCGAAGATTGGATGTCCCGGGCTTGATCACCAACACTTCCAGAGATTGTGCCAAGGCTGAAAGGAACGCCTGAAAATCGCGGTTTCTGACCCTCCCACTCACGCCGAGAAGCGCCGATTTAAAGTCGGGCTTCACATCCAGCGTCAGACAAATCGTCTTTTCTTTTGTCCTTCTGTATAAATCTACTTCCGCGTCACCGCCGCGTGTGATCTCTTCTTCGTTCGCCAGAAATACAACCCTGTTCTCGCCGTTGCCGACCAACGGGTAGACTGCCGCAAAAACATCAGTAGCTGACATCTTCGCGCGCTCAAGGTCGTCAAAAACGATAATACGACGGCGCGGCTTTCCGTTTGCTCCAACCCTGCTCAGATCGGCGCCAGCCAACGTCATACCCTCGCCGCTTCTTACAGTGCCTGCACCGCCAACGAGATCTTTAAAATCAATTCGCAGCGTGGTTTTCAGTAGACTTCTCACAACGAAGCCTCCCAACTGTCCCGGTTTACCGGCCAGAAGCGGGTGCAATTCAGCGTATAGAGCGTCGCCGATCTCCGCGGCTGATGCTACGCCGAAAAGTGACACACGAAGCGGAAAACAGGCCGTATCGTCATTGTTACGGTTTTGTTTTTTTTCTTCGAAAAATCGGTCCACCAACCAGGTTTTACCGCTGCCCCATGCTCCCCTAAGCATCAGGGCAAATGGAGCCGCGTCTTTCCCATAGCAGTAATCGTCCAATGTCCTGACCAGATCTTGGTTGGGACCGGCCCACGTCTTCATATGTTTCTTCCCTTCGCTCCTGCCTATACCTCCCCATTGATTAGAAAATTTGCACCTACCGCCACGCCCCCGCCACAGGCCCACGGAATTTAAAACCGATACCGAAAACAATTCAAAATTCACCCCCCTGAACAATCACTTTTATTTACAATTGAGAATAAGTTTACTTCGTTACTTATACATGACGAGAAATTATATTTCAGAAGAACTGAAAAATACAAAAAATCAGTTCTCCGCCAGAGCCTGTCTGCTGGCCCGAACACGCGTGACGCGCCGCCCCTCCATCTCCAGCACCTCGAACAGCCAGCCCGAAAACACCACCTTGTCGCCCACTGCCGGAACGCGGCGCAGGAGCGCGAGGATCAGACCGCCCAACGTGTGATAGTCCCCCTCCCCCGGCAACTCCCCGAGATCGAGACGATCTTTCACCTCGTCCGCTGGCTCAGATCCTTCCAGCACCAGCATATCGCCCGCCTTGGCCTCAAGGCGCGTATGCTGCCCGTGGTCGCTCACCTCGCCCACGATAGCATCGAACAAATCCGATGCCGTCACAATGCCCTCGAACGACCCATATTCATCCACGACCAGCGCGATGCCGAGCGGGATCGAACGCATCCGCTCCAACATATCGAGCGCCGAGATCGTGTCCGGCACAACGACCGGTTTGCGTAGCCCCGCCTCTATGGAAACCGGCATGCCGTCGAGAAGCCGGTCGAGCATATCACTCGCCAGAATGACCCCGACTGGATTGTCGACGCCCCCCTCGCAGACGACCAGACGCGAGTATGTCGTCTTGCGCAGTTCAGTTATCAACGCAGCGCGCCCTGCATGGCGTTCAATCCAGCTGATCTCGTTACGCGGCGTCATGATCGCACGCACTGGTCGATCAGCCAGACGCAGCAGACGCTCGATCATCGTCCGCTCTTCGTGCTCCAGCACCCCCGACTGCGCGCCTTCGGCGAGAACCGCTTTCAGTTCCTCTTCGGTCAGGGCCTGCTTGCTGGCTGGCGGCACCCGCATCAGACGTAGCACAAGATTGGAGGAGAGCCGCAGCAGCAGGACGATCGGCCGCGCGACAGTCGCAAGTGTTTCCAGCGGCAGGGACAGGGTCGCAGCGATCTGCTCCGGACGCCTTAGCGCCAGCTGCTTGGGCACTAGCTCGCCAAGAACCAGCATCAGCCCCGTGATCGCCACCACCACGACAACCATCGAGATATCGGAGGCGAATGGCGCGATCGAGGGAAAACTGGCGAGCCAGGGCGTCAGCGACGCCTCAATCTTCACGCCGCCGAACGTGCCTTCGAGAATCGACACCAGCGTCATGCCGATCTGCACTGTCGGAAGAAAGCTTTGCGGATCGTCGGCCAGCCGCAACGCCCGATCGGCTCCACGCACTCCGTTCCGCTCCATCAAGACGAGCTTTGGTCGCTTGACGGAAATAAGCGCCAATTCCCCCATGGCGAACACCGCGTTGAGCAGTACGAGCAGGAGAATCACAAGGATCGAGACAGTCATGAAGTCCGTTCTGAGGCATGTAGCCATAGAGAGGCCGCCAATCGGCGCGGCGGGTTCGGGAAATAAAAAAGGGTGGAACCGACCGGTTCCACCCTTTTTCTATAACACATGGTCGAAATGACCCAAGCTCAGTCGGCGGCGTCTACGGGAACAGCTTCCTGCTCTGCCTGCGCGCTCGCGCCGGAAACCGTCGTCACACGCGGCGGCTTCGCCGGTTTCTTGCGGGCGGCGATGTCCTTCATCTTCTCTTCGACATGCTCGGCGTAGACGTATTGAGCCGGGCGCTGATTTGCGAGAGAGATTTCCGGTGCCATCGGCTTCTCGGTTTCCGGCCCGAAAAGCGCGACCTTCGCGATGTGCCAGGGGCGACGAACAGCGTCCATGACAGCCGTAGACTCATAACCCGAATGAACCATGCAGTCGGCGCACTTTTCATAGTTGCCGGTGCCGTAGTCGTCCCACTTCGTGTCGCTCATCAACTCGTCGAACGTCTTCGCGTAGCCTTCGCCCAGCAGATAGCACGGACGCTGCCAGCCGAAGACCGTGCGCAGCGGCTTGCCCCACGGCGTGCAATGGTATGTCTCGTTGCCCGCCAGGAAGTTGAGGAACAGAGGCGACTGCGTGAAGCGCCACTTCTTCCCCTTGCCCAGACGGAAGATGTCGCGGAACAGCTGCTTGGTCTTCTGGCGGTTCAGGAAGTGCTCCTGATCCGGCGCCCGCTCATAGGCATAGCCCGGCGCGGTCATGATGCCATCCACGCCCATCGCCATGACTTCGTCAAAGAATGCGGCGACGCGCTTCGGATCGGCGCCATCAAACAGCGTGCAGTTGATGGATACCCGGAACCCGCGGGCCTTCGCCTTGCGAATCGCTGCGACGGCGCGGTCATAAACGCCGTCCTGACAGACGGACGAATCGTGCATCGCCTGATCGCCGTCTAGATGCACGTCCCAGGAAAAGAACGGATCAGGCTTGTAATCGTCGAGTTTCTTTTCCAGCAGCAGCGCGTTTGTGCAGAGATAAACGTATTTCTTGCGCGCCAGCAGGCCACGCACGATTTCGGGCATCTCTTTATGAAGGAGTGGTTCACCGCCTGCGATCGCGATGACGGGCGCACCGCATTCGGCGTCTGCGTCGAGACATTCCTGCACGCTCAACCGCTGATTCAGAATCGCGGCCGGGTAGTCAATCTTGCCGCAGCCCGCACAGGCCAGATTACAACGGAACAACGGTTCCAGCATAAGCACGAGAGGATACCGCTTCCTGCCCGAAATGTGCTGTTTGACAACGTATCCGCCGACCCGGACGGCCTGCATTATGGGTACCGCCATTACGCTCTAGCTCCTAAGTGCGGAAAACCGCCGACTACCTGACACATGCCGGGACAATATGGCTATGCCGGAGAAAAATAATAGAAAAGCCCGTGTAGTTCAGACTTGCGGGCTACACATGGCGCGCCTGCGAATATCAGGGGGCGCTGTTGCGCTTTATCCCGACGCTATAGGATAGTCCCGTTCTTCCTCTCAAGTCCTGATCGACATTTTGTTGCAAGGACAACACACTTGACGGTCGTTCCACAATTCACGCTTGCCAGACGCCGTTAACACTAACAACAGAAGGAACGGTACGAAAGCCGCCCTTTTCGCTCCCGGCGGCGCGCGACCGACGTTTCTCTCAACGGAAGCGCGGATCGCCTTAGGGAAGCGAAGTTTTATCCGGGTATCTGCGCGTCATGTGCGACCGGAGAAGCAACGACGGATGATATCCCCATGACAGATGGCGCCAAAGCCACAAGGACTCCGGAAAAAACGGAGCGCACGCGTATCCAGCCCCCCACGGTGGGTCGTTTTCCGTTGCTGGACCGTGTTGACGTTCCTGTTGACCTT